>CAWDHZ010000014.1:0-148920 GCA_963802225.1 uncultured delta proteobacterium | reverse complement strand
TGCGGGACTCCCGAAGCTCCACTTCCCCGTGACGGAGAAGGTGTCGTGCACGGGGTTGATCCTGCTGTAGCAGGATCAACTGTGTTTAGTGACTTGTGGTTAGTGACCAGTGTAGAAGAAAGGCACGAGGACCGAGGAACGAGGTTCGAGGACGGAATTTAAGAACCTCCCCCTTTGCAAAAGGGGGATAGAGGGGGATTTTCTTCATTTGTCATTGCGAGCCCTTCGACGGGCTCAGAGCGCGGCAATCTCGTTTTTCACACTCAGACACTTAGACACTCAAACACTCAGACACTATTTTTGGGGAGGGAAGGAAAATGACAGTTCTTAAAGAAGGCGGAGTCCCCATCGGACGTTTCATGATCATCAACAAAACGGACGGCCTGACGCAGGCCGACCTCATCATCGAGGCCAACGGCCAGTACAAGATCATGGAAAAGCCGGATGCTTTTCTCATTAAAAATGATGAGTGCTGTAGAAGCATAGTGGTGAAGGTATCAAAAAAAGAGTAAACCATCTGTCTCCCCCTTTCATAAAGGGGGACACAGGGGGATTTTCTTCAAAGGCGTCTATGTAAAAAGGCCACATACTGCGTTGCGTGGCGCCTTCGTCACCGCGACGTACGCACAAAGTACGCCTCATTCCTCAGTCGCCACGACGCCTTGTCTCTGGCCTTTTTCTCTTCGCCGCAAGATGTAAATAATCAGGCATGTCCCAACTTGTTTGCACGTACTACTTCTAGAATATGCAGAGTGAGAATTTAGAACCGTGAAGCAAAACTGCCATTGCGATTTCTGCAAAATGCATAATGAGTTTATTATGCCGAGCGAAATTATTGAAGCTGCAGAGAATTACAAGTTGGTCATATTTGCTGGGGCGGGCATTAGTACAGAAGGTATGAATATATTTCCAACTTCTTTATATGATGATGTCATGTACGAGCTTAATCATAAAATAAGCCCTGCTCCCACTTTTTCGGAACTTATGAGTTTGTATTGCAGGAAAAAGAATGGACGGAGACAGCTTTTAACAAAAATAAGAAAGCGCGTTGAATATGTAAAATCATTTCCAAGCCTCTACATGTTTGCTACAAGGTTTCATCAAGAACTTGCGAGCATTTATCATATACGAGAAATAATCACTACAAATTGGGATGATTTTTTTGAAATAGAATGCGGCGCGATTCCATACGTAACTACTGACGACTTTGCTTTTTGGGATATGCCACAACGAAAAGTATTTAAACTACATGGCTCTATAAACAATGTGGGTTCAATAATTGCGACAACTGATGATTACAATAAATGCTACCGGCGATTGAGAGAAGATTTAATTGGCAGTTACTTGAAGATTGCCCTTGCGACAAAAACAATCGCGTTTGTAGGCTATTCCTTTGCTGATGAAGACTTCATGAAATTGTTTTCATGGTTAAAGAAAGAAATGAGGGAGATAATTCCACACTCCTTTTTGATAACTACAGATGCGACCGTACACGATAAGATCAAACCCTCTTCTATGACCCCCATTATAACGGATGGGACTTTCTTTGTTCATAAACTTAAAAACATCTTGATAAAGTCAAAGAGTCTATTGAGCGATACCGTTTATGTAGATGTATATAGGATGTTGAAGAAAATAAAAAAAGCGCATGAAAAAACAATAAATGAGTTGAATATCTCTGAGCACCCTAACATCCTTTACACTCATTCTTATCAGGACGGACTGATAGACGCTTTTCAGCGGGCCATAGTACGAAAAAATACCGGAGAATATTTCAGTTCATGTAATTTAATACAGCAGATAAGTATTTATAAAGACAGAATGAAAGAAAAAGAAAATTAAAACAATATTTCGACCTTTCGTATATGGACGGTTATGTGAACGGTCTTATGTATTTTTTAATTGAAAAGAAGGATCGGCAATTAATCCCTCTATATTACCTATACGGATGTAAGGAAGATTTAAACTCGTTCGGCTCTTTAAAAAGAAAGGTTAATGATATTTACAATATTGATGCATCACGTATGGCTAGGCTTGTTGTAAGTAAAAAATCAGCATTACTCGAAAATCTCGTATTACAACATCAACCGTTTTTATAAAAAGTAATAGAGGGGGAGAAGGGGTCACCTATGAAAAAGGCTGTCAAGCATAGTTCTAGCTATGAAGGCCGCCTCAGAGGGTCCCCGCTTTAGGACCAAAATCAGACACCTATCCGTGGAGGGCTATGGGGGTCAGGCCTTGAAGTGTGAATATTCAGAGAAGCCGATAATTCAAGCCCTGACTCCCTGATCTCCAAACATCTTTTCGCGATATACAATTCATCTGCGTCGCAGCTTAGGCCGCGGCGCGATTCAGGCGGCCATTCAAGAAATGGAGGCACTATGAAGAAAGCAGAATTGGCAATACCGGAAATCATGTTGATAGCCGGAACCCGTGTGATGTTGGGGGCGGGGGGCGCGCTATTGCTTTCAGATCAGTTGGAAAAAGGGGAGCGAAAAAAGATTGGATGGACGTTATTTCTGATTGGGGCGATCAGCACGATTCCATTGGTTATGGATGTGTTGAGCAAGAGAAAGTGACCGCAACTTTACGGATCAGGTGCATTTCGCCGAGACAGAGAATAATACGGGAAGCCCTGCCTTGTGGAACAAAAAAGGAGGTTACGATGAGATACGTCGATGGATATGTTCTACCTATCCCAAAGAAAAACTTGAAAGCCTATGCCCGCATGGCGAAGATGGGAGCAAAAATATGGATGAAACACGGCGCGCTCGATTACAAGGAATGTATAGGCGAGGACTTAAAGACCCGGTGGGGGATGCCATTTTCACGGATGATGAAGTTGAAGCCCGGCGAGACCGTGGTTTTCTCGTATGTCGTTTTCAAGTCGCGGGCACATCGCGATCGCGTTAACGCAAAGGTGATGAAAGAAATGGAAAAAATGGGCGACATGAAGGATATGCCCTTCGACGTCAAGCGAATGGTATATGGCGGATTCAAGGTTTTGGTTGAAGTGTAGTCAGGAGGGTCCGGCCTGTATTGAGATTCGCACTCTGACCCTGCGGAAAGGTGAATGAATAAGGACTTCTGGTTCCATGTTGCCGCCGTAGCGGGCGGCGCCTTGATGTGGGTTCTCGTATCGATCGCATCGGGAAGAAAAGAGGCCTGGGATTCCAGTCTTTATTTTGTCGCCGGCATGCCGGCCGTCTGCATCCTGTCCCTGGTTCTTGGCTACCTTGCGCCAAGCCGTCCCTGGCGATGGGGCGTGGAGCCGTATATCGGCCAATTTGCCTGGATGCTCCTGTCGCAGGGGCCGGGCAATCTCTTGCCTCTCGGGGTCATCATGTTCGGAGTGCTCTCCCTTCCATCCGTCCTGGCGGCCTGGGTCGGGGCGGTCTTCGGTAGAAAGCGAACGGGCGTGTAACCGTATTGTGCGATTACGCGCGGAATAAGATCGAGTGAGGAATAAATGCCATGCAGCCAAAACTGCGTCCCACGATCGCCTATATTGCCGGGCGGATCATCACTGGCCTGGACACATTATCCATCTATGATCATTTACAATCCAAGTCTGTAAGTTTTGAGGGGACTATAAGCCCAAGTTTCATTAACATTTTTAGTAACGACAGGGGCTGTTATACTGCCGGACCCAGAGAAGAGAACATCCTCGATCTATACGATTTCGGCCATGGGCATCTCATCGATTTGCAAATCAATGGTAACGAGTTCAAGGGCTGGGATGATTTGACACCTTGTGCTTTTAGTGGCACGGTGAACGGAGATGATATATCCTTTTATGATGATTATGAGTCAAAAACATTTTATTTCAGTTTCAAACGGCCCTGATGAGAGATCCGCAACGCCTGACTTCCCAGCCTTCCATAGATAACTGAAATCTCCGAGTAACCGATATTCGGGAGGTTCCATCATGCCGAAGACAATCATCCAGGCGGCCACTCTTCCCGCCCCACCGGATCAGCTGTTTGATATGTATCTCGACCCCGTGGCGCATGCGGAATTCACGGGCGCTCCCGTCGTTATCGGCAGCCAGCCGGGTGCGCCGTTTAAGGCCTTTGACGACGGGATCTCGGGCACGATCCTCCAGGTCGTCCCGAAGCGGCTCATTGTGCAGTCCTGGAGGGCGTCGCACTGGGCGGACGAGGATATCGACTCGACGCTGATCCTCACGTTCTGGCCCCACGAGGAGGGCGGCCGCATCGAGCTGGTCCACGTGAACGTGGCGGACGACGATTTTGCCGGTGTCAGCCAGGGCTGGCAGGATTACTACTGGACGCCCTGGCGCGAGTACCTAGAGGAGTTGCAGAAATAGGGCCTGCCAGGGAGAAAGGGGAAGCCACCCCCAGGGGATGGCCAGCGAACCCCTGGAATCGGATCTAAACCTTTTGACAAAGGAGGGAAGGGTCATGGCAGCGAAAAAAATCGTCGTTTCGACATACACCGACGGTATACTTGATCCCGGCGCGCCCATGCTCGGTCCGCTCAAAAACGGGGGCATCATAGAGGCCAACACCATGCCGGGCTGCTGGGGCCCGATGATCACCCCGCAGCTTCGCGGCGGCCACGAGGTGACACAGCCTGTCTTTGTCGAGAACGCGGAAGCGGGTGACGCAGCTGTCATCCGGATCCGCGACATCAAGGTCACTTCCATTGCCGCCGCGTCCGGTGTCGACCGGATGATCGGCGACTATTTCAACGGGGACCCCTACGTGGCGAAGAAGTGCCCCCAATGCGGTGCCATGCGTCCCGAAACGACCATCGAGGGGATCGGGCAAGAGGCGGTGCGTTGCATCAATTGCGGCACAACGCTCAAGCCCTTTCAATTTGAACACGGTTATACGGCGACATTCGACAAGGCCGGCAAGGTCAGCATAACCGTCGACAAGAAAACGGCGGAACTCATCGCAAAAGATGCGAAAAACTACGCGAAGCTCTCGGAGAGCTGCCGGCAGCATCCGATTCTTCTCTTTGCGCCCCATGACATGCCGGGGGTGATTTCCCGCATGAGACCCTTCATGGGCCAGCTCGGGACGACCCCGTCCATCCCGATGCCCGATTCTCACAACGCCGGTGATTTCGGTGTTTTCCTCGTCGGGGCGCCCCACGAGTACGCGCTCACGTCTGAACAGCTCGAGCAACGAACGGATGGCCACATGGATATCGACGCCGCCAGGAAGGGCGCGATCGTCGTGGCGCCCGTGAAAGTTCCCGGCGCCGGCATCTACATGGGAGACATGCACGCGCTCCAGGGCGACGGGGAAATCGCCGGGCACACGATCGATGTCGCCGGCATCGTCACCCTCCAGGTCAATCTCATCAAGGGCCGCACCCTCGAGGGTCCGGTGTTGTTCCCCCTGGCCGAAGACCTTCCGTATCTTGCGCGGCCCATCACAGCGGCAGAAAAGAAGCGGGCTCTGGCTCTGGCGAAAAAATGGGGGATCCGTCGCCTGGAAGAAACGGCCCCCATTTCAGTCGTCGGTACGGGAGCCGACCTCAACAAGGCAACCGAGTGCGGGCTGCAACGGGCGGCAAACCTTCTCGACATGAGCGTCGCGGAAGTCAGAAACCGCGCTACGATCACGGGGGCCATTGAGATCGGCCGCCTTCCGGGAGTGGTCCAGGTCACCTTCCTGGCGCCGCTCGACAAGCTGAAGAGCGCAGGGCTGCTGCCTCTGGCCCGTGAACAGTACGGTAAAGGTTAAATAATAAGGATAGAGCAACGCGGTCAGACGTGCAAATTGAGATTCGCGACATATAACTTAAACGCAGCTATTGACTGAAATGTAACAGCCCAGGCATCAGGAGTCATTCTCTGCATGTACGAGCATAAACATGCCCCCCTGCTACCTGCTGCAAAGTTCAAGCGACGGCTCGTCCATCATGCCAGTATAGCCATGGGCATCGTCACCGGGTCTTTAGCGATGGGGGTCATCGGTTTTCACTTTCTGGCCGACTTGGCCTGGATTGACGCTTTATTGAATGCAGCAATGCTTTTAGGTGGAATGGGCCCGGTAGGCGATTTGCAGGACTGGTCTGCCGCGGGAAAGATCTTTGCTTCCTTCTATGCTCTCTATTCCGGCATTATATTCCTGATTGTCGCCGGTCTGCTGTTTGCCCCGGTATTCCACCGATTTCTGCATCGCTTTCATCTGGAATTGACCGATAAAAAAACGAAACGCTCTTGAATCGAGCGTTGAGGTAGGGCAACGGGGTCAGATTTGGATTCGCACCATGTCCAAGTGTCATGTGTCCTGAACAGAAGATAATCTGACAAAGATTGTCAACTCGGCTATAAATTACAAGTTAATGCCTGTCGGAGGACCAATATGAATAAAATATTGGCAACTACTATTTCTATTTTAGCATTGTTCGTCTTTAATGCTCAGGCCGGAGAATTGAAGACCAATACACCTTTGCCGGATGATGCACATATAACAATTCCCGATTCAAATGTAACGCCAGAAATAGCCGTTTTCTCGGGTGTCTGGGAAGGACTTTGGGAAAATGGAAGACAAGCGACCATTGTTGTGGAAAGAATAGAACTGCCTGATACGGTATATTTTATCTATTCAAGAGGAGAGCCAATACACGCATCAAATCCGCGTAATATGTCCGGGAGTGCGGCGCGCTGGGAACGCAGGATCGGTAAAATCGTCGATGGCATTATAAATTCTACAACTCAAAGAAACAGAATCCTAATAAAGCCTTATGATAAGGATCATATCACTGTAAATTTGGACGGATCGGGTGGGCGATACTCTTCAATGCAATCAAGATTTACGAGACAATCTCCCTGAGAACAGAGATCACCACCAAGGTTGACGTCCGTCCCCATATACGAGATGGCGGTTTGTTTTACTTGGACATGTCGAGAGAAGGGGTCGAACTTTATCCTCGACTATTCAGGGAGAATAACGGTGTAAGGCTTAAGGACGTCTATTATGTGATCTGATTCCGGCGGGAGTGGAATCACACGATGAGGTGAAATAACAGGCCATTGAAGTGTGAAATTTCAGGGTGACTCATAATTAAAATTCCTCGCACCAAGGTGCTAGGAATTTAGAAACTTAAGGAAATGTGTTTGTTGTTATTATGCTCGCTTACCCCGCAGTAACGTTCGACTGGCTCACGTCAGGCGCTGCGGGGACCGGGGGCGCATCCCGCCAGGGTGCGCAATCATGTTTGGTTTTTTCCTTGCCGGGAAGCCCCGCGAAGCGGCATAAGGCTTCAATGCACGTGCAATCGTTTTCAAGATCGGACCCCCTGGAGAGCCTCGGCGCGCGCGATAAGAGTCATTCTGCCGGGAGATAGGACTCGAGTGGCGTTCTGTGCAGCCCGAGAGAGAGGGAATGCATGATGCAAAGACCATCCAGACAGACCAGCCGATTCCTGGCGCGAGGACTCTCGATTCTGTACGAGGACCGGGATATTCTGGTGGTGGATAAGCCCGCCGGGCTCTTGACGATGGGAACGGAGAAAGAGAAAGCGCGCACCGCCTACTTTTCCCTGACCGAGTATGTCCGTAAGGGGGCTGCCAAGTCCCGGGCCCGTATCTTCATCGTCCACCGCTTGGACAGGGAGACCTCGGGGGTCCTCGTGTTCGCGAAGACCGCCGAGGCAAAGGCCTGCTTGCAGCGCCGGTGGGACGAGACGAAGAAGCGGTATCTCGCCGTCGTGCATGGCCGGTGTGAGAAGCACGCGGAGACCATTACGAGCTATCTGGCCGAGAACAGCGCGCACGGCGTGTACTCCATCGTTGATCCCAAGAAGGGCAAATGGGCGCAGACGGCGTATACCGTGCTCAAGGAGACGAAGGACTTTGCCTTGCTGGACGTGGAATTGCTGACGGGAAGGAAGCACCAGATCCGCGTCCATCTGGCGGATCGGGGCCACCCGGTTGTGGGCGATCAGAGGTATGGCAGAGCGGATACGACGCACCGCCGGCTGGCACTGCATGCCAGATCCCTTTCCATCCGGCATCCCGTCAGCGGCGCGGCGCTCACGTTTGAAGCAAAGGCGCCCTCCTATTTAGCAGAACTTGTCGGCAGCTTCGAGCACATGCTTGCTCAACAGATCCCTGCAACGGACCCGGGCGCGCGCCGTTGAGGGATGACGTCATGCACCCATATGAGTCCGATCAGTCAAGTGACCGTACAGATGAAACGTTGCGAATGGGCCAATAGAAGCGAGCTCGAACAGTCCTACCATGATCAGGAATGGGGCGTGGAAGTCCACGATGACCGGACGCTGTTCGAGTTTCTTGTTCTGGAAGGCGCACAGGCGGGATTGAGTTGGTCCACTATCCTTAGAAAGCGGGAAGGGTACAGAAGAGCATTTGACAATTTTGACGCCCGGAAAATCTCCCAATACTCCTGAGAATACTGTATCCCGGTTGCTCACCAATCCCGAGATCATAAGAAACAGGCTCAAAATCAACGCGACGATCACGAACGCCAGGGCATTTCTGCAGGTTCAAAAGGAATTTGGAAGTTTCGATCGCTACATCTGGCAATTCGTTAATGGTAAGCCCATCCAGAATTCATGGAGAAAGATGACGGATATCCCCTCTCGCACCCCTGAGTCTGAGGCCATGAGTAAAGATCTGCGGAACAGAGGGTTCAAGTTCATTGGGCCGACAATTTGCTACGCCTTCATGCAGGCAGTAGGCATGGTAAATGATCATGTCGTAGACTGTTTCAGATACAAGGAACTCAAGAACAAAATTAGGAAAGCTTAACGAGTTGGCGAGCAACAGGGTTCAGACGTGCATATTGCGATTCGAGCCTGGTCCGAAGGAAGAACTCAGTGATAGCCTGTGAAAAGGGAGTGAACAGTGGAGAAAAAAGCCTTTCAAGATTACTACCTCGATGAATTTGCACACTGCTACGGCTGCGGGCGGCTCAACCGGGAGGGGCTGCACATCAAGAGTTACTGGGACGGCGAGGAGAGCGTCTGTCATTACACGCCGCAGCCGTATTACTCGGGCGGTGTTCCTGGATTCGCTTACGGAGGCATCATCGCCTCCCTGATCGATTGTCACGGCGCCGCGACGGCATCGGCCGCCAAATTGCGGGAGGAGGGTTATGCTCTCGGCGAGAAACCACTTCCGCGCTTTGTCGCGGCATCCCTGAAAGTGGATTATCTGAAACCGACACCGTTGGGAACGACCCTGGAGTTGAGGGGAAGGATCATGGAGATCAAGGGCCGTAAAGTCACTGTGAGTGTGACGTTGTCCTCGGAAGGCGTGATCTGCGCGAAGGGCGAAGAAATTCTGATACAACTTAAGGACAAATGAGAAAAAAGCAGGAAACACCGGGCTCAGTCTGAAATATTGAGATTCGTACCCTGTTCCTGGACGGTCAGATCACCCAGGGCAGGACAATCAGGACAATTCCCACGAGAACCATGATATATACATTGGAGACGAAATAAGGAAAAAGGCAAAGACCGATGCCGGCCATCAAGGGGAGAGCCGACTGCTGCTTTTTGCCATAGACAAAGTAGCCCATGCCTATTGATCCAAAGAGGATCGAGAAAATCAGTGTGGTTCCAAAATCCATGGATGCACTCCTGCAGGCGTGTTGTGGTTGCTCCCGGAACTAGTATCGGTTTTTTTCTCCGTAAGCTGAAGCTCCGATGAAGCCACGCCCCCCCCGGGGGCAAGTGATCAGACGTGATGATTGACTGAACCTGCGATCCTTCAAGGAGGGCTGAAATGAAAAAGTCACTCGGTGCCAAAACGATCCTGTATCCCACGCCGATCATGCTCGTGGGAACCTATGACGCTTCAGGAAGGCCGAATGTCATGACGGCCGCCTGGGGCGGCATCTGCTGTTCCAGTCCCCCCTGCGTGGCCGTTTCGCTGCGAAAGGCCACGTACACCTACGGAAACATCGTTCAGCAGGGCGGCTTCACCATCAATATCCCCTCCGATCAATATGCCGTCCAGGCCGACTACTGCGGCATGGTGTCGGGAAAGAAGGCGGACAAGTTTGCCGAGACCGGTCTTACTCCGGTCCGAAGCGCCCTGGTCAATGCCCCTTACATTGAAGAGTTACCCCTCGTCCTGGAATGCAAACTGGTCCATCAGATCGAACTGGGGCTGCACACGCTATTCGTCGGTGAGATCCTCGACGTCAAGGCCAACGAGGATGTCCTGGATGACAAGGGGGTGCCGGACGTTGAAAAGCTGAAACCCTTTTTCTATGCCCCCGAGGCGAATGCCTATTACGGCACAGGCAAGCGGCTGGGCGATGCCTTTTCGATCGGGCAGGCCGTGAGAAAGAAAGGCAAATAGCGGGAGGCGCCGGGATCAGGGAGTAAAGCGATCAAATCTCGACCCTTTGTCAGTGACCGGGGTTTAAATGGAGACAAGCTCATGCAGATGACAGATATTCCCTTCGGGACGACCGACTGGTCGTCCGTGGAGGTTACGGAGCACAAGGGCGAGACCGGGGTTGCCTATTGGCGAACCCGGAACTTCGGCAGTATTCGCGTTCGCATGGTCGAGTACTCGCCGGGCTATCTCGCCGATCACTGGTGCAGCAAAGGGCACATTCTGTTTTGCCTGGAGGGCGAGCTGCACACCGAACTGGCCGACGGCCGCATGTCCGTTCTCACGCCCGGCATGAGCTACCAGGTGGCCGACAACGCGGAGGCCCATCGCTCGTTCACAAGCAAAGGCGCCAAGCTGTTTATCGTCGATTGAGCCTGCCTATGGAGTATCGAATTCGCACCTGCACCCGGGAGGACATCGGCGTCCTGGTGGAGACGATCCGCGGGGCCTTCGGGACGTGGCCGAGCGCTTCGGCCTGACCGTGGAGAACTGCCCCGGCATGCTTCCAACTGCACGGCCGACTGGATCGAGAAGGACATGGACCGCGGCGTGACCTATTTCGTCCTGGAGAGCGAAGGCCGTGTCGCGGGAAGCGTTGCGCTCGAATGGGTGAGGCCGGGGTTGTGCAACCTGGAGCGCCTTGCCGTGTTTCCGCGATACCGCGGGCGCGGCTTCGGGAGGGTCCTGGTTGATCACGTGCTGTCGGCGGCTGGTAAGCTCGGCTGCCACACGATCCGCATCGGGGTCATTGCGGATCAGGCCGAATTGAAGGAGTGGTACCGGGGACTCGGGTTCGTCGAGACGGAGACGCGGGACTTTGCGCACCTGCCTTTCCGGGTGAGTTTCATGCGGCGCTCTCTGAGTTGAGTCAACGTCACAAAAGGAAAAGCGGGACGGTCCGATGGCCGATGGAAAATGTCGGCCAGCTGTGATAAGCACGGAATAACCCCTTGATATCGGAGGCAAGGCACCTGGAAAAAAGCCTTCCGGGCCATGCTGCTTTGAAGTTCACCCCTGCGTCCGGGCACCCCGGCGTCGTGAAACCATTTCAACGGAGGAGAAGAGACGATGAAACGAATGTTAACCCTTTGCGGCATCATGCTGTTGACGTTTGTACTTGCCACGCCCGTCCTCGCGGCCGGCGTCGTCCTGAAGCTCGGCCACATCGCCGAGCCCTCGAATCCCTACGGCATGGGCGCCGACCAATTCGCCAAGCTGGTCGCCCAGAAATCCAAGGGCGAAATCGAAGTCAAGGTCTTCCCCTCGTCGCAGCTGGGCGCAGAAGCGAACTCATCGAAGGCTGCATCTTCGGCACCCTCGACCTGACGCTCACGAGCACCGCCGAGCTGGGCACCTTCCAGCCGCAGATGGCCCTGTTCGACATGCCGTTCTCTGTTCAAGGATCGCGAGCATGCCTACCAGGCCCTGGACACGGTCGGCATGGACCTGGCCAAGGCGCTCGAGCCCAAGGGCCTCAAGATGCTCGGTACATGGAGAACGGCATCCGCCACATGACCAACAACGTGCGCGAGGTCAAGACCCCGCAGACATGAAGGGTCTCAAAATGCGCGTCATGAACAACAAGGTCTACATCGAGATGATGAAGTCCCTCGGCGCCTCCCCCACGCCCATGGCCTTCTCGGAGCTGTATTCCGCCATGCAGCAGGGAACCATTGACGGACAGGAGAACCCCAGCGCCCACATCTACACGAAGCGCTTCTTCGAGGTCCAGAAGTACGCCTCCCTGACCGGCCACGCCTACGCGCCGGAGCCCCTGCTCATCTCCATGATCACCTGGAAAAAGCTCACGCCCAGGCAGCAGGCCATCATCCAGGAGGCGGCCAACGAGGCCGTCGTCTGGCAGCGCAAGGTTTCCATGGATGAAGACGAAGACTTCTGGAACAAGATCAGGGCGACGGGCAAGATGAAGGTCATTACGGTCAACCGCCAACTGTTCATCGATGCCACCAAGGATGTCTACAAGAAGCTTGCCCCGACCGTCGGCCAGGCAAACATCGACAGGGTCAGGGCCCTGGAGAAGTAATCAGAGTAATCGTGTACCCATCCGCGTCAAGGCCCGAGCGAACGCCCGGGCCTTGACGCGAGGAGAGCCTGCCATGCTGGACAAGCTGTTCAAGGGGCTGCGATCGGTCCTGTACTGGTTTTCGGTTGCGGCCATGTCGGTCATGCTGGTCGTCATCTTTGCGCAGGTCGTATCGCGCTACTTCTTCAACTGGACCCCCGAATGGTCCGAGGAACTGGCCCGTTACCTCTTCGTCTGGGTGGTCTTCCTCGGTTCGGCCCTCATCATGGGCGAATCGGGCCACCTGGCCGTGCAGTTCGTTCCCAACCACTTCAAGGGGACGGCGGCGGGCAAGGTTCTGGAGATCGTCATCAATCTCTCCGGCTACGTGTTCATCCTCCTTTTGCTTGTTCAGGGGACCAAGATGATGCAGGTCATGACCTTCCAGATATCACCCGGCCTGGAGATCCCGATGAGCTGGGTCTATTCCGTGATCCCGATCAGCAGCGTGCTGATGCTGCTCTACCTCGTCAAGGACACGGTGCGGATCGTCCGGGATTTTTCCGGATCGAAGGGGGAAGGGAGGTAGACCGGTATGGAATACGTCCTGATCGGCCTGTTTCTTCTCCTGACGGCGCTCGGCGTGCCCGTGGCCTTCTCCCTGTGCCTGTCCACCGCGGCTATCCTTCTCTTCCACATGGACATACCGCTGGTCATGGTGTCCCAGATGATGTTCTCGGGCATCGACTCCTTTTCGTTCATGGCCGTGCCCTTCTTCATGCTGGCGGGCGCCTTCATGTCGGCCGGCGGGGTGACCTCCCGCCTGGTCAGTTTTTCCCAGGCCCTGGTCGGTGCGTTCACGGGAGGCCTGGCGCAGACCGTGTCCGTGGCCGGCATGTTCTTTGCCGCCATATCGGGCTCTTCGGCCGCCACCACGGCCGCCCTGGGCAGCACCATGATCGGCGAGCTGGAGAAGAAGGGGTATAATAAGGAGTGGGCCACCGGCATCGTCGCCTCGAGCGGCACCGTGGGAATCGTCATCCCGCCCTCGATCACCATGGTGGTCTACGGCGCCATCGCCGACACCTCCATCGGCGATCTCTTCATTGGCGGCTTCGTCCCGGGCATCATGATGGGGGCGTCCATGATGCTGGTCAGCTGGTACAAGGCCCGAAAGGAAGGCCTTTTGGCCGAGGGAACGTTCTCGGTTGCCGCCGCGCTGAAATCGTTCACGGACTCCTTCTTCGCCCTGATGACGCCGGTCATCATCATCGGCGGCATCTACGGCGGCATCTTCACCCCCACGGAGGCGGCGGCCGTCGCGGCGGTCTACGGGATCCTCGTCGGGCTTTTCGTTTACAAGGAGCTCAAGCTCAGGGACTTTCCCCAGATCATCTTCCAGGCCGTGATCGGCACCACGGTCATCATGTTCCTGGTGGGCGCCGCCACCGTCTTCGGATGGCTCATCACCAGCCTGCAGATCCCTCACCAGGTCGCCGCGTTCGTCGTTTCCGTGACGAGCTCGCCGATCCTGTTCCTGTTTGCGATGAACATCCTGCTGCTCATCGCCGGCACCATGGTCAACGCTTCGGCAGCGGTGGTCATCCTGACCCCGATCTTCCTGCCCGTGGCCAAGACCCTGGGCATCGACCCCCTGTTCTTCGGCGTGCTCATGGTCGTCAACCTGGCCATCGGCTGCATCACCCCGCCGGTGGGCCTTGATCTCTTCGTGGCGAGCGCCATCTCCAAGGTGCCCATCGAGCGCGTCGTGAAGGCGTGCCTGCCCTACCTGTATGCCCTGCTGGTGGTGCTGGTCATCCTGACTGTTTTCCCGTGGTTCATCACCGTGCTTCCGAGTCTTCTCTCGCGCTGAGCCTTTCCACGGGCCTGCGGCAAAGGAGGGGAAATGAAGACGAAGTTTGCGGGATCGGTTTCTCTGGCGGCACTGTTCCTGCTGCTTTTCATTCCGTCAAGCCTTGCAGCCTTGGAGGCGGACGTCTTTGTTGTCCGTGATCTGACGGGAAATCTCTCCGTCGATCGTCAGGCGTCCCTGACCAAGGATGCCCTGGAGAAGCTCGACAAGGTCCTCCGGTTCTATGACGCGGGCCCGAAGGTAGAAAATCTCGGCAAGATCCGACTGGAGTTCGACGAGCCGCGGGGCGGGACCTATTCCACGGTCTTCCTCATGGTCAAGGAGGGAAACCGCAAGGTCCGCGTTGTCCGGATCTTCGGCGTGGACAAGGAGCCCCAGATGGTGGCGCACAAGCTGACCCACGCCATCTTCATCAGTCCCGACAAACTCGTCCGCAACATGATGGGAATCCCCATGGAGGTGCGTTTCGGCAATCCCATCACCTTTCCCATGTGCGGATTCCGCTCCGACGAATGGGTAGAGGCCTTCCGCCGGAAACAAGCCTACATCAACCTTTCGGACCTGGGGCCCGATCACGAGCAGTGGGGGATGTCCACCCGCGGGGGAGTGCCCGTCGTACTGGACAAGCCCCGCCAGCACGTCATGTACGCCGAATCCGGCTCCTTCGGAGAATACCTCCTGGCAAGCCACGGAGCGGAGAAGATGAAGCGCTTCTGGCGGCTCTCGGAAGACGGGAAGCGGTCCTGGGAGGAGGTCTTCGGGCTTGCGTTGACAGATCTGGAGGCGCGGTGGCTTCAATCCCTCGAGGCGAAGAAACCCGACGAGAAAAATGTCGAAGCTCTGTCGCACCTGCTGAACCGCAACCCGAAGGACGCCTGCAGCGAGGCCCAGCGGCTTTCGGGGACAGCCGCTGCGGGGAAATGATGCCGGGGCGCGAGGGAATGAAGCAACGACGGCAATAGGGCCGGGACCGGTACCGTGCGCTAATGGGGATAGTGGACATGCAGGGTGCCGCAGAACCAGCCCGTGCGCTCCTTTCCGTCCTTGCCGGCATACGTCACCAGGAGGATGAGGAGTCGATCACTTTGATTCGTGATGTATTTCTCCAGGACCATGACCTGCTGGCCCGCGGGGACATCGGCGATCTTTAATGTCATCTGCCTGTCGGCGAAAAGCGGACTGGTCCTCTCGACCAGCGCCTTGAAAGGAAGCGTGTCCCCGGCGGCTGAGTTCGTCGGGTACGAAGCGTACAGGGTTTGAAAAACCTGCGCCTGCACAGGTCTGCTGAATGCCCACGCGTAAGCCAGGAGGCAAAACAGGACGAACAACACTTTGAGCACTTTCATCTTGCAACCCTCTCTTTTATGCGAGTTCAAAGACCCTTTGGATTGACCTTGTCCTTTCTGGTCTCCGGGATGAGCATCAGGCGTGCCGCAGGGCCGGAGTTGACAAATCTGCTTTTGTTCTCGATGGTTGGCTCGCCCTGAGTCCGCCGGGGAGCCGTTACCGGATGGACCCGGATTGTGCCACAATGGCACAGTGGTTCCGATTCGCTTATTTTTCCCGCAGTTAAGAGGGGTGAATTGATTTGGGATAGTCCATTGAGATTGGTGTCACAAGGAGGAAAGCCATGAGCATTCGTGTCAACCCAAGCCGCACGCCGTGTCTGACCGTCATCACCGCCTTGGCGTTTGTGCTTTTGCACGGCACCTGCTTGGCCCAGGCGGCCAAGGGCGCCCGGGCCGCGACCCCTGCCGGCCCGGGGATGCAGAAGGTCGTCACGCAGCAGGCCTCCTTCGTCCTCTACATCCCCAATGGGTGGAAGGCGCAGGAGTCAACGGACGGGCAGGCCCTCCAGGTCACCGCCTCGGACCCCTCGGGGCGTTCCTTCGTGTTCTTCTCGACCGGGGCGGCTTCGCAGGGCGAAAACGTGACGTCCCTGGCAAAGCGCGAGGCCGCCAAGCTCGGCCGTGCAGCGCCGGACCTGGAGATCCGGAGCGCCTTTGCGTCCCGTGACGGATCGTCGCTCGCCTTCGACGGGACCTACTCGCCTCCGAAGCGGGGCAAGACCGAGTTCCGCTCGTGGGTGTCCCTGCAGGGGGGCCAATCCGCCTGTGCCCGCATCGAGGCGCCGGCAGGGCAGCTCTCGGCGATGAAGCCCACGCTTCTCACCGTCCTTTCCAACATCCGCGTCATGAAGGGTGCTGTTGCCCCCCAGGCTGCGGCAGCCCCCGTCCGGGTGCAGCTGGTTCCCTACCGCCTGAGGGACGGCTCGGCCTCCTTCGTGATACCGCAGGGCTGGCAGTGCCAGGACCACGGCAAGGGGACCTTTGTCGCAGGGGATCCCGGCGGCTACTCGTTCATCTCGGGCAACGTCGACCTGCTCACCCCGCAGATGAGGGTCAACCAGCCCGGCATCCTCGTCTCGCCGTACCTCGCCCCCGGCCAGGCCTGGCAGTTCATCACGGCGCGCTACGGGCTTGCCTCGAACATGCGCTTCGAGAAGGTGATCCCGCGGGCCGACATGGCCCGGCAGATGGGGCAGACCTACACGGCGGGGCCCGTCACCGTCGAGGAGCTCATCTACACCTTCACGAACAAGGAGGGAAAGGCGACCCGGGGATACACCTTCGGGATCTCCTTCGGCTCGCGTCTCGGGACCAACTGGAGCTTTCGGCACCTGACCGTGACGGCCCCGAGCGGAGCGCTTCGGCCCCTGGGCCGGCAATTTCGCCGACATGCTCGGCTCCTACAAGATCAACGAGCGCTGGGCGTCGGACTACGCCGCCCAGGGGGCCCGCAGGCTGCGCGAGATGCAGCAGCAGACCTCGGCCATGGTGACCCGCAACGCCCAGGAGATCCGCCAGATGATGCAGGCCGCCTACGACGAGAGGCAGAAAAGCATGGACTACATCGACTACCAGCGGACAAGCTACATCCGGGGCCAGCAGGACTGGATCTCCTCGATGGAGGGGGGCGCCGTCTACCGGAGCGACAGCTGGGGCACGAAGAACACGGCCACCGGCGAGTACCGGGAAGGCAAGCCCTACGACTACGTGCACTTCGAGGGGAAGAACCCCAAGTACAACGAGCAGATGCAGCCTGTTGACTCGAGGGCCCTCTGGGAGCGCCACATCCGGTAAGGCACGTCGGGGCTGAAAGAGGATTTCTCATTTTGAAGCAAAGTGCTATAAAGGAACAACCATTCTCAAGGAGGTATCTCAGGGTGAATCACTTCCACGTCTTTGTCGCGGTTCTTGTGGTTTCCTTCTTCGCGGGTTCGGGGTTGTCGGCGGCTCAAGGCACTCAGCCCCTCGGCCCTAAAATCGACAAGCCGGCCTCGACGGTCGCTGTCCCCAAGGCGAAGACCGGTCAGGATTCTCAGGTCAGGCCGGCGGCTCCCGGGCAGGGAGTCCGCAAAGTCGACTGCTTCGACGAGGCGGCCTACGGGCGCGCGAAAAAGCAGGACAAGAATCTGGCCGGGGCCCGGCTCTGCGGGGCCGACCTGAAGAAGGTCTTCCTGGCCGGGGCCGATCTGAAAGGGGCGAACCTCTCCGGCGCAGATCTCGGCGGTGCGAGGTTTGACGGTGCAAATCTGCAGGGCGCGACACTCTCGCGGGCGAACCTGGCCGGCGCATCCCTGTCCAGTTCCAATCTCGAGGGCGCCAGGCTCGACGGGGCCAATCTCCGCGATGCCCGCGTGTCAAGCGCAAATCTCAAGGGCGCGGATCTCTCGAGGGCCGATCTCGAGGGGGCGTACCTCAACGAGTCGAACCTGACCGGCGCCAACCTGGAACGGGCCATCCTCAGGAATGTCGAGGCCCTGTCGGTGACCTTCACCTCGGCGAACCTGCGTTACGCCAAGCTCGATTCCGCGAACTTCAAAGGCGAAACAGGCTCCGTCGGGCGAACTTCGCCGGGGCCAACCTCAGCGAGGCAACGCTCAGGCAGGCGCAGCTCGCCTATGCAAACCTGGAGGGTGCGGACATGACCCGGGCGGATTTCACCGGCGCGAGGCTGGAGGGCGCGGACATGAAAAAGGCAAAAGGCCCCCGGGCCGTATTCAACCAGGCGAAGCTTGCCAAGGCATACTGCCAGGAAGCCGATTTCAGCGATGGGCAGTTCCGGGGCGCCGACCTCACAGCGGCGCATCTGCAGAATGCGCAGCTCGGCAGGGCGGATCTGCGAGCCGCCAATCTCACCCGGGCGGAGGTCCACAACGCCATCCTGGTGGAAGCCAATCTCGAGGGTGCGAATCTCACGGAGTCGGAAATCCGGGGCACCAACTTCAGGGGCGCCAATCTTGCCGGGGCGAACTTTCATGAATCATCGCCCTTCCGGGCCATCATCGATCTGCGCTGGAAGGAGCTGCTGAGGAGCCAGAAGCTCCGCACGGACAAGATGTTCGACAGCATCCGATGGGGTCAGTGATGGAATTCAACAGCTTGACGAGAGCCGTGTGATTGCACAGGAGGGACCTATGAAGAAGCTCGTGGCCGCATGCATCATCATCTCGCATGGACCGTCCTGTCCGCGCCTGCCGCCGCGGACACCTTCTTTCCCATGAACCCTGGCGATGTCTACACCTTCTCGGTGAGCAATCACGCCGCGAAGGGACAATTCACGGTCAACAGCCCCGTGCGCTCGATTGCAAACGGCAAGAGCTACGATGTCCTCGTGCTCTTCAATCCCTCGGGACCTCACGAAGAGATCAGCCTCCTCCGATCCGTCGGCAACGAGGTCTTTCGGTACGATGGCGACGGGGTGGAGACCCGGATGTTCATGGAAGGGCCCGCAGGAATTTCCTGGGACCAGAAGAGGCGCGACGGTCGGACCGTCCGCACGACGATCGAGGCAATCGAGACGGTGACGGTCCCTGCCGGGAAGTACACCGGCTGCCTGAAGTTCCGGGAGGAGCAGGTCAGGCCGCAGCAGAAGCTCTACACGCGCACCTGGGTCAAGCCCGGCTTCGGCATCGTGAAAGCGGCAAGTTATGAATGCCCGGGATGCACCCTGACCAACCCGCAGATTGCAGAATTGACATCGCACACCTCCGGGGGGCACCTGCCGAAACCCGACATGAAGTCGCTCAACCGATAGGCAGGACACCCCATGGCGCAGGGAGATGCATGCATGAAGAAAGCGAGCCCGCCCGATCCCGAATTTGAATCCCGCATCCGCTCCAGTTTCGCTCAGCAGGGGCTCATGAAGACCATCGGCGCGCGCCTGCTGAAGGTCGACCCCGGGGAGGTCCGGATCGAGCTTCCCTACAGCAAGGCCGTCACCCAGCAGCACGGGTTCGTCCACGCGGGGATCCTGAGCACGATTGCCGACAACGCCTGCGGGTATGCCGCCTACACCCTCATGCCGGCGGGCTCCGAGGTGCTCGGGGTGGAAAACAAGATCAATTTCCTGGCACCGGCCAAGGGGGAGCGGTTTGTTGCGATCGGGAAGGTGATCAAGGCGGGGCGGACACTCGCGGTCTGCTCGGGGGATGTCTGGGCATACAACAACGGGGAGAAGACGCTCGTTGCCGTCATGCAGACGACGATGATGGCGCTGGTGCGATGAGTGACCGGGTCGTCTTCACTTCCGGTCCGGAGCAACCATCAATGTTCGAATGGAAGGACATTGTCGATGCTGACCCGAAACGACCTCGTCGAAAAAGCCTTGGAGCTCGGCTTCGAGGACGTGGGGTTTACGACGGCGGAGCCCTTCGGTGCCCAGCTCGAGTACCTTCGGAATCACCAGGAGGAATATGGCTGGACGGAGAAGGTGGGGCTCGGCCTGATGACCGGCACGGACCCGAAGGCCGTCATGCCCTCGGCGAAGTCCATCATCGTTCTCATGGAGAGCTATTTCCGGGAGGCCTTCCCGCCGGCGCTCGAGGGCCATTTCGGCCGCTGTTACCTCGACGATGACCGCGTGACGAAGGACGGCCTGGCGCTTCGCATCAAGGCGTTTCGCAGCTTCCTTCGCGAGAACGGGATCGACTCCAAGGTGCCCTTCAATCTTCCTCACCGGGCGGCTGCGATGCGGGCGGGCATGGGGACCCTCGGCAAGAACGCCCTGCTCTATTCTAGCCGGGCTGTGCTCCAGAGCTCCTGGGTGGTTCCCCTCACCGTGGTGGTGGACCGTGAATTTGCCCCCGATTCTCCAGCCGGTGGCCTGGGCTGCCCCGACTGGTGCAGAAACGTGTGCGTTGCCGCCTGCCCCACGCGGGCGATCAAGGGAAACGGGGAAATCGATCCGCGCAAGTGCATCTCATTCATGACGTATTTCGGTAAGGAGATCACGCCGAGGGAGCTGCGCGAGCCCATGGGCCTGTATGTCTATGGCTGCGACCGCTGTCAGAACGTCTGCCCGCGCAACCTTCCCTGGCTTTCCCGGGCACGGCCGGTGAATCCCCGCGTGGAGGCGAAGGCGAAGGACTTCGATCTCAGGGCCCTGCTGCAGATGGATGCCGCCCGGTTCCAAAGCCGGGTCTGGCCGCACATGTTCTACATGTCGCCGAACAACCTCTGGAAATGGAAGATGAACGTTGCCCGTGCCATGGGGAACAGCCGCGACGAATCCTATGTGCCCGATCTCATCCGTGCATACGACGAGAACGACGACGCGCGGGTCAGGGGAATGCTCGCCTGGGCGCTGGGCCGCATCGGGGGCAGGCAGGCAAAGGATGCTCTCGAGCGCTTTTTTGCGGGCAGTGACGGGGCTGTGCGGGGAGAGATCGAGGCGACCCTGGGCAACGTGTAGGGGGGTTACAGGTACTGCATGAGGGCCACGATGTCGGCGGCCTTCCTGGGATTTGCCTTCTTGTAGAGCTGAAGGAGAATCTTGCTGATCTCTTTGGGGTTGAGCGGCTTCACCAGGTATCCCTGCACCCCGTAGTGGGCACAGACCGAGACGTCATCTTTGTGGGAGGACAAAGACGAGATGATGACGGTGGTCGCAAGATCTTTCCGGGTCTCGCGGATCTCCTGCAGGACTTCCTGGCCGCTCATGACGGGCATCATGAGATCGAGCAGGATGATATCGGGACGCCACTCCGTATAGATTTCCAGTGCTTCTCTGCCGTTTTCGGCAAACCGCTTGTCGAAGACTTTGCCCGAAATGTAATTGTCGTAGAATTTCCGGCTGAAACTGTTGTCTTCCGCGATCAGGATTTTCAGATTGTCCATGGCAGTCGCCCGTGCTTTTGGGCAGTAATCAGGTTGTGGTTGAGCAAACATCATGCCATATGGACGCATGAAGGGAGGGCAAAAAGGTCCATCAATAATTTCCCAACAGATTTCGTTTTTTCGTCTATAATCCATGAGAAAATCTTAAGACTATCTTCATGAAGGAGGAGAAATATGAAAGGAAATCCCAAGCTGATCGCGACACTGAATGACCTTCTCGCCGACGAGCTGACCGCCATCAATCAGTACATGGTCCACTCCGAGATGGCCAATAACTGGGGCTACAAGAAGCTGCATGAGGCCTTTGAGAAACGCGCCATCGACGAGATGAAGCACGCAGAGCAGCTCATCGGGCGGATCCTCTTCCTCGAGGGGAGCCCCACCGTGAGCAAGTACAACAAGATGTCGATCGGCGCCGATGTGCCCAAGCAGCTGGCCGGCGACCGCGGCCTCGAGATGGGCGCCATCAAGTCCTACAACGAAGCCATCATCCTCGCCGGGGAGGTGAAGGATTACGCCACCCGCGAAATCCTCGAGAAGATCCTCAAGGACGAAGACCGGCACATCGACCAGATCGAGGAGCTGCAGGATCAGATCCAGCAGATGACGCTGCAGATCTTCCTCTCCATCCAGGTGGGATGATCCGGGCACCCTTGGAGTGACGACATTCAAAACCCCGCTTCCCGGAAAGAGGCGGGGTTTTTTATTTGGCGGCAAACCGGGAATGGGTTGAGAGCGAAAGGAGCCTGGATGAAAGACAGGGAGGGGGAGAGATGATCCGCTCATTCCGAGACATGGACAGGCTGGCCTCCGAAAAAGGGCCGAAGAGGCTCGTGGTGCTGGCTCCCGAGGACGAGGAGTTCATGATGGCCGTCAAAAAGAGCGCCGAGGAGGGCTACACCCAGCCCATTCTCATCGGCGATCGGGAGAAGATGGAGCGGCTGGCCGACCAGGTGCACTACGACATCAGCGGGACGGAGAAGATCTACGAGAAGAGCCGCCAGGCCATCGCCGATCTCGGCATCTCCATGCTCTTCTCCGGCGAGGTCGACATCGCCGGCAAGGGGCAGATCCCGACGGCCTACATCTACCGGGCCATCATCCGCGAGGAATCGAAGGTCGGCAAGGGGAAGGTCGTCAGCGTCATATCCATGTGGGACATCGAAGGCCTCGACCACCTGACCTGCTTCACCGACACGGGCGTCAACATCACGCCCGATTACCGCGCCAAGGCCGAGATCCTGCGCAATGCCGTCTTTCTCTTTCACCTGCTGGGCTACCCGCGGCCGAAGATCTGCGTCCTCTCGGGCAAGAGGGAGATCAACGGCGACATCCCTTCCTACCAGGACTACCTCGAGCTGAAAAAAGCGGCCGCTGCGGGCGATCTCGATTCCTGCGAGGTGATGGAGGCCACCTCGTTTCTGGACATCTTCTGCCCGGGGGGAAAGGTCTTTCGCCTGGACGGCATCGACATCGGCAAGGCGGACTTCCCCCACATCATGCTCGTCCCCAACCTCGCGACGGGCAACATCCTCGTCAAGCTCGACTTTGCCCTCAAAAACGTCCGGCGACGTTCCCTGGTCATGAGCTCCCGGGGGCCCGTCATCATCCCCTCGCGATCGGATTTCCAGGACTCCATCCTCGGCGAGATCGCCGCGGGGGTCACCGTGGCCGAGCAGATCAAGGGAGGGACGGCATCATGATGACGAGCTTCGATCAGATCCGTAAAGAGGCAAAGGCAAAAGGCAAAAAGAGGGTCGTCGTTGCGCCCGTCCCGGCCGCGATGGATTTCGGCGCCCTGTCCGCCGCCCTGGCGGAAGGCCTGGTCTCCCCCATCGTCATCGGCTCGAGCGACGCCTTGTCGTCCTGGGTGAAAGGGCTTGGAAAGAAGGCCTCCGAAATCGAAATCATCGAAGAGCCCGACGCCATGCGGGCCCTCGCCCTTGCGATCGACATGCTGAAAAAGGGCGAGGCGGACATCCTGATGCGGGGGTCCCTGGACCCGAATCGATTCCTCCAGGCGGTCCTGGACAAGGAGAAGGGCCTGCTGAAAGAAAGGGTCGCAAGCCTCGTCTCCGTCTTCGACCCGCCCGGTGTCGAGCGCGTGACCATGGCGACGGACACCTACATCAACAGCTTCCCCTCGATTGTCGAAAAGGTCACCATCACGGAAAATGTCATCCGCCTGGCCCGCGTGCTGGGATTTGACTCCCCGAAGATCGCGGCGCTGTCGGCCATCGAGCAGGTCAACCCCGCCATCCCCTCCACACTGGATGCGGCGATCCTCTCGAAGATGGCCGAAAGGGGGCAGTTCGGCGACGTCACCCTCGAGGGGCCCCTCGACATCGACTGCGCCGTGAGCCGCAGGGCCGCCACCCGCAAGGGCGTCCACAGCTCCGTCACGGGGCAGGGCGACATCTACCTCGTGCCCAATGTCGAGGCGGGACTCCTCATGGCCGAACTCTCGGTCTTCATCGGCAAGACCCCCATGGCCTGCGCCCTCATGGGGGTGAGCCACCCCGTCGTGCTGAATCTCCCCTTCGTTCCGGCGGAGAACCGGCTGACGGAAATCGAGCTTGCCGTCCTTCTCTGCGGGAGGTTCTAGATCATGGAAAAGACACGCCACATCCTGGCCATCAACGTCGGCTCCACGTCCACCAAGGTCGCCTTCTACCGGGACTCGGAGCGGCTCGTACAGGAATCGATTACGTATAGCGCCGCCGACCTTTCCCGGTACGAGGGCCTCGGGGAGCAACTGCCCCTTCGCGAGGAGGGCCTCCGGAAATTCATCGAGAAAAACGCAATCGACATGAGCCAGGTCGATCTCGTCATCAGCCGCGGGGGCCTGGGCCGTCCGGGGCCGGCCGGCGCCTACACCATCGATGAGGCGATGTGCGACGATCTCATGGAGGGCCGATACGGCAAGCACCCCTCGGCCCTGGGGCCTTCGATGGCCCTGGGCCTGGCGCGGAAGCATCGCATGCCCGCCGTCGTGATCGACCCGCCGAGCACCGACGAGTTCCAACCCCTGGCCCGTGTGTCGGGGCTGCCCGAGATCGAACGGAAAAGCGCCTTTCACGCCCTCAACCAGAAGGCCGCCGCGCGCAAGGCGGCACGGCAGATGAAGAAGCGCTACGAGGACGTCAACCTCGTCGTCGCCCACCTCGGCGGCGGCATCACGATCGGCGCCCACTGCAGGGGGCTCGTGATCGACTGCACGCACGGGTTGAGCGAAGGCCCCTTCACGCCGGAGCGGGCGGGGGCCCTGCCGACGCAGGACCTTCTCGAGCTTGCCCAATCGGGCCGTCCTGAGCCCGAAGGATCTTGCGAGAAAGCTCGTCGGCCAGGGGGGCCTTGCGGCCTACCTCGGGACGACGAACGCCGTCGAGGTCGAGGAGGCCATCAGGAAGGGCGACGCAAAAGCGGAGCTGATCTTTCAGGCAATGGCCTACCAGATCGCCAAGGACATCGGCGCCATGGCGACCGTCCTGGCGGGCAAGGTCGACGGCGTTGTCCTGACGGGCGGGCTTGCCCATTCGGAGATGCTGACCGGGTGGGTCCGGCAGCGGACGAGGTTCATCGCGCCCGTCTTTATCTTCCCGGGCGAGGACGAGATGGAGGCCATGGCCGCAGGGGCGCTGCGTATCCTGCGCGGCGAGGAAACGCCGCGGGAGTATCAGCCTTGAGGTGCGACGGCCGCCGCATATGACGGTTTATTTAACGGCCCTGTTATGCTACACCTGCGTCACGCAGTCCATCTCGGGCCACGGACCCCGACTTTGTCCGGGGTTATTCATGGAAGAAACAGCGCTTTAAAATCCTCCCCAGCCCTCCTTTTCCAAAGGAGGGGGTCTAAATCTTCCCCCTTTGTAAAAGGGGGATGAGGGGGATTTTACAGAAACGATTCAACTGTTTCTCGTGCGCAGGGGAACGCGTCGACGCGTGACGTCATGGCCAAGAAGATCGTCGCAATCATCGGAAGCTATCGCAGGGACGGCACCATCGAACGCGCCGTCGATGCGATTCTGCAGGCAGCGGCCGAGAAGGGGGCCGAGACGGAGAGGATCCGTCTCATCGAATCCCGCATTGAGTTCTGCCGGAACTGCCGCAAATGCACGCAGCAGGAAGGTCCGCAGAGGGGGACTTGCGTCCAACCCGGACGACATGGAAGAGATATTGAAGAAGATCGAGGCGGCCGACGGCCTCGTCCTGGCATCGCCTGTAAATTTCTTCGGCGTCACGGCGGTGACGCAGCGCTTCATGGAACGGCTCGTGTGCTACGCCTTCTGGCCCTGGGGGAAACCGGGGCCCGTCACAAGGGTGAAAGACCGGGGCATCAAGGCCGTGCTCGTCACCTCGAGCGCCATGCCCGCCGCCCTCGGGCGGATTTTCACCCGCTCGCTGGGCGGCCTGAAGCGCGCCGCGCAGACCCTGGGCGCAAAACCGGCGGGCACGCTTTTCATCGGGAAGGCCGCCCTGCACGAAAAGCAGGATCTGCCGCAGGCGATCCTGGACAAGGCGCGAAAACTGGGGTACGAACTGGCGCGTTAAAACGTCTCAGCCGGGAGCCATTGAATTGATCGACCGAATCCTGCCCGACCTCTACCGGATCACCCTGCCCATGCCTTTCCGCCTTCGTCACGTCCACGTTTATGCCCTGCTGCACGAAGGCAAGGGTGGCCCTCTTCGACACGGGCATGAACATCCCCGAGACGTACAAGGTGCTCGACGAGGCGCTGGCGACCCTGGGGAAGACGACAAAAGACATCGACCACATCTTCCTCACGCACTTCCACGCCGATCACTGCGGGATCGCCGGCAGGATCCAGAAGCTCTCCGGCGCCGCGGTCCGCCTCTCGGCTGCCGACGAGATGCGCCTGCAGTACAACAACAGGCACGAGGAACTCGTCGAGCGGGCACGGAACTTCTTCCTCCCGCAGGGCCTCCCGCAAAAGGCCATGGACACGCTGGTCAAGCTGATGGCCGTCTTCCGGAAAGCCACGATTCCCTTCCGGGTGGGCAGCCACCTGGAGCCCCGCGAAAAGATCACCCTGGGCGACAGGACCTTCGAGGTCATCCCCGCGCCGGGCCACACGGCAGGCCAGATGTGCTTCTATTTTCCCGACGAGGGCATTCTTCTTGCCGGAGATCACATCCTGCCCGACATCACGCCCAATCTCAGCCCCGACATCTTCCGGCTCGAGTACCGGCCGCTCAAGAGCTTTCTCGAATCCCTGGGCGCCATCCGCGACCTGCCCGTCCGGATGGTCTACCCCGCTCACGGGGAGCCTTTCCCCGATTTGCCGAAGCGCGTCGACGAGATCCGGGAGCATCATGCAGAGAGGACGCAGTTGATCGTCGAGGCGCTCCAGGGAAAAGAGAAGACGGCCTTCGAGGTCTCCGGCGTCATCTTCGGGACGGAGCTTCCCGAGTTCGACCAGTTCCTCGCCCTCAACGAGACCTACGTCCATATCGTGGAACTGATGGACAAGGGTCATGTGAGGACGGATGAGCGGGGCGGGCTTGTCCTCTACCGCATCGCCTGATCGTGTCCCCCCGCGAAAGAGTGCGGGGGGTTGCGCAAAAAAACGGCAGGGCTCATCGTGGCCCTGCCGTTTTCATCTTACCGGGTTGTTCCGCTTATTCTGACTCTTTCTTCTCGCTCTTCTTGGCCCCGTCTTGAATGACCCCCTGATGGCTGAGTCGGTCCCGGTGTCCCGCTCAGGGCCGCTCAGGCTATATATCGTGTTTATCGGCCCTAACTTTAGCGGGCAGCAGGCAATCCCTGTTTGCTATTCTGCTCCTGCGGCCGCAAGACGTGCTTTTTCCAGGTATCGGAGTGCGCCCGATACTCCGACCAGGTCGGGATCGCAAGGGTAACGGCAAGGAGAAGACCGATGCACGCGGCGATTCTTTTCTTCCGGGACGGGCCGGCGATGAGGACGATCACCGAGACGAGCCCCGCAAGCAAGAGGCAGAAGAGCCTCCCGTCGGGTGAGAGGATAAGCAAGCCCGGCGCGAGAAACAGGGCCGAGAGCACGAGCAGGGCTGTCGAGGAAGATTCTTTCATTGTCGTTTTCATGATCTCCAGATATTCTCGGGGCCGGTATGATTCGGGTTTGCCCCGGAGGGTGCCCCCGTCTTCAAACGCACTATTCCTGCAATATTCGTTCTCGCCCTGCGCCGCTGCGCGTCAGTAAAAAACGGGCAGCGCCTCGAGGCGGCGCCGCCCGTTTATCACCCTGTCGCAATAGATTTTGCCGTTTCCTGCCGGACCGGCGGATTACTTCACTTCCTCGATCTTCACCACGTTTTCGTACATGGATAAAATCGGGATGCGCCAGCCGTACTTCCAGATCTTGACCTGCTTGCCTTTGAGCCGGACGGCATCGTTCTGGATGGTTCCCGAGTCGAACTTGAAACGGTACTTCGCATCGGAATTGACCAGGGGATTGTATTCGGTTGCGATCATGAATTTCCCGTCGACCATGTTCATCTGCGCATCGTTGATCCGCGTCACAACCGTGTCGGAGACGAAGTAGCTGTACAGCGGGACCAGGATGCAGATCAGAATCGTTGCCACGATACCCTTGAACTTCGCGCTTTTGAAAAACTCGATCATGTCACCCCCCCTTGTTGTCGGGACTAAACCTCTTCTACGGACAGCTTCACCATCTTGTCGCCCTGCCGGATTGCGTTGACCACGTCCATCCCCTCGACCACCTTCCCGAACACCGTGTGCTTCCCGTCCAGATGCGGCTGGGGGGAGTGGGTGACAAAGAACTGGCTCCCATTGGTGCCGGGCCCCGCATTGGCCATGGAGATGAAACCCGTGCCGTGCTTCAGGGGATTTCCCTTGAATTCATCCTCGAACTGGTAACCGGGTCCGCCGCGCCCCGTGCCCGTGGGGTCGCCCCCCTGGATGACGAAATCGTCGATTACCCGGTGGAACACGACACCGTCGTAATAGCTTTCCTTTGCCAGGAAGACGAAGTTGTTCACTGTCTTGGGGGCATGCTGGGGATAGAGCTCGAGGACGATCGTGCCCTTCGTTGTCTCGATCGTCACCCGGTAGTTCTTTGCCGCGTCGATCTGCATTGCAGGCGGTGTCTGCCACTGCTTTGCTGCCATGGTTTCGTTCTCCTTTCGATTCCCGCCCGGCCGCGCCCGGCGGTAAGTATCTTTAATTGCTAACAGAGCCTGAACGACAAGTCAAGCCGGGTCAGCCTCGGCGCGGAGGCCGTAAAAAAAAGTTGCATGCCGGGCGAATCGGGGGCATAAACTCCCGATGCTCCTGCGCGATATCCTGTTTGTCCTCATCACAACTGTGGCCGTCTATGCGTCGATCTATGCGCCGCAGCCCATCCTGCCGCTTCTGGCCGGGGAATTCGGCCAGACGACCTCCGGCGGGGCCCTGCTCATGACGGCGGTGCTGCTGCCCCTGAGCTTTGCCCCCCTGTTCTATGGTCTTCTCCTGGAATCGCAGCCCGCCAAGCGGATGCTGCTGATCACACTCGGGATCCTCGCGCTGCTGCAGGTCGCTTTCGGGGTTGCCGAATCCTACGGCCTGCTTCTCACCGCACGGCTCTTCCAGGGGGCCTGCGTGCCGGCGATCCTTGCCGCCATCACCTCGTACCTTGCCTACACGGTTGACCGGGAGCACATCCAGCGTGCCATGACCTACTTCGTGGCGGCCAACATCTTTGGCGGGTTCGTGGGCCGCGTGCTGTCGGGCTGGGTCGCGACGAATGCGGGCTGGCGCTACACCTTCTTATATCGCCTCTTCCTGCTTTTGCCTGTTCTATTCTTCTCCTGGAATCGCAGCCCGCCAAGCGGATGCTGCTGATCACACTCGGGATCCTCGCGCTGCTGCAGGTCGCTTTCGGGGTTGCCGATTCCTACGGCCTGCTTCTCACCGCACGGCTATTCCAGGGGGCCTGCGTGCCGGCGATCCTTGCCGCCATCACCTCGTACCTTGCCTACACGGTTGACCGGGAGCACATCCAGCGTGCCATGACCTACTTCGTGGCGGCCAACATCTTCGGCGGGTTCATGGGCCGCGTGCTGTCGGGCTGGGTCGCGACGAATGCGGGCTGGCGCTACACCTTCTTCCTGATTGCCGTCGCACTGGTCGGCTGTATCTTTGGCGTCATGAGGATGAAGGCCGACTCGCGCCTGTCCATGTCGTCCGTCCGCCTCTCGGCCGTCATGCCGATCCTTCGAAACGGCGACATTGCGCGGCTCTATGCCGTGGCCTTCACGATCTTCTTTGCCTTTATGGCCCTGCTCACGTTTCTGCCCTTCCGGCTCAAGGAGATCGACCCCTCATACACGGCCTTCGTCATCTCGATGATGTACTCGGGGTTCCTGATGGGGATCGTCATGTCGGTGGGGGCGACGAGGATCATCGGGCTTTGCGGCGGGGAGAGGCGGGCGATGACGATCGGGCTCGTGCTCTTCGGAATCTCCATGCTCCTCATCAATGTGCCCAGCGGCTCGGGGATCTTCGTCATCATGTTCGTCATGTGCGGGGGGATGTTCTTCGTGCATGCCGTCGCCATGGGGACGATGAACAAGCTCGCCACGGAAAACCGGGCCGTTGCCAACGGCCTCTACATCTCCATCTACTACACGGGGGCGGCGCTGGGCTCCTGGCTGCCCGGGTTGATCTACCAGGAATTTGGCTGGGGGGCCTTCACCGGCGTCCTCACGGCCGCCATCGCTGGCGCCGTCGTCATCACCCGGGGCTTGCGGGTTTCAAGTGAGGTGAAGGAGCAACGGGCAGCATTGTGACGACAGGAATCGAAGGTGCGATTCGATTCCCCGCAAACAACAAGGGCACATCCCTCACAGGGTGTGCCCTTGTTGCGATACCTTTCAGGATCAGGTCCGTTTGTTGACGCCATAAGCGCCTCTCAGTCAAATCCGCCCTGTCCCTTTTCGATTTTCTGGAGCTGCTGGAATGCGTTGCCCGTTTTGCCCTGCTGCGGTGGACAGACCGTCTGGTACTGGGTGCAGACCTTCTGCTGCTGCACGCAGACCTGTTTCTTCTGCACGCAGACCTGCTGCTGTTGCAGGCACCGGCCCTTGGTGTCGTATCGGGCGCATCGATTCTGGTACTGGGCACACTGCGTGTCGTACTGGACACACTTGACGGTCTCTCTCACGCACTGCTGTTTGCACCCGCTCTGGGCAAAGGCGGTGCCTGACAGGGTCAACATAAGGATGAAGATCCCCAAAGCACAGACGACGAAACGACGATGCGACACTGCCATAAATTCTCCTTCCATTGCCTGAGTATATCGCGAAAACCCCCTTGCTTCGGAGAGTTTCTGCGCAGATCCATCCATTGCCGCTAACGGGTATCATCGGTCGGCAGGCGTAAAAACTTTACGCTCTGTTGCCCCTGATGGCTTCCCGAAATTGTCCCTCCCGGCTGCTTCGGGTGCCCTCTGCCGGGCACAATAAAAAAGCGTGCGATCGATGGGCTTCCGGTAGAAATATTGCATGCCCTTTTCCCGGCTTGCCGATTGCGACGGGGCGACAGCCCGACCCGTTCATCAGCCGGTGGAAGCAATGCAATACTGACGCCACCGGTAGAGAAGAAAGAATGGCCCGCATTTTCAATGCCTGCGGGGATGGGCTGATCGCGGCAGGTGAGGCCCCGGGCCCGATGTTTTCGCATCGGACGGAAAGGATGGAGTTGCATGCAGGACAAGAAGACGAAGAGCGGGCGTCCCAAAAACCGGCGCTTTGTTGTCGGACTTTTGGCGGCGCTTACATGCCTCTGGATCGGCTGGACGGCGATCTCCTGGGTGCTGGGCCGGCAGGCCGTCGAGCGGTACTGCACGGGGCTTGCGCCGGGAGCCACCATCGAGCAGGCCCGGGACGAGGCCCGCGCAGAAGGACTCCGGTTCCCGACCCGGGTTGCCGTGGTCCCCGCCAGGGAGGGGGCCGTCTTTGTGACCAGCTCCGCTGTCTTCGGCCGCTACGTCTGCGAGGTAAGGCACGACGGCAATAAAGTGACGGGGGCAGCGCTGCAGTTTATGGATTGAGATTGGGAAAATAGAATGAAAGAGGCATGACATGAAGAAGAGATTCACACGATTCTGGATATTCCTGTTCGTCCTCGCGCTGATTCCGGCGCAGGATGCCCTTGCCGGCTGGCAGATCCACTACTCCGGCAAGGCGGCGAAGATGTTCGGCTATGGCGGCAGGGGTAATTTCGCCACGAAATCCCAATGCGAATCCTACCGGACATCGCGTCCCGGGTTCGAGTCGAATAACTCCTATTGCAGCGGGTTCGACCCCCCGAAGCCATACGTCGCCCCCGCGCCGACCTATCGGCCCCCCAGCGGGCAATCGACTGCCGGGCAGACTCAGCAGCCCGATCCTGCGGTGCTTGAGGCGCAGCGGAAGCAGGAGGAAGATGCCGCGAAACAGCGCGCGCAGATTGCCGCCATGGAACAGGCGGCCGCCGTGCTGCAGCAGCAGCAATTCGACCGGGGCAAAGGCTCCCTGGCGAGCGATCTGCGCAACCGCCTGAACGCCTCCGGGGGCACGAACTGGCAGGCGCTGAGCGACTGCTGGGCTGCCCGGGCAGGCCAGGCAGCCCAGAGGGGCGATCGGGCCAGTGCGAAAAGCTACGCCGACTACTCCATCGCGGCCCGGGAGGGCAAATCCGTCCCGGCATGCCATGCGGGGGAGTCCCCCAGGTCCCCGAACCGCCAGCCCCGACCTGGGTCCCGATGCCGGGTGATGACATCCAGGTGCGCGTGATCGAAGAGGAGAAGCGGCTTACGCCCCTCATCGCCAACCTGCAGGGGCGGACGGAGAAAGCAAAGGCCACAGCCGAGAAGAAAAGCGCCGAGGTCGTGACCCTGGAGAAGAAGAGTCAGAGCACCAGGGATCCGAAAGAGAAGCAGGAGGCGGACACCTTGCTTGCCGAGGCGAAAAAAGCCCTCGAAGAGGCACGGGAAGAAGACCGCAAGGCCTCGGAGGAGCTCAACAAGGCGCAAAACGAACTGAAGGGCCTCAACGACTTGAAGGCACGCGCCGGGCAGGGAAATGCAGGCGCATCGGCCGGCGGGAAGGTGACTCAGTGAAGATACGGAGCATCGCGATGAAAGAAAACATTCCAAGACAGGAAAAGGGAGATGGAGAATGGGGACGAAGATTCTGCTTGTGATGATGGCATTTTTGCTTTGTGCGGCCCCGGCCTGGGCCCAGCAGGGCATCCCGGAGGCGGCGAAGAAACACCTGCTTGCCGGGATCGACGCCATCGAGAAGGCGAAAACGCCGTCGGATTTCGACAGGGCCGTGGGGGAGTTCGAGGCGGCGGCCAAGATCGCCCCGGACTCTCCCGAAGTCTACTACTTCCTCGGCAAGACCCTCTCCATGACGCGCGGCAGGACCAAGCAGGCCATCGACGCCTACAACCGCTACCTGGCCTTTGCCCCGAATGCGCCCGATGCGGCGAAGGTGAAGGCGGAGATCGCGGAGCTGGAAAAGATGCGGGCCTGGTCGCGCAAGTCGGGCTCCATCGGCATGGCGGCGGTAGCCCTTCCCGACGGTTTCTATCTCCGGAGCGTTCACCCCACCTCGCCGGCCGCGGCGGCGGGCCTCAAGGAGAACGACAAGATCGTCGCCGTGGACGGCAAGCCGACGAAGGGCCTCACGCTGCTGCAGTTCAGCGAGTTGCTCGACGGCGCACCCGGCTCGACCTGCACGATGGACGTGGTGAGAGGGGTGCAGCCGGTGAAGGTGAGCTTCAAGCGTACCGAGCCCTTCGGCAACAAGGCGCTGTTCCAGGAGATCGACGGCGGAGATCTCGGGGCCGAGGTGGCCCAGTCGAAGATCCCCGTGGCGGCCGTCCTCTGCACGGCCTACAATACGGACTGCATGACCATGAACAGGTATATCCATGCGGATGCTGGGGTTCTTACCGGGGGAAAGTGAAGTTCGTCAACATCAACGTGGATGAGAACCCGGAGCTGGCGAAGAAGCTCAAGATCACGACCATCCCCACGACGCTGCTCTACCGGAACGGCGATCACGTGGGCACGGTCACGGGTCCGAACCTGAACGAGGTGATTCAGAAATTGAACGTGATGCTGGCCGAGGATGCCGCTCCCGCGCAGGCGGGCGACGCCCGGCGCCGACCGTCCAGGAACGCGCCGTCCGGTGGGAGAGGCAGGCGGTAATTCGACAGGTCCGGCAACGGCGAAAGAACCGGAAACAAGTAGAGCCCGATCACGACGATCGGGCCCTTTCTTTGTGGACTCAGCTTCAGAGGTTGCCCTGTCTCAGTTCCGGCGGGGGCCGCGGTCGCCTTGACCTGGGGCGACTCCGGCCATACGGTGGGCATGCAGATCAGGTTGACGACCTGATCGATCGGATCGAGAGCCCTCCGGGCCTCATCCTGGCAGCCCCTGAGGGCCGCATCGTAAGTCTTGTACTTTCCCGTGTGGGAGCCATCGGTGATGTTCATCTGCCCTTCCGCAGTGCGGAAATCGATGATCCAGTAGAAGCTGTATACCTCCTCCTTCAACTCGGGCATCTTTGTCCCCTTCGGGACGCACATTGGCGGCCGCTCCGGATCGAAGCATTCGCAGTCCTGCAAGGCCTTCCTCGTGGGGTCGTTCTGCCACCGCCTGATCAGGGCGGCGCAATCGACCTTCGGCACGGTCCCGTCGGGCGAAGCCTTCGCCATGAGTGAGTTCACGGTCTGCATTGCATCGTCGGCGCGTTTCCTTCTCGTCTCGGCCGCGGCCCGGGCGGCTTCGTTTTTCTTCTTTGCCTCCAGGGCCTTGCTCCGGGCCTGGCGTCCGATCTGCTCCGCCTCGGCATTTCCCTTTGCCTTTGCCTGCCGGATGAGGTCCTCGGACTTCGCAATGGTCCGGTTGTTCTGCTCGATTGCCCGATCCAGACTCCGGATCTCGTCGGTCGCACCGGCCTTCATCTTCACCAGCTTCTCGTACGTTCCGGCCAGGTGCTCGGGCGTCATGGCCTCTGGGGGGCCCGCGGCAAAGACGGCCGGCATGAAAAATAGGCTCAGGGTCAGCAGAACAGCAATCGATCGGATCATTGACACCTCTTTATCCCGGGGGTATTTTTGATTTTCATTGATAAACCTTTCCATGCATCTTGAGGCGCGTGATGTAGATGACCTCGCAGGAGCCGTCGCCGCGGTCCGCCGTGGAAGTCGACGAGTTCCAGAAATAATTCTCCGATTTTTTCACGGCCGTCACATCCACGAGGTGCCCCGTCATTTCCACGGCGTCGCCTTCCTTCAGGCTCCTGACGGCTTTCGCGAGATTCGGGGTGGCGGGGATCAGGTGGTTGTTCGAGCTGTGAACGGCGACGAAGTCGTTGTTGTAGCCGAACTCCTCGCCTGCACGCCAGAAGTACCACCGGTTGCCCTGCGACCACTTGAGCCGCTTGTGTGTCCCGTTCTCGGCGAGCTCTCCCCAGCACAGGGCCACGTCGGCGGGCGAGATGAGCGAGTTCCAGCCCGAGTGGTAATTCTCCCTGCCGACCACGATCCCTCGCACCGTGTAGGCGGCTTTCTGCGTGATGGAGATGTCGTAGCCGTCCTTTGAAACCTTTACGACCCCGGGCTCCTGCTTTTCCATCGACGGCGGCTCCAGGACGTTGATCGGGGAGCCGTCCCGGCCCGACGGGCTGGGCCCGCAGGACAGTACGAGAACGATGGTCAGGGTTGCGGCAGCTAGACGGAAAAACGGCATGTCCCGGTCCTGCAGGATGGTTTTCTCGCCCTCCGGGGCGGCATCTCCTTCCTTGCAACATCCGCACCGGGATCGCCGGAAAACCGATCTCGGCAACCTGGGCCCCTTTACCGGCAGTGGCCGGATAAAGTTCCGGGTGAAAAAAATGGCAAAGAGGGTTAAACTCTTCCCATATGATCACGCGAAAGGAGGACGGGATATGAACAGACGGATTTTATGTCGGCTCATGCTGTCGGTGGCCCTGATCGTTGCTTTCACATTTGTCTTTTCGATCGGCGCGTCGGCGGCGCCCGCAGCGGACCAGAAGAAGTTCGAGGAGTACCGGGCGGCGATCAAGAAGGCCCACGGTATCGACATCAAGACCTACAAGCAGAAGCTCAAGGGCGGCCGCGCCGATGGCAATCGGGTGACGGACTTCGATCTCGACCAGCTGATCATGGGAATCAAAGTCGAGCAGGAGCACACGACAGACAAATATACGGCCCTTGAGATCACAATGGACCACCTCCAGGAGTACCCCGACTATTACACGCGGTTGCACGAAATGGAGGAGACGGCCGACCAGGAGGCTGTCGAAGAGGGGAGAAAGAAATAGCAAGCATCAGCACAAGTAATGAGCAATCGATCCCCGCAGCAATAAAGAGGGCCCATCCGGTTGATGAGCCCTCTTTATCTTGCCGATTTATGACCTGATCAGCCTGATCAGGATGCCTCAGAGCCTCAGGCGTCCCGGATGTCGAGGCTGCAGACCGTTTTGTCGTTTTCTTGCTTCTCGCAGAATTGGACAAAGTGCTCCAGCGCCGCAGGGCGGCTCGGCAGGTGGAGGTGGGCGTAGCCGGCCAGGATGTTCCCCTTCTGGAAGCCCTCCTCGACAGGCGCATCGGCCCGGCTCTTCTTCATGCTGTATACGGATCGCCAGCCCTCGAGACCTGCGGGATTTGCCGTGAGCGTCGAGTGGTGAAACTCGTGACCCCGGACACTCTCTCCCGCAAGACCCCAGAGGGAGTCTGCCTTGAGGGTCACATCCACGTAGGAAAGCGCCTGAAGTCCTTTGTGCATCATTGTCCCCGCCGGGAGAAGCCCCGCCATGGGATATCGCTTCCCGTCCGCCGTCTCCAGATCCCTGCAGAGGTACATGAGGCCCCCGCACTCGGCGTAAATGGGCCGCCCGGACTTCGCAAACTCCCTCACGGCGGCGAGCATGGGCTCGTTTGCCGAAAGCTCCGCCGCCTTTTCCTCGGGGTAGCCTCCGCCAATGTAGAGGGCATCAAGCCCTTCGGGCAAGCCTCCGCCTGCAACGGGTGAGAAGTGGACGATACTGCAGCCGGAATCTTCCAATTCGTCCAGCAGATCCCGGTAGTAGAAGTGAAAGGCCGCGTCGTGGGCCACGCCGAGGCGCACCCGCTCCGCAATCCCCTTCCTCTCAGGGGCCTCCACGTAAAGAAAAGGCGCGCTGCGGGCCATGTTGACGATCTCGCTTAATGCCGAATAGTGCTCGAAGGCATCGGCCAGCGCCTCGAGCGTCTCGGGCGGGAGGTTGCGCGAGTCGGCCGTGACCAGGCCCAGGTGCCGGCTCGGCAGCTCCGGGAGCGCCCCCCGGGGCACGGCGGCCACCATCGGCGGCAGACGCGAGGCCTGGAGCGCCTCGGCGAGCATGATCCCGTGGCGCACGGAGCCGCAGTGGTTGGCGATGACCCCGGAGACCTTCACCTTTCGCTCGAAGGTGGCAAAGCCCTTGACCACGGCGGCAAGGCTTCGGGCCATGCCGTGGACGTTGGCCACGAGGATCACAGGGGCCTTGAGCCAGGAGGCGATCTCGGCCGTGCTCCCCTCGAGGCTGTCGGTCTCGGCCCCGTCGAAGAGCCCCATGACGCCTTCGATGACGGCGATATCGGCATCGGCCGTGGTGCGCGCAACGAGCTTTTCCACGTAATCGCGTCCCATCATCCAGCCGTCGAGGTTGTAGCAGGGCCTTCCCGAGGCGATGGCAAGGTAAGAGGGGTCGAGGAAGTCGGGCCCCACCTTGAAGGTCTGGACCCGCGCCCCCCGGCGGCGAAGGGCCGCAACGAGGGCAAGGGTGATCGACGTCTTTCCGGCGCCGCTCTCCGTTCCTCCGATGACAATCCGTGGGCAGTCGATCATGTCGGCATCACCTGTTTGCGGGACGTTGCCGCCCCGGTTTTTTAAATGATTTACTGCAAAATCGGGGCCGCTCAGGCCTATGAATAGATCGCCAGGAGGCCCTTGCGGAGCAGGGCGAAGACCGTGGCGGCAATGATGGTCATGGCGAACAGGAGGGCATTGGCCTGCCGGATGTGTCCCGGCTCGAGATGGTGCACGGGGTCGCCCATGAAGGGCTCGGGGTCGAACTTGCCGTCCCGGAAGACGGGGCCGCCCAGCTGCACCCCCAGGGCCCCCGCCATGGCTGCTTCGGGGAGCCCTGCATTGGGGTTTGCCTGCACCGACCCGTCGCGGCGGCTGATGCGCAGCGCCGCAAGGGGCCTCATTCCCAAAAGCATTGCCGAGATCGCCATGAACCAGACCGCAACGCGCGCAGGGATCCAGTTGGCCAGCCGGCCCAGCCAGGCGGAAAACCTGCCGAAATCATAGTAATGCTCGTTTTTACGGCCGAAAGCCTCATCGAGGGCGTCGATGGCCTTGTAGAGGAAGGCGCCCAGGGGGCCGAAGAGGAAGGCGCAGATGAGCGGGGCGATGACGCCGTCGACGCTGTGGCGGGCCACGCTCTCGATGGACGCCCGGGCGGTCTCCTCGCCGTCCATGCGATCCGTGTCGCGCCCGACCATCTCGGAGACGCGCTTTCTCGCCAGGACGAGGTTTTTCACCTCGAGGGCCCGGCATACCTCGGCGCTCTGATCGGCCAGTGCCCGCGCTGAGAGGGCCCCGTAGATGAGCCAGATCGAGAGGGCCGTATACGCCCAGGGGTGGATGGAGGCCGCAAGCCTCAACAGCCCCCAGGCCGCAAGGCCCGCAAGGCCGATAACCATGACGGCGGCCAGCACCCCCGCCTCCCGGGGCGACTGGATCATCCGTCTCACTGAAGGCTCCAGGGCAAGGGCAAAGCGCTGCACCATCCTCGCCGGATGGGGGAAGCCGCGGGGGTCCCCGAAGAGCAAATCGAGGAACAGGGCGAAAAGTATCTGGATCTCAAGGCTCATTTCCGGCGTACTATACAGGAAAATGGCGCAATCTGAAAGAATAAGCCACGAGCCGCAAGACTGAAGCGCGGGATTGCATCAGCTGTCCAAGAGCTCATGCTGACCAGACAGCTCGTGCCAGGTGATGTGTCACTTCCCGAAGTAGCTGAAATCGGATTCTGGGGCCGGGTAGAGGATTACAATCGTTAACCGTGCATGGGCTCAGTCGAAGATGAGCTGATGAAGATGAGCGAATCATATGACGGAGCAGCAGGGTTCGTTCGTTCAATACGCCCAGTAAGGTCCTGTGCCCAGGCTGGAGGCCTTTCCTTCGATCCCGATGCAGACATTGCGTCCAAGGTGAAACGGCAGCCCCCAATCGAAGTCCACGTTATAGCCGCCGATGTTGGCAAACACGTTGTTGGTCGTAGTAACAAACAGGGTCTCGAAATTCGCGATCTGGAATGAAGTGACGCCGCTCGGCGCGCCGGATGCCCCCTTGTTTGTAGCGGAAAGGTTTTGAGTGGATGAGGGACAATACCAGCCTAAATAGCTAGTGCAATCAGGAAGCGAGGGGGAAGGGAAAAACAGTCCGTTGCTGCCGGTGTCGATGAACCCGGTGTAGTCGCTTCCGTTGAAGGATGTGATGAAATTACCGGACGCGTCGGCTGCATAGGCTGTTACCCCGGAAGGTACGTTGTTGGACCGGGTGCCGATCCCGAGCACCAGGTAGCCATTGACCGAGGGCGATCCGCTGGAAGGAACGCTTGGAAGCTGCACGATCACGCCATTGTTGTCAACGGGCAGAAGTGCCACCGGGTTCTGCACCTGATTGGCAAGGGGAACTGCCGTTCCGCTGCAGGTCGCACCGCTGCACGCAAAATAGTACTGATTGCCGGCGCCGGCCGAGCAGGTCGCTCCGCAGTCCTGTTCGAAAAAACTAACCCCCAGGGACCCGTTGTAACCGGCTTCGGCAGGGGTTTGATACGCACCGGAGCATCGGGCCGGGGCAGTGCCGAACGTGGAGTCGATAACGTGGATCGGGACCTGGACGGCAGGCTCGTTTCCGAGGACAACCCCTGCAACCTTTACAGGACCCCACACCGATGAGCCGTCAACGTACTGGATGCACTCCCCAACCGGGTTGCCACCGCTGGTCACCTGCGTGAGTGAAACACTGAGGACCTGCTTGAAGATCCGCAGCCCCGAATCCCCGGTATCGAGAAGGATGTCATTGATCGTCTGGCAGGTGGAGGTGCCAGGCGTGCAGATCGTCACGCTGACACAGGGTTTGTTGATGTAGGAGTTACTCGAGCACAAGGATCCGTTCACGGTGATTGCCAGCACGTTATCCCCTGAAACTACGGGAGGGGCGGGAGGCGTGCCGCCTCCTGACGAGGAATCACTCCCTCCGCAAGCCGCATGCCCGGACACCAGCGCAAGGATCAGGAGAAAGTGCAGCAATTTACTTGATGGCATCAATGCTCACCCCCGGAGGGATCAGATCCGGGGCATAGGCCCGGCCCTTCATGTCTCGGATGTGCCCCCATTTCTGGACAACAACCCGATTCGTCTTTACCTGGAGCTGCCTGCGTCCCTGTTTGCGCGGGGTCTGCCGCAGGGCTTCCTGATATTCGCCCGCATAGGAGCCGAGAAGCTCTGTGAGATCGGGATGCACCAGTCCCTTCCAGGCAATCGCGAATATGATGCCCGAGGGCGACACGTATTCCCTGACGACCGTCGATTCGGTCTTGATCTCATGAATGGTATAATCACGGTGGGCCGTCATGGCGCCGCGCACAGCCGTGAGTCTCTCCCTGTCCGCCTCGACGGAATCAACGGATTCGCCCAGGGCGGCAAGAGTGTCCTGGACCGTCACAAGCATCACGATCGAAAGTCCGAGGCCGAGAAAAAGGGCACATCGTTTTCGTTTCATGGCCGTGTGAATCCCCTCTCTTTCTTTATCAGGCTACCGCATGCAGTCATGTTCATCGGAAGAGTCATCGTCGCTTGCGCTGCCTGAAATTGCCGCCACGATAAAAGCGGCTTTTACTAAATATTATATATCAGATTAGCCTCATGCCGGCAATTCAGACTATTCTTTGCAGTGAAATGATCCACGCCCGGCCCGGCAAGGCGGGCTTGAAGAACCCGTCTTAACTATCTGCAGGGTAATCATTTCAGGCAGCAATCTTCCGCTCCAAACGAACTCTGGTTGCAACAGATGTAGGTGTATTGCGCAACTTTGGCCCTTATCAACTCCTTCCTCAAAGGGTTAAAATCAGATAAAAGTGAGAAATAGAAGATTGCATTCGGTTATCGACAATTCAGGCCGAATCACGGAAGGAATGGCTGTCAGATGCAAAATACTCATAAATTATCTTGACTTATCTTGAAAAGTTCCGTTAATAAACAACGTAGATAGTCATTACTCCATATCGAATTAGTTCTCCAATTCTATTGTTCCACTGACTATTCCTTTTATCTTCCATCGTATCGTGATCCTTCTAAGCTGGAAACCATCACGGCTTTCTTGACTTGATGGAGGTGTCATGAATTTCAAACTCTTCTCATCCATTTCTCGGATTTAAATCTGCATCTACCGTTCAAGAGAAGGAGATGTTAATTCCTGTACACCTTCACGCTGATGTTGAAGAAACTGACGATACGTCCCCAGGTTATTCAGAAAGACCGTTTTCCCAACACAACAAAAGGAGGCATTTATGAAGAAGTATTATATTCTGCTTGTAGCAGTCAGCATATTAGTGCTGGCCGGCTGTGTACCGAATCTTGTCGTGCAAAGCGCAAAAATTGATTTCACAGCAAAAACCGTCGATGTCACAGTCATGAACAACGGGAACAAAGATGCGGGCGCACATCTTACCTATATTGAAATCAATCAGGTGGGGGTTGCCGATTCTGCAAAGCCTCAATCTCAATATTCTGCAAAAGTCGACGGTATTAAGGCGGGTAGTTCTTGGATTTCTGGCCCTATTCCTTTCAGTAGCTTCTCGTCGCCTCGTGGTCTGGATCTTTTCAGTCTATCAGCGGCAAATCTCGTGGTTCGGGCCGATGCAAAAAACATGGTGGAAGAAAGCAACGAAAATGACAACATCTATGATGTTAATCTGCCCTAAAAAGAACTTGACCTGTTGACGGCCTGACCAAGAGCTTATTCCTGTTCCGGTAGTCATTTCTGTTGCAAGGAGGTTTGTATGAAAAGATTACAAGGAAGGATCCTGTTAGGTCTTATGGCGGTTGTCCTCCTGATCTCTCTGCATGGCCAAGACGTTCTAGCCAAGTTGGACCATATCTATAAGTATGAAATGCCATGTCCTGATAAGAGTGGTTTTGATTACTGCACGCCTACGGACTGCGTTTCGTTTTGCATCGGAAAGGACGGCTTCACATGTAAGGCTGGATTATTTGAAGGGTCCTGGCTCGTTCGACTTGCATGTTGCGGTTGTGATTCCATCAGTCCTCCTACCGCTAAAACTTGCCGCTCTAACGCTGACTGTCGAGCAAATGAAGTCTGCTCACCAGTACACAGTACCGAAGGCCCGAAGACACCTCCACCTTCAATGGAGCAGCCGGAGCCACCACGACAGGAAACGTATAGATGTGTTCCCAAACGAGTCATGCCCCGAGGGCAACGCTGTACGAGTTCCGCTCAGTGCCCAGGTGACGATTTCATGTGTTATAAGGGCAGGTGTGTAGCCTACTAAATTAGGTTGGCCCACAGGGGAGCCATTCTTGGGCAACGACAACTCCTTTGCTTACCTTTATGTCAGGGTCAGAGGGCTCTGCCTTTTATATGCACATTTTAACTGGTAAAGCTGGGGTCTTGTCGTTACATGAGTGCGTGGACTCGTAGGTGAAGCCGGTAAGCTGGCAAGACTTGATTGGAGCCGATCTGGCAAGTCAGGTTCTGCCTTTCGCACATATCCGTGTTCATGTCCTTTTTCGCCCCCTCCCTTCTAAGCGCTTCCATACTCACAGACTCAGTCGATCCTGCACTTTATCCCAAGTGGGGTTGACGAAATCGTCCGCCTGGCATAGGATCATTCTCCCATGAAACGAATTCTTTCCGTCATCGTGATCCTGCTTTGCCTTGCAGCCCCGGCCTTCGGGGCGGGACCGGCAAGGATCGTCTCCCTTGCGCCCAACATCACCGAGATCCTCTACGACCTGGGCCTCGAGAACCGGGTCGTGGCGGTGACCGATTTCTGCGACTACCCGCCTGCCGCGAAGGCCAAGCCCCGCGTGGGCGGTTTCACGAACCCCTCGCTCGAGGCCATCGTCGGCGCAAAACCTGACCTCGTGATCCTGACCGACGACGGCAACCCGAAGGCGATCTATAACCGCCTCAGGGACCTCGGCATCCCCTGCCATGTCTTCAAGCCCCGGCGCCTCAAGGAGCTGCCCGGGGGCATCCGGGAGCTGGGGGTTGCGCTGGGTGTCGAGAAGGAGGCCTCGGCGCTGGCGGGCCGGATCGAGAAGGACATGGCGGCCCTGGAGAAGAAGGCGCGGCAGAAGCGCCCCCACTCCCCGAAATCGGCCCTCTTCATCATCCAACCCGAGCCCATCGTCGTGGCAGGTCCCGGCACGCTCATCCACGAGGCCTTCGGCATCCTCGGAATCCGCAACGTCGCGGCCGACGGGGAGGTCAAATACCCCAAATACTCCCTCGAGGAGATCATCCACCGCTCGCCCGACTTCCTTCTCGCCGGGCAGGGCTTCATGTCGGGCGGGGGCATCGAACGTTTCAAGGAGAGGCTCCACATGCTGCCCGCCGTGAAAGAGGGGAGGGTCTGCGTCGTCACCGAACGCCTCTACCGCCTGAGCCCCCGGGCCGTGGCCGGGATCGAGGAAATGGCTGCCTGCGCCGCGGGGTTTTGAGCCTTGACAAAGCCCCGGTGCTCTGTTAGTGGGGAAGTATCCAAAGGGGTGGGCAGATGGAAGAGGGGTGAAATGCCCCCGCTGCCCCGCAGCCGTGATGGGAACGAAATCCCAATTAGCCACTGTCATGGTCACCATGATGGGAAGGCGGGAGAGTAGGGCGCCCTGAGCCGGAAGACTGGTCCACCCCGTTAGCCTCGAGGGAGGTTGCGGTGACCCGGTTCTTCCTTTTTACATTTCTTCTAGCCGTTCCGGCAATCGTCCTTTCCGTCGCAGCGAAAATCGAGACGGGCAAGGCGGTGACCCCGCGTCGGGTGAGCCGCGTCTGCGCCCTGCTCGCTTTCGTATTCCTGGCCGTGGCGGCCATCGCCGCAATCACCGGCCCCCACCGCATCGACCTGCTTTCGCTTCTCAGGCAGGACGGCGCCGCGGCATCTCCCGAGCATACCATCATCTTCTCCGTTCGCATCCCCCGGATCCTGCTTGCCGCCATCGTCGGCGCCACCCTGTCCACGGCGGGCGCCGTATTCCAGGGGCTGCTGCGCAACCCCCTTGCCGACCCCTACATCCTCGGGATCTCCGGGGGGGCCGCCGTGGGGGCCGTCCTCGGGATCATCGCCGGGCTGGACTTTTTGCCCTTCGCCGTCCCCGTCCTTGCCTTCCTGGGCTCTCTCATCACCATCGTGCTCGTCTTCGGCGTGGCCGGCAAGAGGCGGGAGTCCCTGTCGGGCACGCTCCTGCTCTCGGGGGTCATCGTGAACGCCTTCTGCACGGCGGCCATCATGTTTCTCATCTCCACCGCCTCGGGCACGCGCCTGCACGGGATCATGTTCTGGCTCATGGGGGATTTGGGGCTTGCCGACACCAGCCAGACCCTCCTGGGGGGCGTTGCCCTCCTTGCAGGGTTCATCGTGATCTACCGTCACGCCAGGGCCTTGAACCTGCTCGTCATCGGCGAGGAGCAGGCCCTGCAACTGGGTGTCGACGTCGAAAAGACCCGGCGGGTGCTCTTCTTCGCGGCCTCCTTCATCACTGCTGCCGCCGTGTCGCTCTCGGGGCTTATCGGGTTTGTGGGGCTGCTCGTGCCCCACATCATCCGGATGATCTTCGGCTCCGACTTCCGGCTTCTGCTGCCGGCAAGCTTTCTTTTCGGCGCGACCTTTCTCGTGGCCGCCGACACGCTGGCCCGGACGGCGCTCGGGCCGAGCGAGCTCCCCGTGGGGGTGATCACGGCTCTCTTCGGGGCGCCCTTTTTCATCTACCTGCTGAAGAAAACGGAGGCCGGCCGATGCCGCTTCTGAGAGTCGACAACGTGAGCTTCAAATACGGCGAGCAGTGGGTCCTCCAGGGGGTCGGCTTCGAGGTCGAAAAGGGGGATTTTCTCGGCATCATCGGGCCCAACGGCTCGGGCAAGACGACGCTGCTGCGCGTCATTGACGGGATCCTCACGCCCCAGGAGGGGGCGGTGCTCCTCGAGGGCACGGAAATCGGAAAGTTGCGGCGAGAGGCCCTGGCACGTTTCGTAGCCGTCGTACCGCAGTATTCGGCCCTTGCCTTTCCCTTCTCCGTGGAGGAGGTCGTGCTCATGGGAAGGGCGCCGCACCTCGGGCGCTGGCGCTTCGAGGGCGACGAGGACCATCGCATTGCCCAGAAGGCCATGGAGATGACAGACACGCTCGGCCTTGCCGCAAGGGACATGGAGTCTCTCTCCGGCGGAGAGCGCCAGAGGGTGCTCATCGCCCGGGCCCTGGCCCAGGGGCCGCGGCTCATGCTCCTGGACGAGCCCACGGCCTTCCTGGACATCCGGCACCAGGTGGATTTCTTCGACCGCATCCGGGCGCTCAACCACGACGGGGGCCTCACGGTCATCGCCGTGACCCACGACATCAACCTGGCCGCCCACTACTGCGACCGGATCATCCTGCTGAAGGACGGGCGCATCGAGGCCGCGGGGCCTGTCGATGCCGTCATTACGGAAGAGCACATCCGAAAAGCCTACGAGACAAAGGTCATGGTGGACCGGCATCCCCGGACGGGATCGCCGCGAATCACCCTCACGTGAGGACGTGAGGGTGTAATTAGTAACTAAGTAATTGGGTAATTGAAGAGATCGGTACCCTCATTTTCCTTAATCACCATTTACTCAATTACTGAATTACCGGTTTCAAGAGTCCTGAGTGTCTGAGTGAAGAAAAAGATAAGACGGGATTCCTCTTCACTTTTGCACTCAGACACTCAAACACTCAGACACTGTTTTAGAGCCGTTGGGGAAGGAAGCCGGTCGAAGTCCGGCGCTGCCCCGCAACTGTAGGCGGAACGAAATCCGCAGCAAGGCCACGGGCCCCCGGCACAGGGGGCCTGGAAGGCGCGGAGAGTAGGGAGCCGCAAGCCAGTATACTTGACCGGCGGCGTGAACCACATCATTTCCCGAGGGGGGAGGAGGAGTCATCATGAAAGCTTTTTCACAAAGGGAACTGGTTCTTTTTGTCTTGCTCATCGCAGGGATCTCGGCGCCGGGGTCTGTTTATTCGCAGGCGGCGCCGGAGACCGCCCGGCCCGAGTACCGGATGGGTGAGGTGGTCGTCACGGCCACCCGCGACGCCCAGGAAGTCCGGAAAGTCCCTGCCAACGTGACCGTCATCACCGCCGACGACATCCAGAAATCGGGCGCCACGAGCGTTCCCGAGGTTTTGACGGGGCTTGTGGGCATCAACGTCACCAGCTACAGCGGCAATGCCTCCCAGTCCATCGTGGACATGCGGGCCTTCGGCTCCGAGGCGGGCTACCTTCGCAACGTGGTCATGCTCGACGGCCGGCGCCTGAACCGTCCCGATATATCGGGGATCAACTGGCTCGAGATCCCGCTCTCGGAGATCGACCGGATCGAGGTCGTGCGGGGCGCCAACAGCGTTCTCTACGGCGATTCGGCCATCGCCGGCTCCATCAACATCATCACCAAGCGAGGCGAGGGAAAGCCGAAGGGCGATGCGACCTTCATCGGCGGAAGCTACAACACCTACAACGGCCGCGCCGGCATCCGGGGCTCGGCCGACAAGGTCTATTATGCGCTCAACGGCGAAGTACTCACCAGCAGCGGGTACCGGGACCGCTCGAAGTTCACCACGGAAAGCGCAGGCGGCAGCATCGGCTACAACCCCACCGACGCTCTTGACGTCTCCCTGGGGATCACAGCCAACAAGACCGACAACCAGTTCCCGGGCGCCCTCACGCAGGCCCAGGTTAACGCCAACCGAAAGCAGGCCCAGAACCCCGATGACGATGCGAGCTCGACCTTTTTCGACGCCAACCTTCTCGTCAAGACCATCCTGGGCTCCTTCGGCCGTCTCGACGCCAACCTGATCTACGGCAGGCGGGAGGTGACCTCCAACTACGCCTCCTTCGCCTCGTTCACGAAGATCGACATCGATACGGTGGGCGCCACCCCGCGCTATATCCTCGACAAGAAACTCTTCGGCTTCGACAACAAGCTCACCGTCGGGTTTGACTTCTACCAGGACAAGCTCGACAAGGACACCTTCGCGAACCGCTCGCAGGCAATCAGGACCTACGAGGCGGAGCTCAAGAGGCAGACGATGGGGCTGTATGCCCGCGACGAGTTCAGCATCCTGAAGGACCTCATCCTGGCCCTCGGTGCGCGGACGGAGCGGGCCGATGTAAACGGCAGCGAGACAAACCTCGCGACGGGTGTCAATGTCTTCGACGCCGAGAAAGTTCACAAGGGGACGGCCTGGGAGGGCTCGCTCACGTACCTCTTCGGGGAGAAGTCGAAGGTATGGGGAAAGTACGCCACGATCTACCGCTTCCCCTCCCTGGACCAGCAGGCATCCTACTACGCCTTTCCCTTCGACAGCTTCCTGACGGACCTCGAGAAGGAGACGGGCAAGAGCTACGAAGTGGGCACGCAGGTCAGCCCCATGAAGGATCTCAAGCTGGGGCTCACGTTCTACCTCATCGACATGGAGGACGAGATCAGCTACAACCCCGTCACGTTCCGAAACGAGAACCTGGACAAGACGAGTCACCAGGGCGTCGAATTCTCGCTGGACTGGCAGTTCCGGAAACTGGCGCGGCTCTATGCCAACTACACCTTCCAGGAGGCCTATCTTCCGCGAGGGGGCGAACAGGGACAAGGACGTCCCGCTCGTGCCGAACCACATGGCCAATGCGGCCCTCGAGATTTACCTGCCCTGGAGCCTCACGCTGAGGCCCGAGGTCCGGTACGTGGGGGAACAGTACTTCGGCTCCGACAACAACAACAGCTCGACGAAGCTCGACAGCTACACGATCGTCAACCTGACCCTGCGCTATCAGCCCGACTGGAAGATGTTCGGGGTTGCGAAGCCGAGCGCCTTCGTGGGGGTGGAGAATCTACCAACAAGAGTTATGTCCCTGTGGGCTACGAAACCTTTTCGGGGTTGAGCTATTACCCTGCTCCGGAGATCAACTTTCGGGGAGGGGTTTCGTTATACTTCTGATCCGGTCAAAGCAGCAGCAAGGATGGCAGTGCACATGAATGTCACGACATGGAGAAGAGAATGCCCCGCTGATCTGAGCATGGCAATCCCCGGCCCCGCGCAGAGGGTCCGGGCGGCGGTGCGCCGCCCCGGGAAGAGCATGCTGCCCGGCATCGCCCTGTCTGCGGTTCTGCACGCGGGTGTCCTGGCCTTTGTCCTGTTCGCCGTGGCAAACCCCTTCTTCAGTTTCCCCACGGCGGGCGACGAAGGGGTCGTCCGGGTCTCCCTGGTGACGGTGATGCCGGGTCCCGAGAACGGCAACGGGGCCGCCCAGGCCGACGAGTTCAAGAAAAAGCAGGTCCATCAACCAAAGGCCGCCCCCGCCATCGTTCCGAAGGCCATGGAAAAAACCGTCATTACCGAAGCCGTTGCCAGCCGGCCCCTGCAGCGGGAGGCGATGGAGACGAGCGTTTCCGTCGAGACCGCGAAGGGAGGCGTTGCCGCGGCCGCAGCGGGCCGGGGTTCCTCGGCAGGTGAGGTGCCTTGGGGGCAGCGGCAAACGGGCGCCAGCGCCCAGGAGGGCTACTCGGAGGCCATGCCCCGCTACCGCGAGAACCGGCCCCCCGCCTACCCTGGTGCTGCGAGGCAGCGGGGCTACGAGGGCGACGTGCTGATCGCGGCCGAGGTCCGTGCCGACGGCCGGATCGGGGCCGTCCGGGTCAAGCGTTCCTCCGGCTACGCCTCGCTGGACGATTCGGCCCTCGAGGCCGTGAGGTCCTGGCGGTTCGAACCGGCACGGCGCATGGGTGCCGTCGTGGATGCATGGGTGGAGATCCCCATCCGCTTCAAGCTCTCGCAGGGCGATACGCTCATGTGATCCGGCGTGCCGCTAAAGGCCCGCCCCTCAAGGGTTTCAGGGACCCCTGGTCGGCATGGCGAAAAATTTCTGTTGACAGGGGCGCCCGAGCGTGTTTTCATGGGCCACTTTTTGAAGGAAACCTTCGTGATGGACAGCATGAAACTCCGTAATCTTGGCTTCTGGTTTAGCACCTATTATTTTTACGGACAGGTCTGCCCGTCGCTGAGGAGGACTTAGACTTAAGCACGAAAGAATAAGCCAAACCGAAGCCATGGGTAGATCGAAAGACGCTGCCCATGGCTTTTTTGTTTTCATCGAGGAGGGCCATGGGGGCGGCAGCCATCATGGCCCTTTTCATTGGAGGTACTGCAATTATGATCATCGTGATGAAGAAAAACGCAACGGACGGACAGGTCGACCGGGTTGTCGAGTGGATCGAGTCTGTCGGGTACCGGGCTCACCTCTCCCGCGGGACGGAGAAGACGATCATCGGCGCCGTGGGGGATGCCCGGGGCCGCGAGCAGATCAAATCCGTTGCCCACCTGCCGGGGGTGGAGATCGTGGTGCCCATACTCAAGCCCTACAAGCTTGCCAGCCGCGAATTCCGGGAAGCCGATACGATCGTCCGCGTGGGCGAGCTCGCGATCGGCGGGCCGCGGTTCATCGTCATGGCGGGGCCCTGTGCCGTCGAGACGGAGGAGCAGCTCATGGAATGCGCCTGGGTGGCAAAGAAGGCCGGCGCCCATATCCTCCGGGGCGGCGCCTTCAAACCCCGGACCTCGCCCTACAGTTTCCAAGGCCTGGAAGAGGAGGGGCTCAAGCTCCTGAAGAAGGTCCGCGAGCATACGGGGCTTCCCATCGTGACGGAGGTCGTAAATCCCGCCGACGTGGATCTCGTGGAGGCCTACGCCGACATCTTCCAGGTCGGCGCGCGCAACGCCCAGAACTTCGCGCTCCTGAAGGCTGTGGGCCAGGCGCGCAAGCCCGTCCTGCTCAAGCGGGGGATGATGATGACGATCGAGGAGCTCCTCATGTCGGCCGAGTACATCCTCTCCGAGGGCAACAGTCAGGTCATCCTCTGCGAGCGGGGGATCCGCACCTTCGAGACGGCCACGCGAAACACCCTGGATCTCTCGGCCGTTGTCGTCCTCAAAGAGCTCTCCCACCTCCCGGTGATCGTGGACCCGAGCCACGCGGCGGGCCACTGGAAGTACGTGGCGCCCCTGGCCCGGGCGGCCGTCGCCGTGGGGGCCGACGGGATCATCGTCGAGGTCCACCCCGAGCCCGAAAAGGCCGTCTCCGACGGGATGCAGTCCCTGAAGCCCGAGAAGTTCTACCAGCTCATGGAAGATCTTGCGGTGCTCGAGACCGCCATGCAGCGGATGCAGAGGGTGCCGTCATGAACCGGATCAGGGTGAATCTCGACAGGCGGCTCAACGCCTCCTACGACATCCACATCGGCTGCCGCATCCTCGACCGGGTCGCCCCCGTCCTCACCAAGAACGGCGGGGCCTCCCGATGGTTCGTCGTGACGGACGACAACGTGTCGGCTCTCCACGGGGAAAGGGTCCTCGGCGTGCTGCGCGAAAACGGGCTTGCCGTCGAAACGATCGTCTTCCCTGCCGGGGAGGCCTCGAAGACCATCGGCACCTGCGTGGAGCTGGCGGGGCGACTGCTGGAGTCAGGCGCCGACCGGACCTCGGGCCTGATCGCCCTGGGCGGCGGGGTCGTGGGCGATGTGGCGGGTTTTGTCGCCTCCATCTACATGCGGGGCATCCCCTGCGTGCAGATTCCCACGACGCTTCTTGCCCAGGTGGACAGCTCGATCGGGGGAAAGACCGGCGTCGATCTCCCGGCGGGAAAGAACATGCTGGGCACCTTCCTCCAGCCGCGGGCCGTCTTCATTGACCTGGCCTTCCTCGACACGCTCCCGGCCAGGGAGTTCACCAACGGGCTGGCGGAGATCGTGAAGTACGGGATCATCGAAGACCCCGAACTCCTGGCGGCCATCGAGGAAGGGGCCGAGGCCCTGCAGGGCAGGGATCCCGCCCTCCTGGAGCGCCTCGTCTCCACGTCCTGCCGGATCAAGAAGGGTGTCGTCGAGGTCGACGAGACGGAAAAAGGGTTGCGCCGCATCCTCAACTTCGGCCACACTGTAGGCCACGCCATCGAGGCCGAGTCGCAATATGCCATTGCGCACGGCGAGGCGGTGGCCATGGGCATGGTCGCCGCGGCGCTCATCTCGGAGAGGCAGCGCTACCTCTCCGCCGAGGACCGGGAGCGGGTCGTTACCGCAATCGGGCGGGCGGGCCTTCCCGTCCGGATCCCGCAGAGCCTGGATACGGCGCGCATCCTGTCGCACCTGGCGGCGGACAAGAAGAAGGCGGGCGGCAAGATCCACTTTGTCCTTCTGCGCAAACCCGGCATGCCCTTTGTCAACGGCGGCGTTGCGCTGGAGCTCGTACAGCAAACCATCGAGGAACTCAAGGCATGAAGAAAACGGGCATCGAGAACATCCGGCGCGAGATCCGGCACAAGGACCGCGACATCGTGCGGCTCCTCAGCGAGCGCGCCCGCCTGTCCCTTGAAGTGGGAAAGATCAAGGGGCAAGAGGGGATCGGCGTCTACGACCCCGCCCAGGAGTCGCGCGTCCTGAATGAAATCGCAGCCCTCAACGAGGGCCCCCTCGCCGTCGAGACGCTGGGGCACATCTACCGGGAGATCCTGTCGTCGTCGCGGGCGCTCCAGGCGCCCCTCGCGGTGGCCTGCCTGGGACCGGAAGGCTCGTTTGCCCACCTGGCGGCTCTCGATCGCTTCGGAGGAAGCGCCCGCATGGCGCCGCAGGAGACGATCGGCGCGGTCTTCGACGCTGCGGAAAAACAAAAGGCCGACCTCGGGGTCGTCCCGCTGGAAAACTCGGTGGAGGGGCCCGTGAGGGTCACCCTCGAGAGGCTGATCGCAACACCGCTTTCGATCCGGGGCGAGATCTTCCTTCGCATCTCCCACTGCCTCATGGCCCGGGGGGCAAAGGGAAGGCTTCGACGGGTTTATTCCCATCCCCAGGCGCTGGCCCAGTGCCGGCAGTGGCTGGCGAAGAATCTTCCCCGGGCGGTCCCCGTCGAGACGGAGAGCACCTCGGCGGCCGTGCTGAAGGCCCTTCAGGACCGGGAGGCCGCCGCAATCGGCAGCCGCCTGGCCTCGGAAATCCACGGGCTTCCCATCGTCGAGGAAGGCATCGAGGACCACCCGGCCAACACGACACGCTTCATCGTCATCGGCAGAGGATCCAACAGCCCGACGGGGCGGGACAAGACATCGATCCTCTTCTCGACGCAACACCGGCCGGGGGCCCTGCACGCGGCGCTCGAGCCGTTTGCAACGGCGGGGATCAACCTGCTGCGCATCGAATCCCACCCGGCGCGGGATCGGATGTGGCGGTATCTCTTCTTCATCGACATCGAGGGTCATTCGGACGAGCAACCGGTGAAGGACGGTCTTCGAAAACTGCAACGCAAGACGGCTTTCCTCAAGGTGCTGGGGTCCTACCCCGGAGAGGCGGAGAAACCATGATCTGCATATCCATCGTGCCCGAAACGAATGAGGAGGCCCTGTGCCTGCTCGCGCGGGCGCTGCCCGAGGCGGATCTCGTCGAATTGCGGATCGACCGAATCGGGCAACCTGACCTGCCCCTGCTCCTTTACGCCGGGAAGGAAAGGATCCTGGTGACAAACCGCCGCAGGGACGAGGGAGGGTTCTTTGCGAGATGCGAAGACAAGCGCACGGCGCTGCTTCGCGAGGCGGTCGATCTGGGTGCACGCTACGTGGATATCGAGGCGCGAACGGGTGCTGCGGCCGTGGGCAGACTGGGCAAGGCGATCCGCGCGAAGAAAGGCAAAACGGGGCTTATCGTCTCCCATCACGATCTGAAAGGAACCCCTTCCCGGCAAACCCTGATGAAAAGGCTCAAGGCCTGCCGCCTTCTCGGGGCCGACATCGTGAAGATCGTCACCCTGGCGGAAACGGCGGAGGACAACCTCAGGGTGCTGGATCTCATCCCGCAGGCCCTGGAGATGGGCCAGGACATCATCGCGTTCTGCATGGGCGGGAAGGGGCGCCTGAGCCGCGTGGCGGCGCCGCTGCTGGGGTCCTGCATGAGCTATGCGAGCCTCGAAGAAGGAGCCGAGTCGGCGCCGGGACAACTGACGGCAGGGGAGATGAAAAAGCTCCTGGGGATTTTACAGGGGTCGTCATGAAAGAAAGCATTCGACAATACGCACTCTTCGGCAACCCCGTGGGGCACAGTCTCTCGCCGCTGATGATCAACGCGGCCTTCGGGGCCATGGGGATCCGTGCCCGCTACGAGGCGCACTGCGTGGAAAGCCTGGAGCTCTCGGTCCGGATGATCCGGGAGAAGCCGCTTGCCGGCGTGAGCGTGACCCTGCCCGTGAAGGGGGCCGTCATGGACTTCCTCGACGAGGTGGACGAAGATGCCCGCGCCATCGGCGCCGTCAACACGATTAAAAACGAAGGCGGGAAGCTCCGGGGCTCGAACACGGACTGGACGGGTCTCACTGCAGCCATGCAGGAGCAATTTCCCCTGGAAGGCAAGACCGTTGCCGTGCTGGGCGCTGGCGGCGCCGCACGGGCCGCCGTCTACGGCATGCTGAGAGAGGGAGGCATTCCGATTGTCTTTGCCCGCCGCCGCGACAGGGCCGAATCCCTGGCGAGATGGTTCGGGTGCGGCGCGCAGCCGTTGGCCCATCTGGGCACGGTGGAGGCCGAGGTGCTCATCAACGCAACCCCTGTCGGGATGCGCCCGCTTATGGATGAGACTCCCGTCGATCGGCGGCACCTGGCCCGGTTCCGATGGGTCGTGGAGACGATCTACAACCCTCTCGAGACGCGCCTGCTGCGGGAGGCAAGAGCGGCCGGGTGCGGTGTGATCACGGGGCTTTCCATGTTCGTCCGCCAGGGGGCGGAGCAGATCCGCATCTGGACGGGACTCGAGCCTCCGGTCGAACTGATGACGCGGGTGGTGAAGACGACCCTGACGAAAGACAGGGGATAGGGTATAGGGTATCGGGTATCGGGTCGGGGGCAAAACAACAAGAAACAAGACAAGGGGAAAATCCCCCTTTCATCCCCCTTTGCAAAAGGGGAAAGAGGGGGATTTGACGCAAAGGATCGAGCAGGAATGAACATGCGGAGTCGACAAGGGAGAGGCGATGGCTGAGGTAATGGAAATCAGGCCGCTCGAGCGCGTGAATGCCGAGTTGCAGGTTCCCGGCTCCAAGAGCTACACCCAGAGGGCGCTCGTCATCGCGTCGCTTGCCGAGGGGAAGTCGATCCTGAGAAACACGCTCGTCTCGGAAGACACGCAGGTTCTCGTGGAGAGTCTCCGGCGTCTGGGTGCCGGGATCGTCACCTCGGACAGGGACATGATCGTCACGGGAACGAGCGGGCGCATCCAAATCCCCGGCATGGAACTCTACCTGGGGAACAACGGGACGGCCATGCGGTTTCTTGTCAGCGTCGCGGCCCTCGGGTCGGGCGACATCACCCTGACGGGAGACCCGCGCCTGTGCGAGAGACCCCTGCAGCCTCTGCTCGAGGGGATCCGGAGCCTCGGGGTGTCCAGCACCTGCCGGCGCACCGGCGGGTTTCCCCCTGTAACCGTCCACGGCGGCACGCTTCGGGGCGGGCGGGTCATATTCCGGGATATCGAGAGCAGCCAGTATGTCTCCTCGATCCTGATCGCGGCGCCCTATGCCGCAGGGGATGTGGAAGTCGAGATCCACGGCTCCGCCGTGTCACGCCCCTATGTGGAGATGACCCGGGCGGTGATGAAAACCTTCGGGGTCCCCGTGGAGAAGCATGACGAGAATCATTTTTCCATAAAGAGCGGGCATGGCTACCGGGGATGCCGCTACCTCGTCGAAGGGGATCTGTCGAGCGCGTCCTACTTTTTCCTCGCGGCGGCTCTCTGTGGCGGAACCGTCCGGGTCACAAACACGAACTTCTGGACGCACCAGGGGGATGTGCGATTCCTCAGGTACTTGAAAGAACTCGGTTGCGGCGTTTCTGCCACGGACCGGTGGATCGAAGTTTCGGGGGGGAGGCTCATCGCGGGCGATTTCACGGCCTCCATGGAGGATCTGCCCGACATGGTGCCCACCCTTGCCGTCCTTGCGGCCCTGCGCCCGGGGCGGACCATCATTCGCAATGTGGCGCACCTTCGCATCAAGGAGAGCAACCGCCTGGAGGCACTCGTGACGGAGCTTGCGAAGACGGGCATCCGGGCCGAGGAAACCGGCGACGGTCTCGTCATCACGGGAGGCACGCCGCGCGGAGCCGAGATCGAGACCTACAACGATCACCGGATCGCCATGAGCTTTGCCGTGCTGGGTCTCTGTGTCCCCGGCATGCGGATCCGCAACCCGGGCTGTGTCGGAAAATCGTTTCCCGGTTTCTGGGACGAGTTGGGGAAGCTTTATCAGCCCGTTTGACTTCCCCCTTTCATAAAGGGGGATAGAGGGGGGGTCAAGATGTCTCTTTTTGTTTTCACCCGATACCCGATACCCTGTACCCGATACCCGGTTATTGCATGAACATCATCTTGATCGGATACCGCGCAAGCGGCAAGACATCGGCAGGACGGGAGCTGGCGAGACTTTTGGGCCGTCCTTTTTTCGACACGGACCGGATGATCTTCGCGAAGACAGGCAGGACCGTCCGGGAAATCGTCGCGGCAAGCGGCTGGCAGGCCTTTCGTGAGGTGGAGAAAACAGTCATCTCGGAGCTCTCCGGTCTCGATGAGGTCGTCATCGCGACAGGGGGCGGCGCCGTCATGGATCCCGACAACGTGTCCATGCTCAGGGCAGGGGGCCGGTTCGTCTGGCTTCAGGCCGACGCAAGGATCCTGGCCCTTCGAATGAGCAGGGATCGCAGCGGCGCGCTTCAGCGTCCATCGCTCACCGGGGCCGGGACGCTGGCGGAGATCGAAGAGGTCCTGGCGAAGCGCCTGCCGGTTTACGGGGCTGTCGCCGACGTTGTCGTCGGCACGGCGGGTAAGGATCCTGCCGGGATTGCGGCCGAGATCGCCGGGCGGCTGGGAGACGATCGGATGGATGCAGACAAGAAACTGAAAAAGAAACGGAAGAGGAGGCGGCCCCATGTCCGGTAACACCTTCGGCGTGCTCTTCAGGGTCACCACGTTCGGGGAATCGCACGGGAAGGCCATCGGGGCTGTCATCGACGGCTGCCCGCCGAGGCTCGCTCTCGGCGAGGCCGACATCCAGGCGGAGCTCAATCGGCGCAAGCCGGGCGGTCACAAAGCCTCCACGTCAAGAAAAGAAAAAGACCGCGTGGAGATCCTCTCCGGGGTCTTCGAAGGAGAGACGACGGGCACACCGATCGCTCTTCTCATCCGAAACAGCGACGCCGACAGCGAGGCATACGACGATCTTCGAGACGTCTTCCGGCCCGGCCACGGGGATTTCACCTATCTGAAAAAATACGGCATCCGGGATCCCCTTGGCGGCGGCCGTGCCTCGGGGCGCGAGACGGCGGCCCGCGTGGCCGCTGGCGCCGTTGCCCGCAAGCTCCTCACCCGCGAAGGGCTTTATGTCCTGGGCTGTACCGTGGAGCTGGGCGGCATCGGCATCGAGACCTGGTCGAGGGATGCCATCGGCGCAAACCGCCTGCTGTGCCCCGACCCCGAGGCGGCAAAGCGGATGGAGCAGAAGCTGGAAGAGGTGAGGGGCGAGGGCGACAGCCTCGGCGGCATCGTGGAGATCCGCGTCACGGGCGGCCCGGCGGGGCTCGGAGAGCCCGTCTTCGACAAGATCGACGCTGAACTGGCCGGGGCCCTCATGAGCATCGGGACGGTGAAGGGCGTCGAGATCGGCGCCGGGTTCGAGGCGGCGCGGATGAGAGGATCGCGGTGCAACGATCCCATCGGCCCCGACGGGTTCAAGACCAATCACGCGGGCGGAGTGCTTGCGGGGATCACGACGGGGCAGGAAATCGTAATCCGGGCGGCGTGCAAACCCATCGCCTCCATCGCCATGGAGCAGGAAACCATCGACGCCCGGGGAACCCCGGTAAAAATCACGGTGCGGGGCAGGCACGACGCCTGCGTCATCCCCCGCATCGTCCCCGTTTGCGAGGCCATGGTCTGCCTGGTCCTGGCGGATCATCTGCTGAGACAGAGGGCTGTGCGATGAATCGCATTCTTATCATCCCCCTTTTATAAAGGGGGATACAGGGGGATTTTCTTCCAATGGCAAATCCTCCCCGACCCTCCTTTTTCAAAGGAGGGTGAGAGAAAAGAAATATGGAAAAGTTTCCCATCGGCATCATTGGGGGCGTCAGTGGTATCGGCCGCTGGTTTGCCGGGTTCTTCGAGCAGGCGGGCTACCCCGTCCACGCGTCGGGACAAACAGGCGGCCTTCGCCCCGCAGAGATGGCGGCAACCTGCCCCGTCGTCATCGTGAGCGTGCCCATCGGGGTGACTCAAGCCGTCATCCGCGAGGTGGGGCCGCACATGAAGACGAACTCTCTCCTCATGGATCTCACCTCCCTGAAGGCGGGGCCGGTGCGGGCCATGCTGGAAGCATCGGCCTCGGAGGTCATCGGCCTTCACCCGCTGTTCGGTCCGGGAGTGCCGTCCCTGGAAGGGCAGAACATCGTCCTGTGCCCGGCAAGGGGCGACAGATGGCCCCCTTGGGTGCGGGATGTACTTGGGCAAGGGGGCGCAAATCTCATCGAGACAACGCCGGAGCGGCACGACGAGATCATGGCCGTCGTCCAGGCGCTGAATCACCTGAACACGCTCGTCCTGGGGCTCTCGATCCGTGAGGCCGGGATTTCGCAGGAGGAACTGGAGCGTTTCTCGACACCGCTTTTCCGGGCAAGGCTCGCGGCCGTCGAGAATCTTTTCTCGCATCCGCAGCTCTATGCGCAGATTATCGCGGGGAACCCCCATGCATCCGAAATCCTGGACCTCCAAGAGAGGGCCATCGGCACCGTGAAACCGCTTGTCGTTCAACAGGGCGCGAAGGCGCTGGAGGAGCTAATCCGGCAGGAAAACAGGAAGGGCTGAGGGGACCCGTATTTTTCTTGACAGGGCGTTGCGCCGCCTTTATCCTACCCATGAATTGACCTTTCCCATACGTCGTATCCGAAACACCTGATCGCTACCGATCCGGACCCAAGCCTGCAGTGCTGCAGAAATTCCATTGGATGTCTCGCCATGAGTGTTCGCTCGTGGCGATCGAACCATAAACCACGAAAAAGGAGGTTGCGTGATGAAGAAGTGGACAGGATATGCGCTTTGGGCAGTCGTCGCTTTCCTGCTGCTCTTTGTTCCCGCAGGGAATGCTGCGGCGGCTGGAACCGGCGGTTACGTGGGGATCTTTGGCGGTTACACCATGCCCGATGACCTGGAGGTGTCCGGGGGGTCCGCCGGATCCGGGGATATCGGCCTCGATAGCGGGTATGTGGCGGGCGTGAAAGGAGGCTATATCCTGCCCCAGATGCAGTATATCGCCGTGGAGCTGGAGTATTTCTACACGTCAAACGACTTCGAAAACCAGGCGGTGGGCGCCTCCAGGATCAACTCCGGCGACATCACGACGAACAACTTGTTCCTGAATGTGTTACTGCGGTATCCCGTCAACTGGTTCCAGCCCTATGTCGGCCTGGGGATCGGCTGGTCCTGGGGCGAAACGTCCGGTTCGGGCACGGGGTCCCTCTCCCGGATCCTGAACCAGACAGCGGACGACTTCGCCTGGCAGTTCCTCCTCGGGGCCGATTTTGTGATTAATCCCCAATGGGCCATCGACGTAGGCTATCGCTACGTCCAATGTTCGTACGGCTTCGATACCGGCGACGGGGACCTCACCAATCACATGATCACGGTGGGGCTGAAGTATCGCTTCTAGCCATCGGGAATGTTTCTGTTTTCCCACGGGTCAGTGAACGGGGTGGCACCGTCAAGGAGCCACCCCGTTGCTTTGCCGGGGCAAGCGTGGAATCGTTTTCTTCGATGCGGGCGATCAAGGACCGCCTGAAACGAGCGGCTGGTGCTGAAGGCACGGGGATAGGATTTATGCAAAGGGAAAAGCCATGTTGCCATATCGTGCACAGAACGCGCTTCGGCCCCGCGGTCATCCTGTGGGAAACCCGGTCACACAAACCCATGGTCCGGCAGATCCTGATCTCTAGACCGGGGCAGCCGGCAGAAATGAGCCTGAAGGAACAGTTCCCGGATTCGCTCCCATTCTCCTGCAGCCTCATCGACGATCTGGCAAGGCGGATCGAGGCGTGTCTCGACGGTGCCGATGTCCGTTTTGCGCTCGGGCATGTGCGGCTCGATCTCTGTCCCCCGTTTCAGCAGAGAGTCCTTCTGGCGGAATATGGCATCCCGCGGGGCTCCGTGAGCACGTACCGGAGAATCGCAGCCCATCTGGGCGTTCCCAAGGGCGCCCGTGCTGTGGGCAACGCCCTGGCGACAAATCCATTCCCCATCGTCATCCCCTGCCACCGGGCGATCTGCTCCGACGGAAGGCTCGGCGGATACCAGGGAGGACTTGCCATGAAGCGGGCGCTGCTGGAACAGGAGGGGATTTCCATTGATGAGAAAGAAAAGGTCCAGTCGCCGAATCTCTATTATTAACTGCCGGGCGTCATGGTCCAAATAAACCGGGTTGACAGGTGGCGGAAAGCTTGTTATAAGTACGAATAATTGGAGAACGAATGGTGAGCAGAGCAATTTTTTCAACAAACAGCTGGTGGTGGTGGAACTTCATAGGAGGGGTCTGCCTGCTGCCATAAGAACATGAATTGACTGATCAAGGCCGTGGGAAACCCCGAGGGTGCTCCACGGTTTTTTTGTTTCAGCGATCTGCAAGAATCAAAAGGCCGTGCGAGGAGCACGGCCTTTTTCATTTTGACAACAGAATCAAATCCCCCTTTTTGCCGCCCTGTTCCGCTTCGCGGGGCGGCCCGGCAAGGAAGGAACCAGACATGGTTGCGCACCCTGACGGGATGCGCCCCCGGTCCCCCTTTATGAAAGGGGGAAGCCCGGAAGGAAGAAAAAATGTTCAAACCGTCTTTTGAGGAATTCAAGGAACTTTCGAAACGCGGCAATCTCATCCCCGTCTACCGGGAGATCCTCGCCGACGAGGAGACGCCGGTGACGGCCCTTCTGAAGATCCGCAAGCGCCCCTACGCCTTTCTGCTGGAGAGCGTCGAGGGCGGCGAGAAGTGGGGCCGTTATACCTTCCTGGGCGCCGACCCCCTGGCCGTGGTCCGTGTGAAGCCCGAGGAGGTGGAGGTCCGCAGCAATGGCCACCTCATGCAACTCCCCCATAGGGGCGACCCCCTGGCGGTCCTGAAGGAGCTTCTCGCCCGGTACCGGCCCGTCACCGTGAGCGGGCTTCCGCGCTTCAGCGGCGGTGCCGTGGGTTTCCTCTCCTATGACATAGTCCGCTACTTCGAGAAGCGGCTGGCGAAGAGCACCCATGCCGAAGGCGAAATGGACGACGCAGTGTTCATGGTCACGGACACGCTCATCATTTTCGACAATGTCCGCCACACGATCAAGGTGGTGGCCTCGGCCCGCTGCGACGAAGGGCAGAGTTGCCTCGAAGGGTCCTACGCCGAGGCGACGGCGAAGATCGATCGAATGATTGCACTGCTCCAGGAGCCCATCAAGCCGCTGCTCATAAGAAACGGGGATTTCCGCAAGGACGTCGAATTCGAGTCCAACATGACGCCCGAGGTTTTCAAGGAGATGGTTAGCCGGGCAAAGGAATACATCGGCGCGGGCGACATCATCCAGGCGGTCCTCTCGCAGCGCTTCTCGGCGAAAAACCCCCTCGACCCCGTGGATCTCTACCGGGCGCTGCGCTTTGTCAACCCCTCGCCCTACCTCTTCTTCCTGAAGCTGGAGGATGTACACCTCATCGGCTCCTCGCCGGAGGTCATGGTCCGTGTCGAGGACGGTTTCGCGGAGCTGCGGCCCATCGCGGGGACGCGGCGTCGGGGGAAGACGGAACAGGAGGACCGGATGCTGGCCGACGAACTCCTCGAAGACCCCAAGGAGCGGGCCGAGCACGTCATGCTCGTCGACCTGGGGCGAAACGACCTGGGCAGGATCGCGGCGATCGGGAGCGTTCAGGTCAACCAGTACATGATCGTCGAGCGCTACTCCCACGTCATGCACCTCGTCTCGAACGTGAGGGCCCAGCTTGCCGAAGGGAAGGACTGCTTCGATGTGATGCGGGCATCCTTCCCGGCGGGGACGCTGACGGGGGCGCCCAAAATCCGCGCCATGGAGATCATCGACGAACTGGAACCGTCCCGGCGAGGCCCTTACGGGGGTGCCGTGGGGTATCTCAGCTTTACGGGGAACATGGACTTCTGCATCACGATCCGGACGATGGTGCTCCAGGGCGAGAATCTCTCGATCCAGGCCGGCGCCGGCATCGTGGCCGATTCCGATCCTGAAAAGGAGTACGAGGAGACGCTCAACAAGGCCGCCGCGATGATGAAGGCGGTACGACTGGCAGCGAGGGGCTTTGAGCTGTCGGAAGAATGATAAAATCCTCCCCAACCCTCCTTTGGCAGCTTCGCTGCAGGAATTGGTTGATTGGGTAATTAGTTGATTGGGGAAGAACAGACAGTCCGCCCGAGCGAGCCCTTTCCTCCTTATCAACTAGTCACGAATCACCAGTTACTGCTGCGTAGCAGCTCACTGGGGGATAAGAGGGGGATTTCAAGAATGAAAGACGGGAGAAGCAATCATGTTTCTGATGATCGATAACTACGATTCCTTTACCTACAACCTGGTCCAGTACCTGGGCCAGCTGGGCTGCGAGGTGGCCGTGCACCGAAACGACGAGATCACCATCGAGGAAATCGAGGCGATGGCGCCCGAGGCGATCTTTCTCTCGCCTGGCCCCTGCACGCCGAAGGAGGCGGGAGTCACCGTCGAGGTGATCAGGCGGTTTCACGAGCGGATTCCCATCATGGGAATCTGCCTGGGGCACCAGGCCATCGGCTACGCCTTCGGCGCCGAGGTCGTCCGTGCGGACAGGCTGATGCACGGCAAGACCTCGCCCGTCTTCAACGACGGCCGGACGATCTTCAAGGGCCTGCCCAACCCGCTCACGGCGGGGCGCTATCACTCGCTTCTCGTGCAGCGAGACACGCTCCCGCCCTTCCTGGAGGTGAGCGCCGAGACGGAGGAGGGCGAGGTCATGGGGCTTCGCCACCGCCACTACCCCCTGGAGGGGGTGCAGTTCCACCCCGAGTCGGTCCTCACGCCGAACGGGAAACGAATTCTGAGAAACTTCCTGGAAATGGTCACCGGGAACGGGCAAGAGAAAGGGAAAGGAGAATAGCATCATGATCCGAGAAGCACTGGCGAAGGTCGTCCAGGGAATCGACCTCCAGGAAGCGGAAATGACGGAGACCATGACGGAGATCATGGAGGGGAAGGCCACACCGGCCCAGATCGGGGCATTCATCACGGCCCTGCGCATGAAGGGGGAAACCATCGCCGAGGTCACCGGCGCCGCCCGGGTCATGCGCCTCAAGGCCACTCGGATCGACGCCCGCTCGCCCGTCATCGTCGACACCTGCGGCACCGGGGGCGACGGCCGCAATACCTTCAACATTTCGACCACGGCGGCCTTCGTCGTCGCGGCGGCAGGGCTCACGGTGGCCAAGCACGGCAACCGCGCCGTCTCCAGCAGCTGCGGGAGCGCCGATGTGCTCGAGGCCATCGGGGTCAACATCGACGCCCCGCCCGAGATCGTCGAGGAGTGCGTCCAGCAGATCGGCATCGGCTTTCTCTTTGCGCCGAAGCTCCACGGGGCCATGAAGTACGCTATCGGGCCCCGCCGCGAGATCGGGCTGCGGACCATTTTCAACATGCTGGGGCCGCTGACCAACCCCGCCTCGGCCACCGCCCAGCTCATCGGCGTCTACGACCCGAAGCTCACGGAGATGTTCGCCGGCGTGCTGAAAAACCTGGGCACGAAGCGGGCCTTCATCGTCCACGGGGCCGATGGTCTCGACGAGGCCACCGTGACGGCAGAGACGAGGGTCTCGGAGCTGAAGGACGGGATTGTCACGACCTACAACATCAACCCCGCCGATTACTTCGGAAGGATATACGGCGGCGAGGCGCTCCTCGGCGGCGATGCCTCGAGAAACGCCGAGATCACCAAGGCCGTCCTCACCGGCGATGACGGGGCGCGGCGCAAGATCGTCGTCCTGAATGCAGCCCTGGCCATTGTCGCCGGCGGGAAGGCGCAGACCATTGCCGAGGGGATCAAGGTGGCCGAGGAGTGCATCGACAGCGGCGCCGCGATCAAAAAGCTCCAGGCCCTCATCGAGATGAGCCGAAGCTGACTAAAAACAGGGTACATGGGTACAGGGTACAGGGTACCGGGTACAGGAAGCGGGTTCTTTTGATTTCAGACAAGAGACCCGATACCCGAAAGGGATCAGACCAGATGATTCTTCAGAAAATCGTCGAGAACAAACGCGAAGAAGTGGCGCGGCAGAAGGAGATCCTGCCCCTCGGGGAGCTGCGTCAGATGCTTGCCGACAGGCCCCCGACCCGTGATTTCGAAGGGGCGATCCGAAACCGGGATTGTGCCGTAATCGCCGAGGTCAAGCGGAGCTCGCCGTCGAAGGGCCGGATCCGGGAAGATTTCGACCCCGTCGGGATCGCCGGCATCTATGAGGATAACGGCGCCTCGGCCATCTCCATCCTGACGGAACGGAAGTTCTTCGAGGGCAGTGCCGCTTACATCCCTCAGATCGGAAGGGCGGTTGGGCTGCCGCTGCTGAGGAAGGACTTCATCATCGACGCCTACCAGATCAACGAGACCCGCGTCCTGGGCGCAGATGCGCTGCTTCTCATTGCGAGGCTCCTCGAGGCAGGCGAGCTGCGGGATTTCCTCGGGCTTGCCTCGGAGTTGGGCCTTGCGGCCCTCGTGGAGGTCCACAACGAGGCCGACGTGGAAAAGGCCGTCTCCTCGGGGGCGAGGATCGTGGGGATCAACAACCGCGACCTGGCGACCTTCCGGACGGATCTCGAGGTGAGCATCCGGCTTGCCCGCATGGTCCCGAAGGGTGTCACGGTGGTGAGCGAGAGCGGGATCAGCAGCCGCGGCGACATCGAGAAGCTGATGGAAGCCGGCATTCACGCCTTTCTCGTCGGCGAGAGCCTGATGAGGGAGAAGGATGTGGGGAAGAAACTCAGGGAGCTGCTCGGCAGGGACAGGGATAGGGTATAGGGTATAGGGTAGAGGGAATCAGGCTACAGGATTCCAAAACTAGACCGGATAGACCCGATACGAGACCCGGGACGGACCGGACAGACGAAAATGGTTCAGATCAAGATCTGCGGGATCACCAACATTGAGGACGGACTGGCGGCTGCCTCGGCCGGGGCCGATGCTTTGGGGTTCGTGTTTCACCCCGCAAGCCCCCGCTACGTGACGCCGGGGAAGGCGAGGGAAATCATCGCGGTCCTGCCGCCGACCGTCTGCACGGTGGGGGTCTTTGTGAATCTGGCTGCCGTCGAGGTTTTGCAGATCGCAGAGCTCTGCGGGCTCGACTTCATCCAGCTCCACGGCGCGGAGACGCGGGAGTACTGCCTTCGGTTCCCCCGCGAAAGGGTGATCAAGGCCCTGTCCTTCCGGAGCGAAGAAGAGTTTGTCGCGATGGCCGATTACCCGGTGAGGGCCTTTCTCGTCGATGCCCACGACCCGGTCCGTTTCGGCGGCACGGGGAAGACCTGCAACTGGAACCTGGCGAACAGAGCGGCGGCGCGCCATCCCCTCATCCTCGCAGGCGGGCTCAGTGAGGAGAACATCATTGCGGCCCTGGAGGCAGTGCGCCCACTGGCCGTGGACATCTCGAGCGGCGTCGAGACAGCGCCCGGAAAGAAAGATCATGAAAAGATACGGTCGGTCATTGCTTCCGTCAGCATTTTAGCCGGCCCGGTCAGACCGATTCGGACAAGCGGATATTTAAGAAAACGTAAGGAGAGAAAGACGTGAAGATGCCATCGCTGCCCGACAGGAAAGGGCATTTCGGGGTTTTTGGCGGCCGGTACGTGGCCGAGACGATCATGCCGGCCCTATTGGAGCTGGAGGCCGCCTACCGGCAGAGCCGGAAGGACAAGGCCTTTCGCGAGGAGTTGCACTACTACCTCCGGCAATACTCGGGAAGGGAAACGCCGCTGTACCTGGCGAAAAACCTCACGGAAAAGCTCGGCGGGGCGAAGATCTACCTGAAGCGCGAGGACCTCAACCACACGGGCTCCCACAAGATCAACAACACCCTCGGCCAGGCCCTGCTCGCCCGGCGCATGGGCAAGCGGCGCGTCATCGCCGAGACGGGCGCCGGCCAGCACGGGGTGGCCACGGCCACCGTGGCGGCGCTTTTCGGGATGGAGTGCCGCGTGTTCATGGGCGAGGAGGACATCCGCCGCCAGGCCCCCAACGTGCTGCGAATGAAGATCCTCGGCGCCGAGGTGGTTCCCGTCACCGCCGGGTCGGCCACCCTCAAGGACGCCATGAACGAGGCCATGCGCCACTGGGTGACCTACGTCCGCGACACCTTCTACATCATCGGCTCCGTGGCGGGCCCCCACCCCTACCCGATGATGGTCAGGGATTTCCAGAGCGTCATCGGCCGCGAGACGAGGCGGCAGATCCTCAAGCAGGAGGGGCGCCTGCCCGACTGCATCATCGCCTGCGTGGGCGGCGGGAGCAACGCCATGGGGATCTTCTACCCCTTCCGCAACGACGAAAACGTGAAGCTGATCGGCGTCGAAGCGGCGGGTCTCGGGATCGCCACGGGGAAGCATTCGGCCTCCATCTCGGCGGGGCGTATCGGCGTGCTTCACGGCAACAAGACCTACCTCTTACAAGATAACACGGGCCAGATCCGCGAGGCCCACTCGGTGGCGGCGGGGCTCGACTACCCGGGGGTGGGGCCCGAGCACAGCTATTTCAAGAAAACGGGGCGGGCCGACTACGTCTCCGTCGAGGACGGAGAGGCCCTGGAGGCCTTCCGCACGCTGTGCGCCTGCGAGGGGATCATCCCCGCCATGGAGAGCGCCCACGCGATCGCTTACGCCATGAAGCTTGCGCCCACGCTGAAGAGCGACCGGATCATCGTCATCAACCTCTCGGGGCGGGGGGACAAGGACGCAGGGATCATCGAAGAAACAAGAATTAAATCCCCCTTCCCCCCTTTGCGAAAGGGGGACGAGGAGGTTTGTCCTTTCAGGGAGATACCGATCATGAAGCGCATTGAAAAGAAATTCGCCGAGCTGAAGAGAAAAGGCGAAAAGGCCCTCGTGGCCTACATCACGGCGGGCTATCCCGACCTCGAGACCACGCGGGCGCTGATCCCCGCCCTGGCGAAGGCCGGCGTGGACATCCTGGAGGTGGGTGTCCCCTTCTCGGACCCCACGGCAGACGGGCCCGTGATCCAGGCGGCATCCCAGGCGGCGCTGGAAAGCGGCACGACACTGCCGCGGGTGCTCGATCTCATCAGTGAGCTGCGAGGCACCGTGGAGATCCCGCTGGTGCTCTTCAGTTACTACAACCCGATCTTCTCCATGGGAAGCGCACCCTTTGCAAGGCGGGCCGCCGACGCCGGCGTCGACGGTGTGCTCGTGGTGGATCTCCCCGCCGAGGAGGCGGCGGAGCTGCGCAGTCAGACGGACCCGGCGGGCATCGATTTCATCTCACTGGTGGCGCCCACGACGGGGGGCGACCGGGTCAGGAAGGTCGTGAAAGCGTCCTCGGGTTTCATCTACTATATTTCGGTGACGGGGGTGACGGGCACGAGGGGCCCCGAGCTGGAGGAAACGCGCAAGAACGTCGGGGCGATCCGTGCTCTGACGAAACTCCCCGTCGTCGTCGGATTCGGTGTTTCCACACCCGAGCAGGCCCGCCAGATCGGCAATGCGGCCGACGGTGTTGTCGTCGGGAGCGCCTTCGTGAAACTCATCGGCGAGAAGGCCGGCAGCCCCGGTCTGGTCGGCGCCGTGGAGGCCTACGCCGCCTCCCTCAAGGCGGCCCTGCGCTGAGGCCGGGTCTCACGGGTGTTCGAAAACCTTGTCGATTACAGGGAATCTCTGATATAGATTGATCAGGTTGCAGTGGATAGGGTGTAACCCGGAGGCTATTTTTCAGGTTGAAGAGAATCCTAGTTGTCGACAACGACGAGCCGGCGCGGACGGCGCTGGCCGCCCTCCTTCGAGACGAGGGGTACGAGATTGATGAAGCGACCACCGAGATCGAGGCCATGCAACTCATGGAGCAAAGAGTCCCGGATCTGGTCGTCACCGATCTGTGCGCCCCGGACTGCCTCTGCGTCGGGCTCCTGAACTGGATCCGGGAGCACTTCACTCAACCTTGACGTGATCGTCGTCACCGCCTTCGGCTCCATCGACTGCGTCGTCAAGACGATCAAGATGGGCGCCCTCAACTACGTCATGAAACCCGTGGACAACGGGAAATTCCTCGAGATCGTCCGCGACGCCCTGCACCGCCGCGAGCACGATCTGAAATCCCTTCGACGGGTCAACGAGCCCTACTGCTACCTCGTCGACGAGGTCGTGGGGGTGTCGCGCAGCATGGAGCAGGTCCTCCAGACGGCCCTCCGGGTCTCCGACGTCGACAGCGGCATCCTCATCCACGGCGAAAGCGGGACGGGCAAGGAACTCATCGCCCGGATCCTCCACAACCGCAGCACGCTCCCGGCACAACAAGGAATTCGTCGCCATCAACTGCGCCGCCCTCCCCAACGAAATCCTCGAGAGCGAACTCTTCGGATATGTCCGGGGGGCCTTCACGGGAGCGACGCAGACCCGCAAGGGGCTCATCGAGATGGCCGACGGGGGGACGCTGTTCATGGACGAGATCGGCGACACCACGCCGCAGTTCCAGTCGAAGCTGCTGCGGGTCATCCAGGAAAAGGAGATCCGTCGGGTGGGGGACACGGCATCCCGTTCCGTCGATGTCCGCATCGTCGCCGCCACCAACCGGGACCTCAAGAAAATGATCGGCGAGGGGACCTTCCGCGAGGACCTGTTCTACCGGTTGAGCGTCATCGACATTGTCATCCCGCCGCTTCGGGAGCGCAAGGAGGATATCCTGCCCCTCGTCGATTACTTCCTCCAGGAAATCAATGAGCGGCTCACAACGGGAGTCAGGGGCGTCTCCGCGCAGGCCATGGCCGTGCTGATGGCCTATCCCTGGCCCGGCAACGTCCGGGAGTTGCGAAACAGCCTCGAGCGGGCCGCCTTGCTGTCGGGTCACCAGACGCTGCAGCCGGAGGATTTCCCCCTGGCCTGCGAGCACTATCTCAAGCTGGCGGAACAGCACAAGGACGACGAGATCATCCCCCTGAAGGAGATGGAGCGCCGCCACCTCCTCAAGGCCATGCAGAGGTACAACTACAACCAGAAGCTCGTGGCGAAGAAGCTGGGCATCGGCTACACGACGCTCTGGAGAAAGCTCAAGGAAACCGAAAAGGACTTTAACTCGTCTCCCTGAGGGTGTTCGCTGACCGAACGCCCCATTTCGTTTTGAAACACTTTTGCCTCGCCACGGCCCTCCTGCAGGGCCCCGGAAACAGGAAAAGCCGCAGGCATTCCTTCCGGCCGAATTAAATATTTCCTTTTGACATCAATCCATTGAAGCGTCAACCGCCGGTTCGGCCCCGCCGCTTTCCGCAGGGTGGACCCCCCTGGCACAGCCGTTGCCCTATAGCTGTATCCAAAAGACAGGGGAATTCTTGACGGGATGACAGCTTCCTTTTCCATGTTTATCTACCTCCTTCTGGTCGTCGGGTCGGCCGCCGCGATCCTCCTGGTGTCCCACCGGGTCGGGCGCCGTCCCCTCACGGCCGAAAAAGACGTGCCTTACGAGTGCGGCATGCTGCCCATCGAGAAGGCGCACACGCAGTTTCCCGTCCGGTTCTACAAGGTGGCCCTGCTCTTCGTCGATCTTCGACGTGGAAATCGTCTTTCTGTACCTCTGGGCCGTCGTCGTCCGGGATCTCGGGGCCTTCGGACTCGTCGAGATGTTCGTCTTCATCGCCGTCCTGCTGGCGGCCCTTGTCTATGTCTGGCGAAAAGGAGACCTGCAGTGGGACTAGAACGGATCGGTAAAACCACCATCGTCACGGCAAACCTCGACCGTGTCGTCGGCTGGGCCCGGAAGAACTCCCTGTGGCCGCTGACGTTCGGGTTGGCCTGCTGCGCCATCGAAATGATCTCCACGGCCGCCGCCCGCTACGACATGGCCCGGTTCGGCATGGAGGTCTTCCGCCCCTCGCCCCGCCAGGCCGACGTGATGATCGTTGCCGGTACGGTGACCTGCAAGATGGCCCCCGCGGTGAAACGCCTCTACGACCAGATGGCCGAACCGAAATGGGTGGTGGCCATGGGCGCCTGCGCATGCTCGGGCGGGCTCTTCCCGACCTACGCCGTGGTCCAGGGGGTCGACACGTTCCTGCCCGTCGACGTCTACATCCCGGGCTGCCCCGTCAAGCCCGAGGCGCTGCTCGACGGCCTGATCCGGCTCCAGGAAAAGATCGCCCGCGAGGCACAGGGAGGCGCGCGATGAACCTCGACGCGATCCGTGAACGTTTCGGCGCAGCCATCGGCGAGGTGACCGTCTTCCGGGGGGAGACGAGCCTTACCGTCGACCGTGACGCGCATCGTGTCTCTCTGCAAAGCCCTCCGGGACGAAGAGGCCCTCGCCTTCGATTTCCTGTCCGATCTGTGCGGCGTGGACCGCTTACCCCGCAAGCCCCGCGCTTCGAGGTGGTCTACCACCTGTTTTCGCTGCGCCACGGCCACCGTCTCCGGGTCAAGGTCCCCCTCGGGGGAGAGGACCCGGTCATCGACTCCGTCGTGTCCGTCTGGGAGACGGCCGACTGGCACGAGAGGGAGTGCTTCGATCTGTTCGGCATCCGGTTCCGCAATCACCCCGATCTCAGAAGGATCCTGCTGCCGGAGGACTTCGAGGGGCACCCCCTGCGGAAGGACTTCCCCCTGGAGGGAGTGAAGCAGTCATGAGCGCCGAGACCCTGAGCCTCAACCTGGGCCCCCAGCACCCGAGCACCCACGGTGTTTTGCGGGTTGTCCTCGAACTGGACGGCGAGACCGTGGTCGACGCCCGTCCCGACATCGGCTTTCTGCACCGGGGCATCGAGAAGCTCGCCGAGAACCGCACCTATCACCAGATCATCGTGCTCACCGACCGCCTCGACTACCTGGCGGCCCTCAGCAACAACCTGGCCTATGTCATGGCGGTGGAAAAGCTCATGGACATCGAGGTGCCCCGGCGGGCGCAATATGTGCGGGCGGCCCTGGCAGAGCTGCAGCGGATCGCAAGCCATCTTTTCTGGCTGGGCACCCACGCCCACGACATGGGGGCCATGACGCCGCTCTTTTACGCCATGCGGGAGCGCGAAGCCCTTATGGACATCTTCGAGTCCCTCTCGGGTTCACGCCTGACGCCGAGCTTTTTGAGGATCGGCGGGCTTGCCGCCGACATCGATGCCGGTTTCGTCGAGGCCGTTCGATCCTTCACGGACACCTTCCAGGCCCGGGTGGACGAGTACGAGACGCTTCTCACGGATAACCCCATCTGGAAATACCGGACGAAAGGGGTCGGCGTCCTCGATGCCTCGGAGTGCGTCCGCCTGGGCATCTCGGGGCCGATGTTGCGCGGCGCCGGGCAGGCCCTCGATCTCCGAAAGGCGCAACCCTACTGCTGTTACGACGAATTTCATTTTGAAATACCCGTCGGGGAGGCGGGGGATGTCTATGACCGCTACCGCGTCCGGATCCGGGAGATGCGCGAAAGCGCCCGCATTGCCAGGCAGGCCGTCGACGGGCTGCCCGAGGGGCCCTGGACGACGCCGGGCTCGACCGCCGTTTTTCCGGCAAAGGGTGAGCTGAAGCAGAACATCGCCGCCGTCATCCGGCACTTCGGTCTCGTCATGGAGGGCTTCAAGCCGCCTGCCGGGGAGGTTTATCACGCCGTCGAGTCGCCCCGGGGGGAGTTGGGCTTCTACATCGTGAGCGACGGGGGAAGCCGGCCGCTGAGGCTCAAGGTCCGCCCCCCTTCCTTTGTCAATCTCCAGGGCCTCGTGAAGATGGTCCGCGGCAGGCTCCTGGCCGACGTCGTGGCCGTCATCGGGGCCTTGGACATCGTGCTGGCCGAGGTGGACCGGTAAAGAGGCTGCAGGCTAAAGGATAAAGATCAAAGGAAAGAAAGGTTATGAGACGTCAACTCGTACAGCAATTCTCCGAGGAGCAGATGGCGAAGGTGGACGCCGTCATCGAGGCGCACCGGAAGGTTCCCGGCGCTCTGCTCATCGCTCTTGAAAAGGCGCAGGACATCACCCTGTACCTGCCCGTGGATCTGCAGCGCTATATCGCCTCGAAGATGGGAGTCCCCCCGAGCAAGGTCTCCGGGGTCGTGACCTTCTATTCCTATTTCAGCACGGTCCCCCGGGGGCGCAAGGTCGTCAAGGTCTGCAGCGGGACGGCCTGTTACGTGAAGCGATCCGGCGAGATCCTGGACCGGCTCAAGCAGAAGATCGGTGTCGGGGAAGGGGAAGTCACGGCCGACGGCGAGTACTCCATCGAGGAGGTCCGCTGCCTCGGGGCCTGCGGCCTGGCGCCCGTCGTCGTCATCGGCGAAGAGACCTTCGGCCTCATCGACCCCGAACACGTGGAAGAGATCATCGAAAAGGCCTGAAACAGGGAGTGAGCGGTCATGACCATCAAGGAACTGAGCGAGATCAAGGAAGCCTACATCGACGAGCGGAAAAAAGAGCTCGAAGAGGGCGTCGTCACCGTCGATGTCCACATGGGCACCTGCGGCATCGCCGCCGGGGGCCGCAATGTCTTTTCGGCCCTGCAGGGGGAGATCGAGCGCCTGGGCGTTGCAAACGTGAAGCTGCGCATCACGGGCTGCGCGGGGCTCTGCAGCATGGAGCCCATGATCACGGTCCATCTTCCCGGTCAGACGCCCGTCAAGTACGGCAAGCTCGATGCCGCGAAGACCCGGGAGATCTTCTACAGCCACGTCCTGGGCGGGCACCCCAAGGCGGAGTACGCCATCGGGCAGGGGCTCGAAAGGCCCCAGAAACGGGTGGAGATCGAATGATCTCGTCGGTCAGCAAGATCGCCTACTGCGCGAGCCGCAAGTGCAAATTCCGCAAGCCCATCGACGTGCGCTCGCTGCTGGAGAAGGCCCTCGACGAACTGGGCTACCGGGGGCGGATCGGCCTCGTGGAAACGGATTGCCTGATCTCGTGCTTCCAGGGGCCCTCCATCATGTTCCTGCCGGGCGGAAAGGTCTTCCAGGTCCTCTCGGAGGAGCACTTCACGGAGACCCTGAAGGGGTTCTTCGCCTCGCTGCAGCACCCCACCTCGCCGCTTCTGAGCGAGCCCCGCACCGAGAAGGAGATTCCCGGGATCGAGCACCTGGACTTCTTCGCGAAGCAGAAGCTCATCGTGCTTCGCAACCGGGGCCACATCGACGCCGAGTCGATCGAGGAGTACATCGCCCATGACGGCTACCTTGCCCTCTACAAGACGCTGACGGCCATGACGCCCGAGGCGGTCATCGGCGAGGTGAAGCTCTCGGGGCTGCGCGGCCGGGGCGGAGCGGGCTTTCCCACGGGCACCAAGTGGGAGGAGGCCCGCAAGTACGGGGCGTTCCCCAAGTATGTCATCTGCAACGGCGACGAGGGCGACCCCGGCGCCTTCATGGATCGCAGCGTCATGGAGTCCGATCCCCACGCCGTCCTGGAGGGGATGATCATCTGCGGGTACGCCATCGGAGCCCACCAGGGACATATCTACGTCCGGGCCGAATACCCCCTGGCCCTGAGGATGCTGCGGACGGCCATCGACCGGGCCCGCGGGAAGGGATTTTTGGGCCGCAACATCCTGGGAACGGGCTTCGAATTCGACATCGACATCTACCCCGGGGCGGGGGCTTTCGTCTGCGGCGAGTCGACGGCGCTCATGTACTCCATTGAGGGAAAGCGCGGCATGCCGCGCACCAAGCCGCCCCGCTCCACCGAGTCGGGCCTCTGGGGGAAGCCCACATGTCTCAACAACGTGGAGACCTTCGCCAACGTTCCCCAGATCGTCCTCAACGGTGGCCAATGGTTCCGCTCCATCGGCACCGAGGACAGCACGGGCACGAAGGTCTTCTCGCTCACGGGCGCCGTGAAAAACGTGGGGCTCGTGGAAGTGCCCATGGGGACGGACCTGCGGACGATCATTTTCGAGATCGGCGAGGGGATTCGGGGGAACGCGCGATTCAAGGCGGTCCAGCTCGGCGGGCCTTCGGGGGGGTGCCTCACGGAGGAGCACCTTCACCTGCCGGTGACCTTCGACTCCCTGCAGGACGCGGGCGCCATGATGGGCTCGGGCGGCATTGTCGTCATGGACGACACGAACTGCATGGTGGACGTGGCCCGGTTCTTCACGCAGTTCTGCGTCGACGAATCCTGCGGCAAGTGCGTACCCTGCCGCGTGGGCCTCAGGGTCATGCTGGGCACACTGGAAAAGATCATCGTCGGTCAGGGGGAGCCCTCCGACCTGGAGTTGCTGGAGAGGCAGGCGAACCACATCGCCTCCACCTCCCACTGCGGGCTCGGCCAGGCGGCGCCCAACCCCGTGTTGAGCACCCTGCGGTACTTCCACGACGAGTACGTGGCCCACATCCGGGAAAAGCGATGCCCGGCGCTCGTCTGCGTGGACCTTCTGCGCTTCGAGGTCGATGCGGAGTCCTGCAAGCGCTGCGGCCTTTGCTCCAAGGTTTGTCCCGTGGACGCCATCACCTGGCAGAAGAAGGAAGTGGCCGTCCTTCACCGCGAGAAGTGCATCCGCTGCAAATCCTGTATCCGGGCCTGCAAGTTCAAGGCGATACACTAGAGGCAAACCATGATCACCCTGAAGATCAACGACATCGAGGTCACCGTTCCCCGGGGGAGCACCATTCTGGAGGCCGCCGAGAGGGCCCGCGTCTTCATCCCGACGCTGTGCCACGACAAGCGGATCACCCCCTACGGGGCCTGCCGCCTGTGCGTCGTGGAGGACCGCAAGAAACCGGGCAGCCTCATCCCGTCATGCTTCACCCCGGCCCGTGACCGGATGGACATCGTCACCGACACGCCCGGTGTCCTGGAGGCCGTCCGGACGCAGCTCCAGCTCATCCTCGTCAATCACCCCCTGGACTGTCCCGTCTGCGACAAGGCGGGCGAATGTACCCTCCAGGACCTGGTAATCCGCTACAACATCACCGAGGCGCCCTTCGGGACGGACCGCTTTGCCCGCTACGTGGATCGCCAATCGCCGCTCATCGAGCGGGACATGACCCGATGCGTCCTCTGCGGCCGCTGCGTCCGGATCTGCGGTGAGCTCCAGGGCCGCGACGAGATCGAGTTCATCCACCGGGGCCACAAAACGCTCGTGGGAACCGACGGGGGGCGAGCCCTCGACTGCGACTTCTGCGGGCTCTGCGTCTCCACGTGCCCTGTGGGGGCCCTCAACGACAAGCTCTTCAAGGACCGGAGCCGCGTCTGGAAGCTTCAAAAGGAGACCACCGCCTGCAGCCACTGCGGCCTGGGCTGCTCGGCCGACTTCCACCTCGAGCAAGGGCGGCTGCGGCGCGTGACGCCGACCGTCTTTGCCAGACGGCAAGAAGGGGCTCCTCTGCGCGAGGGGCCACTTCGGCTGGCGAGCCTTCGAAAGCCCCTCGAGGCTGTCGGTCCCCCGGCTTCGCCGGGACGGAGCCCTGCGGCAAACCGGGTGGGGCGAGGCCATCGAACACGCCGCGAGGGCCCTCGACGGGATCCGGCGCACCCACGGCGCAACCGTCCCTTGCCCTGCTCACGGCGGACCATCTCACGACGGAGGAGGCCCGGGTCTGCGGCGCCCTTTTCCGCGACACCCTGGGCTGCGCAGACATCGGGTCCCTCCAGGCGGCGGGGTACCGGCAGATTCACTCTGTTCTCGGCGCGGAGCTGGGGCCGTCCTGGGAGCCGGCAACGTTGAAAGACTTGAGCGAGGCCGAGACCCTGATCGTCCTGGGAGGCGGGGCCGCCGAGCTGCACCCGACCCTGAAGCCCCTCGTCAACGGCCTCATGAGAAAAGAGGGCAGGGAGCTGGTCGTCCTTTCGTCGTGGCCGGACACCCTGACGCGCCGGGCGACACTTGCCCTGACGATCACGGCGGGATACGCCGAGGACTTCTTCGCGGAACTGCACGACGCCCTTTCGGCGGAGCGAACCCATGCCTCGGCCGACATCTCCCGGTTCGGCGTCGACACCTGCGGGCTCGCCAGGCTCATCGCCCTTCTCGGGGCGGACCGGAAGACGACGGTCCTTGTTGCGCCGGACCCCTTCGGGGACAACCTGCAGAGAGCACGGCTTGCCGCGCTGCTCCATGACCGGCAAGGTCGATCCTTCCCCTCGGGGCCCAGGTCAACAGTGCCGGCGCCCTCCGAAAGGCCGGCCTGCTGTCCTGCGGCGCCGCCGCGGACGGACTTTCACTGATCGAGGCGATCGAGGCCGGCCGCATCCGGGCCCTCTACCTCCTGGGCGAGGACCCCCTCGAAACCCTGCCGGAACCGGCCAGGGTCAGGGCCGCCCTGCAAAGGCTCGACCTCATCGTCTGCCAGAGCCCCTACGAAACAGCCGTGACGGATCTGGCCCACGTGGTCCTTCCGTCGGCCCTGATCCCGGAGAAGGGGGGCTCGACCCTCTCGGTGCTGGGTTTCGAAAACGAGATCCGTCCCGTCCTTCCCCCCTTCGGGCAGTGCCGGCCGGACCGGGAGATCCTCCGGGACCTCGCCGGGGCCCTCGGAAGGGAAGACACGCCCCGCATCGTTTCGCCATCGGTGGCGCAGGATCAGGCGGGTCCCGCCCGTTCAGCAATGCCGCAGGACGCCGGGCATGGGTTTTCCTTCCGTCTCACGGCGGTGCCCTCGCTTTTCGGCGACGGGCTTCTGTCGCGGCAAAGCCCCGATCTGGCACAGATCCGCCGGGGTCTTCAGATCGTGATGAACGGGGAGGACTTCGAGCAGATGGGGCTCGGGGAGCGTGAAATCGTGGAGGTCCGGACCCCCTTCGGGACCGCCCGGGCCGAGGCGGGGCACGACGCGGCCATGCCGCGCGCGATGCTCCTTCTTCGCCACGCGTCGGGCAGCGCCGCGGGGCTCTCCCTCATCCGGCCGGGCACGGACGTCGTGCCGGCGGCCATTGCGAGGATCGGCACATGATGACGATGGATTTCCTGCTGGGCATCATCCGGATCATCCTCATTTTTTCCGTCATCATGGGGCTCGTGGCCTACATGACCCTGATGGAGAGGCGTTTTCTGGGCTTCTTCCAGCTCCGGCTGGGCCCCAACCGCGTGGGCCCCGGGGGGCTTTTTCAGCCGATCGCCGACGGGATCAAGCTCTTCTTCAAGGAGGACATGACCGTCTCCCATGCGAACCGCTTCTACTTTATCCTGGCGCCGGCCATCGCGCTGACGTCGGTGCTCGCCTGCTTCGCCGTCGTGCCCGCCTCGGCGACAATCGTCGTGGCGGATATGCCCGTGGCCGTACTCTACCTCCTGGCCTTCTCTTCCATGGGGGTCTATGGCATCCTGCTGGCGGGCTGGTCGTCGAACAACAAGTACTCGCTGCTGGGCGGGCTGCGGGCCGCTGCCCAGATGATCAGCTACGAGATCCCGCTGGCCCTCTCCATCGTAGGGGTGCTGATCCTTTCCGGTTCCATGAGCCTCGTCGAGATCGTGAAGGCCCAGGAGGGGCTCTGGTTCATCGTCAGGCAGCCCCTGGGGTTTGTCCTTTTCCTGATCTGCATCTCGGCGGAGACGAACCGCACGCCCTTCGACCTCCTGGAGTGCGAGAACGAGCTCGTCGCCGGCTACCAGACGGAGTACTCCTCCATGAAGTTCGGGCTCTTCTACATGGCCGAATACGCCCACATCCTGCTGGCCTCGTGCCTGGTGAGCCTCTTCTTCCTGGGCGGCTGGAACGGCCCGCTGCTGCCGGCTCCCCTGTGGCTGCTGATCAAGGTGTTATTCGTCTTTGCGCTGTTCATCTGGGTGCGCGCCACCTTCCCCCGCATCCGCTACGACCAGCTCATGACCTTTTCCTGGAAGGTGCTGCTGCCGCTTGCCTTCCTGAACCTGATGGCGACGGCGGTGCTGACCGTCTATCTCACGTAAGGAGCTGCCATGAGCAAGGCCCTGCTGAAGGGTTTGGCCCTCACCTTGAAAACGTTTTTCCGCCGGCCCGTCACGGTGGAGTACCCCGACGAGAAACGGCCCGTGCCGGAGCGCTTCCGTGGGCGGCCGGTGCTGCTTGCCCGCGAGGACGAAACGCCCCGCTGTGTGGCCTGCGGCCTCTGCGAAAAGATCTGCCCGAGCCTCTGCATCACCGTCGCTGCCGAAACGGGGCCCGACGGCATCCGGGCGCTTGCAAGCTACACCCTCGATCTCAATCGCTGCGCCTTCTGCGGGCTCTGCGTGGAGGCCTGTCCCGTGGAGGCCATTGCAATGGGCAGCGAGTACGAACTGGCCACCTGCGGCCGCGAGCCCCTCGTCTACACCACGGAGCGGCTTCTGGCCGTGCCGGGCCGCGGGGCGAAGCCGGACCGAAAGGGGGAGGGAAACCCATGATCGAATCGATCCTCTTCTGGGGCCTTGCCCTTGCGGCCGTCGCATCGGCCCTGTGTGTCGTGGTCCTGCGCAACCCCGTCAACTGCGTCATGGCGCTGCTTGCGGCCATGCTGGCCACGGCGGGCCTCTACGCCCTCATGGGGGCAACCGTGATGGCCCTCTTCCAGGTCATCGTCTACATCGGGGCCGTCCTCGTGCTGTTTTTGTTCGTCGTCATGCTCCTGAACCTCAAGGGGCCTGCCTCGGGCATCCCCCGTTCCCCGGCCGCCGTTGCCGTAAGCGCCGCCGCTGTCGGGCTGACGGCGGGGATGGCATGGCTCGGCTGGAGGGCCGTAAACCTATCGATCCCCGCCGGTGCGGGGAGCGGGCTTCGCCCCGGACCCGGTGTGGCTGCAATCGCGCTGGAGCTCTTCAGCCGGCACCTGCTCGTCTTCGAGCTGACCTCCGTGCTGCTCCTTGCCGCCGCCGTCGGGGCCGTCCTCATCACGAGAAAGGAAAAGGATCCCTCATGAGCCTGGAACACGTCGTCGGACTGGGAATCGTTCTCTTCGCCATCGGGGCGGCGGGCTTCTTCATCCGCTCGAACATCGTCGTGCTGCTTCTGTGTGTCGAGGTCATGCTCAACGCCGTCAACCTGATCCTGGCGGGTTTCTCCCGCTACCTCCACGGCACGGAGGGGCAGGTCTTCATCTTCATGATCATGACGGTGGCCGCCGCAGAGGCCGCCGTGGGGCTCGCCATCATCGTAGCCCTCTACCGGCTCCTCAAGACCCTGGACATGAGCCGGATCAACTTCCTGAAAGGCTGATCGTCATGCTGTCCGAATCCATCTGGATCCTCCCCGCCCTGCCCGCCCTGGGGGCCCTCGTAAACGGGCTTCTCGGCGCACGATGGCGCGAAAGAGGCATCGCCGCCGTCGCCGTCGGCTCCGTGGGGCTCGCCCTGGCGGCGGCCCTCGCCCTGCTTGCGAAGATGCTCAGCCTGCCCGCGGGCAACAGGTCCTTCTCCGTCACGCTCTACCGGTGGCTCTCCGACGGTGCGCTCCATATCCACGCGGGCTTCGTGCTGGACAGCCTCGCCATGGTCATGGTGATGGTCATCCTCTTCGTGGGGTTTCTCATCCACCTCTACTCGGCGGGCTACATGAAGGGCGAGCCCGGGTACCGGCGCTACTTCGTCTGCCTCAATCTCTTTGTCTTCTTCATGCTCGTCCTCGTTCTGGCCGACAACCTGGTCATCACCTTCGTCGGCTGGGAGGGCGTGGGGCTCTGCTCGTATCTGCTCATCGGTTTCTGGCACGAAAAGAAGTCGGCCTGCGATGCCGGCCGAAAGGCCTTTGTCGTCAACCGCATCGGCGACTTCGGGTTTCTGCTGGGGATCCTGCTGGCCGCCGTGACCTTCGGGACGGTGAACTACGGGGACCTCGCCCGCCTCCTGGCGACGGAGCCCGCCGTCTCCGAGGGGGCCGTGGCGGCCGTGGCGCTTCTTCTCTTCGTGGGGGCCATGGGCAAATCGGCCCAGTTCCCGCTCCATGTCTGGCTGCCCGACGCCATGGAAGGCCCCACGCCGGTTTCGGCCCTGATCCACGCGGCCACCATGGTCAACGCCGGCGTCTACCTCATGTGCCGCATCGCGCCTTTCCTGGAGAAAGGCCCCATGGTGCTGCCCGTCATTGCCGCCGTGGGGCTCGTCACGGCCCTCTACGCGTCTTTCTGCGCCCTGGGGCAGCGCGACATCAAACGGGTGCTCGCCTACTCGACGGTGAGCCAGATCGGCTACATGTTCGTGGCCCTGGGCTGCGGACTATACGCCGCCGGAATGTTTCACCTCCTGACCCACGGCATCTTCAAGGGGCTGCTCTTTCTGGCCGCCGGCGCCGTGATCCACGCCCTCGACGGGGAGCAGGACCTGGGCCGGATGGGGGGCCTGCTGAAAGATCTGCCGGCCGTCTCCGTCACCTTCATGGCGGGCCTTCTGGCCCTGGCGGGGATCTTTCCCCTGTCGGGGTTCGTGAGCAAGGACGCCATCCTCTGGGGGGGCTTCGAGCGTTACGGGACGCTCTTCTGGCTTGCCGCCTTCGGAGGCGCCCTCATGACGGCCCTCTACTCGGGAAAGCTCTTCTCGGCCTTTCTCGGCAGGCGGCGCTTCGAGGGGCACCCCCACCGCCCCGGGCCTCTCATCGTGATGCCACTGGCCACCCTGGCTGTTTTCGCCCTGCTTGCGGGGATCCCGGGCCTGCCGCTTTTCACGGCGGACACCTTCTTTGCGCGGTTTCTGGGCATGCCCGCCGCCCAGGCTGCTCCCGCCGCCGCGGCGCACACCATCGAGGTGATCCTGACCGTCCTGCAGTCCCTGGCCGTCATCGCGGTCCTCGCCGGGGCGATCCGGCTCTTCACGAGGGAGAAGCGCCCGGCGGATTCGGCGGTCCTGGCGAGCGGCTTCGGGATCGACAGGCTTTACGATTTCCTGCTCGTCCGGCCCCTGAAAGCCTGCGCCCGATTCTTTGCGGCTATCATCGACACGCGCCTCATCGACGGCGCCGTCAACGGCCTCGGCTCCCTCTCCCTGGCCCTGGGCCGCCTTTCGGCGGGTCTGCAGACGGGGCAGCTCAGGCACTACGCCGTCTCGCTGATCGCCGGGGCCTTTGCCCTGATTGCCATCACCGTCTTTCTTGCCGGAGGTCTCTGAGATGACAGCAAACGACTTCCCCCTTCTTTCCATCCTGATCGTCCTTCCCCTGGCGGGAAGCGTCCTGGTGCTCCTGCTGGCGGAGCGGTGGGCCCGCGTCGCCGCGCTCGCCGCCGCGCTGCTGACCTTTCTCGTGACGCTTGTGCCCCTTTATCTTTTCCGGACGGGCCAGCCGGGGTTCCAGTTCGTCGAGCATCACCCCTGGGTCGGGGCGCTGGGAATCTCCTGGCACCTGGGCATCGACGGGCTTTCGCTCTTCCTCATGCCGCTGACGGGCTTTCTTTCCCTGGCGGCCGTTCTCGTGTCGTGGAACGCCGTCGGGCAGAAAGTGAAGGCCTACTTCGTCTCCTTCCTCGTCCTGGAGGCGGGGATGCTGGGGGTCTTCGCCGCCCTGGACGCGATCCTCTTCTATGTCTTCTGGGAGGCCATGCTGATCCCCATGTTCCTCATCATCGGGATCTGGGGAGGCGAGAACCGGCGCTATGCGGCTCTCAAGTTCATCCTCTACACCGTGGCGGGGAGCCTCTTTCTGCTGGTGGGTCTCATCGTCATGGCCTTCCTCGCCCAGTCGCAGGGCGGCGCCTTCAGCTTCGATCTCACCCGCTGGATGGCCTTCCGGGTTCCCGCATCGCACCAGTACTGGCTCTTTGCCTTCTTCTTCCTGGCCTTTGCCGTCAAGGTGCCCCTTTTCCCTCTTCACACCTGGCTGCCCGATGCCCACGTGGAGGCCCCCACGGCGGGAAGCGTCATCCTCGCGGGGGTGCTCCTCAAGATGGGCGTCTACGGCATCCTGCGCTTCTGCTTCCCCCTCTTCCCCGAGGCGACGGCCTTTTTCACCCCCGCCATCATGACCCTGGGGCTCATCGGGGTGATCTACGGGGCGCTTCTGGCCTTCGCCCAGGAGGATCTGAAAAGGCTCGTGGCCTACTCCAGTGTGAGCCACATGGGACTCATCGTCGTGGGCATCTTCTGCCTCAACCTGGCGGGCCTCAAAGGGGGCATCGTCCAGATGCTCAACCATGGCCTCAGCACGGGGGCGCTCTTTATCCTGGTGGGCGCCCTCTACGAACGCAAGAAGACGCGCAATCTCAACCGGCTGGGGGGGCTTGCGGGGCGCACGCCCGTGCTGGCAACCTTTTTCGTGATCACCATGCTGTCCTCCGTGGGCCTGCCGGGGCTCAACGGCTTCGTGGGTGAGTTCCTGCTGCTCATGGGGAGTTTTCAGTTCGCCTGGTGGCTAGGGGCCCTGGCCGCGACCTCCGTTGTCCTGGGGGCCGTCTACCTGCTGTGGATGACGCAGCGGGTCCTGTTCGAGAAAGACCGCTCGCCCGAAAAAACCGGCTTTGGGGACTTCTCGCTGCGCGAAAAGATCGTCATGACGCCCATGGTGCTCCTCATGTTTCTCATCGGCCTCTTCCCGGCCGCCCTGACGGACCGCCTGGAGCCGGCGGCCCGCGAGATCATCGCCGTCTCGGCGCCGGCCCCCGCACGCGAGGCCCAGGCGGCAACGGATGCGAAATTCCTGATGGAGGAAGTAACCCATGGCCTTCAGCATTCCGAACGTTAACCTCGTCAGCCTCCTGCCCGAGATCCTCCTGCTTGCGGCGGCGACGGCAACACTTTTTCTTTCCGGCAAGGACGGCCGCCGGACGGCCGCCTCATGCGCCGCCGCGGCCGTTATCGCCTCCCTGTTGACGACTCCCATCCTGTTCCGGGGAGTCGGCATGGAGGGCTTCGACGGCCTCATCGTGAAGGACGGCGGAACCCTTCTCTTCCTGGCTCTCATGGATCTGGCGGCCCTTGTGGCCATCTTCCTTTCCCGGGATGGAGATGTCAGGGGTCAACGGGGAGGGGAGTTCTACGCACTGGCTCTCTTCGCCCTGATCGGCATGCACATCATGGCCGCCGGCCGGGATCTCCTTGTTGTCTTCCTGGGTCTCGAGATCCTGGCGCTGCCCCTTTACATCCTCGTGGCCTTCGACAGGACGGCCCGTGACGGGATGGAGGGTGCCGTGAAGTACTTCCTCCTGGGCAGTTTCTCGTCGGCCCTCTTTCTGCTGGGGCTTGCCTTCTATTATGGTGCGACGGGGACCACGGGGCTCGGGGCGGTCCCGCGGTCCCTTTCATCGCCGGCCCTGCTCTTCGCGGGGCTGGCTCTTGTGACCGTGGGCGTCGGCTTCAAGATCGCCGCCGTCCCCTTCCACATGTGGGCCCCCGATGCCTACGAGGGGGCGCCGGTTCCGGTGGCCGCCTACATCTCCGTGGCGCCCAAGATCGCCGCCTTCGCCGTCCTGGTGCGCATCGGTCTTGACGTGACCGGTCCCGGGTCGGATTCTCTCACGCAGGCTGTCCTGGTCATGTCCGTGGCCAGCATGATCGTCGGAAATCTCGCCGCACTGCGGCAAGCCGGGTTTGTCCGGATGCTTGCCTACTCGGGCATCGCCCAGGCGGGGTATATGCTGATCGGGCTTCTGGCCCTGCCCGGGGAAGGCCGGGCGGCCCTTTCCTTCTACCTCCTGGTGTACATCTTCATGAACCTGGGGGCCTTTGCTGCTGCCGTGGCCCTGTGCCGGCGCGAGGGCGGGCGCCTGCAGATCGAGGACCTCTCCGGCCTTGCCGCGCGCCAGCCGCTCTTCGCCTTTGCCGTCGCGGTCTTCATGGTGTCGCTCGCGGGGCTTCCGCCCACGGGCGGGTTCTTCGCCAAGCTCTATCTCTTCAAGGCCGGCATCGAGGCGGGATACCTGCCCGTGATCCTCGTGGCCATCGTGATGACCGTCGTCTCCCTCTATTATTATCTGCGAATCGTTGTGGCCATGTACATGCGCGACGACGCGGGATGTCTGGAGATCCGCGCGGGCCTGCCGCTTCTGGCGGGCGTAATCGGCACGGTGGCCGTTCTGACTCTCCTGGCGGGAATCCTCCCGGGGGAGATCCTGCGGGGAATCCTCGCCGTTCTCCCCCCGGCCGTTCTGTAACAGACAGCACCCCCGGGGACGGACACCGGGCTGACGGGACGAAAATATTCAGTTGACGGCGGGAGCAGGCTGGCGTATAAACAGCCGAAATGACAGCGCCTTCTTCCTTGATTCGCGATGAAGGCGTGTTTTTTTATGCTCCCTTATGCAGAATAAGTTTTCCAACAGCCCGGCTCGGTCCCTCTCGAGACACCTTACCCCTGCGAGGATCTTCATCCTCAGCTTCGCCGGCCTTGTCCTGACCGGCGCGATTCTGCTCTGGCTCCCCGTTGCCTCGACAAAGGGTTTGCGCTTCGTGGATGCCCTCTTCATGTCGGCATCGGCCGTTTGCGTGACGGGGCTTGCCACGGTGGATGTCGGCACCGACCTCACGACGGCGGGGCAGGTGATCCTCATCTGCCTTTTCCAGTTCGGGGGGCTCGGCATCATCACGTTCTCGGCCTTCCTCTTCGGGATGATGGGCCGCGGGATTTCCTTCAAGGGACACGAGATCGTCCAGAGCACGTTCCTGAACACGCCCCGGCGGGATTTTTTCTTCATCCTCAAGTCGGTGATCCTCTCGACGCTCATCATCGAGTCCGTGGGCGTGCTGCTGCTCTTCATCCGCTTCGCCCAGGAGTTCCCTGCGTCAAAGGCCCTCTATTACGCCGTCTTCCATGCCATCTCGGCCTTCAACAACTGCGGGTTTTCCCTCTTTCCGGACAGCTTCACCCGCTACCAGGGGGACCTGCTCCTGAACTTCACGGTCCTGACCCTCATCATCCTTGGCGGGATCGGCTTCGTCGTTCACCACGAGGTCTTTGCCCGCCTGAAAGACCGCAATGCCAGGCTGTCGCTGCACAGCCGGATCGTCCTGATCACCACTGCCTGTCTCATTGTCTCCGGGGCGGCTCTCTTCTGGCTCTTTGAGCAGCAATACCTTCTCCGGGGGCTCTCTCCCCTTACGCAGGTCCTCGTCTCGCTCTTCCAATCCATAACGCCCCGGACGGCGGGGTTTAATACCGTCGATATCGGCCAGCTGACCAATGCCACGATTCTGCTCCTGATCGTCCTCATGTTCATCGGGGGCTCGCCCGGCTCGACGGCGGGCGGGATCAAGACAACGAGCTTTGCCCTTCTTCTGCTCATGATGTGGAACCGCTGGCGCGGCAGCGAAGAGGTGACCGTTTCCAACCGGACCGTGCCTAAGGAGCTGATCGGCCGGACCCTGTCCATCACCTTTGCCTCGATGCTCTCCGTTTTTTTCATCGTCGCTGTGGTCATGGTGGCGGGGCACGTCGAATCGGGGCACCAGGAGCGCCAGCTGTTCGTGGAATACATTTTCGAGACCGTCTCGGCCTTCGGCACCGTGGGTCTCTCCATGGGGGTCACGGCGAAGCTCACCGACATCCAGAAGCTGCTTATCGCGTTCATGATGTTTGCGGGCAGGGTGGGGCCGCTGACACTGGCGTTCTCGCTTTCGTACCGCGAGGGAAAGAAAAGAGTGGTTTACGCAGAAGAGACCGTCATGGTCGGGTAAGGAGGCTCTCCCATGAAAAAGCGAGTTGTCGTGGTCGGGCTGGGCATCTTCGGGATCAACCTCGTGAAGGAGCTCTGCGCGAGCGACGTCGAGGTGATCGCCATCGACAAGACGAAAGAGGCCGTCCAGAAGGTGAGAGACTGCGCGACCAAGGCCATCGTCGCCGACGGAACGGACCAGGAGCTCATGAACTCGATCGGCCTTCGCGAGGACGACATCGTCGTCGTTTCTTTCGGGGAGGACCTTGCCGCGAGCACCCTGATCACGCTGCATCTCAAGCAGATGAAGATCAAGAACATCATCGTGAAGGCTCCCAACGATGAGCACAAGCTGATCCTGGAAAAGGTCGGCGCGACCGAGGTCATCATCCCTGAAAAGATCATGGCCGACAAGATCGCCAAGAGCATCGTGTCGCCCAACGTCCTCGACTACATTCCGCTTGCTGACGGTTACATGATCGGCGAGATCGCGCCTCCTTCCGGCTTCATTGGAAAGTCCCTCGCGGAGATCCAGCTTCGCGGCAAGTACCACATCGACGTCATCGCCGTTCGCGACATGCTGACGGAGAAGATCAACATGGTCCCGTCGGCCGATTTCGTCGTCAAGGACAGCGAGGTCCTCATCGTCGTGGGCAAGGAAACGGATATCGACAAGATAAAATAAGAGTTTATCCCGTCTATTCGGTCTTTTCCGTCTTTCCCGTCAGAAGTTGGCGTCGGATTTGCTTATGGTTTGTAGGCTGTGTCGAAAACTTGGCCATCACAGAAATTGTTAGAGACCGGACGGACGGAACAGACTGGATAGACGGAACAGACCCGCATGGACTTCCTCCTCAACTACATCGACTTCGTTCTGCACATCGACCGGCACCTGGACGTTCTGATCCAGACGTACGGGACCTGGGTGTATCTCATCCTGTTTGCGATCATCTTTTGCGAGACGGGCCTCGTCGTGACGCCCTTCCTGCCCGGGGACTCGCTTCTCTTCGTGACGGGTACCGTCGCTGCCCGCGGTTCCCTCGACCTCCAGACGACCCTGATTCTGCTTATCTCCGCCGCGATCATTGGCGACAACGTCAACTACTGGATCGGCCGGTTTGTGGGGCAGAAGATCGTGGAGCGCAAATGGGTGAAGCAGGAATACCTGGACCGGACCCACCATTTCTATGAGAAATACGGCGGCAAAACGATCTTTATCGGAAAGTTCCTGCCCATCATCCGGACCTTCGCACCCTTCGTGGCCGGCATCGCGAAGATGACGTACCCGAAGTTCCTTGCCTTCAACATCTCCGGGGCGATCACCTGGATGTTCGTTTTCATCCTCGGTGGTTACTATGTCGGGAACCTTCCCTTCGTGAAGAAGAACTTCACCATGGTGATCCTCGCCATCATCGTCCTGTCCGTCCTGCCCAGCGTCATTGAGCTGGTCCGGGCGAGACGGCAGGCGAAGCGCGGGTCAGCGGTGCACTAGACGGTTATCGAAACGCGGTAAGTTTGAACCGAAAGAAGCAGGGCCTATGGATTTACTGACCGCAATTATTCTGGGCATCGTTCAGGGCGTCTCCGAGTTCCTGCCGATCTCCTCGACGGGGCACATGATCCTGGCCTCCGATCTCATGGGCCTCGAGCACACGGAATTCCTCAAGAGCTTCGAGATCGCCATCCAGGTGGGGTCCATCCTTTCTGTCGTCGTTCTGTACTGGCGGCTCCTGCTGGTGGATTTCGAGGTCATCAAGCGGGTAGCCGTCGCCTTCATCCCGACGGGCGTCCTGGGCCTGACACTTTACAGGGTGGTCAAGAGCTATCTGTTGGGCTCGACGGCGGTCGTGCTCTGGTCTTTGTTTCTCGGGGGCCTGTTCCTGATTGCCTTCGAGTATTGGTACAGCGAAAAGGAGGGTGCAGCCGGCGAGATCCGCCAGATGTCCTACAAGACCGCCCTCATCATCGGCCTTTTCCAGTCCATTGCCATGGTCCCGGGGGTGTCCCGCTCGGCCTCCACCATCATCGGCGGGCTGATTCTGGGACTGAAGAGAAAGACCATCGTGGAATTCTCCTTCCTGCTGGCCGTGCCGACCATGCTGGCCGCAACGGTTTACGACCTGATCAAGACGGGACCGGAAATGACCCTTCCCCAGGTCGAGTTCCTGATTGCCGGCTTCGTCACCGCCTTCATCGTCGCCCTGCTGAGCATCAAGTTCCTGCTTCGCTTCATCCAGACGCACACCTTCATCCCCTTCGGCGTCTACCGGATCATCCTGGTCGTTGTCCTTCTGATTCATTTGAAAATGGCGTGAACGAGCAAAAAAGGGTACCAGGGTAGAGGGTCTAGGGTATAGGGAAGGAAGAAGAGTTCTTTTCCCGAGACCCCGGTCACTTTGCTTTCGCCGTAACGCGAAAGCGGCAGGCAGGATCGCCGAAGCCCATCCGGGCAATCGTCTCCTGGTTGATGTCATGGTCGGGCAGCAAGGCTGAAAACCAGATCTCCCAGAGTCTCTCGCAGGTAAGACAGGCCTGGACATCCTTCTCCAGCTTTGCCCGTTTTGCCCCGTCCCGGGCCGCGCACTTGTGCACCGTCACCGCGAGCGTGTCGCCTTCGATCGCGTAATCGCCGGCGAATACGCCTCGGTCGGCCCCGAACATCCGGAAATAGGACTGCCAGACCTCCAAGGCGTCCCCCAGGTCATCGGCCTTCTTCTTCCCCAGGGCCAGCAGGGTGCTTCGCATCTCGATGCGCCCGAAGGCGTGTCGCGTCCGGATGTTGAGCTCGGCGGCCGTGTCCCACCCGAACTTGTCGTTCACCTTCAAAAACCACTGGCCGTCCCAGGCCAGCGCCAGCCCCGCCATGACCTGTGCCCGCGCCTCGGGAGGAATCTCGTAAGACTTTTCTTCGGACATCTTCCCATCCCCTTTCGTACGCATATTTGCCGCGGGGATATTACGAGTGCGGGGCGGAAACGTCAACGGAAAAAGCACGGCAGAGGAGGGGGTAGATGAGAGAGTAATCATGGAAGGGGAGTATTCCCCCTCACCCCGGCCCTCTCCCCCGGTGGGGCGAGGGAGATCAGGGAAAGGCTTCGCCGGTGTTTATATGGCCTTTCTGTAGGCGAGTTTCTGCTCCAGATACCGCGAGTAGCTCGTGAGCATGAAGCACAGGATGAAGTAGATGATGGCGATGAAGAGGAAGATCTGGGCCGGGTAGATCATCGTGCGGTTGCTCACCTGGGTGGCCACGTGGGTCAGCTCGGCGACACCGACGATGAAGGCAAGCGACGTGTCCTTGATGAGGGACACTAGCTGGTTCACGAAGGAGGGGATCATGTTCCGTATGGCCTGGGGCAGCACGATGAAGACCATCACCCGGTTCCGGGACAGCCCCGTCGAGAGCCCCGCTTCGGTCTGGCCCCGGGGGATGCCCTCGATGCCTGCCTGGACGATCTGGGACATATAGGCGGAGGTGAAGATGGTGAGCGCCGCGATGACGGTCCAGCTCTCCGGGACGACCATCCCCATGAAGGCGGGCAGCAGGAAGTACATCCAGAAGATGACCATGAGCAGGGGGATCCCCCGGATGCAGTTCACGACGGCGAGCACGGGGTACTTGATGAAGCGGTTACCGGAGACGCACAAAAGCCCCGCGAAGATGCCGATGACGATCGAGAGGGCGCAGGAGACCACGGCAAGCCAGATCGTGAGCGCAAGCCCGCCGATGGGACCGCTCGGGTAGCGTCCCACCAGGAAGTGAGCCATGTTTTCCCAGATGACCTGGAATCCGAACCAGCCGTCCATGGATTATTTCATCCCCGTTGGAGAGAGAACTTTCTTGTCGTAAAGCATCACAAGGCCCGTGATGACGAGCGACATGACCAGATAAACGAGGGTCGCCGCCGTGAAGGCCTCGAACCCCCTGAAGGTGTAGCTTTCCACCTGCCTGGCCTGGTACGTGAGCTCCGCCACGCCGATCGTCATCGCGAGCGACGAGTTCTTCATCAGGTTGAGAAACTGGCTGATGAGCGGCGGGATGGTGAGCCGCACGGCCTGGGGCAGGATGATGTGCTGCATGGAGCGAATATAGGAAAAACCGGAGCTGCGGGCCGCCTCCATCTGCTCCTTCGGGATGGAGCGGATGCCTGAGCGGATGTCCTCGGCGATGAAGGCCGATGTGTAGATCGTCAGCGCGATGACGGCCGCGGCGAACTCGAAATCCCGCGCGTTGAGCCAGTCGTTCACGGCCTGCGGCAGGATCTGGTAGGAGCCGAAGTACCAGAAGAAGAACTGGACGAGCAGCGGCGTATTCCGGATGAACTCCAGATAGCCGTGGGCAACCCCGCGGATGGGCGCGACCTGGCTCATTCGCATGACGGCGATGAGCAGCCCCATCAAAAACGACAGGGCAATCGACACCGCCGAGAGCTGGATGGTGAGCTTGATGCCGTCGACGATCCACTGGGCGTATTGCCCGGTGAGGACGACGGACCAGTCAAACTGATACTGGAACATACCCGCACGACCGCCGGAACATTTGATCGTCCCCGCATTTCAACCAGCGGGGGCGCGAAAAAGGAGCCGTCCGTACACGCCGGCCCGGCGCGTACGGACGGCCGATATGCTTAAGAAACGATAGGCCTGAACGAACGGGCGCTACTTCCGGTCCGCCGTGATCTTGAATTTGCCGCGGGGCATCGGCTGGTCGGACTGCGGGTTGAACCACTTGTCCCAGATTTTCTTGGCCTCGCCGTTCTTCTCCATCTCGAGAAGCGTGTCGTTGATGAATTTCAGGAACTTGGGGTTGTCCTTGCGGATCGCAAGCCCGTAGGGCTCATCGGAAATCCGGATGTCTGCGATCTCGTACTGGTCCTTGTTGGGGGCCTTGCCGAGGATGCCGGCCAGGATCGACTCGTCCGTCGTCACCGCCACGACCTTGCCCTGCTGCAGCGCCAGGAATGCCTGGGGATAGTCGTCGAAGGAAAGGATCGTCGCCTTGGGCAGGGCCTTGGAGGCGTTCTGCTCCGAGGTGGTGCCCTTGGCCGTCCCGAGTTTCTTGCCCTCGAGATCGGCGAGGCTATTCACGGTGCCCTTCTTCACGAGAAACTTCTGGCCCGTGAGAAAGTAGGTATAGGAGAAATCTACCTGCTTGGCCCGCTCGGCCGTCCAGGTCAGTGTCGCGGCGATCAGGTCAACATTGCCGGCCTGGAGCTGGGGAATCCGGGCCGCCGAGGTGACGCCCTTGAGTTCGAGCTTTACGCCCATCTTCTTGGCAAGGTAAGCCGCGAAATCCGCGTCGTAGCCCACGATCTCGCGGGTCTTCGGGTCGATGTAGCCAAACCCCGGCGAGGCGTCCTTCACGCCTACGATCAGGGTTCCCCTCTTTTTCACGACATCGTAGGTGTCCTCTGCCAGAACGATGCCCGTCAGTCCAAAGATAAAAGTCAGCGCGATCAGGGTTGCCAGAAATCTTTTCATCGAAATCCTCCTTATTATTAGTGCATGGGTGACAATATTTCCTTCAGGAACTGTTTCGCCCGTTCGTGTTTCGGGTTCTTGAAAAATTCTTCGGGGTGTGCCTCCTCGAGGATCTGGCCGAAATCCATGAAGACGACCCGGTTGGCCACTTCCCGGGCGAAGCCCATCTCATGGGTGACCACCACGAGCGTCATGCCCGTGTTGGCAAGGCCCAGCATGACCTGAAGCACCTCGCCGATCATCTCGGGGTCCAGGGCCGAGGTGGGCTCGTCGAAAAGCATGATCTTCGGCTTCATTGCCAGCGCCCGTGCGATGGCCACGCGCTGCTGCTGCCCCCCGGAGAGCTGCGCCGGGAAGGAATCCTTCCTGTCGGCCAGACCCACCCGTTCCAGGAGCGACATGGCGACATCCTCGGCTTCCTTTGTACTCATGTTCCTCACCTTGACGGGGGCAAGGGTGATGTTCTTCAGGGCGGTCAGGTGGGGGTAAAGGTTGAACTGCTGAAAAACGAAGCCTATCTCGGCGCGCAGCTTCGTGATGTCCGTCTTCTTGTCGCCGAGGGCCATCCCGTCGACGATGAGAGTCCCCTTCTGGATGGGCTCGAGGCTGTTGATGCAGCGGATGAGCGTTGACTTCCCCGAGCCGGAAGGACCGCAAACGACGACGACCTCCCCTTGCTTCACGTGGAAGTTGACGCCATTGAGGACGTGGAGGTCCTTGAACCACTTGTGGACCTCGATAAACTTGATCATCCGCGGAGCTCCTTGTTCGACCCGGCCCGCGAAATCCCCGGGCAGGCCTTTGCATCAACGGTATCTTTTATTATCTTGATTGCGAAAAATCAAGGATATTTTATGGCGATGCAAATCCCGATGCCTCGAAAGGTACTGTTTTGCAACGAATTTTACCAATGGCGCCCTGTGGATAGACAAGGGAAAAGCTTGACAACAAGGGGGAATTATTCTAATCAATTCCATCGGACCGAAACAGGCGGCATTGCCCTGAAACAGCCGTTCAGGGTCGTCTGTGAAAACGGGACGCAGCCGGCATCTTATCGGAACTTCCAGCCAACATGATAAGGAGGGTTTTTGGATGAAGAAGAGAGCATTTCTCGTCGTATCCATCGTACTGGCGCTGACGCTCGTCCTTGCGGGGACGTTGATTGCGCAGCAGAAACAGTTCTTCGTCATTGCCACCGGTGGCACGGGTGGCACCTATTATCCCTTAGGCGGCATCCTGGCCCAGGCGCTGACGGAAAAGGTACCCGAGGTTGTCACGACGGCACAGGCCGGGCAGGCATCGGTCGCCAACTGCAACCTGATCCGCGACAAGCAGATCGAGTCGGCCTTCGTACAGAGCAACGTGGCCTACAACGCCTACGCGGGAGTTGATCAGTTCAAGGAAAAGCCGGCCAAGAATCTCCGCCTGATCGCCTCCCTCTATCCCGAGACGATCCAGATCGTCGCCCGCGCTGATTCGGGGATCAAGACCGTCAAGGACATCAAGGGAAAGCGGCTCGTTCCCGGTGACCGCGGCAGTGGAACCGAGGTCGATACGCTCAACGTCCTGGGCGTCTACGGCTACACCTACAAGGACTTTGCCGGTGTCGACTGGCTCGGCTTCTCCGGCGCGGCCCAGCGGCTCCAGGACAAGCAGGCCGACGTGACCTTCACGACGGCTGGCTGGCCCACGGCGGCGATCCAGGAACTGGCCATCTCGGCGAAGATCATGGTTGTCCCCATCGATGAAGCTAAGATCAAAGAACTCACCACAAAATACCCCTTCTACAGCCGAATCATCATCCCCAAGGGGACCTACAAGGACCAGGAGAAGGACGTGGCCACCATCACGACGATGGCCCAGTGGGTTGTCGGCGCCGAGGTGCCCGATGAGGTGGTCTACAAGCTGACGAAGGCCCTCTGGGAGAGCGGCGCCGCGAAGATGGCACAGGCTCACGCCCAGGGCAAGAACGTGCAGATCAAGACGGCCCTGGCCGGCATGGCCGTTCCGCTCCATCCCGGTGCGGAGAAGTATTATAAGGAAGTGGGCGTGATCAAGGCGGAGCCTGCCAAGAAGGCTGCCCCGAAAAAGAAGTAGCGACATCCTGTTTCAACCGGGAGGTAAACTGGGCACTCCCTCGGGGGTGCCCAGTTTTTTATATGAAAAGGTTACACTGGACCCTGGCCGCCGCAGCCCTTCTTGTCCTGGCGGCCGGCTTCGTCCCCCTGCACGGCCTTGAAGTGCGGGCGTCCGGCGGGACGGGAAGGGTCGTATTGCTCAAGAGGGTTGCACCGGGCGACACCTTCACGCTATCCTTTGTCCACTCGGTGGAAAAATCCGAGGTTACGGATTATTTCCGGATTGACGATGACTACCGGATTATTCTATATCAGACGGAATTCAGCTCCCTGAACACGGGGCTCCCCGCCGTCGTCTCGAAGGGGGAGGTCTTCGAGAGAACGGACAGGGGCTTTCGACTCTCGAATCTCAACCGGGTGCTGCCCGAGATCCAGCTCTGGGTCCACAAGGACTTCGGAGGTTCGCTTGCGATGGACGGAAAGGTTGCTTCCCTCCCGGCGCTGGCGGGAAACGGGCTTCTCCGGATTTCGACCCCGAGGGTTTTCGCCTGGGAGCTTCTGCCCTGGGCCTTCCGAATGTAGACTGAACAGAAGCGAGGATCGGTGACATGGCTGAGCAGAAAGTGGTCCTAACAGCCCCCGAGATCAAGGAAGATCCGGATCAGATCGCCAAGTACGACCCCGAGATGCGGTTCCGACAGCTCACGGGGATGACGGCGAAGCTGGTCTTCGCCATGACGATTATCCTCTCAATCTTCCACATCTACACGGCGGGCTTCGGTGTGCTGCAGGAGTGGCGCCACCGCGCCTTCCACCTGGCCTTCGTGCTTCCGCTGGTCTTCTTCGTCTACGCGATGAAGAAGGACGTCCACCTCAAGGGGGGCAAGCACCTCGTCTACGATATCCTCTATGCCGTCGTGGCGGCCATGCTCAACACGGCAATTTTCCGGGAAATTTTAGGCCTGTCCTTCGGCGCCAGTGCGGCGATGGCCGCTGCCACCTTCGCCCTGGTCCTCTACTTCAAACAGCGCGAGAACCTGCCCGATCGCCTGGCCCTCTATGTCGACTTCCCCATCTACACGGCCATGATCGGGTTTGTCATCTACGGAATCGGCCTGGGCTGGACGCACCTGGACGTCCGCTCCTGGTTCGAGGACCTTAACCCCGAACTCGTTTTTTGGGGGATTTTCCTGCTGGGGATTTTCCTGGCGATCATCGCGCTCTTCTTTCTGAACTGGGTTCGGGCTCTACTTGCCATCTTGCGGGACCACAAGGCCGCCGACTACAAGCAGGACAACATTCCCTACTTCGATGTTTTCTTCGCCCTCATGGCCTGCATGATCTCCGTCTTCGTCTTCCTGGAGTTCAACAACATCGGCATGCGGGCCGGCAGCCCCGATCAGGCGGAACTCGTCGTCGGGAGCTTCTCCTTCCTGCTCATCCTGGAGGGGGCGAGGCGCAGCATCGGCGCACCGCTGCCGATCATCGCCATGCTGGTGCTGATCAACTGCTACCTCGGGCCCTACTTCCTCGATATCCCGGGGCTCGATATCTTCGCCCACCGGGGCTACTCGATCTCGCGGATCGTCGACTACATGTTCCTCGGCACAGAGGGCATCTACGGCATCCCCCTGGGGGTCGTGGCCACCTTCGTCTTCCACTTCGTCCTCTTCGGGCTCTTTATCGCCCGGACGGGGCTCGCCCAGCTCTTCATGGACCTCGCCATGGCGCTTGCTGGCTGGTCCGCCGGGGGGCCGGCGAAGGTCGCCGTCATCTCCAGCGGCTTCATGGGCTCCATCAGCGGCTCGTCCGTGGCCAACACGGTGACGACGGGCTCCTTCACGATTCCCCTGATGAAGAAGGTTGGCTATCGCCCGGTTTTTGCGGGAGCTGTGGAAGCAGCCGCCTCCACAGGCGGCCAGATCATGCCCCCCATCATGGGGGCGGCAGCCTTCATCATGGCCGAGTTCCTGGGGATTGCCTACATCAAGATCGCCACCTGTGCCATCGTTCCCGCCTTGTTTTACTTTTTTGCCGTAGCTACCATGGTTCACCTGGAGGCGAAGAAAAGCGGACTCGTGGGCCTGTCGAGGGAGAACCTGCCCCGCCTGTGGGACGTAATGAGGGAACGGGGGCTTTTGATCTTTCCGCTATTCATCATCATCTATTTGCTCGTTTCGGGCAAGAGTCCCTTCATGGCAGCCTTCTGGGGCATTATCTACGCCACCGCCACGGGCCAGATTCATGAAAGAACAAAACCGCTCCTGATCCCGCTGCTGCTCAGCGTGCTTCCCTGCCTGTTCAGCATCAACCCCTTCGAATCCACAGCGGTCCTTGTCGGCTGGGCGGGCTTTGCGTCCATCGCGTTTTTTTATTTTTACAGGACCTCCGAGCTGCTCCCGACGGGAATCGCCCTGGCCATCGCGGTCATCCTCACAGGGCTTCTCTTTTTCGGGATGGAAACGTTGCTTGCCGCCTTCTGGTGCTGCATGCTCATCATCCTGACCGGTGTCTTCTACAAGGAAAGCAAAATGCGCGTTCCCGAGATCCTCTCGAGCCTCGAGGACGGAACGAAGAACGCGATCGCCATCGGCGCGGCCTGCGCCTGCGTGGGCTTCATCGTCGGGGCGACGACGCTCACCGGGATCGGCCTCAAGTTTGCCACGGCCGTTATTGCCGTAGCCCACCAGATCGCCGTCTTTCTCCATCCCCTGTTGATGGGCCTGAGCACCGTCAGTGACATCACCCTGTTCTTCACGCTGATCAACACGGCGCTGGCCTGCTTTGTCCTCGGCATGGGCATCCCCACGACAGCCCAATACATCATCGCCGCCATGATCGCCGCGCCGGCGCTCATGCAGTGGGGCATCCACCCGCTCGTCTCACACATGTTCGTCTTTTTCTACGCGATCCTGGCCGACGTGACGCCGCCCGTGGCGCTCGCGGCCTATGCGGCATCGGGGATTTCCGGTGCGGATCCCTTCAAGACAGGCCTGAGGGCGTTCACGCTCGCATCGGGGGGCTTCATCATTCCACTTGTATTCGTGTCCGCGCCGATCGTGCTCTGGATGCCGACGATCCTTGACGGGACGACCCCCTTCGATTACGTCTGGTTCGGACAGGTCATGCTCACGATGTTCCTGGGCGTTATTGCCCTGGGCGCGACGATCATCGGGTATCTCAAGGACCACTCGACGATTCCGGAGCGCGTTGCCACGGGCGCCGCGGCCGCGGCCCTGATCTTCCCCGGAACCTTTACGGATATCCTGGGAATCGGCCTCCTCGCGGGCGTCTTCACCCTGCAGGTCCTGAGAAAAAGAAAGAAGCTGAAAGCGGCGGTCCCTGAAACCGGCCCCGGAGTCTGAACGCAGTATCGCGTGCAATGTCGAGTCCAGTCGAGAGAGAGCACCACATCGGCCTTGGTCTTCTTGAAGAAGGCCTTCGTGTTGTCGCTCACCTTCACGCCCAGTTTCATTCCCATCCCGAGGACCTCACACAGGTCCATCCCGGCGATGTCTTTCGATATGTCAACAGTCTGCTTGCGTTACCCTCGTCCCTCATCGCTCATCGTATGCCACAAAGTATGCCTCGCTCGTCGGGATGCCTGGCGTTTTGCATCCAGACAGTTGTTTAACAATTTAAAATAGCAAGTCGAACAAAAGAGAACGCCCCGTCTGGTTTCCCAAACGGGGGCGTTGTTTCTTGCTTCTTCTCATTGTCCGGTCCCTGACCCCGGGACCCTGCACCCTCTATTTGAAGATCTTGTCAAAAAACTCCCGCTTCTCCTTCGGGTAGGAGATGGTCCCCTCGTGGTCGACGACGAGTCGGCCGTCGAGGTGGTCGATCTCGTGCTGGACGATGCGGGCGAGAAAGCCCGTGTAGCGCTTGTTCACCTTGTTGCCGTTGACGTCGACGGCCTTGACCTTGATCTCGGTCGCGCGGGTTACCTCCACGCTGATGTCGGGGCAGGAGAGACAGCCCTCGTTCATCACTTCCGCATCACCGCGAAGCTGGGTGATGCGGGCGTTGATCAGGACCTCCCAGTCGCCCTTGCCGCTCAGCCCCTTCTTGTCGAAGTCCTTCACCTTGAAGGCGATGATGCGCTTGCTGATCCCGATCTGCGGGGCCGCAAGCCCCAGGGCGTCATTGCGCTTCAGGAAGGCCTCGACGAGGGTCTGGATGTCCTTTTTCGCCGCGGCGTTGAAGGGGACGGGCAGGTCCGTGGCCTTCTTCCGCAGAAGTGCCCCCTCCTCTTCGGTCATCTTTTCGTCGCGCCAGAGTTGCCAGGTCTTGTTTTTTGTCATCGTCTACCCTCTGGGCAATAACCCGCTGAAAACTGTCGGAAACTGCTATAGCACCAACAGGCGTCGATTTCAAGACTGCATAAGCCCTTGATAAATCGGATTTTGTCTGTTAACGTCGCCTGACCGCAAGGCAAATGCCGGCCAGGCACACCCAGTGAGGTCCCCGTGATTGACAAAATTATCGGGCACGTGGCGCGAAAACAATTCGCCCGGGCCATGAACTTCCGGGAGGGGACAAACCCCGCGCTCCCGGCAGCCCGCGCCGGCAGCCCCTGCCTCCTTTATATCCACGTTCCCTTCTGCGAAAAGCTCTGCCCCTACTGCTCCTTCAACCGCGTGACCTTTGACGAGGCCCTCTGCCGGGAGTACTTCGGGGCCCTGCGCGGGGAGTTGTCTCTCTATAAAGCGCGGGGCTATACCTTCGAGGGGATCTACGTAGGCGGCGGTACGCCGACGGTCATGGTTGACGAACTGGCCTCAACGCTTCAGCATGCGAAAAGCCTCTACCCCATCCGGGAGATTTCCGTCGAGACCAACCCCAACCACCTGACCGACCCGAACCTCGATACCTTGAAAAAGGCGGGCGTGAACCGTCTTTCAGTGGGCATCCAGAGCTTTGACGACGAGCTGCTCAAGGCCATGGACCGCTATGAGAAATACGGCAGCGGGGCTTCCATCGCGGCGAGGCTCAAGGAGATCGGGGGTGCCTTTGACACGCTCAATGCCGATATGATCTTCAATTTCGCCCGGCAGACGCGCGAAAGCCTGAATGCGGACATCGACCGGCTCCTGGAAACCGGTGTGGACCAGGTCACCTACTACCCCCTCATGGTCTCGACGAAGACGCGCGAGCTTGTTCACAAGACCCTGGGGCCCATCCCGGAGGACCGCGAAAGGGAATTCTACGGGATCATCACGGAGCGGCTCGTTCCGCCCTATCGCTTCTCCTCGGCGTGGTGCTTCTCCCGCAAGGAGGCCATGATCGACGAGTACGTCGTCAACTACGACGACTACGCCGGCCTGGGGAGCGGCTCCATCGGCTATCTCTACGGGACCTGCTACGCCAACACCTTCCATATCCGCGACTACATCGACAAGGTGAACCGCGGGGAGATCCCGCTTGCGGCCTCGAAGGAGTTCAGCCTCGGCGAGCAGGTGCGCTACGATTTCCTCATGAAGCTCTTCGGGCTGCTGCTCGATCTTCCATCGATGCGCAAAAAATACGGAAAGGCCTTCGACTGGCACCTGGGGCAGGTGCTGCTGCCTTTTCGCATCGTCGGCGCCGTCCGCTACGACTACCGCAAAGACTGGCTCTATCTTACCCCCCAGGGGCGTTACTACTGGGTCGTGATGATGAGGGAGTTCTTTACTGCCGTGAATAATTTCAGGGATTATTGCCGTTAGCCGCTTCGCGGCAGGCTCCAGGCAACAGGCTTCGGGCATCGGGAAAAAACAGAATAGTGCGGAAAGCTTTTGTGCTATCTTGTGAGGGGTGACGAGATGATATGCCGAGCGAGGTCGTGAGATGGATGAGCGTCAGAAGAGCCTCCTGAAGAGCCTGCCCAAGATCGACGAGGTCCTCGTTCTTCTCGAGAAGCGCGGAACCCTCGAAAGGGCCCCCCGGGAAAAAGTCCTCGAGTCGATCCGGGAGGTCGTGGCCGGGATCCGCTCTGCAATCCTTACGGGCTCCTGGGATGCCGCTTCGGTCCCCTCGAATGAATCCGCAGCCGATGCCGCTGCGGCCCGCATCGAGCGGCTCCACGAGTACAGCCTGCGGCGCGTGATCAATGCCACAGGCATCATCCTCCACACGAACCTCGGGCGGGCGCCTCTTTGCAAAGAGGCCCTGGAGCGCATCGTCGAGGTGAGCCGGGGCTACTCCAACGTGGAGTTCGACCTCGCCTCGGGCAAACGGGGGTTGCGGTACGACCACATCCGGGAGATTCTCTGCGAGCTCACGGGGGCCGAGGACGCCCTCGTCGTCAACAACAACGCCGCGGCGGTACTGCTCGTCCTGAGCACCCTTGCCCGGGGCCGGGAAGCCATCGTGTCGCGGGGCGAGCTCATCGAGATCGGCGGCGAGTTCCGCATCCCCGAGGTCATGGAGCGAAGCGGTGCCGTCCTGCGCGAGGTCGGGGCCACGAACCGTACCCACCTGTCCGACTACGAGAAGGCCGTCAACGAGAACACGGCCCTGATCATGAAGGTCCACACGAGCAACTTCCGGATCGTGGGCTTCACCGAAGAGGTCCCCGTGCCGGAACTGGTCACGCTGGGCCGCCGTCACGGGATCCCCGTGATGAACGACCTGGGAAGCGGCTGTTTCATCCGACTGGAGAAGTACGGTCTGCAGCGCGAGCCCACCGTGGGAGATGCCGTGAAGGAGGGGGCCGACGTGATCACCTTCAGCGGCGACAAGCTCCTCGGCGGTCCCCAGGCGGGGATCATTGTCGGAAAGAAAGACCAGCTGGAAAGCATCAGGAAAAACCCGCTGAACCGGGCCCTTCGCATCGACAAGCTGACCCTCGCAGCGCTGGAGGCAACGGCGAAGCTCTACCTGAACGAGCAGGAGGCCATTGCGGGGCTGCGCTCGCTCACGGCGCTCACGGAACCCGTCGAGGCCGCCACCCGTCGGGCAAGAAGGCTCCTGCAGACGTTGAAGAAAGAGAATTTCCCCGGTGTCACGCTCGCCCTGAAGAAGGGATTCTCCATGTCCGGAGGCGGGTCGCTGCCGACGCAGCAGATCCCCACCGTGCTGGTCGCCCTTCGCTCCGAGAAGTTGTCGGCTGCCCGCATCGACGAGAAGCTCAGGGCCCTCCCCGTGCCCGTCGTGGCCCGGATCGCCGGGGACGAGATTCTCTTCGACCCCCGGACCCTGGCCGCACAGGAGCTCCCCGAGGTCCGCAACGCCCTGAGGGCCGTCCTGGCTGCGCGTGAGAAGGGATGACACAGGAAGAGGGAAAGCGGTCGGAGTTCATCGTCGCCGAGGACGAGCAGGGCCTGAGGCTGGATGTCTTTTTGCCGCAGAAGGACCCGACCCTCTCGCGCTCCCAGGCCAAGCGTCTCATCGAGGACGGGGATGCAATCGTTGACGGGGAGCCCGTGAGGGCGAGCCACCGCCTGAAACCACGGCGAGAAGGTCTCCTTTCGCAAGCCGCCCCCGGTTCCTTCCGAGATCGTTCCCGAGGCGATCCCCCTCCACATTCTCTATGAGGACGGGGCGATCATCGTCGTCGACAAGCCCGCCGGCATGGTCGTCCACCCCGCAGCGGGCAATTACAGCGGCACCCTCGTGAATGCCCTGCAGTACCACTGCCGGAACCTCTCGGGGATTGGCGGGGTGATGCGGCCCGGGATCGTCCACCGACTCGACAAGGGGACCTCGGGCCTCATGGTGGCGGCCAAGTCCGACGAGGCGCACAGGCATCTTGCGGAGCAGTTCAAGAGGCGCCAGGTCTCCAAGCGCTACACCGCCCTGGTGCACGGCAATCTCCGCGAGAACGAAGGCGTCGCCGATGCCCCCGTGGGGCGTCACCCCGTGGAGCGAAAGAAAATGTCCACGGCAAGCCGCCGGGGAAAGGCGGCCCTCACGCGCTGGAGGGTCCTGGAGCGCTTCGGCGCCTTCACCCTCCTCGAGGCGAAGATCGAGACGGGCCGCACGCACCAGATCCGCGTGCACCTGAGCGCCCTCGGGCACCCCGTCGCCGGGGACAGCGTCTACGGCGCCACGAAGCGGGCCGTCGAGAGCCCGGCATTGCGGGCGGTGTTGAAGAAACTCTCGCGCCAGGCCCTCCACGCCAGCCGCCTCTCCTTCCTGCACCCCGTAACGGGAGAGGAGATGGCGTTCGAGTCGCCGCTGCCGGCGGATCTGGCCGAGGTGATCGATTTTCTAAGGAAGTGGCAAAAGGCTTAGGGCTAAAGGCTTAAGGCAAAGAAAGAAAAGACGGAAACGGATGATCTTGCCATAAGCCCTACGCCATAAGCCTTATGCCCCCAGGGTATATGCTCAAGCTGCTCCGCAAAGACCCCATAACAGTCCTGCAAAGTGAAGAACTTTCGCAATTTCCCTCCATCTTGCACGGGTTTTGCACGCGTATCGGGGGTGTGAGCGGCGGTCCTTATGCCACCCTCAACTTCAGCCCCCGGGAGGGAGACCCTCCGGAGCAAGTCCGCATGAACTGGCAGCGGCTTGCCGCTGCCTTCGGAATACCCTGCGAGCAGTTCTTTGTCGTCAACCAGGTTCACGGTGAGAAGTTTTTGATCATCGAGGATGCGGGTTCCTGCCATTCCCTGGAAAACAGGCAGTACGACGCAATTGTAACGGACAGGCCCGGTGTGGCCATCGGGATCAAAACGGCTGATTGCGCGCCGGTGCTCCTTTTCGACAAAAGAAGGCAGGCGATCGCCGCCATCCACGCCGGGTGGCGGGGCACGGCCCTGGCCATCGCGGCAAAGGCGGTCCGGGTGATGGTGGAGCGGTTCTGCACCCGGCCCGAAGACCTGTTGGCCGTTATTGGTCCCTCAATCGGGCCCTGCTGCTACGAGGTCGACGAGCCCGTCTTCGAGGCCATGGCCCGCCACGGGTCAGAGGACAGGGTTCTCAAGCCCGGGCTGAGAAAAGGGCGCTGGATGTTCGATCTGCCGCTGGCAAACCGGATGCAGCTCGAACGGGAAGGCGTGCCCCCGGGGCAGATATCCGTCGCCGGGCTTTGCACCTGCTGCCGTAGTGACCTGTTCTTTTCTCACCGCCGGGACGGGGCAAAGACGGGGCGGCACCTGAATTTCATCCTGCTTTTGCGGGGGAAATAGCTCTTGACAAGGGGGGAAGGGTTGGTGTAAATTCCGGCCATCTCAAAAAGGATTTGAATGACCTTCCCTTGAGTAACCCAACTGTTCGACGTACTACCCGTTGAATTAATCCCGAGATACGATTAGAAACACACCCACATCCATGCGCGCTGCTTCAATGAGAAAGGGATATCCCTACGTCTGCCGTTTTTCGGCGACCACGGGGTGAACCCGGCGCGCGCAAGCATTAAGGAAGAACATCATGAATATTGTCGAGATCAAGCGAAAGCCGATCAGCGAGCTCGCAATCCTGGCCAAGGAGCTCAACGTGCCCGGCGCAAGCGGCATGCGCCGCCAGGACCTCATCTTCTCTATCTTACAAACCCAGGCCGAAAAGAACGGGGCCATCCACGGTGAAGGGGTGCTGGAGACCCTGCCCGACGGGTTCGGTTTCCTGCGTGCCGTCGATTACAACTATCTGCCCGGGCCCGATGACATCTACGTCTCCCCCTCGCAGATCCGGCGCTTCAGCCTGAGAACCGGGGATACCGTTTCGGGAGAGGTGAGGCCGCCCAAGGAGGGGGAGAAATACTTCGCCCTGCTGAAGGTGGACACCGTCAACCTCGAAGGGCCCGACCAGATCAAGGACAAGATCCTCTTCGACAACCTCACCCCGCTGTACCCCAACGAGAAATTGAAACTCGAGAGCGACCCGGAGAACTTCTCCACGCGGATCATGGACCTCTTCGTCCCCATCGGGAAGGGTCAGCGCGCACTGGTCGTCTCCCCGCCGCGGGCCGGAAAGACGGTCCTGCTCAAGGACATCGCCAACAGCATCGCAGCCAACCACCCGGAAGTGACCCTCATGGTGCTGCTCATCGACGAGCGCCCCGAGGAAGTGACGGACATGGAGCGAAGCGTCAAGGGCGAGGTCATCTCCTCGACCTTTGACGAACCGGCGACCCGCCACGTCCAGGTGGCCGAAATGGTCATCGAGAAGGCCAAGCGCCTCGTGGAGCACCGCAAGGACGTAGTCATCCTGCTGGACAGCATCACGAGACTCGCCCGCGCCTACAACACCGTCGTTCCGCCGAGCGGCAAGGTCCTCTCGGGCGGCGTGGACTCCAACGCCCTGCACAAGCCCAAGCGCTTCTTCGGCGCCGCCCGCAACATCGAGTTCGGCGGCAGCCTCACCATCATCGCCACGGCCCTCATCGACACGGGGAGCCGCATGGACGAAGTCATCTTCGAAGAGTTCAAGGGCACGGGCAACATGGAAATCATCCTGGACCGCCGGATCGCCGACCGGAGAGTCTTCCCGGCCTTCGACCTGATCCGCTCCGGCACGCGCAAGGAAGAGCTCCTCACCCCGAAGGAGCACCTGAACCGCGTCTGGATCCTGCGCCGGCTCCTGCAGGAGATGAATCCCGTCGATGCCATCGAGTTCATCATCGACAAGATGCGCAAAACCCAGACGAACAAGGACTTTTTCGACTTGATGAGCCAGTAGCCGCGAAGCGGCTCAGGGAAAGGGTTCAGGGTCTAGGGTCCAGGGACCAGGGAAGGTCGGAAGAATTTTCTTGAAATTCCTTAAATTTTGACTATACTTCCATGCTTCACACGCCGGTCCGGTCGGAAATCGGGCCCATGGCAAGGAGGATAAAGGGTTTTATGAAAGAAGGTATCCACCCCGACTACGCAGAGACGACCATCACCTGTGCCTGCGGCACCGTCATCCAGACACGCTCGACGCGGAAGGACATCAAGACCGAAATCTGCTCCAAGTGTCACCCCTTCATGACGGGCAAGCAAAAAATCATCGACACGGCCGGGCGCGTCGACCGATTCAAGAAGAGATACGCCGCCCAGGAAGCATCAAAGGAAGCCGCCAAGGAAGAGAAGGCCAAGAAATAACAGGACGCCCCGTTGCCGATCGCAGCGGGGCGATTCCTTCTCATCATCCCGAAACGAACCGCCATGACATCGAAGCTTCGCCCGATGGTTTCCCCTCACCTGAGGTGCCATTTCCTCTAGCGCACTGAAACGGTGTCTTTCCGCGCCCTGACCGCCCCGAAAGCGGCACCCCCTTCATCAGCCATAACGAAAAAACGGAAACGAGTGACATGTTTCAGCGTATCAAGGACATTGAAAAGCGATACGAGGAGCTGGAGAGGCTCTTGAGCGATCCCGCCGTGATCGCCAACCGCTCCGAGTACCAGAAGCTGGCCAAGGAGCACTCTGATCTCACGTCGCTTATCGAGGCCTTCAGGGACTACGAAACAACGGGCCGTCAGCTCGACGAGGCCCAGCAGATGCTGCGCGAAGGAGACGAGGAGCTGCGGGAGATGGCCAAGGAGGAGATCCCCCAGCTCAAGGCGAGGGTCGAGGAGCTCGAGCGGCGTATCACCGTCCTGCTGCTGCCGAAGGACCCCAACGACGACAAAAACGTGATCCTGGAGATCCGGGCAGGAACCGGCGGAGACGAGGCGGGACTTTTTGCCGCCGATCTTTTCCGCATGTACGCCCGCTTTGCCGAGATGTCGGGCTGGAGGGTGGAGGTCCTGAGTTCCAGCGCGGCATCGGGTATGGGCGGCTTCAAGGAAGTCATCGCCATGATCGAGGGCCGGGGCGCCTACAGCCGCCTCAAGTACGAAAGCGGCGTGCACCGGGTCCAGCGCGTGCCCGTCACGGAGGCCCAGGGCCGGATCCACACCTCGGCCGTCACGGTGGCCGTGCTTCCCGAGGCCGAAGATGTGGAGGTCCATATCGACCCCAACGAGATCCGGGTGGATGTCTTCCGCTCGGGCGGCCACGGCGGCCAGAGCGTGAACACGACGGACTCGGCCGTGCGGCTGACCCACATCCCCACGGGCCTCGTCGTGAGCTGTCAGGACGAGAAATCCCAGCTCAAGAACAAGAACAAGGGCATGAAGGTCCTGCGGGCGAGGCTCCTGGACAAGATGCAGGCCGAAAGCGACGCCCAGATGTCCGAGGCCCGCCGCAAGCAGGTGGGATCAGGCGACCGCAGCGAGCGAATCCGGACCTACAACTTTCCCCAGGGCCGCATGACGGACCACCGCATCGGGCTCACCCTCTACAATTTCCAGTCCATCCTGGACGGGGATATCCAGCCGATCATCGACGCGCTCACGAATTATTACCAGACGGAGGCGTTGAAAAATACGGCGGCCTGAAAATCCCCCTCCGTCCCCCTTTACGAAAGGGGGAGTCCTGCTCCCTCCTTTGAAAAAGGAGGGTTGGGGAGGATTTTATAACGGTATCTTCCATCGATAATCCGACTTGCAACCTGGATGAATCGAAAGGATCAGGGGATGTCAGGGGAAGACAAACGCTCCATCGCCCGGATTCTCTCCCGCCTCACCGAGGTGTTCGAAAGGGCGGGCATCGAGACCCCGCGGCTCGATGCCGAGGTCCTGCTCGGCTTCTGCCTCGGCAAGGAACGCGCCGATCTGTACCGGGACCTCTCGCTCGAGCTTGACGACGAGCAGATCAACCGGGTCCTCGTGCTGACCGGGAGGCGCAAGCGCCGTGAGCCCATGGCCTACATCCGGGGCTGGCGCGAGTTCTGGTCCCTCGACTTCACCGTAACCCCTGCCGTGCTCGTGCCGAGACCCGAGACAGAGTGCCTTGTCGAGGAAGTCCTCCGCCTCCGTGACTTGTACCAGGGATCAAGGCCGCGGATCCTGGACATCGGGGCGGGCTCGGGCGCCGTCTGCATCGCCGTGGCGTCGGAATGGCCCGACGCGGATATCGTGGCGACGGAGTTTTCGGCCACAGCCCTCGAGGTGGCCCGCGAAAATGCCAGGCGGCTCCTCGGGGCGGACCCCAACATCACCTTTCTGCAGGGCGATCTCTACGAGGGTGTCGAGGGGGTCTTCGACATCGTCTGCTCCAACCCGCCCTACATCAGCGAGGCCGAGTACGCGACACTCGCCCGCGAGGTGACGCTCTACGAGCCGCGTCAGGCCCTCGTGGCGGGGCCCGAGGGGACCGAGTTCCACCGCCGCATCGCTGAAGGGGCGCGCGAGAGGCTCAAGCCCGGCGGGTGGCTTCTCATGGAGATGGGGGCGGAGCAGCGTGCAGCTCTCGCGGCCATTCTGGAAGAAACGAAAATCTTCGACGACATCCGGTTCCGGGTCGACTACGCCGGCCTCGACCGGGTGGTGATCGCGAGACGGAAAATTTGATCAGGAAGAATCTTGATCCGTTCCGCAGGGAATAGTAAGGATGAGAGTCGGAACCCGAAGGAGAACATACCTTGGATAAATTCATCATCGAAGGCGGGAAGAAGCTGGAAGGGCGGGTAAGGATCAGCGGCTCGAAGAATGCCGCGCTTCCTGTCCTGGTGTCTTCCCTTCTTGCCGACGGCTGGAGCACCTACCACAACATCCCCGACCTGGCCGACATCCGGACGATCAAAAAGCTCCTGGCCAACCACGGGGCGCAGATGGAGGGGCAGGGCGAGACCCTGCGCATCAACGGCGGCAACATCGCAAACTGCGAGGCCCCGTACGATCTCGTGAGGACCATGCGGGCCTCCGTCCTCGTCCTGGGGCCGCTCGTGGCGCGGATGGGCCAGGCGAGGGTGTCGCTTCCCGGCGGCTGCGCCATCGGTGCCCGGCCCGTCAACCTCCACCTCAAGGCCCTCGAGGCCATGGGGGCCGAAATCGAGCTGAAGGAAGGCTACGTGGAGGCGAAGGCCAAACGGCTGAAGGGGGCCACGATCCACTTCGACATCTCCACCGTCGGGGGCACGGAGAACATCATGATGGCGGCGGCCCTGGCGAAGGGCACCACGCGGCTGGAGAACGCCGCCAAGGAGCCCGAGGTCGTCAACCTCGCCGATACGCTCAAGGCCATGGGCGCAAAGATCAAGGGAGCCGGTACCGACGTCATCACCATCGAGGGCGTCGACAGCCTCAGGCCCTGCGAGGTCGACGTCATTCCCGACCGGATCGAGGCGGGGACCTTCATGATCGCAGCGGCGATCACGGGCGGCGACGTTATCCTCGAGGGCTGCGATGCGACTCACCTCGATGCCCTGATCATGAAGCTCAAGGAGACGGGCATCGCCGTCAGCGCCGTCGAGGGCGGGCTGCGGGTCCAGGGCGCCCCGGAGATCAAAAGCGTCGACGTGAAGACCCTGCCGTACCCGGGCTTCCCGACGGATCTGCAGGCCCAGATCATGGCCCTCATGTCCGTTGCCCGGGGCTCGAGCGTCATCACGGAGACCATCTTCGAGAACCGCTTCATGCACGTGGCGGAGCTTCGGCGCCTGGGCGCCAGCATTGCCGTCGAGGGCCACAACGCCGTCGTCAAGGGCGTGAAGAGACTCAAGGGCGCCCCCGTCATGGCGACGGACCTGCGGGCCTCGGCCTCGCTCGTCGTGGCCGGCCTCGTGGCGGAAGGAAAAACCGCCCTCTCCCGCGTTTACCACATCGACCGGGGCTACCAGGCCATCGAGAAAAAGCTCACGGCGTTGGGAGCGAGTATCAAGAGGGTCAAAGGCTAAAAAGATTCCTGTTCATCCCCCTTTGGAAAAGGGGGCAAGAGGGGGATTTGAGTTTCTTCGAACTGAGAGAATCGCAAGGCAAAGGGCCTGAGAATGAAAATCATAAAAACATCGGACAAGGGTTTCGAGCGGGAGTTCAAGAGGATCGTCAACCGCGGGAAGTCCTTCGACCCGGCCTTCGAGAAGAAGGTTTCAGCCATTCTCCAAGACGTGGAGAAAAGAGGCGACAGGGCCCTTTTCGGCTACACGAAGCGCTTCGATGGCGTGACGCTGACGGCAAGGACCGTCGAGGTTTCGCCCCTCGAGATCCGGGAGGCCCTGTGCAGTGTCACGAAGAAGGAACGGGCTGTTCTGACTCTTGCGGCCAAGCGCATAGACCGATACCACAAGCGTCAGCGCCTTGCCTCCTGGTCCTACCGGGAAGAGGGCGTCGAACTGGGCCAGAAGATCGTTCCCCTTTCCCGTGTGGGAATCTATGCCCCGGGGGGGCTTGCGTCCTATCCCTCGACGGTTCTCATGGCGGCCATTCCCGCGACGATCGCCGGGGTCCGCGAGATCATCATGACAAGCCCCGTGGGAAGAGGGGGCCTCAATCCCATCATCGTCGCAGCGGCGCAGATCGCCGGCGTCGACCGGATCTTCAAGGTGGGCGGCGCCCAGGCCGTGGCGGCCATGGCCTATGGGACGGAGACGGTCCCGGCCGTCGACAAAATCGTGGGGCCGGGCAACGCCTGGGTGGCCACGGCCAAGAAGCTTGTCTTCGGGCGCACGGGGATCGACATGATCGCGGGCCCCAGCGAGATCCTCATCATCGCGGACAGGACAGCCGATCCCGCTGTTGCAGCGGCGGACCTGCTCTCACAGGCCGAGCATGACGAACTGGCAAGCTCCGTTTTGCTGACCCCCGACGAGGACCTCGCGAAACGGGTGTCGGCCGAGGTCAAGGCACAGCTCAAGCTTCTCTCGCGGGAGTCCATCGCCGTGAAGGCGATAAGAGATTACGGGCTCGTTGTCGTGACGCAGGACCTGGCGGAGGCCGTCGAGGTGGCGAACCGCTTTGCCCCGGAGCACCTGGAGCTTCTCGTGAAGGACCCGAAGAAGCTCCTCGCCGGGATCCGCAACGCCGGCGCCGTCTTCCTCGGGCACTATACCCCCGAGGCCTTGGGCGACTACCTGGCGGGTCCCAACCACATCCTCCCCACGGGGGGCACTGCACGGTTTTCCTCGCCGCTGGGGGTCTACGATTTCGTGAAGCGCATCAGCGTGCTTTCCTTCGACGCAAAATCGCTTGCGAAATACGGGAAAGCTGCAGCGGAGTTTGCCGCGATGGAAGGGCTCGACGCCCACGGGAAGTCCATCCTGGCGAGGCTAAGGGCAAAAAAATCTTGACAAATCAGCCAATCCGGCTAAGTTATGGCTCTCTTTCAAAACCAATCAGTTCACCACAAGAGCGGGCGTAATTCAGTGGCAGAATGTCAGCTTCCCAAGCTGAAAGTCGTGGGTTCGAATCCCATCGCCCGCTCCATTATTTTCTTAATAAATACAGATACTTATCCATAAAAACACCCCCCTGGAAAAATCCAGTAAAAATCCTAAAAAATTCATAATCTGTGCAGGTTCAGTTGCTCTGAACGGGGACCTGATAGAATGAATACGGGTCTGGACTCCTTAAAGCGTTGGAATTTTCATTTTGAAGACGCTGTAGATTGCAATCGGCAATCAATGATCCAAAAGCAATAAAGACGGATTGAAATTGCCCTGCTTTTATTCTTCTTCTGGAAAAAAGCCTAGCAATAGCGGAACTCTAACGCTGATGTGGCAAGGGTCTGGGGCCAGTCCAGACAATACTGGTTGATTGTTTTTTTACGAGCAACTTGTCGGTAATGTGAAAGGCAGGGCCATTGAGGCTCTGCCTTTCGCCAGGTTGTCTTCTAGTGCGCCTCGAGTTGATGAGATTCCGGCCTGATGAGGAGCACAGGCACATGGGCATCATGCAGCACTCTGAGCGCCACGCTGCCGAATACCCACTGTTTTACGCCTGAATAGCCGTGGGAAGCGATGATGATGAGATCGACGCCGTTTTCCTTTGCATAGCTTACGATGGATTGAGCAGCGCGTCCCCTCAGCACCTCCGAACTGGCCTTAATATTTTCCGCATTGAGTTTGATTTGAATGTCCGCCAGATATTTTCTTGCGTGATCGTGCAATCTATTCTCAATCTCGACGAGATTAAGAGCTTCCATTCCTTCTATTGCCCCCCTCATGGGATCTTCGACCACGTTTACAAAAAGCACTTCCCCGATACACCCACTTTGCGCCAAGCTTTTCAATTCAGGCAACGCGCATTCGGCGAGTGCCGAACCATCCAATGGAACAAGGACTTTCTTATACATGAGTACACCTCCTTTCTTGGTTTGTTACGTCAGAATTCCCCGCTTCGCATGTGAGGCAAGAGTTCGGATTGGATCTGAATCCGGAAAACCCGCCGTCAACTCGAAATCAGGCTCATCCATAGCATTTAAGGTTAACTTGCTCCAACTGGTTTGCATGTTTCATTGTGTGACCTATGTCGATCTACCATCGCTTTTTAGTCAGTTTTTGCGTTTCTCAAATGCCCTGATTTCTAAGGCTTTCATGTAAAGCTCCTCATACCTTCTAGTCGCTGTCTCCCAGGTAAATCTTTGCTGCATGACCCTGGTGATGAGGGTATTCATGGTTCCGGGCTTTTCACGGTATATTCGTAATGTCCATGCCAGGGTGTTGTATATCGCTTCACCGGTCAAATCATGGAACTTGAATCCCGTCCCTGAATCTTTTTCTTCGTCGAAATTCTCCACCGTGTCGTTGAGACCCCCCGTGGCCCTGACGACGGGCAATGTCCCATACCGCATGGCGTACATCTGCGTGAGGCCGCAGGGCTCAAAGCGCGACGGCATGAGGAAGAAGTCGGACCCCGCGATGACCTTGTGGGCAAGTGTTTCGTCGAATCCGATCCGGCAGGCGAATCTGTCCGGGCGGGCCCTGGCAAGTTCTTCGAAGAAGACGTGAGACCAGGGCTCCCCCGAGCCCAGGAGCACGAACTGGACATCGAGGTCGAGGATGCGCGGCAGGGCTTCCGCCAGCGGATCGATTCCCTTCTGCTTCACAAGACGCGACACGAGGCCGAAAAGCGGGGCGGCCGGCTTGTCGGGCAGTCCCAGTGTCCGCTGCAGGTCCGCCTTGCAGAGGGCCTTGCCTGAGAGATCGCTCTCCGAATATCTGGCGGCGATCATCGGGTCCGTCTCGGGATCCCACTCATCGTAATCGGCGCCGTTGAGGATACCGAACAGATCGGTGGCCCGGTCCCGGACAACGCCCTCAATGCCGCAGGCGAACTGCGGCTGCCGGATTTCCCAGGCATAAGAAGGGCTCACCGTGTTGATGAGCGTGGCATGGTAGATCCCTCCTTTCAGGAGATTGACCTTGTCGAAGAACTCCAGTTCCCGGAAATGGAAGTGTTCCCATCCGATCTCCAGGACATCCATGAGCCCCTTATCGAAGACCCCCTGCTGCAGCATGTTGTGAATGGTCAGCAGGCTCGCCGTTCCGGAAAGCATCTCTTCGTCACGGTACAGGGTGTTGAGGAACACGGGGATTGCGGCCGTGTGCCAGTCGTGGACGTGGATGATCTGGGGACTGAAACCGATGGCACGGCAAAGCTCGACGCCCGCCCTGGACAGAAAGACAAAGCGCGGTCCATTGTCCCGGTATCCTTCCCCGTCTTCATTGTAGATTCCCCACCGCCCGTAGAACGGGGCGTAATCGATGAAATAGACAGGGACCTTCGTGCCCGGGAGGATTCCCTCGAGGACGGCACACTCCAGCCGTCCCATCCCCCCCATGGGCACCTGCAACGCATCGACTGTCGGACGGAACTTCCAGGCACCCCGGTCGATTCTCCCGTATAGAGGCATGACGACCCTGACATCGTGCCCGCGAGTCGACAGCACCTTCGCAAGCGCGCCGACGGCGTCTCCCAGGCCTCCCTCCTTGGCAAAAGGGACCACCTCCGAGGAAACCATGAGTATCTTCAAGGACTGTCCGTTCACGACCTTACCCCACGTCCAGAATTGCCGCTGCAATGTTGAAATAAATGAGCAGCCCCACGATGTCCATGACGGACGCGATCAAGGGGTTGCTGGCCACGGCGGGGTCGATGCGCAGGCGCTGGAGGATCACGGGCAGGATCACCCCAAGGATGCTGGACACGATGACGATGCCGACCATGGTCAGGGAGACGATCAAAGCGATCCGGGAATCGCCCTTGAAGAAACCGAGAACCCAGCTAGCAAGGCCCATGGTGATGCCGAGCAGCAGCCCGATCCCGATTTCCCTCAGGAGAGCCTTGAGCCATTGCCCTTCGCGGATGTCGCCCGTGGCCAGCGCCCGGATCATGAGTGTCGCCGACTGGTTCCCCGTGTTGCCGCCCGTGCCGATGAGCAGCGGGATGAAGAAGGCCAGCGCGATGGCCGAGTTCAGCGTGTCCGTCTGCGAGGAGATGATGCCCGTCGTGACGATGCTGATGCCGAGCAGGGAGGCAAGCCAGCTCACCCGCTTGCCATAGAGCGACAGGACCGTGGACTCCCGGTAACTAGCCTTCAGAGGCTCCACGGCAGCCGACTTCTGGAAGTCTTCCGTCGCCTCCTCGACGGCCACGTCGAACAGGTCGTCGATCGTCACGATGCCGAGAAGAATGCCGTTGGAATCCGCCACGGGCAGGGCCACGAGGTCGTAGCGCCGGATGAGTTCGACGGCCATTTCGCGGTCCTCGAGGGCGCCGACGCTGATGACCGCAGTTTCCATGATCTCCCCGATCCGCTCGCCCGGTGCGGCCAGGATCAGCCGCCTCAATCCCAGCACGCCCAACAGCTTCCACCTCGCGTCGGTCACGTAGATGACGTTGATCGTCTCGCTGTCCATCCCCTTGATACGGACGTGGATCAACGCCTCATCGGCCGTCCACTCGGGACGGACGGCCACATAGTCCGGAGTCATGAGGCGGCCCACGCTCTCCTCGGGGTAGCCAAGAAGCTGGAGCGTTTCCTGGCGATCCTCGGCGTTGAGCAGATTGAGAAGCTTCTGGATGGCCTGGCCCGGCAGTTCCTCCAGAAAATCGGCGCGGTCGTCCGGGCTCAGATCGGCCAGGATCGTCCGGGTCTCTTCCGCCGTGAGCGCCTTGAGCAGGTTCGTCTGCGTCTTGTCGGCCAGGTAGGAAAAGACCTCCGGGAGCATCTCCCGAGGCAGAAGCCGCAGGACGACGATGCGGTGCGTCTCGGCGAGCTGCTCAACGAGATCGGAAATGTCGGGGGCGGGAAGGCCGCCCAGCAGTCCCTGCAGATCGACCCAGCACTGCCCGGCAATGAGATCCTGGATTTGTCGTTTGGACCCGATGGAATTCTTCATCTCTGCTCCGTTGAGAGGGTATCATGCAGTCTGAGCGGGTGAGGCGGGGCGGCTATTCCATCCGGGGGCCGCCCCGCTGCTGCGGAACATCCGCATCCCGGAGAAGGGCCGCATCCTCCTCCGGGATGGAAGGGTTGATGTGGATTCCGGATCCCATCTCGAAGCCCGCCGGGGTGACCAGCCGCGGCTTGAGCTGAAGATGCCAGTGCAGGTGGGCTTCGTCGGCGCCGCAGCCGGCGGAGGAATGGATCACGTAGTTGTAGTCGGGGTCCCCGCAGGCTGTGTCCAGTTTCCCGAGGACCGCACGAAGAGCAGCGGCGAAATCGGCCCTTTCTTCGCCGGCGAGGCCGCCGAAGCCGGCACGATGCCGCCTCGGCACGATCCAGATTTCGAAAGGGACCCCGGCCGCGAAGGGGACGTAGGCGACAAAGCGCTCGTTCGCGAGGACGACCCGCCTGCCGTCCGACAATTCCTGCTCCGCCATGTCGCAAACCAGGCACCGCCCCCAGTCGTCAAAGTAGCTCCGCACCGCGTCGTCGCGATGCCGAATGTGCCGGGGGACAATCCCCGTCGCGATGACCTGCGAATGGGGGTGCTGGAGCGAGGTTCCCGCCGCGGGTCCGTGGTTCCGGAAGAGGGTGACCGCCCGGATCCCCGGGAGGGCCTCCAGGGCCCTGTACCGATGATCGTAGGCCCTTACGATCTCCTCCACCTCCCGCACGCCCATCCGGCTCGGCTGCCGGTTGTGGCAGGGCGTTTCGATGATCACCTCGTGGCACCCGAAGCCTTCCATCACCCGGTAAAAGCCCGCCGACGTCCGGATGCCGCTGCCCTCCGGGGTGAGCGCCGGGTACTTGTTCGGCACGACCCGTGTGGCCCAGGACCCTTTGCCGGCGGGGCTCTCCATCACGATGCCGGCCAGATGCGCCTCGTTGCCGGGGCAGAATGGGCATGTGGCGTCGTAAACCGGTATCGGTGCGCCTTCCTTTTCCCGGTTGCCGTATTCATGGGGCCTGCGACTCCGGGCAGGCGCATAGAGCACCCAGTGCTTCGTGACCGGGTCCTGGCGCATCTGGCTTGCGGGCATGGGCTGCCTCCCCTCTGGCCTGCCGTGGCCGTTGCTCCCGACACGGCACTTTTGAACGGTCTTTTCGCAGTGCGCCCCGGCTTCGGGTCATCTCTCTTTCGAGAGCCCTGTGACCGGGGGTGGATACAGTTTCTGGTCCTCGTCGCGGATCGCCTGGAATTCGCGATCGGCCAGTTCGAGAAGCCCCGCCAGCATGATGAATCGCCTTCGGATCGCCGTCGGCATGGCTTCGACGGACTTGTATTGGATGTCGTGTTCGATCTCGGCCCAGACGTGCTGCAGGATCGTTCGCAGCTGGATCTCCGCGACGAGATCCCTGAAGCGACCGTACTCGGCCAGCTCGGTCCGGTTGGGCAGCAATCTCACGAGATAATGGACGCTGTGATACCCGAACCTGTCGTCCTCTTTCAGCGTTTCGGATTTGTCGTCGATCTCGATGATCTCGAATTGCTCATGGAGAATCAGGTCTACCTCCACGAGGGTCTTGGGAAATAACGTGATGACCCTCACGCCGGCAAGATCCGTGATCTCCGTCAGCGGATCCTTCACAGGGATCTTCCCGGACCCTGCTTCGCGAGCCTGCGAGATCTTTCTCTGGAAGCTCTCGATCGATTTTGCCCTCACCTCGACGGATTGAACCCGGATCGACTTCGCATGCAGCTCCTCCTGCAGGATGAACCGGATCACCTCGGCAAAGTCCTGATACAGGGCTCTGCGCTTCCCGTATTCTTCGATTGCCTGCTGAATCGGATCGGGTTGATCGGGCTTCACTTCCTTGCGAATCCCGTTCATGCCGTTCAGCGTCTTCATCACGAATCTCCTTTCGGAACGATGGATGCGTCGGCGCGCAGGGTTTTGATCCACCTAACGGGAGTCTTCATGCCGAACCGCTCCGGCCAAGGACCGGCCGCGGGAAAAGGGAACCGGTGCCCAGTCACCGGACACATGGATCACTGCCACCCGGGAGATGAAATCCCTGATCGGGCTTCCGGGATGGGAATCCCTCAGGCATTGTCGAGGTCGACGGCCTCGCTGATCCGGTCCTCGAAGTCCGGGATCGCGGCATTGACGCGGACCCATGCGGCGAGCATCGGAACGCCCACGGGATCATCCACGAAATCGGCGATCGCCTTGCGGAGAGAGCCGACGAAAAACTCGACGGCCTCGATCTCGCTGTGGCGATCGTAGGTGAGCCCGTTGATGAGCGCAAGGGCGTGGTATTTTTCAATGGTGATCCGGGCCTCCTGCATGTAGGACGTGAGCATCGTCCGGAAAAACGCCTCGCTCAGGACGATCCCGTCCTGCGTGAGGACCCGGAAGAGGGCCTTTGCGATATCCCCGGCCATGCGAAGCAGCCCCTCGTTGGGTTTTTCCTTCCGGAGCACCTGGTGCTTGTGCTCGTAGGTCTCCGCCAGCTCCACCTGGCAGATCCGGTTGATGGAGGCCCTCTGGTAGATTTCGCTCAGCATGGAGACCTCGAGACCCCAGGTGGGCGAAATCCGAACGCCCCGGGCGAGGCTGGCGATGAAGGCAAACTCCCCCGACAGGGCATAGCGGAAGTTGTCCAGGTAGGACAGGAAGGCATTGAAGCCCAGGATGCGGCGGAGCGTCCGGATCATGGGGGTGTAGAAGAGCCGCGTCACGCGGCCGTAGAGCCGGTCCGTCACCCGGGCGTAGTACCCTTTGCTGAACTCGAAATCCAGGGCCGGGTGCGCCACGGGGTAGAAGAGCCGTGTCAGCATCTCCCGGCGGTAGTTGACGATGTCGCAGTCGTGCAGGGCGATGGCGTAGACATCCCGCTCCGACAGGATGCAACCGAGGGTCATCCACACTGATCGTCCCTTGCCGGGGTGGTCCATGGAGAAATCATTTCGCATCAGCTCCCGGTAGAGTTTCTTCATCCTCGGGCCGTCGTGCCAGACGACCTTCACGTCGGACTTCAGCACGGACATGTGCTCCCTTGCCTTCTCGAACTCGCTTCTGCTGGCCCGGTCCAGGGAGAGAACGACCTTGTGGAGGTAGTCCACATTCTTCAATTCCCCGATGATCCGGGGCATGGCAGGGGTCTCGAATTCCGAGTACAACGCGGGCAGCAGCAGCACGAGCTTGCGGCGCCGCGCGATGGTCTTGAGTTCCGCCTCGAGCTCCCCGACGGGGCGCTCCCTCAGTTTTTGAAGCGTCGTGATCATTCCGTGCTGCCAGAAATCAGCCATCGTGCACCTCCTCATCCCATAGCTTGATCAGGTAATCCTTCATGTTCTCGAACGTCGCGGCATGGGCTTCGAACAATTGCTCCGACTCCTCGGGGTTCTTTTCCCGCACCTCGTTGATGAGGCTCGCCACCCGGGCGTTGTACAGCGGGACCATCGTGTCGAGGAGCTTGAAGCGCTGCCGCGCGGTTGCGTGGAAATAGCGGGCATAGCGGTACACGATGCGCACCCACGTCTCGACGGGCAGATGAAAATCCTCCCTGCGCTTGATGGAGACGAGGCCCCTGATCACCTCGAGGTCCCGCTCCTCGACGATCCGCTGCCAGACGCCCGAGAAGTTCGCCCAGCCCATCCGGAAATAGTCGATGAGCCCTTCCTGGTCGATGTCGAAGGGGGCTGGCTCCTGTTCGAACTCCTCGCCCAGGATCGGAACATCCAGGGAACTGCGGATCTTCTGCCAGTGCTCCTGGTTTGTTTCCATGAGCTGGAAGATCGTCCCCACGACCTGGCGGAACATGGGCCCCAGGTCGGCGCCGGGATCCTTTTCGCCGTGGACCTTGACGCCCAGCCTGGCCTGGCAGAGCTTGAAGCCTCCCACGATGGCCGTTGTGGTCATCCAGATGTCGATGCCGAAACGGGCCACGTCCGTCTCCCAGGCATCCTGGTCGAAGTAGTGCTTGGCAAGCCTCTGGGAGATCCCGAAGTCTCCTCCGATGGGCTGGCGGATCCGGGTCCCGTAAAGGGCTCGCGTCAGGTTGTAGGCGATCGTGTTGGTGATGGTGCCGTCGAGCTTGTAGCGCCGGTAGTAGGGGGCGACGAAGTCGTATCCGTTGAACACGGGATCGAGGACATTGCGGATCCACTCGGGCTTGATGGAGACGAGGTCGGAGTCGAAGACGGCCACGGCCTTCGCCTTGAGGAAGTTGGCCACTTCGAAGGCGGCCCGGAGGCCGGACCCCTTGCCGGGAAGGCCCCGGTAGATCGTCACGATCTTTTCGATGTTGTAGGAGTGGATCTGCACGAGGTTCGCGATCTCGCGCGAGTCGTCCGTCGAGCCCCCGTCGGCGACCAGGATAACGGCCTTCGCGTCGTGATAGTAACGGTCAAGCCCTTCGGCGATCGTCTGGATCACGTGTACGATGGACGAACCGCTGTAGTAGGAAGGGATGCCGATCACGATGTCGGTGTAGCGGAGCTTTTCGATGGTCTTTCTCGCATGATCCCTGAGGGTCGTCGAGAACCGGGTGGCAGTCATCATGGTGATCGCTTCCTCCTTGTCCGATTCATTTTGTCTCCGCCTTCAGTCCATCGAGGATGCCCGTGATGGCCTCGTTCCAACCCCGGCTTCCCGGACAGGGGGCCTTCATCAGCCGCGGCAGGGTAAAATCCTCGTAACGGCCGTCCGGGTGGGGCATCAGGACGGCGATATCCACTGCGGAGAGCATGGGGAAATCGTTGGGCCGGTCGCCGAGGCCTACGCTCAGCAGTTCCTCCCCGAGGTTGTCCCGGAAGATTTCCATTGTCCACTTCACGGCCTCACCCTTGTCCTGCGCGATACCGATCAGGTGAAAGAAGCGCCCCCCGCGGGTGATCTTGAAACCTGCGACGCGGGCCTCCTCGCGCAAGGCGGCGAGTTTCTCCGGGTCTGCCATCAGGAAGGGCTCCGTGAATTCCCGCTCCTTCGAGAGACGGGCCTGCTCCGGGGTGAGGCCCGTGATCGAAACGATTTCCCCCAGGCTCATGTCTCCTAATCCGCGAATCCTGTAACGCTCTCTGGCGCCCTCCACGAACCGCCGGATCTCGGCGTAGGGTCTCCCCAGCAGGATCAGGGCAAAGGACCCCTGCTCGATCGCTCCCGGAATCCGGAAGCCCCCGTATCCCGCGGGGAAGAAGATCCCTCCGCCGTTCTCGGCGATGAAGGGCTCCCGGATGTCCATCTCCCCGTGCAGGCGCTCGACCTCCCCCCGGGTCTTGCTCGTCACGAAGACAAGGGGGATGGCTTGCCTTCGGATCATTTTCAGTGCGGGTATGGCGCCTGTGTAGGAGTACCCGTCGTGGTCCAGCAGGCTCCCGTCCAGATCCGTAAAAATGATGATCGCCCGTCTCATACGTCTCATAATAATACCATCGTCACAGGAAACCCTCAATACGCCCGCGTTCGGGTCGCGAACGTTTCCATTTTCTGCCGATGGCGTCCGTTCAGGTTGCCCTGTCGCCGGGGCTCCCGGGAATGAGCGTCTCCATACCCTCTCTGACCCTCGATCCCGCAAGAACCTTCATGACATCAAACCCTGATCGTGTGCCTGCCCTCTCCGCTGAGAAGCCAGGTGAAAAGAGTCAGGTATTCGCGGAGATGGCGGGTCAGCAGGAAATTCTCCCGGACGAATTCCCGCGCCGTCTTCCCCATCGTCTGCATCTGCTCCCGGTGGTGAAGAAGAAAACGGATCCGGTGAGCCGCGCCCTCCGGTGTATTGACGAGATAGCCGGTGTAGTGGTTGGTCACCTGAAGCTTGATGCCTCCCACGTCGCCGCCAATCACGGGCTTGCCTTTCCAGAGCCCTTCCGTGACGGTGAGGCCGAAGCCCTCCCGGGTCGATTTCTGGATGATGATGTCGGCCAGCCGCTGAAGGGCGTTGATCGTCCGGTGCGCATCCGGCGGGAGAAGAAGGATGTGAACGTCGGGATCATTGCCGGCGGCCTCCCTCACCTCGTCGAGGATCTCATTCCCTTCCGGGTCGTCCGATGCCCCGCCGCCGGCCAGGACAAGCTGCACGGGCAGCACCTTCCGGATCAGGCGGTAGGCCTCGATGACACCGACAGGGTCCTTGAAGCGGTCGAACCGTGAAATCTGCACGAGAAGCGGGCGGTCGGGGTCCAGGCGGAACTGGGCCCTGACCTTTTCGATCTCTGCCGGACCCAGGTCGATGTTCTTGTCGCTCAGGGGATCGATGCTCGGGGCGACGATGAACTGGGGGTGGGGCAGAGCCTGGGCATACTGGCACATGGAGAAAATGCTGGCATCGTATTTTTCCACGTAGGAGCGCAGGGACTTCCACACATGCCGGTCCGGGCGGCTCACGTCGATGTGAGCCCGCCAGATCCACTTGCCCTTCCGCTCCGGACAGAGCTGCAGAAGAGGCGCCGGCTGGGGATCATGGATGACGACGATGTCGGCATTCTCGAGCGGCCCCTTCAACTCGGCGAGGTTCTCTGCATTGACGTCGAAATAGGTATCCCAGTCTTTCTTCGTCAGGGCGACGCTCTTTCCCTGCAGCCCGTTGTGAATAGACTTGGTCATGGCAAAAAATCCCGGCGTGCCGCGGATCACCTTCCATTTCGCATCGAGACCCAGATCGCACATCAGCGGTGTCATCCAGGCCAGGATTTCCGCCACACCCCCTCCCTCCGACGTGGAGTTGACGTGGACGACCTCGAGTCCCCGAAGTTTTTCCGCCAGCTGATGCAACTGCCGGATGGCAGGGGAACCCACGATGTCGGTATAGGCTTCAAGAAATTGATTCATCGGCTCTTCTCCTTCGGTTTGCGATCACGGGCATCGGTGAGGGCTTCCACCAGTTCCCGACGGATCTCGCTCAGCGAGTGAAACGTGAAATCAATGGCCCGTATGGCCGTGATATAATGCTCCCAGTTTCCCTCCAACCCGCTGAGCCATGCGGAAAAGTCATCCAGACCGATCGGTTTCCGCCTTCTGGCCTCCAGGATATGGACGTAGATGCTGCCCCCGGTCATCCGGTCGACGGCCGCGGCAAGTTCGTCCGGGTGCGCGACCCTCTCCCCCGTGTCGAAGGACACGGTGATCGCCTGCATGAGATAAAACTCATGCCCCGGCCGGGCCCAGGGAATCATGCTGACCTCGCTGAGGCGGTCCTCGATGATCTCCAGGGTAACGGCTCGGAGCTCCTCCATGGATGCAAAAATATAGGGATCGATCATCCCGAGGCGCTCGGCCAGGGTCTCATCGCCGAGCCTCCATTTCGCCCAGATGGCAAAATCGTTTCGGTAATCCGGATAATCGAAAGAGGGGACCAGCAGGGTCTCGCAGTAGTGGTGGTACAGGACATCGCAACTGCACGACAGGATGCGGTCCCGCAATTCGCGAAGGTTGAAGGCCGGCGGCAAGCCGCTCATCCGCGTCAAAAGCGCACAGTCCTTGATTTCAAATGGATTCATGTTGCCACCTCCTGTCTCGTTGCTCGCAGACCGGCCAGCCTGCTGACTTCCGACACCAGGGCTGCCGGGTGTTCAAGAACCAGTGCCCCTGGGACGAGTGGAACTCGCCCGACGGTCAGGGCAACTCCCCCATTCCGGAGCACCCAGTCCATGACGATTGCATCGTTTTCATCGTCACCGGCATACACCAGTGAACCTTGCGCAGGCACAAAATTGAGCATCCCGCAAAGGACCCTGACGCCGAAAAGCTTGTCGATCTCCGGCAGAAGCTGGATTTCAAAAACCTCCGGGCCCCGGAGCATACGAATGCCGGTGGTGCGGCTCAGCGCCGAAAGAAAATCGAATACCCGTTTCCGGTCATCGGGCGACACGTGTCTTACATGAATGGCGACAGACCACTTTTTGTCCTCCAGATCGACACCCTGGATACCCGACAGCGTTGCAAGTTCCGGCATGACGGCATTTCTGGCACTCTCCAGCCGCTGCGTTTTGTTTTCCGCGATCCTGCGCTCCCCGTTTGGCAAAAGCCACTCGGCGCCGCTGCCGCCTCCCAGGTAGAGCCCGTCCAGGTCCACTCTCGGGATCAGATCGTCGAGCAGCCTGCTCGAGAGTATGGCCACGCCCTGCCGGGGCAGCCTCACAAGTGCCGACAGCAACTCCCTGCCTTCGGGAAGAAGCGCTGCGGTATCCCGATCGGGCACCAGGGGGGACAGGGTTCCGTCGAAATCGAATACCCATAGCCGCTGCAGGGGAATCTCCGTTGACGGCACTACGTGACCTCCTTCCCGGGAAGAATGTCTTCCAACTCTTCGAAGATTTTCGCGCCCCAATCATAGACCGTGTGCTTCTGGACCTGCGCCCGCATCCGCTTCATCCGTTTCTTCCGCTCCTTCTCCGGCATGAGGAAGGCCTCGTGCATCGCATCGGCAAGCTCGTCGAGGTCGTAAGGGTTCACGAGGATGGCATCGGGAAGCTCCCGGGCCGCCCCCGTGTACTGGGAGAGCAAAAGAGCCCCGTCGCCGTCGGTCCTGGCGGAGATGAATTCCTTGGCAACGAGGTTCATGCCGTCGTGAAGGGAGGTGACCATGACCACATTGGCCAACCTGTAAGAGGCCAGGACAGCATAATAATCGTGATGGGCCCTCAGGAACCGGATGGGCGTCCAGTCCTCGGTCTGGTGGCGCCAGTTGATCTCGTCGACAAGCTCGTCCAGTTCTTCGTTGATATCCCGGTACGCCTCTAAGTGTGTCCTGCTGGGTGCCGCCAGCTGAAGAAGGGTGACCTTGCCCCGGAGTTCCGGATGATCCTTCAGCATGAGATCGAATCCCTTCATCCGCTCCGGGATGCCCTTGGTATAGTCGATGCGGTCCGCCCCGACATAGATCTTCGTCTCCAGGATTCCTTCGCCGAGCTCCTTGATAAAGCTCTCCCGTTTATCCTCGACCCGCCGTGACGTCACGTCCTGGCCGATCTGATTGAAGTCGACGCTGATCGGGAAGGCCCGGACATGCGTGGGTCTGCCGCCGCGGAAGATCCGGTAATGCTCGTAATCGACCTTCGCCTCGATTCCCCGGTCCACCGTGTTCATGAAATTGCTGCAGTGATACTGGATGTGGAAGCCCATAATGTCGTTTCCAAGGAGTCCGTCGAGAAGCTCCTCCCCCCAAGGGAAGATCCGGAAGGCCTCTCGGTTGGGCCAGGGGATGTGCCAGAACTGGACGAGCAGGAGATCCGGCCTTGCGTTCCTGAGCATCCGGGACAGCAGGGCGAGGTGGTAGTCCTGGATAAAGACGATGGCGGGCCCTCCCTCGACCTCCTCGAGGACCGCATCACAGAAGCGTTTGTTCACTTCCCTGTACGTTTCCCAGTCGGTCCGGGAGAAACGGGGTCTTGTGTAGACAATGTGACAGAGGGGCCACAGGGCCCTGTTGGAAAGGTTGTAGTAGTAGCCCTCCTCTTCCTTCCTGGTCAGCCAGACCCGCCTGAGTGTGTACCGGGGGTCTTCGGGGGGCAGAGCGATCCTCCCCTTTTCGTCGGTGACGAGGCGGTCGGCAGAGCCTGACCCGTGGGCAACCCAGGTTCCGCCTGTCGCCCGGACGATGGGCTCCAGGGCGGCCACCATCCCGCTTGCCGGGCGGACGACGCGGATGCCGCCCACGTCTCGCTCGTGCATGCAAGGCTCCCTGTTCGAGACGATGACGACCTTTGCGCCTTTCGCGATACGGGAGACGAGTCCCCCCAGGGATCGAGCATCCATCACGACCTCCTTGATCAGCCGTTTGTTGCCTTGAAATGGGCCGGGTCTTCACCCGCGGTTATTCGACTCACTCAGGGTGTCGGACGAGGTGAAAGGGAAAGAAGCGTCCAATGGATGGAGCTGTGGAAACATGGTCCTATTCTAACCTAATTGTTTTCCAATTCCAAGATGGCATATTCCATCTCATTTTCATGATCGATTACCGAAGATGGATGGGGCGAGTGCAAAAGCCGCCGGCCCGACCGGACTTGATGCTTCCTCTAGAAAAAAGTCTGAACCCTTTACTAAAAAGAGCATAGAATGAACGATGTTTTCACTATCCCTATTTATCGGTTGCTCTCGCAGAAGGGCACCCCATGTCGTTATCCCCTTCCCGGAGCATTAACGGGGACATTTACCTCCCGTGACAGAAGCAATTTCGGCGGCAGCTCCTGTGCCTGTAAAATTCTTACCATTTCCCTCATGCCGTCGGAAATCTTGCCGAGCCTCTGGGCAGACAAAGCCTCCAGTCCCGAGACGATCATGCCCTGAGCCACTTCCGGCGATCGTCCGACTACCTCTTTTCCTGCTTTTGTCAGGCTTACATGCACGACGCGACGGTCCTTGCGTGAACGAGTTTTTTTAATCAGGCCAAGGCGCGTCAGCCGATCCAATATGCCAATGACGGTCGCCGGATGCAGATACATCTTCCTGGAAAGGTCTGATACCCGGATCGATCCCGAATCTGCAATCATTTTGATCGCCCAGAGCTGCGGACCTGTCAGCCCCGACTCCTTCTTTGCCCTCCTGGTGTACGAATGGACTGCCTGAAAGATTCGTCTCAAATCATCCACGATCTCGGCGATCACCCTGTCTTTATCGGTCATAAATTTATCCTTGAGGTTTCTCCCTTCTATTTGTATCCCTGCGCTTCTCTTGCTTCTACCTCAACCTTTTCTTCGATGGAAACCTCGGGTCATCATTGGAGGTGAACATTGTCATCGGAATAAGCTGCACCCGATTGCCGTGATCCGTTTATCTTCCAGGATTCTGAGTACCCGACAGCCCCCTGATTGCACCTGTCGATTTCTGGTCTATATTCTGGATATCCATATCAGCACCCATCAGGCCATAGTAATTTTTCCACTCTCTGAACAGCCTCCACAGATCATTGAACAGATTTGTTATACTGGCAGGCATTGTCGACAGCTCCTTAAGTTCACCCTCAATTGCCCCCATCCGTGCCTGAAGCTTGAATTCCACAGCAACGATTTCTCGCAGCCGGTTCTCCCACCACGAGCGCTGCCCGTTGTTGAGTCCCGATTCGAATTCCTCGTGTTTGATCATAAGGAACCGGCTCCCTTTATTTATATCCGCGTAATGATTCCTGACTTCCTGCCAGTCGACCGGTTTCTTTGACAGCGATGCGTACATGTCCCGGGCATGCCGTTCGAGGTCGGAGGACAGCCTGTAGCATCCCATCAGTTGCTCCTGCTGCCGTACGTCACCCTGGAGCCATACGCTATGTTGGCTGCCTGTCTGCGGTTCCTCTGTCGCATCGGCGGACCACGTGTTCGACCTGGTCCCATTTCCCGAAGTCGACTGCCTGCTCATCGTCTGGGCGAAGACCACCGATAGAGCCGTCATATTCCAAGCAAGGACAAAAACGGCAGACATGATTATGATGGCTGTTTTTTTCATGCGTCACCCCTCAATGTCCCATTCCGTAAGGCCGGTTTCATGGCTTCGTGTTTTGCCGAATCGGAAGGCTGGATCTATCAAGAATCCTTGAATGATCTTGATCTGGCCCCCGGTCGATAGCTGCCTTTTTCTCATGTTCCCATTAATTAGGTTGTCTACAAATAATTGATGCATAAGTAAAGCAAAAATGTTATATATATCAACAAATAAAAAACTATATTGGCGGTATTTCAGTATGATTAAATGGTTCGCCGGGATCGTTGCGTGCTTGGTCACTATTGCGGTTTGCCATGCAGCATATGCCGAGGACGTAATCATCGACCTGAAAGGAACGTGGACCGGCAGGGTCATACGCCATGTCTCTCAGCAAGGATTCGTTCCTTTTTACAGTGGCATGAGACTGGTCATTGAGGAGCAAAATGGCACACAGTACAAAGGCTACCTGGTCAACGGCACAGGCCGGGATGAAACCAGAGTGCAATTCACCGGCGCGATAGACCTGAACAATGAATATCTGTACTTCAGACTTTTATCAGGGGACGTGTGCATCGGACAGATCACAACGGGAAACCGCTTGATGCTGTTTGTCGCGGGCAGCGATAAGGACAGTGTGACCGTGTTCAAACTCAGAAAGACTGCAGCACCGTGAAACAACAAACCTTAAAATTCCTTCTTTATTCACCTCTGATCTGATCGTGTGAGGATCGGATCGACGTGGCAGGCTCATAGAGCCTGCCACGTTCTACATAGTCATGAAGGATAGATCTCAGGATTGCGCGGGAAACTGATCGAAGAATCTGTTCTTTTTGTCAGTGTTCTCAAGTGGGTTGTACTGGCGACAGTCGTTGGTGCGATGGTAGGTGTATCGACGGCTCTGTTCATCCGTATCCTGTCTTCGAGCACCCGGATTGCCTCGTCTTACCCCTATTATTTCCTGCTTCTTCCCCTGGGGTTGCTTGTAAGCGGCCTCATCGTCCGGTATGTGGACCCCAACGCCAAGGGGTACGGAACGGAAAAGGTGATCGAAGCCGTCCACCGATCGTCCGGGAAAATCCGGGCAAAAGTGATTCCTGCCAAGCTGGCGGCAACGATCATCACGGCCTCAACGGGCGGGTCCGTCGGACAGATCGGCCCCTGCTCCCAGATCGGCGCCGCGCTGGCCTCCCTGCTGGCCGACCTGCTTCGTTTCGGCGACGGCGACCGCAAAAAGCTGGTTATTTGCGGGATCAGCGCCGGATTCGCATCGGTATTGGGCGCGCCCGTAGCCGGTGCCATCTTCGGCCTCGAAGTCCTCTTCATGGGCAGCATCCTCTACGAGGTGCTCCTGCCGTCATTCATTGCCGGGATCACGAGCTATCATGTCTCCACCCTGCTGGGCATCACATATCTTCATGTCCCCCTGGGCTCGATCCCCCACCTATCCGAGGAGTTTATCTGGGTGGTCATCGTGGCAGGTATCTTTTTCGGCATTTGCGCCGTCTTCGCCACAGAGATGCTGCAATGGAGCTTGAAGATGGCGGAGCGGATTTTTCGTTGGGGGCCTGTCAATGGGATCATCGGGGGCCTGATCCTCATCGGGATGACGTTTCTTTTTTCAACGGATTATCTGGGGCTGGGTGTCGACCTTACCCACCGGGCCCTTCAAGGCGTCGAGATCGCATGGTACGCCTTCCTCATCAAGATCGTCTTCACGGGCGTCACGTTCGCATTCGGGGGGAGCGGCGGGATCATCGCACCCCTGATCTGTGCAGGGGCCCTGGCGGGCAGTTTCTTCGGGGGGATCCTGGGGCTTGACCGCATGACCTTCGCCGCAATCGGCTTCGTCAGTGTTCTCGCCGGTGCCGTCAATACGCCGATTGCCATGAGCATCCTGGCCATAGAGCTTTTCGGACCGGCAATCGCGCCCTATGCTGCGATCTCCTGCGTCATCAGCTTTCTGATGACCGGGCATCGGAGCGTCTTTCCTTCGCAGCGCATCGCCTCCAGAAAGTCATCGTCCTTTGACCTGGAGATCGGCGGTGAAGTCGGGAATACCCATTCGGAATACAGGCGACGCGACAAGAGCCTCATCGATGCGGGAATGAAGGTGGCCGACAAGCTCAGAAAGAAAAAGGATTGATCGCTGCCCCCTTGTTTTTGATTGCTTCTGTCTCGCTTTTGCTTCCCGATATTTCTTTGCCGCAATCCCATTCACTTTCGATGTGCGGATCCGTTTCCAATATCTTCATCTGCGTAAGGATGAAGTGAAATAATAGAAAGGATGAGGGAATATCGGGATAAAGATGATGGAAGGCATCGAGTCAGGATGCTTTAGTAATAAGTAGTTTCATCCGCGAAATTCCCGATTCCATTCGTCTGCGTTGATTCAGGAGGAACCACGATGAACACATTAATGAACCGTACCATTTTGTTCTCTGTCGCTTTTCTGTTTTCCTGCGCAGGAGACGATCGATCTGGACCCATGCATGGGCCGGGAAGCGGCTGGCCGATGATGCACTATGGATATGGAGGATGGTTCATGTGGCTGATCCTTGTGATTGTTGTCGCTATTGCAATCTATTTTATCGTGCAGACCCAGAGGCGGGGAAGCGTCAGCGAGACACCGCTGGAGATATTGAAAAAGCGTTATGCAAAGGGCGAGATCACAAAAGAGGAATACAATCGGTTGAAGCAGGATCTCTCCGAGTGACTTCTTTCGGGCTGCTTCCTTCTCGGGCTCATTGAATCGCCAGTTGTCTTAATAATCTTTTCACCTGTGGAAAGGACACTTTCATGTTGGAAATCATACAGGACATGCCGGATAACGTCGTGGCGGTCAGGGCAAGCGGGCAGATTTCCGGGAAGGATTACGACGACGTCCTGATCCCGGCTGTGGAGAGCAGCTTGAAAAGACATGGGAAGATCCGCGTACTCTATCAATTGAGCCGTGATATCTCAGGCTTCACGGCCGAAGCCATGTTCGATGATGCCAAGCTTGGCATACGCCACCTGACCGCATTCGAAAAGATAGCGGTTGTCACCGACGCGGAGTGGATATCGAGGGCCGTCCAATTCTTCTCGCTGTTCATTCCGTGCCCCGTCAAAATTTTCGGGAATCACGATATCTCCGCAGCAAAGGCGTGGCTGCTTGAATAGACTCCGGAAGGCAACGACCGGATTAAACGGGAAAAACGAAATGCATGCAAGGAGGACATCATGAAAAAGAGAACATTATGGATTTTTACCGTGTTGCTGTCGCTTCTGGTTGCCATGCCCGTTATGGCCCAGCACGGCATGGGCGGAGGCATGATGGGCGGCAGTGGTTCCGGCTACGGTATGGGCGGGGGGATGATGGGCTACCCGATTGCCCCGGACGTGCCGGACAAGCTCCCGGCTCCAAAGAGCCAGGAATGGACACAGAAGCTCCGGGACGTCTTGGCCCTGGAACGTCTTTCTTACGCCCAATACGCAGCCGACGCGGAGAAATTCAACGCCTATATGCCCTATCACATGGTCATTCCCCAGGAGGAGGATCATGTGAGGGCCATTGAACGGCTCTTTGCCGCCTACGGCTTGCCAGCCGAGGGCAAGACGGCAGCGGTCGCTGTGACGAAAACGATCACCGAGGCCTTCGAGCTGTGTGTAAAGATGGAGCAGGATCTGATCCCTCGCTACGAGTGGCTCGTGAAGAACGCCGCGGACCGTGATTCGGCCGGCATACTCAACAACATCCTTCTGCAGACCCGCCATCACCTTGTCATGTTCGACCATGCACTCAAAATGGGCGGCACCATGGGCCCCGGGATGATGAAGGGAGGGGGCTATGGATATGGCATGGGTCCCGGCATGATGGGCGGAGGCATGATGGGTTCTGGGCAGGGCTCCGGCATGGGTGGCGGCATGATGGGCGGCCGAGGCTACGGTTACGGACAGTCATATGCTGCACCGGGGAAACCTCTGGAAATGAAAGATGCCAAGGCTATGATGGAGGATTACGTCAAGTCCAGCCGGAATCCCAACCTGAAACCAGGAAAGATCAAGGATAAGGGAGATGCCTTCGAGGCGGAAGTCGTAACGAAGAGCAACGCCCTTGTTGACAAGGTCCTCATCAACAAACAGACAGGCCGTATGAGTTCCGCACAGTAGAAAAACATAAATACTCCATATCGAAAATGGATGGAGGCAAATGACTATGAAAAGATTCGTGGCAGTTACCTTGATCGTGCTGTTGTCAGCCGGGGTTGTTTTCGCAAAGGCCTATGAAGTGAAGAAAAGGGCAGGGGACTATTCTGTCGAGCTTGCCATGGATAAAAGCGCGGTTAAAGGAAAGAACGATCTGGAAATAACCGTCAAGGATGCAAGCGGCAATTATGTGACGGATGCGAAGGTTATCGCAAATTACGCCATGCCGGCCATGTCCGGAATGCCTGCAATGAACTACAATGCCGAAGCCCAGCTTCAAGGGAAAACCTACCATTCAATGCTCGACTTTCCAATGTCCGGTTCCTGGAATCTCACCATTAAGATTACCCATAAAGGAAAGACGGTATCCGCGAAATTTACCATCGATGCGAGATGATCTCGAAGTGCGCATTCGGCTCCGTTCAAACGAATCTTGACGCATTGCGCAAACATAACGATTTTCTGTGGCGGTTAATAAAGTCGAAAAAGGAGGTATCAGACGATGAGATTCAAGGTGATCGCAGTCTTCGTGATGGCTTTGATAATGGGGGCAGTGTTTCTGCTCGCCGGAAGCGACGCCTCGGCACAGGTGCCGAGGATGAGCAAGGAAGAGCTCAAGTCGATGCTGGGCAAGCCGGATGTAATCATCATCGATGTCCGTCAACCCGTCGATCTGGCTAAAAGTACCATGATGATCAAGGGCGCCGTCCGGGAAGACCCCAAGCAGGAAGTAAAATCCTGGGCGGATAAGTATCCAAAGGACAAGACGATCGTCCTTTACTGTGCCTGACACAGCGAAGCAACCAGTGCCTGGGTGGCACAGGATATGATCAGGCTGGGGTTCAAGAAGGTCTACGCCCTGAAGGGTGGGTGGAATGAGTGGTTGGAAGCCGGTTTCCCCACGGAGACGAAGTAGATCATCATGGAATGTTCGTTGATTGAGAGGAAGAGAGAGCAGTCTCAACTGGACTCTACCAAGAGGCGATTTATGGCAAGTAATCTTGGCAAGAAACGAGTGACCTTCAACATCCGCGCACCAAATGCCCGCGAGAAAGCAGTGGCAGGCACATTCAACAACTGGGACCCTTCCACCAGACCTTTGAAGAAAGAGACGGACGGCAACTGGGAGGTCACTTTCTACCTCTCGCCCGGGAAATACGAGTACCGGTTCGTCGTCGACGGCATCGTGTCCGATGAACCACACTGCTCGACCCGCTGCCGGAACCAGTATGGGGGCAAAAACTACATTGTCGAAGCGAGGTAGCCTGCCGGCACTCCATTTTCCTGGTGTATCCGACATCCATCGGTATGAGAACCGGCTGAGTTACACTGAATTTTTCGCAGAAAAGGCTGGAGATGGATATGTACACCTGTTCCATGCACCCTGAAATCAGAGAGGCCGAACCCGGAGCTTGTCCCAAATGCGGGATGGCCCTTGAACCTTTTGCTCCTTCTGCCACCGTCACCAAAACGGAATGGACCTGCCCGATGCATCCGGAGATCGTCCGCAATGCTCCGGGCAGCTGTCCGATCTGCGGGATGGCCCTCGAGCCGAAAACAATCACGGCAGAGGATGAGGAAAATCCCGAACTCATCTCCATGACTCGGCGGTTCTGGTTCAGTGCCGTGCTGGCGGTCCCTTTGGTCCTTATCGCCATGCGCCACTACATTCCGGGACTTTCTTTCATCGACCGCCTCCTCTCCGCTGAGTTTCTGAAGTGGATGGAACTTATCCTCGCCACACCGGTGGTCCTCTGGGGAGCCTGGCCCTTCTTTGTCAGGGGCTGGCAGTCGGTGGTCAGCTGGAACCCCAATATGTTCACCCTGATCGGGCTCGGCGTTGGCCTTTCGTATCTATACAGCATTGTGGCTGCTCTGTTTCCAGGCCTTTTCCCAAAGACTTTCCGTGGTGAGAGCGGTGAAGTGGGAATGTATTTTGAGGCGGCAGCGGTCATCACTACGCTCGTACTCCTCGGTCAGGTGCTTGAATTGAGGGCGCGGTCACGGACCGGTGCTGCCATAAAGGCCCTGCTGGGACTTGCCCCGAAGACAGCGCGAAGGCTTAGAGATGGCAACGAAGAGGACGTCCCCATGGACCAGATCAAGGCAGGAGATCTCCTTAGGGTCAGGCCCGGCGAAAAGGTGCCCGTCGATGGCACGGTGACCGGGGGATCAAGCGCGGTGGATGAATCCATGATCACCGGGGAACCCATTCCCGTGTCGAAGCAGGTTGGCGACCGGGTAATCGGCGCCACCGTGAACGGGACAGGCACATTGATCATGAAAGCGGAGAAGGTTGGAGCCGAGACTCTTCTGGCGCAGATCGTCCACATGGTTGCAGAGGCCCAGCGGAGCCGCGCTCCAATCCAGAAATTGGCGGATAGCGTTGCCGGATATTTTGTCCCGACCATAGTCGGTATTGCGGTTCTCACTTTCGTGGTCTGGGCATGGATCGGGCCTGAGCCGCGGATGGCATACGCTCTTGTCAATGCCGTTGCGGTGCTGATCATCGCCTGCCCCTGTGCCCTCGGCCTGGCAACGCCGATGTCGATCATGGTGGCTATGGGCAAAGGGGCTACGGGAGGCGTGCTCTTTAAGAATGCCGAGGCTATCGAGGTGATGAAGACCGTCGATACTCTTGTCACGGATAAAACCGGCACGCTCACAGAGGGAAGGCCGAAGCTGGTCAATGTGGTCCCCGCGGCAGAATTTGATGAAAAGACACTGCTTCACCTCGCTGCAAGCATCGAGATGGGAAGCGAGCACCCTCTGGCTGAAGCGATCGTTGCCGGTGCAAAAGAAAAGGGTATCTCGCCTTCAAAAGTTGAGTCCTTTGAATCGCTGACCGGACGCGGGGTAACGGGTATGATCGACGGACGGAAGCTCGCCCTCGGGAACCGCAGGCTCATTGAAGATCTCGGCATTGCATTGGGCGATCTCCCTGACAAGGCAGAGTCCATGCGCAAGGAGGGGCAGACCGCCATGTTTGTTGCTGTGGACGGAAAGGTTGCAGGGCTCCTCGCCGTGGCAGACCCGATCAAATCAACGACAGCCGAGGCGATCGAAAAGCTTCATCAGGAAGGGATCCGGGTCGTTATGATCACCGGGGACAGCAAGACGACTGCTGAAGCCGTCGGGAAAAAGCTTGGCATCGACGAAGTGATCGCGGAGGTCCTGCCCGACCAGAAGGCAGTAATGGTTAAACGGCTGCAGAGTGAGGGACGGATTGTGGCAATGGCAGGGGACGGAATCAATGACGCCCCCGCCCTCGCTCAGGCGCATGTCGGTGTGGCGATGGGGACCGGGACGGATGTGGCGATGCAGAGTGCGGGAGTGACCCTGGTGAAAGGCGATCTTCGGGGGATCGTGCGGGCGAGGAAGTTGAGCAGGGCAACGATGCGCAACATCAAGCAGAACCTCTTTTTTGCCTTTGTATACAATTCGCTGGGTGTTCCCATAGCAGCCGGGGTTCTTTACCCCACGATGGGCATCCTGCTCAGCCCCATGATCGCTGCCGCCGCCATGAGCTTCAGTTCGGTGTCCGTTATAGGAAACTCGCTCAGATTGAAGAGCATACAACTCTGAAGGAAGAATGAGATGCCTCTCATGCTTCCAATATAACGATTCAATGAAAGTGCAATGACCCGTAGCTGTGAGACATCCATAGGGCCCAAGTGAAATCCACCTAAGGAGGAAGAAAGATGAAAATATTACTTCTGGCAGCGTTAATATTATCTTTTTTGACTTCTTTCAGCTATGCCCAGATGGGCAGCAGTCAAGGTGGCGGCATGATGGGTGATAGTTGGGGGTGGGGAATGAACTCCGGATGGTTTGTTGTGATCATTATCGCGTTTCTCGCTATTTTGGCTGTCGTTTATATGATGAAAAGAAAATGAAAATCTGAAAAGGTACGGCGATTTCTCAAGAGGATCAAACCCTCGTCATGTCCATCACTCATTCATCCACTTGTGACTTATGATTTTCAGTTGATTACTGCAGATGTGAACTGGTCAGATAGCGGTCAGATAAAGCCATGAAACCCTTGCCCACAAGGGTGGAGGGAGGGTTCGATTCCCATCGCCCGCTCCATTTTTTTATCCATCACAATATCCTTGGAACGGACAGGGACCCCGCAGCTTGCGGAGTCCCTGTCTTCAGGCCCAAAACGGTATCGATAAGCCCGTGCGCATTCAGTTGTGGTTGCTCCATTTCCTGTTTCGAATCTCCGGTTTGTCTTGGCGGCGCTTGTCGATGCAGGGCTTGCTCTCGATTTTGCAAGACTATTCCTTCTCCTCCACCGGACACCGCGCAGGCTCGGCTTCGAGCGTTTCGCGCAGGCGCTCCAGCCGCGTGTCGATCCTCGCACGGTCATGAGCAGACTCGACGGTACGCTCGGTCAACTCGGCGATCCATTGCACTTGCTCGCGAAGCGCCCGCCGGCGTTGTGGGCTGGCCGTCAAGCCGGCAAGGGTTTGAAAGGCGTCGAGCATCCGCGATATGATGGTGACATTGCCTTTGGCGTTGTTTCGAATCTGGTCGAACGATTCAGCCAGCATGCTTTCAAAGCTCGGGCCTTCGGCGATCACTCGCAGTACCCCCTCCTCGTAACGGTGCGATGAGGGAATTTTCCGAGGCGCCAGCCGCGCCAGAATCGCCGTCAGATAATCCACGCACGTCACGGCTGTCGTGACGTCGTTGATGCCGGGGGAGAGTGCTTTCAACGCCACATCCACGATCTGCCTGATTCCGAAGGCCGCGTCCTGCTCCACCGTGCGGTAGCGGTTGATGCTGAAAGTCGCCTGCAGGGCGTCAATCGTCTCTTGATCCGGCGGGTCTTCCAGGGCGAGTGAGGCCAGAGTGGTGTTCTGGACAACGAACTCGCCAATGCCGTGCTCCATCCTCACGATGGTTTTCCTGTCCCGCGCCAAGCTTAGGAGCGCCGCGTTATTGACGCTCTGGATATAGCCGCTCTCCCTGGCCGGGACGGCGCGCCAAGTCCGCTCGGATAGGGGGCGCAGCGTCTGGTCATCATCGTCTTCGCCCGGCCCTTGTCCGAGTTTTTCCGGAAACAGCCGGTCGACGGCCGCGATGGTTTCCTGAGCGACCGAGGCGATGATGCTGGAAGCCTGGATCGAAGAGGCGATATGATGAATGAAGAACATGAGGGCGCCAACACCTCCGAGTGCCAGCGCGAAGCCGAAGAACACCGCCAGGCTTGGAACAAATGCGCCCTCGTCGCCGCTGCGAATGGTGCGTAACACGATCAGGCAATACGTGAAAATGCCGGCGAAGATCCCAAGCACGACCTGCGTGACGCGACTGCGCATGAAGTTCCGCAGGATGCGCGAGGTGTATTGGCTCGAAGCCAGCGCCAGCACCACCAGGATCATGGAGAACGCGACGCCCACCACGGACATCATCGAACCGGCAATCGTGGACATCATCCCGCGCGCGCCTTCCGCCCCGGCCCCGAACAGGCGCGGCCACTGGGCCAGCCATCGGTCGCTCCCGGCGGAGTCTGCTTCGATCAACGCTACCGCGAAGGCAATGCTGAACACGACAATCAATGAAGGCATAAACCAAAAGCTCGACCGCAGATTGCTCCAGAGTTGCGTGAACTTATTCATGGGTCAGCTCCCAGTTCAACTGGCCGACGGACAGATCGTCGGCTGCGCGCCAGCAGGCACCCATCTTGTGGAGTAGTTCCGGGGAAAGCGTTTTTTTGTTCATGGTTCAGTGCTCCTTTTTTTAGCGCGCCTTGATTGTTTTCGCCTGCGCTGAACGCCCTTCGGCCTGAGCGGCGCACAGGCAGGCGCCGAAGATGAAAATGCACCCGGAAAGGTAAATCCACAGCAGCAATGCCATGATCCCGCCGAACGCCCCATAGACCGCGTTTAACGTAGCGAAGTTCTTGAGGTACATCACGAACAGACTTTCGGTCGCCAGCAGGAGAGCCGTGGCGCAAAGGGCGGAAACCCAGACTTCGGCAAAGCGCGTGGGCCGGCGCGGGGCCAGCCAGTAAAAAAGGCTGAGGCTGAGGAAGACCACCAGCAAGGGAATGAAAAAGCTCCCCATGGCATAGACCCAGGAACTGAAATCATTCACTGGAAAGAGCCAATCCTTCGCCATTTTTGCCATAACCGGCACCGCCATGCCCAGAAGGAACGCACCCGCCGTGATGCCGAGCAGCACCAGGCTTTTCAACGGCAGCCGCCACCAGTTGTTCACCGCGGTACCCCAGGCGTGGTTGATCGCGCAGATGAGGGTGATAAAACATTGGAGGACGACCCACAGCAGGATGAGAAATGCGACCACACCCGCCTGCCCGCGCGCTTTGATCACGCCGGTGATGGTTTCAAAAATATGAGTTTGCATCTTGCCGCTGATCGGGACGTAGTTTTCCATGAAGGCAATGACCTCTTTCCCGGCCTGGTCCCGGTCAACAAAGAAAGAGGCAATCGTGACGAGCAGGATCATCAAGGGAAACAGCGAGAAGAACGCATTGAAGGCAAACGCTCCCGCCCACTGCACCCCGTTAATCCGGAAAAAATTTTTCACGGCGAGACACAGTACCGCCCAGACCCTGCGAGTCTCTTGGTGAAGCCGGCTTGGTATATTCATCTGACTGCGTCTCATCCTTTCTGCCGGGCGTGCCGCACCCCCTTCACCCTCTCCGGAATCAAAAGCGGGATGGCGCCCGCGGCGAGAAGCAGGCGCATCGTGCGGAGGAAGTTGCGCTTCGTCATGCACTCAGGCGGGTGGCGCTTCATCACGTCGGGATCGATGGGGTCGTGGCGGGGCAGGTCCCTGAAAAAGAAATTGATTGCCGTTCCTCCTTTCAGTGCGAAGATCTCCTCGACCAGAATGTCCGGCAGGATCCGCAAGACGAGTTCCGCCTGCTTATAGAAGATCGAGTCCTTCACTCCGTCGATTCTCTTTCCTGTCTGGGAACGGTGATCTGATATTTTTTGTCCAGCATTCCATGCGGCACGATCAGCCTCTTTCCCTTTCCCAAGTCTAGTCTTGACAAATCCAGTCGGGAAAACCATGGATGAGAATATTTCTCCGCAAAGTAGAGAAAGAGCCGCTTTACTTTGACGAACCGGCAGGTCTCCAAAAGCTTCTGAACAAGCTCGGGGCGCAAACCCGCCAGATTCTCCATGATCAGCGACGCTTGCTCAAACCCAACGACTTTCGGGACCAGGTGAAGCATTTCCATGGCGGCCCTTTCCGGCGCCGAAACGATTACGGCAAACTCGCCCGATTTGAACTCGGTCAGACCGTCTTCATACCCAAGGGGAAACAGGTTGGTCATCACGTATACGAAATCCCTGTGCTGCATGGACTTTTTAAACCAGGCGGGCAGCGTCAGGCCCCTTTCGCCATAGAGAAAAATCTTTTGCCTCATCGGAACAAAATGACCGTAGCCCTTCAGCTCCAGGGCCGTCTTGCCGCCTGTATGGACAGACATCTTCAAATGTTTTTGGAGGGCGTACAGGGCGCCGGTCCACTCGACCTTGTCCCCGGCAAGGAGATAAGCGCCGCGGCCGTAGGATTCTAGCCAGCCGCTCCGTTTGTACCAGGCAAGGAGCTCCTGAGATAATCCTAGTTCTTTCAAGTAAGCCGTTGAGGCCACCGTGCCCCGAGGCCATTGGCTTATTAATTTGTTTATTTTTGTTCTGTTATCAGTAGTCATGCTTCTCTATTAGACACATATTTAAACCATAATCAACAGAAAGTTCATATATGTTGTATTTTGAGTAGTAATATTTCATGAATGGACACTTTTTTAAACTTCCTTCCCTCTATTCAGAATGAATAAATGTCTCAGGGTGTTGAGCCGGGCGTCCGATTCGGGGAGAAAGAAGAAAGGCGTAGTTAAATTCGAAATCCGGAAAAAATCCGGCAGTAGCCCTGAACCCAGCACCACGCGGGCTTGGGGTTGTTTTCGAATCCCATCGCCCGCTCCATTTTTATCCATCATTTCAAGTGCGTATCTGAAACAAGCCCCTGCTGAAAAAATCCGGTGAAAAATCTTTCAAACCATGCCTGTGCAGTTCGAGCTCTTGGATATATTGCATTTCCATAGGCAACTGACCAGTGTATATGTAGCAGCTTGAGAAGAAGTCACGGTCAATGCGCTTTTGTCCGGATCACGACATATTCACGAATCGAGCTTGCGATGATACAGAAGCCGTGCGAGTCAAGTATCACATGCCGGAATACGCTCCAGACTAAAGGGGCCTTTATGAGCAGATATCTGGTTTTTATCATAGCCGGTTGGTCCGGTTTCTTTGTCATGGCAGTCGAGTTGCTCAGCGGGCGAATTCTCGCGCCCCATTTCGGTAACAGCATTTACGTCTGGGGCGGCATTATCACCGTATTCATGCTGGCTTTATCGATCGGCTATCTTATTGGCGGCCGGCTTTCGGTTCAGCAACCTTCCCTGAGAAAACTTTCGGTAATTTTGATCAGCGCGGCTTTGTCGACGTCGCCGGTTGCATTAATCGGAGAGACCGCTTTTGAAAATATATTCTCCGTCATTCAAGACCCCAGATACGGTTCACTCCTGTCTGCGACAATCTTTTTCTTTGTTCCCACACTGATATCGGGGATGGTTTCTCCCTATGCTGTCCGCCTGCTCGTGAAAGACCTCGATCAAAGCGGCAACTGTGCCGGAATTCTTTACTTCGTGTCGACGTTCGGCAGTGCAGCAGGGACCCTTCTGACGTCGTTTTATCTGGTTCTCTATCTGGAAGTAAACCTGATCGTCTGGATCATGATAGGCATATCCATGCTGATGAGTTTTGTCGCGTTTATCGCCGGGGGGAGAAATGCCGAGAACCAATAAAATCGTGCTGCTCCTGTTAGCCCTGGGGATTTTGGCGCCCTTGCTTACATTGGGAATGGATGCCCTTTACCCTCTTTTTACCAGGAACGACACGGTTCTTCATACAGAACGTTCTTTGTACAGGAACATCACGGTCTATGAAAAAGACGGTGAGCGCTGCATGCGGTTCTCAAAAAACAGCAAGTCAATCAACAGGCAGACCTGCATCTCGCTTCAGGATCCCGACAGCATGGTCATTCCGTATACGAAGATGATGATGGCCGCGCTGTACCTTCTGCCCGCGCCGGACAAGATACTGATTATCGGCCTGGGCGGGGGCACATTGCCGTCTGCCCTTTCGAAGATTCTGCCCAATTCGGAAATTGATTCGGTGGAAATAGACCCCGCCGTCGTGCGTGTGGCAAAAAAACACTTTAATTTTCAGACGAACTCCAGGATGAAGGTCATTGAGGAAGACGGGCGCGTGTTTGTGAAGCGCGCCATAAAGAAGGGAGTGATATACGATCTGATCATGCTGGATGCCTTTGATCATCAATACATACCCGAACATCTGTTGACGAGGGAATTTCTAGACGAAGTAAAGCAGATTATGAATCCGGAAGGCGTTTTGGTAGCAAATACATTTTCGACGAGCCGGCTTTATGATCACGAATCCGCGACGTATGAATCCGTCTTCGGAACATTCCTCAATCTAAAGTATCAAAACAGGGTCATTCTCATTAAAAGGGGAGCATTGCCCCTGAAAGAAGCGATTAGAAGGAACGCCGCGATGCTCGAAGCTGCTCTTCGACCGTTCCATGTTGAAGCGGATTTCCTGTTGCCTTTGTTTTCGACTGACCGAGACTGGGATGTGAATGCAAAAATTCTTTCCGATCAGTATTCGCCTTCAAACCTGCTCAATGATATGAAACGGTAAAGAATCAACACTCGACCCCCAAGACACGGCCAGATGAGGCGGCTGCTCGCGGCAATTGTCCCGTTGACACGCCCGAATGTGCATCCTATACTCCGCACGTCAAAAAGCGGTGTCTTTTCAGCATTCATCCGGCTTCGATGAAGGGGGTTCCCGGGAGTGCGGGGCGAGAAACAGAGTTCAGATCCGAGAGCACGAGGATGAAAAAAACCGGACTGGAAGGGTTTGACTGGAGCAGGGGCCGATGGACCAGCGCAGCGGCTCCCCGGGCCCGGGCCGAAATCGTAATCGCCTCCGACTGGGCGCCCATACGGGCCTTCGACGAGATCGTTGCCCGTTCTCCCGAGGCGGTCTACGGCGACGTGTTGCCGCTCCTGCGCCAGGGCGATCTGCGCATTGTCAATCTGGAATGCGCGCTGTCGACAGACGCATCCCCGGTATGGAAGAGCGGCTCGGTCTTCAAAGGTCGTCCCGAGCACATCCGCGGGCTGACGGCAGTCCCCTTCGAGGTCGTCACGCTGGGAAACAATCATGTCTTCGACCATGGTCCGGAGGCTTTCCGCCAGACCCTGGAGCTGCTGAGCGAGAACTCCATCCGTTCCGTCGGGGCGGGCATGTCCGCCGAAGAGGCCCGCCGGCCCCTGATCCTCGATCTCAACGGGGTCCGCATCGGCATCGTCAATTTCAGCGAAGGCGAGGATCTGACTACCGCCGTCTCCGGACCCGGCGTCTTCGGATGGGAAGTCGATGAGGTTGTGGACAGCGTCCGTGCGATCAGGCCGGGGGTTGACGTCATCCTTGTGATCTGCCACGGCGGGGTCGAATATATCCCCTTTCCGCCGCCGTACCTGGCATCGGCCTTCCAGCGTATCGCCGAGGCCGGGGCCGATCTCGTCATCGGCCATCACCCCCATGTTCCGCAGGGCGTCGAGATCTGCAACGGAGTGCCCATCTGCTACAGCCTGGGAAACTTCGTCTTTTACCAGCAGACCGACCTCTACTACCGCAAGCTGGGATACCTGGTGAAGGCCGGCGTCTCGCGGGCGGGCCTTTCGCACATCGAACTCATTCCTTATGAAATCGGCACCGAATCCCTCCGCCTGCTCCGGGGGGACGAGTCGGCCGAGTTCTTCGAGTCCCTGAAGAAGGTCTCTCTGCCGCTGGCTCAACCGGACGGAATCACTGAGGCCTGGCACGGGTTTCTGCGTTACTATGGTCTCAAGGGTTTTCGCGACGAGATCGCGATGATCCTGGCGAAGATGGATCAGGAACCGGCCAAGGGCGCCGCCATGCTGCGCAATCGCATCGCGACCATGCAGCACCGCGAGCACTGGATCGATGCCATGACCCGGATCATGGACGGGACCATCGATGCCTCGCCGCAATGGGCCCTCGACCTGGCCGCCGAATGGCTGACGCGAAAGCGGCCAGCGGGGGGAGTGCGGTGAGATGAACGCAGCCGCAGCAAAAGATACCCTCTCGATTGTCATCGCCGACTCGGGCATGGGCGGCCTCTCCATCTGCGCCGATATCGTCAAAGGCCTGCAGAGACGCCGAAGCTATCGGTCCGTGGCGGTGACCTACTTCAACGCCTGGCCGGAGCAGGACCGCGGCTATAATCTTCTGCCCGGCATGGCCGAGCGGATCCGCGTCTTCGACCGGGCGCTTGCCGCCATGCTTCGCTTTCAGCCCGATCTGATCCTGATCGCCTGCAATACCCTGTCGGCGCTCTATGCCCACACGCCGTTCAGCAAGCAGGCCCCCGTGCCGGTGGTCGGCATCATCGATTCCGGCGTCGACCTGATACACGCGTATTTAAGCGCCCGGGCGGACAGCCTCGTCATCATTCTCGGCACACCCACCACCATCGAAGCCGATACCCATCGAACGCGCCTTGTCGGGCGGGGCATTGCCGCGGAACGCATCATCTGCCAGCCCTGCGATCGACTGGCGGGCGAGATCGAGAAGGCACCGGAAGGTGCAACCGTCCGGACGATGATCGAGAGCTGCATCCGCCAGGCCGCCGAACGTGTCCCGGACAGGCGCGGGCCCGTTGCGGCCGCCCTGTGCTGCACGCATTACGGGTACAGTCAACGCGTCTTCGAGGCCGCCCTGCGGTCCGTCTTCGAGGGCCCGATCACGATTCTCAACCCCAACAAGGCAATGAGTGATGCGATGCTTGCCGATTTCGCTCTCCTGGGACAGAAGGACGCCCGGATCGATTTGAAGGTCGTCTCGCGCATCGTATGGAGCGACGAGAAGATCGAGGCGATCGCCCGGCTTCTGGAAACGGCATCGCCCCTTACGGCCGGCGCGTTGAGACAGTACCGGCACGATCCGGATTTGTTTACTTTTTGATACGAGGAGAGTCCTGGATGAGAAAGGTGTTGATCGTAACGGGCCCCGGCGGCGATGCCCAGGGGTGGGGCGACATGAAGGTGACCGAGACGATGTGCGAGACCCTCAATGGCGGGGATCTGACGGCCGAGATTGCCTATTGCGTCACCGCGGACGACTTCATGAAGGCCATCTCGAGCCGCAGCTACGATATCGTCTGGAGTGCCCTGTACTATTTTTCGCACCGCGAGGACATCATCGGCCTGGGCGACGACAATGAATGGGTCGCCGACATCCTGGACGAGAGGGACATCCCGTACATCGGCCCCAACGCCCTGACGATGAAGCAGCTCATCCAGAAATACGAGACGCACCGGATCATGCATGAAAACGGGGTGCTGGTGCCGGCCTTCACTCTGGTGGCCGCAGGCGATGCGCTGCCCGATGTCCCGTACCCGGCCTTCGTCAAGCCCAACTGCGAATCGCGCTCCGTCGGCATCAGCGACGAGAGCGTGGTCCACAACCTGCGAGAGATGGAGCTGCGCGTCAAATATGTGCATGAGAAGCTCGAGCAGGCCGCGCTCATCGAGGAGTTCCTGCCCGGCGAGGAATACACGGTCCTGATGCTGGGCAACGGGAGGCTTCAGGAAATCCTGCCCGGGCTTGTCACCGTCGACAAGAACCATTTCGGCAGGCATCAGATCCTGCGCAGCGATCTGCGGGGCGTGGGGCTGACCAGGATCAGCATCCCGACGGAAAGGGCGGAGGAGGCCAAAGAGCTGACCAGAAAGGCCACCGACGCCCTGCAGTGCTGGGACCATGTCCGCGTTGACATGCGCGTCGATGGCCGGGGCAGCTTGCGGGTCATGGAGATCAACGGGATCCCGGGACTCAAGCCCGTGAAGAGCTGGAGCCCCCAGATCTATTCGCTCTATCATCCCTCCGCGGGCGGGCCCATGGAAGAATACCGGGACATGCTCCACCTGATCGTGCATTCCGCACTCGAGCGGTACGGGATCCACGAACGCACCCGGAGTTGACGGGTGCAGCAGTCCGGACGATCGTTATTATGAGGATCCCTGTCGAACCCGAGGTGATTGAACAGCTCCGGAGCGCGAAGCGGCTCCAGGGGAGAAGTGCGACCGGCGGGTTCGCCTTCGATCTGGATCTGTCGACGCCTGCGCTCGTTGTGGCCATCCATGCCGGGCACAGCGTCCGCGAGGAACTCCTTCCCTTGATGCAGATCCCGGAAAAAGTCCGCCTGTTCGAAGAGGACCCGGCAACCGACCGGATGATCCGGGGGAATGCCAACGCCATCTGGGGCCTGGATTCAAGGGCCGAGTACGATCTGAATCGTCCCGCTGAGCAGGCTGTTCCGCTCACAGCGGAGCAGTTCTGGGGCGTGCAGGTCTACCGCGCCCCCCCGACGGAGGCCATGGTGCGCCGGTCCCTGGAGAAGTACGAGGCGTTTTACCGATTTGCCGGCAGCTGCATCCGCGTTCTGCTGGAGCGTTTCGGTTTCTGCGTCGTCTACGATATCCACTCGTACAATATTTCACGCCAGGTCGAGAAAGGGATCAAGAATCCTCCTCTGTTCAATCTCGGAACGGCGCTGCTTGATCGATTGCGCTGGGGAAGCCTCAGCGATGCATGGCTGCATCAGTTGAGTTGTATTGATATCCCGGGGATATGCACCACCGTGGAGGAAAACAGGGTTTTTTCGGGCGCGGGGGAGCTCTGCCGTCGCCTGACGGGCTGGGATCCCCATATCCTGGTTCTCCCCACGGAGATCGCCAAGGTCTACATGGACGAGTACAACGGCATCCTGCAGGAGCCGCTGATCGACGCCCTGGGCCACGGGCTGCGCAGGGCCATCGCCGCGCACACCCCGCCGGCGGACCGGTAAAGGATCTCTTCCCCGCCGAGCCTGTATTGCTCCCTGTCCCTAGCGAGAAGGCCTGGCCCTGCGCCGGGCCTTCCGTTTGTGCACGATCATCTGCGGGTTGCCATTTCGCATGAGTTGCGATACCTTCTTGAAAAAGTTGCCGTGTCCGCGCAGATTCATTCCAGGGTGCCGGAGGGTCCCGATCGGTTATGTTGCGCACACATGACGCGAGGAGGATGACCATGAACAAATATAAAATTGCCGTGATCCCCGGCGACGGGATCGGGAAGGAAGTGGTGCCGGAAGGCATCCGGGTGCTGGAGGCCGCAGGGGCCAAATTCGACATCGGGTTTCACTGGGATGAGTTGCCCTGGAGCTGCGAGTATTATGCGAAAACCGGTCGCATGATGCCCGAAGACGGACTCGATCAGATCCGCAACCACGATGCCGTCTTCCTGGGCGCCGTGGGATTTCCGGGGGTGCCGGATCACATCTCCGTATGGGGGCTGCTGCTCCCGATCCGGCGCGGCTTCCAACAGTACGCCAACGTCCGCCCGGTGCGGCTGATGCCCGGGATCCAGTCGCCCCTGCGCGGCCGCGAGCCGGGAGACATCGACTTCGTCGTCGTGCGGGAAAACACCGAAGGGGAATACTCCGCCATCGGGGGGCGGAGCTTCGAAGGCACCGACCGCGAGGTGGTGGTGCAGGAGAGCCTCTTTACCCGCCGCGGGGTGGACCGCATCCTGCGCTATGCCTTCGAGGTTGCCCGCAGCAGGCCCAAGAAGCACCTGACCTGGGCGACCAAATCGAACGGGATCTACATTTCGATGCCTTACTGGGACGAGCGGGCCCGGGCGATGGCCGCGCAGTACCCGGATGTGCGGGCGGATTACTACCACATTGACATCCTCACGGCCCAGTTCGTCCAGAACCCCGACTGGTTCGACGTGGTGGTGGGCACGAACCTCTTCGGTGATATCCTCTCGGATCTCGGGCCGGCCTGTACCGGTACGATAGCCATAGCGCCCTCGGCAAACCTTAACCCGGAGCGGGAGTACCCGTCGCTCTTCGAGCCCGTCCACGGCTCGGCGCCCGACATCTACGGGCGCAACATCGCCAACCCCATCGGCCAGATCTGGTCCGGCGCACTGATGCTGGAGCACCTGGGACACAAGGCCGCGGCCGACGCGATCGTTCGCGCCATCGAAGCGGTGCTCACCGAGGGACCGCGCACGCGAGACATCGGCGGCCGGGCCAGCACGCAGGAGCTTGGCAAGGCGATTGCCGGGGCCCTGTAGCCGGGACTGTCCCACGTTTTTTGCTTGCAAGAGCGCTTTTTCTGTGCTAGAAAAGCACCTGAAATTCGAATGGTTTCTATTCGAGTGGGCCTTTTTGCCCACTTTTTTATTTTAGGCGCCGCTTGCGCGGCGAGGGCAGGGAGCCTGAAGATGGCCACGTACCGCGAGGAGATCATCGGACTGATCGAACCGGTGATCGAGTCCGAAGGCCTGGAGCTCGTGGAACTCGAGTGCCTCAGGATGCAGACCCGGTGGCTCATTCGGATCTTCATCGACCGCGAGGGCGGTGCGACCCTCGCGGACTGCACGGCCATCAGCCACCAGGTGGGCGATCTGCTCAACGTGCACGATCTGCCCCCGGGTCCCTATACCCTGGAAGTGTCGTCCCCGGGGCTCGACCGGCCCCTCACCCGGGACAAGGATTTCGAGAAGTACCGCGGTGGCAGGATCCGGATCCGGACGCGGGAGCCCATCGACGGGTCGAGGAATTTCCTGGGCACCTTCGTCGACTATTTGATGGAGGACGGCCGCAGGATCGTCACCGTCGACGTGGACGGCAGGATCGTCCGCATCGACCGGGACAACATCCAGAAGGCGAATCTGGAATATGAACTAACCGGCGAAGGGCGAAAGGCCAAGGGCAAAAGGTAGAACGGGAAGGACTCTTCATGCCTTTTGCCTTTAGCCTTTAGCCCCGTGCCGTTTTGAAAAGCCAGGAGGTCAAGCATGTTTCCGGAGTTGAAACGTCTCATCGAGCAGATGGGCAAGGACAAGGGAATCGAAAAGGAAGTCATCATCGAGGCCCTGGAGTCGGCCATCCTCACCGCGGCGAGAAAAAAGCTGGGGGCGAAGGTGGAGCTCGAGTCCAAGTACAACGAAGAGGCGGGCGAACTGGAGGTCTTCCAGTTCAAGACGGTTGTCGAGAAGGTGGTCGACCCCGAAACACAGATCTCCCTGGAACAAGCCAAGAGCGAACTCGACGAGGAGGCCGAGCCGGGCGACAGCCTGGGCATGAGGGTCGATGCGGCAAGTTTCGGGCGCATTGCCGTCCAGACGGCCAAGCAGATCATCATCCAGAAAGTGAAGGATGCCGAGCGCGACAAGATCTACGACGAGTACAAGGACAAGAAAAGCCAGATCGCAAGCGGCTTCGTCCAGCGCTTCGAGGGCGGCAGCATCGTCGTGAACCTGGGCCGCGCCGAGGCCGTCATCCCTCCCTCCGAGCAGGTCCACCGCGAGACCTACAAGCGGGGCGACAGGATCCGGGCCTATATCGTGGACGTCAAGAAGATCTCCAAGGGCCCCCAGATCGTCTTGTCCCGCACGCATCCGGGGTTCCTGCGGGCCCTCTTCGAGATTGAGGTGCCGGAGATCTCCGAGGGATTCATCGAAATCGTCAACGTGGCCCGCGAGCCGGGCAACCGCTCCAAGATCTCCGTCCGCACCCTCGACAAGGACATCGACCCTGTCGGGGCCTGCGTCGGGATGCGGGGCTCGCGCGTGCAGAGCGTCGTCCAGGAATTGAAGGGCGAGAAGATCGATATCGTTCCCTACTCCGAAGACTCCGTGAAATACATCTGTTCGGCCCTTTCGCCGGCCAAGGTGAGCAAGGTTTTCATGTACGAGGACGAGAGGTCCATGGAGGTCATCGTGCCCGATGACCAGCTCTCTCTGGCCATCGGCAGGAGCGGGCAGAACGTGCGGCTCGCCGTGCGGCTCACGGGCTGGAAGATCGACGTGAAGAACGAGTCCATGCTCCAGAAGCAGTCCGAGGAAGGGCCCAAGGCCCTCATGAAGATTCCGGACCTCGACGAGGCCTCGGCGGAGCTTCTGTTCAAAGAGGGCTACAAAAGTGTGTCCGCCCTGTCGTCGGCCGACCCCGAGGCCTTGAAGGCCATCGAGGGGCTGGACGCCGAGAAGGCGCAGGGGATCATCGAGAGGGCCGCGCAGGTCATGGAAACGGAAAAGGAAAAGGAAGCGGGCGACAACGCCTGAGCCTTAAGGGTACGCGCAGGCCCTGGCTGGACCAAAACATTCGGGGGTTTCAAGAATGTCCAAGATGAGAGTATACGAACTGGCCAAAGAGTTCGGGATCGAGAACAAGGAGTTCATCGCGAAGCTGAAAAACCTTGGCATTGCCGTCAAATCCCACTCCAGCACTCTTGAGGACAGCGAGGTCGAGCGGGTCCGCCGCGAGTTTGCCGCCAAGGGCGAAAAGGAGGTCGTCGAGAAGCGCGTCAAATCGACGGTCATTCGCAGAAGGGCCGTCCGTCTGCCCGAGGAGGCCGCCGAGGCCGAGGAAGCCGCCGAGCCCGAGGAAGCCGCCGCCCCCGAAGCCGCGCCGGTCGAGAAAGTCGAAAAGGAAGGGAAAGTCGAGACGGTCGAGACGGTCGAGAAACCGGAGAAGCCGCTCGAGACGAGGGCGGAAGAACCGCCGGCGGCTGCGGCGCCTCCCGCTGCCGAGAAGGCGCCCGTGAAACCCGAGCCGGCGCCGAAGAAGGAGCCCGATCTTTCCCGCCAGGCCCAGATCATTCGCAGGCCCGAACCCGTCGAGAAGAAGGAAGGGCCAAGGCCCCCTGCCGCCACAATCCCGCAGACGCAGATCCGGAAACCGGCCGCGGGGCAGCCCGCGCAGCCCCGTGGCCAGGCGGCCCCGCCTGCCGGCGCTGACACGAGGGGAGCCGCGCCCACGGCCGACAGAAAAGGCAAGCGCGGCGTCGAGGTGGTCATGGACGGGGTGGCCACCAAGAAGAAAACGATGATCAGGCGGGTCATCGACAAGAAAGACAAGAAGGGCCGGATCCGGGAGATCGAAGAGGAGGAGGCTGCCCGCTGGAGGGGCGACAAGAAGGCCGCCGTCGTCAAGATGAGGAAGACGGAGATTACGGTCCCCAAGGCGAGCAAGCGGCGGATTCGGATCTCGGAGGCCATCCGGGTGGGCGAGCTGGCCAAGCAGATGGGTGTGCGCGCAAGCGACATCATCAACAAGCTTCTCGGCCTGGGCACGATGGTCACCATCAACCAGTCCATCGATGTCGATGCCGCAAGTCTCATCGCCGCCGAGTTCGGCTACCAGGTGGAGGCCGTGACGGCCGAGTACGACGAGATGCTGCAGCGCACCGAGGCGGAGCCCCGCTACCTGAAGCCCAGGGCGCCCGTTGTGACCGTCATGGGCCACGTCGACCACGGCAAGACGTCGCTCCTGGATGCCATCCGACAGACCAACGTCATCGAGGGCGAGTCCGGCGGCATCACGCAGGCCATCGGCGCCTACCACGTCCACATCAAGGACCGCGACATCGTCTTCCTGGACACGCCGGGACACGAGGCCTTTACGGCCATGCGCGCCCGCGGCGCCAAGGTGACGGACATCGTCATCCTCGTCGTGGCCGCCGACGACGGCGTCATGGAGCAGACCGTGGAGGCCATCAACCACTCGCGCTCGGCCGGCGTGCCCATCATCGTGGCCGTCAACAAGATCGACAAGCCCAACGCCACCCCCGACCGAATCAAGCAGGAACTGGCCCAGCACAACCTCGTGCCGGAAGACTGGGGCGGCGATGCGCTCTTTGCCGACATCTCGGCGAAGAAGAAGATCGGCATCGAGAGTCTGCTGGAGCTCATCCTCCTGCAGGCCGACGTCCTCGAGCTGAAGGCCGACCCGGACCGTCCGGCCCGCGGCATTGTCATCGAGGCCAAGCTCGACAAGGGACGGGGCCCCGTGGCAACCGTCCTCATCCAGGAAGGGACACTGCGCGAGGGAGATGCCTTCTCCGCGAAAACGGAGTACGGCCGCGTGCGCGCCATGATCAATGACCAGGGGCAGCGTGTCAAGGAGGCCGGCCCCTCCATGCCCGTGGAGGTCATCGGCTTCTCCAGCGTCCCCCAGGCGGGCTCCGAGTTCATCGGCGTCGAGGACGAGAAAAAGGCCAAGAACATCAGCGAGTACTGGGTCCGCAAGGAGCGCGAAAAGGAGCTGGCGGCCTCCTCCAAGATCACCCTGGAGCAGCTCTACCAGCGGATCAAGGAAGGCATCAAGGAACTCAACGTGATCCTCAAGGCCGACGTCCAGGGATCCCTCGAGGCCCTGAACGAGGCCCTCAACAAGCTCTCCACCGACGAGATCAAGCTGAAGATCATCCACAGCTCCACGGGTGCCATCACCGAGACGGACGTCATGCTGGCCTCGGCCTCCGATGCCATCGTCCTGGGTTTCAAGGTGAGGCCCGATGCCCGCGTCGTCGAGATCGCCGAGAAGGAAGGCGTCGAGATCAAGCTCTACGACGTCATCTACAACGCCATCAACGACGTGCACGATGCCATGGAAGGCCTGCTGGAACCCGAGTTCAAGGAAGTCGTCCAGGGGCGCGCCGAGGTGCGGGAAACCTTCCGCATCATCAAGCTCGGCACCGTGGCGGGCTGCCACGTGACGGACGGAAAGATCCCGCGCAGCGCGAAGGTCAAACTCGTCCGCGGCGGGGTGGTCCTCTACGACGGCAAGATCGCTTCGCTCAAGCGCTTCAAGGACGACGCGAGGGAAGTCTCCGCCGGCATGGACTGCGGCCTCGGAATCGAGGGCTACAACGACATCCGGGTGGGCGATGTGATTGAGGCCTACATCATGGAGCAGATCGAGAGAAAACTCTAAACCGGTCTGTCCCGTCTTTTCCGTCTGTTCAGTCTATTCCGTCGAAAGACGGGAGTCACAAATGGCTGATCCGGACCGAATAGACTGAACAGACGGAATGACCGAATAGACGATTATGGTTGTAGGTGTCGGGATCATCGAGGTGCACATCCACGAGAGCCGCTCCCTGAAGGAGAAGCGGGGCGTGATGAAGAGCCTGATCCGGCGCACGCAGAACGAGTTCAATGTCTCGATTGCCGAGGTCGACGGACACGACAACTGGAAACAGGGCATCATCGGGTTTGCCGTTGTGGGAAACGACCGGAGTTTCGTGGACTCGAAGATGGAAATGATTCTGAATTTCGTCGACAATCTCCACTTGGCCGAGGTCGTCAACGTCCGCAGGGAGATCACGAACTACTCCGACCTGGCGGGCCGTTACGACGGGGGGGCGCTGCCCGATGGATTTCAAGAGAGCTGACCGGGTTGCAGATCAGATCAAGCAGGAGATTTCCAACATCCTGCGGCGGGAGGTCGGCGACCCGAGGATTGTCAATATCACCGTGACGGACGTCAAGCTCACCGACGACCTTCGCTCCGCCCGCATCTACTTCGTCGAGCTCGGCAAGGACTGCCTGAGCGCCGATGTCGAGAAGGGACTCTCGAAGGCCAAGGGGTTTCTCAAGCGGGAGCTGGGCAAGAGGCTGCAGCTTCGCTATATCCCGGAGCTTGCCTTCTTCTACGACCCGTCCTTCGAATACGGGTCGCGGATCGAGAAACTGCTGAAAGAAGTACGAAAAGACGAAACGGATGATCCAACAGATCGCTGAAATCATCAAGAAGGGCCGCACCTTCCTTGTGACCTCCCACATGAGGCTCGACGGCGATGCCGTAGGCTCGGAGCTCGCCCTCTACGAGGCGCTCCGGGGCCTGGGGAAAGAAGTGGTCGTGTACAACCAGGACCGCACGCCGCAGATGTACGCGTTTCTGCCCGATGCGGGCATCATCGTGAACCGGCTGGGTCCGCTGGATGGCTTTGACGCCGTCTTTGTCCTGGACTGCAGCGAGATCGAGCGCGCGGGGGAAGAGGCCTCGCGGATTGCCGGGATCCGGAAGATCATCAATATCGATCATCATATCTCGAACGACCACTACGGGAATCTGACGCTCACCGACCCCGAGGCAAGCTCCACCGGCGAGATGATCTTCCGTCTCGTCGACGGGATGGGCCTCGAGATCACAAAGGATATGGCGATCAACCTCTACACGGCGATTCTGACCGACACGGGGGCCTTC
>CAWDHZ010000013.1:0-15234 GCA_963802225.1 uncultured delta proteobacterium | reverse complement strand
AGCGGGAAGGCGACGCTTGTCTCCCCGATGTGCCCGCCGGAAAAAACCCAGGTGTCCAGTCCCAGCCTCGACAGAGTCGATTCCCCGAGGCGGGCCGTGCGGGCCTGCCCCTCGGCAAGAACGAGCTCTGCGTCGTAGTCGAGGGGGTCCTGCAGGTAGAGTCTCGTCAGCATGGCCAGCCTGTCGTGATCGGGGCTGCCAGGCAGCAGGCCCTGGAACGTCGCGAGATCCACCGGGCCGACGCGGAGGCGGATCTTGCCCATGCGGTCTTCGATTTCTTCACCGAGGACGCTGTCGATCCCGATGCGGCTCCCCGCCTGCCCGAGACACAGGCGCTGGTCGGGCGGGATTCTCACGCGTCGCCTGAAGCACTGGATGACCTCGACCGGCACGCCGCGGAAGGCATCCCGCAGCATGGTCTCCAGTCCCCAGGCGCTGTGGGGGTACTGGGTCACGATGCCGATATAGCGGGACAGGGAATAGGCATGGGGGATCTCCTCGCGCAGCCCGGGCTCGCCGAGGCCGAGCAGGCAGAAGAGCCTTTCCAGATCGTCTGCGTTCTTCCCCTCGAGCACCTGGAAGAACAGGCGGTACTTCATGCAGCAGCGGAAGAAAAGGGCGAAGAGGCGGTGGTTGAAAATGTCCAGGAAGTCCCGTGTCGCCGGCTCGTCGGAGGTCTCGTCCTCCAGGAGGTCTTCCGTGTAGAACGTGGGAAGCGGCGAGGCGTGCCCGTAGAGGCCCAGAAAGGTCGCCGTCACTCGGAAACCCGGCTCTTCGCCATCGGTCTTCTCGATGTTGGCGATGTCGGCCGCGGGGAAGGCAAGCGAATTCTGCGGGCGGATCCTCAAGGTCCGATTCGCCGGAACTGGCGCAGCGGGATCTTCGGGGCTCTCCGCGGCATGGCCCAAAAGGCGCAGCAGGCGCAGGACCTGGAGGAAGGAGAATTCATGACCCTTCTTCAGCAGCTCCGCCGTCAGATCAGCGGGTGGTTGCCCAGCCTGGCCGGCCATCGATAGGTGTCTCCTCTCATCACTTCGTGGATGATCAGGTTCGTGAATGAGTTGATGGAGGCGTAGCCCCCGAGAAAGCAGTCCAGGACGGAGCCGAAGAGGAACAGATCGCCCGTCGAGACATAATGATCCTGGCGGAGCTTCATCGTCACTTCACGCCCTCGGACCGGCATCCCGCCGACGAGTCGATCCGACGGCCTGTCCTGAAGATGCTCGATCCCGCCGATCCGCTTCTTGTTGGCCAGGATGGCCGATTGATCGCGCGACTCCGGGAAAATGTAGAGATCCAGGAGTGCCCGGAAATGCTCCTTTCGGGCCAGGGACAGGTAGTTGAGCGACAAATGCGATATCAGCCGCCACAGGACGTTGGGTCCCAGCGGCGGGAACACCGTCGGGGTCAGCGGCTTGATGTTCCGGAAGGTCGCGTACTCCGGGGATGCACCGGTGGCGACACAGATGTCGCCGATACGCAGGCTCTCCGGCAGCGTGCCGTTGGTGGATGTGAGTGCGATGGAAAGCGTCTCCGGCCGGGGCGTGCCCCCCTCCGGCGGATAGGCCGCGGACAGAAACACATCGGCCCCGGGCTTGATCGGGGATCGCCGGTGCGTCGTGTGATAGACGGGTGTTTCGCGGAAGTCGGGGTTGAAATGCTCGAAGGGCTGGTAGTGCCTCTCCTCGGCCGTCCCCTGGATGAACCCCGTCACCTTGTCCACGGAATAGACCTGGTAGTGATCGGGATTGGAACAGGCCGGCCGAACCAGGTACCACGGCCGGCGGTGGTCCAGCGCAATGGGGTCCGCCTCATGCGGGAAAAGGTTGATGACGGGTGTTGCGAAAAGGACGAAATAGTCCCGCGTCACCCGGGGGGGGGCGCACGGGAAGGGAATCGAGCTCGAAGCGGATCTCGAATTTCGACCCGCTCCCCCTGCCCCGCCACTGCTCCCAGCCGGAAAGATCGACATACAAAAACTTTTCCGGTGAAAAAAAGTATTCCTGGAGGACGCGGTAGCCCGGAAAGGCATGGGGCGGATAGGGGATGAGGGCCCCGCTTTCGGAAAAGCCCGCCGCCTTGAGGCATTCGGCGGGAAGTACTGCCTCTTCGCCGCCGTCCAGCGGCCTCAGGACGATTCGTTTGAGATGACGCATCAGGAGGAAATACAGATCGGCAGCGCCTGCATAGTCGCCGGCCAGGAAGAAGCGCAGGGACTTCGGGCGCCAGTCGGTCAGCTTGAGCCCGGTGAGCTCCATCACCATCCTGACCTGCGGCGGCCTGCCCGAGGGCTGCTCGAAGACGCCCTCCACGATTGAAAGGGGGTGGATCTCCACCTCGCTGCAGGTCCGGAAGAGGCAGGAGGTCCCCTCGACGGGGACCGAGGCCAGGGGTGTGCCCGCGGGAATCGTCGCGGGCTGCCGCAGCGTGGGCTTCGGGGTGAAGGCAACCGTCGAGGTGGAAGGGATCGGCCTCAGATAGTGCGGCCAGATGATCCGGATCAGGTCCTGGATGATCTCGGGAAAATCGTCGTCGAGCTTCTGGCGCAGCAGGGCGGTCTGAAAGGAAACGCCCTCCAGCAGGCGCTCCACGTCCGGATCCGCCACGGGCCCGCTCAGCATGGGGGCCAGGGCCGGGTAGGCCTTCGCGAAGTCCGCGCCGAGCTCCCTGAGCTGATTCATCTCCTGTTGAAAATAACGGTTGAACATTTCTGTACGAACCCCCTCGATGAGGCACCCGATCAGCCCTTCAAGCTGACCTTTCCGTCGGAATCCACGATCGTCTCGATCAGGACATTCCTGCCCGACTCCGCGCGGAGCTGCGCAACGATCTGGAACCGCAGGCACAACAGGTCGTCTTCCTGGTGCACGAAACTCACCCGCACGGAGCGCAGCCGCGGCTCGTATTCCTCGATGGCCTGCCGGAGGCTCTTCTCGATCTCGGTGACCGATTCGGGGTAGGACAGCATGAAATCCGTAAGGTCCGGCACCCCGTAGTCATCGGCAATGGGCACATTGCCCTGCCGCGTGTTGAGGATCCGCTGCAGGTGGGCCACGATGGAATCGATCTGCCTGCGCGCCTCCCCCGGCTTCGCCTCTTCGGCTCATTCTTCCAGGTGCGGATGCGCTCCAAAAGCCTCTCTTCGCCCATGAACCCTCTCCCCCCGGGCTTTTTCTCAGGCCCCGACTCCACCCGCCCGCGTCCCGGTTCGCCACTCCCGGGACTCATCTCTAATGACTCGAGATGATTAATGATTTTCGCTGTCAGCTTAGTCGAATAGGGAAGGAAGTCAAGTACCAAAGATTCATGATTTTAACTACGAAGGAAGTATTAGGGGGGCGTGGCACGAAGGATGCAAATATTCCGGAAGGTTTACTTTTTTCATGGCCGAGCAACCGATCCGCCGGGTCGTGCTGCACGGAATCGACCGTTTACGCAATCGGGACAGCGCATACAAATCCGGAAACATCCCAATCCGGCCATAACCTCAAACAGAGTATCGAATGCCCCAGATCCTCGTCAAACTGGCTGATTTCGCCGTGAGCAAGAACCCGGAGGACCAACTCGTCGTCTACGGGCTCGGGTCCACCGCTGCCGTGATCCTCTACGACGACGGGGCCCGGGCAGGCGGAATCGTCCACTTCATGCTCCCGAACTCCGCATTGGAGTCCCGAAGGGCGACGGATTATCCGGCCATGTATGCCGACGTGGCGATCCCGCTGCTCGTAGAGTCCTGCACCGGGCAGGGCGCGCGCAGGGAGTCGCTCACGGCGAGGCTCGCGGGGGGCTCGATCCTGATGGGCCAGGGCATCTCCCGCAGCATCAGCGAGGGCAACATTGCCGCAGCCAAAAAAATTCTCGCCGACCTCGGAATCCCGCTGACGACGGAAGACACCGGCGGCAATCACAACCGCTCCGTCCGGCTGGAAATCGCGACGGGGAAAACCATCCTGAAAGGACCCAACGGGAGTTGGGAGGAACTACGATGAACCTGGACAGTGCAATCAAGAGTTCAATGACCAAGCTTCCGGCCTTTCCCGCCACCGTGCACAGGGTGACGAGCCTCATCAACAACCCCGATTCGTCCATGACGGAGCTCGTGGATGTGATCCGGCTCGATCAGGCCATCACGGCCAACATCCTGCGGATGTGCAACTCAGCCTACTTCGGGCTCAGGCACAAGGTGGACAACGTCCAGGACGCCATCATGTACCTCGGCAGACAGAACATCGTCCGGGCCGTCCTGGCCGCCGGCACATCCCGCTTCTTCAAGAACACACCAGGCTACGAGGCCGAGGCGAAGGATCTCTGGGAGCACGCCGTGGGTACAGCCCTGCTGGCGCAGATCCTGGCCAGGAAGATCCTGAGGCGGGAGGATTCGAGCCTCTTCACCGCGGCGATCCTGCACGACATCGGGAAGATCGTCCTCGGCGAGTTCGTGAGGGACAAGTACGCCGAGATCAAGAAGATCGTTTCGGAACAATCCCGCTCGTTCCTCGAGGCGGAGGAGAAAGTCCTGGGCATGAATCACGCCACGCTGGGCGGCATGATTGCGGCCAACTGGAAATTCCCGGAAGACATCCGTAACGCCATCGCCTTCCATCACCGGCCCGACCGCCTGCCGAGCAAAACGGACCCGATGCCGTGGATCGTCCATCTTGCCGACCAGGGCTGCATCATGCTGGGCATCGGCCGGGGAGCGGACGGGCTGGCCTACGAAGGGCTGGACGGAGCCATGAACCTTCTCGGCCTGTCGCAGCAGGACTTCGAGGAAGCCCTGGCGCAGCTGGTGAGGGAAATGGACTCTGCGCGGGACATGGTCGGGATCGTGCAGTCCACCGCCAATTGAGATTTCCCGTATTTGCCGTCAGAAAACAGCGGGGTTGGCCGAATTTCGGCTGACCCTTTTTTCATCTCAGTCGCAAGCATCATGTTTCCATTGCAGACGGCGCGGCGGCCGGGTTATAAGACGCAGGCGGGGGTTCTCCCCGCCGGGTGCGTGCGCAGATGGTCATCTCCAAACTCCTGTTCTCTTTCGCGATCATCCTCTCGGGGCTTCTGGCGGGCTATGCCGTCCAGCGGCTGGCGTCCCGGGGTTTCATACGCCTTCCCGTCTCGATGGACGCGCTGCGCAAGGGGCTCCAGCGCACGGCCCTTCTCTTCGTAAACCCCGTGGCCATCGTGGGCGCCACCTGGATCGTGAGCATCCGCGACGCGGCCCTCGTGGCCCTGCCCTTCGTCGGCCTCTTTGCCATCGTCACGGGCGGCTTGCTCGCCCTGGGGGCGGCAAGACTCCTTCATCTCCCCCCGAAAAAAACAGGGGCCCTTTTCTGCTGCGGCTCCTTCACCAACATCGGCTCCATCGGCGCGCTCGTCTGCTACCTGTTTCTGGGAGAGCCCGGCTTTGCGCTCGTGCCCATCTACAAGATCTTCGAGGAGCTCTCCTACTACTCCACGGGCTTTCCGATCGCGAAGTACTACAGCGGGAGCACTGTAACAGAAGGCCGCTGGGACCGGGTCAAGGGCCTCGCCCGCGACCCCCTCATCATCGTCTCGGTCTCGAGCCTCCTTCTGGGCGGCGCCCTCAACGCAAGCGGCGTCGAACGGCCCGCAATCTACGGGGCGGTCAACGCCGTCTTCATCCCGCTGGGGGCCTTCCTGCTGCTCATCTCCATCGGGCTTGCCCTGCGGTTCCGCCGGGTGGGGGATTATTTAAAGGAAGGCGCCTCCGTTGCCGCCATCAAGTTTGCCATGGTGCCCCTCATGGCGTCTACGATTGCCTGGGGCCTTGGCTTCGGCTCGATCGACGGAGGGCTGCCGCTCAAGGTCGTCATGATCCTCTCGTCGATGCCCGTGGCCTTCAACGCCCTGATCCCGCCCTCGATCTACGACCTCGACCTCGATCTGGCCAACTCCTGCCTGCTGATTACCATGGCGCTGCTGATCATTGTCCTGCCGGCGCTGCTCTTTGTCGTTCAATCGTTCTAGTTCCCGGGGCGTCGGCACCGCACGTTTTCCCTTTCAGCGTCACCACACCTTCCCGGCCTCTTCGGCCATACCGTATTCCTCCAGTGTTTCCTTTGTCGGGATGCCCTTGACCGGATCGAACCCCGCCAGCCCGTAAAAGCGGGATTTCATCCCTTCAAAATTCATCTCGATGCCCTCCGGCTCCCCGTCCCGGGCCGGCTCCAGCATTCTCGGCGTGAGGCTGTCATCTTCCGCCGTGAGGCCGTAACGGTAATTGATGAGGCGCTTCAAATAAAAGACCCGGCGGCCGGCCTTCATCATATTCTCAATATCCCAGCCATAACCCGCCACATCGTTGAAGAGGTTCAGCCAGTCCGGAATGGTCAGGGTGTCGGCGAAGGCGCACCAGCAGGCGCTGTTCTCCAGGGCACCGAAGGTGATGGAGACGACAGCCGCTTCCGGCTTGTTCTCGTCGCTCCGGGGCTCATTTCCCGTGATGTAATCGAACCCGATCTCCGGATAGTAACGCGCCCCCATCTCGACGAACAGCATGGGGTCCGCCACGTGGCAGGCCCCTCTGGCGCTCATCGCGTAGGTCAGGGCCATGCCGTGCCCGCCTCCCCGCGGGTCATGCATGGGCGCTTCCAGTCCCTTGCTGTGAACCGTGTATTCCAACCCCTTTCCGATCTTCTTTGCGGCTGCCACGCTGCCGTCGGCCAGGAGCTGCCCCAGCTTGCCGACTCTCCCGGCAATCTTCGGCAGAACCACGTCAATCACCGTCTCCATGTCTCCCCAGTGCAGGGGGATGCCGTCCGTGTCGGCCGGCGTCAGGTCCCCCTTCTCGAAGGCTTCCATGGCCCAGGCGAGGGTGCCCCCGGCGGAGATGGTGTCCATGCCGAGATCGTTGCAGACACGGCCCGCCTTGCAGGTGGCCGCCAGATCGATGGAGCCGATGAGGGTTCCGAAAGAGACGATGGTTTCATATTCCGGTCCGGGTCCCTCCGGCACGGCAAACGGTCCCTCCTTGACCTCGACGACCCGTTTGCAGGCGATGCCGCAGAAGGCGCAGGCGGTGCGTTTTGTCAGGTACAGCTCGCTCAGGGCGCTTCCCGCCAGGGCGTCGGCCGATTCCTCCCAGAAGTTGGATTGCCAGTTCTTCACCGGGACATCCCCGCTGTATACCCCGCCCGTCAGGTTTGCGGCCGTCCCGTCCTCGTGCATGACCGCTGCCGGCAAGGCCTCCACGAGCCGCTTGTTGAGTTCCTTCCGGAAGGCTTCATATCCGGTCTTGTTCGCCACCTCCATGTCCTTTTTAGAGGCCTTGACCGCGATGGCCTTGAGATTCTTCGATGCCATGATGGCGCCGAAACCGGCCCGGCCCGTCGCGTGATGGCCGTCATTCAAAATGATGGCATACTTGACAAGATTTTCCGCGGCGGGGCCGATCACGAGGGTCCGGTGATCCTTGCCGAGCTTTGCCTTCAGGGCCGCGGTGACCTCTTCGGTCCCCTTGCCCCAGTAGTCCCCTGCGTCGAGGATCTGGATGGTGCCGTCATGGATCAGGAGATAAGACGGTTTGGATGCCTTGCCGGTGATGATCAGACCGTCATAGCCAGCATATCTGAGTTCCGGGGCAAAATAGCCACCACATGAGGCGTCGCCCCAGTGCCCCGTGAGCGGGGAGCACCCGGCAACGCTGTTGCGGCTGGCCCCGGAGATCCTGAGGCCGGCAAAAGGCCCGTTCATGAAGAGCAGCATGGCCTCCGGGGCAAGGGGGTCGACATCGAAGCGCCCCCGCTCCCAGAAGATCTTTGCGGCCAGACCGCTGCCCCCGATGTATTGCTTGTAGTACTCTTCCGGCAATGTCTCGATCCGGACGCTGCCGCTCGTCAGGTCCACATTGACGACCTTTCCCGTGTTTCCTTTCATAAGTCTCTCCTGCAAAATCGGCACATGGTATGACATTCCTGCTCAAGCAGAAATCCATGAAATACTGGATTCCGGGTCAAGCCCGGAATGACAAAAGCCCTTTTCTGCCGCGCACGCCTATTTCGCCAGCTTGTCCGCCCAGCCAAAATCCTTGAGGATCTGCTCATAGTACAAAGCCACCTTTTTCAGCTTGGGGGCCAGCTTCAGCAGTCCCGTGGCGGAACCCTTGACCTTGATCTGCCCCCGGGTGATGGCCATCACGGGGTTGAGCTTGTTTGCCCAGGACAGATGGGCGTTGTCGGCGGTGAGGCTCATCGTGAGATCCGGCGCCTCGGCGGGCTTGCCGGCTTTGACGATGAACTTTCCGTCGCGGCCGTCCACGTGGAACGAACAGTTGGGGCCGTCCTCGGTGTAATCGAACCAGATGAGCTGGTTGACCTTCTTCATGCCGTCGATGAATTCCTGCTCCCTGGACAGCGTCTCCCAGAGGGTGACAAACGCCTTGACGGGTTCCGTATCGTCTTTCCAATACTTCATGGTTTCCTCCTTTTTATCAATTTATCTGGCTTTCAGATATAGATTGTACACGTCGTCCTCTTCCAGATCGCGGGGGTTGTAAGGAAGCTGGGAATCCCCCATGGCGAGATCGATCAGCGGCTGAAGGGCTTCACGGTCGTCCGGAACATCAAATTCCTTCAGGGTTTGTGTCAGGCCGACAGATTTTTGCAGATCTTTAACCGCCTGAACGGCGGCCCGGGCCGCCTGCTCGGGAGTCATGCCGTCGACGTTTGTCCCCATGGCATCGGCGATCAGGACGAAGCGCTCCGGCTTCTCTTCCAGATTGTAGGCCATCACAACAGGCAGCATGATGCTGTTGGCCAGGCCGTGGGGAATCCCGTAAAGGGCGCCCAGGGCGTGGGCTGTGGCATGGACCCCGCCGGTGAAGGCGTTGATGAAGGACATGCCCGCCATGGTGCTCGCGATCAGCAGGTAACCCCTCGCCTCGACATTCCCCGGGTTTTTCATGACCTCGGGAAGATATTTTGTGATGATCCGGATCGCGTGCAGTCCCAACGCGTCAGAGATGGGATTCGCACTGATGGTGGTGACGCCCTCGATGGCATGCGTCATGGCATCCATGGCCGTGAATGCCGTAATTTTCGGGGGAAGCTTCACCGTGAGCTCCGGATCCAGCATGGCGATGTCCGGGGTGCAATAGGGGTGGCCCACGGCCACCTTTGCCTTGGCGATGTCGTTCAAAACCACCATGGCATAAGTCACTTCAGCGCCTGTCCCGGCTGTGGTGGGAAACGCAATGTGCGGCGGCAGGAGCTGGGCGCCATCAAATAATCCGACCTGCTCCGCCAGGGGCGAAAAGTCTTCATGGCCTCCGCCGATCATGATATTGATGGCCTTGGCCGTGTCCATCACGCTGCCCCCTCCCACGACCACCATGCAGTCGGCACCGCACGTCCGGTAAAAAGCCGCCCCCTCGTTGATCAATTCGATGCGGGCGTCCTGCACGATCTTGTCGTAGACGCCAACCAACTCCAGGCTGGAAGCCTCGATGGCCTCGATGACCATCTGGGCCACGCCGGCCTGAACAAGCCCCTTGTCGGTGTAGAGGAGCACCTTCGTGCCCCCCAGTTTTTCCATTTCAAAACCCAACTCTTCCCGCACGCCGGCTTTGTAGAGGATCCTCGGCCGGTTTGCCCACGTGAAGAACGGCTCAAAGCTCAGATCGGGGTATTTCATGCACTCCTCCTTGTCGATGCGCGGTCGCGGTTAAAATAAAAAAACCCGCCTTCCACCGAAAGCAGGGTTTCTTCGTTCGCTCAAGGACCCCCATGATTTTGAAGCTGATTGGTTGGTTAGGGTTCGACTGGACGCTGCGTAATTTGTAATGGATTGGAAAACGGCTGTCAAGGGATGAAGTGCCCGGGTCTCGGGGGTGAGTGATCTCGAGGGCGCCTTCGATGGACGGAAGCATATTCGGGCCGCGTCTTTCACAACTTCTGAGGTGATGCATTCCAGGCTGTCTAAAGATTTTGCGATTGAAATGAAGGAGAAGATGCAATAACCGGTTAAGCGCTTCGGGAGCCTGCAGTTCGGCGAATGGTGTTAGTCAATTCCTCGGAATCGCAGCCTTTCAGGATGTATCCCAGTGCGCCGGCACGCATCATGCCCTCCATGAATCCGTCGTCGGCGTAGATGGAAAGCGCCAGAATCTTCATGCCGGGCATTTCGGCAAGAATCCGGCTGGTGGCTCCGGCTCCGTCCATGATCGGCATTTTGACATCCATGAGGATGATATCCGGGAGCAGTTCGCGGGTCAGTGCAACCGCGTTCAAACCGTCTTCCGCCTCCCCGACCACTTCCATGTCGGTCTGATGGTTGATCACCAGTTTGAGCCCCTCGCGAAAAATCCGGTGGTCGTCTACGATCAGGACCCTGGTCTTCATGATGTTTCCCCTTCCGTTATTGTGCGAGTACTTTACCCGCTTCGGGCTGCTTGTGATCCGCCCAAAACTTTGGGAAGAATGGCCGTCACCACCGTGCCGGTTCCCCGAGTGGATTCGATCCTGAGGCTTCCCTCTACGGCAATCAGTCGTTCCCTTATGCTGTAAAGTCCGAACCCGCCTTCGACAGTGGGCGCCCCGAGCATCTGCGGGTCAAACCCCAAACCATCGTCTGTGACTTTCACCCGGAAATAGCCGTTTTCCATCTCGATCAGGACATGGGCGTTCTGGGCCTTGCTGTGCTTCACGACATTGTTCAGAAGCTCCCGAACCACCTGGAACAGAATCGTTTTTACATCAGGATCGAGGTGCTTGTATGCATCCCGTATGTCGCAGCTGATCCGAACGGGGTGTCTCTCCATCAGTCGGTTGGCGAACGCTTCACAGGCGGGCTTCAGTCCCATGTCGAAAAGAAGTGGATTCCCGAGATCATTCATCAGGGCGCGCGTCTCCTGGAGCGAGTCCATGACCAGCACCTTGGCCTCCTCCAGGGTCTGCGTGTCCTTCTGATCGGATGGAATTCCCTGAAGCAAGTCGAGCCGCATCCGGACTGCCGCCAGGGTCTGTGCGATCTCGTCGTGCAGCACCCCTGCGATCCGCTTGCGTTCCCGCTCCTCCGCCATGACAAGCTCTGAGGCAAGCTTGCGCAGATCATGGCGGCTGCTCTCGAGCTGCTCTGCGAGATTCTGCAGAGCCATCGTGCGCTCCCGGACCCTTTGCTCCAGGGCCTCCTTTGCTTCTTGCAGCGCTTCTTCAGCCTGTTTGCGTTCAGTGATGTCTACACCGGTCCCGATGATGTAGTCGATTTCACCCTTCCCGCTGGTGATCGCCGTGTTGGACCATGCGATCAAGCGTCTTGCCCCGTCCTTTGCCACCCAATGGTTCTCATGCTGGTTTGGGAAATCCCCTGCACGCAACGCGTTCCGTGTTTGCCGCACGCCCTGAACTTCATCCGCGGTGATCAGTAATTCCATCAACACACGGCCCAGGACCTCTTCGGTCAGGTACCCCGTGATTTCCTCGCAGGCCCGGTTGAAGCGAGTGATCCTGCCGTCTTTGTCGAGCACGACCACCAGCGCGCCGGCCGTGTCCAGCACAGCCGTGCTGAAGTCTCGTTCTTTCTGCAGCTCCTGCTCGGCCCGCCTTCGCTCCGTCGTCTCAAAAAGGGAAAATATCAGGCCGACGACACTCCCTGCATCGCCTTTGGCCGGGGTGAGCGTCCAGTCCCAATAGGTCACCCCGCGCTCCGGCTGGTCGGGGAAGACGAACGGCTTGTCATGGAACTTTTCCGGGTTGCCCGTATCGCGCACGCGGGCAAAGATCGCTTCGTTTTCCTCGTGAGGATAGAGGGCGAAGTGGTTTTTCCCGATCATCTCCTCCGGGGTGTATCCGCAGGTCTTGGCGTATGCTTCATTCACCCGCACGAAATTGAAGTTTCGATCCAGATAAACGAGATGCGAGTTCCTCGCACCGTTCATGACGGACTGAAGAAGATTTCGTTCCCTCTCCAGCGATTTTCGGGCTTCTTCGACTGCCGCCTCAGAGGCACGTTGCGCCTTTTCTTTCCGGAGCAATGCCTCCGCCATATCGTCGAAGGCATGCGCCAATTCTCCGAGTTCGCCGTCTTTTACATGATCGGAGACGTTCACGAGACTGGGACCGGAGGTCAATTGCCGGGAGGCCTCCTTCAATTTCGTGACCGGGTCCAAGATCAAGCGCTTCCCGATGAACAAGGCCAGGATCAGCCCGACAGCAAATACCGATGCAAGAGCCGCCATGTTCCTGAACATCACTTCGTTTGCCTGCGAAACCACCATGGCCCTCGGGATACTTGAACGAACGTAAAGATAGGGCTGTGATTCATGCGGCAGGCGGATTTTCCTGTAGGCTGCCAGGCGGTCCTTGCCGTCATTTCCTGCCGCTTCATACGTTCCTTCATCGGATCCCTCCACCATCTTTGTGAAGAGCTCTTCCCGGACGTCGCGCTTTCCCGCAAGCTGCTCGGAAAGAGCATCCCGACTGTTCCTGAAGAGAATGACCCCCTGGTGATCCAACAAACTGAATGAAGAGCCGGCCGGAAGATTGATTTTCTCGAACAGGGACTGGACGTGGTCAAGATTAAGGGCGATTGCGATCACGTTGCTCAGTTCATTCGAGGTGTCCATCACCGGTTGAGCAAACGTAATGACAGGTCCTTTCGCGATCCTGCCCATCGAGAATTCCCCGGACGAAAACGTCCCGGAACGGACTGCGTCCCGAAAATATTTTCTGCCGGCGATCGAGATATGCCCTTCGTAGGGTGTGGACGATGCCCAGAGCAAACCGGACGGGTCGCTGATCACAATGTTGGAATAGAGCGGATTCTTTTTCAGAAGATCGGAAAGGAGGGCATTGGTGGCAAGGCCATTCCTTGATTGCACCATGGGGAGCAGGGCAAGGGCGGTCACCAGTTGTTGGGCACCGGCAACCGCAGCTTGTTGTTCACCTGCGATGGCGTTGACAAATTTCAGGCATTCGCTTTCGGCATCCTCTATGGCTTGATCGCGCGCGACCACCCCTGAATAAAGTATTAAGGTGATGGACGGCAAAACCAACAGGATTACCAATAACAGCAAGTGAACCCGAATAGGCCATGACAGGAATTTACGCATCATGCACCCTGTTGATTCCGAAAGAAATAGAATCCTTGCTCGAATCCGCACCGTCACAAAAACATTTGTAAGACAGGCGCTTGGATCAAATGGACCTTATCGGAATTCAGTTTTGTTTTCAATAATTATCATTTGAACTATTCACTATTCTTCAAGAATCCGTTTCAACTGCATCAGGAAGAACTTCGGCCCACCAAAACCTTTTTTGCGCCTTGCACCGGCTTCTCTTCATTTCATCCTGAACCTATCATTACGAATAGAATGTGGGAGTAAAAAAGCAGGGCCATCTCTGACCCTGCTTACATTGATCCCGAGTACTTCTCAATTGACTCGTTGGCGCACTATTGCTGCGGGACGTAATGCCGCCTGCCGGCTTTATCTATGCCTCGCCCTTGGTCCCTTCTTTCTCTCGCACCGGTCAACGGCCACTGATCACTGCCGCGCGGCGGTCCTGCACGCCTCTTCTGATCAGCCGCCGTTTTTCAACATGTATTTCGCCTTCAGCGCCTCCGCGATGATCTTCGCCACCTCGGCGTTGCCCTGGGGCGTGAAGTGCCCGATGGAGCCGTCGGGCCGGTGGATGTAGTGCTCTCTGTAGATCGTCGCCAGGGGACGGCCCTGGGGAAGGGCCTCGAGCAGATCGACAAAGGGGATCTCCAGTTTCGCATAAAGGGCCCTGAGGTGCGCGGTCTGGGGTTCACTTTTCCCCTTCGAGAGCGCCTCGCCGTTCTCGAAGACCTGCCCCGGGGGGATGTGGACGACGAGGAGTTTCGTGCCGGTCTTGTCCAAATCTTCCTTCAGGCGCACGAGCAGGTATTCCACGAGACGGTCTGTCTCGGCGTAGTAGCCGTTGTTCCCCGGGAGCGTCGAGAGGAGCTTTCGCACGCGGTTCTTCACGAACACCCAGGCATAGCTGCCGGTGCCGTTGAGGGTATTCTTCAGGGATGCATAGACCTCCTTCGGCGGCGGCACGGGCACATTCTCGAGGACGTACTGGCCGGTCTTTTCATCGCGACGGAAGATGGGCTTGCTGTAGGAGTAGAAGGAAAGCCGCGTCCGGTCGTAATCGTGGGGATAGATCCCCAGGACGACGACGTCGGGCCGGAGTTGCCGGCCGTGGCTGAGGTACTTGAGCAGCATCTGGTCGATCCCGTAGCTGCCCACGCCCATGTTGAACGCCTCCGCCGCCCGTCGGCCCTGGAGGATCTTTTCCAGGTAGTGCGGGAAGTGCTCGTCTTCCCCCACCTCGATGCCCCAGGTGAAGCTGTCACCGAGCGTGACGACCCGGAACATCCCGGCCGGTTTGGGGCCGGTCTTGCGCAGCCCCCGGATGCCAGAGGCTGCGATTTGATAGTCCCAACCGAGCTGCGGGTCGTAGTTGGCGTTGTTCCAGGCGTCCTTCGTGGCGTGCTTCTCGAGGAAGACGTGCTGAAAGTAGGTGTCGGCGATCTCCGGGACGGTTTCGATCCCCTCGTAGAGTTTCGATTTCTGGGTTGCCGTGACCCGGAGGTAGGCCTCGAGCCCCCCGGCAACGAGACCGATCGCGATGATCATGACGATGAATTCGGTGATGATGGACGGGGAACGTCTGGTCATGGAGAGGCCTTTCTTCGGACTGTTGCCTGGAGGACTGTGAAACAATTTTGCCGGCGAAAAAGCGCTTTGCGACGGCTCTAAGGCTCGCTGCGCTGCGGCCGCAAAAACTCGCCCTTCGGGCTCAAACAGTTTGCGCCGCGGTCGCTCCGCTTCGCCAAGATCCGTTCGCGCAAAGGCGCTTTAACTTCGCCTTGCAAAACCGTTTCAAAGTCCTCTTCCCGGTAAAACAAGCATTGCAACAGCCCGGTTCATATTTATGTTGTTGCATCGGTTGCAACCGTCGCAGACCATAAAACAGCGGGAGGGGATTTGCAATAAAAAAGACCCCGCATTGGGCGGGGTCTTCCATTCAGCCGCCTCGACCGGGCGGTGCGTCAATCTTTTGCAGTGATCCGGTACAGGGGGCCATCGACGCGGACCTCCAGGCGCTGGGATTTGCGGATCTCCTCCATGGCCGTGATGTCCGTACCGAGGAGTCCCGCCATCTCCACGTCGCTGCTGATCCGGACCTGTCCGCCGCGCCTCTCCCCGCGGCGCAGGAACCAGAGGTAGTTGTAGTACGTCCAGCCTGA
>CAWDHZ010000012.1:0-141272 GCA_963802225.1 uncultured delta proteobacterium | reverse complement strand
TCCGCGAGCCCTTGACGAGGACCCAGTCGCCCGCCTTGAGGCAGGCCTTCAGGTGGGCCACCGTTTCCTCCGTGGAGAGGTCGATGAGCACCTGGTCGCCCTTCATTCCGCGCTTCATGGCCCCTTTCGCCGTCGCCCGCGAAATCCCCCCGGAGATAGGCCTTGCTGACCCCCGTGCCGGCCAGTTTGCGCCCGATATCCTCGTGGTACTTCTCCGCCTCGCCGCCCAGCTCGAGCATGTCCCCCAGGATCACGATGCTCTGGCACTCCCCCTTGAGGCACTGCAGCGTCTTGAGGGCCACGGCCACCGAGGCGGGGTTGGCGTTGTAGGTGTCGTCGATGAGGGTTCCGCCGTTTTTCAACCGGTAGACCTCCATGCGACCCCCCACGGGCTTGAAGGCCATGAGCCCCTGGCAGATTGCGTCAAAGGAAAGTCCCGCGGCGTTCGAGGCCGCCGCCGCGGCCAGGGCGTTGGACACATTGTGAAACCCGAGGACCGGAAGCAGGATCTCCCGTGAGGCCCCTTCCATGAGGAGCTTGAAGATCGTGCCTTTCTCTCCCTCGTGGGCGATGCGCGATGCCGTCACGTCGGCATCCGCCTGGATCCCGAAGGTGATCTTCCTGCCTTTCCATTCTTGTGCCCAGGGGGCCAGGGCCTCGTCGTCGAGGTTGATGACGGCCGTACCCTCGTTGTTCATGACGCGGAAGAGATCGCCTTTCTCCTCCCGGATCGTCTCGAGGGACTTGAGACCCTCCAGGTGAGCGGGCCCCACGTTGGTGATGACGCCCACCGTGGGCCCGGCGATTTCGGTCAGGCGCGCGATCTCGCCCCGCCGGTTGGTCCCCATCTCGAGGACGGCGACCTCGTGGGCCTCGTTCATCCGGAAGAGGGTGAGCGGGAGCCCCACGAGGTTGTTGAGGTTTCCCTCGTTTTTCAGCAGTTGCCTGTCCCGGCTCATGATGGCGGCCGCCATCTCCTTCGTCGTCGTCTTTCCCGAGCTTCCCGTGACGGCCACAACGGGGATCGTCGAAGCGGCGCGTGCCAGAGCGGGCCAGATCGCCCAGGGCGTGAGCGTGTCCTCGACGGAAATGATCGTCGTTCGCCGGCGATCTTTTCCAGGCGGCTCTCCCGGCCTCCCTGGAGAGGACCCCGGCGAAGCCCCGCCGCCAGGACGCCTGCCCGATGTAGTCGTGGCCGTCCGAAGCGTGCACCCGCAGCGGCACGAAGAGACTCGCGGCGCGCAATCTTGCGGCCATCCGCGGAGACCGCCGTCGGACCTCGAGGACGGCCAGCGACCGGGCCGACGAGGCTCGCCCCCGGTGGCCTTCAGCACGTCGTCCGTCGAGAACGGGGGGTTCGATGATCTTTTTCGCCCTATCGCGCCGTGCCTGCGCCCGCGCGGTCGCGGGCGCGCGGGCGAGGGCCCCTCGCCTGCGCGACGTCGTCGAACGGGAACGTTCTCCGTGCCGATGATCTGGTAGTCCTCGTGGCCCTTGCCGGCGATGAGGACGATGTCGTCCGGACTCGCCAGGTCGACGGCCATTCCGATGGCCTCCCGCCGGTCCGCAACCACGGTGTAAACCTTGCCGGAACCCGCGGCGCGCAAACTCATCCGGGCTTACCTTCTTCATCACGCCGGCGTCGATTCCGCCCTCGATGGCGCCGATGATGGAAAGCGGCTCCTCGGTGCGGGGGTTGTCGGAGGTGACGATGACGAGGTCGCTCTCCTCGGCGGCGGCCCTTCCCATGAGGGGCGCTTGCCCCGGTCGCGGTCGCCGCCGCAGCCGAAGACGGTGATGATCCGGCCTTTGCGGAACCGGGCGAGGTTCTGGAGCACCCGCTTCAGGGCGTCCTCCGAGTGGGCGTAATCGACGAAGACGGCGGGCTCGCCGGACTCGCTGATCTTTTCGAGGCGGCCGGGGACGGGCTTTGCGCACTCGATTCCCCGCTGGATCGCCGAAAGCGGGATTCCCGAGGTGGAAGGCCGCGGCCGTGGCGGCGAGGATGTTGTAGAGGTTGAACCTCCCGCTGAGCGGCGCCCGGAGCGGGAAGGCGCCCGCCGGGGTTTCGATCTCCGCCCGGATCTCGCCGAGGCTGAGTTCCACCTCTTTCGCCTGGACGAAGGCGACCGAGTCGATGCCGAAGGTCGTGAGCCCCTTGGCACCCAGCTCCTCCGCGAGCTTCCGGCCCCAGGGATCGTCGATGTTGATGATCCTTCCCTGCCTGCGGCCGTTTTTCTCGCCTACCAGCAACTCCGTGAAGAAGCGCTTCTTGGAGGCGTAGTAATCCTCCATGGTGCCGTGAAAGTCGAGGTGATCCTGGGTGAGGTTCATGAAGATGCCCAGGTCGAACTCGCAGTCCTCGACCCTCCTGAGCTCCAGGGCGTGGGAGGACACCTCCATGACCACGTGGGTGACCCCCGCGTCGCGGATCCCGGCGAACAGTCGCTGCAGCTCGAAGGACTCGGGGGTCGTGTGCGAGGCGGGGAGCATCTTTGTGCCCCAGCGGTAGTTGACGGTTCCGATGACGCCGGGCTCGTGGCCCGCCTCTCTCAAGATGGATTCGAGGAGGTAAGTCACCGTCGTCTTGCCGTTGGTGCCGGTCACGCCGACAAGGCCGAGCGAGCCGGAGGGATTCCCGAAGAAATTCTTCCCCAGGACCCCCAGGGCCCTGCGGCTGTCGCGGACCCGGATGGAGGTGTAGCTGGCGTGGCGGGCAATCTCCTTCTCGTAGACGATGGCCTTCGCCCCGCGCCGGACTGCCTCGGGGACGAAGAGGTGACCGTCGGATTTCAATCCTGCCACGGCGACGAACAGAAAGTCCGCCTCGCAGCGACGCGAGTCGAAGCAGATTCCCTCGATCTCCCGGGCCCGTGTCCCGTGAACCTCCAGGACATCGACCTTTTCCAGCAGTTCAAGCAAGTCCACGTCGGCCTCTCAGTCCTCGGTGCTGAAGGATACGGCGCACAACCGGTTGCCCTTGAGCGGGGTCCCCGGCGCCGGTTTCTGGCTCGAGGCCCAGCCGCTCCCCGTGACTTTCATCTCAAGACCTTTCTCCTGGGCCGCCTTCAGGGCCTGCCGCACCGTCATTCCCCGGAAGTCGGGGACGACGGCCTCCTCTTCCGTTGCAGCGGCCTGAGCCGCCGGGATCACTGCAGGGGTCGACACGAGCTGGATCTTTGCACCCGTGTTGATTTCCGTTTCCTGGACGGGGGGCGTCTCCCCGATGTCGTGCTCGAAGCAGCGGATGATCTGCTGGGAGATGGACTTGAAGACGGGGGCTGCCGCCTCGCCGCCCCACTTGTGCAGCTGGGGCTCGTCGATGGAGACCAGCATGACGAATCGCGGGGCCTCGGCGGGGAAAAAGCCCATGAAGGAGGTCCGGACACGCTCGCTGGAGAAACGCTTGCTCGCAAAGTCGAATTTCTGGGCCGTGCCGGTCTTGCCGGCCACGTCCACGTTGACAAGGGCCGCATTCTTGCCCGTGCCGCCCTGCTCGCCCACGACGTTGGTCAGCATGGTCGTCATCCGCCGGGCCGTGTCGGCGGAGATGACCCTGCGCACGGCGGTGGGGGTGAACTCCCGGACCGTCTCCCCGTTGACATCGACGAATTTCTTCACGATGTGGGGCTGCATGAGCACTCCGTCGTTGGCAATGGCGGAGAGCGCCGAGACGAGCTGGATGGCCGTCACCGAGATCCCCTGGCCGAAGGCGACCGTGGAGGTGTCGACCTGCGTCCAGTTCTTCCAGGGGCGGAGCAGACCCGAAATCTCGCCGGGCAGCTCGATGTTCGTCTTCTGGCCGAAGCCGAAATCCTTGATGTAGCGGTGGAACTTCTCGCGGCCCAGCTTCTCGGAGATCTTCACGGAGCCGATGTTGCTCGAATACTTTAATATTTCACGCACCGTGAGGACCCCGTGCCGCTTGCGGTTCGCCTCGTGGAAAGTCGCATTGGCCACGCGGTAGGCGCCGTTTTCGCAGTAGAAGGTGTCCGATTCCTTCACGGCCTTTTCCTCGATGGCGGCGGCCACCAGGAAGGGCTTGAAGGTGGAGCCGGGGTCGAAGCAGTCCGTGATGGCCTTGTTGCGCTTGTTGTCGGCCGTGGCGCTCGCGTAGGCGTTCGGGTTGAAAACGGGGCTGTTGGCCATGGCGAGGATCTCGCCCGTGCGGGGGTCCATGACGATGATGAAGCCGCCGCGGGCGCGGGTCCGGAGAACGGCCTCCTTCAGGTTCGACTCCACGGCATGCTGGATGCGGCTGTCGAGGGTGAGGACAAGGCTCAACTGCTCGTCCTTCTTGCCTGTCACGGCGCGCTCCGGCAGGTAGAGCTTCTTCCCCCGGGCGTCACGGCCCCAGAGGATCTTCTCCGGCTCTCCCCGGAGGTAGCTGTCGTAGCGCATCTCGAGGCCCTCGAGGCCGTTGGAGTCCATGCCCACGAAGCCGACGATCTGGCCGGCCAGTTCCCGGTTCGGGTAGAAGCGCTTGGGTTCCTGGATCAGGTAGACCCCCTCCATCTTGAGGTTCTTGATCTGTTCGGACTGGGCGGGGGTGATCATGCGGGCGACCCAGCAGAAATTCTTCGATTTCGTGATCTGCTGGGCGATGGCTTTTTTGGGCTGACCCGTCACGGCGGCCAGCTGTGCGGCCGCCTCTTCGACGTTGTCGATCTTGGAGGGGTCGGCGAAGACGGAGTCGGCAAGGATGCTCGCGGCGAGCTTCTCGCCGTTTCGATCGAAGATGATCCCCCGCTCGGGGTGGAGCTGGAGGGTTTTGTTGTGCTGCTTCTCGGCAAGGTTCTTGTAGGTCTTCCCCGTCATGATCTGGAGGTGGAAGGCCCGGAAGACGAGCACGCAGAACAGCACCAGGAACATCGCCAGCAGGGTGGCGATCCGGAAGCGGAACCATTTTTTCGACTTCGCGCTCATTTGATGAGGACCACCTGCTCCCGTTCAGGGTATTGAAGCTTCAGCTTGTCCCGGGCGATGGACTCGATCCGCTGGGGTGATTTCAGCGTGGCGATCTCCACCTTCAGCCTGCGGTTTTCCTCGGTGAGGTTGTCCCGGACGGTCATCTCCTCGGCGATCCGGTACTTGAGCTGTGTGTTGTGCAGATGGGACCAGACGTAGACGAGCGCCACGGCCACCAGGACGAGAAGCGACAGGATGAGCGTGGAGACGCGCAGTCCCGTCGTCTCCCTCCCGACTGCCGCCGTTCTGGTCCGTGCCGCTTTCGCGATGGGCATCGTCAGATCCTCTCTGCCGTTCGAAGTTTCGCGCTGCGCGCCCTGGGGTTCCGGTCCACCTCGTCCTCGCCGGGACGGACCGGCTTGCGGGTGATGACCCGAAGCCTGGGTTTGCCCCCGCAGGCGCAAACGGGAAGATCGCGAGGGCAGGTGCATCCCCGCGAGGCATCGCGGAAGAGATCCTTCACCATCCGGTCTTCCAGCGAGTGGAAGGAGATGACGGAAAACCGCCCGCCTTCCTTTAAACTGCTCGATTCCCGAGGCGATGCCCCCCTCCAAACTTGTCAGCTCGTCGTTGACGGCGATCCTGAGCGCCTGAAAGGTCCTTGTTGCGGGGTGGATCCTCCCGTGGCTCATGCGCGCCGGTGTTGCAGAGGCGATAATGCCCGCGAGTTCATCCGTCGTTTCGATAGGGCCCGCCTTTCTTCTCTCGACGATGGCCCGCGCGATGCGACCGGCGAGCAGCTCCTCGCCGTAGTCGCGCAGGATCCGTTTGAGCTCCCGCGCATCGGCCGTGTTCACGATCTGTCGTGCCGTCCGGGGCGCGTCCCGGTCCATCCGCATATCGAGCGGTGCGGGCTTCGTGAAACTGAAGCCCCTCTCGGCCGTCTCGAGCTGATGCGAGGACACCCCGAGGTCCAGCACGATGCCGTCGACACGCTCGATCCCGAGCCGGGAGAGGATTTCCTCCAGATCGGCATAATCCCCCTTGACGAGGAGCTTGCGCGTGCCGAAGGGTTCCAGGACCCGACCCGATTCCGCGAGGGCGTCGTCGTCCCGGTCGATGCCGACCAGGATTCCGTCGGGGGCCGTGGCGGAAAGGATTCCCCGCGCGTGCCCGCCGCCGCCCACGGTGCCGTCCACATAGATGCCGCCGGGCTTCAGGTCAAGCGACTCGAGGACCTCCTGCAGCATGACCGGTTCGTGATAGGTAGACGTCACCCCTGCGCTGTCCATTTCTCTTTTCAAGGATCATCGGTGGAAGCAAACGCGGGAATCCCGCCAGGGGAGCTGGCCCGTCAGATTCCCAGGTCGGCCATGTAATCGCTGAAGCTCTCTATCTGTTCGCCTGACTTTCGGATCTCCTCTTCGAAGCGTTCCTTGCCCCAGATCTCGATGACCCGGACCATGCCGGCCAGGACGATGTCTTTTTCCAGCTTGGCGTAATCGCGGAGCGGCGGGGGGATCAGGATCCGGCCCTGGCTGTCGAAGGTGCAGTCCACCGCCCCGGACATGAAGAAGCGCTGAAACGCGCGGACTTCTTTTTTCAGGACGGACTGATGGGAGATTTTCTCCTCGAGGATCTGCCACTCGTCGAAGGGGAAGACCATGAGATAGCCATCCCAGTTCGTGATGACCATCCGGTTGTCGTACTTCTCTGAGAAGACCTCGCGGAGCTTGGCGGGGAAGATGATTCTTCCTTTGTCGTCAATGGTATGGTAATATCTCCCCCGGAACACAGACATACGAGATACTCCTCCACAATCATCCACTTTGCTCCACTTGGATGCAATAGTAGGGCCGTCTTCCATCCCTGTCAAGAAAAAACTTTAATTTCCGCTGGATTTCCGCATGATCTGGTACTTCCGGACGGCCGGCTGTGCTCGGCGAGCGTCGCGGAGAACTGGTGGGACCCGTCATTGCGGGAGACGAAGTAGAGATAGTGGACCGGGGCGGGGTTCAGGGTTGCCGTGAGGGCATCCATGCCGGGGTTGCAGATGGGGCCCGGCGGAAGCCCCCGGTTGAGGTAGCTGTTGTAGGGATTTTGGCGCTCCAGGTGTCTGCGCGTCAAATTTCCGTCGAAATTCTCGATGCCGTAGATCACCGTCGGGTCGCTCTGCAGCGGCATCTTGATCCGCAGGCGGTTGTGGAAGACGGCCGACACGAGCGGCATCTCCTCTTTGCGGCCCGTCTCCTTCTCGATGATCGAGGCGAGCGTCACCCACTCCTTGAGGCCGAGCCCCTGCGCGCGGGCCTTCTCGATCATCGCGCCTGTCACCTTGACCCAGAACCGGTCGGACATCGTTTTCAGGATCATCCGGGCATCCATGGTCCGGTCGAAGTTGTACGTGTCGGGGAAGAGGAACCCTTCGGCGCTTGCCGCCGGGATCTTCAGGGTGGCCAGGAATTCCTTGTCCCTCGCGAGGCGCAGGAACTCCTTCTCTTCGACAAGACCCTTCGCGGCAAGGCGCGCTGCGATCAGGCGCACGGTGAACCCCTCGGGGACCACGATGGTGTGTTTTTTCATGTCCCCGTTGATGAGTTTTTCCAATATTTTTCCGGGCGGCATGACTTTGGAGAATTCATACTCGCCGGCCTTGATCTGCTGGGGGGCGCTGTAAAAATAGGCCATGGCCCGGAAGACAAGCCGGCTCCGGATGAGACCCTTTTCGTCGAGGAGGTTCACGACCTGGGCGAAGGGCGTGCCCCGGGGGATGTTCACGAGGACGATATCGTCTTCCCCGGCGGCGGGATGCCGGAGGGTGCCGAGAACCCAGAATGCCGCAAGGATTCCCGCTGCTGCGAAGAGCGCGAAGACCGAGAGCCGGTACCGTCGGAGAAATGCGAAGGGCTTCACGGGTTGCCTCCCCCGTGACGGGCCTTTTGGTTCAGATAGTCCTGCAGGATGACGGCGGCGGCGATCCGGTCCACCATGCCCCGCTTCTTTTTGCGCTTCACGCCCGCCTCGCGCATCAGCTCCTCGGCTTCCTTCGTCGACAAGCGTTTCGTCCCAGGCGATGACGGAAACGGCAATGGCCTCTTTGAGGGAGGCGATGAAGCGGTCCACCTTCCGGCACTGGATGCCCGCCGAGCCGTCGAGTCTCAGGGGATAGCCGACGACGATCGTGCCGACGCCATACTCCGAAACGGCCGCGGCGATGGCCTCCAAATCCGTCTTCTTCGATTTGCGCTCGATGACGGAGATCCCCCGCGCCGTGATCCCCAACTCGTCGGAGACGGCCAGGCCGATTCGTTTCTCCCCGTAGTCGATCGCGAGAATTCTCATGGGGGGTATATATAAAGGATAGGGGAGCCGTGCGCAAGGGCTAATAGCCAACAGCCGACAGCCTACAGCCGGTAACAGTGTAACAGGTAGTCAGGACTCTTACTGAGGCTGCTTCACTTACGGCTGTCGCCTATCACCTCATACCCTAGACCTCGATCCGTGCAATCTTTGAGATTGAGTAACGGCAGGAATTCTGTTATCTCATGACGGATTGTCCGTTTTTCCGCTGCGAATGACGCGACCGGCAAGCAGGATCGGATTTCATGAAGCACATTATTCTGGGCACGGCAGGTCATGTCGATCACGGGAAGACTTCGCTCGTCAAGGCCCTCACCGGCGTGGACACGGACCGGTTGAAGGAGGAGAAGGAGCGGGGGATCACGATCGAATTGGGCTTTGCTTCCCTACCCCTCGAAAACGGCGATGCCCTCGGCGTCGTCGATGTGCCGGGCCACGAGAAATTCGTCAAGCACATGGTGGCCGGCGCCACCGGCATCGACATGGTTCTTCTCGTGATCGCCGCCGACGAGGGGGTCATGCCCCAGACGAGCGAGCACCTCGACATCTGCACCCTGCTCGGGATCCAAAGCGGCATCATCGCACTCACCAAGATCGACCTGGTCGACGCCGACTGGCTTTCGCTCGTGCGAGATGACGTGCGCGGGTTCATGAAGACGACCTTTCTCGATGGAGCGCCTATCATCCCGGTGTCCGTCGTCACGGGGGAAGGGATTGCAGAGCTTACAGCCGCCATCGAGGAGATGGCCTCCCGGATCGGCGAGCGCCGCGACAGCGGCCTCTTCCGGATTCCCGTCGACCGGGTTTTCACCATGAAGGGATTCGGCAGCGTCGTCACGGGGACCCTCGTCTCCGGTCGCGTGAGCGTGGGCGACACCGTCGAGGTCCTGCCCCAGCGCATCCACGCCAAGGTGCGCGGCATCCAGGTCCACAACGAGTCGCAGGAAGACGCCGAAGCCGGGCAGCGCACCGCCATCAACCTGCAGGGCGTCGAGCGCACCGCGCTGGAGCGGGGCGACGTGGTGGCCCATCCGAACATCTTCGAGCCCTCCCAGCGCCTCGACGTCCATCTCGAGTATCTTGCGGGGGCGGGCCGGGTACTGAAGAACCGCGCGCTCACTCGCTTCCACACGGGGACGAACGAGATCATGGCCCGCGTCGTCCTTCTCGACCGCGAGGAGCTCCAGCCGGGGCAGAAGGTCTACGCCCAGCTGCTGCTGGAAGAGCCCGTCGTGACCATGGGCAGGGACCGGTTCGTGATCCGCAGCTACTCCCCCATCCGCACGGTGGGCGGCGGCGAGATCCTCGACCCCGATGCCGTGAAGCAGAAAAAGACGAAGGAGCGGTTTGCCGTGGAGCTGGAGTCGCTCCGCACGGGGACTGACGTCGAGCGGGTGGCCGTGATCCTGGGGCGCACGGGGGTTCAAGGGCTCACGTCGAGCCGGCTTGCCGTGAGGACGGGGATCCCGCTGGGCGATCTGAACCGGATCCTGAAGGACATGGCCGAAAAGAAGGCCATCATCCGCATCGACAGGGAAGAGACCCGGATCGTTTCGTTTCCCGCCTACCAGGGATTAAAGGAGGAGCTTCTCCAGGAGATCGGCCTCTACCACCAGCGGTTCCCCCTCAAGGAGGGCGTGCCCAAGGAGGAGCTGCGGACGACGGCAGGCCAGGAGCTCGAGAGCAAGCTTTTCAACATGGCCCTGAAGGAGCTGGAAAACGAGAAGAGGATCCTCGCCGACCGGGAGCACGTGCGGCTTGCGGCACACCGCGTCGATCTCAAGGGAAATCTGGGAGACCTGGGAGGAAGGATCGATACGATCTACCGCGAAGCGCAGCTGACGCCGCCTTCCGTCAAGGAGGTCATGGAGGCGCTCAAGGGGAAGAAGGCCGAGATCCTGAGCGTGCTCGGGGTGCTTCTCAACGAAGGGGTGCTCGTGAAGGTCACCGAGGATCTCTTTTTCCACAGCGAGCCGATGGGAAAGCTGAAAGAGGACTACTCAGCGGCTCTGACGAGGGACGGGAAGGCCACACCGGCCACCTTCAAGGACCTCACGGGTCTTTCCCGCAAGTACATCATCCCCCTCATGGAATATTTCGACGCCACGAAGCTCACCATCCGCGTGGGCGATCACCGGACGCTGAGGGAGAGGCAGCAGCGATGAAAAAACCGGCCGGAACGGAAGGGATCGAGCAGCTGAGCCTGCGCCGCTTCGACGGAAAGCGATTCTCCGGGGCCCCGGTGGACGTGGTCCGCGAGATGCTCCTGGAGGTCTTCGTCGATGGCGGTCTCGTCGTGACCATTGCCTGCGCGGGTCTTCACCTGCGGGAGCTTGCGACAGGGTTTGCGAAACAGGAAGGCCTGATCGAGACGGCTGAGGATATCATGCAAATGACCTTCTCGTCCGACCGGGTCGACATACGGACCCGGGGCGGCAGGGGCTCTAGGCCCTCCCCGGCGACGGGAAAGACGATTGCCTCGAGCGGCTCCCGCGGCAGCCGCTCGTTCCAGGCGGAAGGGAATAAAAGTGCCGTCCTTCAGGCCCGCCCGGAGCTCGATGCTCAAACGGTTCTGAGTCTGATGGATGCGCTCCTTGCGGCCACGGTGATTCACGAGCGCACACGGGGCACCCACTGCTCGGCCCTGGCCGGACTGCAGGGCATCCTCGCGGCACGGGAGGACATCGGGCGGCACAACACGATCGACATGCTCTGCGGGTGGGCGCTCACCGAAGGCGTCGACCTTTCCGACAAGATTCTTTTGACGACGGGGCGCGTCTCCTCGGAAATCGTCTCCAAGGCCTGGCGGATGGGGGTTCCCGTCATCGTCTCCCACTCGGCGGCCACCTCGCGGGCCGTCATGCTGGCCGAGTCGCTGGGGATCGTGGTCGTGGGGTATGTGCGGAGCGGGTCTTTCACGGTCTATGCGGGAAGCAAAGCCATCAAGGCGTAGGCAAACAAGGCCACAGGCTACAGGCAGCAGATGACAGGTACCAGGTGGGAGGAAAAAAGAAAGAGCTCTCAGGCTTCAGTCAATAAACAACAGGAAGGAAATGGATGAAATCCTTATACGTGAAAGACATCAAGGCAGGCGAGAAGATCAAGGCGTCGTTTCTCGTCATGGAAAAGAATCTCGCCTATTCCCAGAAGGGTGCGCCTTATCTGAGCATCCGGCTCCGTGACAGGACGGGGGACATCGAAGGGCGAGTCTGGGACAACGTGCCCGCCCTCGACCCGCTCTTTAAAAAAAGCGACATCGTCTTCGTGCAGGGCCGCGCCGTCAGCTACCGCGACAGCACGCAACTCGCTGTCCTGGACATCCGCAGAATAGAGGAGACCGACATCGACCCCTGGGATTATTTCCCCACCACGAAGGGCGACGTTGAAGAGATGTTCACCGCGCTGTCGGGCTATGTGGCCTCGGTGGAGAACCCCTGGCTGAAAAAACTGCTGGAGAACTTTCTGGGCGACGGGGATCTGGCCGCGCGGCTCAAAAGGGCGCCTGCCGCAAAAGGATTCCACCACGCCTACCTTGGGGGGCTCCTGGAGCACACCCTGTCCATGGTGCGGATCCTTGACTTCCTGGCGAGTCACTACCCGGCGGTGAGCCGCGACATGCTGATTGCCGGCGGGATCCTGCACGACATCGGCAAGATCGAGGAATTTTCCTACGACCGGGCCATCGATTACTCGACACCGGGGCGGCTCCTGGGGCACATCTACCTCGGAGTGGAAATGCTCGACCGGAGGATTGCGGCCATCGACGGGTTCCCGGAGGGCTTGGCTCTGGAGCTCAAGCACGTGGTCCTTGCCCATCACGGCGAGCTCGATTTCGGCTCTCCCAAGCGTCCCAAGACCATGGAGGCCCTCATCGTCCATTTCGTCGACGATCTGGACGCCAAAGTGACGGCCTTCCAGGCCTTTATCGGGAATTCCGGCAACGAGGAATCGGAGTGGACCCTCTTCCACCGGTTCTTCGAAAGGTTTCTCTATAAGGGAAAGGCAGGGGCGTAGAAACGGGGTAGAGGGTAGAGGGTCTAGGTATAGGAAATACACGGGCACCAAGGCACAAGGTAAGAAAATCCCCCTTCCATCCCCCTTTTTCAAAGGGGGAAAGAGGGGGATTTTTTTATTGATCACGGCTTACTTCCGCTCCCCGAAGATCGCCCGCCCGATCCGCACCAGGGTGGCGCCTTCCTCGACGGCCACCTCGAAGTCATCCGTCATCCCCATGGAGAGATCCCGCATGGTGACGTTCGGGATGTTCTCGGCGAAAATGCGGTCGCGCAGCGCCCGCAGGCCCGTAAAGCAGGGCCTCGCCTTCTCGGGATCGTCATACCAGGGCGCCATGGTCATGAGGCCCTGGATCGAAAGGTTCGGCATCCCTGCGGCGATGACCCGGATCAGATCCGGTGCCTCATCGGGCGCAGCGCCGCTCTTCGATTCCTCCCCGCCCAGGTTGACTTCGACGAGAATCCTGCTCACGATTCCCGCGGCGGCGGCCCGCCGGTTGAGCTCCTCGGCCAGGCTCAGCCGGTTCACGGAGTGGATCATGTCGAAGAGGCGCACGGCGTACTTTGCCTTGTTGGTCTGCAGATGGCCGATGAGGTGCCACTCTACGCTCTTGCCCATCAGCTCGATCTTCCGCTTTGCCTCCTGGACGTAGTTCTCTCCGATGATCTCGATCCCGGCCCCGATGGCCTCCCGGATCCGTTCATCGCTCACGGTCTTGGTGACGGCCATGAGGCGCACCCCGGCCGGGTCACGGCCTGCGCGCGCGGCTGCTGCCGCAACCCGCTCCCGGATCCGACGAATGTTCTCGTTCACTTCGGACATGGATCACTCCTGTTTGAAATCTACCAGGCCCAGCTCCTTCAGCGCCTCGACGACTTCGCAAAGCGGAAGCCCTACGACATTGGTCCAGGAGCCGTGGATCTCGGAGACGAGAAAAGACGCCTTCCCCTGGACGGCGTAGCCGCCGGCCTTGTCGTAGGGCTCGTCGGTGGCCACGTACCACTCCACCTCGTCGTCGGGGACGTCTTTGAAACGGACCTGCGAGGCGACGGCCCGCCGAATGACTTCCGCACGCCCGCTGTTCATCAGGGTGAACGCGGTGATGACCGTGTGTTCGCGCCCGCTCAACTTGCGGATCATGCACCGGGCCTCGTCCCGCGTGGCCGGCTTGCCCAGAAGCTCACCGTCGATCGTCACGATCGTGTCCGCCCCCAGGACCCAGCGGCCGGGTCGCATTGCGGCAACGGCCCTTGCCTTTGCCTCGGAGAGCCGCAGGGCATATTCCTCCGGGGCCTCCCCCGGCTCCGGCGCCTCGTCCACGTTGCCGTGCAGGATGACAAAGCGAACCCCGGCAAGCCGGAGCATCTCCTTGCGGCGGGGCGAAGCCGAGGCCAGAATAAGTCGAGGTGCTGCCATGATGATCCTGCCCTTTCCGATCCGATTCCGCCGGTTGCCGGCGGCTCATCCGCTGCTTCTTTATCACAGAAAGGGCAGCCGATAAAGGGTGCAACCCATCACCGGATAACTATTTGAAATCCAACGCTTTTGAAGCCTTGCGGCCTGCGGCTCGCGGCGTGATGTTTGCCTGCCTGTTGCTGGTATGCTTCATGCATCGCTATCTTGGCGGTAAGGTGTGCACCGCCTGCGGGATGCCCGTATTGCTGTGCTGTGCGGGCAGTCACGCCGCCTTCCGAAACAACGCGAGCAGGATCACTGCATGGGAATCGAGATCCGTCAAATCGCCGGGAAAGCGCAAAATCTGTCGACCGGCAATGAGGAGTACCTGAAGGCCCTCTTCGACGCGGTCCATACGGGGATTCTCGTCATCGACCCCGCAACGCACCGGATCATCGACGTGAACCCGTCGGCGGCGCGCATGATCGGCCTTTCACGGGATCAGATCGTCGGCTCCGTCTGTCACCGTTTCGTCTGTCCCGCCGAGGAGGGGAAGTGCCCCGTTACGGATCTCGGCCAGGCGGTTCACCAGTCCGAGCGGGTCCTTCGCACGGCCGAAGGCAGGGAAGTCCCGGTCGTCAAGACCGTCGTCCCGGCGTCCATGAACGGCAGACGCTGCCTCATCGAAAGCTTCGTCGACATCTCCGAGCAGAAACGGATCCAGCGGGCGATCGAGGACAGCGAGCAGCGGACCCGGGAGCTGGCCGATTCGCTGCCGCAGATCGTCTTCGAGACGGACGTGGTCGGCAAGATCACCTTCAGCAACCGCAGGGGCCTCGAGGTGCTGCAATACACGCAGGAGGACCTGGCAAGGGGCATCAACGCTCTCGATATCTTCATCCCCGAGGACCGGGAACGCATCCAGAAAAACATCATCCGGATCCTGAAGGGGCAGATCCTGCCCGATGTCGAGTATACGGCAATGCGCAAGGACGGGCGCACCTTTCCCGTGATCATCAATGCCGCCCCGATCAGCCGGGGCGGAAGGGCCGCAGGCATTCGGGGCATCATCGTGGACATCTCCGATATGAAGCGCACGGAAACCGCCCTCCGGGAATCCGTGGCGATGTACCGGGCCATCTTCGAGGGAACCGGAACGGCCATGGTGATCATCGAGGAGGACACCACGATCTCGCTGGTGAACACGGAGTTCGAGAAATTTACGGGGCTCTCCAGGGAGGAAGTGGAAGGAAGGCGAAGCTGGCTCGAGTTCACGCCGCCCGATGAGATGCATCGGCTCAAGCATTATCACGATCTGCGGCGCGAGGACCCTCATGCGGCGCCGAGGCGCTACGAGCTCAAGCTGCGGGACGGCGAGGGCCGCATCCGGGACATTTTCATGAGCGTTGCCCTGATTGCGGGCACCACGCACAGTGTCGTCTCCATGCTGGACATCACGGAGCGCAAGCAGGCCGAGGAGGGCCTGAAGAAAACCAAGGAGGAAGCCGAGCGGATCAACCGGGAGCTCGAGGCCATCAACCGCCAGCTCGAAGAATCCATCGAGCGGGCCGGCATCATGGCCCAGGCCGCTGAGTCGGCAAACCGCGCCAAGTCGGAATTTCTGGCCAACATGAGCCACGAGATCCGCACGCCCATGAACGGGATCATCGGGTTTTCGACGCTGCTGCAGGAGACGGAACTCGACGGCGAGCAGCGGGAATACGCCGAGGCCGTCAAGTTGTCGGCGGAGAACCTGCTGGCGCTCATCAACGACATCCTGGACTTCTCGAAGATCGAGGCGGGAAAACTCACCATCGAGCCCATCCCCTTCGATCTGCGCACGACGTTGGAAAAGCTGGCCGACCTGCTGGTCGTGAGGGCTGACGAGAAGGGACTGAGCCTGATCGTGCGCTATCTCTGCGGGGCCGAGCGCCGCGTGATCGGCGATCCCGGCCGCATCCGGCAGGTGGTGACGAACCTGGTGAGCAATTCCATTAAATTCACCGAGAAGGGCCACGTCATCATCAGCGTGAGCTGCGAGACGAAACCGGACGGCTCCCCGTCCTTCCATTTCAGCGTGGAAGACACGGGGATCGGCATTCCCGAGGGAAAACTGGAATACATCTTCGAGAAGTTCACCCAGGCCGACGCGTCCACGACGCGCCGCTACGGAGGCACGGGCCTGGGACTGGCCATTTCCAAGCAGCTCGTCGAATGCATGGGCGGCACGATCGGGGTGACGAGCCGGGAAGGGAAGGGCTCCACGTTCTGGTTCACCCTTCCGATGACGATCGATCAGGAGGCCGCCGTCACCGTCGTCGAGGAGGCCGATCTCTCGGGGGTTCGGCTTCTGATCGTCGACGACCGGGAGATCAACCGCAGGACCCTGGAGGAACAGGTCGCCGGTTGGGGCATGCGCTACGCCAGTTGCAGTTCGAACGATGAGGCGATTCAGATGCTGCTCCGGGAGCATGAGGCCGCAGATCCCTTCCAGATGGCCATCATCGCATACCACGATGAGCACAGTGAAAGCGAAGAGCTGGGCCGCCGGATCAAGGGGGATGACCGTCTGAGGCAGACGGTGCTCATCATGATCGCCTCCATCGGCAAGCGCGGCGACGCCAAGCGGATGCAGGACGTCGGGTTTGCGGCATACCTGGTCAAGCCGGTCCACCAGTCCATTCTTATGGATGCCCTGGCGACGGCCTGGAGCGCCACCCTCAAGGGGCAGCCCCTGCAGCTCATCACCCGGCACAGCCTGGCGGAGGCCCGTGCGGAAAAGAAGCCGATCGAGCCCGAGGCGGTGACGGCCGAGCGCGTGCGCGTGCTCGTGGCGGAGGACAACCCCGTGAACCAGAAACTGGCCATCCGGATGCTCGAGAAGTGCAACCTGGCGGCGGATGTCGCGGCAAACGGCAGGGAGGTCATCGACATGCTGGAGAAGACCGCCTATGACCTCATTTTCATGGACTGCCAGATGCCTGAAATGGACGGCTATGAAGCCACGGCGGCGATCCGGCAGGCCGAGCGGGAAAGCGGGAAGCATCTTGCGATCGTTGCCATGACGGCCAACGCGATGCAGGGCGACCGGGAGAAGTGCCTTTCCGCCGGCATGGATGATTACATCACGAAGCCGATCCGCAGGGAAGCCATCCAGGAGATGCTCCAGAAGTGGACGCCGCGAAACAGGGGATAGGGTATCGGGTACAGGGTATAGGGTTCGGAAAGAGAATCGAAGACAAAGTAAAGGGAAAAGAAAAACGACCGGAGAGAAAGATGAATTTCAACGAGATGGCGGAGAATATCGGGCTCGATGAGCAGGATTTCCGGGAAATGGCCGAGCTGTTCGTCAGCGTGGGGGTGACGGATCTCGAAAAGTTGCGCGATGCCTGGGCGAACCGCAATTGTCAGGGTGTGGTCATGTCCGCCCATTCCCTGAAGGGGGCATCGGCCAACCTGGGTTTCACTGACATCTACGAGATCGCGACGCGCGTCGAGGCGGACGCCCGGGCGCAGAAACTCGACGGGGCCGATGAGGCCATCGGTGAAATCGCGCAGAAGCTCACATCGATTTCAGCGGCCCTCGAGGGGCATTGAGGGGCAGGCGGTGGATGAGCCCTCAGGGAATAAAGAACAGGGAATAACGTTTGTAAGCTCCGGGGTTTCACGCTCCCGGGGATGGGTTTCCGAATGATGGAACAGCAACCCGTACCGATCCTGATCGCCGTGGAGGATCCCGCAGACCGGGAGGTCCTGGGGAAAGCCCTCGCAGATGCGGGATACCGGAAGGTCGTGACCGTAGCAGACGGCCGCAAGGCCGTCGCCGCCATGGCGGCGGAGTTCTTCCCCATCGTGATTGCGGGCTCTCGTCTGTCCGGGATGGACGGCTTCGAGCTGTGCCGGACCCTCCGTGCCCGCAACCTTCCCGGCTACGTCTACATCCTGATGCTGACCCGGGGGAACCGGAAGTCCGAAATCCTCAAGGGGCTCGAGGCCGGGGCCGACACCCACCTGGCCCGGCCTGTCGATCCGGCCGATCTTGCCGCCCGACTCAAGGCTGCCCGGCGGGTCATCGATCTCGAGCGCTCGCTGCGGCTCTCGAACGAAGAGGTGCGCGCCCTGTCCATCCGGGATGCCCTCACGGGGATCTTCAACCGGGTGTACCTCACGGAGCGTCTCCACCAGGAGCTCAAACGCTCCCAGCGCTACGGGCACCCGCTGTCGGTCATCATGTGCGACATCGATCACTTCAAGGACGTCAACGACCGGCACGGGCACCGGGCCGGCGATCAGGTCCTGAAGGATTTCGTGAACCGGATTGCCGGCTCCATCCGCATCGACGTGGACTGGATGGCCCGCTACGGAGGCGAAGAGTTCCTCATCGTGCTGCCGGAAACGGACCTGCCTTCGTCCTACATCGTGGCGGAGAGGCTCAGGCGCCTCGTGGCGGAAACCCCCTTCCATCTCAAAGGCGGGGAGTTCCGCATCACGGCCAGTTTCGGTGTTACCAGCTACCGGCCGGTCCTGAAGGCCGAAAGAATCACCCTGGATCAATTGATGGAGCAGGCCGACGTGTTTTTGTACCAGGCAAAACGCGAGGGGAGAAACGCGGTTCGGGGGGCGAGGCCCGTCGGACCCGAGACGAAAGGATGCGCGGCATGAAAAAGAAAAAAATCCTCGTCGTGGACAACCACCCGATCATCCTGGAGTACATGTCCAAGTTCCTGAGCAAGATCGGACACGAGGTCCGCATCTCCGAGGATGGCCTGCACGCCCTTGATATCCTGGAAACCTACCGCCCCGACATCATCTTCGTGGATCTTATCATGCCCAATATCGACGGCAAGAAGCTCTGCCAGATCATCCGGGCCATGCCCGAGATGAGGGACACCTACCTCATCATCCTCTCGGCCGCCGCCGCCGAGGAGCAACTCGACTTTCGGGCCATCGGGGCCAATGCCTGCATTGCCAAGGGACCGCTGGGCAAAATGGGCCAGTATGTCGCTGCCGCGCTCCACGATGCCGAGCACCGGGGCACGCGGGACGTGCAGGAGCGCATCTTCGGCGTCGAGAACCTCTACTCGCGGCAGATCACAAAGGAGCTGCTCTCCATCTGGAAGCACTACGAGGGTGTGCTGGGAAGCCTCTCCGAGGGCATCCTGGAGATCACTCCGGGGGGCCGCATCGTCTTTGCCAACCCCGCGGCCATCACCCTCGCCGGCATTCCCGAGGAGCGGCTTCTGGCCTCGAGCGTGCTCGGCCTCTTCACCAGCAGGGACAAGGACCTGGTGCGGGAGATGATCGACCGCGTGACGGCCGAGGCGAGTATCGTGGCAGCCGACAGTCCCGTGAAGCTCAACGACCGGGAGTTCATGATCAAGCTCCTGCCGATCCGCGACGACATGAAGCGGACCCTCATCATGGTGCTCGACGACGTGAGCGAGCGCAAGCAGATCGAGGCCCAGTTCCACCACGCCCAGAAGATGGAGGCCGTGGGCACCCTGGCCGGCGGCATCGCCCATGACTTCAACAACCTCCTCATGGTCATCCAGGGGAACATCTCGCTCATGCTCTTCGACCTGGACCTGAAACACCCCTTCTTCGAGCGGCTCAAAAGCATCGAGAAACAGGTCCAGAGCGGCTCCCGTCTCACGGCCCAGCTTTTGGGCTATGCCCGCAAGGGCCGCTACGAGGTCAGGCCCATCGACCTCAACCTGCTGGTCCAGGAGGCCTGTGAAACCTTCAACCGGACGCGAAAGGAGATCCTCATCCACCACGAATTGACCCGCGATCTCTTCGCCATCGAGGCCGACGCCGGCCAGCTCGAGCAGGTCCTCATGAACCTCTTCGTCAATGCCGCCGACGCCATGCCGGGCGGCGGGAGCCTCGTGGTCCGGACGGTCAATACAGACCACCATGCCATGAAGGGAAAGCTCTACAACCCCAAACCGGGCAACTACGTCCTGCTCACCGTGACGGACTCCGGGACGGGCATGGACCGCAAGACCATGGAGCGGATCTTCGAGCCCTTCTTCACGACCAAGGAGATGGGGCGCGGGACGGGGCTGGGGCTCGCCTCCGTCTACGGCATCGTCAAGGGACACGGCGGGTTCATCGACGTGGAATCGGAGAAGGGGAAGGGGACGACGTTCCGGATCTATCTCAGCGCGACAGACAAGCCCGTCGCGCGCAACGGCGCCGAGGTGCACGAACCGATCAAGCGAGGCAGCGAAACCATTCTGCTCGTCGACGATGAGCAGATGATGCTCGAGATCGGCCGGGACCTGCTGCAGACCATGGGATACCGCGTCATCACGGCTCGCGACGGCGAGGAGGCCGTGGAGGTCTACCGGGGACGGCGCGACGAGATCGACCTCGTTCTGCTGGACATCGTCATGCCCAAGATGGGCGGGGGGCAGGCCTATGACTGCATGAAGGCGATGAACCCCGAGGTGAAGGTGCTGCTGCTCTCCGGGTACAGCATCGACGGGGAGGCGACGCAGATCCTCGAGCGGGGGTGCAACGGCTTCATCCAGAAGCCCTTCAACCTGGAGCAGCTCTCCCGGAGCGTCAAGGCGGTGCTCACCGGAAACGGGTTGCAAAAGAAGGGAAACGGCGGGGCACCGGGCCTTGCCAGAGCATCCGGGCATAACGCCGACCCCCTATGAAGGATAAAAGCATGTCACCGGGACCCATGGAAATCAGGGAAATTACGGAAAGCAAGGGGACGATCCTGATTGTCGACGATCACCCCGTGAACGTCAGGCTGTTGGAAAAAATCCTGAAAGGTGCCGGCTACGGGACGCTTGCGGCCGAAAATGGGCCCGACGGCAGGGGCCTTGCCGCTTTGCGCCTGCCGGATCTGATCCTGCTGGATATCATGATGCCGGGCGAAAGCGGCTTCGAGTCCTGCGAGAAGCTGAAGAAGGACCCGCAAACGGCCCACATCCCCATCGTCTTCCTGTCGGCCAAGACCGACACGGAGAGCAAGGTGACGGGGCTGAAACTCGGGGCCGTGGATTACATGACCAAGCCCTTCGACAAGACGGAGGTCCTCGCGCGGGTGGGCCGGCACCTCGAGACGCGGGACACCTTTCGGAGCATCATCGAGCTGCAGGCGGCAAAACTCAAACAGGTCCACGAGGCCCAGCAGGCGATCCTGCCACGGCCGGTGGAGTTCCCCGGGGCGCTCTTCGGGGTGAGCTACATCCCCATCATCGAAGCCGGCGGGGACTTCTATGACGTCTTTCCCGTGGAGGAGGGGGCCTTCGGTTATTTCGCCGCCGATTTCAGCGGGCACGACATCCGCGCCTCCTACAACACCTTTGCCTTGAAGGCCCTGATCAGCCAGAACACGGGACCGCAGATCACGCCCGCAGAGACGATGCAGGTCATCAACCGGGTGTTCATGAGCCTCATGAAAAACGGCGAGCACCTGACAGGCGTCTACGCGCAGCTCGACCGCCGGATTTCGAAGCTGACCGTTGTCAATGCGGGGCATCCTCCGGTGCTGGTTCTCAGTGCAGGCGGGGAGATCCGGCCGCTGGCGGCCGAGGGCGACATCCTGGGCGTCTTCGAGGATGTCCTCTTTGAGCCGCTTTGCGTGAGCGTCAGCGGGGGAGACCGCTTCTTTCTCTTCACGGACGGCCTGCTGGAAGTTTTCGGGGAGGACCCCCGCGGCCGGGAGGAGGGGATCGACGCGCTCATGGCCTGCTGCGTAGAAACGCGGGATATGCCCATCGAAGAGGCCGTAAACGAGATCGTATCCCTGATCTGCCCGGACCGGGGTCGTCTGCAGGACGATGTCCTGCTGCTCGGCGTGGAGGTGTGACGGTGTCGCCCGGAGAGGGTCATCGGGACTCGTATTTTGCAGAGGTCTGGTAGCAAGGAAGGGTTGCATGGATGTTTTCGAAATCAGCAAGGCACCGGGAAACCTGACGGTCTTTCTTTCGCCGAAGCTGCGGTACATCGACCGGGCGGGCGAGGAGACGAAGCGCTTTCTCGTGGAGAGCGGCGCGGGGGTCAACCCCTTCGGAGTCCTGCTCATCATGAGGGAAGCCCTCACCAACGCGGTGCTTTACGGGAGCCGCCACGAGGAGGACTCGCGCATCCGGTACAGTCTCCGGTTCGAGTCGGGCAGGCTCACCATGGAAGTGGAGGACGACGGCGACGGGTTTGACTGGAAAAGCCTGACGGGCGACGTGCCCGACATCACCTCGGAATCCGGCCGGGGAACGGCCATCATGACGCTCTATTCCTCGGGCTTTCACTACAACGAAAAGGGGAACCGGCTCGCCGTCTTCTGGCAGAGTGAGTGACGCCGCGAGCCTTGTGCCACCGTACATCATGAAGATTGAACCAACAGGAGGTTTCATGGAAGAAGCAATCAAACAGCAGAAGCAGACACTGATCGCGCCGGGCAGGGACATTGTCGCCTCCTATGCCCAGGAGTTGCGGCGCAACCTATGGTCCCTCATCGAGGAAGGCGTCACGGACGTGACCATCGATCTGGCCGGCGTGCAGATGATCGACTCCATTGGCCTCGGGGTACTGATCGCGGCCCACAACTCGCTCAAGAAGAAGCAGGGCCGACTCGCGATCATCCACGTGTCGAAGGAGATCCTGGGGCTGCTGAAGACGATGCGTCTCGATCGCCACTTCGACATCCAGGAGTGACATCGCGGCCTCGGCGGGCTTGCGATCCGGAAAGCGTGAACACGGGACGAGACGCTGCGGGCAGGAGCTGCCCGCCTGCAGCGGGTTCGCACGCCCGGCCATGCCGCGAAGCGGCAGCGGCCAGGGTAAAGGGCATCGGGTATAGGGTATAGGAGAATCCCCCCTCCCATCTCCCCAAAGCCACACCTTCATCTAACCGCGTATCACGAACAACCGGCGTTTCGCACAGGCTTCAGGTATCAGGCAGCCGCTTCGCGGCCGCGATCAGGCATCCGAATTCCTGAATCCTGAAGCCCGAAGCCCGAAGCCCGAAGCCTGAAGCCTGAAGCCCTTCTCTTTACTCAGGCACTCCTTCATACGCTACCCGTTGCACGCGACACGCCTCTTTTCCCCTTGCCCTTCTTGCGTTCGCCTTGACATCCCCGACGCGTTCATGCCACTAAGTGTTTACTCCCCTGGGCCCCGTCCCGTCGCGATTCGCGCCCCGGCGGCCAGGCGCGGGAAGCCGGCAACGTGAAAAGGATGGCGAAAAGGGCCCGAATTCGGAATAATGGGCATAAACCAGACCAGACCGATCGAGGAGGGATTCGTTGAAAAAGAAAAAGATCATCATCGCTGCGTTTGTCGCACTGCTGCTCGGAGCGGGACTCATGGTCTGGTTCGGTCAGCAGAGCCTGAAAAAAGACGGACTCTATTACTCGGGGACCGTCGAGGCCGCCACCATTTCGAACCTATCCTTCCAGGTCGGGGGCAAGGTGGTAAAGGTGCTCGTCACGGAGGGACAGCGTGTGGAGAAGGACCAGCCCCTTGCGGAGCTTGACCGCGCCGAGTTCGAGGCGGCCCGCGATCAGGCGAGGGCGACGCTCGACCGCTCGGAGCGGAGTCAGGACCAGGCGTCGGCGCTTATGGAGGTTTACCGCAAGACCCTGCCCGATGATGTGGCGCGGGCCGAGGCCGGTGTTGCCGGTGCCCGCGACGTGCTTACGGAGGCGCAGTCGAACAAGGAGCGTTATGATCAGCTCTACTCCAGACAGGTCGTCTCCAAGAAGGAGTGGGAGACGGTAAAACTCAGTTCCGATACGGCGCGCTCAAAACTCGCGGAGACCGAGGCGGTGCTGAGGCAGGCGAAGGGCAACCTGGGCCGGATCGGAGTCACCGAGCGCGAGGTGGAGGCTTCTCGGGCCCAGGCCGCGGCATCGAAAGCCGCCCTCGAGCAGGCCCGCATCCAGCTGGACCGGACGCAGCTGCGGGCCCCCTTTGCGGGGATCGTGACGAGCAAAAATATCGAGCAGGGCGAAGTCGTGACCCCGACGCGCCAGGCCCTGAGCCTCTCTGATCTCACTTCCGTCAAGGTGAAGATCTATGTCGGGGAGACGGAGATCGGAAACGTGAAGCAGGGCCAGAAGGCAAACGTGAAGGTCGACAGCCTTGCCGGCAAGACCTTCGAGGGAACGGTGACGTTCATCGCGTCGGAAGGCGAATTTACCCCCAAGATCATTCAGACTCACAAGGAGCGTGTCAAGCTCGTATACCTCGTGGAGATCACCGCGCCGAACCCGAACCTGGAGCTCAAGACGGGGATGCCGGCGGATGCGTGGCTCAAATAAGGCTCAAGGCTAAAGGCTGCAGGCTACAGGCTTCAGGCGGGGGAAGATACAACCGTGACAACCGGTAGACCCATCATCGAGGTCGAGAATGTCACATGCCGGTTCGGGCAGGTCACGGCCGTCCAGGACGTGACGCTGGCGATCGAGGAGGGGACGATCTTCGGCCTGGTCGGTTCCGACGGGGCGGGAAAATCGACGCTGCTGCGCATGATGGCCACCATGATCGAGCCCACGTCAGGGCGAATCTTGATGGACGGGATCGACGCCGTCTCGGACAGGCGAAAGGTGAAGCGACTCATCGGGTACATGCCCCAGCGGTTCGGTCTCTATCCGGATCTGACTGTCGACGAGAACCTGGCCTTCTTCATGGATATCTTCGGGATTCCCCGCGCCGAGAGAACGAAGCGTAGGGAGCGCTACCTCGGCTTCTCCAACCTCCTGCCCTTTGCCGAGCGCCCTGCGGGAAAGCTCTCCGGGGGAATGAAGCAGAAGCTGGGTCTTGCCTGCGTGCTGGTGCACGAGCCGCGGATTCTCGTCCTCGATGAACCGACCAACGGGGTGGACCCCGTTTCCCGCCAGGAGTTCTGGGAGATTCTCCTGGAGATGAAACGCTCGGGGATGACGATCGTCGTCTCGACGGCATACCTCGACGAGGGTGAGAAGTGCGGCCGGCTTGCCCTGATGCACCGCGCCCGCATCCTGGCCGACGGCTCGCCCGATGAGATCCGGTCGTCCTTCGCGAGCCTGGAGGACGCCATGATCCACCGCATCGAGGAAACAGACGGAGCGCTTGCCCGTGACAACGTCAAATCCTGAGATTGTCTCCGTGAAAGACCTGGAGAAGCGCTTCGGCGATTTCGTTGCCGTGGACCGCGTCAGCTTCTCGATTGAGCGGGGGGAGATTTTCGGTTTCCTCGGGCCCAACGGCGCCGGTAAATCGACCACCATCCGGATGCTCTGCGGCATCATCACCCCCTCGTCGGGTTCGGGGCAGGTCGCCGGTTACGACGTCGTTCGCCAGTCCGAGTCCATCAAGCAGACCATCGGCTACATGTCCCAGAAATTTTCCCTCTACGAAGATCTGACACCCGTCGAGAACATCCGCTTCTACCTGGGAATCTACAGCGTCCCCGAGAGTCAGTGGGGCGAGCGCACCGGCTGGGCCCTCGGCCAGGCCCGCCTGGAGGAGGTGAAGGACCGGCTCACCCGTGAGCTGCCGCCCGGGTGGCGTCAGCGCCTGGCGCTCGCCTGCGCGCTTCTACACCGGCCGGAGATCCTTTTTCTGGACGAGCCCACCTCCGGCGTCGACCCCATCACCAGGCGGCACTTCTGGGAATTCATCCGGAAGCTGGCCGCAGAAGGGGTCACCATCTTTGTCACGACGCATTACATGGACGAGGCCCTGAACTGCGACCGGATCGTCATGATCAACGAGGGGAGGATCGTCGCCATCGGGAGCCCTGGCGAGATCATCGCGGAGGTCTGCCCGGGGGAGCCAAAGGCAACGCTCAATGATGCGTTTATAAGGCTGATGACAAGAACGGAAAGGGACTAGGGACCAGGGTGTCGGGACGAGGCAAATGGCCAGCCGACAGCTGACAGCCAACAGCCAACAGATGGCAGGTCTTTACTGTCGGCTGTAGGCTGTAGACTGCAGGCTTCGAGATGCCGCCCCGCGGAACGACGGGACAGACGGAACAGACGTCAATGTTGATCAATCCCCGAAACATACAGGCCGTGGCCCGGAAGGAGTTCTACCACATCGTCCGGGACTACCGGAGCCTGTACATGGCCTTTGCGCTGCCGCTGCTGCTCATCCTGCTCTTCGGCTATGCGCTCTCGCTCGACGTGGACAACGTGAAGGTCGTCATCGTCGACCACGACCGCACGGAGCTCTCCCGGGATTTCGCCGGCCGTCTCGACGCCTCGGCCTACTTTGACCTGGTTACCTATCTTCCCGACGAACGAGCTGCCGTGGCCTGGCTCGATGCCGGCAAGGCGACGATTGCGCTGGTCATCCCGCCGCGGTGGACCGAAAACATCCGCTCGAACCGCGAAGCGCCGCTGCAGGTCCTGATCGATGCCAGCGACCCGAACATCGGGACCATCTCCCGGGGCTATATCACTTCCTTCGTCGAGCGATACAACTCGCGACTGCTCGTCGACTTCCTCGGCCGGCAAGGCCTCGACAACCTGCGCCCGGCCGTAGAAGGGCGCGTTCGGGTCTGGTTCAACGAGGAGCTCGAGAGCCGCAACTTCATCGTCCCCGGCATCATCGCCGTCATCATCATGATCGTGGGGGCCATGCTGACCTCGCTCGTCATCGCCCGGGAATACGAAAACGGGACCATGGAGACGATCCGGTCTCTCCCGATCAACGCCGTCGAGTTTCTCACCGGGAAGGCGATCCCCTATTTCCTCATCGCGATGACGGACGTCCTCGTGGCGCTGCTCATGGGGCAGCTGCTCTTCGGGGTGGTCATGAAGGGGAGCTTCTGGCTGATGATCCTGGCCTCTTCGATCTACCTGTCGGTTGCGCTGGGGCTGGGGCTCTTCATCTCGATAGCCACGAAGTCCCAGCTCGTGGCAAACCAGATCGCGCTGCTCGTTTCGTACCTGCCGGCGCTTCTGCTTTCGAACTTCGTGTTTCCCGTGGAGAACATGCCCCGGATGCTTCAGTTCGTGACCTGGATCGTCCCGGCGACGTACTACATCGACATCATGAACGGGCTGTTTCTCCGCAATGTGGGGATGAGCTACCTCTGGCCGAGCTTCCTGGTGCTGCTCGTCATGTTTCTCGTCGGCGCCGCTGCTGCCGTGGTCAAGATGAGGAAAGAGGGGCTATAGAATGAACTGGATCCGGATCCGCGAAATCGTGAGAAAGGAGTTCATCCAGCTCTTCCGGGACAAGAAGAACCGGCCGATCCTGTTCATCATGCCGTTCACCATGCTTCTCATCTTCGGCTACGTCGTCTCCACGGACGTGAGGGATGTCAAGGTCGGTCTTCTGGACCAGTCCCGGACGCGGGAAAGCCGGCTTGTTCGGGATGCCTTCGAGGGAAGCCCCATCTTCCGTGTTACTCACCAGGTGGACGATCCCCGGGAGCTGGAGGAGCTTCTGCTGCGCAGAAAGGTGGACATCGCCATCAAGATCGGTCCCGACTTCAGCGAGCGCATCCGCAAGGGCGAGACAGCGGCCGTCCAGGTGCTGGCCGACGGGAGCATGAGCAACCTGGCCGGGGTGCGGGTCGCCTACACGCTCCAGGTCCTCGAGAAACTGAACCAGGACTTCATCCGGCAGCTTGTCCCCCAGCGGATCGACTACGGCCGGATCGACGCGCGGGTCCGCACGTGGTACAACCCGAACCTGGAAAGCCGTGCTTTCTTCGTCCCGGGGATGGTGGCCGTCCTCATCATGATCATCTCGCTTCTCTTTACCTCCATGGCCATCATCAAGGAAAAGGAGGTGGGGACGATGGAGCAACTCATCGTGACGCCCATGCGGCCCTTCGAGCTCATCCTCGGCAAGACGATTCCCTACATCCTGATCTCGATTGCCCAGATGGTGGCCGTGACCCTCTTCGCCGTTTTCTGGTTCGACATCCCCATCGTGGGGAGCGCCCCCCTGATGTTTCTCGGATTGTGCCTGTTTCTCTTGAGCACCCTCGGCATCGGGCTCTTCGTCTCCACCATCTCGGCCACGCAGCAGCAGGCCATGATGACGACCTTCTTTTTCATCGTACCGTTTTTCATGCTCTCGGGGTTCGTCTTCCCCATCGAGAACATGCCGCTCGTCGTGCAGTGGCTCACATACCTGGACCCCCTGCGTTACATGCTTGTCATCATCCGGGGGATCTTTCTCAAAGGCGTGGGAATTTCGGTCCTGTGGCCCCAGTACCTGGCCCTCATCATCATGGGTATGGTGGTCTTCGCGGGGGCCCTAGGGCGGTTCAGGAAGCGGCTGGATTGAGCCGCCGGAGGCGGCGGGAGTCGGGAATCAGGCATCAGGCATCGGGATTCGGGAAAAGACGTTTTAGTGAGGTGATGGTTATGAAGCGATTGGTCCGGGTGGGAATGTCAACCGGTGTTTTTTTAATATTGATCTCTGTCGGTATCGCACTTGCCCAGGAAAGCACGGTGCCGCTGACGCTCGAGCAGAGCATTGATATCGCCCTGAAGCAGAGTGTCATCATCCAGTCGGCCAGGGAGGGGGTCGCCGCGTCGGAGGCGCGGAAGAAGGAAGCCTTCACGGGGTTTCTCCCGAAATTGAGCACAACCTACAATTACACCCATAACGACCCGGCGCAGTATATCAAGCAGCCGCCACCCTCCCCCATCAATACCCTGACGGTCGGAACTCAGGACAACTACACCTGGTCCCTCGATGCCAGGCAGCCCCTCTTCACAGGAGGCCGGCTCGAGGCAAACTATGACATCAGCCGTCTGGGGCTCGACGCCTCGAAGCACGAAGAGATGGGCACCGTTCAGGACATTGTCCTGGAAGTGCAACGGTCCTACTACACCATCCTCAAGGCGAAGCGTCTTGTCGGCGTGGCGAAACAGTCCGTTGAACAGTTCATCGCCCAGAAGGATCTCGCGAAAAACTTTTACGAGGTCGGCCTCGTTCCCCGCAACGATTACCTGCAGGCCGAGGTGAGGCTCGCCGACGGCACCCAGTCTCTTGTCCGGACCGAAAACCGCCTGGAGGAGAGCCATGCGCGGTTCAACACGATTCTTCGACGTCCCATCAGCACCCCGGTCGCTGTCGTCGATATCCTCGACTACAAACCCTACGGGAAGGACTTCGACGAGTGCCTGCAGGCCGCCATGGACAACCGGCCGGAGATCCAGGTCTTTTCCCTGAGGGCAGAACAGGCGGGGAAAAAGGTCAAGGTCGTGGAGAGCGAATTCTACCCGTCGGTCAATCTTGTCGGAAGCTACCAGCGCTACGGGGACAGTGCCGATCTCAACGGCTCAGCCTACAGGAATCCGGAAAACTGGGCCGTGGCGGCCGTGGCGACGTGGGATCTCTGGGAATGGGGCCGAACGAAGTACTCCCGCGATGCGAGCGTCAGCCGGGAAAAGCAGGCCGTCAATGCGCTCACCAACGTGAAAGACCAGGTTGCCCTGGAAGTGAAGAATGCCTGGCTAGCGGTGAAGGAGGCCGAGAAGCTCATCGCCGTGACGCGGACATCGATCGAACAGGCCGATGAGAACTACCGGATCAACCAGGAGCGTTACCGGGAGCAGGTATCCAGGATGACGGACGTCCTCGATGCCCTGACACTCCTGACCTTCGCTAGGGCCTCCTGGTCCAACGCATTGAGCGATTACCACATTGCCCTGGCGGCCCTCGAGCGGGCCATGGGGGTGATCTGGAAACCCCAAGACGCTGCTTCGCAGCAGTGAAAAAGGAAGTGACGGAGTGTCTGAGTGTCTGAGTGTCTAAGTGTCTGAGTGAAGAGGAAAAGGGATTCGGGATTCCCAATTCCCCAGTTCCTGCATCTGTATTGTTGTAAAGTTTAAGAGGCGGGAAACCGAAAAACAGGTTAAACAGGGAGGGCGTGATGGGCCAGAGGCATGACGAAAGACCGACGTCGACACGGTGGTGGTTTTCACTCAAGAAATTGGGATTTTTTACGATTATCTATACTGTGGCATTATTGCCCGGGATCGGTTGCTCCATGACAGGTTCGGAAACGACACGGGGACCCCTGGTGGGAGGGCCCTGCGAGTACAAATCCTACCCGGGGCAGGCCGAGATTGTCTCGGTAGCCCCCGTGGACGCTCCTGCCGCGGCGGCCGGCGGGCGGTTCGACGTGAAATTCCGCTTCATCCCCGAAGGGCCCGTCGAGGAGCCCCTGGGAAAGGCGGCGCTGCAGAGGACATTCTCCCTCCTTCCGGACCGGGAGATGCCCCCCGATAGGGCCTTCATCGAAAAATTTGACATCCGGCCGGGAAAGCGGTTAGGTTGCACGCTCAAAGTGATCACGCGGGGGACCTGCACACCGATCCTGTTCGATTTCCCCTCGCTGGCACCCGGCGATGCAGCGCCCCGCTGATGGGGATCCGGGACAGGTTACCCCGGAGTGAGCGGTGAATGGACTCGCCGCGGCCGCATCGTCGCAGAAATTCGCTCACAGGACGTGCCCCATGAGAAAAACCCGGATCGGTGTTGCCTTCCTCCTTGCGGCCTCTATTGTCTTCGCCGCTTCGTTGTCCCTCGCCGATGAGGTCTTACAGGTCAGAGCCGCGATCGCCGCAAAGCAGGCCAACTGGCAGGCCGGCGAAAACGTCCATGACACAACTCAGCCCGGCGGAGCGAAGGGCCCGTCTTGGGCTGATCAAACCGGACATGCCTGTCGGAGCGGAGATGATGGTCATGGCGGAGCCCCCCATCGTGGGCGCGCCGCCGAGTCTCGACTGGCGAAACAACAGCGGTGAACTTCGTTACACCCGTGAGAAATCAAGGGGGCTGCGGCAGTTGCTGGGCCTTCGCCACGACAGCGGCCCTGGAATCGTCGGTTCTGCGCGCCGAAAACACGCCGGGCATCGATCTCAACCTCTCCGAGCAAGTCCTCATCTCCTGCGGCTCCTCGGGCGGAAACGACGCGGGCAGCTGCAGCGGGGGGTACATCTCCTACGCCTCCAATTACATCCGGGATACCGGACTGCCCCTGGAGACCTGCTATCCCTACACCGGGGGAGATGGCAGCTGCGGCAGCGCCTGCTCCGCCTACCAGACCTCCACGTATCAGATCGTGAGCTGGGGCTACGTGACTACCACGTCCCCCACGGTGAGCGCCATTAGGGACGCGCTCGTGAGCTACGGGCCGCTCGTCACGACCATGGATGTCTACACCGATTTTTATTCATACTCGGGCGGGGTCTACACGTACACGACGGGGTCTCTCGAAGGCGGCCATGCCGTCCTCATCGTCGGGTACAGCGACGCCGGCCAGTACTTCATCGTGAAGAACAGCTGGGGAGCGGGCTGGGGAGAATCGGGCTATTTCAAGATCGCCTACTCCGATCTCGGCACGGTCGTGAATTTCGGGGATTACACCCTTCGATACACGGGGTCTTCCTGCAGTTATTCTCTTTCCCCGAGCAGTCAGTCCCTGAGCCAGCCGGCGGGTTCCGGCAGTGTTACCGTCACAACGCAGAGCGGCTGTGCCTGGACGGCTGTCAGCACTGCCGGGTGGATTACGGTCACCTCGGGGGCGAGCGGTACGGGGAACGGGACGGTGAATTATTCCGTGACGCAGAACACGGGCGCTAAATCCCGTACGGGTGCGCTGACCGTTGCCGGGAAAACGTTCAACGTTACCCAGGCGGGAGTGCCGCCGACCATCTCCGGTCAAAGCCCCTCAAGCGGGGCAACGGTGGTGAGCCCTAGCACAACGGTGTCCGTCACGTTCAGCGAGACCATGAGCGCCTCGTCGATCACCACCTCGTCCTTCACGCTTACTCAGGGAGGTTCGCCTGTTTCGGGTTCCGTGTCATACGATGCGGGGACGCAGACGGCAACCTTCACCCCTTCGGCGAACCTGGTCTACAGCACAAGCTTTACGGCGACGCTTACCACCGGCGTGCAGGACAGCGAAGGCGTTGCTCTTGCGTCGTCGAGTTCATGGAGTTTCACCACCGCGGCTCCGCCGCCCGCCAGCGGCAGCAGCAGCGGCGGAGGGGGCGGCGGATGCTTCATCGCCACGGCGGCCTTCGGCTCGGCACTGGAGCCGCGGGTGGTCACGCTGAGGGAGTTCCGCGACGTCTACCTCCTGCCCTCCCACTCGGGCAGGGCCTTCGTGGAGCTTTACTACACCCTGTCTCCCCCTATGGCAGATGTCATCGCCGCCGACGAGGGCCTGAGAACCGGCGTGAGGGCCGTGCTTGCGCCCGTCGTGGCCGCAAGCGAGACCCTGCTGGGCGCAGGGCGCGAGGCGGTGGGACTTCTCGGGTGGCTCGGCGCCGCCGTCTTTCTCTTCTGCGGGGCCGGGCGCGGCTCGCGACGCGATGGAAAGCCGGCACGATAAAATTTCATTGACAAAAGGGTCGGCACACTTTATGCTCTGCCAACTTTCAAGAGGTTCAATTTTCGAAATGAAGAGCATCATCGGCACCATCATCGCTATTATTATCGACATAATCGGCATACGTCCGGGCGGCGTAGGGGGCTGATGATGGCTTGATGGCATAACCGGAAGGAATCAACCAAATCCGTTATCAGGCTCCCTGGTAACGGATTTTTTATTTCGAGGGGGATTGAGAAAGATGGACAAGAGAGCGGTTGTGATCTACGACACGACCCTGCGGGACGGCGCCCAGGGCGAGCAGGTGAGTTTTTCGGCCGAGGAGAAAATCCGCGTGGCCAGGCGCCTCGACGAGTTCGGGATCGCCTACATCGAGGGGGGATGGCCCGGCTCGAACCCGAAGGACATGCGCTTCTTCGAGCTGGCCCGGAAGGTGAAGTTCAAAAACGCGCGCCTTGCCGCCTTCGGGAGCACGCGAAGGGCTCACACCCCGCCCAGCGAGTGCCCGAACGTGCAGGCCCTGCTCGAGGCGCAGACGCCGACGGTGACCATCTTCGGCAAGAGCTGGGATTTCCACGTCAAGGAGATTCTGAAGGTCTCCCTGAAGGAGAACCTCGCCATGATCGGCGAGACGGTTGCTTATTTGAAGTCGAAGAAAAAGGAGGTCATCTACGACGCCGAACACTTCTTCGACGGCTACCGGGCAACCCCCCGCTACGCCCTTCAGACGATCGAGGCGGCCTTCACAAACGGCGCCGAAATGATCGTGCTCTGCGACACCAACGGGGGGACGCTTCCCTCGGAGATCGCACGGGTGGTGGACGAGGTGGCCGCCCTGATTCCGAGGGAACGGCTCGGCATCCACGCCCACAACGACGGGGGGCTTGCCGTGGCCAACACGCTGGCCGCCGTCGAAAAAGGCGTCCGGATGGTGCAGGGGACGATCAACGGCTATGGCGAGCGATGCGGCAACGCGGATCTCGTCCCCATCATGGCCAACCTGGAGATCAAGATGAAGATGCCCTGCCTGCCCGAGGGCGCGCTCAAAGAGCTCACGCGACTGTCGCTCTTCGTGAGCGAGATCGCCAACATCACCCCCGTGAACTCGAGGCCCTTCGTCGGCCGCAGCGCCTTCGCCCACAAGGGGGGCGTCCACGTCCACGCCGTGCTCAAGAACACCGAGGCCTACGAGCACATCCGGCCCGAGCTCACCGGCAATCACCGCCGGGTCCTGGTCTCGGATCTCTCCGGCAAGAGCAACATCGAGTACAAGGCCGCCGAACTGGGGCTCTCGCTGGGCGATGACGACTCACGGAGCCGCAGGATCGTCGAGGAGATCAAGCACATGGAAAACGAAGGCTACACCTTCGAAGCCGCCGACGGCTCCCTTGCCCTCATCATCCGCAAGGCCACGGGCGAGTTCGAAGAGCCCTTCTATCTCGAATGCTTCCGTGTTATAAACGAAAAGCAGGGCAACGAGCCCTCCCGCGCCCAGGCCCTCATCAAGGTTATCGTGGGCAGGGACACGGAGATCACCGCCGCCGAGGGCAACGGCCCGATCAACGCGCTGGACAACGCCCTGCGCAAGGCCCTCGTGAAATTCTACCCCGAGCTTGCCCGGATGCACCTCACCGACTTCAAGGTGAACATCCTCGAGGGCAGCGAGGGCACGGCGGCAAAAGTGCGCGTGTTCATCGAGTCGCGCGACGACAAGGACATCTGGAGCACGATCGGGGTCTCCGAGAGCGTCATCGAGGCAAGCTGGCTTGCCCTGGTGGACAGCATCCAGTACAAGCTGAGCAAGGATCGGCTCAACAGGAACGGCAAGGAAGCCCGCAAGGCCGTAGCCTAAAGGAGGCTTGTGAAAAACGGCCCTCTGCGGCGTTCGCCTCGTCCCTCGTCGCTCAACGTACACACTAAGTACGCCTCGCTCCTCGGGATGTCGGCTGCCTTGCATTTGGCCATTTTTGACAAGCCTTTCGGTTAAGAACCTCTTATCGAACACTTTGCTGGAGTTGCATAACGATGCCAATGACAATCACGGAGAAAATACTTGCCACGCACGCGGGGCTCGAGAGCGTTGCACCGGGGGACCTCATCGAGGTAAAGGTGGATCTGGCCTTCGCCCATGATTTCACGGCCCCCATCGCCATCCAGGTTTTCAAGGAGATCGGCGCCCCGAGGGTCTTCGATCGAAAGAAGGTTGCCCTTGTGGCCGACCATTTCGTGCCGAACAAGGACATCGCCTCGGCCGAGCAGGCCAAGCTCATGCGTGAGTTTGCCCGCGAGCAGCAGCTCGAGCTTTATTACGAGGTCGGTGAGGCCGGCATCGGCCACGTGCTTCTGCCGGAGCAGGGCCTGGTCGTCCCGGGCCAGGTGATCATCGGGGCCGACAGTCACACCTGCGCCTACGGGGCCCTGGGGGCCTTTTCCACCGGTGTGGGGAGCACCGACATGGCTGCCGTGATGGCCACGGGCGAGATCTGGCTTCGCGTCCCGCCGACAATCCGGGTCCAATATTCGGGAACCCTGCGGCCGCACGTGGGCGGAAAGGACCTGATCCTTCGCCTCATCGGCGAGATCGGCGTCGAGGGGGCGTTGTACAGCGCTCTCGAGTTCTGCGGCGATACCCTCCGCGCGCTTTCCATGCCGCACCGGTTCGCCATGGCGAACATGGCCGTCGAGGCGGGGGCGAAAAACGGGATCATGGAGCCCGATGAGACCACCCGCGCCTACGTGAAGGGCCGTGCCCGGTGGGAACCCGTTTTCCTCAAGAGTGACGCCGGCGCGAAATACGAAAAAACCATTTCGATCGACGTGAGCTCCCTCGAGCCGCAGATCGCCTTCCCCCCCTCGCCGGCAAACGTGAAGCCGGTCTCAGAGGCGAAAAACGTCACGCTGGATCAGGTCTTCATCGGTTCCTGCACCAACGGGTGGCTGGAGGATTTGCGGGATGCAGCGAGTCTGCTGAAAGGCCGAAAGAAGGCGCCGGGCCTTCGCCTGATCGTCATCCCGGCTACTCCGACCATCCTTCAAGCGGCCATGAAGGAGGGGATCATCGATACGTTCCTCGAGGCCGGCGCCGTCATCGGGCCGCCCTGCTGCGGGCCCTGCCTGGGAGGGCACATGGGGATCCTTGCCTCGGGCGAGCGGGCGCTGGCGACGACGAACCGCAATTTCGTCGGCCGCATGGGCCACCCGAAGAGCGAGGTCTTTCTCTGCAATCCCTTTGTGGCGGCGGCATCGGCGGTGTTGGGGAGAATCGGCTCTCCTGAGGAATTATAGAAATCAGTGTCTGAGTGAAATGGTGTCTGAGTGAAGAAAGAAAGCTTCTAACATTCTTCACTCCATCACTTGATCACTCAGACACTTAGACACTCAGGCACTTGTCGACTGTAAGGAGACGATATGAAATTCGAAGGTAGAGTCTGGAAGTTCGGCGATGATGTGGACACGGATCTCATCATTGCAGCCCGCTACTGCAATGTCTCCGACGGGGCCTTGCTGGCAAAGCACGCCTTTGCCGACGGAAAACCCGAATTCGCCTCAGCCGTCTCGCCGGGGGATGTCATCGTGGGGGGAAGAAACTTCGGCTGCGGCTCGTCCCGGGAGCACGCCCCTATCGCCATCAAGGCCTCCGGCGTCTCCGTCATCATCGCGAAGAGCTTTGCCCGGATCTTCTACCGCAATGCCTTCAACATCGGGCTGCCGCTCCTCGAGTCGGCCGATGCCGCCGAGGATCTGCAGGAAGGCGACCGGCTTTCCGTCGATCTGATCAACGGGAAGATCGAGAACCTCACCCGCGGGAAATCCTACCAGGCCCGCCCGATCCCGCCCTTCATGGAGCGGCTCATCAAGGCAGGCGGGCTCGTGGAGCACATCCGCAAGGAAAAGCTTCAGAAGCAGCCATAGCGTTCAAGCTGCTGCGCAGTTGCACTCGACCGTCATGAAAAGGCCTTCCGCCCTTTGGGGCGGGAGGCCTTTGTGATTCTCTCCTTCGCGCGGATCCGCTTCCGGCCTGGGGGCAGGACTCGACCCGCCCGGAATGGAAACCTCTGCCCGGGACAGCAAAGACTTCCCGGTTGACGAACCGGGGGGTTTCGTTTAAAGTTTTACCGCAGTTACGCGCAGGGCAGGAGTTTCCGGGAGGCCGTTTCGGTGCGGGATTTCGTGGGGTATGTGGGAAGGCAGACGGAGGTTCGGCTGAACCGCTACGCGGACCAGTCGGCCTTCCTCTACCGGATTCTGCGCCAGATCGTCGTCAACCCCAGGATGGGTCGCAGGCTCCGGGTCCGAATCGTCATCGAGCAGATCTATTTCACGGCCGTTGAAGCCCTGTGGATCGTGATCCCCATTGCACTTCTGCTCGGGAGCATGATGATCCTGCAGCTCTCGGGTGTTGCGGCCCAGCATGACCTGGGAAATATCACGGTGGCCCTGCTCATTCGCGAGGTCGGACCGCTCATCACGGCGCTCATCGTCACTCTCCGGTCCGCGACCGCGATAACCATCGAGACGGGATATATGAACGTGCTGAGGGAAATCGAAGCCCTGGAGCTCCAGGGGATCAACCCTCTCGATATCCTGTACGTGCCCCGCATGATCGGCATCACAGTGTCCATGTTCTGCCTGATCACGATTTTCTGCATTACCTCCGTGCTGGGAGGGTACGCCATCGCCTGGGCGCTCACGACCCTGCCCCTGCAGAATTTTCTCTCCCAGATCGGGAAGGCCATCACGGGCCTCGACATCGCCGTAGTCGCCCTCAAGGCCCTATTTTTCGGCGTGGGGATTACCGTGATCGCGCTGCACTACGGGCTGGCCATCAAAAGGGGGATCACGGAGGTTCCCGTTGCCACTTCGAGGGGGGCCGTTGCTTGCCTCATTTACTGCCTGGCGGTGAATTTCATTCTCTTTGCCGCCTTCATCCTGTAGGTTGGCTATGGCGATTGTCGAACTGAGAGAGTACGCGCACGCCCCCACGGGCCGGGGAAAGGGATTGCAGAAGTTCTCCTTCTCCCTTTCGCAGGGGGATGCCTTCAGCCTTCATGCCGACCGGATCGACGATGCGCACCTTTTCCTGAGGGCCCTGGCAACCCTCGAGCCGCCGGAGGAGGGCACTTACTTTTTCAAGGACGAAGCGCTGGATTTTACCAAGTCCCGCCGGCTCCTGCCCGTCCGGAGAAGGATCGCCTATCTCGGGACCGATGCCGCCCTGATTGGGAACCGGACGCTGAGGACGAATCTGTTGCTCGGCCGCTACTACCACGAAAACAAGCTGGACCTGCAGTTGAGCGACGATGTCTTGTCGCTTTGCCGCCTTTTCGGGATCGAGGAAAAGCTCGACCTTCGTCCCGCCCAGGTCGCGCTGGAGGATGTCCGTGCGGCCGTCATCGTCCGGGAGATGACGAAGGGGGCAGAGGTGTTTCTCATCGAGCAGGCCTTTGTCGTTCTCGCCCGCCCGGTCGTCGAGCTCTACATCGAGATGACGCGGAAGGCGATCGATTCGGGTATTCCCTGCGTCTACTATGCCGGGCTGACGCAGTACGATCGCCTGTTCAAGAAGAAAGACATCTACATTCGGGACGGCGTGGTGAATGTCGTTTGAAGGCCGTCCCGTCCCGGGGGAGTCATGGAACTGAAATTCAGCAGGATGGACCGGGTCGTCGGCGTCTTCATCATCCTCGTCGTCGCCCTCATGATCGGCACGGTGGTCCTTATCGGGCGCGGCAAGGACTGGTTCCGCCCGACGGTGACCTACTATGCGCAGTTCAAGGAGAACTACAACCTCGCGCCGGGCTCGTCGGTGAAGCTCTTCAAGGCCGAGATCGGGCACGTGAAATCCGTGCAGCTCGTCGGGGATGCCGTTCGCGTGCGGCTGTTGATCTTCGAGGAGTATCGCACCCGGTTCCGGCAGGACACGGTGGTCACCGTCGAGAGCCCCACCCTCATCGGGTCGGAGTATGTGGCCGTGCGGCCGGGCAAACCCGACAGCCCCCTCATTCCCTCCGGGGAGACGGTCAAATCCGAAGAGAAGAAAACCCTCGCGCAGATTCTGGCGGAGTACGAGGTGGAGGAGACGGCCAAGCGCCTGACGGAGACCATCCGGAACCTCGCCGACATCGTTGACGAATTGAGAGACCCGAAGGGACCGCTCTTCGTCTCGCTGAACAGCATCGAGAAAAACCTGAAAAATCTGGAAACGGTAACCACCGGCCTGAAGGAAGGTGAAGGGACGGCGGGTCAGCTCCTGCGGTCCGACGAGCTGATCAACCGGGTGAACACGTCCATGGAGAGGCTCGATAATGTCTTGAAAAATGTCGAGGGCGCCACCCCAGAGGTGACGGCCAATCTGCGGGAGAGCATGGAGAACATCCGGGAAATCACGGTCAACCTCGAGAAAGGAAGCCGCGAGGTCCCGGCCGTGATTCGGACAACGAAGCGAGGCCTCCAGGAAATCAGGGATGGAGTGGATGAAATCAACCGTGTCGTCAAGGCCCTGGAAAAGAACCCCTTCGTCAGGGGAAACCTTCCCCCGAAGCCCGAGGGGAAAGACCTGGACGCCGGTCTGAGGAAATGAGGCGGCTATGAGAACCGTGAATATTGGAATCGCATTGATCTTCGTGCTCCTCCTGGCATCCTGCGGCGGGACAAAAGAGGTGATCGTGCCCGATCACATCAGCGCCGGCAGCGTGCAGACCGACAAGGGGATGCCGTTCTATGAACGGGGCTGTTATGCCCGTGCCCTGGATCACTTCTACAGGTCCAACGAGCTATACACGGCGATTGGGGACAGCCGCGGTATGGCCATGAGCGCAAACAACATCGGTGTCGTGTACCGCGCCATGGGCGAGGCCGCAGCCGCGATCCCCTTCCTCGAGGATGCACTGCGGATGTACAGGGGTCTCGGGGATCAGGAGGACGTGCGACAGACGCTGTCGAACCTGGCGGCCGCCCAGGTGGATACGGGGGATTACGCTGCTGCCGGGAAGAACATCGACGAGGCGCTGAAGATCCTCATCGGGCGCAAACCCTTCGTCCCGGCCATGACGGTGAAGGGCATTTTCCTTGCGAAGCAGGGCGATGTCAAGGGGGCCGAGGGGATGTTCAAAGAGGCTCTCGATAATATCGACAGAAGGAATCCCGCCGGGGCGGCAGCCGCGAATCACGCCATGGGGGAGCTGCTGCTCGGGACGGCCCGGTACAAGGAGGCCGTTCCCTATTTCGAAAAGGCCCTCGAAAGCGACCGCAAAGCCGGCTTTTACAGGGGGATCGCCGATGACTTAACCGCCCTGGGCCGCTGTACTGCAGGCCTTCGGGATGATGCCTCGGCCGTGAATTACTGGGAACAGAGCGTGCGGATCTACGCCCTGTTGGGCATGGAGGAAAAGGTCCGGGCGACGATGAGCATTCTGGAAGAGGCGGCAAAGCGCTCGAACCGGGATATCGCACTCACCCGCGCCCTTGTGGACCGCTGGCTCAAGGGGGACATGACGGACAGCATTTGCGAATGATCGGGCCGCTTCGCGACAGTGTTAAAAGTGTCTAAGTGTCTGAGTGTCTGAGTGAAGAAGTGAAAAGAGAAATCCTCCTTCATCCCCCTTTATCAAAGGGGGAAAGAGGGGGATTTGGACCCAAAGACGGAACAGACTGAATAGACTGGATAGACCGGATGGACGTCTTTGGCCTCGGCCAGTGTTCCCTCGACTATGTCGGGCGCATCCCCGCCTGGCCTCATCCTGATACGAAATGTGAGTTTCACGACATGGTCATCCAGGGCGGCGGGCCCGTAGCCACGGCCCTGGTGGCCCTTTCCCGCTGGGGGCTTGCCTGTCATTTTGCCGGTGTTGCCGGCGATGACCCGTTCGGAAGGCAGATTGCCCGCTTTCTTCAAAATGAGGGCGTCGATACCGCAGGCCTTGTCGAAAGGCCGGGACACAGCTCGCAGTTTGCCTTCATCGCTTCGGAGCCCGGCGGGTGGCGGACCATCTTCTGGCAGAGGCCGACGGGCGAGGCGCTCAAGCCCTCGGAAATCAGAATGGACATCCTCCGTGCCTCCCGCGTCCTGCACACGGACGGGCTCTTCATTGAGGCATCTCTTGCCGCCGCGTCCATGGCCAAAAAAGCGGGGGTCATCGTTTCCGTCGACGCGGGGACCCTCCGGGAGGGGATGCTCGAACTGGCCCGCCTCAGCGACTGCTTCGTGAGCTCCGAATCCTTCGCCCGTTCCCTTGTCGGCGGCGACGACCCCCTCGGGGCGTGCAGGAGGATCGCCGAGCTCGGCCCGAGGATAGCGGGCGTGACCCTTGGTGCGAGAGGATATGCGGCCCTGTTCAGAGGGCGATCCATCGTGAAGCCCGCCTGTGCCGTCGAGGCCGTCGACACGACGGGCTGCGGCGATGTCTTCCATGCCGGCCTCACCTATGGACTAGTCCGGGGCTGGGATCCCGGGAGAAGCTTCGATCTTGCCGTATGGGCCGCGGCGCAGGTGGCGACAAAGCCGGGCGGCCGGGCGGGGATCCCGTCGAAAAGCGAACTGCTGGCCAGGGGGTACGAGTAAGGGCCTGCATGCGGGACGGCCCCCGCAGGGAAAACCCCGCCGAGTGCCTGCCCGGATTGACGCACCCGGGGATATCCTGTAAAACAAACAGAAAAGTTCTGAAGGGCATTCATGAACTGATGTCGAAACGGGTCATCATCATCGGTGCGGGCCTGGCGGGTCTGACGGCGGCCCATGCGGCGGCAAAGCAAGGGACAACGGTTCTCGTTGTCGACCGGGGCCCCATCGGAATCGGGACGAACTCGGCGCTGGCCAACGGATTCTTTGCCGGGCCGTCGGAAAAATACAGCCCCGATGACTACATCCGCGATGCCCTCCGGGCGGGGCGGGGGCTCAACCGGGAATCCCTGGTGCGGCTCGTTGCCCGGGAGGCGCCCTCTGCGTTCCAGTTCCTGCGCTCTGCCGGGGTGCTCCTGAAAGACAGGGGCGCGCAGCGCTCTGTCGTCTCCCCGGATCCCTCCGTGATTCCCGGCGTTGCCCTCATGAGAAAGCTGGCGGACCTGGTCAAAAACCTCGAGGGCGTTCATGTCCTCCCCGGATTCCAGGTCACCGAGCTTCCCTGTCACAACGGCAGGGTCTGCGGCGTCAGGGGTTTCAACCGCAAGGGTGAGGAAATGGACATCGACGCCCCCGCCGTGGTCCTTGCCGCGGGAGGCGCAGGGGCCATCTATCGCCGTCATGACAACCAGAAGAAGATCCTGGGGCAGGGGTATGCCCTGGCCGCCAGGGCGGGGATCGATCTTTGGGACATGGAGTTCGTCCAGTTCTTTCCCCTGGTCTTTGCCGACCCGCGGCTGCCGGCCCTGATCGTCTATCCGCCCTTTGCCCGCGAAGCGAAACTTATCAATTCATCCGGTGAGAACATCCTCGAAAAGCACGGTCTCGGGGATGTCAACGATGCGATCGTCAAGAAGCGCGACTCCTTCTCAGCCCTTCTCTTCGAGGAGGCGCAGGCGGGGGGCGTTTTTCTCGACCTTCGCGAGGTTCCCGCCTCGGCCTGGGATGTTCATCCCCTGGCCATCTTCAAACGGCTTCGCTTCGATTTCAGGGAAAAGCCCGTGGCCGTTGCGCCGGCCGTTCACTTCACGATGGGCGGTCTGAGGACCGGCGAGACGTGCGAGACGGACATCGGCGGCCTTTTTGCCTGCGGGGAGATCCTCTGGGGGCTTCACGGGGCGAACCGGATGGGCGGCAACGCGATGACGGAGTGTGTCGTGTCGGGTATCGTCGCCGGACGCTCCGCGGCCGAGCGGGCCCTGGGTAAAATGCCCGTCCCCTCCTGCCGGGAAAAGCCGAGACAGCTCCCCGCGGCGGGGTCTGTGCCGGGAGCTGGTGAAGTTCAGGGTATCCTTTCGGCGATCCGGGCAACGGCCTGGGAGTGTGCGGGGATTGTAAGGTCGGACGAAGGGCTGTGCAGGGGCATGGAGAGGCTCGAGGCGATCGAGAAGCGCCTGAAGCCGCTTGCTGCAGCCGGTCCCGGCGGGCGCGCTGTCCTGGAGGACGCCAGGGCCGGAGCCCTCGTGCTGCGCGCCATCCTGCAGGCGAGCCTCGGGCGCCTGGAGAGCCGAGGGAGCTTTCTGCGGAGCGATTTCCCCGATGAGGACGACGGCAACGGTCGCAGGAACTCCTGCCTGAGCTACGACGCGGACAAGAACGCCTTTACGGTGAAGTATCTCCCCGTCGGAGGCGTCTGAAAAAAAGGTGGGCACTAATGCGCAGAAAGGCGATCTCATGAGAAGGCTTTTCCTCGTTGCGTTCCCGACAGCTTTCTGCGCCCTCATTGCATGGCTCTGGTGGCCCCTGGCGACCGAGCTGCTCCATACGGGGATTCCCGCCGATATCGATGACCACCGCGTCTCCCATTACGTCTTGTTGACCGGGTTCATCTTCATCAGTGCCGTTTCCATCTCCCTGGGTGTAAAAAATATCGGGAACCGGAACGGCGACCATTGACGCTGCCAGGCAGCGGAGGAGACTTCGATGAGCAGGCTCATTCGTATCACGATCGTGGCGGGGGCGGCCGTGTTGCTGTCCTGGCTTTGGTACACGGCATGGCCGGAACTCTTCCGCGCCGGGATGCCCTCCATCACCGAGGATGCCGATTTTGCGCTCCTGGTGCGGCTGACGGGATTTGTTGTCATCCTCACAATCGGCTTCTATTTTGCCGTTCGCAACATCTCTCGGAAGTGAGATTTGTTTCGACGAGCGGCAAGAAAAGATCGGCCGGCTGATGTGCGTGCCATGGGTACCGCAATGAAAACCTTTTGGACTTCCGGTCCGTCGCAGCTTTTTTTGTGCGACAGCGGCCAAGCCAGAGGCGAGTAAAGTTTACAGAAGAGAACGTCTGGGAGACCGGAGTTCTTGATCGGGCAGGGTGGGCCTTGGGGGGCAATCTGGGTATCGTCGAACTCAGTACGAGAATCTCAGGGGGATATAGCCACGGACCATATAGTATGCGAGCTTGAGACCCTGCTCGACGAAGTCGTGTACCCCATGATACTGGGTCCACCACCGGTCAAGCCCATGATTGTGGCCGTCAAAGGAGGCATGGGGAAAGATCCGGATCTGAAGCGGCTCGCCGATGGACTGGTAAACGAGATAACTTCGCCGCGTGTGAAAGCCCGGGGAAACAAGAATGGCGCTTCGGATCCCCTCCCCGGCGAGAACCTCCATGGCTTCTCTTGCCGATGTGAGCGTCACCGGGTGCCGGAACGAGGTCACGATGACCCGGCTGGCCTTCTCATCCAGTCCGAGACGATCCAACGCCTCTTGGACGACAGAGTGAGGGGCTTCGAGGTCGGTCGACGGGACGTCGCCGGGCTCTTTTCGGGTCAGGACAACGACCATCCGCCGCGCCTTCCCCGATGAAACCATCCCTGCCACCCGTGCCACGGTCTCCCTCTGGATATGCTCGGTGCCTTCCAGGACGACAGCGTCCGCGATACCCTCCATCCGGTCATCGATGGGGGCCATGAACCTGCCTGCCTCAAGAAGGAACGTTTCGCAGGATCCGGATGCAAGCAGCAGCAGAATCCCCGCGAGACCGATTGCTCCCCACATCCATTTCGATCTTTTCTTCATACCATGCATCTCATCGTGCCATGATAGCTGTTCGTTCGAGTATGACCAGCTTATAAAAAATATAGATGAAAACAGGTACCATGACAAGAAGGGAAATGACGGGAGAAAAGCGGCTCGTATGGATCATCGCCTTCGTGATCTCAGGCAGTAGACTGCTGTCGGATCTCCGTAAAATTTCTTCACCTGTTCCGCGATCCGGCTTCGGAGCCGCATGAGTTGCATCTTCATGGCGATGAAGGGAAGGGAGAGGGACCGGGGGCAGGTCAACGGTTGAGGACGATCTTGATCCGAATCGCACAAATGCTTTGCCTTACCTTTGTGTTCTTGATTAACGCGCATTGAAAAGACGCCTCTTGAGCTTCCTCAAAGCTCTGAAAAAAAGCCAAAAGAATTGAACCTTATGAAGACGCCAGTATATGGATCGGATCCATGCTTTGTACCTGATGCCTTCGAATAAGCGCTTGGCTTCTTTCATATGTGATATGACATCCACATTGAAAGGACAACGCTTCATACATGCTTCACATTCTGTACAGTCGGAAGCCTTTGCTGAAAGTTCGTTATACTCAGCGTAGAGGTTCTCCGTGAAGGCATGCTTTGATGTATCCACAAGTCGATTGACCCGAGCGATATCTATTGAAGAGGGACATGGCAAACAGTGATTGCAGTATACGCAGCCACCTTCCAGATAACCGCCAAAGCTTTCCACCAGGGAGTCAAAGCTTTTCTCTTCGGAACTGGCGTTTAAGAAGCGAAGAGTTTCCTGCAATTCCGCAGCGCTTCTTACGCCGGGCACAACCGTGGAAACCCCTGCTTGCGATAGTACATAACTGATACACTGTATTGGGGTTGCTGAAATCGCTTGTTTTCTGTGAAAACTCCTCCAACCTGAACTGAGGCTGTCAGTGAAAACCGCGGCGCTTCCCCGAAGAAGAGTTCCCCCTGCAAAGGGTTTCATCGCAACCAACCCTACCTCTTCAGTGATGCAGGCATTAAGAAGCTTATCCCGATCAGGCATGGCGTTATTTGTTATGTTGATTGGATACATAAGGACATCGATCTGACCGCTCTTTACAGCTTTCAAAGAAACTTCCAGGTCATGACCACTCATTCCTATAAAACGAGCTTTCCCCTCGCTCTGATATTTCTGCGCGAGTTGCAAAATGCCACCGTTGAAGGCTCTTTTATAATCATGTTCCAGATCGATAAAATGTAACATTAGAATATCCACCCAATCGGTGCGCAATCGAGATAAAAAGTCTATGAAGAATTTGCTGCACTCTCCTTCGTCTCGTGTTCTGCAATATTGGCCATGTTTCTCTGATACTCCCAGATGTGCCGTAATGATAACTTTTTCGCGTTTGCCTTTCAGAGCTAACCCAATTTTGTCACGGATATGGGGATTAGCGGAAAACAAATCAATATAGTTGATCCCGTTATCCAAGGCTTCTTGAACAATCGAAACAACTAATTTTTGTGGCAATATTTCCATATATTGTGCCCCACCTAAACCAATTGCACTTACGTCAAGTCCAGTCCTCCCCAATTTGCGATATTCCAATGATCCCTCCTTTTAACAGGGAAAAAGTTATTTGTTTTTAAATGGTAACAAAAGACACCTGAACAATCTGATGTTTGCTGAATTCATTAAACTTGATATTCAGTCCGGAAAGCCTTACCATGAGGCACAATAAAAGGTGCCAACTACAACGCATTCCGGGTCCGACGGTCAATTCGTTAACCATGTGTATAAAACTCATCTATTGTAATGTAAACCCATAAGAACCTTCTGTGTATTGCACTGTAAAGCAGGGTCGCGCCGTGCCGCTGAAAGCATCTTTCAAAAAAATTCGTTATGCCGTTTTGCTGGGCAGAATCGCGGGCCCGAACGTTCTGGCGAGGGAACTGAGACGTCAAATTTACAGCAAAACTTATTTTGTCGGTATGGAAAAGGATCTCAACAAACCGTGTTCGGACTTTCAAACCGACATCGAATACACATTGCAGAGCGGAAAACAAACCGATATAGACGAAATCGTAACAATAGCGAAAACTGCGAGCAACGTAAGCGCATATGAACTCGTGATGCGAAAAATGTTTTACGACTCTGGCTTCCGTGAGTTCTATGTTGCGAGAACGACGGAAAGCGGAGAACTCTGCTACATAGCTTGGTTGCTGTCCTCTGCAGAGCGTCCCGAACTTCGAGATGGTTTCAAAGGAATCCCCCCCATTAAAGAAGACGAGGTCTTACTGTTCAACCTGTTTGCTTTTGAAAAGTATCGGAGAACAGGTTTGGCTTCCTCAGTCGACTCGCTGCTATGCAAAATGGCTATGGAAAAGGGCTATAAACGTGCGATTGCTTACACACTCGGAAATAATATAGCCGGCATAAAGGTATTTGAAAAAATTGGTTTCAAAAAATATTGCTGGAAGTACGAACACAGGCTTTTATTCTCTGTAACAAGGGCATTCAGCAGCGAAGTGAACACGTTCTCAAGCCGGAAAGATTGTCGTTTTACGTGATAAAATCTTTCGTCAGGCGAATAATTTCCTTGGCTCATTCCCGGGCGCTGTACCCGGATTTTTCGATGATATTGAGTCTCGCGTTTGGTAACCGATCGGCTATCAACGCCTGATGCTCCGGCGGGAAAAGAATGAAATTCTTCACCAGGCGCATAACCTCTATGGGCCGTTCATTTGCAGTGTTGTGCCCCGCTTTTTCAATGATTTCAAGCCTTGAATTGGGAATCTTATCGGCTATGATCGCCTGGTGTTCGGGCGGGAAAATGAAATCGTCTCTCCCGGCGGCAACCAAGGTCGGGGTTTTTATATTCCCCAGCCGGCTTATGAAATCCCAATTCGCAAGTAAAACTTTGAACCCGTAAATAAGGGCCTCAATATTGCTTTTAGGCCGTTTTGTGAAAGGTTTCTTAATCCAGTTGAAACCATAGTAGTAGGCAGGTAACAGCCTAAGCTTGATCCAAAAAGCTTCATTTGCCCTTATTTCACCGCTGAATAGCCTCTTGGCGCCATCGATCGTTTTGGCGTTGAATCCGCGCTCCTTGAGCAGCAGGGGGGCGTTCTCACGAAACCAGTACGAGCTGGCACCGGAATCGAGCAGAATCAAATGAGACAAGCTCTCCGGATGGCGCAGGGAATATTCCAGGGCCACCATTCCTCCAAAAGAATGCCCCAGCACCGCCCATCGTTCATGGCCCAAATGCTTCCGAAGATTTTCGGCATCCGCCGTCAGGTTCTCCCAGTTCATCGACTGGAGGCTTGGCCCGCTTGAACGACCGTTGCAGCGATGGTCGTAAAAAACCAAAGTGAAGGAGTCTGCTAAATTCTTTAAGGAAAGCAGGTACGTATGGTCGCTGCCTGGTCCGCCGTGCATCAGCACCAACGGGTAGCCGCGGCCGATTACCTTATAAAAGATCGAGCCTCCATCTGTTTCCAGACTGCCTTCCTTCATGAGACACTCTTCAATTCAGATTAATTCGGCCATTCGTCATTCCAACGGAACTTTCCTCAAGTTTTTATTCCGCCTTTGTCCTCGAATTTTCAACGGACTCCTTTAATTTCGCTAACATTTCTTCGACAACCTTCGCAGCTCGCTTGGCGCGGTAAATACCGATAAGTTCGCCTATTATCCCATAGGGCATCTTGATTTCCTGATCGAAAGTGAAGATGCTTCTCTCTCCTGCAGGCGCAATCTCCCACCTTTCCATGTAGCTCTTGAAGTGGGTCCCCTTCGTCATTGTAAAAGAAATTCTCTGATGTTCAATCCACTCCGTTATTACGCAGTTCACTTCAAGCCTGTGGACCTCCCCTTTTTCTTCGTATCTGAACGTGGCGTCCTTACCTCCTTTTTGTCCGCTTGTATATTGGAAGCTTTCTAGCGTAAAACACCATTGCAAGATTTTTTCGGGATCTACCAGAAACGGCCAGATCATCTCGGGTAGGGCATTTATTACAATTTTTTTCTGAACCCTCATTTTGTCCTCACCTTTGCGCCTGCCTTTTTTAGTTGAAAGGATTTCCCCTCATGCCCATTTAACTTGAAAAACCGTTCTTTCCTTTTAACTCGGCGAATAAATATGGCAAATTTATTTAGAGTGTGAAGCGGCCAACTCCTGGATCCAACCAACTACCGGTAGCTTCCGCCGGGGGTAGGGTGTTTGATCGTGTTCATGGTCTATATCCTTTCTCGCATCGTAGACAAGTTCTTTTTGAGAAGCGCCGCTCTCGCCGTCAAGGAGCATTCTGACTTTGCTTTTCTCGGCGCGGATCACAACCGACTGATCTTGAATCTATTATATCAATACCACCCCGCATCATTAAGAAAAAAAGAGTCGATGGCGTCGATAGTCGCTGACCGCCAAGAAAAATAACCAATTTTATGTCGCATTTATTTATTTTTGAAAGATGCATTATTTGCTCTGTTTAACCTAATAAAATGCTATTATTTCAAATACGTATTAAATATTTATGCGCCTTTATTGCCAAACAGTGAGCCACTCAGAAGTGGTAATGCGCCACTTCGGGGTTGTCATATGGGCTCACGAATTTACCTCGCTAAAGAACCCATAATAATGAAGGTTTTATCCGGATGATGGAAATGTATGAGATACCGACAGTTTCCGCAGCGCGGGTAAAAGATATCCAACTCGAAGAATGAATCCATATCAGGGGTGACAACCAGTGAAGCAAGTCTCCCATAAACAGACACACCGATCCATGTAATTTGTCCCGTCCGACATGCCCTTGGGATGAACAGCGATTGCTATATTTTCGTCGGTACAGCTTACAATGCATCCTGAGCAACAAATATTACTTAATTAGCTAATATGGAACAACATTTTTCGAAAATTAGTGTTTGATCCTGTTTCGCCCGTGGAAAAGTGTCGGTAAGTTTTACATTCCAACTGCTAGCCCCCCTTTGTCGCGCAACCAGATAACGCATTTTTTTAATCGCCATGTCAGTAAAAAATGCAACATTATCAATGTCTTGAAAACCGATGACGACAGTCTCCATTGCTTGCTTCGACGACGTGGTACAGAGATTGCCTTAGCAATAAGCTAGAGAGATGCGAAAAGGTGTGGCGGGTACGGGGGGTTATCCGGCATGCACCTGACCGCAAACAATCCTGCTCGAGTAATAATTCATCAACCATTACAGGTCTTTGGATCCTTTGCCCCCGGTATTTAAATGTATACATGGGGGCCATATCATTCACGCCTCCACGATTCAATAATCCCATACATAGAAGACCGTCCGTTTCCTGAACCCGTATTAAGAGCTTTGGCTCGAATATCATCCGTGGTTCAAGCTTGGGAATCAGATGTTGCCGGGCGCTGCAGGGAGTTTTGCAGGGAGAGAAGAACGGCGTTCTCACGACGTGCCCTTCGGGCGGCCAGGCGCCATGATGGGCTGCCGAATGCCTTTTCAGTTCGTCCATGTAACTGAGAGGGCGCAAGCCTGCCTGGAGGTTGACGGCCTCTCAGACGGTTCCTCGGTCATACCCCGCAGCAGGACGTCGGCCAGTGGCGTTGCCGGAGCCCCTGCGGAAGCATTGGCACACCTCTTAAAATCAATGGTTATAGCCTGATGGATTTACAACCCAGCATCAACTCTTCATCTCGGAGGATAGAGCAATGTCACAGGTCAGAGTGATCGATCCCTGCGTGGATCAGAGATGGGATCAATTTGTGGAGAGTCACCCATTTGGCTGGCTGACTCATTTGTCAGGCTGGAAGGAGGTGATGGCAAGGAGCTTCCAGCATGTCAAACCGCATTACCTGGCTCTCTTCGAAGAGGATCGCATCGTTGCCGGGTTGCCCCTGTTCGAGGTCAGAAGTTGGTTAACGGGCAACAAGCTCGTGAGTATTCCCTTCGCCACGCTTTGCGATGCCCTCGTGTCGGATCCGCAGCAATTTCGGATCCTGCTGGAAGAAAGCCTCGTTTTGATGAAAAAAAGCCGTGCTTCCTTTTTCGAACTGCGAACGCTTGCATCCGCCGACATGATCAAGGATGAGCGGCTGGGCGTTCAACGATATTTTCAGCATCATTTCCTCCGCCTGAACGGGGACCCTGAACTCCTGAAAAAGTCCTTCCACAGGACTTGCGTCCGGCAGAAAATTCAGCGGGCGCGGCTTTGCGGGCTGCACGTTCGACTGGCGGATCAGGAGCAGGACCTCAAAGACTTCTTTGGCCTTTATTTATTGACTCGAAGGCGCTTGGAGCTTCCCACTCAGCCCTATGAATTCTTCAAGGCCATATGGGATGTCTACTGGCCCGCCGGCAGGATGAACCTGCTGATCGCGGAACATGAGGGAAGGCCCGTCGCCGGGTTGATCAATTTCAAGTTCAAGGATCGCATATCCGCTGAATTCGCTGCGTCCGATGCGGCCGCCCTGAACATGGGTCCCAATCATCTGCTTTTCTGGGAGACGATCCGGACAGCATGCCGGGAAGGCTTCAAGGTCTTCGATTTCGGCCGCACCAACCCGACAAACCAGGATTTGATGGATTTCAAGCGCCGCTGGGGATCCGAGTCTATCGCGCTGTCGCACTTCTATTATCCAAGGGAGATATGCGAGAAAGTCAACGGGAAGGAAAGTACCCTGAAATACAGGCTGGCCAAGACAGCGTGCATCAAATCACCGGATTATGCGTTCGAGGCTCTCGGCAAATTCCTGTACAGGCATATTTAGACAATTCAGTGAGGCCGATGTCTGCAGATTCCCCTTTTGGGATGATGTTCTTATCACCATCGCAACAAGAACGAAGCGGTGAACCCCTTTGCCGACCGGGATGCCAGATTCATTCGTTGACGGAATTGGCGGAGCCGCTTGGAAAGCTGGAAAGTGCATGGCAGTTTTTCAAAAAACGACTCAAGCGATTCACAAAACGTAGACTGCGCTATGTGCAAAACACAATCCGGGAGGTGCTGCATTCGAGCTCGGGAGGGGATAAGGATCCCATGAAAGGAAGAGAAGAACTTCAGCCCGGCGATGTCGTGTTGGTTTTGCCGAGAGAGGAAATCCGAAAGACCCTCACTCGTTGGAATGGTCTGCGCGGCTGCGCTTTCATGGAGGAAATGTGGTCCTTCTGCGGCACGAAGCAGCGCGTGCTGAAGCGGGTGAACACATTTCTGGACGAGCGGGACTATAAGATGAAGAAGTGCAAGGGTCTAGTGATTCTCGATGGCGTCCTGTGCAGCGGGACGACGGATTTCGGGGTTTGTGATCGCTCCTGTTTCTTTTTCTGGAGGCAGGAGTGGCTGCGGAAAGCGGATTCGCAGGAGCCCGGAGCGCCGCCCGCCGGGCACGGGAAGAGCGCGTGATCGGCGTTATCGCGGAGCCAAGGGACCGGGACGTCGTTGAGGAATTCTTCGAGTTGTTCAAGACGCCGTGGGAATTCGCCCAGGGCGACAGGCGCTACGACGTCCTGCTGATCGCGTCGGATGCCGATCGGGAAGTCGACGCACCCGTCGTCCTCATCTACGGAAGCGAAGAAAAAGACATCGACAGGCGCCTCGGAATCCGGCTGAGAGAGGGGCCGCCCGGGACCCTCCTGAGATGGGGGGACAGGCCCTTGCCGATTTATCGGAAGGCGGCGGTGCCGGAGTCCTCCGGACAGTCTGTCGTTGAATTCGATGGTACCTGCGAGAGCGCCTGCACGAAAATCGAAAAACCCGGTCGGATGGTTTTTCGCTTCGGCTTCGATCTGTTCCGGGAAATCGAGTATCTGCTGCGTTCGGGGCAGCCCGTGCGCCACGCCTTGATCCCCACCCTCGATCATCACATCGGCCTTCTGAGGGAATGCATCCTGTCGGCCGGCGTCCCTCTCATCGAGATCCCCCCGTTTCCGCCCGGGCATCGCTTCATCGCGTGCCTCACCCACGACGTGGATTTCGTCGGGATTCGCCGTCACAAGTTCGATTCCACGATGTTCGGGTTTGTATACCGGGCGCTTTGCGGATCGCTCGCACGGGCCCGGCGGGGTTCCCTGTCGTGGAAGAAAGCCCTGGAGAACTGGAAGGCCGTTGCCTCGCTGCCCGGAATCTATCTGGGCCTCCAGAAAGACTTCCTGATCCTGTTTGACCGCTATGCCGAAATCGAGCAGGGTCTGCCGTCGACCTTTTTCCTCATCCCGTACAAGAACAGGCCCGGGCTGGACCTCGAGGGGCGGACGGCGGAGGGGCGGGCCGTGAAATACGACATCGGTGACATCACCGGCGAAGTCGAGAAGATCCTCGCGCGGGGCTGCGAGATCGGTCTTCACGGGATCGATGCCTGGCACAGCGCAGAGCTGGCAGCTGACGAGAAAATGCGGGTGGGCGGCATGACGCATCGACCAGCCCTCGGTGTTCGTATGCACTGGCTCTTCTTCTCCGCCGACACGCCGGGGGTGCTCGAAGATGCCGGTTTTTCCTACGACTCGACCGTCGGGTACAACGATGCGGTCGGTTACCGGGCCGGCACCGCCCAGGCATTCCGGCTGCCCGGAACAACGCTGCATGAACTGCCGCTGCTCGTCATGGACACGGCGCTTCTTTCCCCGGGGCGGATGGGCCTGTCGGAGGCCGCTGCGTTCGAACGAATCCGAGAGATCTACACCCGTGTCGCGGCAAACGGAGGGGCCTTCACCGTCAACTGGCATCACCGCAGCGTGGGGCCTGAACGGTTCTGGGACGATCTCTACATCCGCGTGATCGAGGAGCTGAAGGGAAGCGGCGCCTGGTTTGCGACAGCACAGGAGGCCGTCTCCTGGTTCGAAAAGCGGCGATCGGTCGCGTTCCGCAGCGAAGAGAGACGCGACGGGGAGCTCCACGTCCGGCTTGACTGCCCTTCCGGCGGCGAGGCGCCCGGCATGGTGCTTCGGGTCCACGACCCGTCGGCGGGGACCACCGATCTGACCGTGCATGGCGATCTGGACACCGTCATCGCCCTGCAGGCTTAGGATTTCCACGGAACAATCACATCAAGGGGAACAGCAACAGGCATGACAGCCGTCTACATGGTGGCCTATACGATCTACGCCACGGACCCCCGCGTGCGAAGGGAGGCCGAGACGCTGGCCGCTCTGCCGGATTACGACGTCACGGTCGTCGTGCCCCGGATGGGCGCGTCGCGGCAATCGGCGGTGTCAAATGGTGTCCACGTTGTCGAACTCAGCGCCGGCCGGTACTGGGGCAAAAGTGTTTACGCCTATCTGCTCTCTTACCTGAAGTTTCTCCTGGCGGCGTTTCTCGACTGCACCAGGCGAGGCCTGAGCGGCGGGATCGACGTGGTCCACATACACAATATGCCGAACTTCCTGATCTTCTGCGCCGTTGTGCCGCGCCTGATGGGCAAAAAGGTCATCCTCGACATCCACGACTCCGTCCCCGAAACCTACCTGGAGAAGTTCAAAAACCGCTCCGCCCTGATGTTCCGGATGCTGTGCATCGAGGAGGCCCTGTGCTGCCGCATGGCGCACCGGATCCTCTGCGTCAATCACCCGCAGCGTGACGTGCTGGTGGGGCGCGGGATTCCCGGTAACAAGATCTCGGTTTCCATGAACGTCCCAGACGACCGGTGGTTCGGAAATGGCGACGGCGGACCGGATCGGACCGCTGCCGGCACCTTCGACCTCGTTTACCATGGCACGCTCGCCAGAAGGCTTGGCGTCGATCTGACCATCCGGGCCGTGGCGGGCCTGGGCGGCAAAATCCCCGGGCTGAAATTCCACATCATCGGCGCCGGCGACGACGAGGGGGAACTCGTCTCGCTGACGGAGAGCCTGGGTCTGACTTCCTGCGTGATCTTTCACGGTATCATCCCCGTGGATCAGCTTGCCTCCGCCCTGCGCCCCATGCACCTGGGGGTCATCTCCAACCGGCGGAACATGGCGACTGAGCTGATGCTTCCCGTCAAGATGCTCGAGTACATCTGCCTGGACATTCCGGTCGTCGCGCCGCCACTGAAGACGATACGGCATTATTTTTCCGATGACATGCTGAGTTTTTTTGAGGCCGAGGATGTGGACTCGCTCTCTGCGGCCATCCTGGAGAGCTACCGGGACGAGCCGCGGCGTTTCTCGAAAGCTCGAAGGGCCAGGGTATTTTTGGATCATTACGGATGGCAGCGGCATAAACAGGACCTGATCGATCTCTACGGGTCTTTGACCCGGCCTTCGTGAGCCCCGATCGATTGGCAAAGCAAAGGGGGAATGTCTCATGGTGAACGTCGCGCAGATCGGTGTGGGCTACTGGGGCCCGAATCTCTTGAGAAACCTGGTCGCGAGCAGGAAGTGCCGCGTGAAGACGGTCGTCGACCTGTCCGGCGACCGGCAGGATTACGTCCGTGGCCTTTACCCGGCAATCCACGTTACGGCTGACATAGGTCTGGCGCTTGAAGACCCGGAAATCCAGGCTGTTGTCATTGCCACACCCGTCCAGTCGCATTTCGAGCTGGCCATGAGAGCCCTGGGGGCGGGAAAGCACATCCTGGTGGAAAAGCCGATTGCCACGACCGTCGCCGAGGTCGACCGGATCGGCGCTCTCGCCCGGGAGAAGAAGCTCGTCGCGATGGTCGGACACACTTTCCTCTACAATGCAGCCGTCCGCTACGTGAAAAAGCTCATCGACACGGGCGAGCTGGGAGAGATCCGGTACATCTATAGCCAGAGGCTCAACCTCGGCCGGATCCGGTCCGATGTGGATGCCCTCTGGAACTTCGCCCCCCACGACATCAGCATCATCCAGTACTGGCTGGGGGACCCGAAGCCGATATCCATCGTGAAAAGGGGGGTCGACTACCTCCAGGAAAAAATCGACGACGTCGTCTTCATGAACATCCTCTATCCGAACAAGGTCATGGCCAACATCCACGTCAGCTGGCTCGACCCCCGGAGGCTCCGCCAGATGACCGTCGTGGGATCGAGAAAGATGGTCGTCTACGATAACGACGCCGACAGCAAGATCGCCATCTATGACAAGGGGATCGACCGCAAGGCGGTCCTGGGGAAGAACATGGATTACGACAACCCCAGAGCCCAGAGCTTCAGCCACCGTGAAGGCGACGTGATCCTGCCGCGGATCGATTTCCCGGAGCCGATCAGGGTCGAGGTCGAGCACTTCGCGGACTGCGTCGAAAACGGCACGGCCTGCCTGAGCGGTATCGATCACGCCCGTGAAGTCGTCCGCATCCTGGCCTCCTGAAGCAAAACCGGAACCCGCAATTTTCAGAGGTCTGCATGTCCGCTCCCACCAACGTCTTCAAATGCCAGATCCGCGATGTACGCTTCGGTGCCGACGTGACCGTCGTCGAACCCGTGAACCTCTATGAGTGCGAAATCGGCGAGGGCTGCTTTATCGGCCCCTTTGTGGAGATCCAGAAGGGTGTTGTCGTCGGCAACCGGACGCGGGTGCAGTCCCACACCTTCATCTGCGAGCTGGTGAGCGTCGGGGAGGATTGCGTCATCGGCCATGGGGTGATGTTCATCAACGACCTGTTTTCGGAGGGAGGCCCTGCACGTGGCCGGACGAATCTCTGGAAATCGACATACATCGGCAATCACGTTTCGATAGGATCCAATGCGACCCTCCTGCCCGTGAGGATCTGCGACCGCGTCGTCATCGGTGCAGGCGCCGTCGTGACAAAGGACATCACCCGGCCGGGCGTCTATGCCGGCAACCCGGCCCGGCTTCTGCGAACGCTCTGACCCGGCGTTCTCCCGATTCCCCGTTATCTGAGTCCAGAATCCCATCTCGTGAGGAATGTATGAACATCCAGCTCGTAGACTTGAAGAAGCAGTACGAATCGATCAAGACGGAGATCGACTCTGTCATCTTTGAAGTCCTGTCGAAGACAGCCTTCATCGGCGGAGCCTACGTCAAGAACTTCGAGGAGGCCTTTGCCTCCTTCTGCGGCGTGAAACACTGCGTGGGCGTCGGCAACGGCACCGATGCCCTTTTCATTGCGCTCAGATGCCTCGGGATCGGGCAAGGCGACGAGGTCATCGTGCCGGCCAACAGTTTCATCGCAACGGCCGAGGCCGTTACCCAGGCGGGTGCCAGGGTGGTCTTTGCCGACGTCGACCCCAGGACGTACAACATTGACGCCGTTCGCATCGCGGAGAGGATTACGCCGAAAACGAAAGCTGTTATTGCCGTCCATCTCTACGGTCAGCCCGCCGACATGGACCCCATACTGGCCTTGGCCGCAAGGCACGGTCTGAAAGTGATCGAAGATGCCGCACAGGCGCACGGAGCCGAGTACAAGGGGCGCACCATAGGTTCGATCGGAGATTGTGCCTGCTTCAGCTTCTATCCCGGAAAGAATCTCGGAGCCTACGGGGATGCCGGGGCGATCGTCACAAACGATGACAGCCTCGCCAGGAAGGCACGGATGTTCGCGAACCACGGCCGCATCGACAAGTACGACCACGAGCTGGAGGGCATCAACAGCCGTCTCGATGCCCTCCAGGCCTCCATCCTCGGGGTCAAGCTCAAGCACCTGCCGCGGTGGACGGAGGCGAGAAGAAAGAACGCATACAGCTATAACCGGTACCTGGCCGATTCAGGGCTTGTGACCCCTTACGAGATAAACGATGTCCGGGCGGTTTACCATCTCTATGTGATCCGGGCCCCCAAAGACCGGCGGGGCGAACTGCAGGCCTATCTGCAATCGAAGGGGATCTCCACGGGCATCCACTATCCGATTGCGTTGCCCAATCTGAAAGCGTATGCTTACTGCAACCACCGGGAGCGGGATTATCCCTGCGCCACGGTGGCATCGAAAGAGATCCTGTCACTACCCCTGTACCCCGAACTGACCGAGCGTGAGGTAGCGTACATCGCGGAAACGATCAGGGCGTTCGAAGGATGACCCCGCAACACATCCATGTCTGCATCTGCACGTACAGAAGGCCTCAGCTCTTGGCCAGGCTGCTGAACCGCCTGCAGGACCAAAGGACTGAAGGGCTCTTTACCTACTCGGTCCTTGTTGTGGACAACGACGCGGGACAGTCGGCCAAGCGTACCGTGGAGGAGTGGAAGGACCGGACCGCCGTCCCCATTGAATATGATACCGAACCCGAGCAGAACATCGCCCTGGCCCGGAACAAGGCCGTCCGCAAAGCGACGGGGGATTTTCTCGCCTTTATCGACGATGACGAGTACCCGCCGCAAAACTGGCTCATCACGCTGTTTATGGCATTCCGGCAACTGGGGGCCGACGGCATCCTCGGGCCCGTGATCCCGCACTATGAGGTGCAGCCCCCGCCATGGGTCATCAAAGGCGGGTTTTATGAGAGGCCCTCTCACGGGACGGGAACGGTCCTGGACTGGGCACACACCCGGACCGGCAATGTCCTCATCCGGAGAGACCTCTTCGACGGAGACGAAAACCTGTTCCGAAAAGAGTTCGGCGGTGGCGGGGAGGATCGAGAATTCTTCAGGCGCATGATCCGGAAAGGATGCACATTCAAATGGTGCAACGAAGCTCCCGTCTACGAATCGGTTCCCCCGGAGCGCTTCAAACGGTCATTCATGCTGAAGCGGGCCCTGGTGAGGGGAAAGATCCCGCATTTCCGGCCTGTCGATTATGCAAAGTCGGTCGTTGCTATTCCTTTTTACACCCTGTCCCTGCCGTTCCTCCTCCTGGCGGGGCACCACCGATTTATGAAATGCCTCATCAGCGATTTCGACCACATCGGACGGCTGTTGTCTCTCCTGGGAGTCGATGTGGTCGGACAGAAGTACGTGATGGAGTGAGATGACGGTCGGGAATTCCTCCGGAAAAGAGACGTCAGGGGCGCCTGGCGATTTTATCGTCGATCCCCGCGATCGCATCCTGATTACCGGGGCGAACGGGTTCATTGGTACGCAGGTGGTCCGGATTCTGGCGGAATACGGGTTCACGAACCTGGTCTGCCTGGCACGTCCCTCGGGACAATCCACGGCTCTCGAAGAGGTGATTCGGAAATCCGGTGTGGCCGGCATCGAGATCCACCGTGGCAACCTGCTGTCGAGGGAAGACTGCAGAGCGATCACCGAGGGAGTGTCCGTTGTCTATCACCTGGCTGCCGGCCGGGGCGTCAAATCCTATCCCGATGCATTTCTGAATTCCGTCGTATCGACGCGGAACCTGGTCGAAGCCTGCGCCGAGAAGAAAACCATACGGCGTCTGGTCAGCGTCAGTTCCTTTACCGTCTATTCAAATCTGGAATTAAAGCGCGGTGCTGTCCTGGATGAGACCTGCGCCGTGGATGAACAGCCCGAGCTCAGGGGCGAGGCATACTGCTATGCCAAGGTCAAGCAGGATGAGCAGGTGATGGAGCTCTGCCGTCGCCGCGGAATTCCGTATGTGATCGTCCGGCCGGGTGTGGTTTTCGGTCCGGGGAACCGGGGGCTGACCCAGCGGGTGGGCATCGGCACCTTCGGCGTCTTTCTCCACCTGGGGGGTTCCAACCGGATCCCGTTTACGTATGTAGATAATTGCGCCGAGGCAATCGTGCTCGCCGGGTTGAGAAAAGGGGTAGACGGCGAAATCTTCAACGTGGTCGACGACGACCTGCCCACGAGCAGGGAATTTCTCAGGCTGTACAAGAGGCATGTGAGGAATTTCCGGTCGATCCCGATACCCCGCCCGCTCAGCTATAGCCTGTGCTGGCTCTGGGAAAGGTATTCCGGCTGGTCCGAGGGGCAGCTGCCTCCCGTGTTCAACCGGAGGCGCTGGGCGAGCGACTGGAAGGGGAACCGGTACACGAACGAGAAGCTGAAACGGCTTCTCGGCTGGAAGCCGAGAGTGCCGTTTGCGGAGGGATCCCGGCACTATTTTGATCACGAGAGAGGGACGTAACGTGCCTGAGCTTCGAATCGGCATCGTCGGCTGCGGCAGGATTGCCGATGAGCACGCAGCGCAGATTCAGCGGATATCCGGCTGCACGATTGTCGGTGTGTGCGATCGGGAGACGCTGATGGCGCAACAGCTGGCGGATCGATTCAGGATCCAAGGATTCTACGATGATTTCGAGGAGATGCTGAAAAAGGCTAAACCCCACGTCGTCCACATCACCACACCCCCACAGGGCCATTATGGGCTGGGGCTGCAGGCTCTCGATGCCGGTTGCCACGTGTTCATGGAAAAGCCCTTCACCGTGACGGCGGATGAGACCGTGGACCTGATCCGCCGTGCGGAACAGGGAAATCTGAAGATCACGGTGGACCACGACGAACAGTTCTCCCACGCGGCCCTGCGGATGAGGCAGCTCATCCGGGGCGGCTACCTCGGGGGCCCGCCCGTTCACATGGAGAGCTATTACTGCTACGATTTCGGCAATCAGCAGTACGCGCGGGCGCTGCTGGGGGACCGAAGCCACTGGGTCCGCCGCCTGCCCGGCCAATTGCTGCAGAACAACATCAGCCATGGCCTCGCCCGGGTTGCGGAATATCTCCAGGGGGAATCCCCCGCCGTCACGGCGCACGGATTCACCAGCGACTTTTTGAAAGAGATGGGCGAGACGGAGATCATCGACGAGCTTCGGGTGATCCTCGATGATCGCCGCGGCTGCACGGCCTACTTCACGTTCTCCTCGCAAATGCGCCCCACGCTTCGCCACTTCCGGGTCTACGGACCCCATAACGCATTGATCATGGACCATGATCAGCAGACCCTGATCCGGGTGAAAGGTTCCCGCTTCAAGAGCTATGTCGAAAAATTCATCCCCCCCTGGGTCTACGCGAAGCAATACGGGTCGAATTCAATCCTCAACATGATGTCGTTTCTGAAAAATGATTTTCACATGAAATCCGGGATGAAGCGTCTCATCGAGGCGTTTTACCGTTCCATCGTGGAGGACAAGCCGGTGCCCATCCCGTACCGGGAGATCCTCCTCACGGCAAGGATGATGGACGACATCTTCGCGCAGGTCGGCAGGTCGTCCGAAAGCACGGGATAATGGGGAATCGCCTGAAAACGTCTGTCGAACGGAGGGGAGATGGACCATGAAGGGAAAGGACCAGCAGCGGAGCGGGCCGACGTACGTTCTCATTACACCGGCCCGGAACGAGGAAGCGTATATCGAGTTGACGATCCAATCGATGATCGCTCAGGCAGTTCCTCCGGTAAAATGGGTCATTGTCAGTGACGGCTCGACGGACCGCACCGACGAAATCGTGAAGAGCTATGCAGAGAAAATACCCTGGATGGAGTTCATTCGGAGGCCCGCTCAGGCGGATCGGAATTTTGCGTCCAAGGTGCATTCCTTCAATGCCGGTTACGCGCGCGTGAAGGATCTCGAGTATGACATCATCGGGAATCTCGATGCGGATCTCTCTTTTGAGAAGGACATGCTGGAGCATCTTCTGGATAAATTTGCGCAGTTCCCGAGCCTGGGAGTGGCGGGCCCTCCCTTTTACGAGGTGCCGCGGAGGCAGTACAACTATCGGTACGCAAATATCGAGCATGTTACGGGAATGCTGCAGTTGTTCCGGCGCGAATGTTTTGAGGCCATTGGGGGATACACACCCATCAAGGGAGGCGGGATCGACTGGGTCGCCGTGACGGCCGCTCGCATGAAGGGCTGGAAGACGAGAACCTTTACGGAGAAATATCTGCTGCATCATCGGCCGATGGGGACCGGCGGCGGAAACATCTTCTCCGCGCGCTACCGGATCGGGAAAGAGGACTATTATCTGGGAAGCCACCCCCTGTGGGAATTTCTGAGGGCGTGCTATCACATCAAGGACAAACCCTATGTGCTGGGCAGCATGCTCATGTTTGTGGGCTATGTGGCGGGCTTCCTGCTGGACGTGGAGCGGCCGATCCCGGAGGAACTGACGGACTTCTACCGGAAGGAGCAGTTGGAGCGGCTCTGGAAATTGTTCAGGGGAGTGTGACGAGGGGCATGAAAGCGAAGACCATTAACGCATACGTGCTGATCACGCCCGCCCGGGACGAGGGGGATTACATCGAAGAGACCATCCTGTCGGTTGTCTCTCAGACGGTCCTGCCGAAACGATGGGTCATCATCAGCGACGGGTCGGTCGACCGGACGGACGACGTGGTCGCGTCCTACGCGAGCAAGCACCCGTGGATGCATCTCATCCGCATCCCCAACAACGGGGGCCGGAACTTTGCCTCCAAGGTCCGCGCCTTCAACGCGGGGTATGAGATCGTGAAGGGTCTGGATTACGACATCATCGGAAACCTGGACGCGGACCTTTCATTCGACAGCGAATATTTCGAATATCTGCTTGCCCAGTTCACCCTGCACCCCGATCTGGGGGTGGCTGGAACTCCCTTCAGCGAGGGGGAGGCGACGTACGATTACCGATATTCGAACATCGAGCACGTCTCCGGCGGTTGCCAGCTATTTCGCAGGGAGTGCTTTGAATCCATCGGGGGGTACGTGCCGATCAGGGGGGGAGGGATCGACTGGGTGGCCGTTACGACGGCGCGCATGAGGGGCTGGAGGACGCAGACCTTCACCGGCAAAAACGCCACCCACCTCCGGAAGATGGGCACGGCAAACGGCAATGCGCTGAAGGCCAAGTTCAGGCTCGGCAGGGAGGATTACTCTCTGGGCAGCCATCCCCTGTGGGCTTTCTTGCGGGCCTTTTACCAGATGAAAAACCCGCCGTATTTGTTCGGCGGACTGTTCACCCTGCTTGGCTATGTGGCGTCCGCGGCATGCCGGAGGGAAAGACCGGTCTCACAGGAATTAATCGATTTTTATCGCCAAGAGCAGAAGCAAAGGCTTCGAGATTTGCTTTCGAAGGCCCTTCGATCCTGACGGCCGCTATGGTGCCATGCTGATCATTAACGCCGACGACTGGGGTCGGAACAGAGAGGCGACGGACAACAGCCTGTCGTGCTTCCGGAACGGGAGGGCGGCGTCCGTCAGCGCCATGGTCTTCATGGAGGACGCGGAGAGGGCCGCGGAGCTGGCGCGGGCATTCGGCATCGATGCGGGCCTGCACCTGAATTTCACGACCCCCTTCACCGGCACCGTGCGGGACGCGGTGCTGCTGGAGCGCCACCAGCGGATTGCCGGGTTCCTGCGGCCGCAGAGGCTCAGGCGCCTCGTGTATCATCCCGCGCTGAGGGCGGATTTTGAATATGCCTACCTCAGGCAGGTGGAGGAGTTTGATCGGCTCTACGGCAAACCGCCCTCCCGCATCGACGGGCATCACCACATGCACCTGTGCGCCAACATGTTGATCGACCGGGTCATCCCCCGCGGGCTCCGGGTCCGGAGGAACCATTCCTTCTTTGCAGGCGAACGGACGATCTTCAACCGCGGTTACCGTAAAGCCGTGGATGCCTGGCTTTGCAGGAGGCACCGCTGCACGGACTACTTCTTCCGGCTCCTGCCCCTCTTGCCCGGCGATCGTATTAGACGAATTATGGAGCTGGCAGGCTCGTCGGTTGTCGAAGTGGCCGTGCATCCCGACGGGGAAGAGGAATACCGTTACCTGATGAGCGAGGAATACGGGAAGCTGATCCAAGGAATCACCTTGGCGGCCCATGCAGATTGGTGAAAAGCGCAGGCAGGTGTAGAAGATGATCGGCATTGCGGAAAGTATCCGTCGACTGGAAACGTGGATCGAGGATCACGACTACAAGGGGTATGAACCCTTTGACGGGTTGTCCTCCTTTCTGCGGCCGCTCACGTTCGGCAATCTGCTCGCCGAGAGGATGCTGCAGCAGCTCGTGCGCCAATCGCCTGTCAACCTGAGGCCGCTCCTCGGCATCAAACCCCAGGAATCCACGAAAGGACGGGGTTACATGGCCTGGGGGTATCTGACCATGCTGAAGAGCACCGGCGATCCGGCATACCGCGAAAAAGCGATCCGGTGCCTCGACTGGCTCGACGGCAACAAGGCGCCCGGCTACGCCTGGCATAGCTGGGGAAATCACTACGATTTTTCCAGCCGGGGCGGAAAGCTGCCAAGGCTCGAGCCCATCATCGTCTGGACGGGCCTCGTCGGGCAGGCTTTCCTGGACGCTTACGAGCAGTTCGGGGAGCAGAGATATCTAGACGTAGCGGTCAGCGTCTGCAACTGGATCATGGAGCTGCCCCGCGAAAAGACCGATTCAGGTACGTGCCTGAGCTACGTGGCCTTCATGCAGGGCTCGATCCACAATTCGAACATGCTGGGGGCAGCCATACTGGCCCGAACGGCACGCATCACGGGCAACGAGGCCTGTCTGGCCGTCGCCCGGGAAGCCATGGACTACAGCTGCTCCCGCCAGCTCCAAAACGGCGCCTGGTATTACGGGGAGTCGCCGGACCGGCAGTGGATCGACAATTTCCACACGGGCTACAATCTCGACAGTCTGAAATGCTACATCGAGAACACCGGGGATAAGGCCTTCCAGGGCAACCTGGAGCGGGGGCTCAAATACTACGTCAGTCATTTCTTCGAGCCAGACGGGACGCCGAAGTACTACCACAACAAGACGTACCCGATCGACATGCAGTGTGCCGCCCAGGCGATCGAGACCCTGTCCAATTTTTCCGATCTCGATGAATCGGTGCTGCCCTTGGCGCAAAAGGTGGCCCGCTGGACCATCGACCACATGCAGGATGAGACGGGGTACTTTTATTACCGAAAGTACCCGTTCATCACATCTAAAATCCCCATGATCCACTGGGCCCAGACCACCATGTACAGGGCGCTGGCGCTTCTGAAGTGGAAACTGGAGTGCGCCGAGAGGCGCATGGCGGATTAGCGAGATAACATGCCGGGCATCACGGGAATGATCCGCAAGCGGATCGTCGGAAACGAAGAGGCGCTCCTGGAGCGCATGCTGCGCACGATGTGCCACGAGCCGTTCTATTCTTCCGGCACCTACATCGACAGGCAGTCAGGCGTCTTCCTCGGCCACGTGTCCATCCAGGGGTCGTTTTCCGACTGCATGCCCGTCCGCAATGAAGAAAAGGATTTGGTCCTCTTTCTAGCGGGCGAGTGCTACCTGGACCGCAGCGTCCTGCGGGATCTTTCCGCGCGCGGGCACGAATTCAATCCGGAAAACGCCAGCACCCTGATCCATCTCTATGAAGAGCAGGGAGAGCAGTTCTGGCAGACGCTGAACGGATGGTTCTCAGGGTTACTCATTGACACCCGCCGGGGACAGGTTGTTCTTTTCAATGATCGCTACGGCATGCAGAGGCTGTACTGCCACGAAGGCGACGAGGCATTCTATTTTTCATCCGAGGCGAAGTCGCTGCTCAAGGTCCTGCCCGGGCTTCGAACCATGGATCCGCAGACCATCGGAGACTATTTCCTGTTTGACTGCGCCATTGAAAACAGGACGTACTTTTCCGGTGTTTCCCTTCTGCCTCCCGGCTCGCGGTGGACCTGGGCAAACGGCAGGGTCACGAAGGACCGTTACTTCGAGGTCCGCGATCTGGAGAATCAGCAGAAACTGGGTAAGGCGGAATACCTGGATGCGCTGGGTGACACGTTCGACAGGGTCCTGCCCCGCTATTTTTCCGGCAGCGGGATCGGGCTTGCGCTGACAGGCGGATTGGATTCCAGGATGATCCTGGCATGCCGCAAGCCGGCTGCCGGTGAGCTTCCCTGTTTCACCTTCGGCGGGATGAACCGCGAAACCGTCGACATTCGCGTGTCCCGGCGGGTGGCCGAGACGTGTCACCAGAGCTACCGGGTGATCCGCGCAGGAGAGGATCTCCTGTCGCAGTTTCCTTCGCAGTTCGAAAAGGCCGTATTCGTCACCGACGGGCTGGCGCGCGTCAACAATTCCTCCGAGATCTATTTCAACCGGAAGGTCCGCGAGATCGCCCCGATCAAGATGACCGGCAAATTTGCCAGCCAGGTGGTGAGGGGAACAAATGTGCTCAAACCGGCGGAGCCGAACATGAACCTGGTCAGCCGGGAGATGGAGCCCTACCTTACCGCATCGAGGGAGCGTTTTCGGAACATCCGCAGAGGCCACAACCTGTCCTTTCTGATCGGATACGAGATTCCCTGGTATTTTTCGGGAACAACCGCGGCCGAGTATTCTCAATTGACCGTTCGCAGCCCCTATCTGGACAATGAATTTATCGAGCTGCTTTATCGGGCTCCGGATGAAGAGATCGACTTTGGAGCCTTTCAGCTGGATACGATCTTGAAGCACGACCCGAAACTGACACGGATCATGACCAACCGGGGTCTGGGGGGAGGCTCCCCGCTGCAGGCCATGCCCCGGCGGGCGCTTTATAAATTTTTATTGAGGATCGATACCCTGTTCGTTCAGGCCTATCTGCCCTATTCCCTGCATCACCGGGTGGCGAGGCTGGATCGGTTCCAGATGTCCCGCTGGGTCATGGGGTTCGACAAGTTCCTGTTCTACCGCGTCTGGTTCCAGAAGGAGTTGTCGGGCTACCTGAAGGAGATCCTGCTGGATCGAAGGACGCTGGAGAGACCATACTGGAACCGCGCGTATATCGAAAAGATGGTATTGGATCACATCGCGGGGAAAGGCAACTATCTGCTGGATATCAGCAAGGTGCTCACCCTGGAAATGATCCACAGGGTCTTCATCGACGGAAGCGGGTCTTCCTGAAGGGAATCAGTCAATGGATCAACGGAGGGCAATCCGATGATGATCGACAACAAGGAAATCATCGTCAAGGGAACCTGGATCAAGACCGCGATCCTGAAGGACGAATGGTTTGACCATGTCGAGGACCCCGAGGCCTTCATCGGGAAGATGAAAGCGCAGCACGTGAGGGCCGATCTTCTGACGTTCTGGCAAAGGCTGCCCGAAACCAAGCCCCTGTTTCCTTATTATCGGGAGGTGGACCCGGCTGCGGTCATTCCCCTCAAGGGATACGAGCACTGGTTCAATCACCAGATCGAGAGAAGTTCCAGAAAGGCCGTGAGAAAGGCGGAGAAAAGCGGCGTCTTCGTCAAGGTCGTGGATCTCCATGACGAGTTCATACGGGGCGTCACGGAAATATTCAATGAAACGCCTGTCCGGCAGGGTAGACCCTATGAAAACTACGGGAAGGATTTCGAGACCGTCAAACGGGAATTGATGAAGGATCGGCACCGATCGGACTTTATCGGCGCCTATTTCGAAGAGGAACTGATCGGGTTCATCCAACTCGGCAATACCGGGGTATCCGCCATCCCCTTCGGGATGGTATCCAAGGTGGTGCACCGGGACAAGGCACCTCAGAATGCCATGCTGGCCAAAGCCATTGAGGTGTGTGATAAGAAAGGCATTCCCTGTCTCCTTTACGGAAAGTGGCTCTCCGACAGCCTGGGAGACTTCAAGCGGCACAACGGGTGCGAAAAGGTGGATCTGCCGCGCTACTACGTGCCCCTGACCGTGAAGGGGGCCGTCGCCCTGCGGCTGGGTCTTCATCACGGTCTGGCGGCCGTACTGCCCGAAAACACGAAGAATAAACTCAAGAACCTGCGCAAGCAGTGGTATGCGAGAAAGGGCGAGCAGGAAAAGCCCCCCGGCGCCTGATCGCAAGCGAACTCCCTCATGCTCTACCGGTTTGCTGATATGGGATCCCGTTCGACATGTCCCCGCTGATCGCACTTGCGTTCTGCATCCTGTTTATCATCGGACTCTTTGTGGCCGACTACCGGAGGGGAGCTTCCCCCCGCATCGCCACGTGGGTCCCTTTGTTCTGGGTTCTGATCCTGCTGTCCAGGCCCTTGTCCCTGTGGATCAACCCGGCAGCGGTGCACGCGGACGTTCCCTACGATCTTACGGAAGGCAACCCGATCGATCGCCTGTACTTCTCTTCCCTGATCGTGGCGGGCCTCATCGTCCTGATCATCCGGAGAGTGCGGTGGTTTGCCCTCATCGGCAACAACCTTCTGATCATGACATTCGTCTTTTACTGTGCCCTGAGCATCACCTGGGCGGACTATCCCTATGTCGCGCTCAAGCGATGGATCAAGCTGCTGGGCGACTACATCATGATCTTCATCCTGCTGACGGAAGAGAACCCGGACGAGACGGTCAAGAGCGTCGTCAAGAGAGTGGCCTTCATCCTCGTGCCCCTCTCCATCGTTTTCATCAAGTACATGCCCGTCTACGGCAGAATGTACCACCGCTGGTCCGGGGAGGTATTCTATGGAGGCGTCACGACACACAAGAATACACTCGGACTGCTCTGCGTGATTGTAGGGGTTCTGTTGTTCAGCTATCTGTGCGAGGTCCTCCGCAAGAAAGAGGACACGCTGAGAAGAGTCCGGGAAGGGAGCGTCTATGTCCTGCTGCTGGTCATGATCGTCTGGCTATTGATCCTGGCCAGGAGCTCGACAGCCATGGTGACCTTTGCCGTCGGGATCGGGGTCTATGCGTGCCTGGGATTTTCCTGGGTCCGGAGACGGCCGGACTATCTAGGCCTGTTTTGTCTCTCGAGCCTGGTGCTGGCCACCGTTGTCCTCTTGCTGGCGGACTTCATTCCCTTTGTGGTGTCCCTCTTGGGCCGGGACATGACCCTTACGGGGAGAACCCAATTCTGGGAGGATCTGATCAATACGAGGAACAGTGCGCTTATCGGCACCGGATTCGACAGTTTCTGGCTCGGCGACCGGGCTGCATGGTTCTGGTCTGAATACTACTGGAGGCCGAACCAGGCCCACAACGGGTTGCTGGAGGTCTATCTCAATCTCGGGCTGATCGGCCTGATGTTTCTTGTCGCGATCCTGGGTTCCTTTTATAACAAGAGCCGGGAGGAGCTGTTTACGAATTACGATCGCGGACGAATACGAATCACGCTCCTGATCGTCGCTCTGTTGTACAACATGACGGAAGCGTCCTTCAAAGCGCTCAATCCCCTGTGGTTTTTGCTTCTTCTTTTCAATATGGAGTACGGGCGGCCCGGATCCGTGTCTGCGACGGGATCGTCGGGACCGGGGGGGGTGGAGCGCCGCCCGTCGTGAGGGGGCACCCGATGGGTGGGGGAGTGTCGCCCGAGGCGAACCCCGCCAGTCGCACGTCAAACGATCCGGACCGACGCACAAGGGGTTTCATCATGCATGCCACACACGTTCTATCGTTCATCCAGCGCTGCGGCGCGACGGGCCGCGTCCGATTCCTGGCCGCGGCGATTATCGGCGTCGTCTGGATTGCGGCCACATCGGCTGCCCAGGCGCAACTGATCCCGTCCGATCGGCGCATCGCATGGAGCCCGGGTATCCCCGGGGGGATCCCGCAGTACAAAACCGTATGCGCGAATGTGAAAGACGCTCCCTTTCACGCGAAGGGAAATGGCGTCGCCGACGACACGGCGGCCATCCAGCGTGCCATTGACCGCTGTAAGAGCGGCCAAGCCGTCTACCTTCCGGCCGGGATATACCGCCTGACGTCGGAGCTGCAGATCATCGACAAATCCATCGTGCTGCGGGGCGACGGGCAGCGAAAAACACTTCTGCGAAACGAGGCGGGCAGTGGCAACATCCTTTCCATCGGCAGCAGGAACGAACGACATTTCCCGGTAAGGATCCTCGACGGCTATACGAAGGACAGTTCGAAGATCACGCTCAAGAGTGCCTCTTCCATCGCAGCGGGGGACTACCTCGTGGTCTACCAGGACAATGACCCCAGTCTTCCCGTGGACCCGACCGGCTGCGGCGGCACCTGCACGTGGTGCGGGCTCTACAATGACAGCAACCACGCCATGACGCAGATCGTTCGGGTCAAGGGCAAGAGCGGCAACTCGCTGACGCTGAACCGCCCACTATATTATACGTTCAAGCCGACCCTGAACCCCGAGGCGATGAAATTGTCCATGGTGGATCGTGCAGGGGTCGAGGACCTCTCCATGGAGATGACGCAGCCGGGCAGCGGCAGGCGCCACGGCATCGAGATCACTCATGGCTCGCACTGCTGGATCCGCAACGTGGAGACTTACCGGATCCGCAACCACCATGTGAGCATCCGCAACAGCTACGGCAGCGAGGTCCGGCAGAGCTACTTCCACCATGGCTGGGGGAAATATCCCGGCGACTTCGCCTACGGCGTGATGCTGCACTTCGTGAACTCGGACCACCTGATCGAGGACAACATCTTCTATGTGTTGCGGCATGCGATGGTATTGGAAGGCGGGGGGTCGGGAAACGTCTTCGGCTACAATTACTCGAAGGATTCTCAGGGCAATATCGGCGACCACTGGCTGTTTGCCGACGCGGGGACACACGGCGTTCATCCCTACATGAACCTCTTCGAGGGAAATGTGATCGTTCAACTGGATTTTGACGGCCACTTCGGCTCGGGGTCGCACAACACGGCGTTCCGGAACTGGATCGAGCGGCGATCCAGCCCCCCGGAGGACACGATCACCGACGCCCTGTTTGCCGTTGTCCTGGGGGCCAAGAACCGCTACCACAACATCGTGGGGAATGTCCTCTGCCACCCGGGATGCACAGGCGTCTACCAAGCCCCGGCCTTTGTCAAAGCAGAGATCTGGCACTTGGGCTATCTCTGTGCAAGCAGCCAGAGCCCCATCGATCCGGACGTGGAGAAGACCTTGCTTCGTCACGGCAATTTCGACTACGTCACGAACGAAACGAAATGGGATGCGGCGATTGCGGACCGCACGCTGCCGGCCTCCTACTACCTTGCCTCCAGGCCATCCTTTTTCGGCAGTCTCCCCTGGCCGGCGATCGGTTCGGACCTGGCGCCCATGGTAGGAATGATCCCGGCCCGGCAGCGCTTCGAATCCATGACCCAGCTCGTGCCGTCTCCGGGGCCCGCCTCCATGGCGTCTCCGCCTGTTACTCCCGGCGGGGGAGGGGGGCGCGGAGGTTGCTTCATCGCCGGCGCGGCATACGGTTCGTCCCTGGAGCCGGAAGTGAACGTGCTTCGCGAATTCCGGGATCGTTATCTTTTAAGTCATCGACCCGGTCAGGCCCTGGTCACACTCTACGAGCAATGCTCTCCGGCCGTAGCGGAATTCATCGCGAAGCATGAGAGTCTGCGAGGACTCGTGAGATGGAGTTTGCTGCCAGTCGTGGGGGTCTGTTACCTGACGTTGAGCATCGGCATGATGACGACGATCGGGATTCTGGCCGCTTTATCGGTCGGGATCATCGCTGTTGCGCGGATCCGTCGCAGCAACGCCCCGACAAAAGCGGCATAACGTCCAGGCGGGATCAGCGTCGGGGAACGGCTCGCCGGGCCACCGGGGATCCCGGGAAGAGGCTCCGCCGGCCCCCGTTCCGAGTCAACATCAAGAAATCCAACATGGCGAATCGACCCGACAGGAGGGTCCCGAGGCAACTGGAGAAGCATCAGACAAGTTCGGATTCTGAATTCCTGTGGGATTCGCCTCATCGAGAAAGGACAGGGACATGTCTTCCTCGCAAGGACCGAACAGGATGGATCACAGGGCCTTCCAGGAAATCTCCGGTATCCTGATCTCTTCCTTCCTCTGCGCCGCCCTCTTCTTCTGCATTCCTTCGACTCACGCTCAACTCATTCCGACCGACCGTCGCATTTCATGGAGTCCGGGGATTCCCGGGGGGATCCCGCAGCGCACGACCGTCTGCGCCAACGTCAAAAATGCCCCCTATCTGGCCAAAGGCGACGGGATCACCGACGACACGGTGGCCGTCCAGCGCGCCATCGACAGCTGTCCCTCGGGGCAGGTTGTCTATCTTCCGGCTGGGACGTACAGGCTGACGGCCCCGCTGCAGATCGCCGCCAAATCCATTGTCCTGCGGGGCGACGGGCAGCGGAACACAACCCTGAGAAACGTCTCGGCCAGCGGCCATATCCTGGCCGTGGATGGCGCTGGGGCGAGCTCGGCCCCGACGCGAATCCTCTCTGGCTACACCAAGGACAGCTCGACGATCACCGTACAGGATGTGTCTTCCCTGTCCGTGGGGGACTACATCGTCATCTACCAGGACAATGACCCCAGTATTCCCGTGGATCCGACCGGCTGCGGCGGGACCTGTACGTGGTGCGGACTCTTTGACGACAGCAATCACGCCATGACTCAGATCGCCCGGATCGCCGCCAGAAACGGAGACACCCTGACGCTGAGCCGACCCCTGTATTTTACGTTCAAAGCATCCCTGAATCCTGAAGCGCTGAAATTGGGCATGGTGGACCGGGTGGGGATCGAGGATCTTTCCATGGAGATGACGCAGGCGGGCAGCGGAACACGCCACGGCATCCAGATCACCCACTGCGCGCATTGCTGGATCCGGAACGTGGAGACCTACAAGATCCGGAACCACCACGTCAGCATCCGAAACAGCTACGGAAACGAGGTTCGGCAGAGCTACCTCCACCACGGTTGGGGGAACTATCCCGGCGACTTCGCCTACGGCGTGATGCTTCACTTCGTGAACTCCGATCACCGGATCGAGGACAATATGTTCTATGTGCTGCGTCACTCCATGGTGCTCGAGGGGGGTGGCTCGGGAAACGTGTTCGCCTATAATTACTCGAAGGATTCGCAGGGCGATGTGGGCAGTAACTGGCTGTTTGCCGACATGGGTACGCACGGTGCGCATCCGTACATGAATCTGGTCGAAGGGAACGTGATCGTCCAGCTGGACTTCGATGGCCACTTCGGCTCGGGGTCGCACAACACGGCCTTTCGAAACTGGATCGAGCGGCGTTCCAGTCCCCCGGAGGACACGATCACCGACGGCCTTTTTGCCGTCGTCCTGGGGGCGAAAAACCGATATCACAACATCGTCGGCAACGTCCTCTGCTATCCGGGGTGCACGGGCGTTTACCAGGCCCCTGCCTTCGTGAATGCGGAGATCTGGCACACGGGCTATCTCTGCGCCGGCAGCCAGGACCCGACAGACCTCGACGTTGGGACCACGCTGATCCGTCACGGCAACTTCGACTACATCACGAATGAGACAAAATGGGATGCAGCGATTACGGACCACGCGCTGCCGGTCTCCTATTATCTTTCCTCCAAGCCGTCCTTTTTCGGCGCTCTTCCCTGGCCGGCGATCGGCCCGGACCTGACGCCCATGGTCGGGCAGATCCCGGCCCGGCAGCGCTTCGAAGCCATGACGCAACCCGTGCCGCCACCCGATCCCATTCCACCGGCGCCCGCGCCCGCGGCTCCCGACGCTGCCAGCGGCGGCGGCTGTTTTATCGCGCAAGCCGCATACGGCTCGTCCCTGGCTACGGAAGTGATCGTGCTCCGCGCCTTCCGGGACCGCTACCTGGTGAATCACCAAGCGGGTCAAGCCTTTGTACGACTTTACGAGCGCTGCTCACCGATGGTAGCAGAATTCGTCTCGAAGCATGAGAGTCTGCGAATGCTCGTGAGATGGAGCCTGTTGCCCGTCGTGGGGCTGTGCTACATGGTGCTGTCCCTGGGGCCGGTCGTGACAGCAGGGCTCGCGCTGGCTCTTCTGACAGGGCTGATCGCCGCTGCCTTCTTTGCGCGGAGGGCGATCTTGCGGCGCGTTCATGCCGGATCGGCTCAATACCGGCTGACGCTTTAGGGGCAGCGGGAAACAGAGTTTTCCCTGGGCGGGTGTTCGGATCGTTCGGGATCGGGGCACCCGTTTTTTTTGTCCCCCTGCCGACCGGCCCCGGCGGCGGGAGCGTCACGATTCCCGTAGAAATTGACGTTGGGTTCTGTTAGGTTGGCTGAACAGAAAGATTCTGCCTGGGTGATCACGATGTCTGTGCGGCAGGTCCTTGCGCGCACCGCAGATGAGATCTGATTTTTCCACTGGACGGACGAAATTTGAAGCATCGCATTGCTGCCGCCCTTTTCTCGACTATCCGCCCTTCCTTGCTTGGCCGGCTGACGGGAGCGAATCCGGCCTTTCTTTTTTATCACCTGATCAGTGACGCCGATGTCCCCCACGTGAGGCACCTCTACCGGTACAAGACCATCAGGCAATTCCGGGAGGATATCGATCACCTCCTGAGGCATTACCGCCCGATTTCCCTTGCCGACGTATTGGAACATTTCCGGTGCGGGATGCCCTTCCCGGATCGTGCCTTCATGTTGAGTTTCGACGACGGCTTTCGGGAAGTGCATGAGGTGGTCGCCCCCATCCTTCTGGAAAAGGGGGTGCCAGCCGCTTTTTTTCTGAACAGCGCATTCATCGACAACGGGAACCTGTGCTTTCTTCATAAGACGAGCCTTCTCGTCGAGGCCCTGGGAAAACGGCACAGGGCGCCCGAGCTCGAGGACATTCTCCCGTCCGGCGGCCGGGAACGCAGCGACTTGGCGTCGTCCATTTTGTCGATTCCGTACGAGCGAAGGGATGTTCTGGATGAACTGGCCCGACGCCTGGACGTGGATTTCGAGGCCTGTCTCAGGGACGAGAAACCCTATCTCACCTCCGACCAGATCCGGAACCTCATCCGAAACGGATTTGCCGTCGGGGCACACAGCCTCGATCATCCCCTCTATTCTTCCCTGGACCTCGAGGAACAGTTGCGCCAGACCCTGGAGAGCGTAAGGGCCATCCGGGAGCGGTTCGCACTGCCCTACGGCGTCTTCGCATTCCCTTATAACGATCACGGGGTCTCACGGGAGTTCTTCCGCCGCCTGGGGGAGAGCGGGGAGGTGGAGGTCACCTTCGGGACTAGCGGGATGGTCGAGGACTGCGTTGCCCGCCATCTGCAGCGATTGAGCCTCGAAAAGCCCCCGTTGCCGGCCGAGAAAATTATCGCGCTGGAGTGCGCCAGGAAGCTCTACAGGATGGCAAAAGGGAAGGATCGGGTGATCCGGAAATGAAAGGGCGAGGACGGAATCTGAACCGATGAATCACCCAGACTACTTTCAAACGGATCACCTGAAATCCGGGCTACGGGCGAAGGCCGTGAGGGGCGCCGGCGCCGTCATCTTTTCCCAAATGTTTTCCGTGGCCGGACAGTTGGTCGGGACGATGATCCTGGCCCGGCTTCTCACTCCCGTCGATTTCGGCCTGTTGGCCATGGCCATGACCTTCAGCCTCCTGTTCGAGAACTTGGGCTTCATCGGCATCACGGAAGCCATCGTTCAGCGGGAGGATGTGGACCACGGGATGATCACGTCTCTTTTCTGGCTCAACCTGCTCGTCAGCCTGTCCCTCACCGTAGTGTTCATGCTGCTCGCCCCCTGGATTGCCGATTTCTACGGGGAGCCGAGGGTCAAGGGGGTTGCCGTGGGTGTCGCCCTCTCGATTGTCGCATGCAACCTCTCGACGGTTCACATGGGCCTGCTGCAACGGAACATGCAGTTCTACGAGACCTCCCTGATCGCGGTCGCCTCGAAATGGATCAACATGATCGTGGCCATCCTCCTGGCCTGGTACGGATGGGGCTACTGGTCCCTCGTCGCGGGCGCGGTGGCCATGACCTCATCGACCGCCGCCGGCGCCTGGCTCTTCTGTAGCTGGCGCCCCGGGCCTCCGTCCCTTCACAGGGGGATCGGCCCCCTGATCCGGTTTGCGCTCCACACCTATGGGAACTACTTGCTGAGCTACGGGTCGAAGAATTTCGGCAACCTGCTCATCGGCTGGCATTTCGGCTCCCAGTCCCTGGGCTATTTCAAGAAGGCCTACGATCTGTTTTCGCTGCCCGCAACCTTCCTGACGACCAACCTCGCGTCCGTTGCGCTTTCTTCCCTGAGCCGGATCGCGGACGAGCCGGAAAAGTACCGGCGCACCTACCTGGAGTCGATCTCTACGCTGGCCTTCATCGGGATGCCCCTGAGCGCGGTTCTCACCGTGGCGGGCAGGGACATCATCCTGTTCGTGCTGGGGCCCCAGTGGACGAAGGCGGGGGATATCTTCACCTATCTCGGCATGGGCATCGGAGTGATGCTCATCTACGCCACCAACGGCTGGCTGCACCTTTCTCTGGGCAGGGCGGACCGGTGGCTTCGCTGGGGGGTGGTCGAGTTTGTGGTGACCTTTTTGCTGATCGGGATCGGGCTGTTCTTCGGGCCCGAGGGCGTAGCACTTGCCTGGACGTTGTCGTTCTATGTCCTGATTGCACCCGGCCTCGGATATGCGGGCCATCCGGTTGATCTTCGATTTTCGGGGATCTTGCCCGTAATATGGAAATTTTTCGTCTGTGCCCTTCTGGCAGGCCTGTCGAGCTGGCTCCTCTTGTATGCGACGGAGCCTGTCTCTTTTGTTTTTTCCGCACTGCCGGTACTCGTTCGAATCGTCACATCCGGAACCCTCTGTTGCGCGCTCTACCTCCTTTTGGTTCTTGTCCTGCATCAGGGCGTGGAACCCATTTCCCGATTTATCCGGATCTTGAAAGACATGGTGCCGGTGAGCCTGAAGAAATGAAGAGATTGTAAGGGAATGGTCCTGTGAGGCGGGGTGAGGGAAAGGCGGGAGTCGCATCCCGCCTCAGCTGTTTTCAGGGGTTGTAGCGATGGGTTTTTTCGGTTTTGCCTTTCTGACGGGACGCCGTGTCTTCTTGACGGGTCCCGAACTCTTCATGCGGGCGATTTGCGCCATCAGGACGACGCGCCTCTCCATGCTCTTCTTCACCATCCCGAACAGCTTGATGATGATCTTGTCGCGCTCGTCCCTGTGCCCGTTGAGGGACTCGAGCCCTTTGCCGACCCTCAGGACGCTTTCCCCCTGCGAGGCCAGTTTTTTTTCGAGATCCTCTATCCTTTCCTCGAACTCCTTCAACATCAATGCGACGATCTCTGCAACCGCCTCCCGATCCTTGTCTTCCTCTTCCGGCAGGGAATCCAGCTCTTCCCGACGTTCACCCAGGTCTCTCGCCTGAGCCGCCGCTTCAATCAGGTCCTGGCCGATTACCTTGACGTCATCGGCATAGCCGTATACGAATGCGGCGTCGCAAAGTGTATTGATGAGCCTGGGGATCCCACGGGTGTGCTTGTAGATGGCCTTGAGAGCTTCAGGGTCGAAGAGGCCGAGGTCACGGGCGCCGGCCACCGTGAGGCGGTGCAGGATGTAGCTTTCCACCTGCCCCTCGTCCAGCGCATCGAGGTGGCATTGAACGGTGACTCGCTGGACAAATTGTTCCATGCGCTTCCTCCGAAGCTTTTCCTTTAACTGGGGCTGACCGACGAGGATCATCTGGATCAAGTGGTGCTTTTCAGACTCCAGGTTCGAGAGCATCCGGATCTCTTCCAGGGACCTATCCGGAAGATTCTGCGCCTCGTCGATGATCAGGATCACCCGCTCCTTCTTCGCATACTGCTCCAGGAGATAATTGTAAAACCGGGTGAGCAAAACCGTTTTGTCAGCGTCCTCGGTCTGCAACTCGAATTCGTGGCAGATCATTTTCAGCAGTTCGCGGGGCTGCACGAAGGTGTTGTTGATGATTCCCACGTGGATGGCCTGGGGGACCTTACGCAACAGATAATTGATCAGGGTCGTCTTGCCGGAGCCCACTTCGCCGGTCACCACGACAAACCCCTTGCTTTCCTGGATGGCATACTCCAGGTGACTGTATGCGTTCTCGTGGCCGGGGGACATGTAAAGATAGTCCGGGTCGGGCGTCAGGTTGAAGGGTTTTTCTTTCAGGCCGTAGAAGGACTCGTACATGTTCCGTGGATTCCTACTCGATCAGTTTGTTGATGACTGTTCCGAGGATGGGCTTGTTGTGCATGATCTCGAAAACCTTTAGCACATCGGCACTTTGGGTTTTTTCCGCTTCCACCACGACCAGGATCCCGTCGACGAAGTTGGAGAGGACCATGGGTTCTGCCGATGTCAGCACGGGCGCGCTATCGAAGATGATGAACCGATCCTCGTAACGATGCTTGAGCTCGTTCATCAGTGACCTCATCCGGGGGGAGCCAAGCAGTTCAGCGGCATTCGTCATCGGTTTGCCGCCGGGCAGGATAACGAATCGATCCAGGCCCGGGTTGATGAGCAGCTCCGGGAGCTGCGCTTTGCCGGTAAGATAATCAGAGAGCCCCGGGCCGTTCTCCAACCCGAAATACGTGTGCACGGAAGGCTTGCGGATATCGGTGTCTACAAGCAGGACGGTTTTGTTCAGCTGATGGGAGAAGCTGATGGCGAGATTGATGGCGGTCAGCGTTTTCCCTTCGCCGGGCTTGGCGCTGGTCACCAGGAGGATGTTTTTCCCCTCCTCCGTGATCTGGTTCAGGATCTGGGTTCGCAGGATTTTCACCTTGCTGGCTTCGTCTTCCGTGCAGACCGAGATGACCCGGTTCTTTCTCAGCATGGCGGAATCACAGGGGACAACCCGCGTGAGGCTGTACTCCGGCTTCAGGGGCCTGAACTCTTTGGGCGAAATCACCGAACCGGTGGATTCCTTGGGCGAAAGCTCCGGCTCAACCCGCTGAAGCGACACGGCAGCAGGTTCGCCCCTTGCCTCTTTGGCTTTTTCCAATGCTTTTTTCAGTCTGCTCATTTCGTATCCGCTTTTCTCCGACGGATCTCCGGTTTTCCTGGAGGGGTCGCCGTCATCTGCTTTCCCTGAGTCCGGACAGGCGATTCAGAAGGGTCGTCTTCCATTGCTCGAGCCTTGCCAGAAAGGGATTCCGGTTTCTACCGTCACGATGTTTCTCTTCGAGATCGATGAAGGAGACGACAGAAAGAACCGGGACATTCGTCAGTTTCTGGAGCTGGTCGACCGACTTGATAGAGTGATCCATGTTTTCCGTCACGAATGCGGCGAACAATCCGAAAAAGACCGACAGAAGCATGCCAGCCAGGATGATCCGTATCCGTTTTGGCTTGTCGTGCTTCTGGGGAACCTTCGGCTCATCGATGATTGTGAAGCGTTCTCCCAGCTGGGTCTGATCGATGCCTCGCGCCAGCTTGACCTCGGCGAGCTTGCCCATCGTTTCATTGTATTGCCGCACGGCATCGTCGTGCTCCGTCGCGATCTTGCCGTACTCCTTCTGAACCAGGGGGGCCATTTGGCTTTTTCTTTGGTATTCGGAGAGCCGCCTCTGCACGTCCGCCCTCTGCTGGGTCAAGCGCGCTAATTCTTTCTCCGTCGGGTCCACACCGGCCCCTTGGCTTTTGTAGTTCCGGATCTCCTTCGTCAGGGCGGCGATTTCCTGCTGCAGCTTCACGACATCCGGGTGATCCGCTCCCTGTGCGGCCTTCAACTCTGCCTGGCGGGTCCGGAGTTCCTCGAGCTTTCTCTTATCTTCGTTCATCTCGCTGGAAATCCCCAGCCTCGCCTCCAGCTGCCGCAGTTCGTTTTTCGTTTTGATCACATCGGGGTGCTTATCGGAATATCTCGCCTGTAAACTGACCAGCTGCGTCCGCAGCTGGGAGACTCTCGTCCACGGGTCGGTCGCCGCTGGTGCGGTTGTTGAAGTATCCGAGCCCGCCTGGTTTGCGAGCGCAGCCTCGGGGTTCCTCTTGCGCTCTTCCAGATTCCGGATCTTCGTGTTCAGTTCGTCCAACTGGGTGTTCAGCCGGTTGATCTGCTCGTAGTTGAAGGGAATGGCCTCGGGCAGTTCCCCGGCATGCGCCACCTTGTAGTCGTTGAGCTTTCTCTCCAGCATGGCGGTCCGATCCCTCTGCTCGGCCATCTTCTGCTGCAGGATGGCAACCGTCTGGGAGGCAATCTGTTCTTTCGACTGAATGTTCTTCTGAGCATAGAGCGCCGTCAGCCGGCTGGCGACCTTCTGGACGGTCACGGGGTCCTTTCCCTGATAGCTGAGCGTGAAGGCAACCGTGCTGTACCGGGCGCGCGAGGGCCTCTGGTCCAGGTCCTCGGCCTTGATCGTGCGCACCGAGATGTCTTCGCGCAGCTCCTTGACGGCGTTTTCCTCGTCGGCGGCGCTTTTCATTTCACCGTACAGGCTGAACTCCCTAATGATTTCAACAAGCTTGTCATAGCTCAGCAGCTGCTGAGTGATAGACTGAAGCCGCTCCTCGATGTAGCCGCCCGACATCCCCTTGACGAGCTCTTCGGGCATCTGGCCCTCGATCAGGAATGTGGCTGCGGAGACATATGTTTTCGGATAAAAGATGGCGACAAGAATGGATACCGCAAGCACAATGGAACAGACAAACAAGAACACATTCTTTCGTCTGCGGAAAAATCCTTTGAGGAATTTGACGTCATAGATTTCGGACTGTTCACGCATGGGTGTTACGCATTCTTCCAAGAAGAAACACTTCTATTATCAATCATTTCTACGTTTGTTCCGCTGTGAGCTTCCTCATTTTGACCGCGAAAAAAATACCTATCCATTTTCGCTGTATTCTCAAAAAAAGCAAGTTGTAATTTAACGTCACCTGCAACGAGAGGGTATGCAAGGTATTGTTATCAAATGATAATTAGCTCGGCGTAATACTTTCTTCGTATTTTTCGCCCCCTAATGCCACGAAAATCCTGGAACAGACCCGTGAGAACGTTGCAGGCCTTTTCCCGGGGCGATCTGGACAGGTCCTGCCACTGTAAGAATGCACTGCCCCCACCGGCGAATGAACGGGGACGCAAGGTCTATGCGCGGCCCTTTCGCAGCATTGCTTTCAAGGCCTCCAGCGTGTCTGCCTCCTCGGGGGGCTTGTTCTTCCATTTCACGATGCGGGGCGAGCGGACGGTCAGGCCCGATTTGTGTCGTGCAGACGCCTCGATGCCCTCGAAGGCGATCTCGAAGACGAGCTGCGGACTCACGGAGCGCACGGGTCCGAATTTTTCGAGCGTGTTTTGCCGGATGAAGGCGTCGATGCGCCCGATTTCGTCTTCGGTGAGTCCGGTGCAGGCCCTGGCCACGGGAACAAGGTCGCCCCGGCGCCAAACCCCGAAGGTGTAGTCGGTAAAAAGGTTTTCCCTTCCAACCTGTCCGGGCCGGGCGTAGATGAGGATCGCGTCGATCGTGTGAGGCTCGATCTTCCACTTCCACCAGCTGCCCCGGTGGCGCCCCGCCTCGTAGGGCGAATCGAGGTGCTTGAGCATGAGCCCCCCGGCTTGCACGGCGCGACATTCCCGGCGCCTCGCCGTCAGATCCTCCCAGCTTGCATCTTTCAGGATCTCCGACAGACGGAACCGTCCCTCAACGCCGCGTTGTCCGAAAACCCTCTCCAAATCGGCCCGCCGATTTTGCAGGGGCTCCGTGCGGATGTCCTTTCCCTGCAACTCGAGGAGGTCGAAGGCCATGAAGATGACGGGAATCTCCTCGAGAATCTTTCGGGTCGGGGACTGGCGCCCGATCCGCTTCTGCAGCAGGCTGAAGGGCAGGGGGCTTCCGTCCTTCCAGGGGAGGATCTCCCCGTCGATGACCGTGCCGTCCGGCAGGGTTGCCGCTGCGTCCGCAAGCTCGGGGAATGTCCGTCCAAGCAGCTCCCCGCCCCGGGACCAGATGAAGGCCATCCCACCGCGTTTGACGACCTGGGCCCGGATCCCGTCCCGTTTCCATTCGGCGCACCACAGGCACCTGTCTCCGAGAGTCTCGGTTAGCGCGTCGAGCGGGAAGGCGAGCTGGAGCGGGTAGGGGCGGCTCACATCCGTGTCCCCCCGGTCCGGCGAGAGGAGCCAGCGGAAAAACTCTCCTGTGGGCTCCCAGGCACTCATGAGCCGGTGCGAGATGACGGTGGATTCCAGACCGGCGAGCTCGCCGAGCGCCCGGATGATCGTCTGCCGCGAGATGCCCACTCGGAGCTCTCCCGTGATCATCTTGTTCCAGACAAGCCGCTGCCTGTCGTCCATCTCCCGCCAGGTGCCGAGAACGGAGTCCCTGAGGGATGTCTCATCGTCATCCTGCAGCGGCAGGAGCCTCTCCTGCACCGTTGCCCGCAGCCCCAGCGGGCTCGACACCGCGTCAGCCGTCGGAAGCAGCAGTGCGATCGTTTCTGCCACATCGCCCACCGCCTCATTGCACTGGTCGAAAAGCCAGTCCGGGACGCCTGCCTCCAAGGAGGCCCATTCTTTCAGTTTTGCCGTGGGGATAGTGCGCTTGAGCTTTTCACCGAGCAGCAAGGAGAGGGCCCAGGCCGCATCGTCGGGCGGCGCCTCGGCAAAGTAGCGCTTCAGCGCCTCGACCTTGCCTGCGGTCGTCGTTGACTCGTCGAGGGTGAAGTAAAGTGTGGTGAACCGTTTCATGTCTTTATTACGCTCAGAGATGCAGGGCACAAGAATTGACGGGATTTTTCTTCCTCGGACCTCGTTCCTCGAGCCTCGATCCTGTCAGTCTTCCGTCGAGTCATCGGCTGCAATCCTGGCCTTCAGCGGTTTGGCGTCGATGCCTTTCTCCCGGAGCATGCGCACGACGGGGGAGACAAAACCATGGGTGACATGGACCTCTTCGGCCCCCGTTGCCGCAATCGTCTCCATCAGGCCGGGCCAGTCCGCGTGGTCCGAGAGAACGAAGCCGCGATCGACACCGCGGCGGCGTCTCATCCCGCGGATGCGCATCCAGCCTGAGGCCAGGGCCGTCGAGCACTCGCCGAACTGCCTCATCCAGGTTGTGCCGCGGGCCGAAGGCGGCGCGAGGATGATCGCCCGGCTGAAATCACTTTTTTTTGTCGCCTTCTCCACGGGGAGCGTGTTCGGAAGCCCCACGCCGCTCATCCGGTAGCGCCGGTTCATTTCCTCCACCAGGCTGTGCGTATACACGGGACCCATGGACGGATCGAGCCCCATGAGAACGCTCTGCGCCTTGCCGAGGACATAGGCCAGGATCACGCTGGCGCGGCCCGCTTCCTGGTTCGATTCCCACCAGGCAAGGATCTCTTCGAAGACACGCGCCGGCTCGTCCCATCGATAGACGGGCAGCCCGAAGGTCGACTCGGTGATGAAGCTGTGGCATCGAAGAAGCTCGAAGGGTGTGCAGGTGGGGTCGGCCTGGATCTTGTAATCGCCGCTGAAGACTGTCACGTGCCCGTGGTGCTCGATCCGCACCTGGGCCGAGCCCAGGATGTGGCCGGCAGGGTGCAGCGACAGCCGATAGCCGTTGAGATCGATGGCCTCTCCGTATTCCAGCAGTTGGATCGTGGCCTCGTTCCCCAGGCGTGTCCTCAGGACGTGGCTGCCCTCGCGGGACGCCAGGTAGTGCCCGCACCCCTTGCAGGTGTGATCGGCATGGGCGTGGGTGACGACGGCGCGATCCACGGGGCCCCAGGGGTCGATGTGGAAGCCGCCGCCCTCGCAGGCAAGGCCCCGCTCTGTCATGCGAAGGGGGAACATCATGACCCGAGTATGGCATAAACCCGCAAACCCTGCAACGGCAATGGGTTTTCGGACGTTTCCCCGTGCCCGCGGCGGCCTGAAAATGTGCTTGTCAGGCATCGCGGCGTGGCGATATATTTCGCCCTGTGGTCTAAGGGGGGGACCATTCTGGAGGGAATAGGGGCCGGTGATTGAGGGTCTGTCAGCGGTTCCCGGTTTTTCTGTCAGAGTGTCTGCTCCCGGCCATCGAGATTTTTTTGCAGGAGGGAGCACGATGGCGCAGGGAATCGTCAAGTGGCTCAACGAAAAAAAAGGGTTTGTCTCCATTCTCACCCTGCACGTCCCGCCCGGAAATTTCCGATAGAATTCAAGTCAAAAGGCTGATATAGGATAACTACTATCCGTCTTACATTCATTTTCCATCGCTCATTCTGAAAAGGAGGTGAGATCCCATGGCATCAGCGGCTTATTTAAAGGAGTGTAATGTCTTCGAGGGATTGAACGACGCGCAGCTCGAAAAGCTCGCCGCGATTTCGAAAGAAGAAGCCTATCCGACCGGGGCCCTGCTCTACAAGGAAGGCGACCCCTCGACCCACCTGTATCTGGTACAGAAGGGGAAAGTCTTTCTGGAAATGAAATGCGACATGGGACCCACACGGCCCCCCATGCAGGTCATCATCGACGTGGTGACCCTCCGGGAGGCCTTCGGATGGTCCGCTTTCGTGGAGCCCAATCTTCACACCCTGAGCGCTCTCATTGCAGAGCCGACCAAGATGATTGTCTTCGAGGGCGGCAAGCTCAAGGCCTTGATGGAGGAGGACTGCCAGATGGGTTTCGAAATCATGAAGGGGCTCACCAGGCTGCTCGCCTCGAGGCTCAATCACACCCGGGTGCTGCTCATCGGCGAGAGGGCCCTGGCGACCCTGACGTCGAACACGGAATACGCCTGAAGAAAAGGCGAGGGACTCTGAACGAACAAGAGGCGGGGATTGCGGTCCTCGCCTTTTTTTGTCTTTTTGGTCTATTCAGTCTATTCGGTCTATTCCGTCGAAAGAGAACTTCAACAGATGCGACGACGAGACGGATTCCCCGTTTCTCTGTTGACGTGAAGAGCTGAAAAAGACTAGAAAGACCGAACTGACGGAACAGACCGAACTGACAGAATAGACCAGAGAATGCTTTCACTCCAGAACATCTCCAAGCAGTACGGCCCGAAGGTCCTCTTCGAGGGCCTTTCCCTGTTCATCGGCGAGCGCGACCGGATTGCCCTTGTCGGGTCCAACGGGACGGGGAAATCGACGCTGATGAAGATCGTCACGGGCGAGATCGAGGCCGACGCGGGCGCGATCCACAAGTCCCGCTTCTCGAGCGTCGGCTACCTGCCCCAAGAGCTCATCGGGCACGCCGGCCGGACGCTTCTCGAGGAGACCCTGAAGGCCTTCGAGGATCTGCAGCAGCTCCAGGCTCGCTTTGACGAGATCTCCATGGAGATCCAGGCAAGGACCGCTGCCGGGGAATCCGGCCCGGAGATCGAGAGCCTGCTTGCCGACATGGGGCGCATCCAGCACCGCATCGAGGACGGCGAAGGCTGGCGGATCGAGGCCAGGGCCAAGGAGATCCTTTTCGGGCTCGGCTTCCGGGAGCCGGATCTGCACCGGCCCTCGGGGGAGTTCAGCAGCGGCTGGCAGATGCGGATCGAGCTGGCAAGGCTTCTCCTGAGGGAGCCGTCGGTGCTGCTTCTCGACGAGCCGACAAACCACCTCGACATCGAATCCCTCGAGTGGCTCGAGGCCTACCTGAAGTCCTACGCGGGGGCCATTCTGCTCGTCTCGCACGACAGGCGCTTCCTGGACAACCTGGTCCGACGCACCGTCGAGATCACCCAGGGAAGGGGGACGGAGTATGCGGGCAACTACTCCGACTATCTGCGCGAGAAGGAAAGCCGGCGCGGACTCCTCGAGGCGGCCTTCGAGAACCAGCAGAAGATGATCCGCGAGACGGAGCGCTTCATCGAGCGCTTCCGGGCCAAAAGCACGAAGGCAAGACAGGTCCAGAGCCGGATGAAGCGCATCGAGAAGGTCGATCTCATCGAGCTCGAGACGGATGAAGAGGAGATTGCCTTCCGCTTCCCGACGCCACCCCGCTCGGGCAGGCACGTCCTGCACCTCGAGGATGTGGACAAACGTTACGGAGACACTCGCGTGCTCGACGGGGTCTCGCTTACCATCGAGCGGGGGGACCGCGTCGCCGTGCTCGGCGTGAACGGCGCCGGCAAGTCGACACTGGCCCGGGTCCTGGCGGGCACCGAGCCGATCCAGGGCGGGCGCCGCACCGAGGGGCACCAGGTCATTGCTTCCTACTATGCCCAGAATCAGGCCGATGCGCTCAACCCTGCGAAGACGGTGCTCGAGAGCGTCGAGGAGGTGGCGGCCTTCGGCACGGGGGGAAACCTCAGGACCCTGTTGGGTCATTTTCTCTTTTCCGAAGACGACGTCTTCAAACGGGTGTCGGTTCTGTCCGGCGGAGAGAAGAGCCGGCTCGCGCTGGCGCGGATGCTCCTGGTGCCGGCCAACTTCCTGATCCTCGACGAGCCGACGAACCACCTCGATCTTCGCTCCAAGGAGGTGCTCAAGGAGGCCCTGCGGAACTTCGAAGGGACCTTCGCCATCGTCTCCCATGATCGCGACTTCCTGACCGGCCTCATCACAAAGGTCATCGTGGCAAAGGATCGGGGGCTTGTGGTTTACCCGGGCTCCGTTGACGACTACCTGCGGATCTGGCACGAGAAAGAGACCGGTGAACAAGCCGGGGGACAGACCGGGGAACAGCTCGGAAAAACCGGCGCAGACCCCGATGCCGGCAGCAGGAGCGCAAATCAGGGCGAGCGGGAACGCAAGCGTCGCGAGGCCGAACGCCGCCAGGAGCGTTACCGAAGGCTCAGGCCGTTGAAGGACGACGTCGAGAGCTTGCTTTCCCGGATCGGGCAGATGGAGAAACGCAAGGAGGAGTTGGAATCGATGCTTGCCGATCCGCGGACATACGGGGACGGGAATCAGGCGCGCTCGGCGGGCTCCGAGTACCGGGAGATCGCGCCGGTCCTCGAAGCGCTGTATCAGCAATGGTCGGTGGTTCAGGAAAAGATCGACGCGATTGAGCAGGAGATAACTGAGGCGGGGGAATTGTGAGCATAAAAAAAGGGGAGCCAAAAGCTCCCCTTTCCCGTATCCGGTCAAGTGCCGTGCTGATCAGTCGCAGGAGCCGCCGCAACCGCCGCAACCGTCGGCCTTCTGAAGGCTGGAGGTGATCGCGTACCCCGCCCCGCGGGGTGTTTCAACGAAATCGATTTTGACGGGTTTCACGTCTTCCAAAAGCGCCTTCTCGATCATGAAGGTCAGCCCGTTCTGGTTGAAAATCTCATCGCCGTCGCGTGACTCATCCAGAGCCATGCCCAGGGAGGGCCCCGCTCAGCCACCCTCGTTGAGGAATATCCTGACGAGGGCTTTCTCGTCGCGTTCCTTGAAAAACGCAATCATCATCTCTTCCGCTTTGGGTGAAATTTCGAACATTTAATTTTCCTCCGGAGAAAATAACTTGCGGTTAATTTGCACACGATTTGTGCCTTGTCAAACGATATTTTAGGGGATAGGTACAGGTAACAGGCCAGGCCGACAGCCTACAGAAAGGCAGCCAACAGATCCCTTCTGCCTAGGCCTCGTACCTGAGCCTGTAGACTGTCGGCTCAGCATGAGATAGAAGCCACCAGCTTATAAATCGCGTTCCGCCGAAGTAAGGAGAGAACCCATCGCCCACTTTCTATTAATCCACCCCCCCGTCGCGAAGGCCTGCGAGCCGCCGGGCGGGATTGCGCGGCTGGCGGGCTGTCTGAGGGAGCACAATGTCGGGTGCACCGTCCTGGATGCAAACCTGGAGGGCCAGTTGGCTCTGCTCGGAGAGGTGGCCGGACCCGCCAGTCAGATATTTGACACCTGGACGAACCGGGCCCGACGCAGGCTCCCGGAGCATCTTGCCCGGCTGAGAAGCCCGGAGCTTTACGGCCATATGGACCGGTACCGCCGCTGCGTCAATGACGTCAATCGCTTGCTTGCGCGGCGGGGGCGGCAGGCGGGCCTTTCCCTCAGCCTGGCCGATTACCAGGACCCCCGGTATTCCCCCCTCAAGTCCGGGGACCTTCTCCGGGCAGCCTGCGAGCATGAATCCAACCTTTTTCATCCCTGGTTCAGTCGAAGAATTGAGGCCCTCGTCGCCGAGGGCAATCCCGCCGTTGCCGGCGTGTCCCTGAACTACCTGAGCCAGGCCCTTTGCGCCTTTTCCATGATCGGTTTCATCCGGGAGCACTTCCCCCGGATCGTCATCGTGCTGGGCGGCGGGCTCGTGACGTCGTGGCTGAAGGGGACCGAAGGCCGAAACCCCTTTCCGGGGCTCGTCGACCACTGTGTCGCCGGCCCGGGGGAGGACTTCCTCCTGGGGCTTGCCGGGGTCGGACCATGCGGGGAGCGTATCCACCGCCCCGACTACAGCGATTTGGCCTCAGGGGACTACCTTGCGCCCGGTCCGATCCTCCCCTACAGCGCCTCCCAGGGCTGCTGGTGGCGCAGGTGCACCTTCTGCCCGGAGAAGGCCGAAGGGGGCTGCTACCGCCCCGTCCCGGAGGAGCAGGTCCAGGCGGACCTGGAGGCTCTCATCCAAAGGGGGCACCCGTCCCTCATCCACTTTCTCGATAGTACAATGAGCCCGCGGCTCCTGGAGCACCTGGCCGATCATCCCCCGGGGGTTCCCTGGTACGGTTTTACCCGGGTGAGCCCCCGGCTTGCCGATGCGGATTTCTGCCGGGCCCTGAAGGCGTCGGGCTGCGCCATGCTGAAACTCGGTCTCGAGTCGGGCGACCAGGGGGTGCTCGATGCCCTCGAGAAGGGAATCCGCGTCGACGAGGCCTCGCGGGCCCTGAAGGCCTTGAAAGGGGCCGGCATCGGCACCTATGTCTACCTTCTCTTCGGGACCCCGGCTGAGAGTCCCGCGGCGGCGCAGCGCACTCTGGAGTTTGCCGCAGGACATGCCGATGTGATCGATTTTCTCAACCTGGCGATCTTCAACCTTCCCGCCGGCTCCGACGAGGCGGCCACCCTGTGCGTCCACCCCTTCTCCGAGGGGGATCTATCGCTTTACGCCGATTTCGACCACCCCGCGGGGTGGGGCAGACGGGAGGTGCGGGCTTTTCTGGACAGGGAGCTGCGCCGGCACCCCGCCGTTGCGCCCATCGTGCGGCGCCAGCCGCCGTATTTCACATCCAATCATGCCCCGTTTATGCTAAATTTTTGTTGAAAATTTCGGTAAAAAACTACAGAGTGTGGGCGGATTTCCCGATCTTGTTTGCGTATCTCCTCTAAATAAATGGATAAAAAGGGGAAAATCGGCAAATTCCTTGCAAAGGTAAAGCAAAGGTAAAGCAAAGGGACTGCAAGGGGACAGAGGGATTGGTTTCGGACCCTGATGGTTGCCATTCGGGCCGTTTCTTCAACGAGCCCGGGAGAGGAAAAGGAAGCAACGCCGGCATGAGCATAAGCAGACTCAGCTTTAGGATGGACATCCGCAGAAACGTGACCCTTCGGAACCAGGTCGAGCAGAACGGACTGCTCATCATCGCCGTGGCGATGGCCCTCATCTACTGGATCTTCGACTCCATGGTGACGGACCAGTTCTGGACACGCCTGCTGGTGGTGGTCCTCATCTTCACATATGGCATGATGACCCAGTTTCTCATCAACCAGCGCCGCGAGGCAGAGGAGGCCCTCCAGCACGCCCACGACGAGCTCGAAGAAAGGGTCCAGATCCGGACGGCGGAGCTGAGCCGCACCAACGAGGAGCTCCAGCGGGAGATCCGCGAGCGCAAGCAGGCCGAGGAGCAGAAGAAGAGACTGGAGAACCAGCTCCTGCACGCCCAGAAGATGGAAGCCATCGGGACCCTTGCCGGCGGCATCGCCCACGACTTCAACAACCTGCTCCAGGCCATCTCGGGCTACACGCAGCTGCTGCTCATGCGCAAGGATGCAAGCGACCCTGATTTCAGCAAGCTCGAGGTCATCCAGAGCTCCACCCTGAAGGCAAGCGAACTGACGAAGCAGCTCCTCATCTTCAGCCGCAAGATGGAGAGCAAGCTCAAGCCCCTGGACCTCAATCACGAGGTCCTGCAGGTCTGCAAGATCCTCCAGCGCACGATCCCGAGAATGATCACGTTCGACCTCAAGCTCTCCGAGAGCCTGAAAGTCGTCAACGCCGACTCGGCCCAGCTCGAGCAGATCCTCATGAACCTGGGCGTCAACGCCCGCGACGCCATGGCCGACGGCGGCTCCCTCACCTTCCAGACGGAAAACGTCTACCTCGACCGGGGTTACGCGACCTCCATGCTCGGGGCAACCCCCGGCGAGTACATCCTTCTCACCGTGGCGGACACGGGCCACGGGATGGACAAGGAGACCCTGCAGCACATCTTCGAGCCTTTCTACACGACGAAGGAGGCCGGCAAGGGCACGGGGCTGGGCCTCGCCATCGTTTACGGCATCGTCCAGAACCACAACGGCTACATCCAGGTCGACAGTCGGCCCGGCGGAGGGACGACCTTCCGCATCTATTTCCCCGTCCTGAAAGGCGACGGCTTGGAGAAGGCCGAGGCGAAGGTCCAGAAAGAGTCGCCCCGGGGCAAGGAGAGGATCCTGCTCGTGGACGACGAGAAGACCGTCCTCGACATTGGCCAGGACCTCCTGCGCCAGTACGGCTACGAGACCATCCTGGCCGACGGGGGCGAGAAAGCCATCGAGATCTACCGCCAGGAGAAGGATCGGATCGACCTCGTCATTCTCGATCTCATCATGCCCGGCATGGGCGGCCAGAAGTGCTTCCAGGAGCTCCTGAAGATCAACCCGAAGATCAAGGTCATCATCTCGACGGGCGCCTCGGCGGAGGAGCAGGTCCGGGAGGCCTTCAGCCCTCACCCCGTGGGCTTCGTGAGCAAGCCCTACCAGCTCAAGGACATGTTGGAGAAGGTGACGGGAAATCCTCGACGCCAAACTGCCCGGTTAGGGCGCTGTCTGCAACATAATTTGGTGATCAGCGAGGGTCGGTGAATTTCCCACCGATCCTTTTTTTATCCTCTCTTCCCCCTCATCCCTCAACCCACTGTCTTTTCTTGATTTCCGGCTCCTGACGCCCGATGCCCGAAGCCCGCGGGCGGGCGTCGGCCCGCCCGCAGTTGGCACGAATTCTGAATGAAACTTCTGTGAGTTCGACTATTTTTTCGGGACAGGCGAACCTCTTTTTCTTGCAAGCCAGGCTGACAAGGGAAAGGAAAGGAATATGGTGCGATGAGGAAGATAACGCGAACGGCTGACTCCTATGACCTCGTTTCCGAACGCAGGAGGCTGGAGCGCTTCGAGCTCCAGGTCCCGGCCAAGATCGAGGTGTTGTCCTCAGCGGACACGGTGCCCATCACTGAACTCCTGACTAGCGATATCTGCGCGGGGGGCGCCTATTTCCCGACCAAAGCACCCCTTCCACCGGGGACGAAGGTCAAGCTCGACATCCTGCTTCCGCTGCGCAATGTCAGCGCCATCAGCGACAACACGAGGGGGCTCATCAAAGTCAACGGGACCGTAATCCGGTCGGGGATGGCGGGGATGGCCATCGGCTTCGACGAGGGTTACCTGATTACTCCCTTCCGTGAGGCCATGAATTAACCCCACTTCCTCCTTCCTTCCATAAAAAAAGCAGGGCGAATGGCCCTGCTTTTTTGTGCCCATTTTGCCAGCGATGTGCGGGCAGGCTTTTTTTGGCCCGGCCCTACCGTCGTTCAGGGGGCCAAAGGAGGAAGGAAAGGCCCCCGAGAAGGCAAACAGCCAAGGAGGGGGGAGGCTGGATGCCTGCTGGCTTCGGTAGGGCTGGGGCGATAATCTGTCGGTCCATGCGAGAAGTCGAGATCGATCAGTAAAGCGAAGAGCGATACCGAAACCGGTGTATCACTTGTGCACTTAATATAGTGGACCCCGCGGCAAAAGCAATAGACCCCACCCGGTTTTTTGTCGGCCATTTTTAAGCGGTTGATTCATTTCGTCTTTTATCAGGCATCGCCCGGCCTTCAGCAAAAAAAACTGGTATTCAGGCGGTGATTTGCTAAAATGACGGCGCCTGCCTTCCCGATGCCTGAAATGATATGCAGGCCAAAGATTTGACAGGGGCCAGAGCCCTTCGCTTTTTCTGCGCTCGAAGGATATCGACTCAAAGGGGACAGCGGAGAACGGAACATGACGTACCCGAGTGAAACGATCACGGTCAAGCAATACTCCACGGCAGTCGCCGCCCAGGGGGCCCTCTTTGTCAGCATCGTGAGTGTGGCCCACAGCTTTGCCCACATCCGGATCGGGGCCGTGGGGGCCGATAATCTCGAGATCGAGCGGCTCAACCTCGGCGAGTTCGTCCATTACAAGTGCCCCGACGGAGCCCTTTACGAGATCCGGCTTCTGTCCGTGGAGGGGTTCGACACGGCGACACTTCTCGTGACCCGGACCCAGTGAATATTGGGCAAACGCCCAAAGGGCCCAACAGCAAGAGGGTAAGAGGGTCTCACCTTCTTACCTTCTCGATTTATACCATCCCGGTTTCAGGCCGGGGTTTTCATGAGGGGTGAGGGTTGATGGATACGTTCCTGGATTCCGTGATGCTTTCCCGCCTCCAGTTTGCCGCCATGGCCATGGTGCACATCTCCTTCTCGGTCATCACCATCGGGCTTGCCCTCTTCATCGCCGTGATGGAAGGCCTGTGGCTCAAGACGAAGGACCCCGTCTATTACGGCCATGCCCGCTTCTGGAGCCGGCTTTTACTGCTGAACTTCGGCATCGGTGTCGTCACGGGACTTCCCCTGGAGTTTTCCTTCGGCAACAACTGGGCGCCCTTCGCGGCGAAGAGCACCTTCTTCGGCGAGATCCTGGGCACGGAGACCTTGTCTGCCTTCATGCTCGAGGCCGGTTTTCTGGGGATCATGATGTTCGGGTGGAACCGGGTGCCGCCGAAGCTACACTTCTTCGCCACCTGCATGGTCGTCGTGGGCTCGTCGCTTTCGGTCTTCTGGATCATGGTGGTCAACTCCTGGATGCAGACCCCGGCCGGGGTGATCCTGCAGGACGGCCGCCTCATCCTCACGAGCTATCGAGAGGCCATCTTCAACCCCGACATGGTCTTCGCCGTTTCCCACATGTACGTGGCCTGCCTCGAGACGAGCCTTTTCGTCATCGGCGGGATCAGCGCCTGGTACGTGCTGCGCCGCCGCCACGTGGAGTTCTTCACCCGGTCCTTCAAGGTGGCCCTGATTGCCGCCATCGTGATCGCCCCCCTGCAGGCCGTCATCGGCGACGAGACGGGCCGGCATGTAGCGAAACACCAGCCGATCAAGCTTGCCGCCATGGAGGCCCACTGGGACACGAACCCCCCGGGTGAAGGGGCTGCCTGGAATATCGCAGCCTGGCCCGATGAGGCGAACCAGAAAAACATCTGGGCCGTGGAGATGCCTTACGTGCTGAGCCTGCTCCTCACCCACTCGCCCACGGGCGAGGTGAAGGGGCTCAAGGAATTTCCGAAGGATGTGCACCCGCCCGTTCTCATCACCTTCTATACCTTCCGCGTCATGGTCATCACCGGTTTTGCCTTCGTGGGCCTCATGTTCTGGACGCTGTGGCGGTGGAAGAAGGGGGCCCTCACGGCCGAAAGGCTCCCCGGGGAGAAGTGGCTTCTCTGGGCCTGGATGGCGGCGGGACCGCTTGCCTGGGCGGCCGTGGAAGGCGGCTGGGTCACCCGCGAGGTGGGCCGCCAGCCCTGGATTGTCTACAACCTTGTGAAAACAAGCGAGTCGGCCACGGCACTTCCGGCTGGCATGGTTGCCGCATCGCTTGCGGGATATCTCGTGATTGCCGGCCTGCTCGCGACGGCATTCCTGGTCCTGGCGTGCAGGGTGCTGGCTCACGGGCCCGATGCCGCGATGATGGCGCCGCCGCCGGCAAAGACGGCAGCGGATTGAGAGGAGGATGCCCATGGAAACCCTGCTGACCTATCTGCCCGATGTCTTCTTCCTGATGTTGGGAGTGGTCCTCTTTCTCTACATGGTCACCGACGGCTATAACCTGGGGCTGGGGATCTTCTCGCTTGCGGCCCGCAGCGAGGAGGAGCGGGGCGTCATGATCCACAGCATCGCCTTCACCTGGCACGCGAGCCAGACGTGGCTCGTCATTCTGGGCGGGCTGCTCTTCGGTTCCTTTCCCGTCGTCTATGGGGTGGCCATGTCGGCCCTCTACATCCCCGTCATGCTCATGCTGGCGGGGCTTGCCTTCCGGGGTGTCGCCATCGAGTTCTACGACGAATCGCCCAACCGCGGGCGCTGGGGCCGCGCCTTCGGGCTGGGGAGTCTTGTCGCAACGATCGCCCAGGGGTTCATCCTGGGGGGGCTTTTGAGCGGCATGCCCGTCGTAAACGGCCTCTTCGCGGGGGGGTACGGGGACTGGCTCAACCCCTTTTCGGCCCTCATCGCCGCAGGCGGGGCCGCGGGCTTCGTCCTGCTCGGCACGACCTACCTGGCCATGAAAACGGAAGGGCCGCTCCGGGAGCGCTCGATCCAGGCAGCCGTCATGGCCGCATGGGCCGTCCTGGCCGGGCTTTCCCTGATCCTGCTCTGGATGTCCCTGCAGCACCAGGAAGGCCGCTATTCCCTGCTGTCGCTGAGGCAGGGCCATTACATCTACTTCACCCTGCCCATCTTTCTCTTTGAGTTTGCCATGCTGCTGCGCAGCCTCAAGAAGGCGGAACAGGACAAGCCCTTCCAATGGAGTGTCCTTCTCTTTCTCACCCTCGTGGTCGGGCTTGCCGCGGCCCTCTACCCCACGGCCATCCCGCCGTCGCTGACGATCTTCGAGGCGGCCGCGCCTGCGCGGTCGCTTTGGTTTCTCTTTGTCGTGAGCGCCGTGCTGCTTCCCGTTATGCTCGCCTACAATGCCTGGCAGTTTCTCGTCTTCCGCGGCAAGGTGACGGAAGGCTATCAATCGGACAAGGCGCAGAACTGATCGTTCGGAGATCTCGCGTGGCAGAACCGGATCTGAAGGAATTCGACGGCAAGGCGCTAGGCGAGTGCGACGGAAGCGACTCGAAGCCGGCCTGCGTGGCCGTCGACGGCTCCGTCTACGACGTGAGCGCAAGCAAGCTGTGGAAGGGCGGCCTCCACATGAAGCGCCACCATGCGGGCCGGGATCTCTCCGGGGACATCACCGCGGCGCCCCACGGCAAAGAGGTGCTGGAGAAGGTGCGCCGGGTGGGCTCACTTAAAAAAGAGACGACAGGCGAGAGACCCATGCCGGTCTGGCTTGCCGGGCTCCTCGAGAAGTTCCCCTTCCTGCGGCGCCACCCCCACCCCATGGTTGTCCATTTCCCCATCGTCTTCATGGTCTCGGCCACGTTCTTCGTCATCCTGACCCTGATCACGGGGGAGAAGTCCTTCGAGGTGACGGCGTTTTATTGTCTTGCGGGAGGGATCCTCTTCACACCGCCGGCCATGCTCACGGGCTGGTTCACCTGGTGGCTCAACTACATGGCAAAGCCTGTGGGGTCTGTGACGATCAAGAAGAGGTTGTCCTGGCTCCAGCTCGCGATTGCCGTGGCGGCATTTGCGTGGCGGTTCTGGATTCCGGGCGTGATGGACGAGGCCGGCGCCGGCCACTGGATCTACATCGCGATGCTTCTGTCGCTGGCCCCGATCACGAGCGTCATCGGGTATTACGGAGGGGAGCTTACCTTCCCTACGGGGAGGAAGTAACTGGTAAATGGGAAATTGGGTGATTAGGAATGGAAGGATCTTTTGCCCAATTACTTAATTACCCAATTACCTAATTACTGTCCTTCGAGAAGATCCTTCTGCGAGCGCTGGGCGGCACGGGCGTAGGCGGCGTCGATTTCGTAGACCCAGGGCTCGTGGTCCCGGTTGAAGGCCTCCACGGAGTCGCGGGCCAGTTGCAGCGCCTCCTGCCCTTTGTCCCCCCCTGCCGCTTCTGCCTTCGGCGAGACGGCGGCGTCATTCATCATCGCCACGGTGCGGGCGAAATGCCGGCCATCCTTCTCGGCGAGCTCGACTCGATAAACGATGCCGTCCTTTCGTTGAAAATCAAGGCGGGTCGGCCAGCTCAGTGCCGGCAGATCGCCCTTGCGGTGGATGTTCCGGACGGGGAACTGCTGCAGGGTTTTCAATACTTCGGTAATGACGCCTTCGTCCTGGCGCTGTTTCTTCGGCACGTCCTCGAGGACGTGCTTTCCTTCCCGCAGGTCGAGGGCAAAGGCCCCCGCGCCGTTTTGGCAGGCGATGCGGACATAATCGCTCTTCCTGCCCGGCGGGAGATCGCGGCGGATGTAATCGACATAGTTCGTGCTCACAGCCGGCAGCGTGTCCGTGCTCAGGTAGACCTGCTTCTCGTCCTCCAGGCGGGCGTAGAAACCCGGAAACCCGGGGCGGTCCCTGCCGATGACTATTCCCGTTATCTTCTGGCCCGATTCGTTGAAGAAGCGGACGACCAGGCTTCCCTTTTCGCCCATAACACCCAGCGCCGCGTGGTTGCGCTCGTCGGAGGTCACCTTCTCGTCGCAGCGGATATCGGCGATGGCCTTTACGATCCGGTTGATCTGGTCGTTCGAGACGGGGTAATCGTACTTCCCCGTGAGGATGAACCGCTCGTCCAGGCGCTTGAAGGTGAGCGACTCGTCACCCTGCTTGATGTAGATTCCGTAGACCTTCTCCGGGTTGAACCCCTGGAGCAGGTAACTTCCCTCCTTCAGGGTCACCTCCTGGCGGTTCTCCATCACCCCGAAGACGACGACGGCCCCGGTGAGGACGACGGCGACAGCGGCGAGGATGATCAGATGCCTCGTGACCATAGCTTCCTCTTGGGCAGTTCGAGCCGCCTGATAAGGCGGGTTGTGAGCATCAGTGCCGGGATGAGCAGGACAGCGAGAGGTCCTGCCAGCAGGATGAAGGCCTTCCCTTTCGTGAAGAGGCCCTCCACCATGCCCCGCTTTTTGTGCTGGATGGCGGCGAGTTCCTCCCGCGCGCGCGAGACCTTCGTCTCGGTCATCTTGCGGCTGCGAAGGATCTCCTCCTTCAGCAGAGATTCCTCACCGTCCTGCGTTTTGCGGGCCAGGGAATTCAATTCTCTTTCGCCCGCGGCGATCTCGCTCTGCAGGGCGGCCACCGTCGGCGCGGTAGACTGATCATAGTTCTCTTCCATCCGGTCGACGGCGTTGAAGGGCCGCATGATTCGCCCGCGGGCCTTGATGCTGGCAAGCGATACCGACCCCGTGAGGCTCTCCATGGTGGACAGGACGAGATCCGCGTTGCCGCCCGCAAGCGCCGTCGCGCTCTCCGGTGCGGCCAGGGGGCCCGTGAGCATGTCCACGTCGGAGAAGACGACCACGACAGCGGCAGCCTTTCTTGCCGCGGGCTTCGCCCCGGCCTCCGGGTCTGCCTTCGGGGCTTTATGCGCCGAATCACTCGCCAGGGCGCTCGGGAAGGACCCCGTGAGGCGAACGCCCAGGCAGAGGAGCTCTTTTCCCTCGGAGGCCCTGTGCTGAGGGTTGTCCACGCGGACGGTGTAACCCGTCTCCGAGGTTCGCAGAAGGGCGTCGGCCGTGATTCCCGCAACCGCGTTGAGCTTCAGCGTCCCGGCGTTGAACACCCTGACCCGGGTGACCCCGGTGTTGATGCCCCCTTCGTGATGGATGGCGTTGCCTCTCAGCGCCATCAGGGTTGCCGGTCTTGTGGTTGCGGCATCCTGGCCGGACGGGCTCCTGACGGCAAGCCCCGGGTCTGCGGCGAGCAACTCCGCCGGCATCTCGCAGCCCCAGGCGGAAAGGAGGCGGTTGAGATTCGATGCGTTCTGTCCGGGGGCATAGGCGCTGCCGGCGGTACCGGCAAGCGGGTCGGCCATGAAAGCGGGATCCTGGAATACGACGAGCTTCCCGCCGCCCACGACATACTGGTCCAGGGCCGCAAGGGTCTGCTCGGAGAGGTTCCGGGGGTGGACGACCACGACGGCGTCGAGCTTCTGAAAGGAGGCCCCGTCGGGGGTGAGCGTCGTCACGTCGTAATGGGCCTTGATCTGCTCCAGCACCGACTGGCCCTTCTGGCCTGACTCGGTTGCAATGCCCATCGATCGGGCCATCTCGGCGGGGTATGTGCTTGCCGCGAGGTTCACCGAGGCGAGGATCCCGATTTTCTTTTTCGCCCGGGACGTGGCGCCGTAGATCATTTCCGTGATGTCGTACTCGGCCAACTGCTGCCGCTCCGGCGCAAGCAGGGTGATGGCTTTTTCCTGGCCGAACTCGGTGGTGAGCACCAGCCCGAAGAAGAACCGGTCGCCCCCCGCCGTGGGGATCGGCCGCAGGCCGTACTGGAGGGCTTCCCGTTCCTCCCGGGAGTCCCGCCTGGGGTCGATGATCTCGAGGGTGATCTTCTCGTGGGAGCGGGACGCATACTCCCTGACGAGGTCGCGGATGTAGAAGAAATAGTTGTTGTACGCCCTCAGGGAGTCGAATCCCTTGAGCGCCTCGGTGCGGGAGAAGAAGAGCTTCAGGCGCACGGGGTGGGTCAGCCCGCCGATGATCTGCCTGGTTTCGTCGGAGAGCGAGTAGATGCGGTCCTCCGTGAGATCGAGCTTCAGCGCCCGGCCCGCCCTGGCAAGCAGCGTGATGGACGAGAAGGCGATCAGAGCGATCAGGAAGATGGCCGTGAGGACCTTGAGGTTCTTCTTCAGCATGACTCCCTTCGGTTGTCAACGACAAGACAGGTGATGGCAATCAGACCGGCAATCAGGATGCCGTAGAATGTCAGGTCACGGAACTCGAGAACGCCCCGCCGCATGGACTCGAAGTGCCCGGTGAAGCTCATGTTGGCCATGGCCTCGATCATGAAGGGGGGCAAAATGCCGTTGAGCCAGGTGAGGACGGCCGGCGAGTCCGTGTAGGCCAGCAGGCCGATCATCCCGATGGAGAGCACGAAGCTCACGATCTGGCTCCGGGTGAGTGCCGAACAGAAGATGCTCACGGCCAGGTAGGCGCCCCCCATCAGCAAGGCACCGAGGTAGCCCGTAAGGATGACGAAGGGGTCGGGGCTGCCGAGCCAGGAGACGGTGATCACGAGCGGCACCGTCAACGCCAGGGCCACGACGAGGAACATCCACGCGGCCGCAAACTTGCCGAGCACGGCCTGGGTGACCGTCACGGGCTGCGTGAAAAGAAACTCGATGGTGCCCGCCTTGCGCTCCTCGGCCCAGAGGCGCATCCCGGCGGCCGGGATGAAGAAGATGTAGAGCAGGGGCAGGTTGTCGAAAAAGACCCTCAAGTCCGCCTGCCGCATCTCGAAGAAGCGGCCCTTGATCGTGAGAAATCCCGCCAGGACGAGAAACATCACAAGGATCACATACCCCATGGAGGTTGTGAAAAAACTCCGGAATTCCCGTTTGAAGATGGCCCAGACTGTTCCCATATCAGGCTCCGTTGGTCACTTTGCGGAAGAAGGCGTCGATCTTTCCCTGACCCTTCTCCTTGAAGTCCTGCGGCGTGGAGTCGGCCACGATTTTTCCCTTGCTGATCAGGATGGCCCGGTTGCAGATCGTCTCCAACTCCTCCATGACGTGGGTGGAGATGATAAAGCACTTGTCGGCGGACATGAACCGGATCAGTTCGATGATTTCCTGTTTCTGGTTGGGGTCGAGACCCGACATGGGCTCGTCGAGGATCAGGATCGGGGGGTCCCCCAAAAGCGACTGGGCCAGCCCCAGGCGCCGCTGGAACCCTTTCGACAGGGTCTCGATCCGGCGATCCATGACGCTCTGCAGGGAGCTGATGGCGGCGACCCGCTCGATCTCGGGTTTGTAGCGGTTGCCGTTGATGCCCCGGACGTCGCAGACGAATTGCAGGAACCACCGGGGCGTCATCTCCCCGTAGAAGGGGCATTTCTCGGATACGTAGCCCAGGGCGCGGCGCACCTCGACCGGCTGGGTCCGGATGTCGAAACCCCCGACGGTTGCCGAGCCGCTGTCCGGCTCGATGAAGCAGGAAAGCATGCGCAGGGTTGTCGTTTTCCCGGCGCCGTTGGGGCCGATAAACCCCACGATGTCGCCCTTCTTCGCCTCGAAAGAGACGTCGTCGACGGCGACGACCTCGCCATAGGTTTTTTGGAGATTCTTGACGGTTATCATGTTTTTATCCGGTTGCAGCTATGCCCGGAGATTCATTGCAAAAGACCTGCCAAACTGCTTCGCAGTTGGGTATCGGGTATCGGGTCTCGGGATGGAACGGACGAATCCAGTACCCGGAGTCCAGCTTTTTACATCCCGACTCCTGAATCCGACCCTTGGCTTTTGTGTTGATGGAACGGGGGCCTTGTGGTAGAAGCGTGCCGATGCTGAACGTGGGGCTGACAGGGGGAATCGCGACCGGCAAATCGACGGTGGTCCGGATGCTCGTCAAGAGGGGTGCCCGGGTGATCGATCACGATGGCCTCGTCCACGCCCTGCAGGAGCCGGGACAGCCCGTCTGGAAGCGGATCGTTGAGACTTTCGGGCGCGATATCCTCGATGCCGATGAGCGGATCGACCGCAAGAAGCTGGGCTCCCTCGTCTTTGAAAATGAACCGCGGCGCAAGGTGCTGGAAGGCATCGTCCATCCTGCCGTGCTGGAGGAGGCGCAGCGCCAGCGTGACCGGATAGGCAAGGAGGATGTGCAGGCGATCGTTTTGTCCGATATTCCCCTGCTCCTGGAAGTGGGACTGCAGGACCGCTTTGACCTGATTCTGCTTGTCTACGCCCCACCGGAAGTGCAGATCCTGCGCGTCACCAAACGAAACAAAATGACCCGGGAAGAGGCGGAGGCCAGGCTCAAGTCCCAGATGCCCATCGACGAGAAACCAAAGTTTGCCGATCTCGTCATCCGCAACGACGGCACGATGAGGGAGCTCGAAAAGCGCGCCGACGAAGTCTGGCAGGAGCTTCTGGCGCGGGAGCGCCAAAAGAGGAGCGAGGAAAATCCCCGCTCTGCAGCCCTTTTGCAAAGGGGGATGAAAATCCATGAGTCCCTGCTTTCGTAAAGGGACGGACCGAACAGACGGAGTAGACTGAATAGACGAAATTCACCCTCACCTCGATCCTCTCCCCTCAAGGGAGAGGAAGATTAAGGTAGGGGGCTTTATAGGGAGGATAGAGATGATAGGAAAAAACGTACAGACCGATTTCAGCTCGAAGGTATGTGACCCCGTGATCGACCCCTCGGCATACGTGCATCCCATGGGGGCCGTCATCGGCAACGTCATCATCGGAAAGAACGTCTTCGTGGCGCCCTTTGCGGCGGTTCGCGGAGACGAGGGCCAGCCCCTTCACGTGGGCGACGATTCCAACGTGCAGGACGGCGTCGTGATTCACGCCCTCGAGACGGAAGAGCACGGCAAGCCTGTCGAGAAGAACCTCATGGAGGTGAACGGGAAGAAGTACGCCGTCTATGTCGGAAACCGCGTGTCGCTCGCCCACCAGGTCCAGATCCACGGCCCGGCCGTCGTCCTCGACGACAGCTTCGTCGGGATGAAGGTGCTCGTCTTCCGGTCGAAAGTTGGCAAGAGCTGTGTTGTGGAGCCCGGCTGCATCCTCATGGGCGTCTCCGTTCCCGACGGCCGCTACGTGCCGGCCGGTACCGTCCTGAGGGATCAGGCCGTGGCGGACAAGCTGCCCGCGATCACCGACGACTACCCCCTGAAGAACCTCAACAAGGGTGTCTGTCACGTGAACAAGGCGCTGGCAAAGGGGTACGCAGCACAAAAATAGGAAAAAGGCAAAAGGCGAAGGGCAAAAGACAAATCCCCCTCAATCCCCCTTTTTCAAAGGGGGAGGAAAGGGGGATTTTTTTATTCCTTCTTCGAGTTCTTGCTCTGATAGAGGCGCTCGTCGGCCTTCTTCAGCATGGCGATTGCGTCGGTCATGCCGGCGTCGGCCATCGTGGAGATGCCGCAGCTCACCGAGACGGGGATGACCTTCTCGTCATGGGCCAGATGCGTGGAGAGAAAGAAGGTCTGCAGCCTGTCGACAAAGCGGTAGGCCCGATCTGCGATCGTGTTCGGCAGGATGACGATAAACTCGTCGCCGGCGAACCGGGCGACCACGTCGCTCTGGCGGCTCATGGCCAGCAGGCGGTTCCCGACCCACTTGAGCACCTCGTCGCCCATGTCGTGGCCGTAGCGGTCGTTGATCGCCTTGAACCGGTCGATGTCGAGGAAGACGACGGCAAGCTCCGTCCCGTAACGCCTCGCCCTGTCGAACTCCCTTCGCAGGACCTGTTCCATGACGCGCCGGTTCAGCAGATCCGTCAGGGGGTCCCGGAAGGCAAGCATGGCAAGTCTTTCGTGGGCCATCACGTTGGAGAGGCAGATGGAAACCTTGACGGAAAGCTGCCGCAGCAGACCCACCTCCATGCCCGGGGCATAACGCTCGGGCGATGAATCCCCCAGGTTCAGGCTCCCGATGGCCTTCCCGTCGTAGGTGAGGGGCACCACGGCGAGGGACTCCAGGGGGTATTTCGCCCCCTCCGGCAGCAGGGCGGCGAAGCGGTCCAGCCCTTCGTTGATCAGAATCGGCGAAGCACCGTCTCCCACCAACTCGCCGAAGACCTTTGCGTCAATGACCCTCAGGCGCTCCCCGAAGGTATTCGCCGGCGTCATGCGGTCCAGGAGCCGGTAGACGTCGTTATCCTCCGTCATGGCCACCCAGACGTGGGGGACGCTGAACTTCTCGTGAATCTCCGTGAGAAGCCTCTCGAAGAGATCCCGGAAATTGTGGATGGTAAGGATGCTCGTCTCGATCTCGAAGAATTTCCGGGCAACCTCCTCGTTGCGGCAGATGACCTGCAGGATCTCGTTGACGTCGTTCATCAATCGTCCCTTTTCCCCACCCCGATTCGCATTTTGTGACGGGGCATGCATACTAAATCCCGAATCAAATGACAACGCCGATTTCATATTCCTGAAATAAAAAAGCTCCCCCTCCGTCTGGGGGAGCTTTTTTCACCAGGGTGAATCTTACTTTTTCAGCTCCGCGATCAGCTTCGGTACCACATCGTAGAGGCTGCCCACGATGCCGAAGTCGGAAAGGGGGAAGATGGGTGCGTTCTCGTCGCGGTTGACGGCGCAGACGACCTTGGCGTTGCGAACGCCCGTCATGTGCTGGACCTGGCCCGACACGCCCAGTCCGACGTAAAGGTCAGGCTTCACCTGCACGCCGGAGAGCCCTATGCAGAGATCCTCCGGGAGCCAGTGCATCTCCTCGGTGAGCGGCCTCGTGGCGCCCAGCTCGCCGCCCAGCGCGTCGGCCAACTCCCGCGCGAGGGCCAGATCCTCCTTCTTGTCGAAACCGCGGCCTGCGCAGACGATCACCCGGGCCTCGGTGATGTCCTTTGCCACTTTCTCCTTTGGCTTTTTCTCGATGATTCTCACTGCCGACGGGGGCGGGGAGGGCAGCTCCCGGGTCTTTCCCTGCCTGCCTTCCAGGGGCTGCGCGGGTTCGAAGGTCCGTGGCGGGACGGTGACGACGACGGGCTTTGTTGACGAGGTGAGCTTCTGGATCGCGGCACCGCCGTAGGCGAGGCGCTCCATGACGATCGCGCTTCCGTCCTTTTCGAAGGAGAGGGACGTGCAGCCGCTGCAGAGCCCGCAATTCAGCCGTGCAGCCAGCCGCGCAGCCATCTCCTTCCCCCGTGCCGTCGAGATGAACAGGATGAGATCCGGGGAGGCTGTTTTCGCCTCCTGCTCCATGACCGGCAGGAAAGCCCCGAAAGGCTCTTCCGGAGGCAGCTCCGGCAGCAGGAAGACCTCGTCGGCCCCGCGTGCGATGTAGTCCTCCGGCGGGTCGGCAGCCTTTCTGACGATGGCCGTCAGCACCGTCCCCAACTCCGCGGTCAGCAACCGTCCGGCCTCCAGAAGCTCAAGAGCCTGCTCCCGCGTCTCCGCTATGATCCAAACTCCCGCCATTATCCCCCCTAACGGATCACGCCGCTCTTGCGCAGCGAATCGACAAAACGAGTGATCCCGGCGGCATCGGCCGCGAGTTTCTCCCCCGTTCGCTCCATGCTTGCCGCCGTCATGGCCGCAGTCTTCAGCACCCCTTCGAAGCCGCCCGCAAGCTCTTCCCTCTTGACGGTCGTGACGGGTTTCTTGCCGGCCATCAGCGTGTCCTTCACACCGGGAATCCGCGGCGTGTTGATGTCGGGAAGAACCGTCACCAGGGCAGGCAGCGGCGCCTCGACAACCTCGATGCCGTCCTCGACACGCCGATCGGCCGTGAGCTTTCCGCCTTCGAGGGAGATCTTCTGGACGAAGCAGACGCAGGGGATCCCGAGAAGTTCGGCTAGCCTCGGCCCCACCTGCTGGGCGTAAAGGTCGCTCGACCCCTCGCCGCAAGTGATGAGGTCGTATTGCGGGATGCGCGTCCGTATGACCTCGGCAAGGATCGCCGCAGTCTGCGAGGGCTCCAGGTCTTTAAAAGACGGGTCGGAGACGAAGAAGGCCTGGTCCATTCCGCGCGAAAGGCCGTCCTTCACCCCTTTTGCGGACTCGGGGGCGCCGACAGTGATGCCGATGACACTCCCGCCGCCGCCGGCATCCCTCAGGCGTGCGGCCTCCTCGATGGCGTTTCGGTCGTACTCCCCGATCTTGTAGTCCACCGACGAGAAGTCAAGCTTGCCGTCGGAGCCCTTCCGTATATAGGCCTCGTCGACGACCCATTTGAAGCAGGCAATAAACGTCGGCATGATATGCCTCCGGGCAAAAGGCTAACGGGTAAAGGCAAAAGGTGCAAGGCAAATAGAAAGACATCTTATGTCTTCGCCATAAGCCCTTCGCCCTTAGCCTTATGCCATGTTCTATCTTAACACCGTGCCCGAGATGATCATCCGCTGGGCCTCCGAGGTGCCCTCGTAGATCTCCAGGATCTTGGCGTCGCGCATGATTCGCTCCACCTTGGCGCCCTTGATGTAGCCGTAGCCGCCGTGGATCTGGACGGCCTTCGTGGTGTGGTGCATGGCCTTCTCGGCGGCAAAGAGCTTCGCCATCGCCGCCTCCTTGGTGAAGGGCAGTTTGTTGTCCTTCAGCCAGGCGGCATGGTAGGTCAGGAAGCGGGCGGCCTGCAGGTCTGTCGCCATGTCGGCGATCATCCAGGAGATGGCCTGGTGGCGCGCGATGGGGCTTCCCATCTGGACGCGCTGCTTCGAGTACTGGATGGATTCGTCAAGGGCCGCCTGGAGGATGCCTACGCCCTGGGCGGCGATGCCCACGCGGCCGTGGTCGAAGGCCGCCCCGGCGTTCACCATGCCCGCACCCTCGGCGCCCAGCAGGTTCTCCTTCGGCACGCGGCAGTCCTTGAAGACGACCTCGGAGGTCTGGGAGGAGCGAAGCCCCATCTTGTGGAAGTGCTCGCCCGGTTTCATCCCCGCCGTCCCCTTGGGGATGATGAAGCAGCTCATGCCCTTGCGGCCCGCCGCCTTATCGGTCCAGCAGAAGACGAGGTAGGTGTCCGCGATGGGGCCGTTGGAGATGAAGGTCTTGGTGCCGTTGAGCACATAGGCATCGCCGTCCTTCGTTGCCGCCGTCGTGGCGGCCATGACGTCCGTGCCGGCCCCCGGCTCGGTGAGGACGAAGGCGCCCAGGTGCTTGCCCGTTGCCAGCGGCACAAGGTATTTCTTCTTCTGGTCTTCAGTGCCGAAGAGGTTGATCAGCATGCAGGCGATCCCCACGTGGATCGACACGGTGAACCCCGTCGACGAGCAGGAGCGCGAGAGCTCCTCCACGACGATGGCGTTGGTCAGGTAGTCGGCGCCGGCGCCGCCGTACTGCGTGGGGATCGGGATCCCCATCCAGCCGCCCTCGGCGAGCTTCTTGAAGAGATCGGCGGGATGGCTTTCCTTCTCGTCAATCTCCGCGGCGATGGGCTCCACGTTCTTCACGCAGAATTCCCGGATGTTTTTACGGATGAGCTCTTGTTCCTCGGTCAACTTGAAATTCATGATCTCCCTCCTTCGTACAAATAAGTAATTGGGTAACTAGTTGATTAAGTAATTGGGGAATTTGTAATTTGTAATTATCGTGAACAGCCAAACAACAAGGTCATTGCGAGGAGCGAAGCGACGAAGCAATCTAAAAGATGCATCTCAAACGTAGATTGCCACGCCTCGCGAGGCTCGGCTCGCAATGACAGGTCTTTTGAACGAGGACGATTTTTTTAACCCTGAACCCTGTACCCTGCCCCCTGGACCCTGATTTTACCCGAACCTGAACTGCACGCCTGTGCCGCCTTCGGGGTAGTTCCACTCGAGCACCTCCGTGCCGCAGGCGATGCGGCAGGTGCCGCACTCGAGGCATCCGTCGATGGTCAATACGAATTCGCCCGTTTCGCTGATGCTGTAGAGCCCCGCCGGACAGGCCCTCACGGCCGCTTTCAGCCGGGGGTCGCGCTCCATCCCCGCCCTGATCTTGATGTGGGGCGCAGGCAGCGGCTTGAAGACGTTTAGCCCCAGTTTCGCCTTGAGGTCGGTCATATCTTCATGACCTCCTTTGCATCCTTGAGCATGGTCCAGAGCTGGCTCAGGGTCAGGTGCCGGCGCAGCGTCGTGAAGATCGGGCGACTTGGGCCCGGCGGGCACCGTGTAGAGATCGCGCAGCAGATTTCCCGCGAGCTCCGGGTAGTGGCCGAACAGATGGGGGTTCGAGAGCACCTTCGGAGTCTCCTGGAACGTGCGGAAGTCCTTGAGGACGAAGCTGTCCTCGAGAAGTTTCTGGTAGATCGATAATGTGGCGGCATCGTAGCGTCCCGCCTTTTTCGCTTCGATGACGGTCTTGGCGGCGATAGTAGCCCGAGGCCAGGGCGTACTCCATCCCCCGCACCGTAAACCCCAGGTTAAGGGCGAATCCCGCCGAATCCCCAGCCACGAGGATCCCGTCGCCGACAAGAGGACAGAGAGAGCGGTAGCCGCCCTCGGGGATCACGTGGGCGCCGTACTCGACTGTCTTCCCGCCCCGGAGGAGCGGCTCGATCTCGGGCCGGGCCTTGAAGGCTTCGAAAAGCGCAGGGATGTCGCCTGCCGCCTCTTCTTTTGCGATATCTTCAATGGAGACGACAATGCCCAGGCTCACGCTGTCACGGTTCGTATAGAGGAAGCCGCCCCCGAAGAGGCCCTTCGTCACATCCCCTACGAAGAGATGGGCCGCCCCTTCGCCGTCGGCGACGTTGAACCGATCGTTGATCAGGTTGGGATCGAGCTCGATGAGCTCCTTGACGCCCACGGCGTTGTCGTGCGCCCGTCCCGGTGCCCGCAGACCCGCCTTCTCCGGGATGAGGGAAAGCGCCCCGTCGCAAGCGATGACCACGTCGGCACGCAATTCGTCGCCCCCGGTGATGACGCCGGCGATTTTCCCGTTTTCACGGATCACGTCCGTAACAAGGGTCTTGGAAAGCAGCATCGCCCCGCGCTCCTCGACCCGCTCGGAGAACCAGCGGTCGAATTTGGAGCGAAGGACACTGTAACTCTGGGGCTTTTCGGCACGCAGCTCGCTGCCGGTGTAGTGGAAGGTGAAGGAGCGGTTCCGGGCCATGAGGGTGGCCCCTTCGCGGACAATGGCCCGCTCGAGGGGAGCTTCGTCCCAGAGTCCCGGGAAAAGATCGCGGACGGGATTTACGTAGATGCGGCCGCCGGAGACGTTCTTGGAGCCCGGGTAATCGCCCCGCTCCAGGACGACGACCTCGACGCCCTCACCGGCCAGCGTCCAAGCCGCGGCCAGCCCCGCCAGCCCCGCCCCGACGATGATAACGTCAAACTTTTCCATGAACAGCCAAATGGGAAAATATTTTTACGATCACAGTGCAGCTTCGCAGAAACCGCCCCGTGTTGCAGTTACCTCGACAAGGGCTCCTTGATTGCGATTGCTTTTCGAACAAACTCCCGGATTCTTGAAGCAGCCTCGCGGGCTTTCTGCGCTTCGTCACGGGAATAACTCACGGGCCAGTGAACGGGATACCGGGTGTCTATATAAAAGACACTGAGAAATTCCACGTCTTCTCTAAACTTTTCAAATCCCTGATTGCAGACAAGAAGGTTTTTCAAGATCAATGTCAGATCGTGTGTTTTGCGAAATTCCAAATCATAGTGAATGGTGCATGCCTTGAGATATTTTTCGGCAGCTTGTTGAAAATGAAAACAGATTTGAGGACTGAACGGTTTCCCCTCAGCGAGGATGATGGACGCAAATTCGAAATCCTCGTCCGCTTTTGCCAGCCATTCACGGACGATATCGGCGTCAGCCATAGAGGATCTTTCCTTCAAGGAGAATGAGTTTGAGGAAGGGATCCCCCATCTTCAAGCGTTGTTCCCATTCTTCGGGTCGGTATACGAGAAAATCGACGGCAATATTCCTATCGATGAGGCGGCTCAGCTCGCGAATCCTGTCCGCGCCATAGTAAGGCGTGTCTTTCTTGATGATGAGGAAATCGAGGTCACTTTCAGGCGTGGCTTTTCCCAATGCCGCACTTCCGAAAAGGATGATTTTTTCGGGTTTGTATTTTGCGATGATCTGGGAACTGATATTCTCGATTTCCTTTTGAATATCCATGGGGTTCTCGATTTCGGGGCGGTGCTTTAATGCTTCGAAGTAGACCATAGAATCGACCCTTTGTAAAGAACCAAACATCTTGCGCACCCCGCTCGTCCGCCCCTGCGAAACAAGCCCGAACCGTCAGGAATGACGGCGATTTGCGACCGGTATGCTTCTTGCACAAATTCCACAGCGCCTGATGGCTGTCGGCTCCAGGTATGGTGTGTAGGGCAGGCGTCTCGCCTGCCATCCCTTGATGCATGCATTTGAAAGGAAAATGCCGTGGAACAGAAGCACCCCATCGCCAACCCTCTGATCGTCCTGCGCGAGGAATTCGACGACTGGGCGATTCTCTTCGACCCCGACACGGGCAACGCCTTCGGGCTCAACCCCACGGGGGTCTTCATCTGGAAGCATCTCGACGGCAAGCACGGCGTGGAGGACATCGTGAAGAGTCTCCGCGATGAGGCCGAGGATGTGCCCGAGGACGCCGGCGAACACGCCCGCCAATTCATTGCGAGCCTCGAGCAGCAGGGGCTGGTTGGTTATGAAGTTGAGCAGGGGATCTCTGGCTAAAGGTGGATGATGCCGACGCTGATGCTAACAACCCACTGCCCCAACGCCTGCGAATGGTGCTTCGCCAGGCCGAAGATGGATGAGTACCGGGCACGGGGCATCCGTGAAATGAGCTGGGACGATTTCGTAAGCGTCGTCGATTTCTACGAGCGATCCGGGATCCGCCACATGATCCTCCTGGGCGGGGAACCGGGTCTGCACAGCCGGTTCATGGACATTCTTCATCTCCTGAGCGGGAAGAAATTCTCGATCCTGGTTGGGACAACGGGTACCCTGCCGGAGTTTTTAGTGGACTCGATTGTCGAAGCGGGCTTTCAGGAGCTGAATTTCGCCCTCAACTCGACAACGTATTTTGAATATGGGAAGGATCAAAGAAAGCAAGTGGATCACTTCCTTTTCCGCTTGGGGCGAAGAGTCTCTCTTTCCTATACGATCACAGAGAGGGATCTTGTCAGGACGGGAATCGAGCCGATCCTGGACAGGATTGCCATGATGATCAAATTCAATCTCTCCCGGCATTTGCAGTTGCAAATCGCTGTTCCGGGCGAGCGAAACCGTCTTTTTATCCCCTTCGACCGTTATCGGGACCTGGCGGAACTCGTCAGGGGATGGTTCGCTGTACTGAGGAAAAATCACATCTATTGCAAACTGGACTGTCATTGCATGCCGTCCTGCGCCATCCCGGAAGACCTCAGGGAGACGGATCTCTTCACCGCAAAATGTGAACATTTCATGATCGACATCGGTCCCGGGGGAGATATCTGGCCGTGTTTTCCTCTCTCGCAGCAGAGCTTCAAGCTGAAGCAGTTCGGCACCCTGGGTGACATTCACCGTCACTTCAACCGGATGAACGCAGCGGAGTGCATCCTCTACGATGAAAAGTGCCAGGACTGCGCAGAGCGCGAAGCGGGAAGCTGCCATGGCGGGTGCCGGGGATTTCAGCACCTGCGGGGCAATTCAGGAATGACCCATCATTCCAATATTCCATTATTCCAGCTTTCCGTCCGGAGGACGGTACCATGCGCCTGATGCGAACGCCGAAAAAAGTGGATATCGCGATCACGAACCGCTGCAACCTGCGGTGCCGATACTGCTACCACTTTGAGAGCGCCGGCGATGTGGACGGAGACCTCCCGACCGGGGAGTGGATCCGTTTCTTCGAGGAGTTGAACCGATGCGCCGTCACGGAGGTGACGCTGGCCGGGGGCGAGCCTTTCATGCGTGAAGATCTCAAGGAGATAATCAACGGCATCGTGAAGAACCGGATGCGCTTCGCGATTCTCAGCAACGGGACGCTGATCACGGATGAAATGGCGGCCTTCCTCGCCTCGACGAAGCGATGCAACTATGTCCAGATCTCCATCGACGGTTCCATGCCCGAGAGCCACGACGTCATGAGGGGAAAAGGGAGCTTTGCAAAGGCTGTGCGGGGCCTCATGACCCTTCGGCGCCATGGTGTCCATGTGGGGGTGCGTGTGACGATCCACCGGAAGAACGTAAATGACCTCGAGGGCATCGCAAAGTTTCTCCTGGAGGATCTCAGGCTTTCCTCCTTTGGTACCAATTCCGCGGGAGCAATGGGCCTGTGCCGGAATAACGCCGAGATGGTGCAGCTCACGACGGAAGACCGCATGATTGCCATGGAGACACTCCTTCGTCTGACGAAAAAATACAACGGCCGCATCAACGCCATGGCGGGACCGCTCGCCGAGGCGAGGGGCTGGCTCGAGATGGAGGAGGCGCGGCTCGAGGGCCGGCCGCAGATACCGAACCGTGGGTCGCTCACCGGATGCGGCTGCTACAAGTCGTCTCTCTCCGTGCGGGCGGACGGGGTGATCACCCCCTGCACGATGCTCTCCCACATCGAGTTGGGCCGGATCAACCACGACGACCTCGGCGAGATCTGGAGAAACCACGAGGCCCTGAGGGTTCTCCGCGAGAGGCACCGGATTCCCCTTTCCCGCTTCACTTATTGCGCAGGCTGTGAATATGTCGGCTACTGCACGGGAAGCTGCCCGGGGCTGTCGTACACGATCATCGGCGAGGTCAACCACCCCAGCCCCGATTCATGCCTGAGGAAATTCCTGGCCGAAGGAGGGAGACTGCCGGGACCCCTTCGCGAAACGTCCGAAGAGCCAACGGCGGCCAGGTGACGGTCTGGCCCGAATGGTCTGCAAGGAGGAGGCGAATTGTCGGCACGGTGGAAATACGAAAACCCGAGGCTCATCGACCTGATCGGAAATCCCGCCACGGGGGCGATGAAGCCGTCGCCGCGGCGTGATCATATTTGTCATGAGTGTCGGGTGGGGCAGGTGTGTCATGCAACAAAAACCAATCCGGGTGATTTTACCCGGACGGGATACACGCCGGCCTTGACCAGCCGACAGAATGTGAGTGGAGATGAAAGAACGATCTGGTGAAATCCTCTTCCTGTGTGCTGTCCTTGCGACGCTTGCGGGCCTGTGTTTCTTCCTGTCGCCTCCGGGACTTGCTACCGACGAGGAAGCGGTCCAGTACGTGCAGATGAAGAACTTCGCCCTGAACGGTTCACTTGAGATCCAGTCTCCTGCTTTCGGCCTCGGCTTTGAGGCGAAGGATCTTGCGGGGCGCAGGGGCTTATTCGAATCCCGCGGCGGCAGTCTCTATGCCGTGATGCCGCCCCTGTTTCCCTGGATCGCGAGCCAACTCTACCCGCTCTTTGGTGAAAGGACCGTCGATTTCGCACCGATCCTCTTCGTGTTTCTCTCGGTGCTTGTCCTTGGCCTGATCTTGGACCGGATGATGAAACGGGATTTTCTCTACTGGCTTCTGCTTGCGGCCCTCCTCGCCGGCTCTCCCGTCTTCATGCAGGGACTGCTCTTCTCGGGGATGACCCTTGGATTATTTCTGATCACTACGGCCTTGGGGCTGATGGTGAGCCATTTCGGCGGGAAACCATCGGCGGCGAGACTTTTCGGCGCATCGATCCTCTTGGGGATTTCGATGCTCGCCAGACTGGAATGCATCGTTCTTGCCCTTTCCCTTTATTTCGGCGCCGCAATTGTTCTGGGCGCCCAAAAGCGAAGGAAGGACCTGCTGGCGGTTTTTGCGGCCTCTGTCGTCAGTGCGTGCGTTTTCGTGCTCCATGATGTTGTTCTTTACGGCCGCTTTCCCGGTCCATACTTTGAGGTGCTTCTGCCGCTTTACGCGCTCTCGCCGATCCGCATTGCCGCTCTCGGCGGCTCGCTGGCGCTTTCCATCGTTCTGATTATACTGTCCCTGCGGGAAGGGATCGGCCCGGTCCGGAAGGCGATCCTGTCGATCCTGTCCATCGTCCTGGTGTTCAGTTCTGTACTGTTGACGGCAGCCCGGATCAGCGTATCGCATCTCATGGCCCTTTTCCCGGCAGTGCTCTTCGTTTTCTACGGTGTACCCGAGCGGATCGAGAGGCTTAAAAAGGGGGAAGGAACTCTCGAAGCGATTCTTGCCGCTGCCGTTGTTTTCTGTTTAGTCCTCGGAGCCGCGATTCTGCGCCCCGGGGCTTGGATCGTCTTTTCGGCATGGCTGCCGATGGTACCCGTCGCCATTCTGCTGATCGCCCTGGAACGAAAAGTCATTTTCGCTGCCCGCGGGATGTACCTCGTGCTGGCCTTCTTCTGTGGGGTCGCTATCGTGAACGGGATCCAGGAGTCAAAGGACCGCTTTCTGAAATACAAGGACTACAATGCCGCGCGCATCGCATTTCTCGAGAGGCACACTTCGGCGGGCGACGCCGTCATCTTTGGTGAGGCCGGGAGTATGGAGCACGCAGGTCCGCTGTTTTTCGACAGGGTATTCCTCGTGCCGAAGAACCCCGGCGACCCGGAGCGCTTTGCCCGGCGGCTCCGTGAACGGGGCATCGACGGAATATACGCCTGGACCCTAAACCCGCTGAGCATCGAGAGGTTCAGTCCCTATGAAGGGGAGGCCCCGCCTGCTTTCCCGCCTCCGCCGGGATCGAAATCCTGCTGCAGCGGGTCCTGCAAAGAAAGAAATTTTTATCTGGTCAGGCTGGACACCCGGGCAGTGCTTGCAACCGGGACCGGCCGTGAAGGATCGCGATAGTGAGTTTCAATGAGACATTACTTGCCCTCGAGGGCGACAGCGTGTCTGAAACGGCCGCTGGGGCTGTGCCGCCCTTGAAAACGCTCTATTTTTATCTTACGGAGGGCTGTAACCTGAGGTGCAGGCATTGCTGGATCGAACCGCCTTACCAATCGGTCAAAAGGCAATATCCCGCGCTGGATCCGGAGCTCTTCCGGTACATCCTGCAGCAGGCAAAGGGCCCGCCACGCCGTCTGGGCGGAATCTGCGGTGACTGCCTGATGAAGGGCATCTGCCTGGGGAGCTGCATTGCCCAGAACTATTACCGCAGCCGCAACCTCTGTGCCTCCAACTGGTTCTGCGACGAGGCTGCGAAGCTGGGCCTGTTCCCGGGAACACGACTGAGGGCCGGCGCGATTCATTCCTTCGGGGATGACGGAGTTCGGGGGCATGCCGGGCTCGCCGCTTCGGGTTGAGAGAAATGCGAGAGAGGAGAGGCCGTGACGGGAAAGAGGCTCAAATACGAAAAACCCGGTCTCATCGCACTGAGCGCAGAAAGCGCGGCAGGCGTTGACACGAACTGTGGTGAAGGGACCTGCGGAGCTTATGACTGCGGCTGCGCCCCAGGAAGCTGCGTCGACAACAGCTACTGCAAATTTGGAGATTACGCGACATATTGCTGCTCTGGAGAATCAACGTGCAGACACAGTACATCCTGCAGGACCAGCTGCACGTTAGGTAGTAACCAGGCTTACGCGTGTGACTGCGCCTACGGAAATGCTGCCGGCTATTCTTGCAGGTCCGGAACCGCCGCCAGCGGGATCGCGTGCGTTACTGGAAACGTTGAGAGTCTATGTTAATGGACACCACGGCGTATCATCTTTGCTTTGACGACGGTGCGAACTGGCAGTTCCGGGCTTCCGAGAAAACGCGTCCCTGGGTGGAGGCCTTCGCCACCGCCATGGGGCTTTCCCGGGGTGGCAACGCGGACACTTTAGCTGTCACGTTCGAGGAGATTCTGGTCAAGAGAGGCGAACGTCTTGATCCCGTGGTTAGGCTGGACCGGGAACGCTACGGGGACATGCCGGAGGAGGGCTGGCATGTCGAGGGCTTCAAGGATGTCGTGCTCTACGAGCACCCGCAGGTTGGAATCATCTACGGTCTTCTCCCTGATGCAACCCGGAAGGGCTGGAAGGATCAAATGCGGCGCTCCCTCCTTCCCCTCTTTCGCCGGGGAGTTCTCTCCGGGGAGCTCCCGCTCCACGCGGCTCTTGTCGAACGAGAAGGAGCGGGGGTTATTCTTGCCGCTTCGAGCGGCGTGGGGAAGTCGACCTGCTGCCGGAGGCTTCCACCTCCGTGGAGGGCGCTCGCCGAAGATCTTTGCCAGGTTGTTGTTTCCGAGGACCGAGGCTACCGAGTCCACCCCTTGCCGACCTGGAGCGCCTTGGACCCTGACGCCCCGGGCGAAGGCCGCTGCGTGGCGTCTTGTTCCGTTCCGCTGCGCGCCGTCTTCTTCATCGAGCAGGCGCAGGGTGACGAATGTATCGCCTTCGACAAAGTGAGGTCGGCCGCGGCCCTGGCCCGATGTAGCCTTGAGGTTTTCCGGTCCGTGACGGGACACTTCCGCCTGAGATACGAGAGCACCGACGTGAAGCGGGCAATTTATAACAATGCCGCTTCCTTGGCCTTGGCCATGCCTTGTTACTTGCTGCGCCTGAGCCTTCAGGGAAGGTTTTGGGATAAGATCGAGGAGGTCCTGGAAAAAGGGGACAGCCCCCATTTTTCGCGCCACGTGGGGAAAACGCCGGTATTTCCGTCCCCTCCCGGGTCGAAATCCTGCTGCGGAAAATCCTGCAAGGAAAAAAATAATTATCTGGTGAGGCTCGATACCCGAGGCATCCATACAGCCGGGGCCGGCCGAGGAGGATCATGATCGTGAGTTCCCACGAAACATTGCATGCCCTGCCGGGCAATGACGGGGCCGAAACGGCCTGCAAGGCAGTTTCACCCCTCCAGACAATCTACTTCTATCTCACGGAGGGCTGCAACCTCCGGTGTCGTCACTGCTGGATCGAGCCGCCTCACCAGACGGAAAAAAAGCAGTACCGCACCCTCGAACCGGATCTATTGCGGCACATCCTGCAGCAGGCTAAGCCGTTGGGCCTCTCATCGGTGAAACTTACAGGCGGCGAACCCCTGATGCACCCCCGCATCGGGGAGATCCTGGAGAGCATCCGCAGGGAGAATCTAGGCTTAACCGTGGAGACCAATGGGACGCTGTGCACAACGTCCCTTGCCCGAGACTTGGCCCGTTGCGGAGCCAAGCATGTGTCCGTGAGCCTCGACGGGGCCGACGCACAGACCCACGAGTGGGTGCGCGGCGTCCGGGGCTGCTTCGATGCGGCCGTCAGCGGCATCCGGAACCTCGTTGCGGCCGGCATCCGGCCCCAGGTCATCATGAGCCTCATGCGAAAAAACGTCGATCAGATCGAGGCGGTCGTGCGTCTGGCCGAATCCCTCGGCGCCTCGTCGGTGAAGTTCAACATCGTCCAGCCCACGGCCCGCGGTGTGATGATGCACCAGGCTGGCGAAACCCTCTCTCTCAATGAGCTGCTGCAACTGGGGGCTCGGGTGGAAAACGAGTTGTCACGCCGAAGCGCGCTTCGCCTGTATTATTCCCATCCCGTTGCTTTCCAGCCCTTGGGGAACATGTTCGGCGGCGGCGGCAACTGCGGCATTTGCAGCATCCACCGCATCATCGGCGTTCTGGCCGGCGGGTCTTACGCGCTCTGCGGGATCGGCGAGACCATCCCGGAGCTGATCTTCGGCCATGCCTCGAAAGACGCCCTGGCCGAAGTCTGGAACGACAATCCTGTCCTCCGGGAGATCCGGGAGGGAATGCCCCGGCGCCTCGAGGGGGTCTGCGGGGAGTGCCTCATGAAGGGCGTCTGCCTGGGGAACTGCATCGCGCAGAACTACTACCGCAGCCGCAATCTCTGGGCACCATTCTGGTACTGCGAGGAGGCGTCAAGGATGGGCCTGTTCCCCTCATCCCGTATAAAGAAAGCACTCCCTGTTCGGCATGAGACTGCTGCAATCCTGTCTCTGCAAAAAGGAGGCTCGTCGTGAAAGAGCGCATGAAATATGAAAAACCGGCTCTGGTTGATTTGCGTTCCGATTCCGCCCTGGGTTACACCTCATGCAGCCCAAACGGATTCAATGTAGGGGACTGCAACCTGGGAAGCTGTGTCATCAACTCCACATGTAACAACGGCCCAGAGGCTTCTGCATGCGTCGCCGGCAACAGTGCATGCGTCCCGGGGCTCTGCTCATATGCTTGCTGCCTTAACGGCTCGGGCGTTGAAGGAAGTATTGACGGAACTTATTGCTGGTGCAGTGCCGGGAGCGCCGCCGGTTTCGATTGCTCGGGTGGCACCCGCGCCTCGTCAAATTGTAACATAGGGGCACAAGACTACTGTGGATAATGAGTATGTCTTGAGGCTTGCCGACGGTGCGTCCTGGGGATTCAGCGGCATCGGAGAAGCGGGACCCTGGGTAGAAGAATTTGCTTCGGCCCTTGGCATTTCCGGCGATCCAGGGATTGCGCAAAGCAGGATCACCTTTGTTCAGATCCCTTGCGGGCCCGGCGAGCCGGTCCATGCCTCGCTGAAGCATCCTTTCGGCCGATATTCGCTCCCATCTTCAAAGAGATCTGTTGTAGTCGGCTACCCGGGATTTATCCCGGGCAATCGGCGGGAAGTCCGCGAGATCATTCTCGGGCTCAGATCGGCGAGGGACCGTCGGCACAGAGTGGACCAGATGAGGCGGTCTCTTCTGCCGGTTTACCGGCTAGCGGTTCTCTCCGGAGGGCTTCCCTTCCATGCCGCGCTTCTCGAGCGTGGGGGCAGGGGCGTGCTTCTTGCCGGTCCAAGCGGTGCGGGCAAATCGACGTGCTGCCGCAGAATGCCGGGTGACTGGAGGGCGTTGGCCGACGATCTCGCGTTGGGCGTTTCATGCGGGGAAGGCGTCTTCCGGGTGCACCCCCTCCCGACCTGGAGTGCCTTCGAAAAAGGGCAGGAAAATAATCTCTGCAAGGCCGGCCACTCGGTTCCCCTGGAAGCCCTTTTCTTTCTGCAGCAGGGACAGGCGGATGAGTGCCTCCCCCTGGCTGAAAGCCAGGCCGCGATCGGCATGGCCGCCTCGGCGGCCGAGGTTTTCAAGGCGGCAAGCATCTCTTATCCCTCTTACGAGCATCCCGACGTCAGGAAAGCGATTTACTGCAACGCGGCCGCCCTTTCCCATCGGATACCGGCCTACATTCTGCGAGTGAGCCTCACGGGACGGTTCTGGGAGAAGATCGAGGAGATGTTGGAGAACGGCGGAACTATGAGGCCTCTGGAGACCGATGCGATTGAGGGTCGGGTAGCTGGATCCGTCATAGTGCGAGCCGAAGGGGGATACTGAACCGATGGTGCAGAAGGACAGGACCAGCCGGCTCGAGAAACGTCCCAACGGTGGTCTCTTCTGTCGCGGTGAAAGCATGCGCCCGCTGTTCCGGCCGGGTGACCGGATTCATTTCGCCCCATGCCGTATTGAAGACGTGCGGCAAGGGGATGTTATCATTTTTACCTCACCGGGACAGGCTGAGCGAATTATTCACCGTGTCGTATCGACGGGGCCTGACGGTATCCGGACAAAGGGGGATGCAAATCCATACCGGGATACAGGGAATTTGCGGCAGGAGGACATCATCGGACGTGCCGTGTCCGTAGAGCGCGGAGGCAGGGCGATTCCCGTTGCGGGCGGCCTCGCGGGGCGCCTGCTCGCCGCACTGATCCGCGCTTTCCGGAAGTCGGATCACCTGGCCTCCCATGTTCTGAATCCCTGCTATCGGAGCCTTGCCCGAAGCGGGCTTTTCCGTGCATTTCTTATCTCCGCCTTGCGGCCGAGGGTTATTACGTATGATCGTGACGGCCAGAGGGAGATGCAACTTGTCCTGGGAAGGCGCATCATCGGGCGGCGTCCCGCCGGTACCGCCGCGTGGACGATCCGGCGGCCCTTCCGGATCTTCGTGGACGAGCAGGCCCTGCCGTGACAGGGATCCTCATCGCAACCCCCCTTTAACATCTATCCGGGCACGAATTTGGCATTACAAGTCATTCCTGAGGGTGAGGTGCGCCCGGTGCTGGGGCGCCGTCTGACTTACCCTTGCAGGGTTATCGGGGGACGATGAAAACCTGGCTTGAATACCTGAAAAACGGGCTTGCGCGGAAGGCGCCGGAGGACCGGATCGCCGGGGGGAAGACCTATGCAGGGATCGGCGAGAACCTGAGTCGCCACCTGCCGTTTTTTCGGCGGCACTGGAAGAAGGGGGCCCTGGGAGCGGGGTTCATCCTGCTCAATGCGCTAATGGCTTTTCCTATGCCTCTCGTCTCCCGCTTTGTCATCGACGACGTCATTCTGGGCAAACAGCTTTCGCTTCTCCCCTGGGTCCTTCTGCTCATGGCGGCCCTGGCCCTGTTCTCGCGCGTCATGGGCCTGTTCCAGAACTGGTTTTTCCTGCGCTACAGCCAGGAGCTGACCCTCGACATCCAGAAGCAGGTGCTCGACCACTCTTTCAGCCTTCCCAAGTCCTTCTTCGACAAGAACCAGACGGGCTATCTCCTGGCGCGCATGACGGGCGACATCGGCGGGGTGACCTGGTTTCTCTCGGGGAGTCTCGTGGGCATCCTGACGAACATCCTGTACTTCATCGGCGGCATCGCCCTTCTTTTCTGGCTGGAGTGGAGGCTCGCATTGGCGGCCCTCGCAGCCGTACCTGTCTTTCTGATCGTCCTGCGGCGGTTCTCGGACCGGATGCATGCCCTGAACCACGCGGGCAGCGAAGAGAACGCCCGCTACATGAGCGGGTTCCAGGAGACGCTCAACTCGATGCCGCTGGTCAAGGCCTTTGCCGCCGAGGAGAAGGCTGTTGGGAAAATCATGGCCGGCCTGCGGCAGGTCTTCCGTTTGTCGGCGGAGCGCTCCGTCGTGGGCTCCGTGACGGGGCTTGCCCTTTCCTCAACGCCGAGCCTCGTCAATTTCTGCGTTTTCGCGATCGGCGCGTACTGGGTCATCACAGGCCACTGGAGCCTGGGCAGCCTCTTCGCCTTCCAGGCCTACCTGGGCCGCGTCTTCGGCCCGGCGCAGTCGCTCACCTCGACGGGGCTGCAGATGCAGAACATCCGGGCCTCGCTGGAGCGCCTCACTGCCCTTTTGGATGTGGTGCCGGAGGAAAACGCGGCGAAAGGTGAAACGATTGAAGCGCTTGAAGGTGATATCGAATTCCGCAGCGTTTCCTTTGCCTACGATCCGGCCAATCCAGTCCTGGACGGCGTGTCCTTCCATGTCCGTCCGGGCGAACACATTGCCGTCGTGGGACCCAGCGGCGCGGGCAAGACGACGTTGTTGAGCCTCCTGATGCGATTCTACGGCCCGACGGGGGGCGAGGTCCTCTATGACCGCAGGCCTGCCGCGAGTTACAACGTGCAGTCGCTGAGGCAGCGGATCGGCTACGTTTCGCAGGCGCCCATCCTTCTGTCCGGCACGATCCGGGAAAACCTCCGCTATGGCATCCCGGATGCCACGGAGACGGAGGTCATCCGCGCCGCGAGCGTTGCGGGGATCCATGAGTTCATCATGAGCCTGCCCGGCGGGTATGAAAGCGAAGTGGGCGAGAAGGGCGTGAATCTCTCCGAAGGGCAGAAGCAGAGACTTGCGATTGCGCGGGCGCTCGTGAAGAACCCTGACATCCTGGTGCTCGACGAACCCACGGCAGCCCTGGACGGCCTGACCGAAAAGTCGATCTTCCAGGCACTGCCGCAGGAGACCCGGGGCAAGACGTTCTTCGTGGTGGCTCATCGGCTTTCGACGGTTGTCGATTGCGACCGCATCCTGCTGCTGAACGAAAACCGCCTCGTGGCCGAAGGTACGCACGGGGAGCTTCTCCGGACAAACGAATACTACCGTGAACTGGTGGACTGCCAGCTGATCCCCGATGAGGAAACCCATGGAGGGAAGGTCATCCCCATTGAACATCTCCGTCGTCATACCCGTCCATAACGGGGAGAAATACCTGGCGCAGGCCGTCGAGAGTGTCCTTGGCCAGACCTTCCGGGACTTCGAGCTCCTGATCGTCGACGACGGCTCGACGGATGGCAGCCGCGCGGTCATGGATCGTTACGCCCGGCGCGATGCCCGCATCCGCATTTTGTCTCAGGCCAATCGGGGGGTTTCCTCTGCGGGGAATCTCGGTTTCGAGGAATCCCTGGGTGAATGGGTTGCCCGGCTCGACGCCGACGATCTCTTTTTACCTGACAAACTCCAAAGGCAGATCGCATTCATCCGACAGCATCCCGATGTGCGCATCGTGGGCACCCTGGGGTATTTCATCAACCGAACAGGTCGGGTCATCGGGCTCGTGAACTCCGACGGGCCTTTCACAAGGGCGCAGTTCGAGAAGATGGCAGGGCGGGGCGAGCCCGTCTTTTTCGTCCACTCCTCGACCCTGATGCACCGGGAAACCGTCCTTGCCGTGGGGGGCTACCGGGAGCAATTCATCCAGGCCGAGGACGTGGATCTCTGGCTCAGAATGGCCGAGAAGGGGCATCTGCTGCTGAAAATGCCCGAGCCTCTTCTTCTCTACCGGCTCCACGGGGAATCCCTCACCATGAAACGCAACGCCGAGCAGAAGAGCTGCCACCGGTGGGTCATGGCCTGCGCCGATGCCCGGAGTCGCGGGGCCGGCGAGCCGACCCTGGATGCCTTCCTGCGGGCGGAGCGCAAGCGCCCCCTTCGAGTCAGGTTGCGTGATCTGCGGAAAGAAAGCGGCGAGCGCCTCTATCAGAAGGCAGCCCTGCACTACGCCAGCGGGAATTATCCTGCGCTTGCGGCCTGCCTGTGCCTTGCCGCCTGCCTCAACCCCGCTCATGTGATCCCCCGGCTCTACGACCGCAAAATCGCTCCCGCACTGGAGAAAAGCCTGCCGGAAAAGAGTCCCGTCCCGAGGCCGCTCCCCGGGGGAAAGGAGGCATGCCGGCATGCGCCCGGAACATGATCTCCTGCTGTCATGTGTCAGGACCGCATTCCTGAAAGACCGGACGGACCCGCCACCGTCTTTGCCTGAGACTTTGGATTGGAACCGTTTCGTCGGGCTCTGCGACTGGCATAATGTCGTCCCCCTCGTGTACAGGGCCCTTCCTGCCGTCTGTCCCGGGGCGGTCCCCCCGGCGGCCCTGAACCGTCTGCGAAGCCTCTGTCACAACAACACGGCCCGGGCGCTTTTTCTTGCCTCGGAGCTCTCCCGGATACTGAACGCACTCGAGTCATGCGGCATCCCGGCATACCCCTTCAAGGGGCCTGCCCTATCCGTGATGCTCTATGGAGACCCGGCCCGCAGGCAGTCGAAGGATCTCGACATCCTGATCCCGAAGGAAAGGGTCCGGAAAGCCATCGATTGCCTTGATTCACTGGGATACGGAGCAAAGACCTCTCTTGCAGGCCACAGGCTTGCAGCCCACCGTAGAACCGAGTACGAGCTTCAATTCTTCCGCCGCGACGGAAAGCTCACGGTCGAGCTCCAGTGGGCTGTTGTCCCGGGCTATTTCGGGTTCGACCACGACAAGCTCGGAATCTGGCCCAATCTGAAAAAGCGCTCCTGGAGCGGCCTTGCCTTTCCCGTGCTGCCGCCTGAAGAGACGCTCCTGCTGCTATCCGTGCATGGTGCAAAACATCTCTGGTGCAAGTTGGGCTGGATCTGTGACGTGGTGGGCCTGCTCGAAGCGTCGACGCCCCCCGATCTGTCGCGGACGTTTGAGCTTGCCGGCCGATGCGGTGCAACGAGACTTCTTTCCCTGGCATTGCTCCTGGCGGAGCGCGTGGAGGGGGCGCCCCTGCCGGAGGATGTCTCGGCCCGGATCGATGCCGACCTCATGGCGGGAAGCCTGGCACGGAAGATTCTGGCTGGTTTTGCGGAAGCGCCGGTGAACCCGGACGTGAACCCGAGGCGTTACTTCTTCTATTTCAAATCGAAGGAGCGCAGGCGGGACCAGTTTCTTTTCGCAGGCAGGCTCATGGCGACACTCGCCGGCGGCGAGTGGAACCCGTCGCCGCTGCCCGGCTGCCTGTTCCCCATTTCTTACTGTTTCCGGCCCTTGCACATGGTGTTGCGGCATGGGCGATGGCTGCTGGAAAGGGGTATGGCACAACACGATACCGTTGCGCCATGATTTGACCGGGAACTGATCACCCGGGCAAGCAGCCTGACCAGCCATGGCCAGACTCATGAAACCGGGTCAGGGAGAGACTAAATTGGCAAAAAAGCATATCGCTCTTGTCAGCGTCAACAACGTAAACCCCAAGCTCTCCGACGGCGGATCGCGTGCAACCTATGAAGTCCTGCGCTTTCTCTCTCATCAGGGGCATCCTGTTTCGTTCCTGAATTTTTTTTCGAGTGAGAGGTATCGATTTCGCGATGCGAATCCGGTCGCCCAGACGGCCCGCTCTGGCAATCTGCTTTACGGAGAGAATGGAAGTGGAATATCGCTTGTCGAGCAGGCTGTTTCGTTCCGAAGCGACAAAATTCAAAACCGGGACGCCCTCATTACAGATATGGCGGAGACTCTGCGTGGTAAAAATATTGATTTTACCATTACATGCGACGCGGATTATCTATCCCTTCTTGCCGTAAGCATTCTCAACCTGCCGGGCGTTCACCTCTTCAACTCTGCCGACAATGTTCAAAAATACGAGATCATCCATCCTGCTTATGCGGGCATGCTCGGCAATCGCAGCGTCCTGACCGTCAGCGATTTCCTTCGGAGAAAAATCGGCATTGCACTGAAGATTCCAGCTGATGTCTGGTACAACCGGGTCGATTTTTCCGTCCGGGGGATGTCCGACCACGGCATGGGCACCGCTGTGGGCTTCTATTCATCGGGAGCGACGATCAAGGGAGAGCAAATTGTCGTTCGGCTCGTCAAAGACATGCCGCACGTCCCCTTTGTCACAATCGGCCATCCGCTCCGGCCCCCGGGTGAATCGGAATTCGAATCCGCCAATCTCTGTCATCTGGGTTGGATAGAGTTTATGAGCCGTTTTTATGAGCGGTTGAAAGTGCTTGTTGTGCCATCTCTCGTCGAAGAAGGGGCTCCCCGAGTCATTGTCGAGGCCTGTTCCAGAGGCATCCCGGTCATTGCGAACCGGCTGGGCGGCATTCCGGAAGCGCTCGGTGACAGCGGGATTCTCGTTGATGTTGCTCTTGAGCGCCCCGACGTCGAGGGACTGGCGGAAACCTACCAGGCGCACATTGAGCGTCTTCTGCAGGACCCGGAGGAGTACGAAGCTTCCCGCAAGCGGGCGCTAGACCGGGCAGAAGCCTATCGGGAGATGCAGGAGAGAAACTCACTGGAGATCTACGAAAAATATTTTTCCTGATCATCTAATACAGGCATGAAAAGAGCTCCGGTCCTATCGACCGGCGCTCTTGTTTCAGGCAGATTTTTATGGTTGATGGGCGGGACGCCCCTCCCACGAGGACAATGAGGCAAAAGGTAGATTTATGACAACCCCTGGTAGGACAGGCGTCTCGCCTGTCCTGCGGCCATGAGCCTCAGGCGTGCTGAAGGTTCTCTTGTTCAAGATCGCAAATCGAGGCGATGACCTCGAAATTTTTTTCTGCATGGAGCAGTCGGGCTTTTTTATGGGCGCAGGATGCGATGATGAGATCCGTTGTGGGGACTTGTCTTCCTTTTCTGTCCAGAAGGAAACCCCAACGGGAGGCCCTGTCGATCACCTCCCCGTTGATGGGTATGGCTGGAAGGGAACACAGTGAATCCCTCAACACCTTGAAGTCCTTTTCCGTCCTTGCCCCGCGCAATATTTCCACGACGACAATCCCGCAGGTGAGGGCCTCTTCGCTTTCCAGGATTTTCCTCACCCTGGCCTTGATCTTCGGCGAGCCCGAAGGCCGAAGGTATTCTATCCAGACCGAGCTATCGATGAGGTACATCCTTCTTTCTCCTTTCGAGGAATTGATCGGGGCTGTAGGAAAGCTCCATCTTGCCCTCGAGCTCGATCAGCTTGCGGGCCTTCCTTCGCCTCACGAACTCCTCGAGCGCCCTCTCCACGGCGGCCCTTTTCGACTTTGCCCCGGAAAGATTTTTGACCTCATTCAGCAAATCCTCGTTGAGCACGATGGTCGTTCTCATGGTGCCTCCAGTGCGCATATTATGTATGCATATTATAATGTGCTATAGAGGAGTGTCAAGTGAAAGCTTAGCAGGGTTTTGTGCCTGGTGCCAGACACAGTGAGTTGGAAATTCAATAAAAGAGCGCCGGTCATGTCGACCGGCGCTCTTGTTTCAAACAGATTTTTTAAGGATGACGGGCGGGACGCCCGTCTCTCTCATCATTGAGTCCTACGCCTTCTTGACCGGCTTGAGCATGGTGAAGGCGATCAGGATGCCGAGGACGGCCAGGCCCGCCGTGGGGTAGAAGGCGACGCTGAAGGAACCGAAGGTGTCTTTTGCCTGCCCCGCGATGATGCCACCCAGGATGGCGCCGATCCCGTAGGCGAAGTAGACGAGGCCGTAGTTCTTGGCGTAGTTCTTCACGCCGAAGAAGATCGTCGTTGCCGTGGGGGCGATTGCAAGCCAGCCTCCGAGGCAGAGCCAGAAGCCGATGAAGCAGATCGTGTAGAGCATCACGCTTCCGGGGCCCGCGGCGAGCATGCCCAGCGAGCAGGCCAGGATGAGGACGAAAGAGATGATAGCCGCTATCCTGGGGGAAAGCTTGTCTGTAAGCACGCCGAAGATGGGCCGACCCACACCGTTGAAAATGGCGAACACGCCGACCAGCGTTGCCGCCGTGGCCGCGTCGATCTTGATGATCTCCTGGGCGACGGAGGCGGAGATGCCGATGGCCATCAGCCCCGCAAGGCAGCCGATGGTGTAGCACAGGAACAGGCCGTAGAACGTGGAGGTTTTCGACATTTCACCCATGTTGAGATCGACGGCGCTGCCGGCAGCTGCTGCAGGCGGCTTCCAGCCTGCGGGAAGCCAGCCGTCCTTGGGGAAGCGGAAGGGGATGAAGCACACGAGAATGATTGCCAGGAAGGCCACTCCCATGTAGAAGAAGGTCTGCATGGGGCCCACCATCTTGATGAGGGCCGCCGCCACGTTGGCTGACACGAAGGGCGAACCGCCGAAGCCGGCCAGGGTGAGTCCCAGGGCCAGGCCGCGCTTGTCGGGGAACCATCGGCCCGCAACGGCCAGAGGCACACCGTAGGCCAGGCCCACGCCGGCGCCGCCGATCAACCCGTAGGTGATCGTCAGCATGGTCCCGCTCGTGGAAAAGCTGGCCAGGATCCAGCCGATACCGACAATGATTCCACCGAGCCAGCCCAGCATCTTGGGGCCGAGCTTGGCAAGGATGAGGCCGCCGAAGAACACCATGGTGGCAAACAGCGCCAGGAAGACCATGAAGGGCAGACCCGCCTCGGTTGCGCTCATGTTCAGGAGTTTTGCGACGGGGCCCCTGAATACGCTGTAGGCGTAAACGCTGCCCAGGCAGATATTGATGATGAATCCCAGCACAACGAACATCCACCGGCCTTTCTCAGCCGGCATTCCAAAAAGTTTCTCCTCGCTCATGTGACTCCTCCCTCCTTAGATATGGATCGTGCAGAGCATGAATAAATGGAAAACGCCTTTTGCGCTTCTCTGTCATAAATACGCAAAATCGCGCCACGATTATCGGAATTCAGGGGAATTGTCAAACATAAAATAGGAGCGTGAAATTACAGAAATATTGGAATATTGGAGTGATGGAAAAATGGGTTGGTCGGCTGCCATGCAGCAGTAACTAGTTAATTAGTGAATTCGTTGATAAGGGGGATTGGGGAGGAAAAGCGCCAACAGCCTGCAGCCGACAACAGACAGCAAACACTTGTTATGTGTCAAGTATCAGGGACGGATGATCCAGTTCAGGTCGTCAGGGCGGTTGAGGTTGGCGAAGAGCCTCCCTTCGGGGTCGAAGCGGCGGATCTCGTCGCCGTGGATCTCGCGGGTCTTGAACTTCTTGAACAGATGGGAAACCTTCAACTCGCCACTCTCGATCTGCGATTCGATGAAGGGGAGGCACTTGCGGGAGTAAATCGCGTGGAGCGATTCGAAGCCGCCGGCCGTGACGGGAACCACCAGGTCGGAACCACCGGATTGCGCCATCATGTAGCCGATGAATTCCTTGCTGAGGTACGGCATGTCGCAGGCCGAGACAAAGGCGTGCTCACAGGTTGCATGGAGAAGCCCCGCGTGGATGCCGCCCAGGGGCCCCTTTCCCCTGTGGATGTCGGTCACGATCCGGGCATCGAACTCGAGATACTCCAAGGGCGAGTTGGTGGAGATGATGATCTCCTCGAAGAGGGATCGGTACACCCGGAGCGTCCGGTCGATGAGGCGCTCGCCCCCGACCTCGATGAAGGCCTTGTTGATGCCGCCCATGCGGTTGGCCCTGCCGCCGGCTAATATAATTCCCGTCATATTGTAGGACAGGCGTCTCGCCTGTCAACCTCCTTAAGCGTCTCGCCTGTCATCCTCCATCGATCCATCCCTTCACGTACAGCCATGGATAATCTGAATGTGTTGACCCCGGTTTGGACTTGATCGGATTGTTTGCGATGTAGAGCATTTTCTCTCTGTATTCCCATCGTTTCTGATGACTCGGTCATAGTACTCATCTTGCCACACCCTTCCTGACAGCCCGGCGGCCTTGTTCATCTCATGAGCCGTGAAACTCTTGATGCTGTGCATGATTTTCGCCAGGGGCTCTGACGGTTTGATGACAAGGTGAACGTGATCGTCCATCACAACGGCAGCTTGAAGATCGTATTTCTTGTCTTTCAGATAGTGCAAAGCTTTGAAGATACATTCTTTGTCGGATTCGGTTAACGGTTTCCTCCTGTACGTCGCACAGGTGATGAAGTAATAACCGCCGGATTCCTCATAATGCGGCAGATGTCTTTTCCTTGGTGCATTGGACAGGCGAGACGCCTGTCCTACCAGACTCACTTGGTCGATGTGCCCCCTTTTCATCCTTCACCTGCAGTGGTTCAGGATCTCCACGATCACTTCTTTCGTGTAGTCCTTCAGCTTCCAGGTCCGGGCGAGCTCGACGGCGTTGTCGGCGATCTTCTCGATGTCGCCCTCGGGAATCCCTCCTTCTTTCAGGGACACGGGGCTCTTCACGGCGCTGAACCAGTTTTTCAGCTTTGCGATTCCCGCGGCGGCGGCCTTCGCGTCGTCGGCCTCGGCAATCTGGAAGAATTCCCTTGCCAGCCGTGCGAATCGCGCCGGGTTCTTTTTCGCCGACCAGGCCATCCAGCCTGGAAGCATGATGGACAGGCCCGCGCCGTGGGCGATGTCGTAAAGGGCCGAAAGCGAGTGCTCGATCATGTGCACGGGGAATCCCACGACTCCCATGCCCGCCGTCGTGAGGCCGTTGAAGGCCAGGGTGCCCGACCACATGAAATTCGCCCTGGCGTCGTAGTCCTTCGGGTTCGCGAGCGACTTCTCGGTGGCCTCCATGAGCGTTCGCATGAAGGCGTAGATCATCCGGTCCTGCAGGGGGCTCTCGCGGGTCTCCGTGTTGGTGAAGTATCCCTCGAGCATGTGCGTGATGATGTCGACGGCGCTGTAGGCCGTGTAGGCAGGCGTGAGCGTAAAGAGTGACCTCCGGGTCGAGAATCGACGTCTTCGGCTGGATCAGCGGGCTTCGCACGCTGAATTTCTGACAGGTTTCATCCTTGGTGATGACGGCCGCCGCGTTCATCTCCGAGGCGCTGGCCGAGAGCGTGAGGACCACGAGGACGGGCAGGGCATCCTTGACGAGTTTCGTGTAGACGAAGAACTCCCAGGGGTCGTGATCGGCCTTGGCCCCTGCGGCGATCGTCTTGGCCGTGTCGATGACGCTCCCGCCGCCCACGGCGAGGATCACGTCCACCTTTTTGGCCCGGGCAAGCTCGATGCCCTCCCTTGCCTTGGACAGAAGGGGGTTGGATTTCACGCCGGGAAGCTCCACGATGTCGACGCCTGCCTCCTTGAGGGAATTCAGGACCTGCTCGTAGATCCCGGTCGTCCGGATGCTGCTCATCCCGTAAACCATGAGCACGCGGCCGCCGAAACGCTTGACCTCGGCGCCGATCTTGGCGATGGATCCTTTCCCGAAGATGATCCGCGTGGGGTTTTCAAACATGAAGTTTTGCATGATGAACCTCCGGTTCAGTCTATCTCGTCTTTTCGGTCTTTTCCGTCTGTTCCGTCATGGCGCCTTCGGCGCCGGGGACTTACTGCTTGCGTCTGTCCCATTGGAATGGTTACATGCGGCGGGGGGCCTCTGCAAGCAAGAAGTTCGGGAGACCCTCGGACCGCCCGAGATTGGGCTTGATAAAATCCCCCGGGAGGGGTAAAACCGCATCCATCAGCCACGGAGGATTGGGCGCATGTACTGGGAAAAAGAAATCGAGACCATGCCGCGGGAGAAGCTGGAGGCGATCCAGGTCGAGCGGCTGAAGGCAACCCTCAAGAAGGCCGCGAATTCCTATCACTACGGCAAGGTCTACAAGGAAAAAGGGTTCAACCCCGACGATTTCAAATCGCTGGCCGACGTGCCCAATTTACCCCTGACGACCAAGGACGACCTCCGGGAAAACTGGCCTTACGGGTTTTTGGCCGTACCGAGGGAGGAGCTGGTCCGCATGCACTCCTCGTCGGGCACGACGGGCAGGGCGACGGTCATCTTCCACACGGCTGGTGACCTGGATGCCTGGACCAACCTCGTGGCCCGGTGCATGTACATGACGGGCGTGCGGAAGTCCGACGTTTTCCAGAACATGATGACCTACGGCCTCTTCACCGGGGGCCTGGGATTCCACTACGGGGCCGAGAAGATCGGGTGCCTCGTCATCCCGGCAGGGGCCGGGAACAGCAAACGCCAGATCCAGCTCATGCAGGATTTCGAGACGACGGTCATCCACATCATCCCGAGCTATGCCCTGCACCTGTACTCCGTCTTCGAGGAGCTCAAGATCGACCCGCGGAAAGACACGAAGGTGCGGATCGCTTTTATCGGCGCCGAGCCGCACTCGGAGAAGGCCCGGAAGAAGATCGAGGAATTCTACGGCTACAAGGCCTTCAACTTCTATGGCCTCTCCGAGATGAACGGGCCGGGGGTGGCCTTCGAGTGCCCCTGCCAGAACGGCCTGCACATCTGGGAGGACAACTTCCTCGTCGAGATCATCGACCCGAAGACCCTCAAGTCTCGTCCCGGACGGTGAGGAGGGCGAGCTTGTCATGACGACGCTTTTGCGCGAGGGGATGCCGGTCATCCGTTACCGCACGAAGGATCTCACCCGGATCATCCCCGGACCCTGCGAGTGCGGCAGGACCCACCGACGCATCGAGCGGATCAAGGGCCGCACCGACGACATGATGATCCTCAAGGGGGTCAACATCTTCCCGATTCAGATCGAGAAGAAGCTCATGGACGTCCCCGGTGTGGGGACGAACTTCCAGATCATCCTGGAGCGCAAGGGGTTCAACGACGAGATGATCGTGAAGGTCGAGGTCGCAAGTGAATTTTTCGACGGCGACCTGCTGAAGCTGGAGCGCCTTCAACGCCGGATCACAGACGAGTTGAAAGGCGACATTCTGATCACCCCGAAGGTCGAGTTGGTCGAGCCGGGGAGCTTGCCCAAGACGGAGGGGAAGGCTGTCAGGGTCATCGACAACCGAAAAGACTGAGCCGCTGCGCGGCAGGTTACAGGCTAAAGGCTAAAGGCTAGGTAAGGCTAAAGGCCTAAAGGCTCAAGCGACGTTAAAAGCCTGCAGCCTGTAGACTGCGGCCTGCACCGGTGGCAAGTGACCAGCGCCAGCAACCGCCTGGTGAATGACGTGATCGCCGGCAGGAGTTTCAAGTACAAGAGAGGTGCAAAATGATCGTGCATCAGATCTCCGTTTTTGCGGAAAACAAGCCCGGGCAGCTTGCCAGGCTCACCCGGATCCTGGGCAAGGAAAAGGTGAACATCCGCGCGACGACGATCGCCACCACGGCGACCTTTGGCGTCATCAATCTCATTGTCGACGACCCCCAAAAGGCCACCAAGGCGATCAAGAAGGACGGGATGATGGTGACGACCAAGGAAGTCATCGCCGTCATCATCGAGGACAAGCCCGGCGGGCTCGACAGGCTCACGCAGATGCTCTTCAAGGAGAACATCAACGTCAACAACGCCTACGGGTTCGTGCTCGACAGCTGGAAGACGGCGATTTTTGTCGTCGAGGTGGACGACATCGCGAAGGCCCAGAAGCTGATCGACAAGGCAGGCTTCAAGACGCTCGACGACGAGGCCCTCTCCTCGGTCGAGCCGTTTCACTACGTCAAGTACTGAAAATTCCCCTTCCATCCCCCTTTTGCAAAGGGGAAAGAGGGGGATTTGGACGAAATAGATTAAAAGACGAGAAGGACTAAATCATGGCGAGTAAAGACAAAGGACACTACGGGTCGAAGCATCCGGGCGGGAATGTTGTGGCAAAGGAAATTACCGAAGCGGTGAAGAAGCGGTCCCGCCAGGGGGCTTTGACCTGCCCGCTTGCCTTCAAAATCGCCGGTGAACTCGCGGTTCCTCCCGGAGAAGTCGGAAAGGCGATGGATCTCCTCGAAATCAACATCGTGAAGCGCCAGCTTCGGCCTTTTCGGTTATTCCCCCGTGAGGCGGATCGTCCAGCCGGCGGAATCCGTTTCGGATGAGCTGGAGGCGGCCCTCCGCAAGGCCATGACCGACGGGCGGCTTCCCTGTGCCGAGATCTTCCGGATTGCCGGCGAGTTCAAACTCGCCAAGATCCGCGTTGCCGCGGCCTGCGAGAAGCTGAAGATCAGGATCAGTGCCTGCCAATTAGGGGCGTTCTAACGAACGGCTAACGGCTAGGAAAAGGCAAAGGTTAAGGCTAAAGGTTAAAGGCAATGGATTCTTTTCCTAACCTTTTGCCCTTAGCCTTTTGCCATTTGCCTTCTTCACAGGTATGGTTTGACCGCCTCGTGGAAATACCCTGCCATGATGGCGTAGCCCGTGTCGTTGGGGTGGATGGCGTCGCTGACATCTTTTCCGGGTTTCCGAGCAGGCCCTTCAGGATATCAGGAGCACCAGCACGGCCCCCGTCTCTTCGCAAATCTTTCTGTAGCGTTCCTGGAAACCTCCCCCAGATGGGGGGACGTCGAGCCCTCCCACGATGACCAGCGCCCCCCGACCCGGTATTGAGGTGATGATCGTCTCTCAGATCCGGAAAGCCCGGTCGCGGTCCTGGCGGTTCTTCAGGTCGTTTCCGCCGAGGGTGATGAGGACGATGCGCGGGGAGCGGCCGAGGACGTCCCGATCGAGTCTCGACAGGGCCGTGGCCGTCGTGTCGCCGGGGATGCCGGCGTTGATGACCGGTTTCCCGATCAGGCGGGATAGCTGGGAGGGGTAATCCATTCCCAGTGATGCGCCGGTGCCATAGGTGAGGCTGTCGCCGAAGCAGACGATGCTTCTCGCCTGCCGGCCGGTGTTCTTGATCGGCGGTTGATAGAGGAAGTGACGGTAGCCGAAGATCACCAGCCAGGACCACCGCCAGCGCGATGGCCCCGGTCTTGATGATTTTCATAAGCCCAAACGTGGGACGGGCGTCCCGCCCGTCATGATGCGGGAGATCGGCAGGCCGACGCCTGCCCTACAGGGTCACCCTTTCCTCAGCGTATCTCGCGAGCGTGAACAGCATGTCGGCGAGCCGGTTCAGGTACTGGTGGATCTCGGCGCTGTTCAAGAGCCCCTTCTGCTTCGAGATCCGCCGCCCGGCGCTCGGCCCTGCGGATGACCGTGCGGCCCACGTCGATCTGAGCGGAGACGGCATTCTTTCCCGGGTAGATGAATCGCGCGGGAAGGGGACCTCCTCCTGCAGTTCGTCGATGAGGTCTTCGACACGGTCCGACGTCGGCCGCCCCGATCCTCTGGGTGAGCTTGCCCATGTCCTCGGGAAGGGTCGACATCTCGGCCCCCATGATGAGGAGGTCTTTCTGGACCTGCAGGATGATGTCCTTGATCCTGCCGTTGCCCGTCATTCCCCGGGCCACCCCGAGGACGGAACTGGCCTCGTCCGAGCGTCCCGTAGGCCTCCGGCCGCGGATCGAAGCTGGGGACCCGCTGCCCGCCCAGAAGACTGGTTTCCCCCGTGTCACCCTTCTTTGAGAAATGCTTCATGCCTGGCTCCTTCCGATGAACGTGCTGACGATTGTCATCATGGTTTCCCCGGTGTCTTTTTCGCACCCTCGATGACATCTCCATGGTGAGGGGTGTCTCCGCAACCCCGTTGCAGTAATTGTCGACCGAGCACAGGGCCGCGCAGGCGAGCCCCAGCTCCTTCGCGATGATCGCCTCGGCGGCCATGGTCGTCCCCACCATGTCGGCAAACGGGGCCATCATGCGGATTTCCGCCTTTGTCTCCAGCCGCGGTCCCTCCGTCTGCCAGTAGATACCGCGCCCGACGACGGGGATGCCGCAGGCACCGGCCGCCTCGATGAGCCGGCGTCGCCACCTCGCCGGACAGCTCGGGCGTGACGTGGACGGGCTGGTTCGTGAAGACCGTGGGGCGTGTCGGTAAGCAGGATGAAATCGTCGGGCACGACGATGGAACCCGGGGGCAGGTCCTTCTTCAGGGACCCCGTCGAGTTGACCGGCGACAACGTCCCGGATTCCGAGGGCCTTCAGGGCCGTGAGATTGGCCTGGTGGTTGATGAGATACGGGGCAGTGCAGACGTAGTCGGCAATAGGGTCGCGATCATGGCGGGAGATGTCGGCGATCTGCCGGGGACAACTGAGACGGTTACCCGCCCGAAGTCGTTGACCACGTGTTTCTTTCTCAGGCCCTTGAAGACGCTTGTCCCGTGAAGAACCGTTCCCGAGATAATGCCGATAGCGCCATGAGTCCCTCGCAAGAAGGCATAAGGCGAAGGGAAAATGGCTAGTCGCTTTATTTCCTTTTGCCTTACGCCGTTAGCCTGATTTCGTGTATCAGAATCGGCGGGGCCTGTCAAAACCTTCGTGTCCGGGTGGAACGCGCCCCTTTCCGTTCATGCCTGCCAGGGTGTCGGCAAGCCCGGCCCTGCCTTGCAGGAAGCTTGACTTCGCCGGTCATTGGTGGCATATTTTTTCATACAAAGACAAGGGGGTAAGCCCATGAGCGGAGAAGCCATAGTCCATGTCAACGAAGGGACGTTTGACGCCGAGATCCTGAAGTCCGACAAGCCTGCCCTCGTCGATTTCTGGGCGCCTTGGTGCGGGCCCTGCCGGGCCATCGCCCCGGTACTCGAAGAACTTGCCGAAGAATACAAAGGCAGGCTCACCCGTGGCCAAGGTGAACGTCGATGAAAACCGGAAACTGGCGGGCAACCGACGGGGTGATGAGCATCCCCACCATGATCCTCTTCAAGGACGGCAAGGTCCTGGACAAGCTCATCGGCCTTGTGCCCAAGGAGCGGCTGAAAGAATTGATGGACAAGGCCCTGTAAAAAACAGTACTGGAGGCCCCTGTTTCACCGGCGGGCCTCCATTTTGTTTTGCCCGGGGGCCTTTCGGCGAAAAGCATGAAAACAAGAGAACACCGGAAATAGCATGATGAACAGGCGCCTGCTTACGGCAGCCATCCTTGTAACCCTTCTTGCCTCGCTCACCGGCTGTGCCTGGTGGGACGGCCTCTGGGGGAAGGAGCCCCGGGTGCGCCCGACGCCCCGGAGGGCCCTACCAGAGAGGCTTCGAGTATTACAAGAAGGGCCACTACAAGAAGGCCATCGAGACCTTCAGCCGCGTGCGGGATGAATACCCCCTGAATCCGATTGCCCTCATGGCGGAGCTGGGCATTGCCGATCTCCTAGTTCAGAACGAGCAGTACATCGATGCCGAGGTCGCCTACAACAGCTTTGTCGAGCTTCACCCCACGAACCCGAATGTCCCCTATGCCATGTTCCAGCTCGGGATGTGCCATTACCAACAGATGCAGACGATCGACCGGGACCAGGCCGAGACCATCAAGGCCCGCAAGGAATTCGAGCGGCTCATGTCGCCCTTCCCCCAGAGCAAGTTCGCCATCATGGCGGAGAAGAATCTTCGCGAGGTAAAGCAGCGCCTGGCCGAGCACGAGTTCTATCGGCGAGTTCCATTACCGCACCAAGAAGTACGAAGCGGCGCTGAAGCGCTTCGAGGGGATTCAGCGGGATTACTCCAACATGGGGCTTGAATTTCCAAGACCACCCGCTTCATCGAGGAAACGAAACAGCGGATGAAGGAACTGGAGGCAGGGAAAGCGAAAAAGGCGCAAAAGGTCGAGGAGGCTGGAAAGCCAAAGAGGCAAAGGAAGCCCCAAAAGCGCAGGAAGGCAAGAAGTAGCTCACCCCAGCCCAAACATCTTTTTCAAAACCCTGAAGGCGTTTTCTTCCGCCGCAAGGCGACGTGTCCACGGCAAGTATCCGACGTTCCTCGGGAATCTCGTCGATCCTCTCGTAATTTCCTTTCTGCGCCTGAAAGATCGCCCCACCGCCCGTCTGAAACGTCCGCGCCCCCGGACTGCCTCGATTGCAACCGTTTTTCGACTATCTTCGGGGCAGGTGCACTCGATGACAAACACGTCGGCGCCGGCCCGCCGCCCGGCCTCGAATGCCCGCAATCGCTCCTCCCTGTCTTTGACGAGGCATCATGATGACGGCGCCAGCCGTCTTCAGTTTGTCCAGTGCGATCTCGAGGGCCTTTTCGTATGTCCTCCGCGAAGTATCGGGTGAATAGATCCCCTGGCCGAACTCCTCATAGTGGTGCTCGGAGGCGGGAATCCGGAGCATCTCCTTACGGACTGCATCCGTCTGGATGATCTCCGCGCCGACCGGGGGGCAAGGGCCCGGGCCAGCACGCTCTTGCCCGTCCCCATGAGACCCGCCACGAGGATAAGCGTCCTGTTGGCGGGCCGCGCCGCGTAGGACAGGGCGAGATCGAAATAGCGTGCCGCCGTCCGGACGGCGGCATCCCGGTCCGCGCACCCGATGTGCGGATCGTCAACGCGGAAGCTGATCACCTTCCCGCGCACCGTTGCATAGTAGCAGCGGTAGAAATCGAGAAGGCGCAGGACCTCCCCGTCCCCGGAGTGGCGGACGTAGGCATCGACGAAGGCTCGGGCGTGGTCGGCGTAACCGTTGTAATCCAGGTCCATGGCGAGGAAGGCCGCCTCGGCCGCCACGTCGCCGTAACGAAAGCGCTTGTTGAACTCGATGCAGTCAAAGATGATGATCCCGTCGGCCAGACAGATGTGCTCGGCGTGGAGGTCTCCGCGTTGTGGCAGTCCCGGATCCGGTGGTCGCGCACGCGCCTCTGAAGCAGGCCGGCGCCGCTGCGCTTCAGGAACCGGTTCACCCAGGCCCGCAGGAAATCGTAGCGCTCCGGGGGATCGTGAGTCCGATATACTTTTCGGTCTGCGCGAAGTTCTCGTCGTGGTTGTACCGGATGGTCTCGATCCCGCCGAGTTTATCGATCTCGCCCGTCTCGGCCTTGCGGTGGAAATCGGCCACTTTCCCGGCGATGGCGTCCATGTCCGCGGGACCCGCTTCCCTCGCAAGGAGCTTCTTGAGCATCCGCTCCAGAGGCAGCTTTTTCATCACGACGGCATACTCGACGGGGCGCCCGCCTCCAGGCCGCAGGGCCCCCCCTCGTATTCCCCGATGGCGGCGACCTCGAGATAGGTCTGCGGCGCCAGCCGCCGGTTGAGCCGCAGCTCCTCTTCGCAGAAATACTTTCTCTTCGCGAGCGTCGTGAAGTCGAGAAAGCCGAAATCGACGGCCTTCTTCACCTTGTAGACAGAGGATGTCCCGGCGATGAAGACAAAGGAGATGTGCGTCTGAACGAGTTCCACAGCAGGGGGCCGGTGGAGTAGATGGGCTTCGACATGGCTTCGACGAGCTTCGGGTGGGTCATTTGAACCACTTTTTCTTCCGGCCGAAGGGTCCCGCCGAGGAGCGCAGCAGCCGAGTGATGAGTCCTTCGTTGGCCTTGAGCTCGTAAATACCGTTTTGTTCCTTCTCTGCCTGCTCGCGCTCGATGTCTTCCAGGCTCGGGTAGTTGGCCAGATCGTCAATCAGGACCCTGGGCTGTGCACCTTCTCCGTGACTTGTAACGGGGATAACCGGTGGGTGATGCTCCCTCGTGGCTGCCCTGGCCAGAACCTCCTCGCGATTGGAAAAATGCTTCAGTACAGGCGGCCTGTAGCCCTGCTTTTTCAAGGTTTGAAGCGCCTTTTCGACAATGACGGCGTAGCTCTCCCTGTTTTTTCCTTCTCCTCGGTGGTGATGATTTCCCGGGCCTCCTGGGAGAGCAGGACGGTGAATGAGGTTTTCCCTTCGGCTTTCTGCCTTTCCCGCCACCGTTTAATTCTATCTGCCTCTTTTCTCATATCTTTCACCCGTTACAAGTAACATGCTAAGCATCTTGTGTTGAGCATCGGTTGCACCATTTGGCAAGGTTTTTGTCACTTCCCCTTGAAATCGGGCTTGCGCTTTTCCATGAAGGAAACGAAGGCCTCCTTGAGATCCTGCGAGAGCATCTGGACCATGTTCTTGTGCTTGGCAAGCGTCATCCCGTCCTGGATTGTGGGCTGTTCGGCTCACGTTCAAGTCCTTCGTCGCCTGGACGGCCAGCGGGGCGTTGGCGGCGATCTGGCGGGCGGATCTGTTTGCGCCCCGTCCATCATGGCGGGCGCATCCGGGTAGACGGCGTTGACGAGCCCATCTTTTCCGCTTCCTCTGCCTTGTAGAAGCGCGCCGTGAAGGCCATCTCCCGCGTGAACCCCTGGCCGATGACATGGGGGAGCTCCAGCACGCCCATGTCGGCCACAAGCCCGATGGCCGCTTCGCGCAGGGAGAAGGTCGCGTCCTGAGTGCAGAGGCGAGGATGTCACAGGCCGATGATGTCGAGACCCCCGCCGATGCACATGCCGTTGACGGCGGCGATCACTGGCTTGGGGCAGGCCTCGATGCCGTCGCAGCTCTCGAAGAGGGCGCGCAGCTTCGGGAACTCCAGGCTCGACTTGGCCGTCCCCTTCATGCCGATGGCGGCGAATTCCTTGAGGATCGACCAGCGCAGAAGGCCTTTGCCTTGCTCGCCAGCACGATTGCCCTCACCTCGTCGTTTGCGCCCAGCTCACGAAAGACCCTCGCGATCTCTGCCGTGAATGCGGAGGCTCAGGGCGTTCATGCTGTCCGTTCTTGCCAGGGTTACCGTTGCGACGTGGTCTTCGATCGAAACTTCCAGATCCTGATACGACATTGCTCTCCTCCCTATAAAGCCCCCTACCTTGATCTTCCTCTCCCTTGAGGGGAGAGGATTGAGGTGAGGGTGGATTAGTCTGTCTGGTCGGTCTATTCCATCCCAAAATCCCCCTCTTCCCCTTTAGCAAAGGGGGATGAAAGGGGGATTTTCTTTTGCCTTGCGGCTTGTTGCTTGCGGCTCTCCTTCTCCTCGACACGCTACCCGTTACACGCTTTTTTCCCTCGACCCTCAACCCTCAGCGCTCAACCCTTTTCTTCCTCCCGATGCTTTCCCGAGAGCTGGCCGCAGGCGGCGAGGATGTCCTTGCCGCAGCTCTGCCGGACGACGGCCGTGAAGCGGTGGTCCACGAGGACTTTCTGGAAAGCCTCAGACGGCCTTGGCCGTGGGCGCCTTGAAGGGGGAGCCGGGGAACTCGTTGAAGAGAATCAGGTTGAACTTGCAGCGCAGGTTCCCGAAGGTCCGGACGAGCAGCTTCGCGTCGGCGGGCGCGTCGTTCACCCCGGCGATGAGGATGTACTCGAAGGTGATGCGCCGCCGCTTCGGCATGGGGTAGGTCTTGCAGGCCTTGATAATGGCCTCGATGGGGTATTTCCGGTTGATCGGCATGAGTTCGTTGCGCCGCAGGTCATCGGGGGCGTTGGAGACGGCGAGATTGACCGCGATAGTTAGACCGAGCCGCTCGATTGCGGGGGCAAGGCCGCGGGTCGACAGGTCATGTTTGGAGCCGTGGTGAACTTTCGCCGAGCCAGTAGTAGTCCGAGTTGATGATGGCGATGGCCTTCAGGACGTTGTCGTAGTTGTCCAGGGGCTCGCCCATCCCCATGAGGACGAGGTTGTTGATCCCGGGGCCTTCTTCGCTGTGAAATTTTGCCTGGACGATATTCATAAAGCATCAGATCCCGAGGGGCGCAGGTTGCGCGTGAACCCCGATTTTGCCGTAAAGCAGAAGGCGCAGCCCATCTTGCAGCCCGCCTGCGTGGAGAGGCAGACGTCCAGTGGCTCGCGCCCGGGATGAGGACGCTCTCGATCAAAAGGCCGTCCTCGAGGCGAAAGAGGATCTTCTTCGTCGTGTCTTCGGAGCTCTGCGTCCGGACGATCTCGAGGTTGCTGATCCGGGCCCGCTTTTCCATGTCGGCCCGGAACTCCTTCGAGAGGTTCGTCATTTCGGCAAGGAGATGCCCCCTGCTGGTAGATCCACTTCATGATCTGCCGGGCACCGAACTTTTCCTTCCCGAGACCGACCACGAAGGCCTCGATCTCGTCGAGGGTCATATCCTTTATGTTCGGCTTGTCCATCTAATCATGCCTGTCATGTGCCCAAGTGTCTGAGTGCCTGAGTGTCTAAGTGTCTGAGTGAAATTCACTTCATCACTCAGTCACTGCCTTGCGCGGCGGAGCTTTTGTTCGAGCCGCTCCGCGATCGCGTCGATGAACCCTTCCGTGCTGACCTTGCGGTTCTTCGCGCTCTTGCGGGCCACGGCCAGCAAATCGCCCGTCATGACGCCCGCCCCCACCGTTCCAGAGCGGCCCGCTCGAGAAGATCGGCGAAGCGGATGACCTCGGCGGTGCCGTCCATCCGCCGCTTGCGCAGAGCCCCTGTCCAGGCAAAGATCAGGGCCATGGAGTTCGTCGAGGTCTCCTCTCCCTTGAGGTGCTTGTAGTAGTGGCGCTGCACGGTGCCGTGGGCCGCCTCGTACTCGAAGCATCCCTTCGGCGAGATCAGGACGGAGGTCATCATGGCGAGGCTGCCGCTTGCCGCCGCGACGAGATCCGACATGACGTCGCCGTCGTAGTTCTTCAGCGCCCAGAGGAAGCCCCCCTCGGAGCGGATGACCCGCGCTGCCGCATCATCGATGAGGGTGAAGAAGTACTCGATCCCCGCCGCCTCGAACTTCGCCTTCCAGTTCGCCTCGTACTCCTGATGGAAGATGTCCGGAACCGAGCAGTCGTAGGTCTTGGAAACGGTGTCCTTCGTGCTGAACCACAGGTCGATCTTCTCGTCGAGGGCGCATGCAAAGCAGGCCCGTGCGAAATTCATAATCGACTCGTCGGTGTGGATTCCCTGCAGGATCCCGGCCCCTTGAAGTCGGCGATCTTCCAGGCCGAGGTACCCCCCAGGGGCGGGTGTGAACATGAGCACCGCCGTCCCCGCGCCGGGAATGGCCATCTCGGAGTTGTCGTAGACGTCGCCGTAAGCGTGCCTGCCGATGAGGATGGGCCGCTTCCAGGTGGTTACGAAGGGCCGGATGTTCTTCACGAAGATGGGCTTGCGGAAGACGGTCCCGTCGAGCATGGCCCGGATGGTTCCGTTGGGCCTTCCCACATTTGCTTGAGGGTATACTCGACGACGCGGTCCTGGTTGGGGGTGATCGTGGCGCATTTGACGCCCACGCCGTACTTCATGATGGCCTGTGCCGCCTCCACGGTGACCCGGTCGTCCGTGTCGTCGCGGTGCTTCACATGCAGGTCGTAGTACTCCAGCTTCATGTCGAGGTAAGGAAGGAGAGTTTCTTCACCAGGGCCCACATGATGCGCGTCATCTCATCGCCATCCATCTCGACGATGGGTGTTTTCACCTTTTTGATTCTGTCGAATGCCATTGTTTAATTTTCCTTTCCACGTTTTCCGCTGCTTCATGCATTGAAGCCACAAGCCACAAGCCGAAAGCCACAAGGCCTTCGAGGCTTTTTCCTACACCCTCGTCCCTCGTCCCTCATCCCTCGCCCCTTCACCAGGTTCAGCGCCCCGCCCGCCAGCAGAATCCTTTTCTGCCTCTCCGAGGGCGTTTACAGACGACGGTGAAGCTGCGGCCCTTGGTGAGGTTTTTCACCGTCAGGGGCCCGCCTGAATGGAGGGCCTTCCGGATATCGGGGATCTCGGCGTTGTCGCCCTGGTCGAGGAGGTTGTACTCGGAGTCACTCTCGAACACAAGCGGGATGATTCCGAAGTTGATCTTGATCAGGTTCGCCGTGTGGATCCTCTCGAAGCTCTTTGCGATGACGGCCTTGACGCCCAGGTACATGGGGCACAGCGCCGCGTGCTCCGAGGAGCCCTGGCCGTAGGACAGGCCCGCCACGACGATGTTGTGATTGCCGTTGTCGCGGATCTTCGCCGCCCTCGCGGGGAAGGTGGGGTCCAGGCCTTCAAAGACGAAATCGGCATACCGTCGGATGTTGGAGCGGTACTTCATCCGGGCCCCGGCGGGCATGATATGATCCGTCGTGATCTTGTCGCCCACCTTGATGGTCACCTCGCCGTGGAGGTGCTCGGGCATGGGCTCGTTCTGAGGCGGATCGCCGATGTTGGGCCCCCGGATGATCTCGAGATCAGCGGCCTTCTCGGGCGGGGCAGGCTCGAGGATCATGCAGTCGTCGACGTGGAACACTTGCGGCATGTCGACGGCGGGGTAATCCATGCCGAGATCGCGCGGGTCCGTGAGGACCCCTTTCACGACGGCTGCGGCAGCCGTCTCGGGGCTCACGGGTAGACCTCGGCGTCCTCCGTCCCCGAGCGGCCGTAGAAATTGCGGTTCGAGGTGCGAAGCGATACCCCTTTGACCCGGGGCTGTGGCTGCCGCCGATGCAGAAGCCGCAGGTGCTCTACCGTGATCCGCACCAGCACGAAGCAATCGGCGAGGTAGCCGTCGCGGGCCAAATTCTCGAGGACCTGCCGGGAACCTGGTGTGACGATGAAACTCACGCGGGGATGGGCGACCCTGCCGCGCAGGATCCGGGCCACCGTGGCAAGCTCCCGTACGAGGAGTTCGTGCAGCTTCCGATGCAGAGCGCGGGATCCCCGAGGCTCGCCCGCACGGTGCCGATGGAGTCGGGGCTGTGGGGCCTGGCCGCCAGGGGGGACGAGCTCCGCAAGGTCGATGTCGACGGCCTTCACGTATTCGGCATCGGGGTCGGCCGCAAGCTCCGCCCAGTCAGCCTGTCGTGCCTCGGCCGCCAGGAAGCGCCGCGTCATCGTGTCGCTGGGGAAGACGGAGGTGGTGAGGCCCTTCGGCCCCCATGTTGGCGATGGTAGCTGGGCACCGTGAGACTCGCGAGGCCCTCGCCTCCGTATTCGAAGATGTGGCCCACGTTGTCCTTCGTCGTGAAGAGCTCCAGGAGCTTCAGGATGACGTCCTTGGCCGAGACCCAGGGGGGAAGTTTTCCGTGAGGTTGACCCGGATCACCTTCGGGCAGGTGAGAAAGAACGGCTCGCCGGCCATGGCGAGCGCCACGTCGAGGCCGCCCGCGCCGATGGCGAGCGTGCCCAGGGCCCCGCAGGTGGAGGTGTGGCTGTCGGAGCCCAGAAGCGTCCTTCCGGGCTTTCCGAAGCGCTCCAGGTGGACCTGGTGGCAGATGCCGTTTCCGGCCCGCGAGAGCCGGATGCCGTAGCGGCGAGCCACGGACTGCAGGTAGCGGTGGTCGTCGGCGTTCTCGAAGCCGATCTGGATCGTGTTGTGGTCGATGTAGCTCATCGAAAGTTCGGTGCGCACGCGGTCGATCCCCATGGCCTCGAATTGCAGGTAGGCCATGGTGCCCCCGTGGCGTCCTGGGTGAGCGTTCTCGATGCGGATGCCGTTCGCTGCCGGGCTCGATGCGGCCAGAGACGAGATGGGTTTCGATGAGTTTCTGCGTTATGGTCTTTCCCACGGTATTTCTTTCCTTGCCTTAAGCGATTTTGCATCATAGCGTCCAAAGGGCAATTGTGCAACAGTGAAATCTTGTAACCCGGCGCTTTCCCGCTCTTTTTTTTCCAAGTTTTTTCTTCTTCTACCCCGTCCGGGGGGTGAAAAAAAAAGCCGAAGCGTGTTAAAAGCGTGGGAGTAGATAGATAAGCAGGGTGTCTCATAGCCGTTGAACAGGGTTCTGGATGCGAAGTTAGGCAGGCAATCTTCGGTAACCGCTCTTGGCGAAGCGAAGCGACCGCAGCGCAAATTGTTTGAGCCCGAAGGGCGAGTTTTCGCGTCTGCAGCGAAGCAAGCCCTAGAGCGGTCGAAGAGTGTCTATTGGCCGGAAGATCCTGATCAATAGCTCATCGTGGCATTTCGAACAGGAGGGGAAATCATGGCGCGTATCCTGATCCGATGGCTGATTCTCACGGCTGCGATTCTGGCGGCGGCATACCTCGTCGACGGAATCGTCGTGACCGGTTTCTGGGCCGCTTCTTTGCCGCGGCGATCCTGGGGATTCTGAACGTCTTCTTCAAGCCCCTCCTGATCATCCTGACCCTACCCGTCAATATTTTGACATTGGGACTCTTCACTTTCGTCATCAACGCGGTACTGCTGAAGATCGCCTCTCGGCGCTCATCGCGGGCTTCGACGTCCACGGCTTCTGGCCTGCCGTCTTGGTCGTCATCATCGTGTCGTGAACTGGCTCCTGGGCACCCTCATCGCCGACCGCGGTTCCCCCCGGCAACGCCGGAAACTCCGGCAGCCCCGCAACCCCCCGCCGCAGCGGCCCCAGGTGAAATCGACCTCGAGAAGAAAGGGGAGCGCTGGGAATGAGTTCTCTCACGCCCGCCATGCGGCAGTATCTCGAGGTCAAGGCCCAGTACCCCGACTGCATCCTCTTTTTCCGCATGGGCGATTTCTACGAGATGTTCTTCGAGGACGCCGTGCTCGCCTCGAAGCTGCTGGAGATCACGCTCACCTCCCGCAACAAGGGCAGGGAGGACAGCGTCCCGCTGTGCGGGTTTCCCTGGCACGCCGCGTCGTCCTACCATTGCGAAACTCATCGGAAAGGGCCACAAGGTAGCCATCTGCGAGCAGGTGGAGGACCCCCGTTTCGCCAAGGGCATAGTGAAGCGCGAGGTGGTGCGC
>CAWDHZ010000011.1:0-28416 GCA_963802225.1 uncultured delta proteobacterium | reverse complement strand
AGGACAGGCGTCTCGCCTGTCTCCTTCCCTCTCATTCCAGGCAGATAGAAGCCGTTCCTTGTCAAGATCGCCAATCGAGGCGATGACCTCGAAATCTTTGTCTGCATGGAGGAGCCGGGCTTTTTTGTGGGCGCAGGATGCGATGATGAGATCCGTTGTGGGGACTTGTCTTCCTTTTCTGTCCAGAAGGAAACCCCAACGGGAGGCCCTGTCGATCACCTCCCCGTTGATGGGTATGGCTGGAAGGGAACACAGTGAATCCCTCGACACCTTGAAGTCCTTTTCCGTCCTTGCCCCGCGCAATATTTCCACGACGACAATCCCGCAGGTCAGGGCCTCTTCGCTTTCCAGGATTTTCCTCACCCTGGCCTTGATCTTCGGCGAGCCCGAAGGCCGAAGGTATTCTATCCAGACCGAGCTATCGATGAGGTACATCCTTCTTTCTCCTTTCGAGGAATTGATCGGGGCTGTAGGAAAGCTCCATCTTGCCCTCGAGCTCGATCAGCTTGCGGGCCTTCCTTCGCCTCACGAACTCCTCGAGCGCCCTCTCCACGGCGGCCTTTTCGACTTTGCCCCGGAAAGATTTTTGACCTGATTCAGCAAATCCTCGTTGAGCACGATGGTCGTTCTCATGGTGCCTCCAGTGCGCATATTATGTACGCATATTATAATGTGCTATAGAGGAGTGTCAAGTGAAAGCTTAGCAGGGTTTTGTGCCTGGTGCCAGACACAGTGAGTTGGAAATTCAATAAAAGAGCGCCGGTCATGTCGACCGGCGCTCTTGTTTCAAACAGATTTTTTAAGGATGACGGGCGGGACGCCCGTCTCTCTCATCATTGAGTCCTACGCCTTCTTGACCGGCTTGAGCATGGTGAAGGCGATCAGGATGCCGAGGACGGCCAGGCCCGCCGTGGGGTAGAAGGCGACGCTGAAGGAACCGAAGGTGTCTTTTGCCTGCCCCGCGATGATGCCACCCAGGATGGCGCCGATCCCGTAGGCGAAGTAGACGAGGCCGTAGTTCTTGGCGTAGTTCTTCACGCCGAAGAAGATCGTCGTTGCCGTGGGGGCGATTGCAAGCCAGCCTCCGAGGCAGAGCCAGAAGCCGATGAAGCAGATCGTGTAGAGCATCACGCTTCCGGGGCCCGCGGCGAGCATGCCCAGCGAGCAGGCCAGGATGAGGACGAAAGAGATGATAGCCGCTATCCTGGGGAAAGCTTGTCTGTAAGCACGCCGAAGATGGGCCGACCCACACCGTTGAAAATGGCGAACACGCCGACCAGCGTTGCCGCCGTGGCCGCGTCGATCTTGATGATCTCCTGGGCGACGGAGGCGGAGATGCCGATGGCCATCAGCCCCGCAAGGCAGCCGATGGTGTAGCACAGGAACAGGCCGTAGAACGTGGAGGTTTTCGACATTTCACCCATGTTGAGATCGACGGCGCTGCCGGCAGCTGCTGCAGGCGGCTTCCAGCCTGCGGGAAGCCAGCCGTCCTTGGGGAAGCGGAAGGGGATGAAGCACACGAGAATGATTGCCAGGAAGGCCACTCCCATGTAGAAGAAGGTCTGCATGGGGCCCACCATCTTGATGAGGGCCGCCGCCACGTTGGCTGACACGAAGGGCGAACCGCCGAAGCCGGCCAGGGTGAGTCCCAGGGCCAGGCCGCGCTTGTCGGGGAACCATCGGCCCGCAACGGCCAGAGGCACACCGTAGGCCAGGCCCACGCCGGCGCCGCCGATCAACCCGTAGGTGATCGTCAGCATGGTCCCGCTCGTGGAAAAGCTGGCCAGGATCCAGCCGATACCGACAATGATTCCACCGAGCCAGCCCAGCATCTTGGGGCCGAGCTTGGCAAGGATGAGGCCGCCGAAGAACACCATGGTGGCAAACAGCGCCAGGAAGACCATGAAGGGCAGACCCGCCTCGGTTGCGCTCATGTTCAGGAGTTTTGCGACGGGGCCCCTGAATACGCTGTAGGCGTAAACGCTGCCCAGGCAGATATTGATGATGAATCCCAGCACGACGAACATCCACCGGCCTTTCTCAGCCGGCATTCCAAAAAGTTTCTCCTCGCTCATGTGACTCCTCCCTCCTTAGATATGGATCGTGCAGAGCATGAATAAATGGAAAACGCCTTTTGCGCTTCTCTGTCATAAATACGCAAAATCGCGCCACGATTATCGGAATTCAGGGGAATTGTCAAACATAAAATAGGAGCGTGAAATTACAGAAATATTGGAATATTGGAGTGATGGAAAAATGGGTTGGTCGGCTGCCATGCAGCAGTAACTAGTTAATTAGTGAATTCGTTGATAAGGGGGATTGGGGAGGAAAAGCGCCAACAGCCTGCAGCCGACAACAGACAGCAAACACTTGTTATGTGTCAAGTATCAGGGACGGATGATCCAGTTCAGGTCGTCAGGGCGGTTGAGGTTGGCGAAGAGCCTCCCTTCGGGGTCGAAGCGGCGGATCTCGTCGCCGTGGATCTCGCGGGTCTTGAACTTCTTGAACAGATGGGAAACCTTCAACTCGCCACTCTCGATCTGCGATTCGATGAAGGGGAGGCACTTGCGGGAGTAAATCGCGTGGAGCGATTCGAAGCCGCCGGCCGTGACGGGAACCACCAGGTCGGAACCACCGGATTGCGCCATCATGTAGCCGATGAATTCCTTGCTGAGGTACGGCATGTCGCAGGCCGAGACAAAGGCGTGCTCACAGGTTGCATGGAGAAGCCCCGCGTGGATGCCGCCCAGGGGCCCCTTTCCCCTGTGGATGTCGGTCACGATCCGGGCATCGAACTCGAGATACTCCAAGGGCGAGTTGGTGGAGATGATGATCTCCTCGAAGAGGGATCGGTACACCCGGAGCGTCCGGTCGATGAGGCGCTCGCCCCCGACCTCGATGAAGGCCTTGTTGATGCCGCCCATGCGGTTGGCCCTGCCGCCGGCTAATATAATTCCCGTCATATTGTAGGACAGGCGTCTCGCCTGTCAACCTCCTTAAGCGTCTCGCCTGTCATCCTCCATCGATCCATCCCTTCACGTACAGCCATGGATAATCTGAATGTGTTGACCCCGGTTTGGACTTGATCGGATTGTTTGCGATGTAGAGCATTTTCTCTCTGTATTCTCCATCGTTTCTGATGACTCGGTCATAGTACTCATCTTGCCACACCCTTCCTGACAGCCCGGCGGCCTTGTTCATCTCATGAGCCGTGAAACTCTTGATGCTGTGCATGATTTTCGCCAGGGGCTCTGACGGTTTGATGACAAGGTGAACGTGATCGTCCATCACAACGGCAGCTTGAAGATCGTATTTCTTGTCTTTCAGATAGTGCAAAGCTTTGAAGATACATTCTTTGTCGGATTCGGTTAACGGTTTCCTCCTGTACGTCGCACAGGTGATGAAGTAATAACCGCCGGATTCCTCATAATGCGGCAGATGTCTTTTCCTTGGTGCATTGGACAGGCGAGACGCCTGTCCTACCAGACTCACTTGGTCGATGTGCCCCCTTTTCATCCTTCACCTGCAGTGGTTCAGGATCTCCACGATCACTTCTTTCGTGTAGTCCTTCAGCTTCCAGGTCCGGGCGAGCTCGACGGCGTTGTCGGCGATCTTCTCGATGTCGCCCTCGGGAATCCCTCCTTCTTTCAGGGACACGGGGCTCTTCACGGCGCTGAACCAGTTTTTCAGCTTTGCGATTCCCGCGGCGGCGGCCTTCGCGTCGTCCGCCTCGGCAATCTGGAAGAATTCCCTTGCCAGCCGTGCAAATCGCGCCGGGTTCTTTTTCGCAGACCAGGCCATCCAGCCGGGAAGCATGATGGACAGGCCCGCGCCGTGGGCGATGTCGTAGAGGGCCGAAAGCGAGTGCTCGATCATGTGCACGGGGAATCCCACGACGCCCATGCCCGCCGTCGTGAGGCCGTTGAAGGCCAGGGTGCCCGACCACATGAAATTTGCCCGGGCGTCGTAGTCCTTCGGGTTTGCGAGCGACTTCTCGGTGGCCTCCATGAGCGTTCGCATGAAGGCGTAGATCATCCGGTCCTGCAGGGGGCTCTCGCCGGTCTCCGTGTTGGTGAAGTACCCCTCGAGCATGTGCGTGATGATGTCGACGGCGCTGTAGGCCGTGTAGGCAGGCGTGAGCGAAAAGAGTGCCTCCGGGTCGAGGATCGACGTCTTCGGCTGGATCAGCGGGCTTCGCACGCTGAATTTCTGACAGGTTTCATCCTTGGTGATGACGGCCGCCGCGTTCATCTCCGAGGCGCTGGCCGAGAGCGTGAGGACCACGAGGACGGGCAGGGCATCCTTGACGAGCTTCGTATAGACGAAGAACTCCCAGGGGTCGTGATCGGCCTTGGCCCCTGCGGCGATCGTCTTGGCCGTGTCGATGACGCTCCCGCCGCCCACGGCGAGGATCACGTCCACCTTTTTGGCCCGGGCAAGCTCGATGCCCTCCCTTGCCTTGGACAGAAGGGGGTTGGATTTGACGCCGGGAAGCTCCACGATGTCGACGCCTGCCTCCTTGAGGGAATTCAGGACCTGCTCGTAGATCCCGGTCGTCCGGATGCTGCTCATCCCGTAAACCATGAGCACGCGGCCGCCGAAACGCTTGACCTCGGCGCCGATCTTGGCGATGGATCCTTTCCCGAAGATGATCCGCGTGGGGTTTTCAAACATGAAGTTTTGCATGATGAACCTCCGGTTCAGTCTATCCCGTCTTTTCGGTCTTTTCCGTCTGTTCCGTCATGGCGCCTTCGGCGCCGGGGACTTGCTGCTTGCGGTTTGTCCCCGATTGGAATGGATACACTGCGGCGGGGGGCCTCTGCAAGCAAGAAGTTCGGGAGACCCTCGGACCGCCCGAGATTGGGCTTGATAAAATCCCCCGGGAAGGGTAAAACCGCATCCATCAGCCACGGAGGATTGGGCGTCATGTACTGGGAAAAAGAAATTGAGACCATGCCGCGGGAGAAGCTGGAGGCGATCCAGGTCGAGCGGCTGAAAGCAACCCTCAAGAAGGCCGCGAATTCCTATCACTACGGCAAGGTCTACAAGGAAAAAGGGTTCAACCCCGACGATTTCAAATCGCTGGCCGACGTGCCCAATTTACCCCTGACGACCAAGGACGACCTCCGGGAAAACTGGCCCTACGGGTTTTTGGCCGTACCGAGGGAGGAGCTGGTCCGCATGCACTCCTCGTCGGGCACGACGGGCAGGGCGACGGTCATCTTCCACACGGCTGGTGACCTGGATGCCTGGACGAACCTCGTGGCCCGGTGCATGTACATGACGGGCGTGCGGAAGTCCGACGTTTTCCAGAACATGATGACCTACGGCCTCTTCACCGGGGGCCTGGGATTCCACTACGGGGCCGAGAAGATCGGGTGCCTCGTCATTCCGGCAGGGGCCGGGAACAGCAAACGCCAGATCCAGCTCATGCAGGATTTCGAGACGACGGTCATCCACATCATCCCGAGCTATGCCCTGCACCTGTACTCCGTCTTCGAGGAGCTCAAGATCGACCCGCGGAAGGACACGAAGGTGCGGATCGCTTTTATCGGCGCCGAGCCGCACTCGGAGAAGGCCCGGAAGAAGATCGAGGAATTCTACGGCTACAAGGCCTTCAACTCCTATGGCCTCTCCGAGATGAACGGGCCGGGGGTGGCCTTCGAGTGCCCCTGCCAGAACGGCCTGCACATCTGGGAGGACAACTTCCTCGTCGAGATCATCGACCCGAAGACCCTCAAGTCCGTCCCGGACGGTGAGGAGGGCGAGCTTGTCATGACGACGCTTTTGCGCGAGGGGATGCCGGTCATCCGTTACCGCACGAAGGATCTCACCCGGATCATCCCCGGACCCTGCGAGTGCGGCAGGACCCACCGACGCATCGAGCGGATCAAGGGCCGCACCGACGACATGATGATCCTCAAGGGGGTCAACATCTTCCCGATCCAGATCGAGAAGAAGCTCATGGACGTCCCCGGTGTGGGGACGAACTTCCAGATCATCCTGGAGCGCAAGGGGTTCAACGACGAGATGATCGTGAAGGTCGAGGTCGCAAGTGAATTTTTCGACGGCGACCTGCTGAAGCTGGAGCGCCTTCAACGCCGGATCACAGACGAGTTGAAAGGCGACATTCTGATCACCCCGAAGGTCGAGTTGGTCGAGCCGGGGAGCCTGCCCAAGACGGAGGGGAAGGCGGTCAGGGTCATCGACAACCGAAAAGACTGAGCCGCTGCGCGGCAGGTTACAGGCTACAGGCTAAAGGCTACAGGCTAAAGGCTAAAGGCAGGACGTTAAAAGCCTGCAGCCTGTAGACTGCGGCCTGCACCGGTGGCAAGTGACCAGCGCCAGCAACCGCCTGGTGAATGACGTGATCGCCGGCAGGAGTTTCAAGTACAAGAGAGGTGCAAAATGATCGTGCATCAGATCTCCGTTTTTGCGGAAAACAAGCCCGGGCAGCTTGCCAGGCTCACCCGGATCCTGGGCAAGGAAAAGGTGAACATCCGCGCGACGACGATCGCCACCACGGCGACCTTTGGCGTCATCAATCTCATTGTCGACGACCCCCAAAAGGCCACCAAGGCGATCAAGAAGGACGGGATGATGGTGACGACCAAGGAAGTCATCGCCGTCATCATCGAGGACAAGCCCGGCGGGCTCGACAGGCTCACGCAGATGCTCTTCAAGGAGAACATCAACGTCAACAACGCCTACGGGTTCGTGCTCGACAGCTGGAAGACGGCGATTTTTGTCGTCGAGGTGGACGACATCGCGAAGGCCCAGAAGCTGATCGACAAGGCAGGCTTCAAGACGCTCGACGACGAGGCCCTCTCCTCGGTCGAGCCGTTTCACTACGTCAAGTACTAAAAATCCCCCTTTCATCCCCCTTTTGCAAAGGGGAAAGAGGGGGATTTGGACGAAATAGATTAAAAGACGAGAAGGACTAAATCATGGCGAGTAAAGACAAAGGACACTACGGGTCGAAGCATCCGGGCGGGAATGTTGTGGCAAAGGAAATTACCGAAGCGGTGAAGAAGCGGTCCCGCCAGGGGGCTTTGACCTGCCCGCTTGCCTTCAAAATCGCCGGTGAACTCGCGGTTCCTCCCGGAGAAGTCGGAAAGGCGATGGATCTCCTCGAAATCAACATCGTGAAGTGCCAGCTTGGCCTTTTCGGTTATTCCCCCGTGAGGAAGATCGTCCAGCCGGCGGAATCCGTTTCGGATGAGCTGGAGGCGGCCCTCCGCAAGGCCATGACCGACGGGCGGCTTCCCTGTGCCGAGATCTTCCGGATTGCCGGCGAGTTCAAACTCGCCAAGATCCGCGTTGCCGCGGCCTGCGAGAAGCTGAAGATCAGGATCAGTGCCTGCCAATTAGGGGCGTTCTAACGAACGGCTAACGGCTAAAGGCAAAAGGCTAAAGGTTAAAGGCTAAAGGTTAAAGGCAATGGATTCTTTTCCTAACCTTTTGCCCTTAGCCTTTTGCCATTTGCCTTCTTCACAGGTATGGTTTGACCGCCTCGTGGAAATACCCTGCCATGATGGCGTAGCCCGTGTCGTTGGGGTGGATGGCGTCGCTCATCTTTTCCGGGTTTCCGAGCAGGCCCTTCAGGATATCAGGCACCAGCACGGCCCCCGTCTCTTCGCAAATCTTTCTGTAGCGTTCCTGGAAACCTCCCCCCCAGATGGGGACGTCGAGCCCTCCCACGATGACCAGCGCCCCCCGATCCTGTATTGAGGTGATGATCGTCTTGAGATTCCGGAAAGCCCGGTCGCGGTCCTGGCGGTTCTTCAGGTCGTTTCCGCCGAGGGTGATGAGGACGATGCGCGGGGAGCGGCCGAGGACGTCCCGATCGAGTCTCGACAGGGCCGTGGCCGTCGTGTCGCCGGGGATGCCGGCGTTGATGACCGGTTTCCCGATGAGGCGGGATAGCTGGGAGGGGTAATCCATTCCCTGTGATGCGCCGGTGCCATAGGTGAGGCTGTCGCCGAAGCAGACGATGTTCTCGCCTGCCGGCCGGGTGTTCTTGATCGGCGGTTGATAGAGGAAGTGACGGTAGCCGAAATAGGCAGCCAGGACCACCGCCAGCGCGATGGCCCCGGTCTTGATGATTTTCATAAGCCCAAACGTGGGACGGGCGTCCCGCCCGTCATGCGGGAGATCGGCAGGCGAGACGCCTGCCCTACAGGGTCAGCCTTTTTCCTCAGCGTATCTCGCGAGCGTGAACAGCATGTCGGCGAGCCGGTTCAGGTACTGGTGGATCTCGGCGCTGTTCAAGAGCCCCTTCTGCTTGAGATCCGCCGCCCGGCGCTCGGCCCTGCGGATGACCGTGCGGCCCACGTCGATCTGAGCGGAGACGGCATTCTTTCCCGGGTAGATGAACTCGCGCGGGAAGGGGACCTCCTCCTGCAGTTTGTCGATGAGGTCTTCGACACGGTCCACGTCGGCCGCCCCGATCCTCTGGGTGAGCTTGCCCATGTCCTCGGGAAGGGTCGACATCTCGGCCCCCATGATGAGGAGGTCTTTCTGGACCTGCAGGATGATGTCCTTGATCCTGCCGTTGCCCGTCATTCCCCGGGCCACCCCGAGGACGGAACTGGCCTCGTCCAGCGTCCCGTAGGCCTCCGGCCGCGGATCGAACTTGGGGACCCGCTGCCCGCCCAGAAGACTGGTTTCCCCCGTGTCACCCTTCTTTGAGAACTTCATGCCTGGCTCCTTTCGATGAACGTGCTGACGATTGTCATCATGGTTTCCCGGTTCTTTTTCGCACCCTCGATGATCATCTCCATGGTGAGGGGTGTCTCCACAACCCCGTTGCAGTAATTGTCGACCGAGCACAGGGCCGCGTAGGCGAGCCCCAGCTCCTTCGCGATGATCGCCTCGGCGGCCATGGTCATCCCCACGATGTCGGCAAACGGGGCCATCATGCGGATTTCCGCCTTTGTCTCCAGCCGCGGTCCCTCCGTCTGCCAGTAGATGCCGCGCCCGACGACGGGGATGCCGCAGGCACCGGCCGCCTCGATGAGCCGGCGTCGCACCTCGCCGGACAGCTCGGGCGTGATGTGGACGGGCTGGTTCGTGAAGACCGTGGGCGTGTCGGTAAGCAGGATGAAATCGTCGGGCACGACGATGGAACCCGGGGGCAGGTCCTTCTTCAGGGACCCCGTCGAGTTGACGGCGACAACGTCCCGGATTCCGAGGGCCTTCAGGGCCGTGAGATTGGCCTGGTGGTTGATGAGATGGGGCAGGACGTAGTCGGCAGGGTCGCGATCATGGCGGGAGATGTGGGCGATCTGCCGGGAGACCCAGACGGTTACCCGCCCGAACTCGTTGACCACGTGTTCTTTTCTCAGGCCCTTGAAGACGCTTGTCCCGTGCAGAACCGTTCCCGAGATGATGCCGATAGGCGCCATGAGTCCCTCGCAAGAAGGCATAAGGCGAAGGGAAAATGGCTAGTCGCTTTATTTCCTTTTGCCTTACGCCGTTAGCCTGATTTCGTGTATCAGAATCGGCGGGGCCTGTCAAAACCTTCGTGTCCGGGTGGACGCGCCCCTTTCCGTTCATGCCTGCCAGGGTGTCGGCAAGCCCGGCCCTGCCTTGCAGGAAGCTTGACTTCGCCGGTCATTGGTGGCATATTTTTTCATACAAAGACAAGGGGGTAAGCCCATGAGCGGAGAAGCCATAGTCCATGTCAACGAAGGGACGTTTGACGCCGAGATCCTGAAGTCCGACAAGCCTGCCCTCGTCGATTTCTGGGCGCCCTGGTGCGGGCCCTGCCGGGCCATCGCCCCGGTACTCGAAGAACTTGCCGAAGAATACAAAGGCAGGCTTACCGTGGCCAAGGTGAACGTCGATGAAAACCGGAAACTGGCGGGCAACCACGGGGTGATGAGCATCCCCACCATGATCCTCTTCAAGGACGGCAAGGTCCTGGACAAGCTCATCGGCCTTGTGCCCAAGGAGCGGCTGAAAGAATTGATGGACAAGGCCCTGTAAAAAACAGTACATGGAGGCCCCTGTTTCACCGGCGGGCCTCCATTTTATTTTGCCCGGGGGCCTTTCGGCGAAAAGCATGAAAACAGAGAACACCGGAAATAGCATGATGAACAGGCGCCTGCTTACGGCAGCCATCCTTGTAACCCTTCTTGCCTCGCTCACCGGCTGTGCCTGGTGGGACAGCATCTGGGGGAAGGAGCCCCGGGTGCGCCCGACGCCGGAGGGCCTCTACCAGAGAGGCTTCGAGTATTACAAGAAGGGCGACTACAAGAAGGCCATTGAGACCTTCAGCCGCGTGCGGGATGAATACCCCCTGAATCCCATTGCCCTCATGGCGGAGCTGGGCATTGCCGATTCCTACTTTGAGAACGAGCAGTACATCGATGCCGAGGTCGCCTACAACAGCTTTGTCGAGCTTCACCCCACGAACCCGAATGTCCCCTATGCCATGTTCCAGCTCGGGATGTGCCATTACCAACAGATGCAGACGATCGACCGGGACCAGGCCGAGACCGTCAAGGCCCGCAAGGAATTCGAGCGGCTCATGGCCCGCTTCCCCCAGAGCAAGTTCGCCATCATGGCGGAGAAGAATCTTCGCGAGGTAAAGCAGCGCCTGGCCGAGCACGAGTTCTATATCGGCGAGTTCTATTACCGCACCAAGAAGTACGAAGCGGCGCTGAAGCGCTTCGAGGGGATTCAGCGGGATTACGCCAACATGGGGCTTGATTACAAGACCACCCGCTTCATCGAGGAAACGAAACAGCGGATGAAGGAACTGGAGGCAGGGAAAGCGAAAGAGGCGCAAAAGGTCGAGGAGGCCTGGAAAGCCAAAGAGGCAAAGGAAGCCCCAAAAGCGCAGGAAGGCAAGAAGTAGCTCACCCCAGCCCAAACATCTTTTTCAAAACCCTGATGGCGTTTTCTTCCGCTGCAAGCGACGTGTCCACGGCAAGATGACGTTCCTCGGGAATCTCGTCGATCCTCTCGTAATTTCCTTTCTGCGCCTGAAAGATCTCCCACCGCCCGTCTGAAACGTCCCCGCCCCCGGACTGCCTCGATTGCAACCGTTTTTCGATGATATCTTCGGGGCAGGTGCACTCGATGACAAACACGTCGGCGCCGGCCCGCCGCCCGGCCTCGAAGGCCCGCAATCGCTCCTCCCTGTCTTTGTACGAGGCATCGATGATGACGGCGCCAGCCGTCTTCAGTTTGTCCAGTGCGATCTCGAGGGCCTTTTCGTATGTCCTCCGCGAAGTATCGGGTGAATAGATCCCCTGGCCGAACTCCTCATAGTGGTGCTCGGAGGCGGGAATCCGGAGCATCTCCTTACGGACTGCATCCGTCTGGATGATCTCCGCGCCGACCAGGGGGGCAAGGGCCCGGGCCAGCACGCTCTTGCCCGTCCCCATGAGACCCGCCACGAGGATAAGCGTCCTGTTGGCGGGCCGCGCCGCGTAGGACAGGGCGAGATCGAAATAGCATGCCGCCATCCGGGCGGCGGCATCCCGGTCCGCGCATCCGATGTGCGGATCGTCGACGCGGAAGCTGATCACCTTTCCGCGCACGGTTGCATAGTAGCAGCGGTAGAAATCGAGAAGGCGCAGGACCTCCCCGTCCCCGGAGTGGCGGACGTAGGCATCGACGAAGGCTCGGGCGTGGTCGGCGTAACCGTTGTAATCCAGGTCCATGGCGAGGAAGGCCGCCTCGGCCGCCACGTCGCCGTAACGAAAGCGCTTGTTGAACTCGATGCAGTCGAAGATGATGATCCCGTCGGCCAGACAGATGTGCTCGGCGTGGAGGTCTCCGTGGCAGTCCCGGATCCGGTGGTCGCGCACGCGCCTCTGAAGCAGCGAGCGCTCGCGCTCCAGGAACCGGTTCACCCAGGCCCGCAGGAAATCGTAGCGCTCCCGGGGGATCGTGAGTCCGATATACTTTTCGGTCTGCGCGAAGTTCTCGTCGTGGTTGTACCGGATGGTCTCGATCCCGCCGAGTTCGTCGATCTCGCCCCCCGTCTCGGCCTTGCGGTGGAAATCGGCCACTTTCCCGGCGATGGCGTCCATGTCCGCGGGACCCACTTTTCCCTCAGCGAGGAGCTTCTTGAGCATCCGCTCCAGAGGCAGCTTTTTCATCACGACGGCATACTCGACGGGGCGCCCGCCTCCGGGCCGCAGGGCCCCTCCCTCGTATTCCCCGATGGCGGCGACCTCGAGATAGGTCTGCGGCGCCAGCCGCCGGTTGAGCCGCAGCTCCTCTTCGCAGAAATACTTTCTCTTCGCGAGCGTCGTGAAGTCGAGAAAGCCGAAATCGACGGCCTTCTTCACCTTGTAGACGAGATCCCCGGCGATGAAGACAAAGGAGATGTGCGTCTGAACGAGTTCCACAGCAGGGGGCCGGTGGGGGTAGAAATCGGGCTTCGACATGGCTTCGACGAGCTTCGGGTGGGTCATTTGAACCACTTTTTCTTCCGGCCGAAGGGTCCCGCCGAGGAGCGCAGCAGCCGAGTGATGAGTCCTTCGTTGGCCTTGAGCTCGTAAATACCGTTTTGTTCCTTCTCTGCCTGCTCGCGCTCGATGTCTTCCAGGCTCGGGTAGTTGGCCAGATCGTCAATCAGGACCCTGGGCTGTGCACCTTCTCCGTGACTTGTAACGGGGATAACCGGTGGGTGATGCTCCCTCGTGGCTGCCCTGGCCAGAACCTCCTCGCGATTGGAAAAATGCTTCAGTACAGGCGGCCTGTAGCCCTGCTTTTTCAAGGTTTGAAGCGCCTTTTCGACAATGACGGCGTAGCTCTCCCCTGTTTTTTCCTTCTCCTCGGTGATGATTTCCCGGGCCTCCTGGGAGAGCAGGACGGTGAATGAGGTTTTCCCTTCGGCTTTCTGCCTTTCCCGCCACCGTTTAATTCTATCTGCCTCTTTTCTCATATCTTTCACCCGTTACAAGTAACATGACAGAGCGTTGCTTGTAACATCGGTTGCATCATTTGGCAAGAATTTTTTGTCACTTCCCCTTGAAATCGGGCTTGCGCTTTTCCATGAAGGAAACGAAGGCCTCCTTGAGATCCTGCGAGAGCATCAGGACCATGTTCTTGTGCTTGGCAAGCGACATCCCGTCCTGGATTGTGGCCTGTCGGCTCACGTTGAGGACCTCCTTCGTCGCCTGGACGGCCAGCGGGGCGTTGGCGGCGATCTGGCGGGCAAGTATTTTCGCCCCGTCCATCATGGCGGGCGCATCCGGGTAGACGGCGTTGACGAGCCCCATCTTTTCCGCTTCCTCTGCCTTGTAGAAGCGCGCCGTGAAGGCCATCTCCCGCGTGAACCCCTGGCCGATGACATGGGGGAGCCTCTGCAGCACGCCCATGTCGGCCACAAGCCCGATGGCCGCTTCGCGCAGGGAGAAGGTCGCGTCCTGAGTGCAGAGGCGGATGTCACAGGCCGAGATGATGTCGAGACCCCCGCCGATGCACATGCCGTTGACGGCGGCAATCACTGGCTTGGGGCAGGCCTCGATGCCGTCGCAGCTCTCGAAGAGGGCGCGCAGCTTTTCGGGGAACTCCAGGCTCGACTTGGCCGTCCCCTTCATGCCGATGGCGGCGAATTCCTTGAGATCGAGCCCGGCGCAGAAGGCCTTTGCCTTGCTCGCCAGCACGATTGCCCGCACCTCGTCGTTTGCGCCCAGCTCACGAAAGACCCTCGCGATCTCTGCCGTGAATGCGAGGCTCAGGGCGTTCATGCTGTCCGTTCTTGCCAGGGTTACCGTTGCGACGTGGTCTTCGATCGAAACTTCCAGATCCTGATACGACATTGCTCTCCTCCCTATAAAGCCCCCTACCTTGATCTTCCTCTCCCTTGAGGGGAGAGGATTGAGGTGAGGGTGGATTAGTCTGTCTGGTCGGTCTATTCCGTCCAAATCCCCCTCTTCCCCCTTTAGCAAAGGGGGATGAAAGGGGGATTTTCTTTTGCCTTGCGGCTTGTTGCTTGCGGCTCTCCTTCTCCTCGACACGCTACCCGTTACACGCTTTTTTACCCTCGACCCTCAACCCTCAGCGCTCAACCCTTTTCTTCCTCCCGATGCTTTCCCGAGAGCTGGCCGCAGGCGGCGAGGATGTCCTTGCCGCGGCTCTGCCGGACGACGGCCGTGAAGCGGTGGTCCACGAGGACTTTCTGGAAAGCCTCGACGGCCTTGGCCGTGGGCGCCTTGAAGGGGGAGCCGGGGAACTCGTTGAAGAGAATCAGGTTGAACTTGCAGCGCAGGTTCCCGAAGGTCCGGACGAGCAGCTTCGCGTCGGCGGGCGCGTCGTTCACCCCGGCGATGAGGATGTACTCGAAGGTGATGCGCCGCCGCTTCGGCATGGGGTAGGTCTTGCAGGCCTTGATAATGGCCTCGATGGGGTATTTCCGGTTGATCGGCATGAGTTCGTTGCGCCGCAGGTCATCGGGGGCATTGAGGGAGACGGCGAGATTGACCGCGGAATCCTGACCGAGCCGCTCGATTGCGGGGGCGAGGCCGCAGGTGGACAGGGTGATCTTTCGAGCCGTGAGCGCCAGCCCGTAGTCCGAGTTGATGATGGCGATGGCCTTCAGGACGTTGTCGTAGTTGTCCAGGGGCTCGCCCATCCCCATGAGGACGAGGTTGTTGATCCCGGGGCCTTCTTCGCTGTGAAATTTTGCCTGGACGATCTGGTCGACGATCTCCGAGGGGCGCAGGTTGCGCGTGAACCCCGATTTTGCCGTAAAGCAGAAGGAGCAGCCCATCTTGCAGCCCGCCTGCGTGGAGAGGCAGAGCGTCCAGTGGCTCGCGCCCGGGATGAGGACGCTCTCGATCAAAAGGCCGTCCTCGAGGCGAAAGAGGATCTTCTTCGTCGTGTCTTCGGAGCTCTGCGTCCGGACGATCTCGAGGTTGCTGATCCGGGCCCGCTTTTCCATGTCGGCCCGGAACTCCTTCGAGAGGTTCGTCATTTCGGCAAAGGAGGAAGCCCCCTGCTGGTAGATCCACTTCATGATCTGCCGGGCACGGAACTTTTCCTTCCCGAGACCGACCACGAAGGTCTCTATCTCGTCGAGGGTCATATCCTTTATGTTCGGCTTGTCCATCTAATCATGCCTGTTATGAGTCCAAGTGTCTGAGTGTCTGAGTGTCTAAGTGTCTGAGTGAAATTCACTTCATCACTCAGTCACTGTTTTGCGCGGTGGAGCTTCTGTTCGAGCCTCTCCGCGATCGCGTCGATGAACCCTTCCGTGCTGACCTTGCGGTTCTTCGCGCTCTTGCGGGCCACGGCCAGCAAATCGCCCGTCATGACGCCCGCCTCCACCGTTCCCAGAGCGGCCCTCTCGAGAAGATCGGCGAAGCGGATGACCTCGTCGGTGCCGTCCATCTCGCCCCGCTTGCGCAGAGCCCCTGTCCAGGCAAAGATCAGGGCCATGGAGTTTGTCGAGGTCTCCTCTCCCTTGAGGTGCTTGTAGTAGTGGCGCTGCACGGTGCCGTGGGCCGCCTCGTACTCGAAGCATCCCTTCGGCGAGATGAGGACGGAGGTCATCATGGCGAGGCTGCCGCTTGCCGCCGCGACGAGATCCGACATGACGTCGCCGTCGTAGTTCTTCAGCGCCCAGAGGAAGCCCCCCTCGGAGCGGATGACCCGCGCTGCCGCATCATCGATGAGGGTGAAGAAGTACTCGATCCCCGCCGCCTCGAACTTCGCCTTCCAGTTCGCCTCGTACTCCTGATGGAAGATGTCCCGGAACCGGGCGTCGTAGGTCTTGGAAACGGTGTCCTTCGTGCTGAACCACAGGTCGATCTTCTCGTCGAGGGCGCATGCAAAGCAGGCCCGTGCGAAATTCATAATCGACTCGTCGGTGTTGTGGATTCCCTGCAGGATCCCCGGCCCCTTGAAGTCGGCGATCTTCTGCCAGGCCGAGGTACCCCCCGGGGCGGGCGTGAACATGAGCACCGCCGTCCCCGCGCAGGGAATGGCCATCTCGGAGTTGTCGTAGACGTCGCCGTAAGCGTGCCTGCCGATGAGGATGGGCCGCTTCCAGGTGGTTACGAAGGGCCGGATGTTCTTCACGAAGATGGGCTTGCGGAAGACGGTCCCGTCGAGCATGGCCCGGATGGTTCCGTTGGGGCTTTTCCACATTTGCTTGAGGGTATACTCGACGACGCGGTCCTGGTTGGGGGTGATCGTGGCGCATTTGACGCCCACGCCGTACTTCATGATGGCCTGTGCCGCCTCCACGGTGACCCGGTCGTCCGTGTCGTCGCGGTGCTTCACATGCAGGTCGTAGTACTCCAGCTTCATGTCGAGGTAAGGAAGGAGGAGTTTTTTCTTCACCAGGGCCCACATGATGCGCGTCATCTCATCGCCGTCCATCTCCACCAGCGGCGTTTTCACCACGATTTTCGTCGATCCCATCCGTCTCCTCCCGATCACTGATACGTACGATAAGGCCACAGGCAACAGGCAACAGGCTACAGGCTACAGGCTCTGATAGAGGTTTGTGACAGTCTTCTCTCTTGTCTGTGGCCTGCAGCCTGTAGCCTTCATTTTGCTTTCACCAGATTGAGCGCCCCGCCCGCCAGCAGAATCCTTTTCTGCCTCTCCGAGAGCATACAGACGACGGTGAAGCTGCGGCCCTTGGTGAGGTTTTTCACCGTCAGGGGCCCGCCTGAATGGAGGGCCTTCCGGATATCGGGGATCTCGGCGTTGTCGCCCTGGTCGAGGAGGTTGTACTCGGAGTCGCTCTCGAACACAAGCGGGATGATTCCGAAGTTGATCAGGTTCGCCGTGTGGATCCTCTCGAAGCTCTTTGCGATGACGGCCTTGACGCCCAGGTACATGGGGCACAGCGCCGCGTGCTCCCGCGAGGAGCCCTGGCCGTAGGACAGGCCCGCCACGACGATGTTGTGATTGCCGTTGTCGCGGATCTTCGCCGCCCTCGCGGGGAAGGTGGGGTCCAGGCCTTCAAAGACGAAATCGGCATACCGTCGGATGTTGGAGCGGTACTTCATCCGGGCCCCGGCGGGCATGATGTGATCCGTCGTGATCTTGTCGCCCACCTTGATGGTCACCTCGCCGTGGAGGTGCTCGGGCATGGGCTCGTTCTGAGGCGGATCGCCGATGTTGGGCCCCCGGATGATCTCGAGATCAGCGGCCTTCTCGGGCGGGGCAGGCTCGAGGATCATGCAGTCGTCGACGTGGAACACTTGCGGCATGTCGACGGCGGGGTAATCCATGCCGAGATCGCGCGGGTCCGTGAGGACCCCTTTCACGACGGCTGCGGCAGCCGTCTCGGGGCTCACCAGGTAGACCTCGGCGTCCTCCGTCCCCGAGCGGCCGTAGAAATTGCGGTTCGAGGTGCGAAGCGACACCCCCTTTGACCCGGGGCTGTGGCTGCCGCCGATGCAGAAGCCGCAGGTGCTCTCCGTGATCCGCACCCCGGCGCAAAGCAGATCGGCGAGGTAGCCGTCGCGGGCCAAATTCTCGAGGACCTGCCGGGAACCTGGTGTGACGATGAAACTCACGCGGGGGTGGGCGACCCTGCCGCGCAGGATCCGGGCCACCGTGGCAAGCTCCCGGTACGAGGAGTTCGTGCAGCTTCCGATGCAGACCTGATCTACAGGGATCCCCGAGAGCTCCCGCACGGTGCCGATGGTGTCGGGGCTGTGGGGCCTGGCCGCCAGGGGGACGAGCTCCGCAAGGTCGATGTCGACGACCTTCACGTATTCGGCATCGGGGTCGGCCGCAAGCGCCACCCAGTCAGCCTGCCGTGCCTCGGCCGCCAGGAAGCGCCGCGTCATCGCGTCGCTGGGGAAGACGGAGGTGGTGAGGCCCAACTCGGCCCCCATGTTGGCGATGGTGGCCCGCTCGGGCACCGTGAGACTCGCGAGGCCCTCGCCTCCGTATTCGAAGATGTGGCCCACGTTGCCTTTCGTCGTGAAGAGCTCCAGGAGCTTCAGGATGACGTCCTTGGCCGAGACCCAGGGGGGAAGTTTTCCCGTGAGGTTGACCCGGATCACCTTCGGGCAGGTGAGAAAGAACGGCTCGCCGGCCATGGCGAGCGCCACGTCGAGGCCGCCCGCGCCGATGGCAAGCATGCCCAGGGCCCCGCAGGTGGAGGTGTGGCTGTCGGAGCCCAGAAGCGTCCTTCCGGGCTTTCCGAAGCGCTCCAGGTGGACCTGGTGGCAGATGCCGTTTCCGGCCCGCGAGAGCCGGATGCCGTAGCGGCGCGCCACGGACTGCAGGTAGCGGTGGTCGTCGGCGTTCTCGAAGCCGATCTGGATCGTGTTGTGGTCGATGTAGCTCATCGAAAGTTCGGTGCGCACGCGGTCGATCCCCATGGCCTCGAATTGCAGGTAGGCCATGGTGCCCGTGGCGTCCTGGGTGAGCGTTTGGTCGATGCGGATGCCGATTTCGCTGCCGGGCTCGATGCGGCCCGAGACGAGATGGGTTTCGATGAGTTTCTGCGTTATGGTCTTTCCCACGGTATTTCTTTCCTTGCCTTAAGCGATTTTGCATCATAGCGTCCAAAGGGCAATTGTGCAACGGTGAAATATTTGTAACCCGGCGCTTTCCCGCTCTTTTTCCAAGTTTTTTCTTCTACCCCGTCCGGGGGGTGAAAAAAAAGCCGAAGCGTGTTAAAAGCGTGGGAGTCAGATAGATAAGCAGGGTGTCTCATAGCCGTTGAACAGGGTTCTGGATGCGAAGTTAGGCAATCTTCGGTAACCGCTCTTGGCGAAGCGAAGCGACCGCAGCGCAAATTGTTTGAGCCCGAAGGGCGAGTTTTTGCGTCTGCAGCGAAGCGAGCCCTAGAGCGGTCGAAGATTGTCTATTCGCAGGAAGAATCCTGATCAATGGCTCATACGTGGCATTTCGAACAGGAGGGGAAATCATGGCGCGTATCCTGATCCGATGGCTGATTCTCACGGCTGCGATTCTGGCGGCGGCATACCTCGTCGACGGAATCGTCGTGACCGGTTTCTGGGCCGCCTTCTTTGCCGCGGCGATCCTGGGGATTCTGAACGTCTTCTTCAAGCCCCTCCTGATCATCCTGACCCTACCCGTCAATATTTTGACATTGGGACTCTTCACTTTCGTCATCAACGCGGTACTGCTGAAGATCGCCTCGGCGCTCATCGCGGGCTTCGACGTCCACGGCTTCTGGCCTGCCGTCTTCGGTGCCGTCATCATCAGTGTCGTGAACTGGCTCCTGGGCACCCTCATCGCCGACCGCGGTTCCCCCGGCAACGCCGGAAACTCCGGCAGCCCCGCAACCCCCCGCCGCAGCGGCCCCGGTGAAATCGACCTCGAGAAGAAAGGGGAGCGCTGGGAATGAGTTCTCTCACGCCCGCCATGCGGCAGTATCTCGAGGTCAAGGCCCAGTACCCCGACTGCATCCTCTTTTTCCGCATGGGCGATTTCTACGAGATGTTCTTCGAGGACGCCGTGCTCGCCTCGAAGCTGCTGGAGATCACGCTCACCTCCCGCAACAAGGGCAGGGAGGACAGCGTCCCGCTGTGCGGGTTTCCCTGGCACGCCGCGTCGTCCTACATTGCGAAACTCATCGGAAAGGGCCACAAGGTAGCCATCTGCGAGCAGGTGGAGGACCCCCGTTTCGCCAAGGGCATCGTGAAGCGCGAGGTGGTGCGCGTGATCACCCCGGGGCTCGTCGTCGACCCCGACAACCTGGAGGCCAAGCAGAACAACTTCCTGGCCGGCATCGCCGTTCGCGGCGAGGGGTTCGGGCTTGCCTTCCTGGACATCTCTACGGGCGAGTTCCGGGTCACGGAAGTTGCGGACCGCAACTTCTTCATCGACGAGGTGATCCGTCACGGCTTCCGGGAGATCGTCCTGGAGGAGAAACTCAAGGATGCCGTGCTGGAGACGGTTCTCACGCAGGAGCTTGCGGATTGCGTGATCAACCGCTTCCCGCGGGACTGGTTCGATCACGCAGCCGCACTCGGCATCCTCGGCGAGCACTTCTGCGCCGAGGCGATCGCGAGGCTCGAGCCCGAGCGCCACGCGGCCCTGATCGCCGCGGCGGGGGCGGTGCTTCGCTATGTGCGAGAGACCCAGAAGGAGCGCCTCGGGCACATCAACGACATCACCCGGTATCACACGGAGAACTTCCTCATCCTCGACGAGACGGCAAAGCGAAACCTGGAGCTCTTTGCGACGACCCAGGGGGGAACCCGTGAGGGAACGCTCTTCCACGTTCTCGACGAGACCATGACTGCCATGGGGGGGCGCAGGCTGCGCGGGTGGCTTTCCTACCCCCTTCTCGATGTGGCGATGATCCGCGAGAGGCTCTCCGCCGTCGCCGAGATCCGCGAGGGGCACCTGCTGCGACAGGATCTGCGCAGGGCCCTCTCGGGGCTCTACGACATGGAGCGCCTCGGGGGGCGCATCTCCATCGGAGTGGCCAACGGCCGGGACCTCGTGGCCCTGCGAAGCTCTCTGCGAGTGCTCCCGGGGCTCAAGCATCTCCTGGCCGCACTCGAGATCCCCAGGATCGCGGCCCTGCGCGAGGGGATCGACGAGATGCCGGAGATCCTCGATCTGCTCGAGCGCTCCGTCGTCGACGACCCGCCGCTCACTCTGCGCGAGGGGGGGATGATCCGGGAGGGCTACGACGCCGAGCTCGACCGGATCCTGTCCGTATCGCGCGACGGGAAGTCCTGGATCGCCGCCCTCGAGGAGAAGGAGCGTCAGCGCACGGGCATCGCAAGTCTGCGCGTGGGCTTCAACAGCGTCTTCGGCTACTACATCGAGGTGACGAAATCCCGGACAGCGGCCGTCCCCGCCGAATACATCCGCAAGCAGACCCTCGTGAACGCCGAGCGCTACATCAACGAGGAGCTCAAGGAGTACGAGCAAACGGTGCTCCACGCCGAGGAAAAACGGCGGGAGAGGGAGTACGAGCTGTTCGTCGAGATCCGCGGGCGCATCGCCGGCGAGATCCGGCGCATCCAGAAGAGCGCCTCGGCCCTGGCCGATCTCGACGCGACGGCCTGTCTTGCCGAGGTGGCCGAGAAGTACAACTACTGCCGACCCGCCGTTGACGACGGCGACGCAATCGAGATCCGCGACGGCCGCCACCCCGTGGTGGAGCGGATGCCCCTAGCCGAGGGCTTCGTTCCCAACGACGTGCACCTGAACCGCAGCGGCAACCGCCTTCTGATCATCACGGGGCCCAACATGGCGGGAAAATCCACCTACATCCGCCAGGTCGCCCACATCGTCATCCTGGCCCAGATGGGGAGCTTCGTCCCGGCCGCCGAGGCGCGGGTCGGTCTTGTGGACCGGGTATTCACCCGCGTGGGCGCCGGCGACATCCTGGCCAAGGGCCAGAGCACCTTCATGGTGGAGATGACGGAGGTCGCCAACATCCTCCGGAACGCTACTCCCCGGAGCCTCATCCTGCTCGACGAGGTGGGAAGGGGGACGAGCACCTTCGACGGGCTGAGCATCGCCTGGGCCGTGGCCGAGCACATCCACGATGCGTCGAATCTCGGGTCGCGCACCCTCTTTGCCACGCACTACCACCAGCTCACGGACCTGTCGCTCACGCGCGAAGGCGTTGCAAACTATTACATCGCCGTCAAGGAGTGGGGCGAGAGGATCATCTTTCTGCGCAAGATCATGAAGGGCGCCACAAACCGCAGCTACGGCATCCAGGTGGCGAGGCTTGCCGGCGTGCCCGACGAGGTCATCCAGCGCGCCAAGGAAGTGCTTGAAAACCTCGAGAAGGGGGAGCTCGACGAAGTCGGCATGCCCACGCTGGCCCGTCCCAAGAAGGGTGAAAAGCGCCCGATGACCGGGCAGCTCAGCCTCTTTGCCGACGACGAGAGCCTCGTCCTGGGCGAGATCGCCGGGACGGACATCAACGCCCTGACCCCCATCGAAGCCATGAACCTCATCGCGGAGTGGAAGGAAAGACTCACAAAAAAATAGGCGAAGGGCAAAAGGCTAAAGGCTAAAGGGAAACGAAAAGGAAAATGCTCATAAGAAAAAGCGACGGTGAGGTCACCGTCGCTTTTTTGCCCTAAGCCCTAAGCCATTAGCCTTTCGCCTGCCTTATTTGATACACACCCGCCGGACCTGATCGAAGTCTGTGATCCCCTCGAGGACCTTTTTGATGCCGTCTTGCAGCAGCGTCGACATCCCGTCGCTGATGGAGGCGTTGCGCAGGTCCTCGACGGTCGCCTTTTTCGTGATGAGGCGCTTGACATTGTCCGAGGCGATGAGAAGCTCGTGGATGCCCACGCGCCCCCGGTAGCCCGACTGATTGCAGTCGTTGCAGCCCCCGGGCTGATAGAACTTGAGGTCCTTCGAGTAGGGGATGTTGAGCTTGGCGAACTGCTCCTCGCCGTAGGTGAAGGCCAGGTAGTCGTATTCGTCCTTCTCGGGCGTATAGGCCAGCTTGCAGTTTTTGCAGAGAGTCCGGGCGAGCCGCTGGGCCAGGATCCCCAGCAGCGAGTCGGCGAAATTCAGGGGGTCGATGCCCATGTCGAGCAGACGGACGATCGTCTCCGGGGCGCTGTTGGTGTGCAGGGTCGTGAACACGAGGTGCCCCGTGAGCGAAGCCTCGATGCCGATCTTGGCCGTCTCGAAGTCGCGCATTTCGCCCACCATGATCACGTCGGGGTCGGCGCGCAAAAAGGCCCTCAGGGCCCGGGCGAAGTCGAGGCCGATCTTGGGGTTCACCTGGACCTGGCGGATTCCGTACTGCGTGATTTCGATGGGGTCTTCGATCGTCCAGATTTTTCTCTCCGGCGTGTTGATGCTGTGAATGCCGGCATGGAGCGTCGTCGTCTTGCCGGAGCCCGTGGGTCCCACGCACAGGATGATGCCGTAGGGCTTCTCGAGGAGCTTGACGAGGTTCTGGTAGTTGTAAGGCGACAGAGACATCTCCTCGAGGTGCATCATCTCGCCTTTTTGCAGGATTCGCAGGACGACATCCTCCAGGTTTCCCGCCGTGGGGAGGGTGGCCACGCGAAGCTCGATCTCATCGTTGTTCGAACGCTTGAACTTGATCTTGCCGTCCTGGGGGAGCCTTCGCTCCGTGATGTCGAGGTTCGACATGATCTTGATGCGCGAGACGATAGCCGCCCGGTAGCTGTAGGGCACCGTCTGGTAGATGGAGCAGCCGCCGTCGACGCGGTAGCGGATCTCCACGTTTTTCCTTCCCTGGTTGGGCTCGATGTGGATGTCGGAGGCCCGCTGGATGATGCCGTCGTTGATGATCCGGTTGACGAGCTGCATGATGACGCTGTCCGACTCGGACACGCCGTTATCCTCGTAGTCGTCGCGGTCTTCGACCAGCTGCCCCTCGTTGCCCAAAAGCTCGCTGAAGGACTTCTCCCCCTCCTGCGTCTGGTAGAAGTGGTTGATGAACTTGATGATGTCGTCCTTGAGGGAGACGCAGTACTCGACGGACTTCGTCCTCAGGAGGTTCTCGATCATGTCCTTCTTCAGGAGGTTGTTGGGGTCGTCGACGATGACGCGGATCTTGCCGTCGGCGCCCTTCTCGAAGGGAACCCAGAGCTCCCTTCGGAGGTACTCGCGCTTGAGGTTTTTGAGCAGCTCGTCGGGGATGGGGTGTTTCTGGTTGTAATGGACGAAGCGGCAGCGGTAGTAGTCCTCCGCGGAGCGCCCGATGTCCTCCCGGGAGATCCGGAAGCGCTTCATGAGGATCTCTTCGATGGGCTCGTTTCCCCGGCGCGCCTCGGTGAAGGCGGCCTCCAGGTCGCCGTCCTTCATGAGATTGTGGTTGACGAGGTAGTCGAAGCGGGTCTTGCGGCGCGAGGAGACGCGGTGCTGGTTGTAAAGGGCGATGCCCAGGACCTCGGCGATCTCCTCGAGCAGGCTCTGCTCGTCGTCCGTGAACCTGCCCCCGCCCTTGCGGTTGACGATCTGGATGACCCCCATGAGGGCGTTCTCGTGCAGGATGGGAAGGGCGAGCACCTGGGTCGTCCGGTAACCCGACTGCTTGTCCCAGCCCTCGTCGAAGAAGAGCGTCTTGTCGATCTTTTTGAGCTCCTCCTTGTCGTAGGCATCGGCGATGTTGACGCCGCGGCCCGCGTTGGCCACGAAGCCCGCGATGCTGCGGTTCGTGATGGGCAGCCGGATCTCCTTGAGATGGGCACCCGCGAGGTAGAGCGAGTAGAGCTCGTTGCGGGGCTTGTCGGTCACGTAGATCGTGATCAGCAGGGCGTTGAAGAGCGCAAGGATGCCTTCCTTGTGCTCGACGAGGATGTCCTTGATGTTCTGGGCGGCGTGAATCTGGTTGGTGATGTCCAGCAGTTTCTTGCGCTGGTTGAGTTTCTCGGAAAGGGCCGTTATGGAGGAGATATCCAGCCTCTCCATCATCTTTGCCGTGTCCATCGTCAGGGTCCGTTCCTTATTGTATTTTTGACAGTATCCATATCGGAAGTTTTGTCTCGTACTTTATACATAAAATATGCCAATCATTCCACAGCCTCCGAAGCGGCCTTTCCGCGGCAGCCATACGGCCGGTCCTCCGGTTGAGGCACGGGTTTTGCAGAATATTCTCGCGACGGTTCACCCTCAACGATTCGATTGCGAGATGCCATGACGGCCCGACCGCCCGCAAAGAGGATTCTGTTCGTATGCTCGGGCAATTTGTGCCGGAGTTTCATGGCGGAGAGAATCTTCAGGAAGCAGTTGAAAAAACAAGACCTACATCACGTGCAGGCGGCCTCCGCCGGTCTGCTCGATCTCGGAGGCGCCGGCGCCGATCCCCATGCCGTTGCCATCCTCCGGGAAAAGGGCATTGACGGCTCGAGGCACCAGTCCCGGACTCTTTCTGCAGAGCTGGTTGCCGAGGCGGACAGTATCCTGGTCATGGAAGAGGCCCAGTTCGATGAGGTGTTGCGGCGGCATCCCGACGGGGAAGGCAAGGTTCGGCTCCTGAAATCCTATTCCCCGCAGGGCAGCGGCGCCGACCCCGACATCCGGGATCCCCACGGTCTTTCGCCCTATCACTACCGGACCTGTTTTGTGGAGATCTACTTTTCACTGGAAGGACTGCTTCGATGTATCTAGAGTACTGGGGCTTTGAAGTCTACCCCTACGAGATCGTCCCGGACCTGAAGTTCGTTTACGACTCGGGGCACTACCGCGAGGCGATGACCCGCCTGATGTACGCCATCATGCGCCGGAAAGGGGCGGCACTGCTCACGGGGGACGTGGGTTGCGGAAAGACGACGCTTTCCCGCGCTCTCATCCAGAACCTCTCCCAGAAGGAATATCACGTGGGTCTCATCACAAACCCCATGCTCGAGCCCATCGAGTTCATCCGGGAGATCCTCTACCAGTTCGGCCTCGACCCGGCTTCGCACTCCAAGCACGATCTGCTGAACACGCTGGGCGAGATGATGATGCGGGATTTCAAGGAGAACAAGACGACGCTCCTCGTCATCGACGAGGCCCAGCTGCTCTCACCGACGAACTTCGAGGAAGTCCGGCTGCTGCTCAACTACCAGTTCAACGACCGGTTCCTCCTCAACCTGCTGCTCATCGGCCAACCGGAGTTGCGCGGGATCATCAAGCGGATCGAGCAGCTCGACTCGCGGATCGCCATCCGCTATCACTTGGGCCCGCTCTTGCTCGACGAGATGGTGCAATACGTTAACTTCCGTCTTGCCCGGGCCGGCGCCAATCGGGAGATCTTCACCCGCGATGCCTTCGAGGAGATTCATCGCCAGACAAAGGGCGTGCCGAGAAGAGTCAACAACCTCTGCGACATGAGCCTGCTGATCGGGTACGGGATGAAGGCAGAAAAGATTGACGCTGTTGTCATCCGGGAGGCCATCGATGACACGGCCATGCCGGACAGTGAACCGGGAGAAGCTGTAGCGGGCGGGGCGTCGCCCCAGCAGGAAGTTGCGAAGCAGGGAAGCTGAGAAACTCGGATCGGTTTCCATTCCGACGCATGCCGCCGGATTCTCCAACCCTCAAACCTTCTCAACCTCTCATCTTCTATTTTTCTGTGATGCGCGAAAGCTCCTCGTCAGAAACGGCCCCCGTCACCCACAGGATCGGATTCCCCAGCAGGGTGACCGTTTTCCCTTCCATCACCCGGTTGCCGTCGGCGTCCTCCAGGATCTTCACTACAGGCCGGAGCGGCTGCCCGTCATGGGTCCCGACGACTTTTCCGAGAGTCCGGTTGTTCAGCCTGACGAAACTCCCGATGGGGTAGAGGGAGATCTGTTCGAGGAACGCCCGCATCACCCGCGGGGAGAAGGAGCGGTTTTTCGTATCGATCAGTTCCCGCACCGATACGCAGCGCCGGTGGGGGCGCTCGTGGGTCATGGCCTCGTAGGTGCTCGCCAGTCCGATGATCTTCGCGAACTCGGAAATCTGCTCGCCCTTAAGCCCCCGGGGATAGCCGCTGCCGTCCTCGAGCTCGTGGTGCTCGCAGGCTGCCTGCGCGAGCCAGGGCATCTCGGCGCTCCAGGGGGCGAGGAAGTCGCGACCGATCTCGGGGTGTTTGCGGACCGTGGCGGTCTCCGCGTCGGAAAGGGATTCGGGCTTGCGCAGGATCGAATCGGGGATGGTGAACATGCCGATATCGTGCACGAGTGCCGCCAGCCCCAGAGCCTCGAGATCATTCGGTGCATATTCCATGCGCATGCCGATCTTCAGGGCATAGATCATGGTGTTGATCGAGTGGGACGCCGTGTAGTCCTCCTCGTTTCCGTACCGGGTCGTGTAGTGGTAGAGCCGGTCGATGATTTCCGGACTGCCTGCGATCGCCCGAACCTGCTCCTTCAGGGGCAGAAGGTCAAAGGCCTTCTTCTCCAGGATGCACAGCTTGATGGTCTCGATGTGCTTCCAGAGGGAGAGGTAGAGATCCTTGTCGGAATCCGGCTCCTTTCCGGCGGGCTTTTGTGCCGCCCGGGAGAAAAAGGAATCGGGCGTCAACGCAGTGGGGGACGGCGTGCCGTCATCTTTGCGGCCGTTCTGCACGGCGTCTGTGATCAGGTCGACATACCTTACCATGGTGGCTTCCGCGTTCTCCTTTTTCTACTTATCAAGGCGTCGGCCGCCCGAATCCATGAATCGGACGGGCCTCGAGGACCTCAGGCATAGAAGGTCCATCTCTATGTCATGCAAGAACCGTACACGAACGTCGCCGGGCATCGGAAAACCCCCGGTCCCTCTTCCGCAGGCTCAGTCCCTTTGCATCTTTCGGGCCTTCCGCTCCGAGGCGAAGATTGCTGCCGAAAAGAAAACGCGCACGGGCCACGGCCGGGGGACCCGCTGTGAACCAAGCCGGACATCCGCATCGTTACCGGGATTTGGCATGATGTTGGCATGTCATGAGCCCGGTTATCCCGTACTGAGGAGCGAGAATGTCCCGCAGATCAAGAAAAGTTACGCTTTTTATTGCCCTCGTCCTGGCTGCGGCCTTCCTCTCAGGCTGCAGCAGCTACATTCCCTATATCCTTGAGGCCAAGGGCGTTCCCGTGAAGACGTTCAAGCCCTCCGCCGAGGATGTCGCCGCGGCGGAAAAGGCGCATCAGGAACAGGAAAAGCAAATCGCGGCCATGGCCTCCGTCACCGGCAACAACTCCTTCACGGAGAAAAGGGGGATCGCCGGAGTACCTACTCGGCGCCCGGCGACGTGCTGAAGATCGCCTACTGGGAGGGAGCCAAGAGCACGGAGTACATCGTGGAGGTCCGCTCCGACGGCAAAATATCCTACGCCTTCATGGACGACGTGCAGGTAAGCGGACGCACGGTGGGGGAGCTTCACGAGGCGCTTATAGAGGGGCTCAAGAAATACATCCGGGCCCCGAGGCTCGAGGTCGTCGTCAAGGAATACAAGAGCAAGCCGGTCCTTCTGTTCGGCCAGATCAACAAGATATCCCCCGGGCCGTCCGGTCCCGGGAAGTATGCCCTGAAAGGGAAAACGTCCATCTTGGACCTGATCGTGTCGGCCGGCGGTCCCGTCACGGGACGGGGAGGTTCCTTCACGGGAGCGGGCCAGACGGAGCTCATCGTGGGGGACGAAGGGCGGAAACGCGGATCTGCGCAACGTGGAGCTTCTGCGCAAGGGCAAGCGCTTCAAGCTCAACCTCTATGATGTCATGTTCAAAGGCGACGCCAGCCAGAACGTAATCGTCGACGCGGGGGACATCATCACCGTGCCCGAGCTTCCGTCTTCGGCGAGCGGGTCTACGTCCTCGGGGAGGTCAACGCGCAGGGGATCTACCGGCTGAAGGACGCAAGCGACCTTTTGGCCTCGCTTTCCCTGGCGGGGGGGCCGACGGGACAGGCCGTGAAGCACGACATCAAGATCATCCGCGAATACCAGGAGCGCAAGGGCGACCCCATCATCCTGTCGGCAAGCTACGACGCCATCACCAAGCAAGGGGACATCGCACAGAACGTGGTGCTTAAAAACGGCGA
>CAWDHZ010000010.1:0-60403 GCA_963802225.1 uncultured delta proteobacterium | reverse complement strand
TGAAGCAAAGAAAGAACATGGCTGATCGGAAACCACTGCAGGGGCGGGCGAGGGAAATCGCGGGGGTGATCCTCTTCGCCCTGGCGGTCTTTCTGTTCCTGGCCGTGATCTCCTATACCCCGACGGACCCGTCGCTCTCCAACTACGAGACCTCGACGTCGAAGATCTCCAACATCGGCGGCATCTTCGGGTCCTACCTGGCCGACATCCTGATCCGGTTCCTTGGGCTTTCCGCCTACTGGCTGCCGCTGTTTCTGCTCATCACCTCCGTGAAGCTCTTCCTCGATGCGGGCTTCCTCTTCCGGCCGGGCTGGATCGGCGGGTTCATCGGTCTCGTCGTGACGACCTCGGGGCTCTTTGCCCATACCTACAAGCTCATTCCTCTCATCGATTCACCCTTCGCGGCAGGCGGGTTCGCCGGCACGCTGCTCTCCGAATACCTCAACGCCCTGTTCAACACCGGCGGGACCTTTATCTTCCTCCTCGTGGGCCTCATCGTTTCGCTCATCGTCACGGTGGACCTCTCCGTCGTCACGGCGCTGCGGAAAGCTGCCGCCGTCGCCCGGAGCACCGGCCGCGGGATCCGCGCCTACACGGAGCTCGGGCGGGAGAAGATGACGGACTATATGAGGGAAGAGGAGAGCGACGAGCGGGAGCAACCCCAAAAGGCCGAGAAGCGGCCGCCCCCCGTGATCCGAGAGGAGAAGGCCCCGGCGACGGAGAGAACGAGAAAGAAGAAGGTCGAGCAGACCCTCTTCGAGTTCGCCGAGCCGAAGGGGGCTTACGTGCTTCCGCCGCTCACCCTGCTCGACGATGTACCCCGCAGGGACACGAAGCAGCGGCGCGAAAACCTGATCGCCAATGCCCGGCTCCTGGAAAAGAAGCTCGCCGACTTCGGCGTCGAGGGAAAGGTTACGGAGGTCAAGCCAGGGCCCGTCATCACCATGTACGAGCTCGAGCCCGCGCCAGGCGTGAAGATCAACCGGATCGCGAACCTCTCCGACGATTTGGCCCTTGCCCTGAAGGCCCCCAGCGTGCGCATCGTCGCGCCCATCCCCGGCAAGGCCGCCATCGGGATCGAGATCCCCAACCCCGAGCGCGACGCCGTCTACCTCCGCGACGCAATCGACAACGAGGCCTTCGCCCAGGCCAAACACCGGCTTCCCATCGCGCTGGGCGAGGACATCACGGGGATGCCCGTGATCGCCGATCTCGTCCGGATGCCCCACCTGCTCATCGCGGGGACGACGGGCTCCGGCAAGAGCGTCTTTCTCAACGCGCTCATCTGCAGCCTGCTTTTCAAGGCGCCCCCCGACGAGGTGAAGTTTCTGCTCATCGACCCCAAACGCCTCGAGCTTGCAGCCTACGAGGGGCTCCCGCAACTGCTGCACCCCGTCGTGGTGGACCCCAAGGAGGCTTCCCAGGTGCTGCGCTGGGCCGTCGAGGAGATGGAGAGCCGCTACCGCATCATCGGCGAGACGGGCGAGAAGAGCATCGACAAGTTCAACCGCTTCGTGGAAAAAAAGCAGCAGGGGCGCGAGCGGATCATCGAGGAGGGGCAGGCGCAGCTGCCCATGGAGGATGCGGCCGGACAGCCGCCCAGGCCATTGCCGGCGAAGCTCCCCTACATCGTCATCGTCATCGACGAACTGGCCGATCTGCTGATGGTGGCCCAGCGCAACGTCGAGGAGTCTCTCACACGGCTTGCCCAGATGGCCCGGGCCTCGGGGATCCACCTCATCTTGGCGACCCAGCGGCCCTCCGTGGATGTCATCACGGGCATCATCAAGGCAAACTTCCCCACGCGCATCTCCTTCCAGGTCTCCTCGAAGGTGGACTCTCGGACGATCCTGGATCAGCTGGGCGCCGAGCAGCTCCTGGGCCAGGGCGACATGCTCTTCATGCCCCCGGGCACTTCAAAGCTCCAGCGCATTCACGGCGCCTTCGTCTCCGACCGGGAGATCTCGCGCATCGTCAGCTTCATCCGCAAGCAGGAAACGCCCGTCTACGACGAGTCGATCCAGAAGTTCAAGGCCGAGTCCACGGAAGGTGAAAAGACCGCGGGCGATTTCGACGACAAGTACGACGAGGCCGTGGAGCTGGTCACCGAGCTGGGCCAGGCCTCGGTTTCGCTCGTGCAGCGCTATCTCAAAGTGGGCTACAACCGCGCCGCCCGGATGATCGAGCGGATGGAAAAAGAGGGGGTCGTGGGCCCCTCCGACGGCGTGAAACCGAGAAAGGTCCTGGCCAGAAAGCTGCCGCGGTAAGTTGAGCGAAAAAAGCGTTTACATCTTGAGCCTCGGCTGCCCGAAGAATCTCGTCGACAGCGAGGTCCTCTCCGCCCTGCTGTCGCGCTCAGGCCTGCGCATCACCGACCGGCCCGACCGGGCCGAAACCATCGTCGTCAACACCTGCGCCTTCATCCTTCCCGCCCGGGAGGAATCCATCGAGGAGATCCTCCGGATGGCGGCGTGGAAGAAGAAAGGCCGCTGCCGGAGGCTTGTCGTCACGGGCTGCCTCCCCCAGCGCTACGGCGCCGAGCTTGCCCGCGAGATGCCGGAGGTGGACCTCTTCCTCGGCACGGGCGATTTCCCGTCCATCCTCACGCACCTCGAGCGCCTCGACGAAGGCAAAAAAAAAGGCCCCATCCTGGGGGTTGGCAAGCCCCTCTTCCTCATGGACGCTGCGATCCCGCGGACAGTCTCCACGCCGTTCTACAGCTACCTGAAGATCGCCGAGGGGTGCTCGAACTGTTGCGCCTATTGCGTCATCCCCGCGATCCGGGGGCCCTTCCGGAGCCGGCCCATGGGCGACATCGCCGCGGAGGCCGAACGACTCGCCGCCGAGGGGACGCGTGAGCTTATCCTCATCGCCCAGGACACGACGGCCTGGGGCCGCGATCTCAGGGGACGGCCCACGCTCAACGGTCTTGTCAAGCGGCTCTGCGCCATCGAGGGGCCTCGCTGGATCCGGCTCCTCTATGCATACCCGAAGAACATCACCGCGGAGCTTCTCGCCACGATGGCCCTGGAGGAGAAGATCTGCCGGTACCTCGATATCCCGGTGCAGCACATTGACGACAGGATTTTGCGCTCCATGAACCGCAAGGGCACCTCCGCCTTCATCCGGAAAAAAATCGCCGAGATCCGGCAGACGGTTCCGGGGGTCGCGCTCCGAACGTCGCTCATTGTCGGATTTCCCGGGGAGACGGAGGAGCAGTTCGAGCGGCTTCTGCGATTCGTAGAGGAGACGCGCTTCGAAAGCCTGGGGGTCTTTACGTATTCTCCGGAAGAGGGGACGGAGGCGGAGGGAATGCCCGGGCAGGTGCCGGAAGAGGAAAAGGCACGGCGCCAGGGCCGGATCATGGAGGCCCAGGCGGCCATCTCGGACGAGATCAATCTCACGCGCATCGGGGCGAAGGAGGAGGTGCTCATCGAGGGAAAGACGGACAAGGCCGATTTCCCTTTTTACGGCCGGACACGCTTCCAGGCCCCGGAGATCGACGGGATCACGTACGTCCGAGCAAAGAAGCTTGCCCCGGGCGACATCGTACGCTGCAAAATTACCGCGGCCGAAATCTACGATCTGTACGCAGAAGAAGCGGGAAACTGAGGATCAATCCCCCTGTCGCCTTGAGGCTCTGTCAAAACGTCATTGCGAAGGAGCGAAGCGACTGAAGCAATCTCACACGACATGGAAAATACGGAGATTGCCGCGCTCCCTTCGGTCGCTCGCAATGACAAAAAAGGAATGCATCACGGTCTCCAGGGGAGGAGCACAAAGGGTGTTGCACTTTTGCTTTAGGCCAGGCCGAGCTGCTTCCTTCTCTTCTTTTCGTCACCCTCCATGCAGCAGCGCTTGTATTTCTTGCCGCTCCCGCAATGACATTGCTCGTTGCGGCCGGTTTCCTCTTTTTTCGCGGTATTCCCACCCGCGCTGAACAGTTTTTCCAGAAATTTCATCGTTGCCTATCCTCGTTGCGGCGTCGGATCGTGTCGCCCGCCGCCGTTTAGTTATCAGGCCGGGTCTTTCGGGGGACCCACCTCTATGATTTCGATGTCGAAGACGAGGGTCTTCCCGGCAAGGAAGTGATTCAGGTCCATCTTGACCACTTCGTCGAGGATCTCGGAGACCTCGGCGGGGATCTTGTTTCCCTGCGGGTCGATGAGTTCAATCATCATCCCCTTCTCTATCTCCATGTCCTCGGGAACCGTGTTTTTCGGAATGTCTACGATCAGCTCCACCTGCCGGGGGCCGTAAGCAAATTCGGGCGCAATCGTCACGGTTTTCTTCTCTCCCACGGTCATGCCAACCACGGCCTCATCGAGTCCGCGGATGATCTGTCCGCTGCCGACGGTGAACGTAAGGGGCCGCCGCCCGGACGAGGAATCGAAGACCTCGCCGTTCTCGACCTTGCCCGTGTAATGGGCGCTGACCATATCCCCCGACTGGATGGCTTTTTTCATCGCTGTTCCTCCCCAAAAAAAATCCACCGGCCGCTGCGGAGCCCGGTGATCTTGTCTGCGCCACAAAAATCGTTTTCGATAGATCTTCGACCCTCAAAATCCCTTGAGGTTCTGTTGTTTCGGTTATATATAATGCTTTGACGGGAAAGTGAAGTGCTTTTTATCCCGGAAAATTCCGAAGCCGAAATCCCTGCGGGAAGGCCGCATCCCTCATCGAGCCATGCAGTTACAGCCGATTCAGATTGAAGAACGCCTCAACAGCCTCACCCACGGCACGGGGGCTCTCCTGAGCGCTGCGGGGCTCGGTGTGCTCGTCTTCCTTACGTACCGCAACGGCGCGATGCTCCCTCTCGTGAGCTGCAGCATCTTCGGCGCGACCCTGGTGCTCCTCTACACGGCCTCGACGCTCTACCACTCCGCCCGCTCGCCGAGGTTGAAGCACGTCTTCAAGATCGCCGACCACTCGTGCATCTACCTGCTGATCGCCGGGACCTACACGCCCTTCACGCTGGTGACGCTGCAGGGAAGCTGGGGATGGACGCTGTTCGCCCTGATCTGGGCGCTTGCTGCCGCGGGAATCGCTTTCCAGGTCTTCTTCGTCTACCGGTTCAAGATCCTGGCCACGATCGCCTACGTCCTGATGGGCTGGCTTGCCGTCTTCGCCGTCAAACCCCTCATCGACGCCCTGCCCGCCGGGGGGTTCGCCTGGATCCTGGCCGGGGGGATCGTCTACACCGTGGGCGCCCTTATCTACCTCCTCAAGAAACTCCCCTACAACCACGCCATCTGGCACCTTTTCGTGCTCGGCGGCAGCACCTGCCATTATTTTGCTGTTCTTCTTTATGTTGTGCCCGGGACAGGCAGTTGACCGTACTCCCTGGAAAAGGAAGCCGCAAGGCTTTTTGTCGCTCTGTCACTGTGAGGCTGCCATGGACGACATCAGACGGTTCTATGACATCCACTGCCATGCGATGAATCTCAGCCATCCAAATTTCAGCGCCTTCCTGAAGCGCATCAACCGGCTCAAATTCCTGTTCATGCTGTTCTATCTCCATCTGCTCGTTCCGCTGTCCCCGAAATTCAGGAAGATCCTGTTTCAGGGGTCGCTGAACCTGCTGTCGCTCATGGAAAACGATATCGCCTCTTTTTTCCTTATCACCGAATATTTTCTCCGGAAGGACTTCTGGAGCGAGAAGGAAGGGGCCTTGCGCCTACACGGGGGCTCTGGGAACTATCACAGGATCGTGCTGACGCCTCTCATCATGGATTTCGGGTACAAGCAGATGGAACGGAAGGTGTCCGATCCGGCCTTCTATAATATCGCAGCCCGAAAGCCGATCGCCGAGCAGGTCATCGACCTGTTCAACGGCATCCGGGGGTACATGGAGACGGAGCTCATCGAGGACCCCCAGTCCGGGGGAACGCGCTATGCCGTCGTCTCGCGAAAGACAGCGGCCCTCTTCGAGATCTATCCCTTTCTCGGCCTCAACACCGCGAATTACAGCCTCGGCGAAGTGAAAGACCTGCTGCAGAAGTATTTCGGGAATTACAGGGGAAATCACGCATCGCTTTTCTCCAGGATGGGGCGATTCGACGGCAACATCGATGAGGGAGCAGACCGGAGCCATTATTTCTCAGGGATCAAGCTCTATCCCCCGCTGGGCTTCGACCCCTGGCCCGATGAACCCGATGCCGGGAAAGACGCGATGGAGAAGGTCAACCTTCTCTACGGGTTCTGCGAGCGCAAGAAGATCCCCATCACCGTCCACTGCAGCGACAAAGGGTTCCAGACCGTCAACAAAGCGCAGACGAAGAAATACACCTCCCCGGAGCGCTGGGAGAAGGTCCTCGGGCAGTACAACCTGAAGATCAACTTTGCCCATCTCGGGAAAAAGCACGCCCTGCTTTTCTTTCCCGAGTGGGATTGGGAAAAGAAGATCCTCGAGTACATCGTCCGCTACGACGGCGTCTATGCCGATTTCGCGAACTGCCCCGGGGACTGGTACTACGGGCACATGAAGACGCTCATCGACGAAAGCCCCGACCGGGAGAAGCTCCGCAGCCGGATCCTTTTCGGCTCCGACTTCCCGATCAACCTCCTCGACGTCGACTCCTACAACGAATACCTGCAGGGCTTCGACCGCACGCCGCATCTCACCGACAGCGACAAGGACCTCTTCTGCTCCGTGAACCCCGAAAGCTTCCTTTTCACTGCGCCATGAACCATACCCCGACACAGCCCCTGCCAGATCTTCCCTCCGATTCTCATTCCTTTTGAAAAACACAGTGGTGCGAAGGCAGCGCTCGGAGAGACGGAATGGGGATAGGCAGCCGCTCTTTTTGTCCTGCGATGAGGTATCCTCCGGGGGAGAGACTCTTCAGGATGGCCGCTAATGACGATGTGACCACCCTCTCCCGGTAGTAGGTGAAAAGGTTGTTCCGGAGAAAGACGATGTGCAAATCCTGCACAGGCGGTGCATCGATGGTCAGGTCGTGGACCTGCCAGCGGATGCCCTCCCGGAGTTCGTCGGCCACACGGAAGCTCGCCCGCCCGGCAGGCTCGAAAAAACGGGCCCTCGCCTCTGCGGGGACCCGTGCCAGTGCTTTTGCGGGATAGATGCCTTCAATAGCGCGCGCCAGGTAGTCGGGATTCACCTCAGTGGCCCATATCTCGAGGGAAGGCATGGCACCTGTCTTTTCCGCAAGAAGGGCCCAGAGGATTCGGAAACTGTAGGCCTCCTGCCCCAGGGCACAGCCCGCCGACCAGACCCGCAGCCCGCCGGGATGATCTGCAATGAGCGAAGGGAGAATCTCCCCTTCCAGGATCCGCCACAACGGCCCGTCGCGGAAAAAGCGGCTGATGGAGACGTCCATGAGGCGCCGGGCTTCCTTTTCCGCAGCCCCGTCGGTGTCGAGCCGCTCGAGATAGGCCTTCATCGATGGGCATCTCAATTCCTGCATGTGCCTGACGATGCGCTTCTGCACCCCCTTCCGCACCTTCCGGTACCCTTCGGGTGAGAGGGCAAAGCGCTCAAGCATGGCTGTAAATTCACTCTCACGCATCGATCTCAATAGCCTTTCAGCTCCACATCTACTTTTTGTGACAGCGGAAGAAAGAGGGTTTTCAATTTTCCCGGAGGGATTATAATATAATCGTATCCATCGTGCAAAAGGAGGGAACCCTATGGAGATTACAAGCAGCGTCTTCGGCAGCGGTGAGATGATCCCGGCAAAGTACACCTGTGACGGAGCCGACTTCTCGCCTCCGCTGGAGTGGTCGGGAGGCCCCGCAGGCACCAAAAGCTTTGCCCTCGTCTGCGACGACCCCGACGCGCCCATGGGGACCTGGGTACACTGGGTGATCTTCGACATCCCGCCGACGGCAACGATGCTGGCCGAAGGGATCACCCGGGAGAAGGACCTGCCCGGCGGAGGAACGCAGGGGATCAATGACTTCCGCAAGATCGGCTACGGGGGCCCCTGCCCGCCGGGCGGGACGCATCGGTACTTCTTCAAGCTCTACGCCCTGGATGCCATGCTGGCCCTCAAGCCGGGGATCACGAAGGACCAGCTCCTGACAGCCATGCGGGGGCACATCCTCGCAGAAGCACAGCTGATGGGAACGTACCGGCGCTAGGCGCCTGTCAGTGGTAAAATCCTCCCCTGCCCTCCTTTTACAAAGGAGGGAGCAGTTTTGGGCTTTGCTTGATTCTCTATGCGTGAGCAATCTTATTTGAAATTATACCGCGAAGGTGTGCTGCAGGAGCGCGCCCGTCAGGCTGTGGAGCGCTTGAGGGAATGCAGGCTCTGCCCCCGGGAGTGCGGGGTGAACAGGCTGGAGGGCGAGCAGGGCGTCTGCAAGACGGGGCGCAAGGCCGCCGTTTCGAGCTTCGGGTCTCACTACGGCGAGGAAACGCCGCTGGTGGGCTCGCACGGCTCGGGGACCGTTTTCTTCAGCGCCTGCAATCTCCTTTGCACTTTTTGCCAGAATTATGATATCAGCCACCTGCGGGAAGGCGCCGAGATCGAGGCGGGCAAACTCGCCGCCCTCATGCTTCACCTGGCCCGGGGCGGGTGCCACAACATCAACTTCGTCACCCCGAGCCACGTCGTCCCGCAGATCCTGGAAGCGCTGATCCCGGCCGTCGAGGCCGGGCTGAACGTCCCCCTGGTCTATAACACCGGCGGGTACGATTCCGTCGAGACGCTCAAGCTCCTCGACGGGGTCTTTGACATCTACATGCCCGACTTCAAGTTCTGGGACAACGAGTGGGCGAATCGGTTCTGCCGAGCCGACGACTACCGCGAGCGGGCCGTGGAGGCCTTGCGGGAGATGCACCGGCAGGTGGGGGATCTGGAGATCGACGAGGCCGGCGTGGCTACCCGGGGGCTTCTGGTCCGGCACCTCGTCATGCCCGGCGATGCGGCGGGGACGAAAGGAGTCATGCGGTTCCTGGCCACGGAGATCTCGAGGCACACGTACGTCAATGTCATGGACCAGTACCGCCCCTGCTGGAAGGCCGAGAAGGACGCCGCTATCAACCGCCGGATCACCCGCGGGGAATATGAACAGGCTCTGGAAGTGGCACGTCAGGCGGGGCTGTATAGGCTGGATGATCGGGAGAGAACACGGCTCGCCAGATTCTAGAAGACAGTTAAAGGAAGGGGAATATTCACCCTCACCTCAATCCTCTCCCCTCAAGGGAGAGGAAGATTAAGGAAGGTAATTTGTTATATGCCGATTTTTGAGTTCCGTTGTGAAAAATGCAAAAAAACATTTGAGACCCTCGTATTCGGAAGCCAGGAGGTTTCCTGCCCGAAGTGCAAGAGCAAAAAAGTGAAGAAGCTCATGTCCGCCTTCAGCCACTCGAGCGAAGGCAAGTTCTCGAGCTCGCAGGGTTCGGGCTGCGGGAGCTGCAGCGCCACCAGCTGCGGCCCCTCCTGAGGGGGCTGATGAAAGGGCCGAAGGTTTCGGCCCACGACAGGAAAGCGGATGGATGCAGGCCGTCCCGGTGTGACGGCCTGCATCGCGGAACCGTTTTCGACGAGAGGATGCATATCGATCGGGGCTGATCTGCAAACCAGTGAGGTGATGCGATGGAAGAAAAGAATCTGCTGCACACGTTCAAGCGATCGCGGAAGGACAAGTGGCTGGGCGGAATCTGCGGAGCCCTGGGCGCCATTACGCCCCTGCCCTCGTGGGTCTGGCGGCTGATCTTTACGCTCAGCCTCATCCTCTACGGCACCGGGCTTCTTATCTATCTCCTGCTCTGGATCTTCGTGCCGCAGGAACCGGAACTATAAAAAATCCCCCTCTGTCCCCCTTTATAAAAGGGGGATGAAAGGGGGATTTGCTGTTGGCTGTATACCGTTTGCTTTTCTTCCGTCCCTACACCATTGTCCCTAGTCCCTTTCTCTCTCTCACCGGTCACCGGTCACTAATCACTGGTCACTGCCGCAGGCCTAATCCCCAAACGGGACCTCATCTCTCTCCCCGTCCAGCACCTCCCGCACCTTTTTCAGCATATCCTCGAGCCGGTAGGGCTTGGCCATGAACCCCGTGGCGCCCGCTTCCAGGATGCTGTGGACGGTCTGGGTGGCCGCATAGCCGCTGGCGATAAGCACTTTCACCGCCGGGTTCATGCGCAGGAGCTCCCTGAGACATTTCTCCCCGCCCATCCCCGGCATCCCCAGATCGAGAATGACCAGGTCGATGCGATCCCCCTGCCGGGTATAGGTCTCGACGGCCTCCTCGCCGCTTCGCACCGTGAGAACTGTGTAGCCGAACTGCTCGAGGGTGTTCTGGCCGATATCGAGAATGTCGGGTTCGTCATCGACGATGATGATGGTCTCGGCACCGCGGTAGTCGCCCCTCTTGCGCTCCTCCTTCGCCGGGGCTGCCCCCTCACGTTCCTGGACCGGCAGGTAAACGCGGAAGCTCGTCCCTTTATCGAGATTGCTTTCGCACAGGATGAGCCCGTGGTGGCTCTGGACGATGCCGTAGACGATGGCAAGGCCCAGCCCGATCCCCGAACCCACCCCCTTGGTCGTGTAGAAGGGCTCGAAAATCCTCTCCAGTGTTTCCCGATCCATACCGTGGCCCGAGTCCGCAAAGGTGAGCTCCACGTAGGCCCCCGGCGTCACGCCCACGTGGTTGCGGCAGAACGCCTCATCGAGCTGAACGTTTCGCGTCTCGATGACGATCTTTCCGCCATCGGGCATGGCGTCTTTCGCGTTGATGCCCAGGTTGAAGAGCACATGTTCGAGCTGCACCGCGTCGCCGTCGACGGAGAGCAGCTCGGCGGCGAGCCGCAACTCCGCCGTGATCGATTCCGGAATGGTCCTGGCCAGCGTCTTCTGGGCCTGGCGGACCACCTCGTTGAGATCGATGGGCTCGAGACGGCTCTCCTCTTTGCGGCTGAAGATGAGCAGCTGCTTGGTGAGGGCTGCCGCCCGCTTGACGGAGCGCTCGATCTGCAGCAGCCATCCCTGTTCGGTGCGGTCCCTATCGCCCCGCATCATGAGCAGCTGGATGTAGCCCGAAATGCCTTGCAGGTGATTGTTGAAGTCGTGGGCGATCCCGCCGGCAAGGGTCCCGACGGCCTCCATCTTCTTGGCGTACAGGAGCTGCGACTCAAGATCCCCCTGCTTTGTTGCATCCTGAAGCAGGCAGAGCACGGCGGGATGATCCTCCCAGCTCACGGGGATGAACCGGGTCGTGGCCTGAAAAACCTCGCCCCCTTTGCGGATGACGCCAAAGGTTATCGAATCCAGTGAGGTCTCACCGGCCAGGGCCTGCCGGTAAAGGGCAAGAACCCTGTCTCGATCGCGGGCATCGATGAATTCGGGGAAAGGGACCGAGCCAAGCTCATCGGCCGAATACCCGCCGATGATCGTTGCGGCGGGATTGACGGACTTTACCGTATCGTCCTGGACAAGCAGGACAGCTTCCTGGACTCTGTCCACCAGGAACCGGTACTTCGTTTCCGAATCCTTCAGTTCCCGGGCGAGCGTGGCAAATTCCTTCTCCACCTCCTCGAGATAGCGGACGCGCTCGCGAAGAGCCACAAGCTCCTTCATGTGCTGCTCTCTTTCGGACTCTGTCACCGGATCACTCCTCCCGTCCTTCCTTCTTGTCCCGGTCCCGGGCCGACTGTTCCCGGATCCTGCGCCATTTCGTCAGACGCTCGTGGACAAGCTTCTCGTATCCGCGGTCCGTGGGCGAATAGTAGACCTGCCCCTGGAGCTTCTCCGGAAGATGGTCCTGGGGCACGACGGCCTCCTCGTAATCGTGGGCGTATTTGTACCCTTTGGCATAGCCGAGATCGCGCATGAGCCGCGTGGGCGCATTGCGGATGTGCAGGGGCACGGGCAGGGTCCCCGTTTCGCCGATGGCGGATTTCACCTTGCCCCAGGCGCGGTAGACGGCATTACTCTTGGGGGCCGTGGCAAGGTAGACGGCCGCCTGCGCCAGCGAAAGCTCGCCCTCCGGCAGCCCGATGAAATGGAAGGCCTGCATGGCCGCCATGGCCACCGTGAGGGCCATGGGGTCGGCGTTGCCGATGTCCTCGGAGGCGAAGCGGATCATGCGCCTGGCGATGTAGAGGGGATCCTCGCCCGCCTCGAGCATGCGGGCCAGCCAGTAAAGGGCCGCGTCGGGGTCGCTCCCCCGGAGGCTTTTGTGGAGGGCCGAGATCAGGTTGTAGTGCTCCTCGCCCGCCTTGTCGTACTGAAGGGCCTTGCGCTGAAGGGCCGTCTCGACCAGCGCCAGGGTGACGGTGCGCTCCGCGGCGTCCTTCCCGACCATGAGCGAGGCCGCCGCCTCGAGGTTGTTGAGGGCCGTTCGCGCATCGCCGTCGGCGGCGCGGACCATGTGGTCGAGCGCCTCGGGCTCCACCTCGATCGAGAGCCCGCCCAGGCCCCGCCGGGGGTCGCGGAGCGCCCGACGGAGGATCTCCGCAAGCTCCTCCTCGGTAAAGGGCCGCAGGACCATGACGCGGGTGCGGGACAGAAGCGGCGAGATGACTTCGAAGGATGGGTTTTCCGTCGTTGCGCCGATCAGCGTGATGAGGCCGCTCTCCACGTGGGGCAGGAAGGCGTCCTGCTGGGCCTTGTTGAACCGGTGGATCTCGTCGACAAACAGGATCGTTCTTCGGCCCGTCCGTTCGAGCTCCAGCCGGGCTTCTTCGATGACGCCCCGGATCTCCTTGACACCGGAGAGAACCGCCGAAAAGGTGGCGAAGTGGGCCTTCGTCTCGCCGGCGATGATGCGGGCAAGGGTGGTCTTCCCGGAGCCGGGCGGCCCCCAGAAGAGCATGGAAAAGAGGCGGTCCTCCTGGATGGCCTTGCGCAACAGCCCTCCCTTTTCCAGAATGTGGGACTGACCCACATATTCCTCCAGGGTTTCCGGCCGCATCCGGTCCGCCAGGGGGCGGGCATTTTTCAGTCGCTCATCGGGGGAGTCCATTCGCTCCATGAAATCCTGAATCGCCGTTTTCATACCGCCCGGAAAGCCGTTAGCCGTCCCTGCGGGCGGCGAAACCATACCACGGTCGCCAGGAAAAAACAATCGCGCCGGGCAAATGCGGGAAGAATCGGGATAAAAGAAAATCCCCCTCTTTCCCCCTTTGATAAAGGGGGATGAAAGGGGGATTTGCTGTCGGCTGTTATCTATAGCCCGCTGCGCAGCGGCCTATCTCCCGATGCACGTCGGGTGCTTCTCGATCGCCTTGAGGGCCCGTTGAATCTCCTTGTCGGGCAGCTCGTAGGGCTCGAGTTTCCCCGACAGATAAGCGTCGTAGGAGGGCAGGTCGATGATCCCGTGGCCGCTGTAGTTGAAGAGGATGATCTTCTCCTTGCCTTCTTCCCTGGCGCGCCTTGCCTCGTCCACGACGGCGGCAATGGCGTGGTTCGTCTCAGGGGCGGGAATGAACCCCTCGGTGCGGGCGAAGAGAACCCCGGCCTCGAAGGTTTCGATCTGGTTGTAGGCCCGGGGCTCGACAAGTTTCTCGTTGACGAGGTGGCTCACGATCGGCGCCATCCCGTGGTAGCGAAGCCCGCCCGCGTGGATCGGCTCGGGAATGAAGTCATGGCCGAGGGTGTGCATGGGCAGAAGCGGCGTCATTTTTGCCACGTCGCCGAAATCGTAGGCAAAGGGACCCTTGGTGAGGGTCGGGCAGGAAGAGGGTTCGGCGGCGAGGATGGCGATCTTTTTGCCGTGGATCTTGTCGTAAACATAGGGAAGCGCGATCCCGCCGAAGTTGCTCCCGCCGCCGGCACAGCCGATGACCACGTCGGGGTATTTGCCGATCTTCTCGAACTGCTTTTTCGCCTCGAGACCGATGATGGTCTGGTGCAGCAGCACGTGGTTCAGCACGCTCCCGAGGGAATAGCGGCAGTCCTTGGTGGAGACCGCGTGCTCAACGGCCTCGCTGATGGCGATGCCGAGACTGCCGGGGCAATCCGGATCCTGGGCAAGGATGTTCCGCCCCGCCTGCGTCTTGTCGCTGGGACTGGGGAAACAGTTGGCACCCCAGGTCGACATCATCAACCGCCGGTAGGGTTTCTGGTTGTAACTCACACGGACCATGAAGACCTGCAGCTCCAGGCCGAACATCTGGCAGGCCATGGCCAGAGCGCACCCCCACTGCCCCGCGCCGGTTTCCGTCGAGAGCTTCTTGATCCCGAAGGCCTTGTTGTAATAGGCCTGCGCGATGGCCGTGTTGGGTTTGTGGGATCCGGGGGGGCTCACGCTTTCGTCCTTGTAGTAGATCTTGACGGGGCACTTCAGGGCCTTCTCGAAATTGATGGCGCGCCTCAGCGGCGTGGGGCGGTACAGGAGGTACTTGTCCAGGACCTCGTCGGGAATCGTGATCCAGCGCTCGGTGCTCACTTCCTGCTCGATGATATTCATGGGAAAGATGGGGGCCAGGTCCTGCGGGCCGACCGGCTTTCCGGTGCCGGGATGAAGGGGAGGATTCATGGGGCTTGGCATGTCGGGCAGGACATTGTACCATTGCCTGGGAATCTCCGAGTCGTTCAGCATGATTTTATGCTCTTCCATCTTTCTGACCTCCTGTATTTGGTCTATCTGGTCTATTCAGTCTATTCCGTCTTTTCGGTCACGGCGCCTCCGGCGCCATCGCATACAATCTTGAACCACCGGATTGGCGGCAAGAGTTTCCGCCATGAAACAGGAAAGCCATGGGAACCTTTCCCATGGCTTTTGAATATTCAGTCGGCCATGGGTGATCTTCCTCACCCACAGCCCCTTATGTCAATAAGAGGGCCCCGTGGGCAGGGTCCTGTTGCCCTGCCACCACCAGCCGAACGTGTTGATTGCAAAAAGTTTGTTCATGATCGATACCTGCTTGCCCATTATCACAGGCTTTTTCCCCTGTCAAGTCCTTCCCGCACGGTTGGCCCCCCTCCTGCAGACCCATCGGGGTAACCTTTTCGGGCATCAAGCCGGACCCGCCACAGCGACCCCCGCAAAGACAAAACGTCAGAATGGGCTTATTCGAAGCTACCCGCCCACAGGGCGGGACTTCCCGGCAGGGAAATAAATAAACATGATTGCGCACCCCGACGGGATGTGCCGCCAGTCATTGAATAAATTGTGTTTTGCTGCTAATAAGTGTAATTGATATTGAGACATGGCCCAAATCTATGCTTCTGTCCATCAACGAGAAGAACCCGCAGGTACGGCTGATCCGAAAAGCCGTCGAAGCGCTGCGAAGCGGAGGGATCATCATCTATCCCACGGACACGGTCTATGGGATCGGCTGCGATCTGTACAACAAACGGGCGATCGAGAAGATCCACGAGCTCAAGCGCCGCAGCCAGAAGCAGCCCTTCAGCTTCATCTGTGCCGATCTGAGGGACATCAGCCAGTATGCCCTTGTCACCAATTACGCCTACAAGACCATGAAACGGTTGTTACCGGGGCCCTACACGTTCATCCTCCCCGCGTCGCGTCTCGTCCCCAAGATCCTGATGACGAAACGGCAGACCACGGGAATCCGGGTCCCTGCAAATGAGATATGTCTGTCGCTCGTGCGCGAGCTGGGACACCCCATCATCAGCACCAGCGCATCGACGGACAAGGACGAGATCCTGAGCGACCCGGAAGAGATCCGGGACCGCTACGGGCATGCCGTGGAGCTCATTCTCGACGGGGGCATCCTCACATCGGAGATGTCCAGCGTCATCAGCCTCGTGGACGACGTTCCCGAGGTGATACGTGCCGGCAAGGGCGACGTGAGCGAGTTCTTGTGATGCCCGTTTAACCGGGTGGGGGACAGCGAGGAAAACTTTCATGAAAAAGATCATGCTCATCAACGCCGTGGACCAGGAGTTGAGCCGGATGGCCGTCCTGGAAAGCGGCAAACTCGTGGAGTACAACATCCAGATGTCGGCCCGGGAGCCGATCACGGGCAACATCTACAAGGCTGTCGTCCTCAAGGTCGAGCGGGGCCTCCAGGCGGCCTTCGTGGACTACGGAGCCAAGAAGCACGGGTTTCTGCCCCTGCATGACGTGAGCCCCGAGTACTTCCGCGCAAACTACGAGGAGGCCGAAGAGGAAGGCCACCGGCACCGGGGCAGGCCGTCCCTGCGAAACGGTCAGGAGATCATCGTACAGGTCGCCCGGGATGAAAAGGACCACAAGGGCGCCATGCTCACGACCTTCATCTCGCTTCCCGGCCGCTACGTCGTCCTGATGCCGAACCGCCAGAGCACCACGGGGATTTCCCGCAAGATCGACGACGACGAGTCACGCAAGAGCCTGATGGAGCTCATGGAGCAGATCTCGGCCGAGGAGAAAGTGGGTTTCATCGTCCGCACCGCCGGGATGAACCGGACCAAGCAGGAGCTCTCCCGCGATTACTATGTCTTGCTCAAGCTGTGGCGCGAAATCGAGAATAAGGCCAAGAGCGTCCACGGGCCGGCCCTGATCCACCAGGAGGGCGATTTCGGGGTGCGCTCGCTCAGGGACTACTTCACGACGGAGATCCAGGAGATCCTGGTGGACGACATGGAGACGTTCCGGAAGATGCGCATCTACATCAACACGGTCGCCCCCCGCAACGTCAAGATGATCACGCTCTACCAGGACAAGACACCGCTGTTCGACCGCTACCACCTGGAGCCCCAGCTCGACGCCATCTACAAAGAACGGGCGGAGCTCAAGAGCGGCGGCTACCTCATCATCAACCCCACGGAGGCGATGATCACCATCGACGTCAACTCGGGCCGGGCCTCGGACCGCCGCGACGTGGAGGAAACCGCCTACCGCGCGAATCTGGAGGCCGCCGAGGAGATCGCCCGGCAGCTGCGGCTTCGCGACCTCGGGGGGCTCATCGTCATCGACTTCATCGACATGAAGGACCGCAAGAACATCGCCGAGATCGAGAAGACCTTCAAAAAGGCGCTCAGCCAGGATCGGGCCCGGACCCAGATCTCGCGAATCTCCAAGTTCGGGATGATGGAGCTGTCGCGCCAGCGCAAGAAGTCCAACATCCAGGAGATCAGCCACGTGACCTGCCCGCACTGCAAGGGCGCCGGCATGCGGCCCTCGCTCGAGTACGCGGCGCTCAGCACCTTTCGCAAGATCCGCCTCAACGTCCTGAAGGGGACCTACTCATCCGCCCGGATCACGCTGCCCCACGAGATCGCCAATTACCTTCTCAACCAGAAGCGCAGCGAGATCGTGGATCTGGAGAGCCTCCACAACGTGTCGATCCTCATCTCCGGCAACCCCGACATGCTCTGGGAGGAGGCAAAGTTCGAGTTCGTTGAGCGGGAGGTGATCCCTTTGCCGGCACACGAAGCGGAGGAAGGAAAGGGCGAGCAAGCCAGGGCGGAAGGCGCCCCCGGGGCAGGAAGCCAGGGCACGCGGAAGAAGCGCTCGCGTCGCGGGCGACGCAAGCCCGGCGACAGGAGCCACGAGCCAGCCCAGGAGGCCGGACTGGCCCCCTCGGAATCTCAGCCCTCCCCCGCCGAACCGAGGCAGGAGGAGCCCCCGCGGCAGGAAACGCCCGACGAGAAGAAGCCCGGCGGTGGAATCATCACGAGAATTTACGATATCTTTAAATTCTAGCCAGGCTTTCGCCAGCTAGAATCAGGTACGAGGTCCGAGGATCGAGGACCGAGGAAAAGAAAATCCCCCTTTCATCCCCCTTTATAAAAGGGGGAAGGAGGGGGATTTTTCTGTCTGCTGCAGGCTGTTGACTGTCGGCTGTTTGCAGTTCGCTTTTCTTCTGTCCCTACACCCTAATCCCTCGTCCCCTTCCACATAACACGTAACACTTCTTCACTAGCCACCAGCCACTATTATTTGCCTTTGCCCAACTCCTTCGAGCGCAGCGTTGCCGCCTCGACGGCCAGGATGAGGGCCGAGCGAAGGCCGCCTTCTTCCAGGGCCTGGATGCCGGCAATCGTCGTCCCGCCGGGCGAGGTGACCATGTCCCGCAGCTCGCCGGGGTGCTTGCCGCTCTCCAGGAAAAGCTTTGCCGCCCCCAGGAGCGTCTGGGCCGCCAGCTTCAGGGCCACGTCCCGGGGCAGGCCCATGAGGACCCCCCCGTCGGAGAGCGCATCGATCATGATGAATGCATAGGCCGGACCGCTGCCGGAGAGCCCCGTCACGGCGTCCATGAGGTCTTCCTTGACGACGACCGTCACGCCCAGGGCATCGAATATCTCCCGGGCCGCAGCCAGATCGGCCCCGGAGGCATTCTCGCCTGCCGCCAGTGCCGCCGCCCCCTCCCCCACCAGGGCCGGCGTGTTGGGCATGACTCGGACGATAGGCACGCCCTTCTTGAGGTGCTCGGCAATGAACCGGATGGGAATGCCGGCGGCGATCGAGATGACGAGCTTCTTGCGGTCGATGACGGTGGTGAGCTCCTTGAGCACATCGCCCATCCCCTGGGGTTTGACGGCCAGGATGATGATGTCGGCCTCCCGGGCAGCCTTGCGGTTGTCCCCCGTGGCGGCCAAGGCGTATTTGCCCTTCAGGTAGGTCAGCCGGTCGGGGACGATGTCGGTCACGGTCACGCTCCCCGGCTGGGCCAGGCCGGCCGACAGGATACCGCTTGCAATGACCTCTCCCATCTTCCCCCCGCCGATGACGACAATCCTTTTTCCCTTCATGATTCCAGCTCCCTCCTGTTTTTTCCGCCCGGCCGGGCAAATAGCTGCCCGACTGGCATGAATCTTGTTATCAAGTCCTCATGGCACCGGATTGCCCGCCCGTTTCAGGCGGGCCACCGGAATGGCTCCCGCGGAGGCCACCTCCGGGAAATCCCGCACCGGAAGCGGGTTTCCGCCAGAATATAAGCCTTGACATTTACGAACTCAACTTTTATTTTCGTACTTCTGCATTTTCCGAAGGGTAAGCGATGTTCCTTGTGGCCAACTTGATAGAGGCTTTTGCCAAGATCCTTGACGTAGTCCTGAGCCTCTATACCTGGGTGATCATCATTCGGGCCCTTCTCTCCTGGGTGAACCCCGACCCCTACAATACCATTGTCCAGTTCCTGTACCGGGCAACGGAACCGGTCCTGCGACCGGTCCGGCGGTGGCTACCCTTTGGAAATTTCGGCATCGATCTGTCACCTATCGTCGTGATCCTGGCGATCATGTTCCTGCAATATTTCCTGGTCCCGAGCCTGATCCAGCTGGCGTTCAAGCTCCGGTCCTGATGGATGGCGTTTGTGAAGATATCCCCGAAGGACGTTAGACAACGGCAGTTCAAGAAAGGCTTCACGGGATTCGACCCCGAAGAGGTCGGCGCGTACATGAAGTCCGTGGCCGCCGAGCTGGAGCGCCAGATCGAGCAGAATGCCCGTCTGTCCGACCTCATCGCCGATTTGGAGAAAAAGCTCACCGTCCTGAAGGTCAAAAAGATCTTCGGGGGCAAGGAAAAAAGCGAGGACATGCCCCCCGAGATCAAGAAGGACGTGGACCAGATCCTCGCCGAGGCGAAGGCCAAGGCCGAGGAGCTCGTCGGCTCCGCGAAATCCGAGTCGGAGGCCCTGCGGGCAAAGGTCAAGGAGGACTCCGCCAAAGAGTTCGAGAAGCAGTACGGCCAGATGCTCGAGGAGGCACGGGCCCACCAGCTCAAGACGCAGCTTTTGCAGCTGCAGGCCGAGGAAAACTACAACAACACGGTGGCCCAGGCAAAAGCCAAGGCCGAGGAGATCGTCCGGGAAGCCACCACGAAGCGCGAAGATGTAGCAGCCCGGATCCGCGATGAATATCGCTCCGAGGCCGAAAAGATCATGGCCGACACGAAGGCCAGGGCCGAGGAGATCCTGCAACAAGCACGGACCGAAGCAGGCGCGATCGGGCCCGCGGCGGGCATCGAGGGCGCCGAAGAGCAGGCAAACGAGATCGTGGCCCATGCCAAGGCCCGCGCCGAGGAGATCGTGAACGCGGCCCGGCAGGAGGCCGATAGCCTTGCCGTCCAGGAACTGGAGGCCGCCAGGAAAGAAATCGAGCGCGCCAGGGCCGAGGCAGGGTCGATCGCGAAAAAGGCCCGCGAAGAGGCGGCCGGTCTCCAGGGGAAGCAGCAGGCAGAGCTGGCAAAGGAAGTCGAGCAGAAGACGAAGGAGCTCTTCGTCAGGGCACAGGCCCAGGCCGAGCAAATCGTCAAGGACGCCGAGGCGAAAGCGAAGGAGATCGAGCCAAAGACAAAGGATATCCTCTCCAGGGCAGGCCCAGGCCGAGCAAATCGTCAAGGACGCCGAGGCGAAAGCGAAGGAGATCGAGCCAAAGACAAAGGATATCCTCTCCAGGGCGCAGGCCCAGGCCGAGCAGATCGTCAAGGACGCCGAAACAAAAGCGACGGAGCTGAAGGCCCGGCAGGAAGAGGTCCTGGCAAAGGACCTCGAACAGAAACGCCAGGGAGTCCTCTCGCAGGCCCAGACCGAGGCGGAGTCCATCCTCAAGAAGGCCCGGGAAGAAGCTGCCGACCTGAAAGAAAAGCAGAAAGCGTCTCCGGCAAAAGAGGGAGACCCGAGGGCGAAGGAACTGCTCGCCAAGGCACAGGCCCAGGCCGAGCAGATCGTCAAGGACGCCGAAGCGCAGGCGGCCCAGATCATGACCCGTCAACAGGAAATCCTGGAAAAAGACTTCGAGGAGAAGCGCAAGGAGCTCTTCGCCGAGGCCCGTGCCGAGGCCGAGAGGGCCCCAATCGAGGCCCGCAAGGAAGCCGAGGCAATCCGGGCGAACATGAAGAAGAACGCCGAGGTCGCGGCGGAAAAAGAATATAAAGCGATTCTGGACAAAGCCCGCGCCGAGGCCGAGGCCCTTCTCAAGGGCGCCGAGAAGGAAGCCGCAGCGACCCGTGAAGGAAAGAAAGACAAGGTCCTGCAGGATGCCGAGAAGAAAGCAAACGAGAGCCTTTCCGAGGCGAAGAAAAAGGCCGATGACATCATCAACAACGCCATGATCGAGGCGGAGAACCATCGGGCAAAGCAGAAGGAAGAGCAGGGCAAGGAAGCAGAAAGGAAAGTAAAGGAAATGCTCACCCAGGCGCAGGCTCAGACCGAGCAGATCCTGGCTGCAGCCAAGGCCGAGGCAGACAAGCAGTCCAGGAAGTGGAAGGAAGAGGCCATCAAGGACGCCGAGAAGCAGGGCAAGGACCTGATCGCCGAGGCGAAGGCCCAGGCCGATAAGATCCTGAAGGAAGCGGGCGCACAGGCGGCGGGTCAGAAAGGGAAACTCGAGGAGGAGAACAAGAAGGCCCTCGATGCGCTGCTGGCCGACGCGAAGAGCCGTGCCGACAAGATCGTGAAGGAAGCCGAGAACCAGGCGGCGACCGTGAAGGCCAGGCTCGCCGAGGAGAGCCGCAAGGAACAGGAGCGGATCCTCGCCGAGGCGAAGGCCACGGCCGGCGAGTACCTGAAGAAGGCCCAGGCGGAGACCGACGAAGCCAAGGCGAAAAAGACCGCCGAGGGTCAGGTTGCGGGGCAGAACCTCCAGACCCTGCGAAACGAGGTGGAGGTCCTCACCGAAGAGATCGAAAAGCTCCAGAACCTCAAGGCCTGGCACGAGAAGGACTTCTTCTCGTTCCTCACCTTCAACCTCGAACTGCTCGAGACCTGGAAAAAGGGCCTCGACATCCCCATCCCCTTGACCAGCGGCCGCAACGAAGTGGACAACCTTCGCGGTGAGATCAAGAAGCTCTCCAACATCAAGAACCAGCTCGAGAAGTACTTCGAGTCCTTCATGGACTTCAACGAGAAGCTGCTGGAGGCGATGAAGAAGGGCGCAGCCGACTGGGACGGAATCAAATAATTCTGTGATCAGTGACCGGACCGGTGACCAGTGAAATCCCTCCCCTCCCCCTTTGAAAAAGGGGGAAGAGGGGGATTTGATTTCCGACTTTCATTCCAAATCAACATACGAACCATGCTGACCATCAAAGAGACAGCCAGTGGCGTTCAGTTCGCCGTTCGAGTGATCCCGGGCGCCTCGAAGAACGAGGTGGCGGGCATCCAGGACGGCGCCCTGAAGCTCAAACTCACCGCCCCGCCCGTCGAGGGAAAGGCGAACCGGGCCTGCGTCGATTTCCTGGCCGGCCTGCTCGGGGTGCGGCGCTCGGCCCTGGAGATCACCGCAGGTGAGAAATCCAGGAAAAAGACGGTCTCCGTCGACGGCATGGGCCGTAGCGAGCTGGAGGCGCGCCTGAAAGGCCTCCTGGAGCCTTGAAAAGCAGGGAAGACAAAATCGAGAGGACCCTCATCCTGTGCTTGACGCGGGTGAGGGTCCTTCTATAATGGGTCCCCGATGACCATAGACATCAATCAGCCCGCTCATGAAACCGAGAACCACCGCGTCGCCAGGGCGGCAGGCGTGGTGGGGCTTGCCACGATGCTCTCGCGCATCTTCGGCTTCATCCGCGATGTCATCGTGGCCCGCTTCTTCGGCGCGGGCCTTGCCACGGACGCCTTCTTTGTCGCCTTCCGGATCCCGAACCTGCTGAGGCGCCTGTTTGCCGAGGGGTCGCTCACGATCGCCTTCGTGCCCGTCTTCACGGAGTACCTCAAGGCGAAATCCCGGGAGGATGCCTTCGAGCTGGCCCGGGTGGCCTTCACGCTCCTTTCGGTCATCCTCGTGGTCATCTCGCTTGCGGGCGTCATTTTTTCGCCCGCCATCGTCACGGTTATGGCCCCCGGCTTCCGGGCCACCCCGGAGAAGTACGCCCTCACGGTGCTGCTCACCCGGATCATGTTCCCCTACATCTTCTTCATCTCGCTCGTGGCCCTGTGCATGGGGATCCTGAACTCGCTTCGTCACTTTGCCACCCCGGCCCTCTCGCCCGTCATCCTGAACCTCTGCATGATCGGGGCGGCGCTCTTCCTGAGGGATTATTTCGCCGAGCCCATCCTGGCGCTGGCCGTCGGCGTCATGATCGGGGGGCTTTTGCAACTGACGGTGCAGCTGCCCGTGCTGTTCAAGCTGGGAGTCGTGCTCAGGCCCGACTTCCACTTCAGGCACACTGGGGTCAGGCGGATCGGCGCCCTCATGCTCCCGGCCGCCTTCGGAGCCGCCGTCTACCAGATCAACATCTTCATCAGCACGCTGCTCGCCTCCTTCCTGCCCGAGGGGAGCGTGTCGTTTCTCTACTACGCCGACCGCATCGTCGAGCTGCCCCTGGGGATCTTCGGCATCGCCATCGGTACGGCGGCCCTGCCCAGCTTCTCCGACCAGGTGGCCCGCGGGCACTACGAGGAGATGAAGAAGACGATTTCCTTTTCGCTTCGCCTCATGCTCTTCATCACTATCCCCGCCATGATCGGGATCATCGCGCTTCGCGAACCTATTATCTCGGTGCTCTTCCAGCGGGGAGAGTTCGACCCGCGCTCATCGATCCTCACGGCCGAGGCATTGCTCTACTACACGGTGGGCCTCTGGGCCTTCTCCACCATCCGCGTGGTCGTGGCGGCCTTCTACGCCCTGCAGGACACAAAGACCCCCGTCCGGATCGCCGTGGTGGCCCTCATTGTCAACACCGTATTCAGCGTGGCCCTCATGTTCCCCATGCAGCACAGCGGCCTGGCCCTCGCCACCTCCATCGCCTCGGCCGTGAACGTCCTCACGCTGGGCTTTCTCCTGAGAAAACGGATCGGGGGTTTCCTCGACGCCGCGTTCTGGGGCTCGATTGCCCGCGTCACAGCGGCATCGATTGTCATGTGGGTAGCCGTCACCCTCACCACCCACACCCTCGGCTGGGACGTGTCGGCCCCCTTCAGCTATCGGTTCGAGGTCCTGGCGGCAGGGCTTGCCGTGGGGATCTCCGTTTTCGCGGCCTCGGCCTTCGCCCTGCGGTGCCCCGAGACGACGACGCTTCTCTCCATGATCCGCCGCAAGCTCGGCCGGCGCTAGGCCGATCGGCACATTCTGCAAGACAAAATCATTGACGTTAAGACATTGAAGTGATAAGGGAAATTCACTTCTAAACTATCTTCCTCGCCGCATTGTCCCCCTCTACCTTGAGGGGAGAGGGTCGGGGTGAGGGTGGATTTTCTTGAACATTTCACCAGCCTCTGAATGAGAGCCAGGGGGGTAATGCGTCATGCTAGACGTCAAATTTCTCAGGGAAAATACCGAGCTCGTCCGCCGCAAGATGCTCGAGCGGGGACAGGAGATCGACTTTGCGCCCTTCGTCAGCTCCGAGAAGCGCCGCCGGGACATCCTCCAGGAGGTGGAGGCGCTTCGGGGCGAGCGCAACAAGGCCTCCAAGGAGATCGGGGGCCTGAAGAAGGAGAAAAAGGACGCCTCGGAACTCGTGGCAAAGATGGCGACGATTTCTGACCGGATCAAGGCCCTCGACGCGGAGCTCGCCCAGGTGGATGCTGAGATCCAGAACTTCGTCATGGTCGTCCCCAACATCCAGCACGACTCCGTCGAGTACGGCACCAGCTCCGAGGAAAACCCCGTCGTCCGTCACTGGGGCGAAAAGCCCGCCTTCGACTTCGAGCCCAAGCCCCACTGGGACATCGGCGAGAACCTGAAAATTCTCGACTTCGCCTGCGGGGCGAAGATCACGGGGGCGCGCTTCACCCTCTACCGGGGCTGGGGCGCCAAGCTGGAGCGGGCCCTCATCAACTACATGCTCGATCTGCACACCTTCCAGCACACCTACCTGGAGGTCCTCACCCCCTTTATGGTAAACAAGGAGAGCATGACCGGCACGGGGCAGCTCCCGAAGTTCGCTCAGGACCTCTTCAAGATCGAGGGGATGGACTACTACATGATCCCCACGGCCGAGGTCCCCGTCACCAACATTCACCGCGACGAGATCCTCAGCGAGAAGGACCTGCCCATCTGCTACGTGGCCTACTCGCCGTGCTTTCGCAGCGAGGCGGGCTCCTATGGGAAGGACACCCGGGGACTCATCCGCCAGCACCAGTTCAACAAGGTGGAGATGGTGAAGTTCTCGGCCCCCGAGACCTCCTACGACGAGCTGGAGAAGCTCACCCTGGACGCCGAAGATATCCTCAAGACCCTGGGGCTTCACTTCCGCACGGTGGGCCTCTGCACGGCCGACCTGGGGTTCTCCTCGTCGAAGACCTACGACCTGGAGGTGTGGCTGCCGGGCCAGAACGTCTACCGCGAGATCTCCTCGTGCAGCAATTTCGGGGACTTCCAGGCGCGCCGGGCCTCGATCCGGTTTCGCCGCGAGGCCTCCGGTAAGGTGGAGTTCGTCCACACCCTCAACGGCTCGGGCCTTGCCGTGGGAAGGACGGTGGTGGCCATCCTGGAAAATTACCAGCAGAAGGACGGCAGCGTCGTCATACCCGAGCCCCTGCGAGCCTACATGAAAGGGATTGACAGAATACCCGCCGGCGGGTAATATGCTTTTTTCCAAAAAATGGGTACCCTGCCGGCCCGTTCCCGGCCGGTTCGCATGAGATGGGCAACGCCGGAGGGATGGCCGAGTGGTCTAAGGCGGCGGTCTTGAAAACCGTTAACCGAAAGGTTCGCGGGTTCGAATCCTGCTCCCTCCGCCAGTATAGAAAATACGCCCTGCCCTCTTTGGCGAAGCCCCTCTCCCTTGACGGAGAGGTCGGGTAGGTAAGACTCCTCTCCCTTGACGGGAGAGCGTCCCGTAAGGGTGCGAATAATGTCCGGTTCATTCATTACCGGGCCCCCCGTGAAGCGATAAAGGCGGCAAAAAGGGGGCAAGGGGGGATTTGAAGGCCTACTCGCGGAGAGATGCCAGAGAGGCCGAATGGGTTCGCCTGCTAAGCGAATGTACGCCCTTTAAAGGTGTACCGGGGGTTCGAATCCCCCTCTCTCCGCCATTTGTACATTTGAATAAAGCGCGCCCTTAGCTCAGTTGGATAGAGCGTTGGACTACGAATCCAAAGGTCCTAGGTTCGAGCCCTAGAGGGCGCGCCAGAAAAATCAAGGGGTTAGTCAATCAGGCTAACCCCTTTTCATTCGTTGTCTCCAAAAGTCTCCATTATCACCCAAAACAGCTCTCTCGAGACGGGCAGAAGCTTCACATTCTGCCCTCACACCCCAGCATCCCTCGTAGACCGATTTGCCTTGACTTCCCAGTGCAACGGCACTAGTCTGCGGCCGTTTTTATCCGTCCGGGGAGACATCCTTCGTTTTCGTCTCCCCAAAGGATTGCACAGCAGAGAGCTGGAAAAGTCGAGGCACATACCATGACAGATAAACAGTGGGATGAATTAATAGAATTATTCGAAGTTGTGAAATACGATGCTGATAAAGATGACCTCAAAAGGAGGCTAGAGAACGATATCCACCGCAGCAGCAGCAAATACAGAAAGTAGAACGTAGTGGGCCAGACTCGAATATTGATATTCGAACCCGTGCGAATCAGAGCACCTGGCCTGACCCCGTTTCCGGCGCTATTTCATACCGCTGCAGACGATTTTCCCGAGGATCTCTCCATTCGTCCCGGGAATGACATCATCCCACCCGGCATTTTTTGAAACCGATGTATAAATGGCGGCGCCTTTTTCATTGTAAATCGTCACGGACGAAAGCTTCATTTTTCTATTCACGCAATCAAATTCGTCCGATGAGATCGAATAACTCAACAGGTCGGGATTTCCGGACGCCTTGCCCATTCTCTTGAAGGCATCACTTAACTCCGCCTTCCCGTCGTCACTGAAAATTGTCATCGTTCGCACCTGGGCAACATCCCCGGTTTTCACGATGCTGGTTTTGTCATAGTACAGATGCCCCGAGCGATTCGACTCGCAGAAGACCCATTCGGCAGCCAGCGCAGGACGTACGGTCAGAAGCATGAAAAGAATGGCAACACCCGCAAGGATCTGGTGAATCGTCTTCGTTTTCATCAATTGGCCCCCTTCAGCGTTTGTTTGTTTATACCGTCTCAATGCAGGTCGGGTTCCCTTTGAACGAGAAGAGGAACGACCCTCAACACTTTGGCAATAATCATACCGCATCGATTTCATTACGCATAACTTTCCGATCTAGTTGGCTATCCAATCGTCTTTTCCCTGCGGAAAGCGGCGGGCGAGTTGCTTGCAGTGGAGGGCAAATCCTACAGGTCTGAGCCTTACAATCCCGTAATGTGCCTGATAGACTCGTGAATTACGGTGAAGGGTTACCCGAACACCTTGTCATGATACGGCCAGGCAACCGGACAGGCCAGGCTTGCCCAATGTCATTTTGCCCGTATTCCGATGGCGCGCCAATAAAATCAATGGGTTATCATAAAATGGATAACCCCTTTTTCTTGTTTTGGCTAAGAGGTGGCTAACGAAGAGGGACTCTCTATTTCCCATTAACCGCCAGATTCCATTTCAGTTAAGATCTTCATGATGATATGGAATGCCCGCAATTTGTGTCGTATATTACTAGCAAATGAGCTGGACAGAATTGATAGTTATACAATTGTTAAGTGGGAACTCAAGAAGCAGGTTTTTTATCAGAGGGGATGAATGAAGCTGATATATGGGTGGACCTTGGGCACCTGCCTGTTCCTGACACTGGTTGTGACGGCCGGATGCAGCCACATCGGGCATGACCTGGTAAATGTGCCCCCGAAGAGGCATGTAATAGGAGGAGATATGCCGCAGGAAAAAATATTTGATACCGGCAAGGTGAAAATAAATTATCTTGATTCCGGTTCTCCATCGGCCGAACCGCTGGTTATGCTCCACGGGGGAGCCTGGCGCTGGCAAGAATACCTTTCTCTCATTCCAAGCCTGTCTCAAAGGTGGCATGTCTATGCCATGGATCTGAGAGGAAATGGCAGATCGGAATGGGTTGCCGGGCACTACCGCCTGGAAGATTTTGCCGAAGACGTCGTGACATTTCTAAGACAATTGGATGCGCCGGCTGTCCTTGTAGGCCATTCCCTTGGCGGAGCGATAGCGCTCATGGCAGCCGCACACTGTCCGGAAAAGGTGAAGGCCCTCATCATTGAGGATTCACCTTTGGACCTGGACAACTATAAAAAAGTTGTCGATTCGAGCCGGGACATGTTCGGTCTCTGGCTGGACCTGAAGAAATCGGCATCATCTGAAAAAGAATTAGCCCTTGCACTGGCTGACAAGTATAAGGATTATCCGGGCGTGACCAGTCAATGGATCCTGTTCTTTGCGGGATGCCTTTGGGCGCTTGACCCCACTTATTTCGACGCGCTGCTTTATGATTTTAACGGCTTTACCAAGGGATATGGCACTGAAGAGATTATGGCGAAGATCAAGTGTCCCGTCTTGTTCATTCGGGGCGAGACAAAGCTGGGTGCACTCATGACGGATGAAGAAATTTCCCGGCTGAAACGAAATTTCAGCAATGTGAACTTTGTCCAGATCAGCGGTGTCGGCCATCTCCTGCATCTGGAGGATCGAGGTCAGACACAGGTGCTGAACGAGATGATGACATTTCTCAAGCGCATCCCGAAATAGCAATTCTTTTACTTCATTTCCTTTTTTCTAAATATCGAATCCCTGTTTTCTGGGGGCATTGTTCCAAATCCTTCTCGCACAACTCTTATTTGTTTTGGATCATTTGTTTGAATCAATATATTGGTCCCGCTTTTGAGGGCACACATCATTCGATAGTTTCCATCTTCGCCCTGCTTGATGGGGCATTTTAGTCTGACAAAGCCGGGGGCAAATGATGTCCCTGCCTGTGATCTTGCCGTATTACCGGCCCAAGCAAGAACAACGACGGCTTCGTTTTCTTTGATTTGCTCTACGATAAAGATAGCGGACGACATCCAGTTGCCTTCCCAGACGCCGGAAAGAAGAGCCAGCTTCGGGGGCACTACGTTTCCATCGGGCTGGATGATTTTTAAGTTATCGGGAACCGGGCAATTGTTGATGTACTCCCCCGCCTCAGCGAGAGAGATGAACATCGAGGCGAATACCAATAAAAAACAGGATAAAATGATTTTTTTCATTCTGGCTTCCTCCTTAAGGATTTGTGAAGGGTGTAGAGTATCAATATGGAATTGTCATGCCCGGGATACGGATGTTGCGAACCTTAAGGTAACACAAGGCCTCTTGTTTCTCATAACTCCAATTGCGGAAAATAATTCCATAAATGCCACGAATGCCACTTCGAGAATGGGGAGATAAATTTCATCATTTATAGCATGTCCATGAAAACGATGCCTCAATATAGTTTTTTAAAAAGCCATCCGTTCATTAGTAAGCATTTGTGCTCTTTGCGTGCGAACCCTGATTTCAGATTCGCTCGTACAAGCCCTGGAGGGCGCGCTATTAAAATCGAGGGTTTAGCTGCTCTGCGGCTGGCCCCTTGTCTGTGTTTTGCCCTGCGAAAACCTCCTTGACATAAAAGGATGCATTTACTATCGTCCCTCTTCAAGCGATTACGCCTTGTTATCCCTCAGAACGCATTGACAGCCTGTGAAAGCCAATGCCACGTGTGCCTTGGCCCTGCCCGTGCAGCACAGGTACAATTTAAACCGAGAGAGGAGGTCACCGATGGTTCACTGCAAGTCCCGTATGACAATCTGGCTCCTGGTCGCTGTGGCGGTCACCCTGATGCTGGGCGTCGCCCCTGCGCCGACCCTGGCGCAAGAAAAGGTTATCAAGATCGGCACCATTTTCCCCCTGACAGGCCCCGTGGCGCTCGCAGGCCAGCGCTGCAAGGCGGCGGTGGAGACGGCGGTCGAGATCCTCAACAACAAGAACCCCAAGATCAAGGTCCCGCTGGCTGACAAGAAAGGCTGGCTCGAGGGGTACAAGTTCGTGCTCGTGCACACCGACAGCCAGGGCAAGCCCGACGTGGGCAAGGCCGAGGCCGAGCGCCTGATCAACCAGGAGGGCGTGTGGGCCATCATAGGCGCCTACAACAGCTCCGTGAGCATGCCGGCGAGCATGGTGGCCGAGCGCGCCAAGAAGATCTTCATGTGCGGCGCCTCCAGCTCAGCGGCACTGACCCAGCGCAAGGAAATGAAGTACTTCTTCCGCACGGCGTCGACCGACGAGGTCGAGTCCCACGAGTTCATCGAGGTCCTGCAGTGGCTCAACAAGACCCAGAAGAACGCCAACATCAAGACACTCGGCATCATCTACGAGAATTCCGTGTTCGGCAAAAACGCCTCCGAACAGGCCAAGAAGGCGGCGGCCGCCGGTGGCTTCCAGATCGTGGCCGACGTGCCCTTCACCCCCGGCGCCACCAACCTCGATAGCGAGGTGCAGACCGTCAAGTCCAAGAACCCCGACGCCCTGTTCGGGGCCGTGCTGGGTGCGGACTACGCCCTGATGGTCAAGACGATGAAGAAGATGAACTGGGTCCCCAAGGTGTCCCTCAACTACTGCAGCGGCTACCAGGACCCCGTCATCTCCAAGCAGCTGGGCGCCGATGCCGACTTCTTCATGGGCTCGACGGGCTACTCGCCCGAGTTTGCGAGCATGATGCCCGCCGTGGCCGAGGTGGAGAAGATCTTCAAGACGAAGACCGGCGGCGTGCCCTACGACAGCGACAGCATCCAGGAAACCATCGCCATGCTGGTCCTGGCCCAGGCCATCGAGAAGGCGAAGAGCCTGGATTCCACGAAGGTGGCCGAGACCCTTTACGCCAACACGTGGCCCTCCCCGCTGTCCCTGAGCGGCAAGGTGGCTTTCGTCCCGGGCGGCCAGAACAAGCTGGCCCTGAGCATCGTCACCCAGCTCCAGGACGGCAAGTACAAGAAGGTTTTCCCGACGGAAAAGGCGGACACAAAACCGGTCTTCCCCATGAAGCCGTGGGATAAGCGCTAACAGCCAAACCGCATTGTTGTGAAAACGATTGCACGCGCATTCCCCGCAGCTTGCTGCGGGGTAAGCGAGCATAATAACAGATAGACCACTTCCCTAAGTTTCTAAATTCCTGACACCTTGGTGTGAGGAATTTTAACTGAACCGGTGCCGGGGGTCTCTGGGCCCCCGGCACCTTTATGAATCCTCAGATTTGCTATGGACACTCTGCTTCAAGTACTGCTGGACGGCATCCTCAACGGCATGCTCTACGCCCTCGTGGCCGTCGGGCTCTGTCTCATCTGGGGTGTGATGGACGTGATCAACTTCGCCCACGGCGAGTACGTGATGATCGCGATGTACGTCACGTACTGGCTGGGGTTCCTGATGAACGTGGACCCCCTCGTCTCCATGTTTGCAGGCGGACTTTTCATCTTTATCCTGGGGGCCCTGACGTATCGGTTGATCATCAAGTACACGATCGGCAAACCCCCGCTCTCGGCCCTGCTGGCGACCTTCGGGCTGGCGATGCTCCTCAAGAACCTCTGCCTCAACCAGTTCACTCCCAACTTCCGCATCCTCTCCGACACCTGGCTGGGAGACAAGACGTTTCTGCTGGGGACCCTGATTGTGCCCGTGCCCCAGCTCGTCACCGCCATCGTGGCACTCGTCGTGGTGGGCCTCACGTACTACATGGTCCGCAGCACGCGCTTCGGCTGGGCCATCCAGGCCACCGCCATGGACAAGGAGGCCGCGGAGCTGATGGGCATCAACACGGAGCGGATCTATCTGCTGGTTTTCGGCATCGGCGGGGCCACCGTCGGCATCGCCGGGGGCATCATGCCCACATACCTGGCCGTGCATCCGGAGGTCGGCACCCTGTTCAGCCTGATCGCCTTTATCTGCGTGGCCATGGGCGGCTTCGGCAGCATCCCCGGGGCGCTGGTGGCGGCGCTCCTCATCGGCATCGTGGAGGCCCTGGGCGGCTACTACATCGCACCGGTCTTCAAATACGTGGCCGTGTTCGGGCTCTACCTCGCCCTCATCTTCCTGCGGCCCAAGGGCATTTTCGGATGGTAACTTCATGAACCACAATGCGCTGAAACGAAAAGACCTGTTCTGGCTCGCCCTCGTGGCGCTGATGGCCCTGGTGCCGGCCGTCTCCGCAATTACGGCCAACTCCTTCCTCATGCACGTGCTCATCCTGATCCTGCTCTTTGCCAGCATGGCCCAGGCCTGGAACATCATCGGCGGATACGGCGGACAAACTTCCTTCGGCCACTCGGTGTTCTTCGGCATCGGCGCCTACGGTGCGGGCATGGCTGTCGTCACCTATGGCCTGAGCCCCTGGCCCGGGATCGGGGTCGGCATGCTGGCAGCCGCCGTGGTGGCCGTGCTCATCAGCTACCCCTGCTTCAAGTTGAGCGGCCATTACTTTGCCATCGCCACCTTCGCCATCGTGGAGATCTTCAACCGGATGTTTCTGGTCTGGTACTGGGTGGGCGGGGCGCTGGGGCTGGACTACCCGATGGTCGAGGAAGGGCTCAAGAACCTGATGTGGTATGACTCCAAGACCGGCTACTACTACTGCGCGCTGGTGCTGTTCGTGCTGATCTTCGGCATCGTGCGGTTTCTCGAGAGCCACCGCTTCGGCTACTACCTGCGGGCCGTGCGCGAGGGCCAGGAGACGGCCGAGTCGCTCGGGGTCAACAGCACGGCCGTCAAGCTCACGGCCATGGCCCTGTCGGCGGCGCTGGCCGGGCTGTGCGGCGCCTTTTTCGTACAGTACAACCTGCGTGTTGACCCGGGAATGGTCATGTCGCTCGACATGTCGATGAAGTTCGTGCTCGTCGCGATCCTGGGCGGGGCGGGGACCCTGGCGGGGCCGCTTCTCGGGGCCGCGGTGCTCATTCCGCTGCAGGAGTACACCCGCGCGCTGTGGGGCGGTCTGGGCGGCGGGGTGGATCTCATCGTTTTCGGGGTTCTGATCATCGTCATTGTCGTCAAACAGCCGGCAGGCATCAGCGGGATCGTCCGCGACATCGCCAGGCGCTTCGCCCGCCGGCCGGCCGCCGCAAAAGGAGGGGCTTCCGTTGGCTCTGCTTGAAGTCCGCGACGTAACCAAGAAATTCGGGGAGCTCGTCGCCAACGATCGCGTGAGCTTCACCGTCGAGGCCGGGGCGATCGTCGGCCTGATCGGGCCCAACGGCGCCGGAAAGACCACCCTGTTCAACTGCATCTCCGGTCTGTACCCGGTTACTGCCGGCCGGATATTTTTCGACGGCGCCGAGATCACGGGACTGCCATCCTACCGGATCGCCCGCATGGGCGCGGTGCGCACCTTCCAGGTAGTGCGGCCGCTCAAGGACATGACGGTTTTCGACAATGTGCTGGTGGGCGCGTTTCTGCAAGGCGCCAGTGGCGCGCAGGCCCGTGAGACGGCCGAGACCTGCATCCGGATGTGCAGCCTGGCGGAATACACCGACAAACCCGCAGGCGATTTGCCGATCGGCGGCAAGAAGCGCCTCGAGCTCGCCAGGGCTTTGGCAACGCGGCCCAAGCTGCTGATGCTCGACGAAGTCATGGCGGGGCTCACCTCCACCGAGGTCAAGGCCGCACTGGAGCTGATCCGCAATATTCGCAAGGAGGGCGTCACGCTGCTGATCGTCGAGCACGTCATGGAGGCCATCATGCCCATCGCCGACAAGGTGGTGGTGCTAGACGGCGGCATCAAGATCGCCGAGGGACCCCCCGATGAGATCATCGACGACGAGCGTGTGATCTCCGCCTACCTGGGCGCGAAGTTCAGTCGCCGCCTGCAGGCCAAAAGGGAGGAACGCAGCAATGCCTGACCCGATCCTGAGCCTCACCGACGTCCACGCAGGCTACGACGGGGTACCGGTGGTGTTCGGCGTGTCCCTGGAGGTCATGCCGGGTGAACTGGTGGCCGTCGTCGGAGCCAACGGGGCCGGCAAGACCACCACCATGCGCTCCATTGCGGGCCTCAACAACCCCCTGCAAGGCACCATCCGCTTCGAGGGGCGGGATATCTCGCGGCTGCGCGCCCATCAGACCCTGGCTCTCGGCATCAGCTACGTACCCGAAGGGCGGCGGCTGTTCGCCAAGCTCTCCGTCGAGGAAAACCTCTCGCTGGGCGCCTATACCGAAAAATCGGACGCCGAGATCAAGCGGCGCCTCGATGAAATGCTGGAGCTTTTCCCCATCTTGCGGGATCGAGCACGCCAGACCGCCGAGACCTTGAGCGGCGGAGAGCAGCAGATGCTCGCCATCGCCCGGGGGCTGATGTCGCGGCCCAAGCTGCTGATGCTCGACGAGATGTCACTGGGCCTGATGCCGACGCTCGTGGAGAAGATGATGGAGACCATCGTCGCCATCAATCGCAGCGGGATGACCGTGCTGCTGGTCGAACAGATGGTCCAGGAGGCCCTGGAGATCGCCCATCGCGGATACGTGCTCCAGACCGGGCGTGTCGTGCTGACGGGCAGCGCCAAAGAGCTTCTGGACTCCGAGGAGATCCGCAGGGCCTACCTGGGAATGTAGGGGGAAAAGGTCCTGCGTTCGAGCCCCGGAGGGCGCGCCATAAGACAGAAGGGGTCAGCCCGATGAAGGCTGGCCCCTTTTTTTCGCATTTTCTACCCCTTACGCCTTCTTCATGCCCGCCTTAAACATATCCTTCATTTTTTGCTCTGGCATCGGCGGCATATTGGCATGAGCATCCTTGACGTGAACCTTGCCTGCTGCCATAAGTTTGTTCATCGCCTCATCGTCATTCTGGGCATCAACCTTAATTTCGTAATTGCAGGGTGCAGGGCATTTAAAAGAATACTGCATGGCTTTCACCTTCCTTTTTGCTATTGCTGTTTTATTCCTTATTGACTCGATGACTCGACACTGCCTGAAGGATCACACTTTTTAGTCTATTCGTTTTCCGGGCTTTCTCAATCGGTCATAATCTTAATTTCAGGTCAGTGAATCTCTGAAAGCCGATCTAAGATTTCTCCGGCTCGATTCCTGAAAGGCGCACCAGCAAAATCAAGGGGTTGTGGCTTTTGGCTGCAGCCCCTTTTGTGTTTTGGCTATGAAGTAGCTAACATCCGGAAGGATTTGCCCCAGCCATTTCTATCTGGCCTGGGTGACTAAACCCAGAAAAATAAACCAAGCCAGGATAACGCATGAGACAACCCAAATTAAAAAATCACCATGCTTAGCGGCATTTTGTTTTTTTTCTTTGGTAACCATATTCGTTTCCCCTTTCTGAAGGTCTATAAGAGAACCCTCCAAGAAGGCCTCCGAGAGAGGTAAAGAGAATCGCTTTCGCCCCTCTGGAGGCACAAACATGAGGAACTTCCGAAATTGCCGATTCATAACACTCTCCCCCAAGACAGGTCCAGGGATCGTGCATCAGCGGATGTAATCTTTTTGGCGGAGGGCTTTAGGGCAAGTTCAGAGGTGTGATCGTGAAGTGATGATTGAAGTGAGTTGGACTTGGGGAAATCGCCTTTCGAGGTTTTTCTCCCGCGCCTCCCCGTTGCGAGAGAATGGTTGGTTGAAAACGATTGCACCCGCATTCCGCAGCGCCTGACGTGAGCCTGTCAAACGGTGTCGAACGCTGCTGCGGAGTTGGCGAGCATACCAACTGATCAATAAGCAGAAAAATAAAGCTCTAAATTTCCGGCGCCCTGGTGCGATGAATTTCAACGGTACACGGCTTAACGTTTAAGTCAATCAGGGAAACAGGAAAGGCTTCAAAAAGCCTCATCCAGTATAGTCGGAAACTGGATGAGGCCATGGTAAGGGGGATATATCTATATTCCGTCGCGGCTCGGCCCCTCGAAGTAGCGCTTCACGGAATTCATGATCGCAGATTCGAGGTCTTGTCTTGGTTTTCCCGAGTCGTTCTGGAAGTATCGGTTCATGCTGTCGACGATGCTCGATTGCATCTTTCTATCGCGGATCGTGCCCATCTCCATCACTTTGTCGCTCGATGCCGGCAGTTTCATAATCTTTCCCTTCCTTGGATCGATACGTCAGCCCCATTAAGCCCTGATCGCCCTTGCACCATAATATACAGTTTAAAAATAATGATTCATATCCGTTGGCGCCTGAATAGGCAGGTCTAAATATCTTAGAAGCCCTCTCGGCAGGCCGCCTCGCAGTTGCGGTAATGGCGCACCCCCGATGGAAACCGCCATCCGATTCGATCGATTACGTCACCCCATCGAGGCCTGGGAAGGCGGGATAACTCTTTGGAAAGGCGCGGCATTCTCCGGCATAGCCCCCGGCAGAAGTTGATGCCGGCAGAGAGGGGGAGGTCGGCATCTGTGAACATGGAAAGGGGCATCCGTCACAAATAGAATGTTTGCCGTGGTAAAATATGCGGAAGCGGGTCAAAATAGAACATGGCTTGCTGTACAGCCCAACCGATGGACAAGGATGCTCGGGAGGGATCAAAAGAGAACGTGGCAGGACCGTGAGAGATCAGAGGGGTAATCGATGAATAAATCGGACCTGATGAAGATGCTGATAACAAAGGAAAGCCTGAGTGAAACGCAGGCCGCCAGGATCGTGGATTTGATATCCGATCGATCCGGCGATGCCCTGAAAACGGGGGAAAAGGATGTTCCTGACACTCTGAGGTATAAAGTCCTGAAAGCGGCAAAGGGTCGATGTATGCTCTGTGGAGCGACCAGCCATGAACGGCTCTTGAATATCTGCCATGTAAAGCCCGTATCAAGAGGCGGGGAGACGATCTATGAAAATCTACAGGTTCTGTGCGACAAGTGCAGCACATCAAGATCGGACAAGGATGATTCGGACTTCAGGCCTGGTGCGGATGAAGAGTTCAGTCACGATTGCATATTCTGCGCAGCATCCAAAGAAAATATCCTGATTGAAAATGATCATGCCTTTGCCATACCCGACAAATACCCCTCCACGGAAGGACACACCCTCATCATCCCCAAAAGGCATTTTGCCAGTTATTTTGACAGCATTCAGGTAGAGCATGATGCCATCTATGAGTTGTTGAAAATCCGGGAAAAGCAGTTATTAGAAAACGATCCCCTGATCACGGGATTCGATATCGGCGTAAATGTGGGGGAGGCAGCCGGGCAGAAAGTATTCCATTGCCATATTCATTTGATTCCACGGAGAAAAGGGGACTCCCCCAAATGGGGGCAACGGAGCTAGTCCAAGCAAGAAATGATTGAATGCTCGGCTCTTGACGGGATGATCCCATGAATCAAGCGGATCTTAAATCAGGGACCCAAAGGTCCCCGGTTCGAGCCCTCGAGGGCACACCGCAGAGCAGAAGGGGTCCGCCCGCAAAGGCCGTCTCTTTTTTCCGGATTTCGCATAAATTCAGACTTTCGTCGTATTTAAAAAACTTTTCCGTTCAGATATGATAACTTTGTTATCTGTTCCTGCAAGGACCCGCATCCGGGATCCTCATTCGATTGTCGGAAAAACGGCCGCTCCCGTCCTGAATCGATACAGCATCTGCGGCGAACCCGTAACCTGGATGCAGATCGGATCCACGCTGGCGGTGATTGTCAGGGCCCGCGCAACCCTTCTATGACCATCCACAACTCCACCGGCAAGTGCAGGCGTGATTGCAAATCCGTGTCTGCCATGCCTTGAAGAACCGTCGGATCCACCTTCACAAACGGAAAACCCTAACGGAAGGCAGTCATGAAAGTGCTTGTTGTGGAATCGAATTCGGGCATCGCGCAGCTGCTGTCGTCTTTTTTGAGGCGCTGCGGCCATGTCGTGGACGAGGCAAGCTATGGCAGAGAAGCAATCCACAAGCTGCAGGGCAGCCGATACGACATCGTTATCACGGATTCGGAAATCATCAGTGTGGATGGCGCCGAACTTTGCAAGTGCATTAAATCGCACTTTCAAGACATTTATATCATCGGCATCAGCGGCTACTTATCGGCCCTTAAAGATCTCGCGGACGCAGGGGCCGATGTCTGCTTTTCCAAGCCTTTTGACATCAATCAACTAAGGAAAGTAATTGACTGCAGGATAGCCCTTCGGGGAACTTCCGCTCGAATGCCGAATCAAAACCCCTCCTGCCAAGAGAAATTATCCGAACCTTTTTCCATGGTCATTTGACCTCTCTTCCCAAGAGCGTGACATATCGAGCGGGGATGCAGCGCACCTGCGCTCAGAGGCCTCTTGCCGCGTAGTAGCCGCAGAGCCCGTGGACGCCGCCGCCGGGAGGCGTCGAGGAGGAGCAGATAGAGATGTTTTTCTTCGAGGTCCGGTAGGGGGAAGAGGGAAAACACAGGGCAAAAGGAGCAAAAACCGGTCGAAGGGCTCAAGTTATTTGCAACCTGTTCGATGTTATGATCAGGGAGGAACGGGGGGTTGTTCCGTCGACGGTCATGAATATCGCACCCGGCTCCAATGTAGAGCTCATCCTCGAGATGGATGTGCTGAAAGAGAAAATCGATGTCCGCAGGGCGATCATCCACGACATCGAGGGGGAGCGGTATATCCTCTCCCAGACGACCCCGCCCGTCAGGCCCTCCGATCTCGGTAAAGACGCCCGGGTGACCCGCCTGACCCGCAAGGGCGACCAGCTTCATCGCTGGGGCTTTTCCGGCAAGCTCGAGGAGATCATCCGCGAATACCCGCTGAACCCGTCCCGTACGGTCCTGGCCCTCTGCATCCGCAAGACCTCCCCCTTCGAGACCTACAACCTCAGGATGCACTACCGGGTGAGGCCCGGCTCGGAGTGGTCGGCGCGCATCGAGGTCGACTCCCTGTCGGTCAACCTGATCGACATCTCCATCGGCGGGGCCCTCTTCAGCCACGGCGTCGAAAACCCTTTCGAGTACAACCGCGCCCTCCAGGTGAGCTACACCGGAAGCGACGGGACGCGGCACCTCATCCCGGCCGTGGTCAGGCGGGCCTGGACTCCCCCGGATGCGCGCTGCAGCGGGCTGGAGTTCGTGGCCATCCGGTTCACGCAGCTGGACAAGGAGTTGGAACGGGAGCTGGCGCGCGAGATCATGGAGCTCCAGAGAGGGTCGCTTTACAAAGTCTGAAAGACGGATTATAAAGGACGGGACATCGGGCGGCCGTAATCGGCGTCGCGGTGCCGATGCCTCCGGAGAAATAGCACAAATAGATACGGGAAAATCCCCCTCAATCCCCCTTTATCAAAGGGGGAAATTAAACCCCCTCCTTTAAAAAAGGAGGGTTGGGGAGGATTTTAAAAACTGTTTCTTCCATCGATAGCCTCACACGAAGTCGGGGTCGGTTGCTCGTAATGACTCATTCTTATTGTAGGAGGGCTTCATGAAACGAAAAATCTTCTTTGCACTTTCCATCGTATTGCTGTTCGCTGCATCCGCGCAGGCAGCTCAGGACTTCGCCTGGGTCAATGACTTCAACATCCAGGCCCAGGCGGACCCCTCGGGTTTCCGGGCAAGGCTTGCGACCCGCTTCCAGATCGGCGATGCGCAGATCACGGCGGTCATCGGCAACGTATCGAGCCCGGCCGATGCCTACATCGTGTTCAGGCTCGGGGAGATGTCGCACCGGCCGAGCGACCAGGTGCTGAGGGAGTACAAAACCTCGAAGGGCAAGGGCTGGGGGGTGATCGCCAAGAGCCTGGGCATCAAGCCGGGCTCGAAGGAGTTCCATGCCCTGAAGCGAAGCCAGGATCTCTACAACGGCCAGGATTCCAAGGGCAAAGGGAAGGGAAAAGGCAAGCATTAAAAGAGCTTTCATCATTTCTGGTCCAGATACGGGAGCGCACCAAGAAGTAAAGGGTCAGCCGATGATGGCTGACCCTTTGGGTTTTCCCGCCATATTTGCTCTATAACTATCCAATAACAAAAAAGTTGAATAGTTACGCTGCTTCTGTTACATATTCAACAGATGCAACGAAATCTGCTTACATTTAGAGATTTACTCATCATCACCTCTTAGCATCTTCACTCTCCCCTTCGCTCGTCTTGGTCCTTCACGGTTGGAAACCATAACCGGCTTTCTTGACTCGACGGAGGCGCCATGAATCTCAAATTCCTTTCATCCGGATTTCCAGGTTGAGCAGCCTGCAGTCCTATTAACCAGCCACAAGAATTCTTCATTCCACGATTAACTGGACCGTCCACGTTCACGGAATGATCCCATTTCCGTCAAATGCGCCGTGTGCACGGGAAAGCCCGTTGAAACAAGCAATTCTCCAGTCGGGAGAATAGAGATAATCAGGCGGATCGTATCGAGACCATTCTATAACCTTTCATGAAGCAAAGGAGGACACCATGAGGCGATTTCAGATTCTCCGGGTTCTCTTTGCCCTGGTGCTGGTATCAGGCATGTGTACAGGGCTTGCCTGGTCTCAGCAAAAAGCCGAGATCAAACAGGGCACGATGGAATATTACCAGCAGAGTGAACTGACCGCACCTCAGGCAGTCAAGTCGCAACTTCAGATCTTCCGCGATCAGATTCGCACCAAGAACTACACCTTTCAGGTGGGTTACACCAAGGTCATGGATTACAGAATCGATGAGATCACCGGCCTGGTGGCCCCGCCGGACTTGAAGGAACGGATCATCCGGCAGAACGCCGCAGCGGCGGCACGGATAAGTCCGAAACTTATGTCGGCCGTGTCGGCGAACTGCTCAGCCACGGCTGCCAGCTTCGATTGGCGAACCCTGAACAAGGTCACCCCCGTGAAGGATCAGCGGAACTGCGGAAGCTGCTGGGCTTTCGCCACGAACGGGGCCTTCGAAAGCAGCTACTGGATCAGCAACAACCTGCCGATTGACAGCTCCGAGCAGGACACCCTCGACTGCAACCCCTGGGGCTACAGCTGCGGTGGCGGGTGGTGGGCCTTCGATTACCTGATCAGCACGGGCAGCGCTGTAGAGATCACCTACCCCTATATGGCGGTAAAGGGAGCCTGCAGGAACGTCCCGAGGTCCTTCAAGGCGGCTGCCTGGGGTTATGTGGGCAATGATCCGATCCCTTCCGTCGCGACCATCAAGCAGGCGCTCTGCCAGTACGGCCCGCTCGCCATTGCCGTTGAAGTCGCCGGCCTGTTTCAGGCGTACACGAGCGGGGTGTTCAATGCATGCGCCGGCGGGTGGGGTGCTTTGACCAATTACGCCGCAGGCGATCTGGTCAAGTCCGCGGATGGCTATATCTACCAAGTGATTAGTGCGGGGCGGTCCGGTACCGCGCAACCCGCATGGCCTCTTCCCAACTCCGGCAATTGGCACCCCACAGTCACTGACGGCACCGTCACCTGGCAGTGCCTGGAAATGATCAACCATGCCGTCACCCTGGTCGGTTGGGACGATGCCAAGGGGGCATGGCTCATCAAAAACTCGTGGAACACCTGGTGGGGCGAGAGCGGCTACATGTGGATCACCTACAATTGCAACAACGTCGGCTATGCACCCGCATGGGTACAGTCTGCCGCTCCCGACGGCAATTGCAATTGATCCCGAAGGACGGCATGGGGACAGGGCGTCTATGCCCTGCCCCCCAGTTCCCTCATCCCTTCGGCTTGCCAGTGCGAGGGAATTCAGCCGGTGATCCGCTTCGATAGAGCGGGTCACCGCGCTTTTCCGTCCCGGCCGGGAGGTCCCGTACGGAACGTGGACGGATTACTAGTACGTCTCGCCCCGGATGCGGGACAGCCATTCTGCAGTCGGCACATGTGAGCCAATGCATCCGAAAATACATATCTATACGCTGGACATCGGCAGCTATATCCTTTTCGGTATCGCGGCCATCGCCGTGTCGGCGCTCCTGCTGAGGCGTGAGCTCAACCGGAAGCATTACCCGAGGCACCTGTGGATTGTCCTGGCAGGCGTGGGAATCCCGGCGGGGCTGCTGGGCAGCAAGGTCTACGATATTCTCGAAAAGTGGGATCTATTCGTTCTGAGCCCCTATGAGCTTTTTTTCAGGATACCCGGCCAGGGTTGGTACGGGGCGTTCCTGTTCGGGAGCATTTCAATCGCCCTGACGCTGAGGCTGAGGAGATTGCCCGTCCTGAGGACCTTTGACCTTGCCGCACCCATTATTCCCCTCGGGCACGCACTGGGTCGACTCGGATGCTTCCTGTCGGGGTGCTGTCACGGGATTCCCTCGACGGCGCCCTGGGCCATGGCGTTCCCCGGGGGCCAATATCCGGCGGATGTACCGGTTCACCCGACACAGATTTATGAAATGCTGGCGTACCTGTGCATCTCAATCCTTCTATGGAAAGTAAGGGATAAAGATATGGCCGATGGAGTGCGCTTCGGTTTGTATCTAGTCCTTGCCGGCCTGGCTCGATTCGTGACCGAATTCTATCGGTTGAACCCGAAAGTACTGCTGATGCTGACATTCCCGCAAATGATGGCCATTGCCGGTATCATCCTGGGCTCGTTTCTCATGATGAATACCCGGCGCGGGCATATCAAGACAGCTCCGGTAAGACAACTTTATCAAGAGCAGAATGGATAAGACAGAAAGGAGTGGATATGAGCACGAAAGAAAGGAAGATCATGAGGATTGCCCTCAGTGCTCCAGACCGGGAAACCCTGGCAAAATTTGTGAAAGAGTTTCAGCTGGACATTGGGGGCGGAGGGCCAAGGCGTCTGCCCGACGGCACCTTGAGCATGGATGCCTACGTGCCCGAGGAGCTCCTGGGCAAGCTTAAAAAAGCCAATGTGGTTTTCGAGATCATCGAAGACGCCACCAAGGTGGGCAAAGAGCGCCAGAAGGAAGTGGGCCGCGGCAACCGGTTCGAAAAGGGAAACATCGTGCCCCGCGGACTTGGCAGAAAGGAGTGACGTCATGGCTTACTACAATGTCAGCGAAGTGGAGTCGGCCCTGAGTGCGCTGACCACGGCGTACCCGGCGCTCACGAACCTCATCACCTTACCCAACACAACCCACGAAGGGCGGACCTGCCACGCCCTGCGCATCGGTACCGGCAGCATTGGCAGCAAGGACGCCGTTCTGTTCATTGGAGGTGTCCATGCCCGCGAATGGGGCTCCTGCGAGATCTGCATCAACTTCGCCGCAGACGTGCTGGAAGCCTATACGTTGGGAACCGGGCTTGTCTATGGCGGAAAATCATTCACGAGCGCTCAGATCAGGGCTCTTGTGGAGGACTTGCATGTCTTCGTTCTTCCCCTCGTCAACCCCGATGGCCGGAATTACAGCCAGACGGCGGATGCGATGTGGAGGAAGAACCGAAACCCGGTGGGGTCGGGTTGCACCGGTGTGGACATCAACCGCAACTACGACTTTCTCTGGAACTTTCCGAGTTTGTTTGCACCCGCTTCGAGCGTCGACCTCTACACCTCCACAGACCCTTGTGAGTATACGTATCACGGTACCGCGGCGTTTTCCGAGGCCGAGACCCGGAATGTCCGTTGGCTGTTCGATACCTATCCGAGGATTCGCTGGTTCATCGACATCCACAGTTACAGCCAGCTGGTGCTCTATTGCTGGGGCGATGATGAGAACCAGATCACGGACCCCGCGATGAATTTCATGAATCCCGCCTTTAATGCGCTCCGCGGGATCGATGCAGACACGGCATACAAAGAATATCTCCCTGCGGGGGATCATACGGCGATGTCCGGGCTCGCGACCCGCGTGCGCGATGCAATCCAGACGGTGCGTGGGAAGAGTTACACGGCGGAGCAGAGCTTCGATCTCTACCCGACATCCGGGACGAGTGATGACTACGCCTACGGCCGCCACAGGATCGACCCGGGCAAGAACAAGGTCTACAGTTTCACGATCGAGTGGGGCACGGTGTTTCAACCGCCCTGGGCCGAAATGGAGAATATCATCCTCGACGTCACTGCGGGTCTCATCGAGTTCTGCGTCGCTGCTCCATGTGAGGGAGACCTCGTCGGGGTGAATCTCGACACGCCGGTCCTCACGTTCAACGATGTCCCGGAAGGAGAAACGACCGTACGGGCCGCCATTTTCTCTGTGAACTCCTGCCGCGCACTCACGTTCGAGATCACGAGCGGCCCCACCGTCACAAGCGGTCCTGCCGGTACGGTCTTCGGAGCGCCCCTCGGCGCCATCGCAACTCTGGGAGTGGCCGCAAACCTTGCCACCCGCTATGCCCATCTCTGGATCTCTTACACGGGAACCAACGACGGAGATACAGCCGCCGGCACGGTGACCATCCGTTGCGTCGAAACCGGGAATACGTGGACGATCCCCATCACGGCAAATACCATTAACCGGCCCAATGCTGCGGTGCTGGTCGTCCTGGACAAGTCCAACAGCATGAACTTCGCCTCCGGCTTCGGCGCTCCGCTTCTGACCCGCAATGACGTCCTCAGGTATTCCGCATTGCCCTTCTGCGAAGTGATCCATGAGGACGATGCCATCGGAATCGTCAGCTTCGACCAGGATGCCTATGATGTCATGCCGGTGACCGCGGCGGGGCCTCCCGGGTTCGGTACCGGCCGCAATACGGCCAAAGGCCATATCATGGGGCACACACCCAACCCCGCGGGCTGGACCTCCATCGGCGACGGTGTGGAACGGGCGCACCTCCGGCTCGCTCCCGTGACGGGCTACGATACCAAGGCAATCCTCGTGTTTACCGACGGCCATGAGAACCGCCCCGCCTTCCTCGCCGATGTCGCGGACATCGATGACCGGGTATATGCAATCGGCCTGGGAACGGCAGAGGAGATCCAGCCCGCGGCCCTCACCACGCTGACCAACGGGACGGGGGGATACGTTCTGCTCACCGGTGCGCTGGACGCGGACCGGCAATTCCAGTTGAGCAAATATTTTCTCCAGATCCTGGCCGGGGTCAGAAACTCCGATATCGTTGTGGACCCCGAAGCGCGCATCCTTCCCGGCCAGAAGCACCGCATCCCCTTCCATCTGAATGAGGCCGATATCACCAGCGACGTCATCCTCCTGACCCCAGCGCCTGCGGCGGTCCGGTTCGCGCTGGAGTCACCGGCAGGGGATCTGCTCACGCCCGCGACAGCGCCGTCAATCACCGGCGCCGGCTTCTTCACCGGCAGCAACGTGGCATTCTATCGCCTGACCTTGCCGCTGCCGCTGGGCGCTGCCGGGGCCGGGCCGGGCATGTGGACGGCGGTCCTCAGTGTGGACGAGAAGTACTTCAAACGCTCTCTGGCCGCTTACGTAGAGTATCCCGAGTGGCTCCGGGACATTGCGACTCACGGACTTCGCTATGCCGTTACCGTGCATGCCTACTCGAGCCTGAGGCTTCGAGTCAGCCTTGCCCAGAGCAGTTATGAGCCGGGAGCAACCCTGACGTTGAGTGCCGTACTGACCGAGCACAGCATCCCTCTGGAATCGGGTGCCGCGGTGGTTGCGGAGCTGACCCGGCCGGACAACACATCCACGACCCTGAACCTTGCCGGAGTCGACAAGGGCATCTATGAAGCGACCCTGAGCGCGTCGCTTTCCGGGATCTACCGCTTCAGGGTCCGTGCAAGGGGAGCTTCGCTGCGAGGCTTCCCCTTTACGCGGGAGCAGGAAGTCACTGGCGCGGTATGGAAAGGTGGGGACAATCCGCCGCCTTCCGGCAAGGATGACCCCCGCGGGCAAAGAGAGCGCCTGTGCCGCCTCCTGGCTTGCCTCCTCGACCGGAAAAACTTCTCGGCCCAGCTGGAGAAACGACTCGCCGAACTGGGGCTCAATCTTGCAGGCCTGCGCCGGTGCATCAAAGAGTTTTGCACCGACCCGCCCCCTGCCTCGCACAAGGAGGCTCTGCAACAGGATGAGAGAATCCTGCGACTGGCTGAAGAACTCCGCCCAGAGGTGCTGGATCTACTGGAACGAATCGCCCGGGAATCGGATGAGACATGCTGAACCGCGGGCAGATACAGGGCTCATGACTTGACTATCAATCCTGGCCGCAGCATGGAAAGGGACGCGCCGGCTTCGGCGCGCCCCTTTTGGCTGGACTGTCCGCGTTCAAGGACTGACCCCCTAACGACCCGGATACGACGTTTGTTGTGGGCGATGCAAAGCATGGCGTCCCCTGCGTCACGGGTGAACGATGGAACGATATTTGGGACAGGATTCGGAGCCATTAAACGTTGTTGGGCAACAGAAACTGCATGGAGGGATGGTGTTATGAACGATCAATTCCAATACTCGTTGTTGGCACCGCGCAGCGGCAACGCCTGGATTCGATGCGCCACGCAGCTCGCCATCGTGTGCCTCGCGGTGCTCTTGGCATTGAACCCCGCGTGGGGTCAGAAAACCTACTACATAGACGAATCGACGGACTTCTCCGGCAACGGGTGCGAGAACGACGATTTGAACGATGTCACGTCCAGCTTGCGGGACTCCCTCAACGCCAACGGCTGGACCGGCCAGCGCTGGACCAATGTCAGCGCATGGCCGCAGGACTATTATGAGTCCACGATGGTTGGCCTCTCCGGCGTCGACAACCTCTACGGTGACAACTTCCTGCTGACCGTCTATGCCGGGCACGGAAACCGCGCAAGCCTGCAGTTTGGCTTCATGCGTAACAGCCGCTGTGTGGTTAACCTCGAAACCCAGGTACGGCTCGGTCTGCAGGGCGGCAGCAAGGCCGCCTACGCGATGTACGTGACAAGCTGCACGTTGAATCTGGATTCGCTCAGCCGCAACTTCAACCACGAGATACGGCAGCAGTTCGGCTATCACAACTCCCCCGCGGTCAAGGACGATCAGCCGCGAGACTTCTTTATTGCAACGAGCAGTAAAACCAACGCGCGCGCCTGGATCGACGAGATGGAAGACCGCGCCGGCTGGTTTACCGGAGACAACTCTCCCATCGTGCTCACACATGGCCTCGACTCCAGCCACTGCGCGTGGGTGCGCGACACAGCCAAGCTGCGCGGCGGCGTGCTGCTGTACACACCCCCCAAGCCGTGGGGCTGGTACTGCTGGATCATGTACGACCATGGTGGCTGCTGAATACGCCGGGACCAAGAAAGGAGCTGATCATGAAACGGATTCTAGTCGTGACGCTTGCCGCTGCCGCCGTGGCACTTGCCATAGCGGGCGATGCAGTCGCACAGGAAGGCAAACCACAGGCTGAAGAGCGCCTCGCCACTTTCGAGATGGCGTGGCCCAAATTGAAGACGGAGGCGATCACCGCCCGCGCCCGCGCTGCTGCAGAGGTGATAACCGGCCAGCAACTGAGCCGCCCGGCAGTCGTCGCTCCGATCAAGTTATCCGGTGCAAGCAGCAGCCGCATGCAGATGGCTGTGCCCGGGGCACCCGCACTTGAGATTTTCTATCTGCCGGAATACAATGAACTACGGATCGTCGACACGGAATTGGCGGCCAGCACGACGCCGGGACGCGAGATGCCGCAGGACGAGGCTCTCAAGCTGGCACGACGTGCATTCGACGAACTCGCTCGTCGCAACGTGATAGACCCGCGGCATTATGACTGGGGCTCTGCAGACACGGCCTCGACGTGGGTTGGAGGCGGTTCACTGGACGGCAAGACCTCCGAGAAGAATCGCATCGAATATCGCATCACCGTGCGACGCTCGATCAACGGCATCGAGGTGGCCAATGCAGGCGTGCGCATCGCGATTCATGCAAGCGGCCGCGTGTCCGCTCTTCGTCTGGGCGGTGTGGAGGTCGCCTCGAAAACCGCCGGCGATGTCGAAGAGCCGATCGGCAAGGGCCGGTGGCTCAGCCGCCGCGTGGCAAACAAGGACCTGCAGGCGCGTTTCGAGCGCGAGATGGTGCCCGAGAAGGCAAAGGCAAGAATCGCGTGGTCGCGGGTGATGTACGTGATGCCGGAGAACAAGCGCACGGCCCTCGTCGAGCCTTTGTACGTCGTCTCATACTCGCTGGAGTTCCCGAGCGACGACGGACAGACTGCAGTCAGCCGGCGCAAGACGGTGGGTTTTTCTCTGGTCAATCCGGAGGCGCCGCCGGTCGACCTGATGCCCCCGGCACGGGCGCCGAAGATCGAAAAGATGCGCAAGCCGGAGGTAAAACGCTAGCCTGGCGGCTAGAGCAATCTCGTTGGATATCGCGAAGCAGTTTTTTTGCGGCAGGCGCGGCCAGCGCAGCGCAGTCTACGTCAATGACCCGGCTATGGTTTGGATTGCCAACTTGAGTCTATGATTTTATTTAAAATTCTGTAACGGAGGCGCAATGAAGAAACAGAAAGCGATCAAAAGGCGGACTTGCGGTGCAATGGCCGTGCATCATCGGCTCCTCGAGCTCGACCCGAACTTCCGGATGAGACAAGCGCAGCTCGAAAATGCGACGGCCATGAGGATGTCATTGGGCGTGAAGGCTCTGCGAGCAGCCGCAATGCCGATCACCATCCCCGTTGTCGTTCACGTAGTCTACAAAACCGCGGCAGAAAATATCTCGGTGGCCCAGATCAAGAGCCAGATCAAGGTTCTCAACAACGATTATCGAGCCAAGAATGCTGATAAATCAAAAGTCCCCCCGGTCTGGAAGGGCATCGTATCCGATGTGGGCACTCAGTTCGCCCTCGCGACAAAGGACCCGAAAGGCAAACCGACAACGGGCATCACGCGGACGAAGACGACCCAGACGTCCTTCGACACCGATGATTCGGTGAAATTTTCGGCCACGGGAGGCGTGAATTCCTGGCCCACAGACAAGTATCTGAATATCTGGGTATGCACCCTGGCAAATGGTATTCTGGGATATGCACAGTTCCCCGGCGGACCCAAGAAAACCGACGGCGTCGTGATCCTGAACACCGCCTTTGGTACTTCAGGAACGGCCAGCCCCCCCTTCAATCTGGGAAGGACAGCAACGCACGAAGTCGGCCACTGGCTCAATCTGCGCCACATTTGGGCGGACACGGAAGACTGCAGTGGAACCGATTTTGTCGCCGATACACCGAATGCAGCGGGGCCAAACTACGGGAAGCCGAAGTTCCCCCACGTGACCTGCAATAACGGCCCGAGCGGGGACATGTTCGTGAACTACATGGATTACGTTGACGATGCTGCCATGTTCATGTTTACCACGCAGCAGGCGGTGCGGATGCAGGCGGCCCTGAGCGGCCCGCGCAAGAAGATCGGCAAGTAGTTGTAAGACGCGCACGGACACACAACAGCAATGAAAAAGAACATTGACAAGAATGCCCTGCATCAGCAGTGGGTGCATTCTCATGAGGAAGATACCGCGACGGAAACGGTATATCGACCCGCTTCCTTTGCGTTTCCCCGCTCCCGCGGCAGATCCGCCATGGCATTGAAACCCGACGGCAGCCTTGTCGAAACGGGACCCGGACCGACCGATCGCCCTCAAGCGAGCCAGGGAACCTGGAAGCTTGCGGAGGATAACACTCTCTCCATTCATGAAAAAGGAAAGCAAAAACCGAACCGCACGATGAAAATCGTATCTCTGGATCAGGATAGATTGGTCCTGAGAAAGTGAATCGCTGAGGCGACGCCCTTTCTGTCTATTTTACGGCGGGTTAGACTTCTGGTATCGCCACGAAAAAGGGGCGCCGTCCCTGTCGGCCACCTCGACATCTATCCGTGATGCCGTCTGTCGAGCCCCGCCAATCTGTGGCGACCCCTATGTCGGTTTTTCCTCCATATTATCTCTATATTTTTCCAATATTAAAAAATTGTTGCATATTTGTGCCATCTGCGCTACCTATTCAACGGATGCAACCACATTTGCCTATGCTCCGAGATTAATTCATTATCACCTCTTAGCATATTCACGCATCGTGGTCCTTCAACGTTGGAAACCAGTAACGGCTTTTTCAACTTTGCGGAGGCGCCATGAATCTCAAATTCCTTCCATCCGGATTTCAACGGGAATAAATCGGCTGTATCGAAAGCAAAGAAGTTCTACCGTTCATCAGGGGTTCGTCCTGTCTCGAGGATCGTCCGCGATCGCGTCCGACAGTCCCTGGCGGCATCACGACCTTTATTCGTCGTTCTGCTCCCGACGCTTTCACAGTGCAGCAGGGAAGGAGCACTGTCATGAGCGATCCACGATTTCAATGCGTCGCCGATTTTTCAATCGCCGGGCAGCATTATGTTATCGGCAAGCTCGGGAATGGCGCAGCCAGTCCCACGAAAGACGGGAACGGCATACGCCCTGTTAAGTCGAAGCCTGTTGGTGAATTGAGGATCGGCAACGATCGGTTCTTCGTCTTTGAAGCCGACGGCAAGGGACAGGAAGAGTGGAACCGGGACATACTGGAACTGCTCAAGGCCCTGACGGAACGGGAGCAACAGGTTGTATCCCGAGCCGCCCTCGGTCAGGTGAACAGGCAGATTGCCGATGAGCTTCACATCAGCAGTCACACGGTATCGTCCTACTTGAGACGAATCTTTCTCAAGCTCGGAGTGGGAACCCGGACCGAAATGGTTTTCAAGTGCCGCAAGCTCATCGAAAAGCAGGGGAGCATGAATCTATAGGCACGGCGATCCGGAGTTGCACTGCAACATAAAGAGATGATCAGAGGGTCGACCCTTCTATTTCCGCTTTATCGGCTCTTGCTTGCTCCCTTCCTTTCCAAAACACCCCATCCACCCTGTAACACGTTCGTGCTACCACAGGCGAAGGCCTTCATTCGTGCGGCTTTCCCTGTTTTGATTTTTATTTTATGGAATGCCAGAAGTCTGCTGACAGGACTTGAAGCGGAGTCGATGGAGAATCGCCTGCTTTGGTTTCAAGACTTCGGCTCCCGGCTTCTTTCAATTCATCCCCTACACATCGATACATCGCGCACCGCGCTCTTGCAACAGGAACTCATTATTGACGTTCTCTACGTTGCGGCGAACCTCGAACGTATCTCATTCTTTAGATTCTCGTCGGCACCGATAAGGAACTTATGGTCCGCATAAGATCGTTGCGCGTCGTGATGTCCAATCAACCCAACATCCGTGATGATAAAGGAGGAATGACATGTCCGAGACACTTTTAGGAACAATATTATCTGCTGTTATTGCAGGGGTGTTCAGTTTGATTGCCAAGCGCATGGAGCTTAGTCAGGGGCATGGCGATGCAGGCGTATTCGTCTATCCGTCTACGGGTTCTGTTGCAACTGCTGTTGGAAGTGTATTCAATTATGGCAGTGTGGTGAGGCATATTGGGATCCTCCAACTCCTTGTCAATCTGGCTGGATTTCTTATGGGATTTGTCATGGGCATGACGGGAGCAAGCATGGACACTATAGTATTGTCGCTGATGGTGAGCGGGATGATTGTGCTCAGTGCCGGATTTTTTTGGTCTGCCCTATCAGTTGAAAAGGCAAGCAGATGGAAGCATCTGTCCATTGTCGCCATGGGTGTCGCCATCACCACATTGATTTTGAACTCGATCGTGCTGTCAGTGCAACCTACTATGATCTCGTATATAGCGGCTTTCGTCCATACTTTTGTCAGCATGGGTATCGGTGGGTTTATTGCCAACACAATTAAACAGTAACCGAGCTGCAGAGGGGTGCCGTTAAGCGGTATCGGAGATCACGTCTCCCACAAGAAAGAATGCCAAAGGTCCGAGGGTCTAAAACCTTTGGGCGCATCTCAGCAAAAGGATCGTCCCCGGTCGGACCAAATCAGGCCGAGATCCTGTGTTCACAGATAACCATGGAGGTTCGCTATGGGCACAATCAAAATCGCAAGCTGGAATGCAGAATGGATGAATTACTGGTTCACGCCGGATGCCGAAGCACCCGCGTTTCGGGCAGAATTCACTCAGGATAATCAAGTCAACAATACCCAAAAAACAGCCAAGCGGGCAGCCGACCTAATTCGTGCCATCGAACCCGACATCCTGGCTCTCCAGGAAGCGCCGAGCAGGCGGGAAGAACTCGATCTCTTTATCGACAAGTACCTGTCGGATGATGGTTCCCCATTCTATCAATACTTTCTCGGAGATTCAGGAGGGGCCCAGAAGCTGGCCCTGCTATATAATACCAGTTCGGTGGATTCTGCACATCTGGGTTCGCTCGCCGACATTGCCATGTTGCTCGATCCCTGGACTGTGGATATCGATGGCGATGGCTATCTCAATGATTACCAGTTTACCCGGGTACCCCTGGTCGTGAATTTTGTCGTTTCCGGCTACAGGCTGCATGTCATCGCCCAGCATACGAAATCGAACTTCGTCAACAATGGAAAGGCGATGTGGAACAACCCTATGCAGCGTCAGGCCTTTGTTGTCGAAGCCCTGACGGCCAGGAGGCGAAACTCGGCTGAGTGCATGAGGACGCGCCAGTACGTGGAGACGCTCCTGCAGAATAATCCCGATTCTCTCGTGATCATTCTCGGCGACCTGAATGACGGCCCCGGCCTAGACTACTTCGAGAGTCAATTCCTCACGCATAATTTGACGGACATCCTGGTTGGCTCGTCATTTGACCCGGAGTCCCTTTTTTATCCTGCAGTGAAAGATGTTCCTCAGGAAAACCGATATACTGCTGTATTTGACGATTTCGTACCCGACGAGCAAAAGAATAAACATATGCTTCTAGACCATATCCTCCTGTCACCCGGCATGGACCCGTTATACGGCAACGGGCTGCACCGCGTGAGCAAGTCAAGGATAGTGTGTCATAAGGAATATGATGCACAAGTGCACAATAAAGGAAAAAAGCGCGAGGATCGGCCGAGCGATCATCGGCCGGTCATGGTCTCCCTGGAGTACTGAAGGGGCGCTGTGCGCGACGGGTGACCGGACTCGTCCCTGCAGTGATCATTCAAACCGGAAATCATCGACGCGATCATTTCACGGCTGCGGGCGAAAGGCGGTTCTGGCACGTCCATGATTCTCATTGCGGACAAAAGCGACAGATTGATCAGGCAGCTCAAGCGGACGCGGTATTCCCATCAGGAATTCGTACGCCTGAACAGCTATGCCGACGCGGTTCGCCATGTGGGATGCAACACGATCCATGCGGCCATCATATCCCAGCACCTCTCAGACGCCCTCGGATACGAGCTGCTGTGCTATTTGCAGACTCATGACTCCCGCATCCCCGTGATCTACATCGCAGAAGATTCACGCAAGGAATCCATCCTGTCCGCAATGAGAGGGGGCGCGAGGGATTTTCTGGTATGGCCCGTCGATGCGAATGCGCTGGAGGAATCGCTAACCCGCATTGTCCTTACACCCCCACCAAAGGAAGATAGAAGTTCGAATAAGCAAGGAAGCGGCAGTTCGCGCAAGGGACGCACACCGAAACCTGCCTTTCCGGATGCCAAATCGAACCCTGGCTGCGATCTCGACGTATCCTTCTTGGGGGACTTCAACGTCTATGTCAATGGGAACATCCTGGACCACTGGCCAAGCAAGAAAGGAAAATCCATTTTCGCCTATCTCATCTACCATCATGGGAAAAATGTCCGCAAAGATATTCTCACGGAACAGCTGTGGCCGAATGTCTTCCCCGAATCAGCTCGAAACTGCCTCAATGTTGCGATACACCACATACGGCAGCTTCTTCACGATGCCGGTCTCATGCCGAATGTCATCATCCTGAACAACGAAAGCTACTGCATCAACCCCGAAGTGAATTTGTCCACCGATGTGAAACGCTTTCTGAGTCACTGGAACAGAGCACGTTTCCTGATCAGGGACAACCAGATCCATGACGCGGCTGATGAATGCGAGATGGCCGTATCAATTTACCATGGCGATTTCAGACAGGGCGACAATTACGACGAGTGGACGGCGATCGAGAGGGAAAACCTGCGCGAAATATACTTGGAAGTATTGGAAAATCTCAGCGGGATTTACAGCTCCATCCGCAAATACGAAACGGCCATCGATCTCTGCAAGTCAATACTCGAGAAAGACAGCTGCCGCGAGAAGGTTCACCGAAGACTCATGTCCTGTTATTACCTCACCGGGCAAAGAGACAATGCGCTCAGACAATACCGGAAATGCTCGACCATATTGAAGCAGGAGCTGGATGTTGGACCCTCCGCTGAAACCGTCGAACTCTTCAAAAAGATCCGGAACGACGACCGCGACATTTCCCATAAATTAATTCAGCATTAATCCATCCGCAATCTCTCTTTAATCCCTCTTTAATCCGGCAATGTTAATAAATTCTTAACGATCGTGGGATATCGGCCGTTTCGTCCGCGTGATGATCCATCATACTTTTTGATGGTTAACATATTTATTACCAACCATTTGAGAGAGGAGGTGTAGAAAATGCCGATCAAAATGCAGTGTGAGGAGATTCTCCCGTGGTTCGGGCTTCAAGCCGAGTTTGACCTCTGGGAGCAAAGACCGGATAACCCGGTAACGATCATCCGGACAGGCGAGACCTGGGGTGCCGTGGTGAGATGGACGACACGCGGTGAGCTCAACAACATCATGTGCGGGAGGTGGGTGATCCAAGGCTTCCTGGAGCAATACGGACCGCAGGAGGCACCGGCGCTTGCTCCGGTGAACGTCACGATCGTTTCGGCACCCAACAACTACAGTGTTACTCTCACGTTCCCGCCGCAGGAAGAAGGCGCCTACAGACTCGCTATCACCATCAGGATGCTAGGCCCTCGGAATGTCCCGGCACCCATCGCCTGCTCGGGTGAAACATCGCTGCTTCAGTTCTATCCCGGCGGCCCGATACAACCATGATGCAACCCAATCGGACGGGTGGTCCGGAGGAGGATCCGTCTGTTTCATGGCGGCCCCCAAAGGACCACCCGGTTCTTCCATTGCAAGCATGAGGCGCTCTGCTTATTCCGATGATGCTCGTTCGCAGCCGCTTCACAATGCCTGACATTGAGATGAAAGCGGGGGATATGACATCATGAAGCGAGTCGATGACATGAAAACCGATGTGAGGCGATTGGAAAAGCACATCAAGAAACTATCAGACAGAATCAAACGGATCGAGGACAGCATGGACAGCATCAAAAGCCGCTTCGAATCGAATATCGAAACCGACCGTGTCCCTCGGGAGGATCTTTCTTCATCGAAAGCGTCGTTTCGAATCGACTTGTACCCACGCCAAGGACATTACCAGGGCAAAATCGAGCATTTGGGGTCGACCGAGGGAATTCCCCCCAAAAGTACGTTTAAGAACCTGGACGCGAAAGTCATCATGAATTTCATCGCTCAACACCTCCCGCGTAAAGCACCCTCAGGTGAGACGCCCCCAGGTGATGTCGAGGTAAGCCAGGGCGTTGAGACTCTTCCAACGGAGGCTGCCGTCCCTGAATCAGCGGTGTCCTCCGTTCAGGCACTGCCGATAATCAGACTGGAACCCATCGACCGGCCGGCCCGCAAGTCCATTCAGCGTATCGCCGCGGGGCAGGCCTTCGGGATCCAGGTGCTGCTTCCGCCCGCTCATATTTCCCCATCTGAACCTGCAAAGAAGTATGTATTTTCTGTTTACGTCCAGTCATTGGAAACGAGATCGCGCTCTTTGCTCGGCGAGGCCCTTGTCACGGCCGCTGCCGACAAAGAGAGCCTTGCCACCATACAATGCTCCGGTCTGTCCAAGGGTATGCACAGATTATGGGGAACGGCGATTCCATCCAGCAGAAGTTCCGGTGCGAGTTTCGAGTGGTCCCGCGACTATCTCAATGTCTATTGATAGATCGTTGATAAACTGACCCGTGATCAGTGTGTCACCTTCCATTCGCCTGAATTCAAAGGAAGGAGTGATGCCCGACGTCATCGGTAACATATTTACTGCAGTCTTGACGAGCGGAATCGTCACCGCCTTAATAAAGATGCTATTCGCAAGGTCACTCAATGACCTGCAAAAGCAACTTTCCGCCTATACGATTCGGTATAGCAAACTACACGAATTGAGGGTTAATGCATTCGCAGAGGCGTATTCGCTATTAATGAAACTTCAAGACAGTGTCGCCAGATATATAGCAGTCACCTCTCCGGCGAGAGTTCATTCGAACGATGATTACAATAAAGCACGGAATGCCTTGAGTGAAGCAGATATGAAATTCAAAGATTATTATGAATCATGCATAATCTTCTTGCCGGATGGTGCACGTGACCGAATGGATGAAATGCATACTACGCTGAGACAAATTCCCTTGTTATTCGAAAATAGAGCTGAATCCAATCAAATAATCAGAGGTCATGGTGAAGCTTTAGATGCCTTCAAGAACAGAATCCCGCCAATCCGTGATAACCTGATAGAAGAATTCGGAAAGCTTGTCGAGGGGAAATAGGAACACGTCTTGATTGAAATATCCATGTCCGCCCAAATAGCGTGCGAGTAAACTCGAGGGAGTAAGCATATGCTTGCTCCCTCATCCGCGAAGAAGACGATCAGCAACGCATGACGAAAATCGAGGTATACGCCGCGTCGTCTTGGTCAATGAGTAAGAAATGGGAACATAAGGATTATTCATTCCTTGCACACTGACATGTTATCGACGCGCACTGGGTAATTTTACGGAAAGCTTGTATCGTGCAGGCAAGGGTACATGAGATAAGCCAATCGCTGATTCCATGTCTGATAACAATCCCAAATACAGCGGCTAACTGCAAATTAGACACCGGTCAAAGCGGATGATAGAATCAGCTATGAACGAACACACTCTTGCTCAGCGCCAGAAAGACATTGAGTTCAGCAACCTATATCGAATCGAGTACATTAAGCATCTCATTACGATTTCCTCAGGAATGTTTGTGTTTACAATTGCTTTTATGAATGATCTAATTAACAAACCTTTTGAGTGCGTAACTTACAAAGAAGTACTGATTATTGGTTGGCTTGCTCTTGTTGTCTCAATTATCGCGGGCATTTATCACATGCGTCATTGGGCTTGGTACTTCAATTCTTGGGGACGATATCCAGCAGACAAAGACGAGATCACCTGGCGTGAGAAGGTTAATAAACACCGGCGGGTCGCTGAGCTTACGCAGTTCTATTTGTTTTTTCTTGGACTCGGATGCTTGCTGGTGTTTGCTGCGTTGAATATGTATTAAGGTCTGCCCCCAGAAATTGTACCTCGTTGAGAGTAAGAGTATTGCGTTAATGAGGATCCCCCCAAACCGGTCCATTCAAGGGGTCAGCTTTCCTGCCTTCTGCTTAAAGAATTAGCCATACTTAATCTCTATTCGTAATCTTCAATCTGTGCCGTGGGCATGTGGGAAAGAGTGGTAGGTGAAACCTAGGGATCACCATTTCGGTTGGCGAATCCATGGGGTAGTGAGGCGTTTCATATGTCCGAGGAATTCAAGCTGTCGATTGATTCGTTGATCAAAGACGAGTTGGATGGCAAAGCGAGCGCCATTGCGCGATATGACGATATTATCTGGAAAATTCGCGTCGGATATGCCGTGCTTTTATACGGGACAGTCGGAATCATCGCCGGCTTGGTAGACAAGGGCAGCACATCAGCACTGCCCGCCATGATCCTTCCCGTTGTGGGTTTTAGTGTATTTGGAGCTTGCCTGGACTATTCGTTTGTTTCGGCCAAGATTCGCGTTGTGAATTACCGAGATCGGCTTGTTGCATCAGCATACTCAAGAACCTCGATTGGGCCTGGAGATTCAAGGCAGAGCAAAGACTTGCTTGAGTGCTTGAAAAATTCAGGCGAGAGAGACGAACCCGTCGTCTGGACCAATAGAGCCGGACGTTGGGTTCCCCTTATCTACTACGGTGGAACTGCGGCCGTCTGCACAAGCACTATTTACCTGCTGATCATTAAGTGAAGGAAGGCCGGGTTAGGGTCTCGTCTTGTTTGTCCCATATGGCATGGCCGCAATCGGTCATGCCCTTTCTTTGCCCGCTTTAGGACGATGCGGGCCAAGCCTTGCTTTCCGCCTCCCGAGCCGATCCGAAGAAGGGAATGCGATATCAATCGTCACTGCAGAACAACTTCGGATCCGGCGGAGCGGGCTCAAGACCGTAAAATCTTTTGTCCCAGAACGGGCACCTGTCGAAGTCGCCATGCCTCTGCGGATCAGTTTTGGAGACGCTCCTGCCGTAACTGAACTCTTTTTGATAGACTCGCCCGCGCAGATCGTCTGGGGAAAAGATCTGCTCGGTCCGCAGGAAATTCACATAGCGCCCCAGGGTCTTTTCCGGCGGGGTCATCGGATTGGCAAAGAACTCGTCGATCCAGGTCAGCAGGGAGCCTCGAATGACAAAATCCATGTAGTTTATTTCCCCCTCTTCGGCCCTGCGGTGCAGGGAGAGGTTATAAAATTTCGTTTGATTGTTCTGGCGGCGGAGGTAGGGAATGACGCTCTGCTCAAAATCCCTTACTGAGCACGCGGCGGCCATGTAGACAATGGTGTCGACAGGAAAATCTGGGATGTCCCGGAGCAGGTCGTTTATCACGATCGTTCCCATACTGTGGCCGACCAGCATAATCTCCCAGTCTTTGGATGCTGCTTTCAGTGTTTCCACTTGATCCTTTATCTGATTCATCACACGAGCCAAGCCCCCGACCTCGGTGGGGCGCCTGCCCCTGTACTCGTTCATCGTGTGGACGAGCAGCTGGGTCCTGCGCAGCATGTTGTCCCAGGCACTGGTGCCGAAGCTGTCAATAAGGGGGGCGGTAAGCATCCGGAGCGGTCCCATAACGAACCAGCTGGCGCCTGAATAGGACACCTCAGAATCGCTGCGCTTGTCTTCGCCGGTCATGATGCCGATCGCCTTCGCCGGATTTCCAGTCTGCTCCTCCTTGAGTTGTATCTCGAGTGGTCCAAGATCATCGGGGAGACGGGCGCCGGGCAATGACTGGGTCCAACCGTATATCTGGGAAGACCAGACGAGCGGAGCACGGAGCACGGCTCGGCCGGCATCGTATCCAAGCACGACCGGCGAACTCAGAGGGCCGAGAGTCTTCATTTCCTCACCCTGCCGTACAAGGAATAAATGATTGGAATAGCTGAAAGCCCAGGACGAGCGCCAGTTGATGAAAATCGGATAGTAGCCGGCATTTAGTATCCTGGGAGTCAGTATCTCAACCCGCTTGACCGAACCTGTCTGCGTATTCAGACCGCCGTGCACAAAGATGAGCAGTTTTTTGCCGCTCGCCTCTGCGTCGCGAACACCGTTCAGCAACTCATCCATGTAGAGCTTCTCTTGTGCCGCACTGAGCGGCAGATAATCAGTACTGGTAAGATGCTTTCCCCGACAGAGGCTGGAAGGATTGGTCGGCTCGGCACAGTCGGTGTTTCCCGTCGGGTCGAGCAGTCGACTGTATTGGTCGAACATAACGACATGTCTTTCGCGAACCTCTATTGTGCTGGCGGCACAGCCGAAAAGGCACATCATGATGATGAGTATGCTCAGCCGCAGCATCATTGCGCGAAAACAGGGGCTCAGGGACATGGCGACCTCCGATGTGTCTTTTTCTGCCTTAAAAGGGCGCAGTCCTGCTGTGAGCAGGCGAATGTAATGAGTGGATTAAAAACTGGGTGACTAACGCTGAAATCTGTCTGAAAGGAATTTTAGATTCATGGTGCCTCCGTCGAGTCGAGAAAGTCTTGATTTCCAACCAAGAAGGACCACGGCACAGCAATGCAAGGAAAACGAGCGAAACTGAACTCGAGCTATGGAAATATGAGACTCAGCAGTTTTAGTTTGGCAGGTATTTACACGAATGAATTTCGTAAGTCAATATAATTTAAGATGATTTTGATCTATGTGTCAGCATTTGTAACAATGCGGGATTCTGCGAGTGTAGCCGCAAATTCTGAATGCAGCCGGGGGGATTTTTGCAGACTGTCATTTCAGGTTCTGCACGAAGATGTCCGTACGTCTATCAACCGTTTCAAGCCCTCTTGACCGTCTGGGGGCAGGTCTTGCTTTTTGCCGCAGGGCAGAGTCGGTAACGACCCTGCCCTGCTTTTGTCACGTCGACGCAACTTCCATTTAGCATGCCTCACGGCCGGACCGGCGGCGGGGGGGCGAAGCCGTGGTCGTCCCAGAGCCGGTTGTGGGTTTGTCCGTAAGTCGTGCCGCAGCGGATGATTCCCTTGCTGCAGAGGGTGGCCCGCCACTCGTACTTGACCAGGATGGTTTCCACGGTCCTTCCTTCCGGCTCGAAGCTGACCTGGCGCGAGGGGGAGTACTCTTCCCTGCCGTAGCCCGTGCCGGCGCTCTGCGAGGCCTCGCCCCGTGCGGAGGGGGAGGCTTTTTCTTTGGCGTCGGCCCGAGGCGCCCCGGGGGCCGTGGTGGAGAGATCCGCCGGTCTCTTGTAGCGCTGGAGTTCGGGATAGACGGCCAGAGCGATCACGCCCATGGCGGATTGGTCCCCGAAGGCCGCGGCGTAGGAATCGGGGACATCGGTGAAATAGAACCGGTTGACCCTCTCCTGCCCCGTGCGCCAGCCCGAGTATTCGTACACGGCGTAGGGCTCGAGGATGTACATCCTCTCGTTGTTCTTGAGCCATGATTTCTGCCCCGAGATGATGTTCCTTCCATCCACGGCAACCACCACACCAACCCTGCGGTTGAGCTTGTTCCGGACCACGATGCGGTAGTTATCCCCCTTGACGGCCTCGGCATAGACCTTCTTCAGGCCTTGGGAGCTTTTGTGCGGATAAAAGGAAAGCGAGTGCCCGTTGTCGGTGACGATGCTGACCTCGACCGCCTCGCCGACAGCGGCCGAAGAGACGGAAGGGATCCCGACCAAGAGAAACGCAAGCAGCAACAACCATGTCTTCATGACTTCCTCCTGCCGATGCTCATCGGCCTGTTTTTTGTGCCTCTGATTAGTTAGACAAGTGAGGGCAGGAAAAAGT
>CAWDHZ010000009.1:0-130486 GCA_963802225.1 uncultured delta proteobacterium | reverse complement strand
TGGAAACAGATCCGCCACTGATCGTTGATCCGGATGCTGTGCCAGCCCTTCCGGTTGCCTGCAAGCGCCTCGAGCCGGTTCCCGGGTGGCACCCTGAGATCTCCCAACGACACTGCCGCATCCAGCAGATAAAGTTTCCGTTGCGCCTGTCGCTGGATATCCAGTGGGAATTTTCTGGAGCGTTCCCGCCGAAATACCTTTTCGGTCTCCCGGCACTTGAAAGATTTGATCATGGGCTGATATTAACGCAAGGCGTTATTAATGTCAAGCGTTATTAGAGGTAGAGCCGGGGGAGGTGCCGACGCTTCACTGCACGCTGTGGCGCCAGGGGGGGCAGGGGGAAGTAGCATCGACCGGCAGACAGGCAATGCCGGCGAGACGGTACACAAGAGGCGCGAGCGCGGGGGAAAGACGGGGTGAGGTCTTGACCTATCAGTTCATCGCAGTGCCAAATAAGATATGACACAGACAGCTGTCGCGCCCGTACAAGGAGAAGACGAGAACTGATAATCCAAGACCTGACCCCAGAAAGAAGTGACCCCAGAAAGACGGTGCGCGACATGTTCCGGCGAAAGGGAGCATACAGCCGCTTTATGTAGAAGCGAAGTCCTCTTCTCACGACCGTTGAGGAGGAGGGAAGTCGGGATCAGGCTTGAACATGGGGTGAGGCTGTGCTGGGAGCGATTGCGGGGGACATCATTGGGTCCGTTTATGAGTTCAACCCCATCAAGACGGAGGATTTCGAGCTCTTTTCTCCGCGCTGTGCCTTTACGGACGATACCGTACTGACGGTTGCCCTTGCGGAGGCCATCCTTCACGGCAGGGATTTCGGACGGTCGATGAAAGAATACTATTGGCGATACCCATACGCGGGTTACGGTTCGTATTTTCACCAGTGGGCCCGATCCGAGGACAGCAGGCCCTACAACAGCTGGGGCAATGGGGCGGCCATGCGGATCAGCCCCGTTGGCTTTGCTTACGATACGCTGGAAGAGGTGCTCGAGCGGGCTGAATATTTCACGGCAATCACCCACAACCATTCTGAGGGCATCAGGGGCGCCCAGGCAACTGCCGCCGCGGTGTTTCTGGCCAAGAAGGGAAGCTCGAAGGAGGAGATAAAGGCTCATATAGAAAGCAAGTTCACGTATGATCTCTCCAGGTCCCTGGACGAAATCCGGCCGACGTATGCGTTCGATGTGTCCTGCCAAGGAACGGTTCCGCAGGCGATAACCGCATTCCTCGAATCCGGGGATTTCGAGGACGCAATCCGAAAGGCCGTCTCCCTCGGAGGCGACAGCGACACGCTTGCCTGCATCACGGGCGGCATTGCCCATGCCTTTTACGGCCCGCTTCCGGAACACATCACCAGGAGGGTATACAGCATCCTGGATGACAGGCTGGGTACGGTGACGAGGGAATTCATGATTGCTTTTGTGGAGGCAAATTCGGATTGATCTTAGGATATTCGTTTTGCACAGCGGTGATTTAAGAAGCTACTTGCTCCGCTATACAAATGGGCTAAAGGCCGATGGGAAGAATTTAAGCCCGTGCCTTTGGCGCGGGCTTTTCTCTTCGGATAGTGGAGGCCGGGAGGTTCGTTTCATGTGGTGCGAGGTGTTTGCGCAGGTCACGATTCTCAGGATGTACAAGAACAACCCCGCGCGGAAGAAAAAGGATTATCCCTTGTCGGCATGGAAAGATTGCGAAGAACCTCTCTCCTGGTATGAGGTTCAGCGGATACGGGAAAGCCTCAAAGAGCGGGACATCGCGGCATATTACCGCACCTTTCCCGACGAGCGGCATTGAGCCGGCGAACCGGTATGACAGGATTTCTGAAGAGCCAAGACGGTTCATGAAATAAAAGACGGGGTCGGAGTTGCATATTGACATATGGCTGCTTCGCAGCAGTGGTCGGCGCGCGGTGACGAGTGAATAAAAAGGGGAGAACAACAAAGGGGCGGTTAGCGGGCCGTCAAGATATCTCTTGATATTCAAAAGGCATGAAGATTATAAATGCTCAGAGAATGGAACAGGTGGAGTAGAGATAAGGATACCGTGACCCTCTGACGCCATTGGGGGATTCGATGGATGGATGACCGACACCCCGTTACCCGGCCTGGAGCGGGGTGTTTTTTGTTTTCCGGCTGTCGGTCCCGCCGAATTCATGATGTTCCGCTATCCGCAAAAGGCAAAGAGAGGAGGAGACCTTTATGGCACAGTTCGTCGTCAATCCGGGACGGTTCGATCCCTACAAGAATTTCAAGTTCAGGGTCAAATGGGATGGACGATACGTGGCGGGAGTGAGCAAAGTCAGCGCACTCGTCAGAAGGACACAGGTGCTCCAGCATCGCGAGGGCGGGGACCCGAGCAGCACCCGCAAATCTCCGGGCCTGTCCGAGTACGAGCCGATTACGCTGGAGAGAGGCATAACCCACGACAGGGAGTTCGAGCAATGGGCCAACAAGGTGTGGAATTACGGCGCGGGCCTGGGCGCGGAAGTCTCACTCCGTGATTTCCGCAAGGACGTCGTCCTCGAATTCTACAACGAGGCCGGGCAGCTAGCCATTGCCTACAAGATCTACCGCTGCTGGGTGTCGGAGTATGAAGCCCTGCCCGCACTGGATGCGAACCAGCCCGGCGTGGCCATTCAGAAAATTACCTTGGTCAACGAGGGATGGGAACGGGATTACGCGGTAACGGAGCCTGCGGAACCCACCTTCACCGAGCCTGCATAAGACGGGGCAGTCCATGGAGAATCCGAAAAGACCGCAAGTCCTCAAGGGGGCACTTGTCCAGTTCGGCCGCGGCCTGCCGCAACAGGGCCGGACGGTCGCTTTTCAGTACAATCCCGAGAGCCTTCGGAGAACCCTCGAGTCCGCAGGTCCGGGCAAGGCGCCGACGGAGATCATCCGGTTCACGCTCACCCTGGATGCGACGACGGCTCTTGAAAGGCCGGATCAGGAGCCTGCCGCTCTCGCCCGGGGGCTTTTGCCGGCTCTCGCGGCACTGGAGCTTCTTCTGTATCCGAGCGACGGGCAGGATCGCCCGAAGCGCCCCGGGGCGTCTTCCTCCTTCTGTCTGTTCGTCTGGGGCGCGGAGCGCGTCGTGCCGGTACGGGTGGTGCAGATGGAGATTCGCGAGCAGATGTATGACACCCGTCTGCACCCGATCCGCGCCGAGGCGGATCTGGCCCTGGAGGTGCTGAGCGACGCCATCCTCTCGAAGATCCCCCGGGCAAGAAAGTACATGTCAGACTACATGAAGACCAAACAATCGCTTGCGCAGCAGGCATACCACAACCGGCCGCCGTGCGGCAGTGACTAGCAGCTTCGCTGCAATAACCGGTGAAAAAAAGTGCCTGGGTGCCTGGGTGTCTGAGTGTTTGAGTGAAGAACAAAAGGGAATCGGGCTTCGGGAGTCGGGATCCGGGATCCGGGAAGAAAGCCGCAAGCCGCATACCTCAAGGAGGAACAGTATGGACGTTATTGATGCGATAAACCAGAGAAAAAGCATCAGAGGATTCAAATCCGACCCTGTTTCAAAGGACGTATTGATAAAAATTCTGGAATCGGCCTGCATGGCCCCATCAGCGATGAACACGCAACCATGGGAATTTCTTGTCTTGACGGGCGATGTTCTGAACAGGCTGCGGGCTGCAATCGTTGAAAAATTAAACAGGAAAGAGCAGGCGCATCCCGAGCACGAAGCGGTCAGCTGGTCGAACGACAGCATATATCGGAATCGACAAATCGAACTGGCCAAGAAACTCTTTGCGCTCATGGATATTTCCAGGGACGACAAGAACAAAAGAGCAGCGTGGCTGGAGCGGGGCTTCCGTTTCTTTGACGCGCCGGTCGCGATCCTTATTCTGACAGATAAATCCCTGAGCGATTGCGGGCCTCTGCTCGATCTCGGGGCGGCCATGCAGAATATTTGCCTGGCGGCGCTCCACTATGGGCTCGGCACCTGCATCGAAGACCAGGGGGTGCTGTATCCCGAAGCGGTACGGGAAATCGCACAAATACCGGATAACAAGAAGATCATCATTGCCATTGCCATCGGGTATCCGGACTGGGACTTCCCCGCGAATGCCCTGGTGAACGGTCGTGAATCCCTCGACAAGAATACCCGCTGGCTGGGCTTCTAAATCATCCTTTCAACTCTCAATGCGTAATGCTGAAATACAAAACCTGAACCTATCTCTTCTACCTTCAGAATGGCGCTATCTGCGATAACCACTCTCACTGTTTCCCGCGCGGTCGCCAGAGAGGAAGAGCAGAGGGAGAAACAGGCCATGAAGCAAACGCAAACATGTCCCGCCCTCCGCCTGCGAGTATCTGGCCTCCATCTCGCCGGACTCCGGCCTCGCTATGGTCGATTGCGCCTCCGGACTCTCCTGCTCATCCTCTTGATCGGGGCTATCACGGCGGTACCGACTGGAGCGGCTTCCGAAGGCAGGAGGGCCACCCTGGTGGTAGAGAGTGACGAGACCTGCGTCCACAAGACCGGATCCGACCGCATGGTCAGCACCGACAATGCCTCCTTCCTGATTCCCGAAGGCGGCGGGTCGGTGACGCTGGAAGGCACCTACAATCTGACCGGGAGCTTCGGCGGCGGCTACCAGATGTCCGGCCGCTCCGTCTACCAAGGGGAGGTCAAGGGAGACGTATTAACCCTCCGTTTCGGGCAGTGGTATTTCCAGGGAGCACCGATGGCCTCGAGTGATCCCGAGATGCCGTCTGCGCAGAAGCCCGTGCGCATCGCGCTCGAACCGGACGCAAAGGTCGTCGTCCGATTCAGCGGCGCTCATGCCGACAAAGCGCCTTGCTCCGGGACCGTCGCCTACCGGCTGATGGCGGAGGCAGAGAGCCAGACCTGGGAGGTGTTCCTCAACGGCTACCGGGTTGTCATCCACAGGCAGCCGATGTATCTTCTCAATCCGGGAGCAGGGAGATGGACCGGGTTTTATTACCATCATGGGGTAACGTTTACCTATGTGCTGTCGGCAGAGTTTGTCATAACCAAGAAGAAAGGTGTTTGGTCCTACACCTCCGGTTTCATAAAAAAAGCCAATGTTGCCTATGAATATATGCAGAAGCCGGAGCTCTATAAAGTCAATCGAACATTCTGTCCCAATTGCCAGAACGTGGAGAGGCTGAAGGGTCAGCCTATCAGGGGAGAGGTGATAGACAACGACAGCGTAATCCTGCACTGGCCTAGCGTTCATCAGCCGACAGTTGTTAACCAGGTGCAACTGGCAGTGAAATGCACGCCCGGCCCCGACGAGGCAACCTGCGAAAATCTGCGGAAGTACGCCGAATACGGAATCACCGATGATGATTTTCTGCAACTAGCCGAAGGCCATACCCTGCCCTTGAAGCAAGGACCCTTTCATCCCGACACGGTGAAGAAGCTAACGCATATCGAGCAAGTCGAGGCGGATCATCAATACCAGCGTAGCCGGGTGAAGTAGAACTAAAACTGCAAGCCTCAAGCCGCAAGACGGGCAGCTTCGCAGCAGTGACAACAGTGCAGTGAGAGAAGTGACAGAAGTGGAGGAGGTGAGGGAAGGCAGTGGCAGGAAGTGGGATTCGGGCTTCAGGAGTCGGGAAGATGAAGCAGAGAGCAGACAGCACATAGGGAAATGCGGGGTCTGTCAGAACGTCATCGTGGATCTCTTAGACGATGCGATTGATTCCCTGGCGCAGCCGATACCGTTTACGTCCGGAGAGTTTTTCGCATCCAGGAGGCCGGGGCGCCTCGCGAGTCTCGTCTCGCGATGACTTTTTTTCAGAAACCGCTGGATCACTTTCATGATTCGTTGCGCAAGACGCTCACGGACATGAAAGTTAATTGGTCGATTAGGAAAACGGGATTCCGGATTCGGGCTTCAGGATGATAAGAACGAACAGCACCCCCTTCATGTCCGGCCTGCCTCCTTGCCCAGTCCGTGAATGGGGAAGACATGTTTTTCGAGGTACGTCATGACCCGGTTGGCCTCGGTGCGTGCCTCGGCAATCTTGGTCGCGGAGATGAAGGGATACGCGTCCCGCAGGGAGGCCCCGTCAATCGCCGTTGCCGCCCGGCCGCCCATCTGGCCGAAGTAGTCTCCTTCAGGTTCGGCATCGTGAAGTACGGCCCAGGCAAGGGTCCAGTCGCGGGCGATGTTGATGGGATTGTAGCCACCCGCGCCGAGCATGAGCATCTTCGGCACTTGTTGCCGTATCTCGCGGATGACTTCGGCGTAGATATTGTTCGTCAGGGAAAGATGTGTCATGAAATCGGTATACATGGTGTCGACGCCGGCGGCGAGGACGCAGATGTCGGGGTTGTATGCGCGAACGAGGGGCGAAACGATACGGTGGAAGACGTCGCGATAAATTTCGTCCTCGGTGCCGGGGGCGAGGGGCACGTTGACGTTGTAGCCGTATCCGGGGCCTTCGCCAAGCTCGTTTTCAAAGCCGGAGTTCCAGGGGAAGAGCGTGCGTGCGGACTCGTGGACGGAGATGTTAAGGACGCGGGGCTCGTCGTAGAATGCGAATTGGACGCCGTCACCGTGGTGGGCGTCGATATCGAAGTACAGGACGCGAAGGCCTTGCTGGAGGAGATACCTGATCGCGATCACGATGTCGTTGAGGTAGCAGAATCCGGAGGCGTAGTTGCGGCCGGCATGGTGGAGTCCGCCAGTGGGGCTGAAGACGAGATCGATGTCCGGCTGTGAAGTCAGCAGGTCTGCGCCCATGACGGAGGCTCCGACGATGAGCATTGCATACTCGAGCACTCCGCGGAAGATGGGGTTGTCATCGGTGCCGATACCGTAAGAGAGCATGTGCGGGTTGAATACCCCCCGGGAGGCCATGACGAGGTAATGGTAGTACTGGATATCGTGGTAGGCGAGGATGGAGCTTTCATCAATCGGTTCGGGCTCCAGGATCTGTGTGCCGGGCAGGTTGAGCAGATTGTGTCGCGCGCACGTGTCGATGAAAAGGCGAGACCGGGCGGTGATGAAGGGGTGGTCTTTGCCGATGTTGAATTCCTCGAACCGGTGCGAGTAAATAATGACGGATCGGGTGTCCGGCAAAACTCTCTGATCCATGAGGTAGTTCGGCGATTTGATCTGTCCCGTTGACGGCGTGACCGGTGTGATGATTTTGGACAGATCCGGCGTATCGGAGACCTGGGCCAGATCGAGCTCCAGTTCCAGCTCATTGCGTTCGCGGCGGGCGTCACGGAAGCCGGTCTCATGGTATATGTGGAGGACACGCGCGTTGTTACGGCTCTCGAAGACCCAGACTTTTCTGTATCCGAGACGTTTCGCAGCGGCGAAAAGCAGCGAGGTGACAATGCGGGCGATGCCCCGGTTCTGAGTCTGGTTGTGGACGAACAGGTTAAACTCGAGGACATTCGGGTCAGCCATGGGGAACAGCATGCCATGGGCGACGACAGTATCCCCCAACTCGGCTTTCAGGTTTATGGCCGTGCGGAGGGAGCTGCGAATCCACTCCATGCATGTATTGTGGTCAATGGGGGGCAGACCCTGGAAGGCGCCCTTGGGCTCATAGGTGTCGTACATCCGCGTCAGAGCCTCGACATCGGCATCGTCGCAAGGCGAAACGATGACGACTTCCTTTTTCTTGTCGAGGGCTGAACAGGGCCATAAGTCGAGATTGACGAATTGTTCCCGGATGTTCATCAGATCCACCGTTCCTTATTAATGCTCAGATATTTCTTCTACAGTCAAAGGAAAATGCTTGCTGAGCAAGGTAGGAGATCTGGGGTCAGGCCTTGCGGGCCGCTTCGCAGTTATCTGGTCTATTCCGTTATAGTAAAAGGTCTGTCGTCTATTATCCAGGAGATAAGATGGGGTCAGGTCTCGAGGCCGCTGCGTAACAGCGAACAGAAGACAGTGCCCGTTGACCAGTGAAGAAGGGATTCAGTCCCGTTGAAATCCCTGATTGCCCCCTCAAAAAATAGATTGTAATCGAGCCGCAAAAATGTACCATTTCATATAACAATCAACGGGGGGCGACTGCCATGATGAAGCGAATCGGTGTCTTTGGTCTTGCCTGTTTTGTCCTTCTGGCCTTGAGCGGTTGTATCGGAAGCTCGGACAAGGCTGAAAAGGGGGAATTCAAGGCCCAGTTGAAGCTGGCCTCCCTGACTCCTGCGAGCCATACCTACAACCAGGGGGCCGCCAAATTTGCAGAGCTCGTCAAGGAGCGAAGCAACGGACGCATCCTGGTGACCGTCTACCCGGACGGTCAGCTTGGCAAAGGCGAAAGGGAGCTGCTCGAAGCCGTGCAGCAGGGAACCATCGATGTCTATGTCGGCTCGACGGGACCGATCGGCGGATTCAATCCCGCCATCGGGATTCTGGACATCCCGTTCCTGTTCAATGATTACGGACACGTGGACAAGGTATTGGACGGTCCTGTCGGACAGCAGCTTCTGGACGATCTGGAAAAGGCCCAGTTCAAGGCCCTGGCTTTTTGGGAAAACGGTTTCCGGAACCTGACGAATTCCCGCAGAGCGGTCAGGGTCCCCGCCGATGCCAAAGGCCTGAAGATCCGCACGATGGAGAACAAGGTGCACATGGCGGCCTGGCAGGCGGTGGGCGCAAATCCCGTTCCCATGGCGTGGGGGGAAGTTTACATGGCCCTGCAGCAGAAGACCATCGACGGGCAGGAAAACCCGGTCGCCGTGATCCATTCGGCCAAGATCCATGAAGTTCAGAAATATCTCTCCCTTACCCAACATGTTTATTCCCCGGCAGTCCTCATCGTGAGCCTGAAAAAATGGCAATCCATGCCCAAGCAGGATCAGGAGATGCTGCTCAAGACGGCCCGGGAAGTCGCCCAGGTTCAGCGCAAGCTGGGAAGGGACATGGAGGAAAAGCAGATTGCCGAGCTTTCCGACAGGGGGATGAAAGTGGAGAGGAACATCGACAAGGCCGCATGGAGGCGTGCCATGCAGCCGGTAATCAGCCAGGCCGCCGGGCAGTTCGGAAAGGAAAAAATCGACGCGATCCTGGTTACCAAGTGATGTCCAGGTTTCGGCCTGCTTCGCAGCTCTTGAGTCTATTCAGTCTATCCGGTCTATTCGGTCTGTTCCGTCGGGTCGGAAACCGGCCATTATTTTAATCGGGCCTTTGTTGTAAGCGTTTGTATTTGCTGATCTTTGTCCAGCCACAACTGCTGTACCCATTTGTGCATGGCATCGCGAAAGGCCGGATCGCCTTCGTAATCGCCGTGCATCAATTCTTTCGGGACTTCCATCGTCTTCATGCGCACGATGATGCGCTTGACTTTGCCGCAGAGAAATTCCCAGAAGGTCGGGATTCCGTCCGGATACACGATGGTGATATCCAGCAAGGAGTGAAATTTATCGCCCAGCGCATTCAATGCCAGCGCGAGCCCTCCGGCTTTGGGGCGCAGCAGATATGTGAACTCACTCTTCTGCCGTGCATGCTTTGCCCTGGTAAAGCGCGTCCCCTCCAGAAAATTCATCACACTGGTAGAAATAGAAGCAAATTTCTCGCAGGCCAGGCGCGTTGCCTCGTAATCCTTGCCTCTTTGCTCAGGATGCTTTTCCAGGTATTCGGAGCTGTGGCGATACAGGAAAGGATAATCCAGCGCCCACCAGGCGAGCCCCATCAAAGGCACCTTGATCAGTTCTCTCTTGATAAAGAATTTCAGCAGGGGGATACGGCGATTTAACAGGTGCTGCATCACAAGGATATCCACCCAGGTTTGATGATTGCTGACAACCAGATACCATCCGTGATAATCCAGACCCTCCAATCCCTGCACGTCCCACTGTGTTTTTTGAGTAAGGCGCATCCATCCGCTGTTACAGGCAATCCAAGTTTCTGCAATCAAGTGGAGAATCCTGTTTATCACCCGGCGTATAGGCGGGATGGGCAAAAGAAATTTCGGAATGGCGAACACCAACAACATGGGCACCCATACCAGCACATTGACGAACAAAAGCAATCCCGCGATTGCCCCTAAAAGATAGGACGGGAGAAAATTCAGCATAACGATATTCCTAAACGTGTCAATATTTACCGCATGTTAAATTATGATTCTACACATGACTTTACCGGCATTGTCATAACGGGCCGTCAGTATTCAGTTTTGCCCTAAACAGAACATGACCTGACAGTGGTTGTCAAGTCGGGTATTAACTGCTTCCTTCTGCTATAGGGGCAGCAAGAACAATCTCAATTTGCCGTATCGTTTTCGCAAACCTGCTTCCTTTTTCAGGACGTCAAAAGTCTCTAAACAAACGTCGTAAAGAGCCTCAGTCAATTGTGCATGACACTTCTTTTGTTCAGCATTCATCTGCGCCCTCTGGCGGCTGCAGGTATAAAAGATGCACAGAATTGGCCGCTCTGATCTTTCAAGCGTGCATCCCTTTTGACCTAGAAAGCTGCACCCATTTTTCCCCTCTTCCACCGAACTAACTGTCCTCTTCATAGCATACGCCAAAGTCGACAATAGTCGGGAGCACCATAAAGTTTGAGCGGCTAAACCAAAATCGTCGATCGGCTGGTAACTGTATTTTCTCAACCAATAATCCAGCGCTCTAAAATGATTGTAGCTTCCCGCACAACAAGGACGTGGGCACTCAATACAGAGATTAACATCATGGAATGGTTGCCCAGAAAGGTCGTGCAATTCTCTCCGGCGCTGATCCAGTTCTCTGAGTGTGTTAACCGTATATTGGGATAGAGTCTTATCTCGCGGCAGAAGGGTCTGGCTCATTGTAAAAAGGACAAACAGCTGACCCCCACGTCTGAAATACATTCGATAATCGTAAAAAGTTCTTCCTGACCCCATAAGCTTCCCTCTTGTTAAGTGTATACAAATGCCCCATAGTTGTAAACTATGACCGAAATAATTATTGTAAAAATGGGATCAATCATTATTGCTCTTAATAGTGTATTTTAACTGAGGTTGACATTTTGCTAACTACAGACAGTTAATGACTTGTATAATGTTAAATATTATAGAAATCATTGAAGAGCTTGCTCTTGAGTCAGCCAATAAATCTTGTCGGGTCCTGCATCATGTTACGCAAGATAGTCATGGATACCGTAGTGGGTAGAAGAGACACCCCCGAAAAATTACATGCAGGAGGGTAGATGAAGACTGCTGTTCGCATCCATATGTCTTTATGGATCATTCTCCTTTGCGTTTTTGCTATTCACAAACCCTTGCTGGCGCTCAGTTGCGGAAAGTTTGATTATCCGAAATGCGATGGGCCGGATCTTCAGTATGCCGGCGGCTTTAACCCGCAAGTTGGCTTTGGCGGTTTTGGTGGCGGCGCTTGCCGTGCAGGCCGTACACCGGTCATCTTTATACACGGCAATGGCGATGGGGCGATCAACTGGGACTCGCCGATTACCGGCTCGGTTAAAAATTACAATGTGCCCACCCGCTCAGTCTATCAGGAATTCAAGTCGCACGGTTATAATGATTGCGAGCTCTTCGGAATAACCTACCTGTCCGCCGAAGAGCAGGCATCACCAAAAACAAATTATCACAAGCCGGAAAAGTACGACATTCTGATACGCTTTATCGAAGCCGTTAAAACTTACACAGGGAAAACCCAGGTTGACATTGTCGCCCATTCGCTGGGCGTCACCATGTCGATTGCCGCCCTGACGTATCAGGATAATCTTCATCAGGGGATAAACGGCTGGGCCGGCGTGCGCCGGTTTGTCAGTATCGCCGGGGGTATCCGCGGCCTTCCCTCCTGTCTTGCAGCAGGTTACAGAAATCCTTTTGTTAGCACCTGCGGTTCCGAAAATGTTTTCAATAAATATATTTTCGGTTTTTATCCGGATTCCCGATCATCTGTGGGATTCAACCGCTGGACAGCGGCCGAGGGACCGCTTAGCTTAAGGCGCGCTCCGGGGTATCATCCGAACACTTATTTTTATGCCCTTCACGCCGGCTATCACGACCAGATTCACTGCACGACGGCTCAGAGGCATCAAAGCTGCGATAAGGGGGCATTGTTTGATTCCTCTGCCAATGTGAGGGCTCAGCTGAATGTCGGCGCCGGCTCGAAAGCCCGAAAGTTGAATTTCGATTTTTCGGACTGGCGGCCGACTGCCCTGTCTGGCGGGGATGCCGACGGGGTGGGGCATTTCAAGGTCAGAAACAACGCCGGTCAGATCATTTACGAGATGCTCAATACGGACTGCACGGGAATGGTCTGCAAAGGTTCTTACACCGGAGGGCCGGTTAAAGCGGGCACAGAGTAAAAACGTGATTGCATGGACAGCATCCGTTCCGGCCTGCGCGTCATTGCGACGCAAAATGAAATGTCGATAGATTCCAAGGAGGCCATCATGAAAAAATGGATCGTTCCTCTGGCGGTTGTTTGCCTCGTCTGGCTCGGCGGCTGTGCGACTACTGACAATCTCAGAAAAACCCAACGGGACGCCGACAGCAAGATGTCCAGCCAGCGAGGCGATGTGGAAAAGCTCCAGGCCCGCTTCGACCAGCACGAGAAGAATTATACGGAAACGACGCGGGCCATCCGGGAAAACCAGGCCAATCTCAATGCTGATCTCGGGGCCGTCCGCGACGATGTTCGGAAGCTTCGGGGCCAGATGGAAGAGATGAAGAAGGAATCCACCGGCATGGGACGGAACCAGAATATGACAAATCGATTGGACGATTTGGCCTCCCGGATCGGGAACATCGAAAATTCCCAGGGGATCGGTAAAAAGGAGCCGAGCGGGCAACGATCCGAAGCAACGGGCGGAGAGCCGTCTGCGGAGGTAAAAACAGATCCGAAGACCAGTTATGATGCCTGCTACAAACTCTTCAAGAACGGTCAGTATGCAAAGGCCCGGGAAGAGTTTCAGAAATTTCTAAAACAGTACCCGAAAACGACCTATTCGGACAATGCCCAGTTCTGGATCGGAGAAACCTGGTACATCGAAGAGAAATACGAAAAGGCCATCGTCGAATACGAAAAGGTGATAAAGGGGTTTCCCACGGGCGACAAGGTGCAAGATGCCCTTTTGAAGCAGGGCTTGTCATTTCAGAAACTCGGTGACAAAGCGAGCGCCAAGATCGTCTACCAGCAGATCATAACAAAATATCCCCAGACCAATCAGGCCAAGGCCGCACGGGCGAAATTATCAGAACTGAAGTAACGGGGACCGGGTAAAGGGTTTCGGGTCGAAGAAAGATTGCCGCGAAGGCTGGATTCGGGTGAAGGCGGGGTCAAATCTTGTGCACTGAACTGAACCATATCCTGTGAGGTCGTTTCCGCGTTTTTAGTTGGTCTTGTCGCAACCGATCCGGGTGACTTTGCTCGTTCCGAAGACGGTCACGCCGTCTTTCCTTTCATTGCTCCCCAGCACAGTGGTTCCGTCGCTGGAGGAGGCCAGGTTGGCCCGGCAATCAATCTGGATGTCGACTTCTGAGAAAACCGCCACCTTGCTCTTCAGGCAATACCAGCCCCGCGGGTTTAAGAGTTTGAGCGTGCCCTTGGAAAAAACGCTCACGTTCGATTTGATCAACACCAGTTCGGGCTGCTGGGTTTCGCGGTCATCCTGCACCGATACGCCGCTGCCGAAGACACGTACACTGGGCGCGATCGTTCTGTAGTTGAGATTCCCTTCATCGAAGGGATGTTTCCCCCAGCTTTTCAGGCAGGCATTCAGGGCGTCCTTGTCGCTTACTTCTTCGGACCACCCCAGAGTCGGTATCAGAAGCAAAAAACAGATCAAGACCCAAAGATGTTTTCTGTGCATGACTGTACCTCCTTCATACAGAGCAGCCGCGTGGGGGGGAAGGCGGGGAATCTACGCCTCCTGCAGCGCTTTCCTCCGGCGGACCCGGTAAACGACAAGAACGCACAGGGCAACGGAGAAAGCGATCAGGGGCAGCGGCCCGGTGTGCAGAATAAGGATACACAGGCCCAGGACCGGGAGAAGCGCGATACGGGTCAGTCCTTTCAGGATGTCATATCGATTGATGAGGGCGGCAAGGGAAGGCCCATGTCGCTCATAGATGGAAAGGAAGAGACGACCGGCGGAGCTGGTCCTGAGGTAGCGCTCGCGGAACTCCCTCAGGAGCCCCAGGTGGGGGTGCAGGGGTGTACCGTAAGCGGCGGTCGCGATGAAACAGTCGTTTTCGTCACCGTCGGAAGCACCTCCACCCGAGATGGGAATGTCGGTCGCCACATCGACTATGGTCGACTGCATATACTGGGTGTAGGGGAAAAACATGTATCGTTTAGCCTCGTGGATCATGCCGACATTCAGTGGATCCGCAAGCGGGTGCTCGAAGCTCGAGAACTCCACGAGTTCTGCGAAGGTGTTCACCCCCGCCCAGTCAAGCCAAAGCGTGGCCTCACAGTTGTAGGTCTGGGTGTAGGTCAGACCCCCGGCACCGCCCGCGTAGTATCCAGCCGGGGTGATGTCATAACCGACCTGTTCATAGAGGTACTCCACGAGGCCGACACAGGTGAATGTGTCCGGCCCTTTCTGATGACGGAACTGGATATCGTAGGGTTTTCCAACCTGTTCCCGGGCCAGGAGAATCAGCTGATCCACCTGCTCCTCGGGCCATGCATCAAAACCGACGGGCACCTTCGCCCCGAGATAGCGGCAGCCCTCATCGAGATAGCTCTGAGGGATGAAATTTACCGAGGCCGTCTCTTCCACCGACGGTGCTACGGCGTGGATGATGCGCTCATTGCCGATGTAAAGGCCGACGTGGCCGGATTTCATCTCCCGATGGGCTAACTGGATTGCTGAGCAGGGAAGCTCGAGCTCGGCGGTCCGCCCATAGACGGTGTCGTCCTTGCTCGTGTGGTAGAGGATGGCGCCCCTCTGAAGGGCCAGGACCTCGGAAGAGGCAAAGACGAAGGACACGAGAATCAGAATAAAGACAGTCTTCTTCATCGGCCAGCCTCCTGCGCACCCCTTCGTACCATCGGCGAGAGATCTTCACCTGCAACTCTCAGGGCCTCCCGTCCCTCCGCGCCCAGGGATTTGAACTGGACCAGAGAAAGGGCCGCGTTGTATCGCACCAGCGGCTCCGGGTCGGTCTTAAGCACCCGCACAAGGACACCCTCCACCGAGGCACTCTCGTTGCGGCCGAGGGCACGGACGATTTGCGCGCGGACCATACGGTCCCGCTCCGGTTCAAGGCGGGATACCAGAAGATTCACGGCATCATCGCCCCCGATCATGCCCAGGGCCTGAGCGGCCTTGAAGCGGATCCTGTCGTCACCGCCTGACAGGGCCTCGGCGATGAGGGCCTGGGACTCCGTCGCTTTCAGCGTGCCGAGGGAGAGGAGGATCGTATAGCGGAGGTTCTCATCGGTCTTACGGTCCCGATATACCTCTTCACAGGCTTCAATGATTTTGGCCCTCGGCCTGTCTGACTCCGCCAGAGCCATGACAGCCCCGGCCCGGACCCTTCGGTCCTCGCCCTTGTCCCTGAGCATGCGAAGCAAGGGATCCGAATGCCTTTCGTCTCCGGATTGGCCCATGGTGCGGATTGCGCTGAGGCGGTCTTCAACACTGCGGGTTCGATCCTGGGCCTTAACGAGATTGGTGGAGGTGTCCCTCCCGGTATCGGCAACCGCCGAAAAAAAGGAAAGGATGAACAAGGCGCTGAACAGGGGGATGATGATCTTGCGAAGAATCATGGACCCTCCTTGACTGCTGCACTGCTACAGACCGTTGAGTATCCGTTATGGAAAGGGGAGGGCAGCTGAACACACAGAAGTGATGCCGATTTCGTGTATAAGCATATACAAACACCTCACCGAGTGCAAAGATAAATTTTTGCGACCGGGTGATGGGCTTTGATACAAAGGACGGAATCTCCATTTGACATGTTACACATTTATCGACACAGTGGGTGTCAAGTCAGGTATTAACAACTTCCTGAAATGCACAAATAATGATCCGGTTTTGAACGGAAGATTGCAATCGTTAATCGCTTTCAGTACTATACGGGGTACCTTTTCTGATTCTGGTTCTCAGACTGACACAACAATGTCACAGCGTGTTGTAAATTCATAATAGGAAGCGCAGAATGGGGAAAACATACGAGTACAGGACGACGGTCACGATCGGAGACACCAATCTTCTTCAGCACATGTATTTTGTGCATTTCTTTACTCTTCAAGGGATCACGCGGGATCTGTGGGTAAAAGAGGTCGTTCCCGGTGGACTGGAGTCCATCAAAAATGGCCTCGTGCTCATCACACGATCTGCCCATTGCGAATACAAAAAAGATTTTTATCTTTACGATAAAGTTCTCGTGTGCATGCAAACCCGGAACCTGCGGAACGCCAGCACGGATCTAGTCTTCAAATTCTACAATGAGGCGACGATGGAGCTGCATGCCGAAGGAACCAACCAGATCGTGACTGCAAATAATCATGGGATATGCAGAATCCCGGAGAATTTCAGAAACGCGGGGATGGAATATTCCACCGATGAATGAAAATCGCAGAACGCCAACTCTAAATAGGGTGCAAATTCTGAGGCAGGTCACCGGTTCATTCCACAGTTGCTTCCTGGAGGCGGGCATGGACATAAAATGATGGCGATAATAGGAGAGAGCTCGAAACGTCCTCCCTGGTCACTACGATGAATGTCACACCCATGAAACTGCTCAATTTGATCTTGTCCTTAATAATCATCCTCGCATCGGTTATTTTAGGCCATCAAATTATTTCAAATTCAATTTCCAACCAACAGAACAAAAACGATTATGCCGAACTAAACCATGTCAAATACGGTCTTTTCAGTGTTGAAGAATGGAAACGGCAAATTACCGTAATTATTGCCACGGAAATCAAGCAGCTGGATTTGTCACGGACGAATGAGCAGCAACTCAGAAAACATATCGATGTTCTATTGAACACACTTATTGATAACGTCGACAAGAAAATCAGGGAAGGGAACTTAGGCTCCGCGGAGGGTTGGGTCAAACAATCCTTTCTAAATATATTCATCAGTCTGGAAGATATTAAAAAAGGCATTCCTGAATATACGGAGGCCGTCATTCAGGAGATGACGAAATCGAAAACAAAGGGCCAGCTCAAGGCCGTGCTGAACAAAAAGCTCGAACAATATATTAATCAAACCTTTGATACACAAGACACAACTCAACTGAGCCGCATCCTTCTTCGGACGGATTCTCCGGATATCGAAAGTGCGAGGCTCAAGCTCAATGAGGATATTTCGGCTAAGGATGACCTGATTTTTAAGGAGGCTACCCTGTTGATCATTCTGTCGGTTATCCTTTTTGCTTTGTGTGGTATTAGCAAGCAACCCCTGGACCCCTCCCGGTATATACTCCTCGTTCTGTCTCTAATCATCCTGCTCATAGCCGGCGTAACCACGCCCATGATCGACATGGAGGCAAAAATCTCACAGATGAGTTTTGTGTTGATGAATCATCCCATCCATTTTGAGAACCAGGTGTTGTATTTCCAAAGCAAAAGCATTCTGGATGTATTTTGGATTATGATTACCCATAAGGATATTCAGATGAAATTTGTCGGGGTCTTGCTGATTACCTTCAGTATTGTTTTCCCCCTGTTAAAAATAGCCTCGTCACTGGGATATTATTACAATTATCATCACGCAAGGGAGAACCCGGTAATCAAGTTTTTTGTCTTAAAATCCGGTAAATGGTCCATGGCCGATGTCATGGTGGTTGCCATATTTATGGCCTATATCGGATTTAATGGGATTGTTGACAGCCAGTTCGATGAATTACGCTCAGCAGGCCAGGAACTGGTGATCTTGACTGCGAACGGCACTTCCTTTCAGCAGGGGTACTACCTGTTCCTGACATACACCCTGTTGGCGTTATTTTTGTCAGGATTCCTGACCAGAAAACCTCAGGCCTCTGAGCGTAAAAATCCATAGGTTGATCGTAGTCTGCAAACAAGATGTTGGATTGACCCCGCGCAGGATGAAGAGGCAATTTGATGGCATTCGCCCTGATAGCCACATTGAGGGCGGCAAGGGGCGGCGCGCTGAAAAAGGAAGCATTGCGCCGCTTGAACAGTTAAGGCGTCTGCATGATTCTCCATATCCCGCATGCATCCAGGCACATCCCCGAGGCGATCAGGGGGCAGTTTGTGCTGGACGATCACGCCCTGGAGGAGGAAGTGGCGCTGGTTACGGATGCCTTCACCGACGAGCTGTTCGATTGTCCCGTTGCCTGCCGGGTCGTATGCCCGGTCAGCAGGCTTGTTGTCGACGCGGAGCGTTTCTCACACGATCCGGACGAGCCGATGTCACGGTTGGGGCAGGGGATGATCTACACGAAGACCTGCCTGGGCGAGCCGCTGCGCAGGACGTTGTCCGAAGAGGAGCGCCGTCTTCTGAAATCGGCCTATTACGTCCCGCATCACGAGCAACTCCGGCGTGCCGTACTGGAGGAATTGCAATCCAGAGGCAAGGCCCTGATCATCGACTGCCACAGCTTTCCTAACAGGCCGTTGCCGTGCGATGTTTGCCAGGACGAAATCCGTCCCGATTTCTGCATCGGGACGGATGCGTTCCACACGCCGCCGGGCCTGCTTCGGGCCACTGAGTCAGCCATCCGCAGCCACGGGTATTCCGTCGGTATCAACTCACCCTACGCGGGCAGTCTCGTGCCGTCTGCAGCCTATCGGAGAGATCCGAACGTGTGGTCCGTCATGATCGAGGTGAACAGGAAGCTGTACATGGATGAGAAGACGGGAGCGAAATCGTCCGGGTTCAAATTCGTAAAAGGCCGGATTCAAGCGATTCTGAAGGAGCTTGCCGCCTTCGGCACCGCCTGAGCCAGGCGGAAGAATCCGGGGGTGCGATGCCTTGGAGCGATCAGGTTTAAACCTTGACAAATGGCCGGCCTTTCGTAAACATAAGGAACGGTCAGAAAACCGCTTTGAGATCCCATTGGAGACACAATAATGAATGATGCGGGCAAGGATTCTAAAGAGTTGTCAAAAGAGTTGTCAACGGTACTTTCCACGCTTAGACTCGGAATCCCGGAAGCTTCGTACGACAGCGTTTATGTCGTGCAGAACGGGAAATTTCGGTATGTCAATCCTCAGTTTGCCGCAGTGGGCGAGTACACGGAGAAGGAGATGCTGGGAATGGAGTCCGTCAGCCTCATCCATCCGGAGGACAGGCAAAAGGCAAGGGAAAATGCCCTGAAGATGCTGAAGGGAGAAAGTACCTCACCCTATCAGTTCAGGATGATCGCAAAGGGCGGTTCGGTGAGGTGGATTCAGGAAACCGTGCATGCCATTGCCTACAAGGGCGCGCGGGCCGTGCTCGGAAACTCCATGGACATCACGGCTCAGAAAGAGGCAGCAGAAAAATTGCAGGAGTTTCAGGCGATGCAGAACGCCCTTCTTGATGCGCTGCCGATCGCGGTGACGGGCATGCAGGCGCGCCGCATCGTCCTGGCCAATCATGCCGTGGAGGCTGTCTTCGGGTGGAAACCGGAGGAACTGATCGGCCGGAGCACGAGGGTCCTGTACCGGAGCGCTGAGGACTATGAGCAAATCGGGAAAAGTGTTTACAGGGTACTGAAAAAGCAGCGGACCTTCAAGACGGAGTTCCCCTGCCGGCGAAAGGGCGGCAAAAATATCATCTGCATGGTGAGCGTGGCGAGAATCGGCGAGAGCCTGCAGGACGAGAGGATCATCGCCGCCTACGAAGATATTACGGAGCGCAAGCGGGCCGAGAAGGCCCTCGAGGAAAGCGAACGAACACTGAAGGCTCTCCTCCGGTCCTATCAGAAATAAGGCAGGCCCGCACTGGGTCTGGGCGTTCTCAATGGAGGGGAAGATGGGGTCGGGTCTCGAGGGCCGCTTCGCTGCAGTGACCAGTGGAAGAGACAGAAAGGGACACGGGACCCGGGTGTAGGGACGGGTCGCTACGCGGCAGTGACTAATAAAAAAGCAGGGCCATTTCTGACCCTGCTTTTTTACACTCTGTGTCCTTGGTGTATGGGGAAACTCGAGATTGAGTTACAAGTCCTCACCGAGTGAAACAGCTACTTCTTGATCATCAATTGCACGCCGCTCGGGGCGAGTTTCAGATTGATGCCCTGGGTCGTCGTGAACAGGTCGATCACTACGCCGTTCTGGTTCTTCATCTTGGTGGCCCCGGCGCCTCCGCCAAGCGTGCCTTCCGCGGTGGCGGCAGTGTAGTTGCCGTTGAAGGCTTCGAGACTCTTGAGGCCATACACCTTGCCGAAAGCTGTTGCTTTCGAAATCCCGACGTCAATCACAGAAAGCCCCTTGACCGTCACGGGGTATTTCTGCCCCTTGTAGGTCAATACGCCTTCGCCCCAGCTCCAGCCGATTCCCACGGCCACCTGGCCCTGCGTCAATTCGATTGTGGCATCGGGCTGCATGTCCTGAGCGACGGATACTCCGGTGAGAAACAGGCATGCTGTCATCATGGTCAATACGGTCAACATCACCAAACGCTTCATAAAACACCTCCTTCTAAATGGGTGGTGGGAGGAATTCGTTTTCCTCCCTGTTTACCTGCGTTTAGACCTTTCAGTAACCTCCAGGCCTACTTATTCATCTTCTCCCTATTATTTTCAATATTCTCATTTAGACGATTGTATCTACGGGGTCAGGCTGGATGCATCCCCACATTGTTATGCAGCAATTAAAAAAACGCGACAGGCGTCACTTTCAGATTTCTTTTTTGTTGGCCTGTATTAGTCGAACATTGGCAGGGGCTTCAGGAGGACAACAGGGTCATATGAGCAGGGATTGTGCCATCCTCAATAAAAATTCCCTTAACCGTTTATAAGTGCTTGAACTGAATTGAATTATGACAGATGTTCTTTGCACCCCAAGAACAGCTGTGGCGAGAAAATGATGTCGATATTCGACGATCGTTGCCGGAATATGAGTCTGATTCGACAGTTACTGTATGGATTTCAGTAAGAAACGGTTATTACATTTTATCTGAAGCGTAAAATGAAGGCGCCGTCAGCTTCAACCGGTTGTTCGGCGCATTTATTTTGCGGTTGAAAACGATTGCACGCGCATCCCCCGCAGCTTGCTGCGGGGGATGCGAGCATAATTACAGATAAAGCCATTCCTTAAGTTTCTAAATTCCTGGCACCTTGGTGCGAGGAATTTTAATTATACTCCTTTAGCTTTTGCCTAAAATATTGTTCTGATTTTATGGTTTTCCCATCAGATGATCTGATCAGATACGGTTTTCCCGAAATATAAGATTTTGAAGCGCATAGCTTTATGAAGTCATCAGCGGTCTGGACCTTGTCGCCGGCTTTGTCAAGTTTCATTCGTAAATGCTCTGCGGCTTCTTTCCCATCATGCCCTGTGCCGTTTCTGATAAATTTTGACTCTTTCAGATTCTCCACTGAAGAGATTAAAAATTCGATTTTCTTTTTTTCAATATTATCCTGGGCATTGACCATCCCGGAAAATAGCGCCAAGACTACAGCCAAGACTACGAATGATGTGACCCATATGCTTTTCATGCTTTCCCCGGTAAATAACGCTGACTACAATTAGATTGCTCAGCATAACACGCAGTAACCATCCCTTGTAACTTCAGATTCTTGAATACGTGACACTGTCTTTTTCAAACTCTTCTATGGTTTCGTCTGTCAAAGACGGGCGAATCGTCGGTATGATCCGGATCAGTGTATCCGTTGTAACCAGATAGTCCTGTTTGGTCGTCAGCTCCTGTTCGAAGGCAAACTGAGCAACCTGCTGAAAGAGGTATTCAATATCTGCGGGAGTGAATCCGGATGCCATTTCTGCAACTCGATCGAGGTCTATTTCGCCGGTATTCAATTTGGAGAGGTAGTGCTGCAGGATGGTCTTGGATCCTTCCTTGTCCAATCCGCCAACCGGAATAATGCAATCGAATCTTCCCGGGCGAAGCATTGCTTCGTCCAATTGTCTAATGTAGTTGGTGGCGCATACGAGCAGTATTTTGTTTCCCTGATTTTTAAGCAAGGGCACCTGTTTGAGAAACTCATTGGTGATAGACTTGTCAATCCGGTCTGCATTGTCGCGACTGGCTGCGATCTCTTCAAACTCGTCAATGAAGAGGACCGCTTCATCCAGACTTCGCCCCTTTTCCATGACCATCCTCAGATTCAGACCAATCTTCTCCACCCCGTCCGCCATAAGCATGCTGGGTACGATCTCAATGTACCACCAGGAAAGGACGCCGGCGATGGCCCTTGCAAAATGGGTCTTTCCGGTGCCGGGAGGGCCGAAGAAGAGGATTGATTTAGGAGGAACAACGCCGTGCTTCCTGGAAAGGTCCTCCTCGGTCAACGGCAGAATGATCCTGCGTTGGATCAGCTGTTTGGGAGGTTGGGAATCGGATATGGTATCCCATATCTCTCTGCCGATCGTCTGTGCCCCCATCTCATGTAAGATGTCCTTATTTTTATAAGTCTTATATTCATCAGGCGCCTGCTCCATATTTTCTAGAAAATCGATGCAAGCAGTGCGAAATCCGACGTCCCGACCTACCATTTCTGAAAGAAGCCATTTGTGATCCAGAATTTGTAACCAGAGGTCTGCAGCGATTTCCGGGTCAAATCTCGTCCCGCTCAATTCGAAGATTCGACTCGTACACTCTTCTGGCGATGGGATTTCGTGTTCATTGTCATTCATAAGATACCTCGATGGACAGAATTACTGAAAGATCACTGTCAATGGTTTCAAACATGTCAGCACTCCCAGCGATAAAATGTAAAAAGCAGCTATCCCGCCGGTCTCCTGATCAATCCTCCGGCTTGACAAGGATTCAATGATCCAATCAACACATCATGATTCGGGAGGTATGGGACAGACTGTTCTGAGGCTTCCTGGATCCAGGCAGCAATAAGCCCTCCTGCTTTTCCACAGCTCGCGATTATACACTATATATGAATTCATGGTAGGAGGAAGAACGAGATGAGAGTAAAGGGGCGGAAGGGGGGGCAGACTTGCATATTGACCGCCCAGATAATTATTTTGTCGGAATGCTCCTGATCATGAGCCCCGTCGTGGAGATGCGTAATTCCAACTCTGCAGGTCTGTCTGCTGAGACGAATGATGCAGAGCCGTATTCGGCATCGACAAGCGGTTCGAGAAAGCGGTATCGCTGACGAAGACTGAACATGTTGAGCGGCTTTTCATGAGCGAGGGGAAAAATCGTGCGAGCTTTTGTCCGTTCGTCTGCAATGTCTGCGTATCTCCCCGCAACGCGATCGAGCTCATAATACGTATGCATGCCGAGAATATTGACAAGGGGTTTCCACTTGAGAATATGCGCATCGACATAAAGGTCGTCTCCGGCAAGTTCGAAGCTCGCTTCCCTGCCGTCGGGAAATCGGAAGTGGGCCCTGAAGGTTCGATACCCTGTCGGCTCGACCTTGATCACGGCTGCCACTTCCTCGTGAATCAGCGCCCGGTAACCCTGCGTTGCAATGGTGAATGTTCCAAACAGGGCCGCGAGCGTGAGGAGGAGCATAGCGAGAACGAAGCTGGTCACAGTTCCGAAGAGTTGCCCCTTCTTTATCGCCGCGACCGCCGCAATGAGAAAGAGGACACTTAAGACCAGAAAAATGGCTGAAACGGTAAGCAAAGGAGTGAGAATCATAACAGTCCAGTGCTCTGTGATGCTTTAATGAAAGGTTAATCAATTGTTCCCATGTTCCCATAAAGGACAGGGGTTTGCAACGAAATTCATGGTTCACCCCCCACTTCATCGATTGCCACCTCAAAAAGGAAGTTCCGGTCAAATCCATCAGCATTTTCGAGGCCAATAGTTAGGTATTTAGCAGCCATAAATCAGACTATCCCTGATTGTGGATGGCTGCCAAGGTCTTTATCATTAAGAACAGATGGCTCAATATCAAGTTTCCATACTGTCGGTATCCGGGGGGAATCCATCCCGCCCGCTTGGGTGGAAACGGAAGGAAAAAGAGAAGAGAGGTCAAAAAACAACAACAAGGTCAATGTAGACAGAAGGAGAACCATTATGAATGAGGACATCCTGAAAGGGAAATGGAAGGAGATCAAAGGGGAGGTCAAACAGAAGTGGGGAAAACTCACCGATGACGACCTTGCCCAAGTGGAAGGAAAAGAAGAAGAACTCTTGGGACTTTTGCAGAAGAGGTATGGATACGCCAAGGAAAAAGCCGCAGAGGAATACAAGGGGTTCATCGTCCGCTATCAGAAGCCCCCTTCAGGTGAGAAAGTTAAATGATATAGGAGATAGGACAGGAGGCACACATGGATACGATTAACACACAAACATGGATCATTGCCGGCGTTGTGGTCCTGGCATTGATTGCATTTGCGGCATGGTTCTTCAACCAAAAAAAGCAATCTCGTAGACTCCAGCAACAGTTCGGTCCGGAATATGGCCGAACCGTCGATGAACTCGGAAGCCGAACAAAGGCCGAATCGGAACTCAAGGCGCGCGAAAAGCGCGTTGAGCGCTTCAATCTCGTACCTTTGTCGTCGTCTGAAGCCGCCAGGTTCAGCCAGGCTTGGGGAGTTTTGCAGGGCCGCTTCGTCGATAACCCCAAGGGTGTCGTCATCCAGGCGGACCAGTTGGTTCGTGAGTTGATGGTAAAGCGTGGCTACCCCATGGCTGATTTTGAACGCCGAGCGGCCGACATCTCAGTCGATTACCCTGCCGTTGTGGACCATTACCGGACGGCGCAGGCCATCGCGGTGCGCGATGAGCGCGGCGAAGCCGACACCGAAGAGCTGCGCAAAGCAGTGGTGCATTACCGCGCCCTCTTCGACGAACTGCTCGAGGTAAGGGAAGCCACTCACGACGCCATGCCGGCAAAGCCATTGGAAGCGCGATCGTGAACAGAGAGCCAGGGGAAAAAAGTCTCACTGGATAGAAGCAGAAGAGGGAGCTTTTGCCACCCTCTTCTGCCTGTTGCGAACATTCTTGAGCGATTACTTATCCTTATCGTACTTGAATGAGAGGTTTAACCTCACCCTGAAGGCGGTGATCTTGCCCTCCTCGACGGCGACATCCTGCCTGACGACCTCCGCAACCCTCAGATCTTCCAGTGATTTCCCGGCTGTCGCCAAGGCGGTCTGGGCGGCATCCTCCCAGGACTTAGGACTCGTTCCTACAATCTCAACGATCTTGTAGACGGACATAACGGTACCTCCTTTCTCTAAATGGCTGAATCAGTTGAAACTATTTAACCAATGTCCCGCAGACCTTGACGCGTCGAGTAAAATATTTGCTCAACCGATTAAAAACGGCACTCAATTCTTCAACAGACCCATGTGAGATTGGTTATATGAATTGAAAAGTTGTAAGGCAGCGCTACCGGGCTGTGGATGCAGATGATCAATAGCCGCTTCGGAAAGAGAGCAAGAAGAAAACTGCGAGGGTCAGGGCTTGAATGATGAAAGTGGCGTGACAAATTTCATTCAAATCCTATCACGACCATCACTTATGTCAATCCTAATCATCACAGGGGAGATCCGGGGGCAGATATCTGACATCACATCAGGCATTTCGAAGGTCTAAATCAACGTTTCCCCTATGACACTTTATGAATATTTACGATACGATATAAACGAAATATGAATGTATTTTCATCCAAGTCGAAAGCGCAGTGAAGGATGCGCGGAGCGCGCGGTCAAAGGAAAATGAAGAATTTGAAACTGACACAGATGTTCAACAAAGTAAAAGGGAGGAAATTACCATGAGTACAGAGCTCATCATTCTCATCGTCGTGTTGGTCCTATTATTCGGCGGGGGTGGCGGTTACTATTGGAGCAGACGCGGGTAGGCGTCACTACCGGAGAAAGGGGCACCTGGTGCACCTTCACCAGCCCCCAAAAAAGCAGTCACGGGATGGTAGGGTATAACTTTGCCAAGGGGCTATACCCTACTATCTACGCGATATGTAATTGTTTTTCCATCTCCTGACATCCAGAAACATAGAGGACCTCGAAGCAGGTATGAGGGGTGCCACAGTACACTCCTCAAAATAATCACGTGGCGGAGATCCGGTGCAGGCAAAAGAAAGCCTGGGCGGCTTCGTCCTTGCCGGCACTCATCGTCCTTTAACCGTTTATGAGGTGAAATATGGGAATGAACAATTGGGCAGTGGATAAAACTGGAGACACCGCGGTAGAGCTTCAAGGTTCGACCAAGTCAACCGGCTTCAGGAATGCAAAAAACATTGTAGCCGATCAGTTGCATGATGTTGCTGAGGCTCTAGCCGGAAAAGCGGCAAAACAGGATGCTTCATCCGGAATCGCGCGGTACGCGAAGCAGGCATCCGGGTGGATGGACCAGTCAGCCGAGTACGTTCGGCAATTCGACTATAAGCAGGCAGATGCCAATGCCCGAGAATACGTCAGGCAGAGCCCAGGGCGCAGCCTCTTGATGGCAGGAGCCGTCGGCCTGATTATCGGAGCTATTTTGCGACGCAGGTAAGGGGGCTTTTTTTCCAATGAACAACCAAGCTGTAAACAAGGACCTTACAACGCAACGCGAATCCTTCACCGAACTGTTGGGACAGCTTGCCACCCACTCAGCCGCAGTGGTTCATGACGAAATTGAGCTCGTGATCCAGGGAGTTCGCGAAAAGGCGAGGGCCGTTCGCAGCGGAGTCTTGACGGTCGCGACAGGAGCGGCCATCGGTTTTGCCGCATTCCTGTCTCTTTGCGCTGCAGTGATCATCGGACTCACTTCTTATATGGCCCCCGTCATTGCGGCGCTTGTCACTGGAGCGGCGCTTGCTTTCATCGGTGTCGTCATCGTCTTCATCGGTTTCAAGCAATTCAAGCAATAGATCCCTGAAACATAGAAGACAATGCAAACACTGAAAAAGGAGGAAAAGGAATGGCTGCAAGAGAGGATCTGAGTAACACCAGGGAAGCGGATGTCGAGCGCAGTACCGAAGACATACGTCAGGATATAGCGAAAAAAGAAGAGACCATTTCCCGGACGGTCGAGCAAATCCGTGATCGCATCACAGAGAAACTGGATTGGCGCGGATATGTCAAGGGCTCCCCATACTGGGCGCTGGGGGCTGCCGTCGGCCTTGGCTATCTTGCTTCAGGGATGCTCCGGACACGCACCACTTCCATGGAGCGGATCACGGATCCCATTGCCGAGGCAGGTCGCTACTCAATCGATGACGTGCGTGCCGAAGCCGCCGGCCCCAGCCTGATTAAGGTGACCCTGCTGGGTATTGCCGCGAAGGCTTTCGCCGACTGGATGAAGAATTTAACCTCGACAGCTGCGGCACGCAGCGGCACCGCGCCTCGACTGCAGACAGGACAAGGTTCAATCTTCAGCCCGAGAGCGGATACGTAAATAGTATCAACATGAGAGTCAACGTTTAATCTTTCTCAGGAGGACAGCATGGATACCGAAAAGAACAAATACGAGACCCCCAACCAGCAAATGGCAGCAGAGCCGGGCAGCGCCAGTGCTACAGCTCAGAGAATCCTGGATCGCGGCTCCGAGGTTTACGGGCAGGCGGAGAAGGCCGTAAGTGATGTTTACGACAAAACAGCCCAGGCGGTGAGCAAAACCTATGAGCGGGCCAAGAGTTACAGCGGCGAAAATCCGGGCACGACGCTTCTTCTCGCATCAGGGATCGGAGTAGGACTGGGGTTTCTCCTGGGTGCAATCTCCCGTCGCTCGCGTACCGAAGAGTAAGCCCGGCCCGCGATCAACGCGCTTTCCTGCATCATTGCCCTGGTGTATTTCCGTTAAACCGTTTGGTTACCGGATGGAGGATTGCCATGCATAACACAGAAGAAGGGAAAATCGGGTGGATCTTGCTTTGGCTTTTGGGAATCCCGATCCCGATCTTGTTGCTGCTGTATGTTCTGCGGGGGTGCACGTAAGCGATTCTGTCGCAAATCATACGCTGACGCAGCAGCGGAAATGGCATTGACGCTGAATTCGTAACAGGCTGTTGCCCAGAGTGTCATTCCGCAATCTCAGTAAACCAGGCAATTTCACTAACTTGCCAAGACGCCCTTGAAGCGAAATATATGACAGAATGCGGCTAAACCATTCTCCCTGCCGCTAAACGTTAACGTTGGGCGTCCTCATAATTATGTGCCGCTTCTTTGGGGCACTCTAACGAACGACGGTGTTGAAATCGTCAACTGGAGGAGTTCCCATGAAAGGTTTCGTAAAAAACATTGAAGGCATCGCGGTCAAAAATGAAGATTTTCGCCGGGTGCTTTACACGGCCAAGAACTGCCAGCTCGTTGTCATGGCGTTGAAGCCCAAGGAAGAAATCGGGATGGAAGTGCACAAGCTCGATCAGTTCTTTCGCGTGGAGGAAGGGGCGGGCGAGGCCTTTCTCGATGGCGTTCGCACAGCGATCAGCGCGGGCTTCGCCGTGCTCGTCCCTGCGGGGACGAATCACAACATCATCAATACCGGCAGCGCTCCACTGAAGCTCTATACACTTTATTCGCCGCCGAATCATCGGGACGGCGTTGTCCACCATACCCGCGCCGAAGCGGAGAAGGACAACGAACACTATGACGGCAAAACGACGGAATAGAGTGTCAACCGCGTGCTGTCCTGGGGGGGGATACAACTTGCAACACGCAAGGATTAAAAGGGTCCAACATAATAATTGAAATGAAGGTACAGGGAAGCCCACCTCATTTACGAAAGGAGCGCTGATAATGATCTATAACTTTTCATGTCCTGCCCCCTGCAGGCGAGTGATCCGCGTTGATGCGCGCAATGATGATGATGCCGTCGGGAAAATCATCAAGGCCGGAGCCATGACCTGCCGCAACAGGGCAAGCGATAACACCTGTGATACGACTCGTCCCGTCATGTCCCCGTGGACAGATCTGCAGTTGAGGGGAGTTGTGCGATTGATCATGCGGGCGGAAGAGCTCCCGGAGATGGAATCGAGGGATCGAACGCAGGTGAACGTGCGTCCGGATCCGGGTATCGCTATGCCCCGGAGATTCTAAACTCATTGAAAGGAGGTAGAGGGCCATGTCAAACGGCACCGTGAGGTGGTTCAACCGGTCGATCGGCGCTGGATTTATCAGGACCGATGCAGGCGAGAATGTGCTGTTTCTCAACAACGCCATCAAGGAATTTGATCCGCAGGGGATTAAAGAGGGCATGCGTGTCAGTCTGGATATCCAGGAGAGCAGGGACGGCTACACAGCTGTCAGTGTGAAGGCCTTTGAATGGTCTTGATGCCCCCGGATGCTCTCAAGCGCTTCCGGCCATCGAGATTCGATGGGCTTCGTTCAGGCTCCCGTGTGTCGTTTGAACTCCCGACAATGACCATGCCCTCTATGCCTTCAGGGATTGATATCGAAGCATTCATCAATACGGCTCGACGAGGAGCAAGCCATGGATTTACTGCTTTACATTCTGTTTGCGGTCATCATCATCGGCGCCATATTCTGGATCGTCCGCGGAATACGAAGATGAAACACCCCATGCAGACCCTAAAACCATAGTTTCAATGAATGCCGACACATTGTGCATTTCAATCCTGAGTCCCCATCGCGTAACTCTCCATCCTTGATATGAAGCACTAAATGGCAGGGCACCGCATAGGCACGAGCCCAAAGGAGTATCTGTCAGAATGTATGAGCACCATCGAGACTCCATGCTTTCGCTTGCGGCATTTATCGCCCGTTTATTGCGTCATGCCGGCATAGCCATGGGGATCCTGGCCGGATCTTTGATGATTGGAGTGGCGGGTTTCCGTTTTCTGGCGGACACAGACTGGATGGACGCCCTTTTGAATGCATCAATGCTTTTGGGCGGCATGGGACCCGTTGGTGAATTACAGAAATGGAGTGCCTCGGGAAAGATATTCGCCTCTGTTTATGCACTTTACTCCGGCCTCGTTTTCCTGGTTGTCGCCAGCGTGCTTATTGCCCCTGTCTTCCACCGATTTCTGCATCATTTTCATCTTGAAATGTCTGACGCAAAGAAAAAGAAAAAGTCGTGAACGGATAGAGGATTTCTTTCATCCAATCCGAAGGGTGGCCTTGCACATGGACCGGGCTGCCTCGCGGCAAGGATAAGCAGCTTCGCTGCCGTAACTCAGCCGGTGGATGGATGGGCGGCATTGCCCGGCAAATCGGGGCTCAAAAAAGGGCAGGGCCATTTCCGGCCCTGCCTTTTCGCGTCTATTTACAGCAACCTGATCCAGCAAGGGACAAGAAGGAGACGGCAGCAGCCCATCCCCCGGGCCGATCGCCGCCATCAGGATTACTTTCTGAGTATTCGGAAACCATCACTTGATGAAGATGACGATCTCGAGGATGATCAGGATCACGATCGTCAGTTCCAGGAGTTCCGTGCGCTTGGTTGCTATCTCGCGATAGAGCATGTCATAGGTGTTCGAAGCGATATCGAGCTTCTTCTTGATGCTGCCCTCCCAGTCCTTGACGCGGAACAGCCTCAGGGCGGCCAGATAGATCTTCGCGTAGTATACGTCCTCCGTGACCTTCAGGGCCGAGTCGATCTTTTCGGTGATGCCCATCAGCTCGGCAATCGTCTTCATCACCTCGGCGGCCAGCCTCTCGTATTTCTTGATTTTCCAGATCGACAGGGCACCCTTTTCCGAAATACCCCTGTGGATGGAACTCAACTCCCTGTCGACCACGTCATCGTAATACCGGAGCTCCAGAAGCTGGGCATTGGCAAACTCCAGAATGTCGGCGATCTCCATGCTCCCGGAAGGCTCGATCATCAGCGCATTGTCCCAGTTCAAGATGACCAGGTCATCCTCAAAGTAGGAGTACCGGTACTGCAGGAGATCCTCCTTCATGCGGTTGCTGAGAATCTTTTGCTCCCCGGACATGAGTCGGGATACATCGCAGTGCCGGAGAAAATCATCCGCGCCCATGGCCGGCTCCAGGGCCTCCACGAAAAATACGGTATAGTCCTCCTCGAAACGGCTCAAATTGAATCCCACAATGGCGCTGCCCATGGCCGATATCGCCTGGTTGAGATGGGTACGTGACGCTTCTTGCAGGGTCTCCGACTTCGAGACGAGAGCTGCGGTTTCCTCAAATTCGGACAGGGTGATATTCTGCAAAGGGATTTCGAGGATGATGCTGAGAACGCCGAAGTCATACGCCTTGCCGTGAATGTTCACGGGATGCCTGCGCCCCCCCGACTCCCACTCGATGCTCTTGAGTTGAAACACGACAGGCGGGTTGGCAAATTCAAGGGCCTTGCTGAAGGGCTTGCGCTCGATCTTCAGTCTTCTCGCCTCCGCGTGGAGTCTCTCTTCCACACCCTGCAAATTGATTTCATGGGCCACATCGTAGAGCCGGTATATGAGAATTTTCCCCGATTTGATCCGGATCATGGGTTCTCCCTTTCCATAGCTAAAACCTCGTCGGTAGCTTGCAGAGACGGCAATGATGCTCATTGCACCGGATAATTCTAGCACAACTCCGCGATGAAAGAATAGAAGCGAACTGAAGGGAGCTTCGTTGCGATCGGGGAAAGAAAGGGGCTGATTCTCATACTACTTTCGTACTTGCAATTCATACTGCCGGGGGATTGACTCCGACGGCAAATCGGGCCTACATTGCGTACCCTATGGAACAGTAATTGGTAACTGGGTAACCAGCAGCTTCGCTGCAGTAACTGGTGGGGAGGGAACTCGGTGATAACCGATCCTTGATACACTTGAGGAGGGGGGATGCAGAGACTCTGGAGCGTCACAACAGGTTATGCCCTGGTTGCCCTTTGCTGCTTCAGTCAGCCGGCTCCAGAATCGAGGGCCGAAAACCGAGTGGTTCCCGAGGGAGTCATCGCGGGAGCCAACTCGGCTGCCGTTGCGTCTCCCATCACGGAAGGCATCCGGTTGGCGCAATCCGGCAAAAGGGGAGAAGCGCAAGGGGGGAGCGAGACCTGGAAGCGCATGGGGGAGACTGTCGTCTCCGGGGGCGACGAGCCGACGAAGGTTAAAATAAGAGGGAACACAGTACTTGTTCCTGTGACACTTACTTACGGCGGCAATGAAGTCGACGTCCATCTCGTGTTGGACACAGGCGCCTCGAGAACGACGATCAACACCGAAATCGCGGATCAATTATCCATGAATCTAAGCAAAGAAAGAAAGGCACAGGTGCGGGTTGTCGGAGGGGCTGTCATCGAGGCCCGTTTAGTCAAGATGAACCGTCTGACTGTCGGACCTCACACGAAGCGCAACTGGGATATCCTTGTCGTTCCCCATAAAGGTCCTGCCGCAGGACATGACGGACTGCTCGGCATGGACGTGTTGCGCGGGTTGAAGTACAGGGTTGACTTTAAAAAGCAGGTCATCATCTGGGAATAGGCAGCCGGGAAGACAAGAGCCAACAACCGCCAAAACAGTAACTGGTAACTGGGTAACTAGCAGCTTCGCTGCGATAACTGGTCGATTGGGAAATCCCCCGGTCATCCCCCTTTGCAAAAGGGGGAAAGAGGGGGATTTTTCTTTCTCAGGGGGCGGCCTCGACCGCCGGCAAGGGGCACTCTTTTCGGGTGCGAGTATGCCCGTTGCGGGCATGAAAGTTGAATGAGCATCGTGCAGGTGGTATAGGCACCCGTTTTCGGGACAAAAAGACTGACGTCGCTCCCAGCGCAAGGAGAGCAAGCATGGTTAAAAAATTATCCCTGGCCGCCGCTGTTCTGGCGATGGTCGTCGGTTTGTTTGCTCAGCCGTGTCACGCCGTTATGTATTACTACACGGTTCCCGACGTGCGCGGGATGCCGAAGGCCCAAGCCGAAAGCACGCTCCGGGCCAAGGAGTATGATGTCGCATTTGTTGAGGTCCCGGCGGAAAACCACAGCCTGGTGGGCAAAGTACTGAAACAAGAGCCCGTCGGCTACTACGGGCCGTTTGTCGAAAAGAAAAAGAGAATCACTGTTACCCTGTCTGTTGCGGGAAAGGGATCCTTCGTGCCCTACACGTATTTAATGACGGAGGCGGCCGCGGTTGATGCCGTGAAGAAGGCCGGCTTCACCCCGAAGGTCGAATACTATCCGGAAGAGATCGGGGGAATGGTTGGAAAAGTCAAGAGTACCGTTCCTGCTCCGCATCTCGGTCTTGCCCCGGGTGGAACGGTTACATTGCGGGTCGGAAAACCGGGATATGCGATGCCGAGCCTCATCGGGCAGTACTCCCAGGGGGCAAAACAGACCATCGACCAGATCAGCAGCATCAAGTCCCTGAGCCTTAAGTCATCCATCTCTCAGGGAAAGACGACAGTGGTGCAGCAGGATGATCAAAAGGTGTACGAGCAATCGCCTGCGCCGGGCACGATTCTCACCGTTGGTTCCGAAATCAAACTGTCTGCATACAAGTACGTTGCCCCGGTCCCGCTTCCGCCGAAGCCGACCCCCATGGCGCTGATGCCGGCCCTCGTTGGCGCATTGGAGCAGGAAGCAACGGCATATCTTACCAAGGCGGGATTGAAGGTAACTGTAAACTATGTGTCCGCTCCCCAAGAGAAGCAGGGACGTGTAATTGGCCAATCAATCCGTGCGGGGTCGAGAACTGCCGGACCCGTCACCCTGACGGTCGGCCGGAAATAGATGAGCCGTGACCCTTGACCCGTGACCGGTGGAAGAGAAAGACAGGGTTTCGGGATTCAGGTAAAAACAGCAGAAATGCAGGAAAATCCCCCTTTGCAAAAGGGGGAAACAGGGGGATTTTCTTTCTCAGGAAGCGGCCTACTCTGCGCAGACGGTCAGGTTTGTCCTCATGCTGAACCGCCCGATATCCCGTTCAGCCAGCAAGCGGATCAGTCGGATCTTATTGGTCGGCTGCAGCTTGTAGAAACGATCGATTGCGTTGATGAGCGAACGCGCAACGATGTAATAAATCTTGTCCTCATTTCCTTCCTGAAAAACATAGTGAATTTCATATAGTTCCTGATTGACATCACCCTCATTCATAGCTGCGTCACCCTATTATCTCCTGGTATTTTGATATTCTTCCTCAGCCGACCTGTCTTCTCAGCTGCTGTCTTCCGACAAATCTGGTTCACGTTCTCTCGGCCTTACGTGAACCTCATTGTACAATCTTCTTCGCTATCGACCATCCAGTTTTATCTGTCTTAATCCCCCTGCAGGCGGAATGATATTCGAATTCGAAGATAATCCTGCCCTGATTGGGTTCCTCCTGCTTGACCCGGTAACCCCGGATTGACCCTCCATAGAAAGACGGCTCGGAGCGCTTTTTGTGGAAATAAATATGTCCCCCGATGAGCTTTTTGGCTTTGTCTTCTTCCAGTTTCCACCAGCCGCACTCCCAGATCTTTTCTCGCAGCTTGTTGAAGTTGTTCGCAGTTTCGATTAAATGGATTTGCATTTTCGCACGCTCCTTTTCAAACGGGTCAAGAAACACAAAGCCCTGTCTCATCGTAATGGACAGGGCTTCAATTTTATCCGTGGTTTCCCTACATGGGAAAAGAGGGCATCAATATTTTGAATGATGTCGTTTACATTACTATTTCCATAATGAGCTCTATTGAAGGAAAGTCAAGGGAATACTATGCGATACGAGCCGCCGTGCTCGTTCAATCGGCCGAGATTCCGCCTTCTCCTGATGGGCGATTGCCCCCGATGGCTTAAAATGTTATACAAGACAAGGCCTTGCATTGTGGATGGCAGCTTCCGGCCTGGATGCGTAGTTACTTTTCACTGAGCAATGTCCCGGTGCGGGGTAGGGGCATATCGGAGCCAACGTCCTGAAATTTTGATCGCCGCGCTGGCGAGGTCTTCAAAAGATGGCCCTCCATTCATGAAACATGAAGCCCTTCTTCTTTTCTGTCTGCTCTTGATCCTGATCGTCCCTCACGGCGCCCAGGGCCAGGAGGAAAAGAATTACGGCACATGGAGCCTTTACTGGGAAAATGATTATCTGGCCAAGACCGACAGCAATTACACCAACGGAGGGAGGCTGACCTGGACGTCGCCCTGGATTTCCTGGAAGCCGGTCAGTGATTCTGTCCCGCCCGGCACCACACCCTGGTACCATGCTTTGACAAAGGCGATGCCCTTCTTCTACGCGCCCGGGTTTCAATCGGCCATGTTTCTCGCCGTCGGCCAAAGCATTTACACGCCTGATGATCTGGATCGACAGGACCTCATCGTCAATGACCGCCCCTATGCGGGATATCTGTACCTCGGGTTTGGCTTTATCAGGAGGAGCGCCCTGACCATGGACACGCTGGAGGTGGATGTGGGGATCGTGGGCCGCCACTCCTATGCCGAGGATGTCCAGGAACAGGTCCACCAATGGATTGGAAATCTCGAGCCCAAGGGTTGGGCAAACCAGCTGCAGGACGAGCCGGCCCTGGAGATCACCTACGAGCGCAAATGGAAATGGCTGAAGACGGAGATCGGCAATGACTGGGGATACGACCTGATTCCCCACGCGGGATTCGCTGTCGGCAATGTCGCTATCTTTGCCAACGCGGGGGCGGAGTTGCGCTTCGGCTGGAACAGGCCCAATGACTTCGGGACCTGTACCATACGCCCGGGATGCGAAAGCGGCGCATTTCCCGATGACGAGAACGCCGATCGTTCAAAAGGCAGGCCTTTCGGCGTATTTTTCTTTCTGGGCGCCGATGTGCAGGCCATTGCGCATGACATATTTCTTGACGGGAACACGTTCACAGAGAGCCACAGCGTGGAAAAGAAGCCTTTTGTCGCCGATTTTTCGGCGGGACTGGGATTTTCCACTTCCAATCTGAAAGTGACCTATGCCGTCGTGTATCGGACCAAGCAGTTCGAATCGCAGCCGCACAACGAGCAGATTTTCGGCTCCTTGCTGGTCTCCTATTTCTATTGAATCCAGCAAGGCCTTTTCGTGGCGACAGGGGCCGTCCTCTACAAGGGGACGGCCTTTTTGCATCTGTTCCGGGGGTGGAAATGGGGGGAGGCGGGCGGTGCAGGAATTGGCATTTTTGCATTGCAGCAATTATTTGTTCAGCAGCGTTTCTTTTTCGGGGGCAGATCAACAATAATATTTGTATAACCATATGTTATTATATAACATTTAAGAATACGAGAAAGACTACTAAATAAATATCACTTAATATTGCAATGCAACATTTATCTTGACTAACTGTCATCGCCATAGTATGGTGTCTCAACGAGATCGAAGAGATCGAAGGAGATGAAAAGAATGGCCCACACAAAGATGGCAAAACAGATCACCGGATTTTACAAAACCACATTCGACAGCAGCTTCAACACGATAACCGTGCTCCGGGAATACACCGAGAAGAGCATCACCCTGTCCCTGGTGCAATCCCCCTGGTTTCCCGAAGAGGGCAGGAAGCTCGTCGGCGAATGGCTCAAGGTCTACAGGAAGGGCTATGACGATTTCAAGGTAGCCGCAGATGAACAGTACAAGAAAATAGAGATGCTTTTCCATAAGGATAACGGGGCTGACTCTGTAGAGATGCCCGAGAAGGCTGACAAGGATCAGGGCGCTCAGAAGACGAAGAAGGCCAAGTAATTGAAACGAATCGAAAACATGAAAAAAGGATAAAGATGATGATGAATCAGCCCTTGAACAAGCAGATGACCGAATTCACCAGGACGGCAATGGACAATACCTCGAAAGCCCTGGCCGCACTTCAGGAACAGACGGAGAAAATGACAAACATGTACATCGACATGTCTCCCTGGATTCCCGAGGAGGGGAAAAAGGCTCTCAGAGAGTGGGACAAGACCTGCCGGAAAGGCCTCGAAGATCTCACGGCGGCCATGAATGAGAACCATAAGAAAGTCGACGAGTTCTTTGCCGGATCTTACGGGAACCTGCCGGGAGACCTTTTTACGTCAACGGCAAAGTAGCCGAACGTCATTAAAACTGCAAATCAAATTGAGGGGGCTTTCCACAAGGAAGCCCTCCTCTTATTATTGGGCTCCCTTTTCAGGCCTTGGGAGTTGCAAAGCAGGGGGCGAATTGAAAAACAGCAAGTGCACCATGCAGCAGATCAACCCGCAAGAACAACACCTGTCGTGCAGAAAGTGGTGGATGCGCATCATGTCAGCGGCCATTGTTTCCCTGCTCTGCGTCGTTTTCATGGACCATCAGACCCAGGCACATATGAAGGTCGATATCGATCCGATGATGCAGGACCGCTACTCGGGAACCAGGACCCCGGAAGAGATTTTTGAGGTATTCCGGGACAGAAAGATGAGCAGGCTCCAGGGACTCCAGATTGCCGAGGCCATCCTCGAGCAGTCCCGGCGGACGGAAATCCCTGTCAGGACGTTTCTGGGGCTGATGCGCACGGAAAGCAATTTCACGGTTCGTGCCGTCTCCGGCAGCCGTGCCATGGGGCTCATGCAAATCCATCCCGTCACATGGAAAAGGTACACAGAGAAACTGAGCCTGTCCTCTTCCCGGGAGGAAGCGTTCAGACCTTCGGTCAACATCATGGTGTCGGCGGAGATCCTGCGGGACTTGTATGACAAATACCAGGGAATGGGGTATCAGGAGCCGGAGTTGTGGGATCATGTTTTTTCGGCCTACTATTCAGGTGAAGGATCTGTGAGGGGCGGACTGAATCGCCGCCACCTGCACTATGTGAATAAGGTCCGCACCTTTATCGGTGAGTACAGTCAGAAGCTGGACGGCTAAACGGGCGGGAAAGGGCAGGAGGCAGGCGGACCTTTTCCGCATCAGGAAAAAGGAAGCCGCAATTCAGGGATTCCCTGATTTTGAAAGACGCATTCAGGCGTATCATGAAATCAGAATTCCTGGAAAGGAGGTACAGGCCTATGAGCAAACCCGATAGACTCGACAGGGTGTACAACATCATCCTGAAGCGGATGGTTGCGACGGGTCAGGCTCCCCACTACACGGAGATTGCCGCGGAGGCGGGCCTGCCTGTGGAGGAAGGGCGAAAAGCCCTTCACGAACTGATCGATGCGGGGATTCCGGCGATGTGGCTCTATCCCGAGACTGACTACATTTGCAGCTTCGCGCCGTTCAGCAACCTCCCGACGCAATACCGGATCAGCGTCGATGGTGTGCAAAAGTGGTTCGGCCAGTGAGGGTTCGAATCGCTGGCAGTTAGCTGGCTTTACCCGGGGAAAGTGATCCGGATCGACACGCTCTGCCTCGATTGCGGCGCGCCCTTTCGCATCGAGATGACGGACGGAGCGGTTTTGAAAGAAGAGCCGAAAGGGATCATGGGGTATGTCGCTGTTCCATTCTCAAAATGGTTTCAGCGGTTTCCCTATGCCTGAAGCACCATGAACCTCTTCCGGTCGGAAGAGCATATCCGAAACTGGTCCCGGTTCGACCCGGCCGCGGAACAGGGCATCGTCCCGCTCGCGGACCTGGTCAGGCTGTTCTCTCTTGATATGTTCAAAAAACGGCTCGAGCCCGATTACGCCACTCGCAGTGGCGCCTATGCGGGCGAATTCCTTTCGGCCGTGGCAGAACTGGGCAAAACGCTTCCCTTCTGGCGCATGTAGCGGCGTTATCTGCCCTCCCCGCGTGAAAGGTTACGAGGACGAAGCGGGGAGGGCGGCCTGTTGGCGTGCGTTGCCGGGCTGCGGACGAAGGGCACAAACTCCTCCCTTGTCAGATAAATATGAATCCGCTGGCTCCGGCTGTCGGGATGGCGCGCGCCTTTACTTCCAGGCGGCCTTCGGTTTGGCTGCGGCTTTCGACTTCTTGGGGGCTCGCCCGGCTTTTGCGGGGGCGGCCTTCTTTTTGGCTTTTTTCGCGGCGCCCGCCGTTTTTACCATCGGGACGTCACAGCAGACAATCCCGCAGGCGTCACAGGTGCAGGGCTCATCCACCCAGACGACCATTCCGCACTCATCACAGACGTACCGGTCACCTTTTTTCGTTGTTGCCATGTCGTCAACCTCCTTGCGACGAAATTCGACCATTCAATGGGTTCACCATCTACTTTTTCAGCCCGGCGGGATATTTACAATTGCGGAATGCCTGATATCGGTTGTGCAAATGCCTTATTCGAATATCAGGGAATGGACAGGCAGGGCTCGGAGACCGCAGCCCATGCGCCTCCGGGAAGGGCCGCGGGCGGGCGAATTCCTACGTCGTCCCGATCTTGCGGGCATAAGGGTTATCGAGGTCAAAACTCATCCTTTCGCTTATGGGCGCCATGCGCTAAATGGGGCATAATAGCGCGAAGTTCAAGAAGACTTTCTTTGCGGGGTGTGTATATGAAACCGTACGCTGCAGTTCTTGCGGTGCTCGCAGCGATCCTGCTCCTCCAGAGCCCGGGGATCGCCCAGATGCAGGAGACAAATGTCAGGAGCGAATCAGGGAAAATCGCATTGGCTCAAACCGGTCCTGCGGCCTGGAAGAACTTCAAGAAGCCCGATGACGCAACGCTGAAGAAAAGACTCACCCCCCTTCAGTACGAGGTGACCCAGAAGGAGGGGACCGAGCCCTCTTTCCGAAACGAGTACGACGGCAACAAGAGGGAGGGGATCTATGTCGATATTGTCTCCGGCGAGCCCCTGTTCAGCTCCCTGGACAAGTATGATTCGAAAACCGGCTGGCCGAGCTTCACGAAGCCCCTGGAGCCGGACAACATCGTGACGAAAAAAGACCGGAGTTTCTTCGGGGTCCGCACCGAGGTGCGGAGCAAGCGCGGAGACTCCCACCTGGGCCATGTCTTCGATGACGGCCCGCCGCCGACGGGGCTGAGATACTGCATGAACTCGGCGGCCCTGCGCTTTGTCCCAAAAGAGGACCTGGAAAGAGAGGGCTACGGCGAGTATCTGAAACTCTTCGGGAAAAAATAAGAACGGCCAGCGGGCGCCGCTGGTCGCCAGACGGGGAAAGGCACAGTCATGAAAGTGCAGATGATCTTGGTAGTCGCATCGGTCGGGCTGCTGCTGTTCGCCTCGGCCGCCAGTACCGGGGGAGGGGCGGGAGCCGCTTCGGGTACGGTTCTCGAAAAAGCAACTTTTGCGGGGGGATGTTTCTGGTGCATGGAGCCGGCCTTCGACAAACTGGAAGGCGTAAAATCGGCTGTTTCCGGCTACACGGGCGGCCGCAAGCCGAACCCGACCTACGAGGAGGTCTCGGCCGGCACGACAGGCCATGCCGAATCGATCGAGATCACCTACGATCCGGCCGTCATCAGCTACTCCAGGCTACTCGAGGTCTTCTGGCGCAATATCGATCCCACGGTGAAAGACAGGCAGTTCTGCGACGCGGGCACCCAGTACCGCTCGGCGATCTTCCATCACGGCGAGGAGCAGAAGCGTCTTGCCGAGGCGTCGAAAAGGGCGCTTGAGCAGTCCAGGCGCTTTCCCGGCCCGATCTACACCGAGATCGCCCCCGCGGCGACGTTTTACCCCGCCGAGGAGTATCACCAGAAATACTACCAGAAGAATCCGATCCGGTACAAATACTACCGTTACGGCTGCGGCCGCGACCAGCGCCTCAAAGAGCTTTGGGGCGTGCACTGAGCGGGCGCGCAGGACCGCTTCTGACGAAACGTCACCGCAGATGAGCCATGTTTCACGGCTACAATTCATGAGACAGCCAAACAGCCTGCGTTAAAACGGAGTCCGGCCATGAACATCGTCGTTTGCATCAAACAGGTCCCCGACACGGCAGAGGTGAAGATCAACCCCGAGACGGGGACGCTCATCCGCGAGGGCGTCCCCAGCATCATCAACCCCTTCGACGAGTATGCCATCGAGGAGGCCCTGTGCCTGAGGGAAAAGTTCAGGGGCAAGGTGACAATCATCACCATGGGGCCGCCTCAGGCCATCAGCGCCTTGAGGCAGGCCGTGGCCATGGGGGCCGACGAGGCCGTCCTGCTGTCCGACCGGGCCTTCGCCGGCTCCGACACGTGGTCGACGTCCTATACGCTGGCCGCAGCCATCCGGAAGGTGGGTGCCGTCGACATCATCCTTTGCGGAAAACAGGCCATCGACGGCGACACGGGCCAGGTCGGTCCCGGCATCGCAGTCCAACTCGGCATCACTACCCTGACGTACGTCAGCCGGATCCATCGCGTGGAGCCGGAGCCCGCGCCTGGAGTGATCGAGGTGGAGCGCTCGCTGGACGAGGGCCGCGAAATCGTCGAGACCCGCCTGCCTGCCCTGCTGACGGTGGTGAAGGACATCAATATCCCGCGCCTGGCCGCGATCACCGATGTGCGCCGCGCCGTCCGGATGCCGATCCCGACGTGGACCGCCGCCGATCTGCCGGGCGTGGACCGCCGAATGCTCGGCCTGGAAGGAAGCCCAACGCGGGTCGTCAAGATCGCAAGCCCGCCCGTGCGCGCGACGGCGGCGGAGATGATCCCCGCCGACAGCCCCGATCAGGCCGCCTCCGAACTCGCCGAAAAACTCGTGGCCGCAAAGGTTCTCTAGGAGGCTCCCATGGCCGCAATCGTGATTGACAGGGAAAAATGCATCGGCTGCAGAGCCTGTGTCGATATCTGCCCCTTCGATGCCCTGAGCATGGAGGGCGACATCGCCGTCGTCAACGAAAAGTGTACGCTCTGCCGGGCTTGTCTGGACGTCTGCCCCGTGGACGCGATCAGCATGCCGGAAGCGGCGACGCAGACCGGGACACCGGATCTGGCATCCTACCAGGGCGTGTGGGTTTGGGTGGAGCAGTTCAAGGGGCAGGCATGCGGCGTCTCCTGGGAGATGATAGGCCAGGGCAGCAAACTGGCCGCCGAGCGCAAGGCCCCCCTTACCGCCTGCGTGATGGGCCACGGGGTCGAGCACATCGCAAGGGAGGCCATCGCTTACGGGGCGGACCGCGTCTTCCGGGCTGACGACCCAACCTTGGCTGTGTTCCGCACGGCGCCCTATGCCCGCGTGCTGGTCGGCCTCGTGCGAAAGTACAAGCCCGAAATATTTCTCCTGGGCGCCAGCATGCGGGGCCGGTGCCTGGCAAGCTCGGTGGCTGCGGAGCTCTATACCGGGCTTACGGCCGACTGCACCGGTCTCGAGATCGACCCGGAGAACGGGCTTCTTCGCCAGACGCGCCCGGCCTTCGGCGGCAACATCCTGGCGACGATCCTCTGCCCCAACTATCGCCCACAGATGGCCACCGTTCGCCATCGCGTCTTCGAAATGCCTGCGGCCGATCCCGGCCGGCAGGGCCAGGTCATTTCCGTCGGGGCTGAACTTCGTGAAGAGCAGATCGCAACACGCGTGCTGGATTTCATCGTCGAGCACGGCGATGTCAACCTGGCCGAGGCGAAAATCATCGTCTCCGGGGGGCGGGGTCTCGGAGGCCCGCAGGGCTTCGAGGTGATCCGGGAGCTGGCCGACGTGCTGGGCGGCGCGGTGGGGGCATCGCGGGCGGCCGTGGATGCGGGCTGGATCGTCTACGACCACCAGGTGGGCCAGACCGGCCGGACGGTGAGGCCCGAGCTCTACATTGCCTGCGGGATCTCGGGTTCCATCCAGCACCTGGCGGGCATGAGCACATCGAGGGTCATCGTGGCCATCAACAAAGATCCCGAGGCGCCCATCTTCAAGGTGGCCGACTACGGCATCGCAGGGGATCTGTTCGAGATCGTCCCCGCGCTGATCCGGCAGTTCAGAAAGAAGCTGCATCCCTGATCCGGGGACGTTGTCGATTGACGGGACAAACTCGTGAGGGGGCCGGCTCTCTGCGCTCCGTTGAGGTCCCGATATGCCCGGCTCGTAAAGCACGCGTCCGGGATTGACCTGTCTGCCGGCAGGGCCGTATCGGCTTTTCCTGCATGCTGAACCGGCATGTTCCCCTCCCTGTTCTGCCGAAATGTGGTGGCTATTCGGCGAAATCCCTGATAGAGATATTCGCATCGTGCATCGGATCGGCGGGGCAACGAAAGCTCCGCAGCGCCTGTCGGCTGCTGCGGCTAAAACAAGTAAAACGGAGAGGGATGGAAATATGGCATCAAAGCTGAAGACGACGCAAATGGGGCGGAAGGAACAATACGAACGAAGGCTGGCAACTCGCCTGTCTCTCCTGTCTGAAAGGAAGGCCGAACCTTCCATGATCGCAAAAGATCCTCTCGTCAAGAACCTGCGTGCCAACATCAAGGCCACGGACCTCAGACTGAAGGCAATTGCCAAGATCGAGCAGAGGACTGCAGAGCTGGCGAAAATAAAGGCGGAAAAGGTGGAAAACGAGGCTGCCAATCGAAAAGCTAAAGCTCAGGAAGGCGGCAAAGACAAGGATAAAGAAAAGGACAAAGGCAAGGACAAAGGCAAAGAGAAAGGCAAGGACAAGGACAAGGAGCCAAAGAAGGCCCCGGCAGAAGGCAAGGAAAAAAAGAAAAAGAAGGAATAATCAAAGGCTGTCGCCGCAGAAATGGCTGCGATTGAAGAATGAGGCCGTCCTCCTCGAGAGGGCGGCCTTTCGGTTTTGAGTGATCGGAGTTGGGGATCATGCCGCGCAGGGATGGACTGCCTTACAAAAGCCGTTCTCATCAAGGGGGGCGGTGTCAACGGGAGCCGAAGTGAAACGTTTCATCCGGTAAACCCTTTAGAAGCCATGAAGGGGTGCGGAGGGGTCGGACGATTAAGGGTGACGACAGGAAGCCAAAACTGTATAATGCGGCATGGTTGGGACTCTTAAGGGTCCGCGATAAAAAGAACGATGGATCACCTTGAGGGATAAACATGAAACTCAACGGCTCGTGGCAGCGTGCATTGATCGGGTTCCTGGTGGTTTTAATGGCTGTGCCGGTCCCGCTCTTTGCACAGAGTAACATACCGATTTTCAGGCAGGAGGAGCTTGACCAGATCCTGGCGCCCATCGCCCTGTACCCCGACTCGCTTCTGGCGCAGATCCTCATGGCATCCACCTACCCGATTGAGGTCGTGCAGGCGGACCGGTGGGTCAAGCAGTACAGGAATCTGCCGCCAGATGCGCTCAACGATGTCCTCGACAGGCAGAGTTGGGACCCCAGCGTGAAGGCCCTTGTGCCGTTTCCAAACATCCTTTCCATGATGAGCGAGAGGATCGACTGGACCCAGATGGTGGGGGATGCCTTCCTTGCGCAGGAAGCCGACGTCATGGATTCGATCCAGCGGCTCCGAGCCAAGGCATACGCAGCGGGAAACCTGCAGTCCAACCAGCAGCTGGCCGTCTCCCGGCAGGGCGCCATCATTGTTATCGAGCCGATTAACCCGCAGGTGGTCTATGTGCCGATTTACAGCCCGACGGTGGTCTATGGAAGTTGGTGGTATCCTGCATACCCGCCCGTGGTGATCTACCCGTATTATTCGCCCGGTGCGGTGATCGTGGCCGGCGTGTTCACCTTCGGCATTGGGGTTGCGGTTGCTTCCGCCTGGCATCACGGGTGGGGGCGTTGGGACTGGGGACATCGCAACGTCTATGTCAACGTGAACCGGACCGTCAACATCAACCGCACAACCACGGTCATCAATACAAGGGAGATGAGAACAACGACCTGGCAACACAACCCCGTACATCGCAAGGGAGTGGCGTATCGGGACCCCCGTACGCGTGAGAAATTCGCGCCGGCAAACCGGCAGGCGGTGGATAACCGCCGCGATTTCAGGGGGTACGACCAGACAGGATCTGCCCGGCCCGGCTCCACCGTTTCGCGTCCGGACACGAGGCCCGGCTCCGGTGCGGTCGCGCGCCCGTCGACGCAAATCAGACCGGAATCCGCCGTTTCGCGTCCGGGGCCAGACAGGAAAACCTCTCCGGCCGTCACGCGGCCTGCGCCCGAAACGAAAGCGGCCCCTTCTGTGACGAGACCGGCGCCTGCCACGACACCAACCCCCGGCACGGTCGCGCGCCCGTCGACGCAAGCCAGACCCGAATCGACCGTTTCGCGTCCGGGACAGGATACGAGAACCGGCCCGGCCGTGACGCGGCCTGCGCCCGAACAGAGGGCGGCCCCTTCCATGACGAGACCGGCGCCTCAAGCGACGCCCGCCCCCGCCACGGTTGCGCGCCCCTCAACGCAGACCAGGCAGACACCGGCCGTCTCACGGCCTGCACCCTCGAATACCATCTACAAGGTCGAGCAGGGAAACAAGGCCCGCCAGGAAAGCGCCCGGGGACGCGAGAGTCTCTCTGCTCCCAAAGGCAAGGGGGAGAGCCCGTCAAAGGCGTCACCCGGCGTGTCAAAACCCGCCCCGGCAGAGAGATCTTCTCCTGCGCAGGGCGGCGGGAGGCAGCAGGGAGGCGGGCCCGGCCGCAAGTAGAGAAACGACAGGGAACAGTCGATCGATCATAATTGACAATGCACTCAGCGATGGAGGCCCGACATGGTTTCAGACAGGAGTCACGATCAAAAAGGATCGGCAACCCGGATCGTCGTGATCGGTATGCTTGCTGTCCTGATCGCTATAACCGGCTATGTGGGAATGGCCCAGGCGGCCAAACTGCAGCAGAAGACCTACAAATCACCCGATGCGGCCGTCAAGGCCCTGATGGATGCCACCAGGGCACATGACGTCAAAGCGCTCGTGGCCCTCTTCGGTCCGGGTTCGGATGACCTCATCTCCTCTGGCGACGACGTTGACGACGCCTGGGGCCGGGACATGTTCGTGAAGGCCTATGACGAGGCACACCGCCTCGAGAAGGCGGGCGACAAGAAGAGGATTCTGTATGTCGGCAAGGACAACTGGCCCATGCCGGTCCCGATCGTGAAGAGCGGCACGCAGTGGCTCTTCCAGACAAAAGAGGGCAGGCAGGAAATCCTCAGCCGCCGGATCGGCAAGAATGAACTCGACGCGATCCAGACCTGCCTGGCCATCGTGGATGCCCAGAAGGAGTATGCCGTACTGGACCGCGACACCGATCAGCTCCTGGAATACGCCCAGAAGTTCGAAAGCGAGAAAGGAAAAAGTGACGGCCTGTACTGGGAAACGGCCCCGGGTGAGCCCCTGAGCCCGCTGGGGCCGCTCGTCGCCCGCGCGACGGCAGAAGGGTACGGGAAGGGCGAACAACTATCCCCCTATCACGGGTACTATTTCAGGATTATCAAGGCCCAAGGGGAGAATGCCAACGGAGGCGCATACAGTTACATGGTGGACGAAAGCATGATCGGCGGATTTGCCAGCGTGGCCTATCCGGCCCTGTACCGGGCCTCCGGCGTCAAAACCTTCATCGTGAACCATGAAGGTGTCGTCTACGAGAAGGACCTCGGAGTGGAGACGGCGAAGCTCGCGGTGGCCATCACGGCCTTCGATCCGGACAAGTCATGGAAGAAGGTGGAAGGGAAGTAGGGGAAGAGGGCAGGGGGTTCAAGAAAATACCGGGTTCTGCCGATAAACAACTATCAGGCGGCAAATCCTTTTCGTAACGAGGAAAGAAGAAAGAACAATGGAAAGAAACAAAACGCTATCGTTGTGCGCCAACCCGTTTTCGGTCTGGACCGACATGGCATTGAAAACCTGCGAAATGATGGTGGACTCGGCAGAGATCATCGGCCACCGCGCCGGCCGCATGGCTGTCGCCGGCCCCATCCCCAATGCCAGTGACCAGCGTGAATTCGCCCTGATGGGACAGGAAAAGATCGAGGCCGCCGCGGAATCGGCCCGGGCCATGGCCGAGTTTGTGATGACGATGAACAGCCAGCTCGGGGCTGAAGCCTTCTCGCAGATGCTGACCGGATCCACGGCGATGATCTCGCTGGCCGTAAGCAGCAGCGTCGGCCAGTCCATCGAGCGGCAAGGGGAGCTTGTCCGCACCATGACCGAGTCAGCCATTGCGGCATCGCAGCTGCCCAACTCCACCGCCGGCCTATTCACCCAACGCGCGGTCAGGCCCATCTATTCCCGTACAAAGGCAAATGCCAAGCGCCTCGGGAAGCGCTAGCGCTCTTCGCGCTGTGTGGCATCCGGACAGTTGATTCGATGATGAGGATCAAATCCCCCTTTCATCCCCCTTTATAAAAGGGGGAAAGAGGGGGATTTTCTTTGGAGTCCCGAGCGCCCGGTTACATCAGGTGTTGGAGGGTGTCAGGGAGAATTGAATCTCCACCCGCCGGTTTTTCAGCCTGTTGTCGTTGCTGTCGTTGGCAACCAGGGGATGGTCTTCCCCGAAACCCCTGATGGAGATCTTTGTGGGCTGAATTCCCATCTGGACAAGGGTCCTGGCGACCTGGGTGGCCCGGTCGACGGAAAGCTCCCAGTTGGAGGGATATTGCCGGCTGTGGATGGGCCGGTCATCCGTATGGCCGTGTATCGCAACCGACAGATCGGGGCGGTTCAGGATGACGGCGGCCACCTTTTCCAGCAGGGGCTGAACGGCGAGTTTGAGCTGGGCCTGCCCGGAATCGAAAATGATGCGTTCCGGGAAGGTCAGGACGATGTACGTGGAGCGCCGCTCCACCGTCACGTCCTGCCCCTCTTGGCCCAGGATGGCCAGCAGCTCCGATTCCAGAGAGGAGTCTGCCTGAATCGCCGGCGGCGTCTGTGCGGCAGGGATCGGTATCATTGCAGTGGCGGGCGGGGCCTCCGTCACCGCCACATCCTTCTGCCGTTGAAGGCTCATCCCGAAAAGCAGGACAAAGCAGACCATCAGCAGCATGAACACATCCGTCAGGGTTAGAAGCCAGATCTCATTTCCGGCATCGGTCTGGGACGATTTCCTCTGAAAGCGCTGTGATCCGGCCGCCTTTTTCAGAGGCACCCAATCCGGGGTCTTTTCAGCCGCGGGGGGGATTCGGGATAAGTTTTTCATCGGTTCATTTATTTGGCTTGCTCATGGGAAGTCAGCAAAACCAGGTTGGGCCGGGTGAAGGCCCGATTCGGCATTCCCATGGTCGCAGAGAGCGTCTCCAATTTGTAGCGGATCGCCCGCGGGTGTTCCTGGTCGAAGAGATCCAGGATCCCCTCCTGGACGAGATCCATCTGAAACTCGTTCTGGTCCATGAATTCCCTGAGCTTGTTGGACAGGGGCACAAAGCAGATATTGGCCAGAATCACGCCGTAAAAGGTGCTCAGGAGCGCAACAGCCATGTACCCGATCAGATTCTGGGGGTCGCTGATGTGCCCGAAGATGCGGATGAGGCTGATGATGGTGCCGGCCAGCCCCAGGGCCGGGGCAAGACGGGCCATGTTGTAGAGCATCTTGTGGGATGTCTCGCACTGATTCTGCGTGCACAAGGCCTCCTTGTGCAGGATCTGCTCGATCTTTTCCCGTGAGTAGTGATACGCGATCAATTCAACGCCCGTCTTCAGGAGACCCGGCGGGAGATTATTTGCCTCCTGCTCCAGGGGGCGGACCCCTTTATTCCGGTAAACTTGAGCCAGCTTGACGATGCTCTCGATCGTGGAATTCATCTCCTCGCGGCCGGTAAATGACTTTTTGAGGAGCCGGGTGGTCCATGCCAGCTTTTTCAGGGGGTAGGCAATCAGGGTGGCCGCAAAGGTTCCCCCCACGACAATCAACAGGGCGCAAAGATTGGAGATGAGCCCCATCTCCTTGACCTCCAGGTTGAACGTCATGACAAAAATGGCAGTCAGAAGAAGTAGAGAGCAAATGGCTTGTCTGATCATGAGGCGGCTCCTTTTGCGGTTTGCTTCAATCCCGTTGAAAGGCAGAAAATGTGCCACCGGAAAGCAAAGACCGTATTTTCTCTAACCAGCTGTTATGAAAGGCATTATGATTCGTCGCGTCCTGGGCTCCCTGCCCCGGGCAGTCCGTTTTGGAGCCTATACAGGCATTTTTTTCCCGAGCGGGGGATCATCGGTTCCGCAAGGGCCCGCCTGAACTTCGAGGTTCCCCGGAAGGGGCGAGGCATCGAGGTAGGCAAGCCGGCAATTGGCATTGCCCCCGGCGCGATCTTGCTGTAGATTGTTGCGGCAACGGGCAAGAAATTTTGGGCAGAGACCTCGGCAGCGGGGAAAGAGAATCCGAACGAAGGGTGTGTTGCATGGACGAAGGCCGGGCAAGCAGGACCGCAATTGCGACCGCCTATTTCAGAGCCCACCACTGCGCTCATGCCAGTCCGAAGATCTTCGAGGATTCTCTCGCCGGGGCGCTCCTGAGCGCGAAAGAACGGGAAGCCATGGAGAGATTTCTGCTCGAGGGCCTGGTGAAGCACAACCCGGAGCTGGCCCGGTCCGGCGCTGACCGCGCCACGCTGGTTGGTTACGCGCTCCGCGGCCTGGTCGTCGTCCTGGCCCGGGCGCGTTACACGGAGGACCGGATGGCCGAGGCGATGTGCGGCGGTGTCTCGCAGTATGTCATCATTGGGGCGGGGCTCGACACGTTCGCCCTGCGCCGGCCCGATCTGCAGGATCGTCTGCGCATCATCGAGATCGACCACCCTGCAACCCAAACGTCCAAACAGAAGCGGATTCGCGAGGCAGGCCTGACGCCGCCGCCCAATCTCCATTTTGCACCGGCCGACTTGGAGAAGGAGAGCCTTGCGGAAGTCCTGTCGCGGACGCCCTACGATCCGGCACGGCCGGCGTTCTTCTCGTGGCTGGGGGTCACCATGTACCTGACGGGCGATGCGATCCGGGCAACGCTTCGCTCCCTGCGAGGCTCGGCCGCCGCCGGCAGCCAACTGGTGTTCGACTATCTCGACCGCGCCGTTTTAGCACCCGAAAACCAGTCGCCCACATTCAGCAGGCTCATCGAAATCGTCAAGCGCGTGGGGGAGCCAATGATCTTCGGGTATGACCCCTCTGTGCTGGGGGCGGAGCTTGCCGCGCTGGGCTTCCGGCTTCTGGAGGATTTGGGCCCGGAGGCCCAGGAGGTGCTTTACTTCAAGGGTCGAGCCGACGGGCTTCGCCCCTACGGCTCTGCCCACCTCGCCTGTGCCGCAGTGGCCTAGAGGTTTTGAAGGAAGACATCTACCATGAAAACGATCCTGAGCTATGCCGGGCGGTTGCTCTACTTCCTGATGGGCTGGCGGTTCGAGCCGCTCCCGCCCTACGTTTCCAACAAGCACGTGATCATCGGCTTTCCCCACACGTCCAACATAGATACCGTCAGGGCCTTCACGGGTTTTCGGATCATCAAGCGAACGGGCCACATCATGATCAAAAAAGAAGCGTTTTTCTGGCCCCTGTCCATTCTTCTCCATGCCCTGGGCGGCATACCGGTCGATCGCAAGGCCCCCCAGGGCGCCGTGGAACAGATGGTGGACGTATTCAATTCGCGCGATGAGTTTCTTCTGGCCATCGTGCCCGAGGGCACACGCAAAAAGATACGCACGATCAAAACCGGGTTCTGGCACATCGCCAGGGGCGCCGGGGTATCCATCATCTGCTGGTATATGGACGACGAGCATAAAGCGGCTCGATGGCTGGGCGAGATTATCCCCGGGGAAGACAAAATGGCAGACCTGATCCGTATCAGGGATCTCTACGAGAAGGCCGGGTATCGATTCCCCCTGGAGGCTGCTGATTCGCAGAAGTGATAAGCAGCTTCGCTACAGTGACTAGTTGATTGGGTAAGTGGTTGATTAGGGAATCGGGGAATTGACTGCTGTGCGGCAGAGGCTAAGGAAGTGGCAAGAGTGGCCCGGTGACAAAGTGGCAGGGAGATAAGAAAAGGCCGCCCTCCATGATGGGGGCGTATCATCGAACACCCCTGAAGATTCAGCAGGAAAAGCTACCGCTTTACCTTGTAAACATCCCGCCTGTGCCCAACCTTCACCACGACGATCTTCAAGACATCATCCAGGATTTCATAGACGATGCGATAGACCTCGTGGCGAAGCCGATACCGTTCCTGGCCGGACAGTTTCTCGCACCCTGCGGGGCGGGGGTTTTCCGCCAGTTGCTCGAAGCACTTCAGGATGCGATGGACGTCTTTTCCGGGGAGGGCCCGAAGATCCCTGGCCACGGATTTCTTGAAGGCGAGATTATATCTTCCCATGTGCCTTGAGGTCTTTCAAAAGCGCTTCGTAGGTCATTTCCGGCTCGCGGGCACGCTCGTCAAAGGCCGAAAGATCCTCCTGGTCTTCGCGGAAAGCCATGCGCACGGCATCGTTGACCAGATCGGACATGGAACGACGCGTATGGAGCGCCTTGATGCGCAATGCCCGGTGGATGTCGGGGTCCAGGTAGATCGTGGAACGTTTTGCCAAGTCACTCATCGTATCACCTCTGCACCGAGCATAACATCATAACGCTTTGATGTCAAGACTGCATAGCGTTACGGCTGCACCCCAAGAAAAAGGCCGCCCTCATGATGGGGGCGGCCTTTGGATGTGTTCTGATGCCGTGATGTGTTTTATGCGATTAGGCGAAGCTGCGCTCGAAGAGCCCCGCGATGGCCTTCTTGCCGTTTTCTTCCAGGAAGCGCGTCCCCGTTCCCGTGAAGTGGATGTGGGTGATGACGGGCTCGCTTCCGCTTTTGCACTCGAGCCAGTCGGCCTCGTTCCACTTGAACCAGGCGTTGCGCTTCTGATCGAAGACGTAGAGCGGCTTGTTGCACAGCTTGGCGAACTCGGCGCCCCACCCCGTGCCGCCCTTTACGGTCTTGTCGGCCAGGATTTCCCCGACCACGTAGATCTCCTGCCCCTTGTTGATCTGGTACCAGATGCTCTGCAGGACCTTTCGGATGGTCGGGCTGGTGGTGTAGCTGCGATTCATCAGTTTTGACAAATATTCCAGGCTGACGTCGCCGTTTTTCAACTCCTCGTGATTCAACACGCGCAGGCCCCGCTTGCGGACGATCGTGTGCCCCTCGAAGGTGAAGTTCACCTCCTCGATCCCGAGGCGCTCCGCATTGGCCCCGAATTCAGCCTCGGCCCCTTTGATGCCGCCGCTGAACAGAATTACGTCTTCCTTCTTCATGGTCCTTCCTTTTTCGATCCCTGTAATTGTGTACATGCCGCGTAAAGCCCAGGGATGGCTCCAGGCAGCCTGTGGATGTCAGTCTTCGTCCCTGATCAGCATCGTCGCAGGGTCCAGGCGCAGGCGATTCTCGACGGCATCAGCCGCGATGCCCCGCAGGGGTTGAATCGCGATGTCCGCACCCTTTGGTTCGAGCTGCAGGATCACATCGAAAAGATCGCTGGCCTGAGCAAGGGCCGGCGGCATCCCGTCCGCCGTCGGTTTCTCGTGCCGGTGGGTGTGCACGGTGAACCAGACGTAGACCCCGAGCCTGCCGGCAAGCAGCTTCAATGCCATCAGGCGCTCCCGGTCCGCCTCTCCGAAGGGGAACCCGTCGATGAGGACCATCTCCGGCTGAAAGATGCTCTGGGCCGTCAGGTCCGTCAACCGCTCCTCCAGCTTGGGAACGGTGAAGCCCTCCACCTTGAAGGTCATGATGAACCGGTGAGGCAGGAGGTCCTCGAGAACCCCGTCGAGCTTTGTCAGTTTGGCCCGGTCGGCAAGGTCCTGGAAGAGCTTTGCGTACCAGAGGCTGACCTTGGTCACGGGCTCATCGAGGCTGATGTGCAGGACGTTCTTTTCCTGCAGCATGGCATTCAAGGCAAGCTGCACGAGAAACGCCGTTTTGCCGACCCCGGCGGGCGCCAGCACCGCACCGAAGCGGCCGGTTGTCAGAATCTCTTCACCCCCCCGGCCGAAAGACCGCAGAGGGTTGCGAAGGATCAAATCTTTTTTAAACATGTCGACATTCCTGTCCCTGAGATGGATGACATTTTCTTTTCGCTTTGTCTGCATTGCCGGGTTTGCGTAAAAGTCATTGCGAGGAGTGAAACGAGGAAGCAATCTTCTTGGGAAGATTGCCGCGTCTCGCTAGGCTCGACTCGCAATGACAGTGTCCTGATTACTGCATCGCTACGGGTGCTTCTGATGAACCGCACAAATTCGCAGCAGGAAAATCCCCCTCAATCCCCCTTTACGAAAGGGGGAGGTCCTGCCCCCTCCTTTGTAAAAGGAGGGTTGGGGAGGATTTTGTCGGATCGGCCAATTTAGGCTGCGTTTTTCTTGCGCGCCGCGACTTCCTCCGCGATTTTCTCCGCGATGGACTGCGGCACCAGCTTGTACATCGCAAATTCCATCGTGAACTGCGCCTTGCCCTGCGTGGAGGATCTCAATACCGTTGAGAAGCCGAACATCTCCGCCAGGGGGACGTGGGCCTCGATGACCGACATGGGTCCCTCGTCCTGGGCCCCGACGATCATGCCGCGACGCTGATTCAGCAACCCGATGACCGGGCCCTGGAACTCCGTCGGTGTCTCCACGACCACCTTCATGACGGGCTCGTGGATGACGGGCTTTGCCTTGGCATAGCCTTCCCGGAAGGCGCCGCGGGCCGCTTGCTGGAAGGCGATGTCCGAGGAGTCCACCGTGTGGGAGGCCCCGTCGTTGATGACGATCTTGACCCCCGTGACGGGAAATTCCATCTTGGGGCCCTTGGCCAGGCATGCCCGGAAGCCCTTTTCGCAGGCCGCAATGTACTGGGTCGGGATCGAACCGCCGCTCACCTTGTTCTCGAATACGTACTCCTCGTCGGCGATGGGCTCGATCCAGCCTGCCACCCGGCCGTACTGGCCGGAGCCGCCCGTCTGCTTCCTGTGGGTGTAATTGAACTCGGCGCGCTGCGTGATGGTCTCCCGGTAGGCCACCCGCGGGGTTCCGGTGGTGACCTCCGCGGCATACTCGCGCTTCATGCGCTCCACGTAAACTTCGAGGTGCAGCTCGCCCATGCCCTCGATGATGGTCTCCTTGGTCTCGGCATCGACGTGACACCGGAAGGTCGGGTCCTCCTTCGTGAAGCGGTTGAGGGCCTTGGACATGTTGATCTGCGACTTGTTGTCCTTCGGCTCGATCGCAAGCGAAATGACCGGCTCCGGGACATACATGGACGTCATGGTGAGGTTGACGCCCGGGGAAACGAAGGTATCGCCAGAGGCGCACTCGATCCCGAACAAGGCGCCGATGTAGCCGGCCGATACGGCCTCGATGTCTTCCATCTGATCGGCGTGCATGCGCACCACCCGGCCAACCTTGACTTTCTTTCCGGTCCGCACATTGACGATGGTCGAGCCCTTGGCAATGGAGCCCTGGTAGCCGCGGATGTAGGTCAGCTGCCCGTATTGGCCGTCTTCAAGCTTGAAGGCGAGCGCAACGACCGGCTTTTCCGGATCGCTCTCCAGCGTGACGGGAGCTTCGTTATTGTCCATGTCCAGGGCCGTGTTTTCCACGTCCGTGGGGCAGGGCAGCAGCATGGTCACGGCATCGAGGAGGGGCTGAACGGCTTTATTCTTATAGGCCGAGCCGATAAAGACCGGCGTCAGCTCGCGGCGGATCGTCCCTGCGCGCAGAGCCGATATCAGCAGCTCCTGCGAAATCTCTCGCTCCTCCAGGGCCGCTTCCATCAGCGCATCGGAGAACATGGACGCCGCCTCGATGAGCTCCAGCCGTTTGGCTTTCGCCTCGTCCCGATACTCGGCGGGAATATCTTCGGTCCGGACCGTTTCGCCGTTTTCGCCGTCGAAGTACAGGGCCTTCATGGCAACCAGGTCGATGACACCGCGGAAATCCATCTCGAGGCCCATGGGCATCTGGATGGCCACGGCATTGTGGCCCAGTTTCGATCTCAGCTGGGCGGTCACGCGGGTCGGGTCCGCGCCGCTGCGGTCGCACTTGTTGATAAAGGCGATGCAGGGCACCTTGTAGCGTTTCATCTGCAGGTCAACGGTGATCGACTGGGACTGCACGCCGCCGACGGAGCACAATACAAGAACGGCGCCGTCGAGGACCCTCAGGGAGCGCTCCACCTCGATGGTGAAATCGACGTGCCCGGGGGTGTCGATGATGTTGATCTCATGGCCGAGCCACTCGCAGAAGGTTGCCGCGGAGCAAATCGTGATCCCGCGCTCTTTTTCAAGCTCCATGGAATCCATCGTGGCGCCGACGCCGTCTTTGCCCTTGACGTCGTGAATCGCGTGGATGCGTTTGGTGTAGTAGAGGATCCGTTCCGTCAGTGTCGTCTTCCCGGAGTCGATGTGGGCGCTGATCCCGATGTTCCTGACCTTCTTGATGTCGTTTTTCATGTGTTCTTCCCTGCAGTTGGAGTGCTGTGTCAATTTACGGAAAAGAAAACTCCCCGCATCTGATGGTTGTTATCAAACGGGGGAGCCATCGAACCAAATACTGAAATATCTGGAACTCTAGCAACTAATATTACGTAATCTTTGGAAGATATACCTCTGTCAGTCAATTGTCAATAATTATTTAAGAAAATATCAGGCAAATATGATGCCTGGCAGCAGGGGAAGAAAGTGTCCAAGTGCCTGATTGCGATAGTAAAGAAGAGAAGGAAGTGGGGAAGTGAAAGAATCAACGGTCGCGGCCGCTGCGCGGCAGGGGCAGGAGCTTGTTTTTCGGCGGTTTCTCTGATACCAGACATTCAGGGCCTGCGCCTGAGCCCGAAGATCCCGGCGAAGGGAGCGGGTCGGAAAAAAGGAGGGGCCATGAAGAATTCTCTCATTGCAGTCGTTTTCACCTCCTTCATCCTTATGAGCGCCCTGTTCACACCGGCGCAGGGCGGCGAGACCGGGTGGTTCCGCCAACGGGACAATTATTATATCTCGTGGGAGGGCCTGCAGATTGCCAAGGGCGCCTCTCCCGATGTTCCCTACGTGTCGACGCCCCACAAGATCGTGGACGAGATGGTGCGACTCGCCGATGTGAAGGCGAGCGACGTCGTCTACGATCTCGGCTGCGGGGACGGCAGGCTGGTCATCGCGGCGGTGAAGAAAACGGGCTGCCGCGGGGTGGGCATCGACATCGACCCGGAGCGGATCAAGGAGAGCCGGGCGAATGCGAGAGCCTCCGGCGTGCAAGACCGGGTGCGGTTCGTGGAGCAGAATTTCTTCGCGAGCGACATCCGGGAAGCCACGGTGATGCTCATCTACCTGTTTCCCGATATCAACATCAGGCTCCGCGCCAAGTTCTTGAGCGAGATGAAGCCCGGGAGCCGCCTGGTTTCCAATGCCTTTGACATGGGGGACTGGAGGCCGGACAATTCGGCAGGCATCGGGGGCCAGCGCGTCTATTACTGGGTCATTCCCGCCAATGCGACGGGGACCTGGAAATGGCGCTCACCGGATGGCCGCAGGACGGCCTTCATGCTGAAGGTGGAGCAGAGTTATCAGGCGATCAGGGGTACCCTCACCCAGGAGGGTCAGCAATTGACCCTGACGGATGCGAAGCTCACCGGGGACCGGATCACGTTCCGGCTCGAGCAGGACGCGGGCGGACGGAAAACAGCCCGGGAGTTTGCCGGGACAATCAGCGGGAACTCCATCACCGGCACGATCTCGTCAACAGAGGGGCCGCGGGTGCAGAACAACCGTTGGAAAGCGGTACGCGACCCTTCGACCCTGCGGCCGATCGAATCGGGGTATACGAATTCGGATCTTCTCTGGTACTAGGAAAAGGGTTCAGGGTGAAGGGTCCAGGGTCCAGGGAAGAAGCCGCAAGCAACAAGCAGTGCGGGGCTGCTCGGCGGGGCTTGCGGGATTGACATGATTGCGATATTTTGATGTCTCTCTTTATCATCACGAGCGACATTTGAAATACTGAGGAGACCACGGATGGGAAAGATCTACGAATACCGCACGACGGTCACGATCGGGGACACCAACCTCCTGCAGCACATGTATTTCGTCCAGTTCTTTACCCTTCAGGGGATCACGCGCGATCTCTGGGTGAAAGAGTGCGTGCAGGGCGGCATGGAATCCATCCGGGACGGGCTCGTGCTCATCACGAAAAACGCCCAGTGCGAGTACAAGAAAGATTTCTATCTTTATGACAAGGTCCTGGTCCACATGCAGATCCAGAACATGCGGGGCGCCAGCACGGAGATTGTCTTCAAATTCTACAATGAAGCGACGATGGAATTGCACGCCGAAGGCACAAACGAGATCGTGTTCGCGAACAGCAGTCACCGGGTGTGCCGGATTCCCGAGAATTTCAGGAATGCGGGGAAAGAGTATTCCGCCGATGAGTGAACGGTAAGGCCCGCGGGCGATCAGTCTTTTCGTTTGTCGTCATAGTTCTGGTAGTTCTTCGGGATCTTCGGGTTTTCAATATCTTCCAGGGACAATTTGGAGACCATCTCGAGCCCCATGATGTCGAGCTTGAACTGCTTGATCTTCTGGTCATAGAAGGAAACCTCCTTCTTCATCTTTTGCCGCTTCGTCACATCCATGAAGGGCTTCGTGTTCAGCTCGTTCTGGATCGAGTTCCGCGTGGCACTGATCTCCTTGAGTCTGGCCCGGAGGATTTCCATCTTGCCGGCCGCCCCGGCCTTCGCTTCCGCAAAATTGACGGGCTTCCCGAGCCCTCCTTGTGCATTCGAGCGGATATCGATCCGGGGGGCGGAGGGCGCACCGGTTGCCGGCCTCCGGACATCGGCCGCCCCAGGGCCTGCCTGCGCGGGTGCCTGAGCTGCCGCAAATTTATCGCCTGCCTCCGCTGTCTTGATGCAGACATCGATAAAGAATGGGCCGGCCGCAGTGGAAAAGGGGATCAATATGCTTGGACTTTTCAGGATATGGGTGATCGTGTGGCCCTGGCCGTGCACAACGGTGGGGATGGCGGCATAGACGGCCATTCCCATCTTCTCGAGCTGGGTCCGCGACGCTCCGGAAACCATGTTGGTCAACTCGCCCACGGCATCGAGGATGTCCCGTGTCACCTCGTGGTGTTCCTCGCCCAGCATATTGGAAACGATCTTACAGATGCATTTCTCGGAGAAGCTCAGCGCCAGGGACCCAATGGCGTCGCCCGTGATCCCGATGATGCCGGAGACATCCCCGGAGGCCGCCTCTTCCTTTTTCAAATAGGATTTTCCCGGAACGGCATCCATAAAGGCCATCTTTTTCAAGACCTCCAGTGTGCCGTTCAGGAAGGGGTTGATGAATTTAACGTCCATATCCTGTGATGTCGCTCCTGCTGTGGGATTCAATCCGCATGCGGCCGCAGCCGCTCGATGGCTTTTGGACTGAATATGCAAGTATTCAGCCATTGGAGCCGATGGAAAACAGCCGACAGCAGCCAGCCGACAGTGAAGACGTAACTCGCAAAGAAGTGTTACGTGTCATGCGTTATGTGGATGAAGAAAAGAGAAGCGGGCAGGGCGGAAGCGACCCGTGAAGAAAGGCCGTCCTTTCAATGGAGGACGGCCTTTCTATGTCCGGGCGTGGAATGATTCGAAACCGAAAGGTCCCTGTGCGGTCGGCGGGAAGATTTTATGGAGCCATTCCGCTCAAGGCTTTGCCTGATCGTGATGGATCATCTCGGCAAAGGCAGCCCTTTTTGTCGAGCCGTTAAGGTATTCCTTAAGTTCCGGCAACATGATTCGGGTCAGCTCTTCCCCGTAAATCCCGACTGAGATCTCCGCCAATGTCCTTTTCTCCTGTTCTGTCATTGATTTGACTTCCATGAGCTGACCTCCTTTCGTTCATTTGCCGCGGTCGATATCCCCTTTTGTGCCTATCTCATAGAGGAAGAAGGAATGGATGCCCGTATGGATTGCTTTCTGCCATGGGCCACTCTGATACATCGGCTTGAAGATGGGTTTATTTATGGTCATTCAAGACAGTTGACAGGGGAGGTCGCGGAGCAAGCGGCTAAATCCAGGAGGAAAGGCAACCGGAAAACAGGTTACTAAATATAGCAAGATAAATGCCAGAGGTAGCCTTTGTCGTAAATTGCGTATAACCTACCGCATTTTGTGAAGTTATGGGGAGTATGGCCGGTTCTGTCCCATGGCGGATCGTGCCTTTCCCGTCATGAAGCCGGCCCATCCCTTTCGCACCCGCGCGGATTGATGTGACAAGTAAGAGATTTGCCGGCTGATTCTCGAGCCGACACTTTAGTCGGTGCACGGGACATAAAGGTCACGGGGCTCGTCGCTTCAAAGAAGTGCCTGAGTGCCTGGGTGAAGAAGCGGATTGCAAGAAAACTGAAAAAGAGGGGTCGGTCGTCGGGCGTCTGGGGAGACGCAAAGATGCATTAGGCTGAAGAAGGCATGTTCCTTGAATGCACACCCACATGGAGTACCCCGGACGCAAGGACCGGGACAGGGATTATTTCACTCTGCCAGGAGGAGCCATCGATGCTTTTCAAAACCAGCCTTCAGAATAAGGCCTTCATCTGCGCGTGCAGTCTGCTCGCGCTGTGTCTCTTTGCCGGTGTTGCATCGGCCCAGAACGCCCAGAAAAACGATGGCAAGGATGACGACATCCTCATCAGCCTCAAGGGGAAAAGTCAATTCCAGCAAAGTCCCCAGGACGTTGCCATCGCGAAGATGCTCATCGAGTTCAAGCGCAGCGGCGGCGGCGACGCCGCTGCGGCAAAATTCTTCCGGGATCTCGCGGGCCGGGGCGCCGGCATGCGCGAGGTGATCGGCGTCAAGACAAAGCTCCGGGAGGCCGGGGTTGCCGAATCCTTCCTCGGGGCTTCCTATGAGGCGGGAGGCACCGCGGTGGAGAAGGCGCTCCTCACCTACCGCAGGCAGGTGACCCTGGATGGCATCCGGCACGTCGTCAAGGAGTTTGCCGGCCGCAGCAGCCGCAACTCCGTCTTTCTCGCCGAGATCGGGAAATGGCCCCACCAGGCAGCAGACGCCCTCACCTTTTCCGGCGACATCGACTTCAGCTTTGTTTCCAACGACACCCAGCTCACCTTCGCCATGAAACAGGCCTACGATGCATACATCCAGAGCAGAACAGGGCTCACGGCGGGCCAGATCGACAGTGTCGCGACGGCCCACGGCAAGGCCACCCTCGACGTCTACATCGGCGAGCACGGCAGGATGTACGCAGAAGATCAGATGAGGGGCGGCCAGCTCAAGGAGATCGACTTGGCCGGCGGGCAGGTGCGCGAGGCCGGTATCCCCGGCAGCCAGGCCATCGAGCGGATGGCCCTCGAGGCCGGCGCGCAGAGCGCCAGGGGGAGTGTCGCCACCTCGAAGTACGCTGCCGAACCGGGGCTGTCCCTGGAGATGGTGCGCCACTTCAACCACGACATCGTCCAGGCGAAGATCTTCGACCCCGTCGACTCGGTTCTGAAAGCCTCCAAGTACCTCGACCGAAGCAACCGCGGCGGCACCTCAGAAACAGGGGGCGACAAGGCAACCGAGTTTGCCCGATCGGTGACTGCGGCGGCCCAGACCTCCGACTGGAAGACCATGGCCCGCCTGTTCAAGGCCCAATTCGGGGACACGTTCACCTTCGAGCAGGTCTCCGAGGGCGGCCGCATGGTGGCCAAGGTGAAGGCAAGCGCGGAGGCCGTCAACGGCTACTTCGAGACCTGCAACCGGCTCATGTGGGCAAACGCCGAGGCCGGCTTCAAGCTCCGCATCGACGAGATGGAGCAGAAGATCAAAGACCTGGAATCCAGAAAAGCGGCTAACCCGGAAGACCCCGCCGTTCAGCAGGAAGCCGACAGGCTCCGGCAGGAGTTGGTGAAGCTCACCGACATGGTCGAGTCGGAAATCGCCGCGCTCACGAAGGATGCGCATCTGGCGCTGCCCGAGGGTTTCAAGTCGCTCAACGAGCAGTTCAAGGCCATGGTGAAAGACTTCAACGCGCGCTTTGGCCTGCGGGGCCTCAGTCCCGACGAGCTCAGGGAGAAGAAATTTGTCGAGGAGCTGATCAAGTCGCGACAGAAGTCATCGCTGCATATCGCCGCGGCCTTCGTGATGGAGAAGACTGTTGCCGGAGCCGAGAAGGCCAACAACATCCTCGACTTCCTGGACGACAAGCTCCTGGGTGAGCTGCGCGGCTCCAACAAGGATTTCGACGGGTTCGTCAACGAGTACAAGCAGACCCGGACCGCCGCCGCCAGGGACCCGAAAAACGCATCGTCGATCCTCAGGGGGCTCAAGTCAAGCGCCGCCACGGGCATCCAGAGCGTGAACCAGGCCCTGAACGAGACGATCCAGGCGAGCTCCGCCGGCCGGGCCGGCGTGAAGCTGATGCTCATCACGAGTCTTGTCGACGAGACGCGCGCCTACTACGAGGCCTATAATCGGGAAGGCTGGGGCGCGCTGGCCACGGAATTTTTCCGGCGCCGCGTCCCCGGCGGCTCCGCCGTCGAGCAGCTCGTCATGGAGAACTACATGATGGCCGGCTGGGAAGTGGTCAAAACTCTGGTGCCGCCCCTGGCCATGGGCGAGGCGGCCGTCTCCATCGGCAAGTACGTCCTCTACGATTACCCCGTCCAGTTCTACTGGAACGAGCAGCTGGGCGTGTTCGTCGACAACCTCTACGCCGGGGCGAAGTTCAAGCTCATCGGCGTCGAGACCTACGAGAGAGCCAAGGTGGGCGACTGGCGACTGGTCTCGGTGAAGTACGGCGGCCAGACGATCAGCATGGAGTCGTTCATCAAGTACAAGAAGGAGCAGATCCAGACGATGCAGGCCGAGCTGAAAAAACCCCGATCGGCCCGCGACATGTCCCGCAGCTCGCACTATGGGCTGACGGACCGATACGACATCGACAGGCTGCTCCGCAACACCATCGCCGCTACGGACCCGGTGCTGCAGTTCGTCGACGAGATGATGAAACACCCCAACGTGGGCCCGAAGCTGGCCTCGCATCTCGGCGACGTCTACAAGGCGCGCTGGGAAGAGGCAAAGCTCGGCTTCGTGCTGACCACGATCAAACAGCTCGAGGAGCGCAAGGCCGCCGACGACGCGCTGGCCCGCGGCCAGCTGCCCGAGCTTTTCGCGGAGCTCAGGAAACTCGTGACCGATCTCAAGATCGCCGATCTGGTCGAGAAGAACATGGACGCAGAGCTGGACACCAGCAATCTCAAGGCTCTCATGGGGTGGCTCTGGAACTCCAAGCGCGACCTGTTCTCCGAGGGAAATATGGAGAACGACATGACCAAGGGCGCCGCCATCGTGCTGCGCTACCTGGAGGCCTACCGTCTCGTTTACGACACGCGCAAGGAAGCGGAAGAGCTTCTCGGTCACAGTCCGGCCTCGGACCATGGCCGCCGTTTCCTCACCGGGCCCGGCTTTCTCGCCGGCAAGAGCGAGCCGGACAAGGAGTCGGCCACCCGGTGGTACCAGTTTGTCCTGAAGACCAGGGCCCACTCGCAGAAGCAGCTCCTGGAGATCAAGGGCGAGTGTATGGCCACACCTGCCCTCGACTCGGCCTTCGACCGGGATACCCTGCAGGCGCTTGCCTGGCAGCAGTCCTGGCAGGGGGTGTGGCTCACTTTATACAAGCAACAGACAGGCGCAGGCGGCGACAGTGAGGCCTATACCAGAGAGCACAACGCGAATGCTGCCGTGTTGTTGAAGGGCTACCGGGAGCAGATCCTGAAGCAGGGCTGCGCGGCCGTGAGCATCAAGGGGCCGGACAAGGTGAAGCTGGGCGAGGCGGTCGTCCTGAAGGCGGAAGTGAAGCTCCCCGTCGTGCCCAAGACGCCCCCCGTGTACCGCTTCCAGTGGAGCGATGTGCGCTCCGGGATGCGCTTTGCCGATGCGACGGATACCTTCAAGCCCAAGACCACGACTGCCGGGGACTACCAGGTGAGGGTAGAGGTCTTCAGGGCGAAGAACGGCGCCTGGGAGCGGATCGGCGAGGCGGCTCACAAGCTTGCCGTGGAGCTGACCCAGGTCTCGATCAAGGGGCCCGTCTCGGCCGTTCCGGGGGAGAAGGTCTCCTTCGAAGCGGTGACGAGCCTGGCAGCCGCCCAGTCGACCCTGCGCTACGCCTGGCGCTATGCCGGCTCCGCCAATATCCTGGGCTCCGCGCAGAGTCTCTCTTGGACGGTCGCCACGACCGGGAAATACAACCTCAACGTCATCGTCTACCAGGAGGTGGACCGCAAATCGGTCAAGCTGGGCGAGGCGACGCACACCCTCGTCGTGGAGCTGCCCAGTATTTCCGTTTACATCAGTGGCCCGAACCGATCGACGGTGGGCCAGACCCTGACGTACTGGGCCAAGGTGAGCGCCGCAGCCAAGGGCAGCCCGCAGTACACCTACAGCTGGTCGCTCAGCGGCTCGAAGCTGGCGGGCAACGCAAGCGCGGTATCCCTGGCGCCCGCCTCCCGGGGGAAGCACACCGTCAAGGTCGAGGTCTTCCAGGCCGTCGCCGGCAAGTGGCAGAAGGCGGCCGAGGCGAGCTACCCCCTCGACGTGCAGGAGGCCTATGCAACCTGCACCATCAGCACGGCGAGGGACCGGATCAAGGTAGGCGAGTCGACGACGCTCAACGGGATCATCTCGGAGACCAACCTCATGGAGACCTCCCAGCTCTACTTTGCCTGGCAGATCGACGGCCGGGCCGCAGGCACGGGGAACAGCATCTCGCCCGTGGGGAGCAAGCCGGGCACCCACACGGTCACACTCGAAGTCTGGATGAACCAGAAGCCCCGGCCCATCCGGCTGGCGGCGACATCGCGGGCCGTCTTCGTCGAAGCAAAGCCGGAGGACAAGAAGGTCGTCGCGGCGAAGCCGCCGGGCCAGACAACCGCGAAAAAGACGGACACGCCCAAACCCGTGCGAAGCTGGAGCCAGTTGAACGACAAGGAGCGGCAGGGCGTTCTCGACTGCCTGTGCCGGTGCAACAGCTCTGCCACATCGAGCGTCGCCGTCTCCTATGACCCGAAGCCTTCGGACGGCTCACCGCACTGTGCCAATATGGCAAATGGCCCGTGCATCAACCAGGGCTTCGGTTGCTGGCGCCACGTCCCTGAAGGGGCAGGCAAGTGTGCCCAGGAGTGTTACGGCAAGTACAGCGTAACCGGCGCGCCCGACAGCATGCTGAAAGCAGGGAAGGACAGCGCTTCGAACGAAAAGAAAAAAGCCGAAGAACAGACCCGGCAGTTCAATGAGTGTGTGAAGGGCAGCAAGGACCAGCTTGAGGGTGCTCAGAAGGAGCTGGCCCGGGTGGGACAGAAGGATGCGCCCTCCTACTTCCGGTGCGGCCCCATCGGCACGAACTGGCAGATGATCCCCTCGAGCGCCTGCTGCGACCCCTTCCGGCGGGACAGCGACAAGAACATGGCGGCGGCGGCAACCGCGCTCCAGCGCTGCGGCTGGAACGAGGAGATCCAGAAGCGCCAGTCCGATGCCGGCAAGAAAACGGAGGAGTGCAAAAAGAAGTACCCGGAGGCGAAGCCGTAAGGGCGCCTGCGGGGGATACAGACCCCTTTCGGCACCTGTGCCGGGGCGGAAAGGGGCACGGTGGCCGAATGCTGAGCCCCCTGCGGCCGGCGATCGGCCGAAGGGGGCTTTCATGGCATGTCTGCCGGGCGTATCGACGCTTCCCTTGCTACTTTGACTTCTCGTCCCCAAACAGCGAGAGAAAGGGGCTCTTGATCTTCAGGGCTTTGCACTTCTCTTCGACTTCCTTCCGGATCAGATCGTTGTACCGGTCTATGATCACGAACTCGGCATAGTCGAACATGAGGATCATGCGGCTCTGGCTTTCCAGGGCGTGACGCTGGTCGACGGCCGTCTCGAAGACGGCCTGGTACTCGGCATACAGCCACATGTGGCGCCTCATGAGAATGAGCGCGTAGATGACCTGGGGCAGGGGGATGCGGTCCCTGTAGCAGGCATCGGAGTACTTGGAAAACAGGGTGAAGGCATCCTCGAAGGGCTTTTCCGTTGCGAAGAGCTTCCGGAAGCTGTCATAGAAGCTCAGCGCCTGCTCGATGGCCTTGTCTTCCGGCATTGTGTGATAAGCCGGCGTCTTGGGATTGATCTTTACATTCTTATACCACTGCTGGGCGATGGTCTTGGCATTCTGCTCGATGATCTCGATAAGTTTTGATGCATGCGGTCTCATGGCCTGACCTCCTTCCTTTCAGCCATAGTGGGGAACCCGGTCAACGGATCTGCGGGTCTGCCGCAGGGCCGGCTAGGACGGCTTGCCGCTCTTGCGGTCCGTGCTTTTCTTCAGGGCATTCTCGGCCAGCTTGCGCTCCGTTATGTCTTCCAGGGTTTCAACGGCCCCGACGAGCGCCCCTCGTGAATCCCGGATGACGGCGGCCGTGAACCGCAGCCAGCGTCCGCTTTTCCCCAGGTCGGGGAAGAAATCCGTCGCCTCGTAGGCCTCCTCGATGAGATCGGATTTGCGGTATTTTCCCGAGTACCACTTGGGAACCTTGTCCGCCGAGCGATCCACGAGCAGGTCGGCCATGCAGGGCCTCTCTTTCCCGTAGAAGGCCCTCCACTGCTGATTGGTCCCGACCATGTCCTTGGCCTTCAGGTTGGTCAGTTTCTCCAGGGCCCGGTTCCAGTAGATGATGTTGTGGTCGTTGCCGATGACGAAGGCGGGAATGGAGAAGCCCTGGACGATGCTGTGGAGCCTCTTCTCGCTTTCGATGACCTTTTGCTCCGTTTCTTTACGCTCGGTGATGTCTTCCAGGGTCTCGATGGCTCCGACGAGTGCTCCCCGCGAACTTCGGATCGGGGAGACGGTGAAGCGCAGCCAGCGGCCGCCTTCGCCCAGGTCGGGGAAGAATCCTTCCGCTTCGTAGGTGTCTTCCAGCAGCTTCGATCTGGCCACCCCGCCGTACCATTCCGGGATGGTCTCCAGGGTCTGATCGACGAGCAGATCCGACAGGCAGGGCCGCTCCTTGGCATAGAAGGCCTGCCAGTGCCGATTGGTGCCGATCATCTCCTCGGCCGCAAGCCGGCTCAGTTTTTCGAGGGCCCGGTTCCAGTAGATCACCTTGTGGTCGAGTCCGATCACGAAGGTCGGAATGGGTGAGCCCTCGATGACGCTGAAGAGCTGCTGTTCGCTTTCGCGCTGCGTCAACTCCGCTTTCTTGCGGTCCGTGATGTCTTCCAGGGTCTCGATGGCGCCGATGAGCTCGCCGCGCGAATCCCGGATCGCCGCGGCCGTAAACCGCAGCCAGACCCCTTTTTCCCCCAGATCGGGGAAGAAATCGGTGGCCTCGAACGCTTCATCCAGGAGATCAGATTTGCTGTACTTGCCCTCGTACCACTTCGGGACCCTGTCTGCTGCCCCTTCGACCAGGAGGTCCGCCATGCAGGGCCTGGCCTCGGCATAGAAGGCCCTCCACTGCTGATTGGTCCCGATCACCTTGCTCATCGGGATCTTGCTGAGCTGCTCGAGAGCCCGGTTCCAGTAGAGGATTTTGTGGTCCTTGCCGATGACAAAGGCGGGAATGGAAAAGCCCTGGATGATGCTGTGCAGCAAATAGGTGGATTCACGGGGTTCGTCCGAGCTTCCCCGTTTTCCCTTTGAGGCCTTGCCGCTTCCGCCTGCGTCCACTTTTTTTACGGTTTTCCTTTTCATAAAAAGCCCTCCTTTCGTGAAAAGCCCGCCTGATCAGCCACGCATCCGGGTTCGACCCGGATATCCTGCGAACCTGCCTCGCACCGGCATTGCGGATCACCTCGGTGTGTCTGCCTGCGACAGGCGCCGCTTATGGCCCGGTCTCGCCGTCGCTGCCGATGCGCTTCCCCTGGTTGAGACGATGTTGTTGCGAAAAGGAGCGCTCCAGGGGACTTCTATGGGTGCAGGATGCGCCAATTCCCGCGCAAAGGCAATACTAGTAGATATTGAGTAAAACAGTAGGTAAATCCTAATACTATAGAAAGGGCCGGACTTGCCGCCTGCCGGGGCGGGCCCGGACATTTGTCTTCAAGAAATCCCTGCCCTCTGCCGATGGATTAGACATCATCCCACTGCGAGCCGAGAGACGATGGTCCAAAGCATCCCGCCCATGGACAGACTGCTTCGCCCGGCCGTCAATGTCCTCATCGGACATGGCGCAACCCCCATCGAGCAGGAGTTCGGGGCGTGCCTGGAGGAGATCTTTCCCGAACAGTCCTGGCGGCTCGATGTTCATGAGGCCGCGACTTCGCAGGAGATCTTCTCGATCGTCCGGAGCGAGCGCATCCATCTTTGCATCCTGTTTCTCAAGAACATAGACTGCGCCACCACGAGGAAGGCCGTCATCGGGCCGGCGTCGGCCCTGGGGATGATCCGCATTCTCCGGTTGGCCTGGAACGTTCCGATCATCGCCATTGACGACTCCTTTGTCGAGCCCGGCCGCGGGGATGAGGCGCTGGGCTGCGGGGCCGACTGCATTCTGAGATGGCCCTTCGAAATCAGGCGGCTCAAAGACGAAATCGAGGCCATGACGTCGGTCTTTTATTCGCACACCCGGCTCGCGGCGATCGGGATCCCGGAGCCTGTGAGGAACCTGCTCCGGAACTGGGATGAACTGGGCGCCGTCGCATTCGAGAGTTTCAAGAAATACGGCCGCGTCGTGATCGGGATCGAAAGCGATGAAGCCCGCCCCGGCAGGGCGAAGCTGACGGCGATGACCTGCAACCCCTTCGGCGGGTGGCCGGATCGCGAGATCTCGCAGGGGGTCCTCTCCTATGACCCGGAGAGCGAGATCGTCATCCGCTTTACCGATAACGGGGGGTGTGTGCGCACAGAGAGGCTGCGGACCGGGCCGGGAGGGAATATCCCGAAGAAGGCCCACAAGAACGGGTTGCTCAGCAATGCCCTGGGGTCCTTCAATATCAAGCGCACCATGGCGCCGCTTGGCTGAGCAATGACTTGTGATGAGTGGCTGGCGGCCAGTTCAAAAAAGTGCCTGAGTGCAGGGACTGGGGAGGCCGGGGAAAGCCGCCAGCCAACAGTGAAGAAGTGAAGAGATGAAGAAGTGCGGGAGTGCGTTGGTGCGGAAGTGGAAGAGGGAAGCGCCGCACGGCCGGGTTGCCCGGAGACGGGCAGGGGAAAACCCGGTCTAGCCGTGGAAGCTTGTGACGTCGAAATAATATCTCAGCTTGGCCCCCTCGCTGGTCTTGATGATCCAGATCTCGTAGCTGCGATCGTCGACATGCCGGGTTTCCTGCGAGTCGATGAACCAGTCGCGGCCTCTCAACCCGTGCAGGCTCGAGATGTAGGCGTACTCGGCAGGCAGTCCCTTCCGCCAGCTGCGGGCATGGATGACGACTGCGCGTTCCATGTCGATGCCGTCGCCGCCCGACCAGGGCTGGCTGCACTCTTTCGCCACGGCGCTGTTGAAGCCGCCGCGAGGCTTTTTTTGCCGGAAGGTATCCAGAAATCTCATGGCTCACATCCCCTTGACGTATTGATGCATTTACCTGCAATACGCGTGCCCCTGGAGAACGGGGCAGGCCTGGTCGGGCGGACGCCGGGGGATAGGGGCGCAGCGGAGATACCCGTTGACATCCGGCCGGATTTCAAATATCAAATTCATAGATTCCTTTCGACCCTGCTGCGGCTTTTATCCCGTTCTTGTGGCGCTTCCTGCGATGCCGCGTTGATCCTCTTACGGCCTGTCGTCATCCCAATCCGGTGTTGTGCTGCGAACCGGGACGTACTCTTTGGTCTGAAGCGGCTTGTCTGAAACATCCTGAAACACCATGACGAGGGTGCGGTTCGCCCCTATCCAAGAAGGAGGTGCTGACATGTTGAAGAAAGCGGCGCTGGTAAAACAGATCTACATGACGGTGAATCATGAGATCGGTGTGCTGAACAAGATAGCCGATTACCTGGCGGATCGGGGGATCAACATCGAGACGGTCGCAGGCTATGAAATGACGGGGACCGACAAGGCCCGGATCATGATGGTCGTTGAGGACACCCGCCGGGCAACGGATTTGCTCAAACAGAAGGGTTTTTCCGACCTCGAAGAGAGGGAGGAGATCCTCGTGGTGCTCGAAAACAAGCCGGGGGCGTTGAAATCCGTGACGAGCCTGCTGGCGGCCAAGGACATCAACATCAAGCAGATTTACGGGACCATGAGTTCGGAAAAATCTCCCGTCCGGCTGGTCATGGCAACGAGCGACAATCAGGCGGCGCTGGTGACCCTGAAAAAAGCGGTCATGAAATAGCAACTCGAAGGGTGCTGAAGAAACAAAGGCCGTCCCCTGTTGATGAGGACGGCCTTTCGACACGGATGCCCCCGTCACGCGATCATCGGCGGGGCACTATTTGTAGTAGCCGCACCCCAGGACCACACCGTCGACCTTCTCGACAAACGACGATTTCTGCTCCACCACCTTGGTCTTGGGGTTTTCCCACTTATAGTCCATCGAGCCTTTTCCCTTATCCTTGGCCACGCCGACCATCTCCTTCATGAACAGCTTCCCGTCGGCATCCTTTGCCCCCATCATGTCCCTGCCGATCAGGGAGGCGTTGGCTCCGTGGGCAAGAATCTTGCCGTCCATGTCCAGGGCGAAAATGTAGAGGTCCTTGCTGGCGAAGGCGCCCTTCGGGTCATTGAAGGCGGCGAAGGCCTTCGGCTGCCCGTTGGCCTTGTAATAGGCAACGGCCTTGTCCAGCAGGGCCTTGGCCTCCCCGGCGCTGCCCCGGTCCTGCGCCCAGGCGATGCCCGCCACCAGCATGAGAACGATGATGCACGCAAACACTTTCTTCATTGCATTCCCTCCTTCGTTTATTTTTCACCGGCTGTTTCCCGGTGTGCGCCAAACGGTGCCGCAAGCCAAAAGACGCCGTCGCGGGAGTTATTTCACGATGATTTTTTTGTTCTGGACGTAGAGGATCAGCAGGACGAGAAGAATGATGACCAGGACCGCCACGACGACTCCGCCGCCGTCCCCGCCGGCCAGCACCCGGTCCGATGCCTGGGCCATGAGGTGGATCTGCTCATCGGAGAGGCCCTGCAGGCGCTCCCGGGTTTCCTCTGCGGTGAGCCCGTAGGCCTCGAGCCCGGACTTCACGATCTCGGTCTCGAGGGCCCGCTGGATCCGGCTCAGATCCTCTCCTTTGATTTTTCCCGCATCGGGATTCGATACGAGGGCTCCCACCATACCCGCTGTGGCGGGGGCGGTCAGGAACGTTGTCAGATAAAACAAGACAATGACGGCGAGGATGGGATTTCTCAACCGCGTCAGCATGACCTGCCCTCCTTTCCTGCACGCAGCAGCGGCCCGGCCTGACCGATCCGTGCGTAGTTGATGACGGGGGCCTTACGCGTTTCGTTTGAACGTTGCGCTGATCGTATGGTTCTCCGTCAGATTCGAGAACATATAGATGCTCACGGGTCCCGCGGAGACGCCATCGACCACGACATCCACGATGGAATAGTTCCAACGGGGTGTAATGGCGAACATTTTGCTCAGGCCATACCCGATGGCCACCCCAGCCGAAGGGGTGATGGACCCGCCGTGCCCGGCCGATACGTTAATGGTGATGACCGACCTCATGCGTCCCTCGAAGACCGATAATTTTTTTGCAGAAATCGCCATGTTACACGCTCCGGGGCAGGTCGCCGCATCCTGACTGCGGCGTCTTCATCCCCTCCTTTAATAAATTACAACCCTAATCTTCCTCTTACTACCGTCCTTCCACCGGTTGAGAAGGGCAGCATGAAATATCTCCCCTGGGGAAAAAGGGGGGGGTGGAGGGAGCATTCCCCAGGGGAGAGATCAATCATGGTCAAGCCTGCCCGGGGCAGGCGACTCCTATAGCGCAGCGGCTCGCTTTGTGCTGAAGTGGTTTTCGATAGCCAGCTGCAGCTCGATGAACTGCACCGGTTTCTGGTACCGGGTATGGGCCCCGGCCTTTTCGAATTCACGCAGCCTGGAGGAGCCGGTCAGCCCGATCACAAAGATGTCAGGGAACCTGTCTTTCACGACCCGGCAGAGCTCAAAACCTGTCATTTCCGGCATGTCGCCGTCGGTAATGAGGATGTCATAGGGTGATTTATCCAACTGATTCAAGGCCTTGACGCCGTTTTCGGCCGCAATGGCAATGTGACCCATCCGCGCCATGAAGATCTTCAGGATCTCCCGTAACCCCGCGTCGTCGTCTGCAATCAGGACCCTCATCTTTTCCCCTCCTCGAATCTACCTTCGCAAGCAAGACATGGAAAGAGCAAGGGCCATACCAACGAGGGTTGTATGTTTGTAACATAAAGATATTATACAATATATGCTGTTATTTTGGCCTTCATGGAAAGGCGATTTTCGAAACGAAATGAAGGGTTTATCATACAGCAAAAAAGGCGGGATCGGGGGAGCGTAGCCAGGGTAAACAAAAGACGAGATGAAGGGTTTATCCTTCAGTCCTGTCTGAAATCCGGCGGGTTGATGCGGTATTTTTCCAGAAGCTCATAGAGGTCTGCCCGGTATTTGCCGGCCAGCTTGGAGGCCTGGCTGACATTGCCCCGGCTGATCTTCATGAGCTGGATGAGATAATTCTTCTCGAAGTCCTTCTTCGATACCTTGAGGGTCTTGAACGCCGTCTCCCCCATTTCCTGGCCCGGCAGGATGATCATCTCCTCCGGGATGACCTCCTCGGGCGTCATGACGATGGCGCACTCGATCATGTTCTCGAGCTCCCGGACGTTGCCCGGCCAGGAATAGATCATGAGCTTTTGCAGCGCCGCGGGGGAAAGGGCCTTGATGGACCTCTTGAGTTTCCGGGCCACCTTGTCCAGGAAGTGTTCCACCAGCAGCGGGATATCCTCTTTCCTCTCCCGCAGAGGGGGGACCCGGATCGGGATGACGTGGACGCGGTAAAAGAGATCCCCGCGGAAAGTCCCCTTCTCGACCTCCTTTTCGATGTCCTTGTTCGAGGCCGAGACGATCCGGATGTCGACCTTGACGGTCCGGTGCGACCCCAGGGGGTAGAACTCCTTCTCCTCGAGAGCCTTGAGAAGCTTTCCCTGCATGGGCAGCGGGATCTCGGAGATCTCGTCGAGGAAGATGATGCCGCCGTCGGCCTGGACGAAGAGGCCCTTCTTATTTGCGATGGCGCCCGTGAAGGCCCCCTTCTCGAAGCCGAACAACTCGCTCTCCAGCAGCGTGGCGGGGATGGCCGCGCAGTTGATGGGGACGAAGGGCTTGTCCTTTCGCTCGCTCAGCTGGTGGAGGGCCTTGGCCACGAGTCCCTTGCCCGTCCCGCTCTCGCCGCTGATGAAGACGTTGGAGTCCGTCTCCGCGGAGAGCGCCACGGCCTCGAAGACCCTCTTCATGGCTTCGCTCTGGCCGATGATGCTCTGCCCCTCGAAGTCGGCCCGCAGCATGCTCCGCAGTCGCTTGACTTCCCGGGAGAGCTTCGCCTTCTCGATGCCGTTGCGGATCTGGATGAGGAGCTCGCGGTAGTCGAAGGGCTTGGTCAGGTAGCTGTAGGCCCCTTCCTTCATGGCCCCCACGGCGCTTTCGATCGTCCCGTGGGCCGTCAGGATGATCACCGGAAGGTCGGGATCGACCTCGCGCAGGCTCTTCATCAGCTCGATGCCGGTTCCCCCGTCCAGTTTCAAATCCAGCAGGGCGATGTCGAAGCTGCCCTCGGCAATCCGCTCCTTCGCTTCCCGGATCTCGGAGGCCGCCACGACGGCGTAGTGCTCCGATTCGAGGCGCATCTGCAGCACCTTGAGGATGCTCACGTCATCGTCGACAACCAGGATCTTCTCCATCGTGCAACCTCAATTACCGGCAGGGGCCCCTCTTCGCTTTTCCTCCAGGCTCCGGTCGATTTCCTTCATCTGTTCGATCTGCTTCTGCAGGCCCTCGATCTGTTTTTCGAGTGTCCCGACCTGCTTTTCGAGCGTCTCGACCTGCTTTTTCTGGGTCGCGGCCTGGCTGTTGCGGTTCGCCGCTTCGCCGACTACGGACAGAAAGGCCTCGGCCGCCTGCCGGTAATAGCTTTGGGGATAGTCGTCGACTACCCGCCGAAAGGCCTCGAGGGACTTCTGGTAATCCTGCTGCGGGTTTCGGGGGTGGGCATAGAGACAGCCCATCCCGAAGTAGGCCTCGTCGGCCGCCTGCGGGTAAAGCGCGATGATCTCCCGGTACTGCTTCAACGCGGCATCGTAGTTGCCGCCGGCCCGGTAATGATCGGCCTGCCAGTAATCCGGTTTGGCCAGTGCCCCCTGCAGGCCGGTGCAGCCGCAGATGCCGGCCAGGATCACGCAGGCAATGAAAATGTAAAGGTGCTTCCCTTGCCGAATTCGCTTTCGGCCCATACATGACCTCCGTGGGCGTTGATGATGTGCTTGACGATGGCGAGCCCGAGACCCGTTCCTCGAACGGCCCCCTTGCCGTCGTCGACGCGCCGGAACTTCTCGAAGACTTCCTGAAGCCCCGATTCGGGAATCCCCCTTCCCGTGTCGGAAACCGCCACCTCGACGCAATGGGCGTCGGCGCGATGCCTTGCGGTGATGGTGACGCGCCCGCCGTCGGGGGTGAATTTCAGGGCATTGCTCAGCAGGTTCTCGAGGACCATCTCGATCTTCTCGGCATCCATCCGCAGCCGGGGCAGCTCCGGCGGGATTTCGAGCTGCAGGGCGATGTTCTTGCGCTGGGCCAGCGGCGAGAAGCGCTGCAGGTTTTTCTCCACGATCGGCAGCAGGCCCGCTTCCTGGAGAGAAAGGGGCATCATCCCCGACTCCATCATGGAGAAGTCGAGGAGCCGGTTGACGGAGCGGATCAGGCGCTCGCACTCCTGACGGATGAGGCCCTGAAGCTCCCGCTCCCTTTCCGGCGCCGTCGCGAAGAGGCCTTCCTGGAGCATGCTCGAGGCCTCTTTGATGGCGGTCAGCGGCGTGCGCAGCTCGTGGGAGAGATGGCCGATGTAATCGATCTTCATCTGGTCAAGCTCCCGGAGCCTGTCGCACATGGTGTTGAAGGCGTCGGCCAGCTCCCGGATTTCCGGGGGCGACGGGATGTTCAGCGGCTCACCGAAATCGCCCCGGGCGACGGCCTTCGTCTTTTCCCGGAGGCGCGAAATGGGGCCGCTGACTGAATGCGTGTTGAACGCGGAGATGACGATCACCATCATGACGGCCACGATGAGCGACACCAGAATCGCGTTTGCCGTCTGCACGGAAATCGCCTCGATCCGGACGAGCCTATCGTCACGCTCCGCCGAGGCGACCCTTGCGAGTTCCCGAAGGCGCTGTGCCGCCTCCGAGGCGATCCGCTCGCGCTCGGCCCGGAAGCGAATGATTTCCCGATCCGGTACGCTGCGCGCGCCCGTCGGGCCCGCCGTGTCGTCGAAGAGCCTGCCGTAGTGGCTGTGCAGCTCCCGGACACGCGCCAGGAGCTCCTGCTTTTTCTGCGTGGCGGCAAGTGACGCAAGTTCCGTCATCCGCTTGTCGAATTCCGTCCCGAGCGTCTTGAACTGCCGGAAATAAGCCCCGTCCCTGGAGACGAAAAACTTTCCCTCGGCAGCCGTGGCGCTGTAGAGGATCTCCAGGCTCTCTTCCGAGAGATGGATTTCCCGGGCGTTCTCGTTCGTTACGGCCTGGATGAGCCGGTTGATCTCGCTCAGGTTCCAGATCGTGTAGATTCCGGACAGCAGAACGACGACGATAATCAGAAGATAACTGCTGATCAGCCGGAACAGGATGGAAAGATTCGAGGCCACCGTATTCCTTCCGCGCGGTGATGCGACCGGGGCCCTGCGGAAGACGTTCCCCGCAGCCCGGTCCTCCGTGCTAGATATCAGAAAAATGCGTTTTTCCCAACCTTATCTTCTCCGACCCGTCCGAGACGGACATCCGGGCACCGTCCGCGGAAGCCCGCGACACCCGTTCCCGCCACGCAAAAAGGCCGCCCTCTTCACGGAGGACGGCCTTTTCTCTTGAACGTTAATGAAGCGGCTCCGGGTTACGGGCCGCCCAAGCGCGCTGTCAAAGACCGGGCAGGGCAGGTCCCGTCACACGATCTTCTTTTCCATGGACCACCCGCATCTGTCCGCCTTGATGCCCCTGCAGGCGTCCCGGTATTCGAATTCGAAGATAACGCTGCCCATGTGAGGATCCTCCTGCTTGATCCGGAAACTCCGTATCGCCCCGCCGTAGAAGGAGGGTTCGGACTTTTTCCGGTGAAAGTAGATATTTCCCCCGACAAGCTTCTTCGCTTCGTCTTCCGTGAGCACCCACCAGCCGCTTTCCCATACCTTGTCTCGCAGCTTGGTGAAATTGTCCGCGTTTTCGATCAAATGGATTTGCATGGCGCACGCTCCTGGCCTGAACCCCGATATAAAAAAACCTGTCGCGTCGGAATGGACAGGGCTTCAGGATTCACGGCGATTTCCCTGTATGGGAACAGAGATTATCTGCTTCTTGAGAGATGTCAACGACCCTGAATTCAGACTATCCTCATTGGCAGTAGTAATGTCAAGGCATTTCTCCGCCGCCATCTTGTCCCACAGAGAATAAAAAGGCAGAGCCTTTCGGGCTCTGCCTTTTCGTTGTGCTTTCCAAGCGCCGGTGCCGTTAGAGAGGCTTTACGTTATCCGCGGCCGGGCCTTTCGGGCCCTGCTTGACATCGAAGCTTACGCGCTGTCCTTCCGCAAGCGTCTTGAAGCCTTCGGCCTGGATGGCGCTGTGATGAACGAACACATCGCCGCCCTCATCCTTTTCGATGAACCCGAAGCCTTTTTGATCGCTGAACCATTTGACTTTACCTTCTGCCATCGCTTGCATCCTCCTTTCTTGAAATTCTATAAGTCGGATTTCCACCATGACAGAAAGAAAAAACCACCGAGACTCCAAAGAGCACGGTGGCCCACCTTTGCACTTCAAAATGTCTTGATCCGAACTTATGTTGTTGACTAAAATTTAGTATGCCCTTGATCGAAAGTCAAGGATTAATCACGGTTTGTTTCAACGATTCCCCCCCTGGCGCCGAGGCTCGATCGCCGAAAAGATAATATTTCTTGACTTCATGGCGGTTCGGATGTCTGATGAATATGAAATCTCGATTTGCTGGTAGCAGGGCTGCCCATCAGATAGAAGAACCGCATTTTTATCGGCGCTCATGATTGGTACCCCGTCTCTCACTGAAGAGGGATGGGTTTTTTTATCCACCCCGTCTCAACAGAAGGATCAAACGCCATGACCGAAGACCTGCTTGATTACTGGGTCAGACTCATCAAACCGTTTTTCCCTACGAATGCATGGATTGTCACACGCTACTCGAAGGACGATCATATCATCGAGATCGACTGGAAACTCGACGACGACCCGGGACAGCCCAACCGGCGTTCCCGGAAAATACAGATCACCATCTCCGACGGGGCCATTGAAGATTACCTGGACAAGAACAAGAAAGAGCGTGAATTATTTGAAATCGGCCTCAAGAAGCTGATCCACGAACGCTACAATCATCCCGCTCCCGATGAACAGGTCCACCGGGGCTCCTCTGCACAGGCGGACAAGCTGCTCATCGCGAGGAACACGCTCAACGCATGATGACCGGGGGCGCGGCACGCAGAGACCGCCCGGTTTTTCCTTGACAATCCGCCTGTTCTGTTTCTTAATGAGTCATCATTCATGGCCCGATCCGGGGCAGTGTCCCGCAACGTTCGGGGACCGATCGCTGATTTCCAATCCTGTCTCTCACGGACCACTTCATCCCCGACCCGGCCCATCCTAATCAATAACGTTCTCACAAACCACACCCCGTTATCAACCCGATGTGCATCATCGGGTCCTTGTCGCTTGCTTGCTCGTTCGGTTGCGCCTGGCTGAGGCGGGGCGAACGGGAAAAGGTCAACCAAAGAGTCTTCAAGAAAGGAGGGTGTACCCATGAGAGCGATGTCGAAGATCATGCTTGCGGCCCTGTTGATCGTGCTGGTATCCGGCTGCTGCGTCAAATTCGAGGACGTGGCGCCCGGGACGCAGTACCCCGTCGGTCAAACGTTCTACACAAGCGGAACGAACATCACGGTCGAGCAGTTTCAATGGGCAAACACGACCTGGACGACCAATGGAAAGGCCAGGATCGACGCCACGAACCACGCCAGGGGGACGGGCAGGGAAATCAATGCCAACAACGTCAATCTGCGCTTCAAGTTCGACTACCCCCTGAAGAAGATCACGCTGAAGTTCGCCGAGCTGGGCGGAAACAACAACATGATGGTCAACGGTGATTTCCGCAATGTGGGCAATCTGGTCTCCCTGAACGGCTTGACCGTTGGGGGCGTGACGGTGACCGTGACCGCCACCGCCGTGGGAGGCAACTCGTACGGCATCATCGTGCTGGACGGGGTCATCAAGGAGTTCAGCATCGGGGGCCAGGAGCTCTGGCTCGACGACATCTGCCCAACGAAATAACCCGGTCCTTCAGGCCGGCCTGAAGGCTGCGGCAGGGTTCGCCTTGCCCGCGCTCATTCGGGAAGGAGGCAGGCCATGAAAGAAATCAGCCGTATCCTTGTCGTCAGCAGGATGACGCGCCACTGCCGTAAAGCGGTCCGCTTCGGGGTTTCGCTTGCCCGTCACTACGGCGCCGTCCTTTCCGTGCTGCACGTCGTCGAGAATCCCTTCAAGAAGGGATGGAATCTGCCCACGATCGACTACGAGGAGCAATACCGCAAGGAGATGGAAAGGATCAGGGCGGAGCTCGACGAGATCGTCAGCCAGGAGCGGGAAAAGGGCATGACGATCCTCGAGATCATCGAGGAGGGCGAGCCGAAAGAAGAGATCCTGAAGGCCATCCGCAACGGGAACATCGACCTGGTGATTCTGCTGGCCCATGAGGAGGGCCGCCTGGAGCACTTCCTCTACGGGCGCGGCACCGACAGCATCATCCGCAAGATGCCCTGCTCGATCCTGTTGGTAAAAGAATAGGGTCCAGGGGCCAGGGTTCAGGGTACAGGGCCGAGGATTAAGGTAAGACGGTCGAGACCCTGGAGCCGGGAGGTTTTGAAAACCGACGGCGGACATGGATCTGTGCCCCTGATGGAATGAACGTCAGGGGCTTTGCTTTGTTCGTGGGCATGGGCGAGGGGATGGAGTCGGTTCATCGCACCTGCGCCCCGCCAAGATTCCACTTTCGTATCGAGCTGGATTGCGTTATGAAACATCTGTTGTTTGTGGAGGGTTGTTTTCACGTGAATGACGCAGAACATCAAGGAGGGAAAGCATGAAAGCAGTTGCGAGAATGATGATGGCCGTCGGGATCGGTCTTGTGCTCACGGCGTCTGCGGCGTTTGCGGCGGATTACAAGTTTTCTGGATTTTTCGGCAATCCGGCCGCCTATGAGATACTGAAACCCGGTCCGGTAGGCGGGGCCAAGCTGCGCTGGCTAAAGGAAGGCGTCGATCCCAAGAAATACAATAGCTTCATGGTGGACAGCGTCGTCTTCTTCCTGGCTGACGAGTCCGACTACAAGGGTATCGACCCCCAGGAGATGAAGGAACTGGCCGATGCCTTCAACCGGGAGCTCGCGGCGGCCTTCAAGGACAAGTGGCCGATCGTGGCCGAACCGGGACCCGACGTGGCACGGCTCCGCATCGCCATCACGAACATCCATCCGAGCCGGCCCGGCGTCAGCGCGGTGACGTCGGTCGTGCCCGTTGCGCTGGGCGTCAGCCTCGTCAAGAAGGGCGCAACAGGAGGCTGGTCCGGCAGCGGCGATACCTGCATCGAGGTGATGAGCCTCGACAGCACGACCAACGAGATCCAGATCCTGTTATTCGACCAGCAGAAGGCGGCCTTCGAGCAGCGGTTCTCGAAATGGGGGTCGGCCTCCGACGCCTTCAAGCTCTGGTCCGAGAAGACAGTCGAGTTCATCGACCGTTATAAGGGCGTCAAGAGGGAACCCAGGAAATAGGATTCTTCTGTTCAGAGGATCTCCATGAAGATGCGTCATGGGAGAACCTTGGGTTTCTCCCTTTTTCTGGTGTTGCTCGTTACTGCCGGCTGCAGCCACTTCGGGCACTACCCGTTGAATGCGCCCCTGGACCGGTACGAGCCCGGCTACGGCTACCTCGCCCGGAACATGGGGCCCGAGGGCAGCTCGGAGGAGCTGCTCCTGATCCTCTCCTTCTCCGGGGGCGGCACCCGGGCGGCCGCCTTTGCCTACGGCGTGCTCGAGGAGCTGCGGGCGACGGAGGTCGCCTTAGACGGCAGGAAGCGCCGGCTCGTCGACGAGGTGGACATTATCTCGGGCGTTTCGGGGGGAAGCTTCACGGCGGCCTATTACGGGCTCTTCGGCGAGCGCATCTTCGAGGATTACGAAGGCCGGTTCCTGAAAAAGAATGTCCAGGGGGACATCAAATCCGGCATGTTTCTGAACCCGGTCAACTGGTTCAGGCTTTCATCGCCCTTCTTCGACCGGAGCGATCTTGCCGCCGAGTATTACAACAAGAACGTTTTTGACGGGAAGACCTTCGGGGACATGCTCAAGCGCAAGGGGCCCATGGTCCTCATCAACGCAACGGACATGTCCCTCGGGGTGAGGGTCACCTTCAACCAGAACCTGTTCAATGTCATTTGCTCCGATCTCTCGAAATTCCCCGTGGCCAGAGCCTGTGCCGCCTCGTCGGCGGTACCGGGTGTGCTGACACCGATCACGCTAAAAAATTACGCGGGCCGCTGCGGCTTTGTCCTCCCGCCTGAATTTGAGACGTTCTCCCCGAATTACCGGATGAGGGAAATGAGGGAGAGCGTGATGCTTGTGATGGATCCGGACAAGAAACAGTCCTTTCACCTGATCGACGGGGGCGTGGCGGACAACCTCGGCCTGAGGGCCATCGAGGAGGCTATCGATATGGTGGGCAATGCGTGGACATCCCTGAAGCTCATGGGGCGGGAAAAGGTACGAAAGGTGGCATTCATCGTCGTCAATGCCGAAACGAAATTCGAATCCAAGTGGGACCGGACGGATATCATTCCCCCCTTTGCGGCCATGCTATCGAGCTATTCCACCATTGCCATCTCCCGGTACAACCGCGAGACCATGGCTCACCTGCAGGAAAGCTTCGCACGGTGGACCGATCAGGTACGGACGGGCAGATGTCCCCCGGGACAGGTCTCCCGGGAGCCCGGCTCCTGCGGCGATATCGAGTACTATATGGTGGATGTCCGGTTCGAATCGTTAAGAGATCCTGTGGAGAAAGACTGGCTGTCCGCATTGCCAACCTCTTTTCAGCTGCCCCCCGGGGACGTGGACAGGCTGAGGGCCGCGGCCCGCAAAGTCCTGGCCGAGTCCGGCGATTTCCAGAGATTTCTCAGGGATCTGGGCGCAGGGGGCCGGGCTGCTTCGCAGCAGTGATAAGCAGCTTCGCTGCAGTAACTGGTGATTAGGTAATTGGGTGACTGGGAAAAGCCAAAAGAGTCGCAAGCCGCAATGCAAGGCTGCTTGGCCGCTGTGGCTAGTGTGCGGGGATAACATGCAGTCAACTAATCGTAACTAAAGGGTAATCTGAACAATCTGGGTTTTTTGAAAAGCCCTGCCTGATGGCAGGGCTTTTGCTTCTTGCTATTTCCATCTCTGACGACTATCTTATCGGGCACGATGATTGACATGAATCCCGGAACAGCTTTTTCTCCGGTGTATCTGGAAGTATTCTCCTCTGCTGGCCGCATCCTCGTTGTCTTCCTTGCGGTACTTGCCCAGATATACCTGTTTACCCGAATCCGCCATGCCGTCAGGTCGTCGCGTCGCTCGGGGCGCCTCAAGGCCCGGGCTGTCGGTGCGGCGGGCACGGCCATTGTGCTTCTATCCGCACTCGGGGGATTTATCCTGGCCAGACCCATCCCGTGGGTCGACCCACCCGCCTTCGTTCAGATCCTCTTCTTCTATCTGCCGGCCGTGTGGATTGTGGGTTCGGTATGCGCGGTCCTGATCCTGCTGTTTTTCCGCGGTGCAGGCCACGTTGGGCGAAGAACGGCCCGAATCCGCCACGAACTGACCGGCCAGCCTGTTGCTTTCGGCGTGAATGCCGGCCGTCGCCGCTTTCTACAGGCCGGTGTGGGCGCACTTGCCGCGGCTCCGTTTGTCCTTTCCGGATACGGCGCTGCCTATGCCGGCAGGGCCTGGGAGGTGAAGGAACTTGAGCTGCCCTTCGGCCGCACCCTGCGCGTGGTCCAGCTCACCGACCTCCATGCGGGTCTCTTCATGACGCGCAAAGACCTGAAGCGCTATGCCGAGCAGGTCATCGCCCTGCAGCCGGACCTTTTCGTCCTGACCGGCGATTTCATCACAAACTCGATCGCCTTTCTCCCGGAGTGCCTGGAGGAAATGGCCCGGGTCAACGCCCGTTACGGCACATTCGCCACGCTGGGCAATCACGATCACTGGTACGCCAGTCCGGGCGATCTGGCGGCCATCTTCCGGCAGTACCGGATCCCGCTTCTGCGCAACGCGCACCGGGTCATCCACACTCCCGAGGGGTCTTTCGCCGTTGCCGGAATCGATGACCTTCAAGCCGGGCAACCCGATCTGAAGGCCGCCCTTGACGGTCTTGCTCCCGGCATTCCCACGATCCTGCTGTCGCATCGCCCGGAGATATTCCCAGAGGCCGCTGAACGGGGCGTTGCGCTGACCCTGGCCGGCCACTATCACGGCGGGCAGATCAAGCTGAACCTGCCGAAACGGGCGATCAGCTTTGCGCACTTCCGGACGTCTTACCCCGAGGGGCTCTACCGGCTCGACGACTCCTCACTGTACGTCAGCAGCGGAATCGGCACCTCGCTCACCCCGATCCGGCTCAACGCGCGGCCGGAAGTCACGGTGCTGCATCTTTCCTGAAAGATAGTTGATAAGATGACAGGTTGATCAGTTGATAAGGGGGCTGTCGGTTGTCTTCTCCTCCCTGATTACCCAGTTGACTTGTCAACCAATTACTGCTGCGTAGCAGCGTCAGTTCCGTTTCAGGAAGGGCAGGGCGGAGCGCAGGAACCGGCCGAGTCCCCTGTCGGTCTTGCCGAGGTGGCCGGCCATCCAGTTCACAATCCACTTCTGAAACTCGTCGACGAGCAGGGGCGTAGGCCCGTTTTCCAGGACCTCTTCCTTGAAGGCCATGAAGTCCCGCAGGAAGGCGCGGTGCTCAGCCTTGTGCTCCTTTGCGTCCTCGTAGCCGCAGCCCTCTACATGGAATTTCGCCATGTACTTCTCTTCGAGCGAGAAGTGCGTGGTCACATACGATTCCAGGTATGAGAAAAGATTCGCGAGGTTTCCGTTCCCGTTCCCTTTCCGGATCTGCTCGAAGAAGAGCTCTACGTTCCTGTATAGCTCCTTGTGCTGGTTGTCGATCTCCTCGACCCCGACGGAGAGCTCCGGTGTCCAGTGGATGCTCATGGTCAGACGTTTCCTCCCGGTTCAAGATGGCCGTGACGGGAGATTCCCCGCACACCCTTCTTATCGGTTCGATGTCGTGATTCTTGAGCGGTTCGGGAGGTCGAGGGCGCAGAAGCCTTTATCTTGCTTTACGCAGCCGTTGGGCAGTATCATGATGAGAATAAGCGGTATCATGATAAAAAGAAAAAAGGAGGAAGAGCCATGCAGGACTTCATCAGGAAATTGAAACTGCTCAGTGTCGGCCTTTTCTACATGGGCAAGGAGAAGGTCGAAGAGTCCGTTGCGGAACTGATCAAGAAAGGCGAGATCACCGAGAAGGAAGGCAGGGCGCTGGTGAATGAACTGGTGGCAAAATCGAAGGAGACCACGAAGGAACTGGAGGGGCGCATCCACAAGGTGATGTCTGACGCCCAGGACAAACTCCACGCCCCGTTGAAAAAAGAGATCGACGTGCTCAAGAAAAAAATCGCAAAGCTCGAAAAAGAGGCGGCCGCCGCCAGAGCGAGGAGCCTGAAGAAAACCGCCAAAACCCCCAGAAAGCCCGGGAACTAAATCGGCCCGTCTTATGCACCCATCGTAAAAGCCCCGCCGTTGCAGCGGGGCTTTTGTTTTTTCCTGAACTACTTCTGGTAGATATTGAAAGGGCCTGCGTCCCAGGTCACATCGGAGAGGTTCTTCTGCCCGAATGCGGAGGGATGGAAGCAGTCGATGTCAGAGACGTGGCGCTCGTCGAATACATAGTTGAAGACCGCATCGGTAAAGACGTAATGATGGCTGGGGTCCTCCGTGTTGTACTTTTCGGTCACTTTCTTGAGGATGTTGTTGAACCCGACGATGCGCTCGCGGGTGTACTGGCGGCCGGCCTCCCCGATGAGCGGGCTCAGCATGGTCCCGCAAGGATACCACTTGAGCAGGCTCGTGGCCCAGAGGACTTCGCAGTCCACGATCCCCAGGGCCTTCTTGTCTGCGGCGATCTGCCAGAGCTTGTAGATGTCCACGATCCCCACGACGTAGACGGTGGCGCCCGCCGGAAGACCGGCTTTGAGCTTGTCCATCCCCTCCTTGAATTTGGCTTCGAAGACCGCATCGGTCGGGATCTCGATGAAGCGGTTCTGGCAGACGTCGTTGTGGCCCATGAGCACGGTCACGTAGGTTGCCTGCCGGCTGACGGACTGGGCCGCCTGCCCGGGGAAGTCGAACATGTCGGAGCCGCTCTTGGCCTCCATGTAGTTTGCCCGGCCGGAGCTTCCGAAGTTTTTCGTGATCCGCTGGTTGTGGCTGTAGACGTCGGTGAGCCCCAGGAGCCACTCCCAGAAGCCGTGATAGCCGTTGGCCCAACTCGCCCAGTGGTTGGCCGCCGGCAGCTCAGAGTCGATGGCCTCGGTCATGCTGTCGCCCGTGCTGGAGAGTCGCTTCGGTTTGAGCTGCGATGCCTTGTCCGCACCGAAGACCTGTGGGACGATCAGCAAAAGGCACAGCACGATCAGCGCAGACAGGATCCAAACGTTTTTTTTGTTCATGGTCCCCCTCCTTTGCATTGCACCTGTTGTTTATCGAATATCCCCCCGTTCTTTCGCTTCCTCGTCCTTCTTCACCCTCTCCATCTCCTTTTGAACGAGCGCTCTCAGCTCCTCGAAAGGAAAGGTTCCGCTGAAGTAGATCCCGTTCACGAAGATGGCCGGGGCGGCCTGCACGCCGATCCGCACCCCGTAGCCGATGTCCTCCCTGACCCTGAGCAGCAGGGTTCCCTTCTTCTGTTCCTCTTCGAATCGCTTCACGTCGAGGCCCACCTCCCGGGCCGCTTGCGAGATCGCTGCGGCTGGGGTGCGACCCATCCGGGCGAAGATCGCGTCGTGGTACTCCCAGAATCTTCCCTGCCTTTCGGCCGCCTCACCCATCTCGGCAGCAAGCAATGCGTCGGGGTCCTGGATGCTGAGGAAATTCCGGTGTACCCAGCGGATCTGCCCCGGGAACTCCTCCATGATGCGGCGGATCTTTTGTGCGCTTTCAGCGCAGAGCCTCGAGGAGAAATGGGCAAAGTGAACGAGCGTGACCGGTGCCTGTGCCTCGCCCCGCCAGGGCGCCCCCTCCGTGTCCACCCGGATCCGCGGCCGCTCCGGGGACTTTGCCAGGAACCGGTAGTCCGCCTTTTCCCGCAATGAAGCCAGGTAGTCGAGCCTTCGCTGGATCCGGGCGCGCTCTTCGAGATAAGCCCTCAGCCGGGCGCGGCCCTCGGGGCCCTTGACCGCCTGCTCCGGGTGCTCTGCAAGGTATGCGTCGACGTCTTTCTCCGCAAGGGGCGCGCCCTTCCCGTCGATTTCCTTCTCGAGCAGGGCCTCCACGCTCAGCCCCTGGCGGGCCGCCTCCTGCTGTAGGAGGCGCCGGTCGGCGATCTCGCGGGCCTCCTTTTGAAGGAGGCTGTAGATGCTGCCGCGGAGCCGGTAGATCTGGAATGCCGCGTTCTCCTCGATCTCGGATAGGTTGATGGGCTTGCCGTCGAGTGTGGCAATCACCTCGTCCTCCGGCTGCCCTGCCGCCATTCCGACCGCGGGGATCAGCACGAGGCTAACGGCCAGGACCATCCATGGTTTCCAGGACCACCTTGCCTTCTTCGGGTTTACCATTGTTGATTCCGCTTGTTGTCGTGCGTTGGACGAACTCGGCCATACTCATGCCGGTCGTTTTCTCGAACTGGCGTCGGTCCTCCTCGACGCGCCCCATCAGCTCCCGGATCCTGTCCGCATTTTCCGGGGTCCGCTCGATTTCCCGGAGGCTCTGCATCGATTCCCGGAAGGTCCGGATGGTTTCGGTCAGCTCCCGGATGTCCTCGTCCGACAGAGAGGCCTCGGGGAGCTTCTCGCGAATGGCGAGGGAGAGGGTTGCCGGTAGGCGCTGCCACATCTCGTCGGAGTCGTTTGAAATGATGGGGGCAGGGGGTTCGTTCTTCGTCTCCCGCGCAACAAACTCATCGGGCAGTGGCGCGAGAGCCGATGCGGGGGCCGGGGCGGCCTCGATGGTGGCCTCGACGGGGCTCGCACTGGAAACGCCTGCCTCCGGCCTCGGGTCCGGGAAGCGCAACTCGGGAAGGAAGGCCCAGAACACGGTCGTGACGGCGATGGCCGTGACGGCGAAGGCGGCAAGAAAATTTTCCAGGCGCGGGAACATGGCTGCTGCCTCTCAGGAAGGAGGGGAGAAGCAATCGATAAGGCGGATGACCCGAAATCCGTTTTTACTATAGCAGAGGGCCCCTTCCGGGGTCAAGCGATCCATGCCGGCCGCCTTTGTGCAGCGGCCTGAGGCTATGTCTAATTAGACATAATTGACAAAGGCAGGCTGTTCCCATAAAATTAAATAAGCGAATTATCCTGTCGTTTATCCCTCATTATCCAACAGCCACTCCGATTATTGCAGAAGAGAGCCTCGAGTCGCCACTTGCCCCTGTCAGCTTTGCTTTGAACCTGCAGCTCTACGGCTCATGGATCCCCGGACAACCCCATCAAAAAAGGAGGACGGATCATGGACAAACTGCTCCGAATCAACATGAGTGCGGAGGGCGGTCCTGCGGCCGGCATAACACCCGTCGGGGAATACGCGGGGCTGGGGGGCAGGGCGTTGACCTCTGCCGTCGTCTCGAAGGAAGTGCCGCCCCTGGCGCACCCGCTGGGCGAGGACAACAAGCTCGTCATTGCCCCGGGGATGCTCAGCGGCACCATCGCGGCCATGTCGGGGCGCTGCTCCGTGGGCGGCAAGAGCCCGCTGACGGGCGGCATCAAGGAGGCGAACTCCGGCGGCCAGGCCGCCCAGGTGCTCGCCCGGCTGGGCTACGCGGCCATCATCCTGGAGGGGAAGCCCAAGGAGAACGATCTCTACAAGGTCTTCATCAACAAGGACGGCGTGAAGATCACCCGGGACAACAGTCTCAAGATGCTCGGCAATTACGACCTCGTCGAGAAAATGAAGGGCGAGTACGGCGACAAAATCGCCTGCATGTCCATCGGGCCGGCGGGCGAAATGAAGATGTGCGCAGCCACGGTGGCCTTCTCGGACATGGAGCTCAGGCCCACCCGCCATGCAGGCCGCGGCGGCCTCGGAGCCGTCATGGGCTCCAAGGGGGTCAAGGTGATCGTGCTCGATGATGCCGGCATGAGCGCCCGCGCTCCAAAAGACGCGGATAAATTCAGGGCGGCCAACAAGGCCTTCGTGGACGGGCTGAAAAAACATCCCGTCACCGGTGAGGGGCTTCCCGCCTTCGGGACGAACATCCTCGCCAACGTGATCAACGAGGCGGGCGCCTACCCCACGAACAACTTCCTCTGGGGCCGCTTCGAGGGGACCTCGAAGATCAGCGGCGAGACCGAGGCGGAACTGGAGAAGACCCGCGGCGGAAACCCGACCCACGGCTGCCACCGGGGCTGCGTGATCCGCTGCTCGGGGATCTACCACGACAAGGACGGCCACTACCTGACCAAGCAGCCCGAGTACGAGACTGTCTGGGCCCACGGCGCGAACTGCGGCATCGACGACATCGACGAAATCGCCGTCATGGACCGCCTCGATGACGACTTCGGCCTGGACACCATCGAGATGGGCGCGGCGATCGGGGTTGCCATGGAGGCGGGTGTCGCGAAGTTCGGCGATGCCCAGGCTGCGATCAATCTCATCAAGGAAGTGGGCAAGGGAAGCCCCCTGGGACGCATCCTGGGAAACGGCGCCGGCATGACGGGCCGGGCTTTCGGCATCGAACGGGTCCCCGTCGTGAAAAACCAGGCCCTTCCCGCCTACGATCCGAGGGCGATCCAGGGGATGGGCGTGACCTACGCCACGAGCACCATGGGCGCCGACCACACGGCAGGATACGCCGTGGCCACCAACATCCTCAAGGTGGGGGGCTACGTCGACCCGCTGAAACCGGAGGGCCAGATCGAGCTTTCCCGGAATCTCCAGATCGCCACGGCGGCCATCGACTCCACGGGGATGTGCCTCTTCATCGCCTTTGCAATCATGGACCAGCCTGAAACCTTCCAGGCGCTCCTCGACCTGCTCAGCTCCTTCTACGGGATCAGCATGACGGGCGACGACGTCACGGCGCTGGGGAAAAAGGTCCTCAAGTGGGAGCGGGAGTTCAATGCGCAGGCCGGCCTCACGAAAGCGCAGGACCGCCTGCCGGAGTTCTTCCGAAAGGAGCTGCTTCCCCCGCACAATGTCACGTTCCAGGTCAGCGACGCGGAGCTGGATACGGTATTCGACTGGTAAGCGCTTTCAAGAGACTTTCGAAAGACCACTCTCATGACGGAATCGAACCGCGTCGATGAAGGCGTTGAGGGCAGGCTGCGCATAACTGTGCCGGCGGACCGGCTTGCCTGTTTTTTCCCCTTGCTGCAGAAGGGGTTTGCGCTTGGGGTCCTCGCCGGCTGCCCGATCGGGGCATTTCTGCGCGATGGGCTCGGCCTGACCGACGAGTACATCGAGGCGCGGATTCAGACCGTTTTTCTGGATGGCAAGCCCGTGGACGACATCGATACGGCCCTCATCCGGGACGGTGCGACGCTGGCCCTGGCACCTGCCATGCCGGGACTGATGGGCGCTATGCTCAGAAGGGGCGGGTACTATGCCCCCATGCGCAGCGGGATCACGCACCACAGCGATGCGGCGCCGCAGGGGATCGGGCAGGGCCACATCGTCATTAAGCTATTCGGCATGGCCCTGCGGGAACTGGGGCCGAAGCTTCTCGAGCGCGGCATCGGGGTCGACGCCGGGGATCTCGCACAGATCGTCCGGGACCTGCCGGGGGAATGCCTCGAGGGGGTGGATGCTCTGGAAGCACTCGCGGAGCAGGGAAGCGTGTTCCTGCGGGTATCGGTTGCTCAAGAGCGGGAAGAAGGGACGAGGGACTAGGGGGGGAGGGAGCAGAAAGAAGTGTCTGAGTGTCTGAGTGTCTGAGTGTTTAAGTGTCTGAGTGAAGAGGCGGAAGCGACCAGGAACTTGGGTGTTGAATGAAAATCCTCGATCCTTGTTCCTTTATCCTTGATCCTTGATCCTTTGTCCTAGATTGTTAGCCGCCGGCCACGGGCGGGAAGACCCCCACCCGGTCCCCTTCACGGAGGGTTTCGTTGCCGCTGGCGTGGATGCCGTTGAGGAAGATGATCTTCACCTTCTCCAGCGGCACGTCGAGACGCCGAAGCAGCCCCAGGATCGTGGTATCCTCGCCGATCTCCAGGGGCCCCGTTCGGGGGACGATGCGGGCCAGGGAGGCATAGAGGTTGAGTTCGACTTTCATGACTGCACATCACCTCGGTGAAACTATATACCACTGCAGACATTTCCTCAAATTTATTCCGGCGAGGCTGAAGAGGGGGCGGGCCGATGAGTTCGGACATTCAGGACCGGATTCGTGAACGGGCGAAAACAATAACGGACCCTGCGGGCCGCGAGGCGGAGATCCTGGAAGACCGCTCGGCCCGCGAGATTGCCTGGCAGAGCGGGGTTGCCCTTCACGAGATTTACCGCGAGGCGCTCAAGCTCGGAGTCTACCCGTACCGCTACATCCGCAACAGGGACATCCTCTCCGCAACGGAGCAGCTCAAGCTCGCCGAAGCGCGGGTTGCCGTTGTGGGAGCAGGGGGGCTGGGCGGGCAGGTCATTGTGCTATTGGCGCGCCTGGGCGTCGGGACGCTCGTCGTTGCGGACTGCGATCAGTTCGACGAGACGAATCTCAACCGCCAGGCCCTTTGCGTGGGAGAGACGCTGGGGGAGCCGAAGGCACGCGCCGCTGCAGAGGCCGTGGCGTCGATCAACCCGGGCGTCCGGGTGGTCCCTCACCCCGTGAGAATCGATGCCGGCGTAATCGACGGGATCCTTGCCGGCAGCGATGTCGTTGTCGACGGCCTGGACAACGTATCCGACCGCCTGCTGTTGCAGGAGGCAGCAAATCGGCTGGGCATCCCCATGGTGCACGGGGCGCTGGCCGGTTTCGAGGGCAGGATCATGACCGTCCTGCCGGGAGATGCCGGAGTGAAGCAGCTCTACGGGGAGGCCGCGAGCGGGGCCGACCCGGATCGGCCGGAAGCCGTCCTGGGCGTTCCCGCCGTGACGGCGGCGCTCATCGGCACCTTCCAGGCCATGGAGGTGCTCAAGATTCTGCTCGGGCGCGGCAGCCTTTTCCGGAACGCGATGGCCTACATGGATCTGGAGAATGGCCGGCTGGAAGAATTCCGATTTGGGGACACGCCGAAAGTTGAAATCGGACGTCTTACCGGCCGCGCTCCACGACCTTGAGCAGGGTGTTCGGGGGGACCGGCTCGTCCGGTAAGCCGCCGTTGAGCAGGGAGATTTCCTTGACCCGGTTCTCCGGGACGCCGAGCGCCCGAAGCGCGTTGCCCAGGGTGTCGGCCTTCGCTGCGCGGCGCACCCGGACGCGTTCCGGCTGGACGTTGATCCTTCGCGCGTCGGTCAACTCCGCGAAGCGGCTCATGGTGTTCTCGAAGAGATTCTCGTACTGCGGGTAGTTTCGCGTCGTGCTGAGTCCCCCGAAGGTGTAAATCACGTCCGCCTTATGGATGAAATAGGACAGGGTCCGGACCGTGCCGTTGCGGGACTGCATGTCTGCGACGAGACGATGGGCCGCAAAGCCGCCCACACGAACAGACTGGCTCTGCAGGACACGGGCCTTGGTTTTCGAGACGAAGCCCCGGGCCGCCTCCTCCGGTGACTTGCCGGCCGCCCCCGTGAAGATGATGACGGCGTCTTTATCCTTGCTCGACATCTGCACCGCCGTCGGCGTGTCGTTCACCTTCCAGTCGGCGGGCACGGGGAACTGGATGCGCATGGCGGGGTGGTAGTACATGCCTCCCTCCACGTAGCCCTCCCGGGGGTCCTGGCCGTAGGCCAGTCCGTCGATGGCCCTCAGGTAGGCCTCGTGCTCGATCCGGGGTCGGGTCACCCCCATTTGCCGCTGTGCCTGCTGCGACTGCGCCCTGATGGCTTTTTCGCGGTCTTCGGGGCTGGGGTGCGTGTCAAACCATGCCGGCATGCCGCTCCGGTCCGACTGCGGGTTCATCCGCTGGAGCGTTTCGAAAAAGCCCGCCATCTGCGAGGCGTCATAGCCCGCCTTGGTCGCGTACTCCACACTCAAGGAGTCGGCCTCCCGCTCGTTGTCGCGGCTGTATTTCATGAAGAAGAGCCCCATCCCGACTTGCGCCAGGCCCGACAGCAGTGGCACGCCGAGCACCTGGGGGATGATCATCCCGATCTGCGCCACCTGCGCTTTGCTCAGCTGTTGGGCCGAGTGCCGTGCCGTGACGTGGCCGATCTCGTGCCCCATCACCCCGGCCAGCTCCGCCTCGCTGTTGAGGGTGGCCAGGATCCCGCGCGTGAAGAAGAGATAGCCCCCGGGGGCGGCGAAGGCGTTCACGACGGGGGCATCGAGGATCTTGACGCTGTAGTCGAGCTGCGGGCGGTGTGAGAGTTTCCCCAGTTTGCGGCCCATGTCGTTCACATAGGCGGTGAGGCGCGCGTCGTCGTAGAGGCCGTACTCCCGGGTCACCGATGCATCGACCTTCCGGCCCATGTCGATTTCTTCCTGCTCGCTGATCAGCATGAAGTCCTGCTTGCCGCTGACGGGGTTGGCGGCGCAGGACGAAAGCGCGATGACGATGCCGATCACAAGGGCGCTCGCGGCCATGGCGGTGAAGGGTCTTCGATGCATGCTGATGGGGGATCTCCTTTCATGAAATCGGATTATTTGCTCTCGATGCGGTGGATGCCGTTCCAGTCGCCGGGCGGCGGGCTCTCCAACATGAGCCGGCAGCGCTCCATCAGGATGCGGGCGGGCTCGTCGCCGTGGTTGAGCTCCAGGATCTTCCTGCAGCACTCCCCGGCTTCGTCCCAGCGCCGCTCGAGATAGAGATTCAGCGCCCTTTCGGCCAGAGCGGCGATCGCGCGCGTGCGCTCATCGGCCGAGGCCGCCTCGGCCATCAGCTCGTAGATTCGCACGCCCCTCGTGCTCCCTTTGACGGAGACGAGGTCAAGGGGGCGGGCGATGAACTGATCCTTCACGATTGCCCGGGTGCTCTCGCCGATGATGATCCGGGTGCCGTAGAGCTTGTTGAGGCCCTCGAAGCGGCTGGCCGTGTTCACCGTGTCGCCGACAACGGTGTAATTGAGCCGGGTGGCGCTGCCCATGTTGCCCACGATCACCTCGCCCGTGTTGATGCCGATGCGCTGGTGGAACAGCGGCTTGCCCTCGCGGGCCCACTTCTCGTGGAGCTCCTCCAGGCGTTGCTGGCACAAAAGCGCCGCACGGCAGGCCGTGACGGCGTGATCGGGGTTGGGCAGGGGGGCCCCCCAGAAGGCCATGATGCTGTCGCCGATGAACTTGTCGAGCGTGGCCGGCGGCGGCTGCCTCAGCGCGTTGCTCATCGCCTCGAAATATTCGCCGAGCTGATCCACGAGGGCCTCGGGCTCGAGGCCCTCCGAGATCGTCGTGAAATCGGCGATGTCGGTAAAGAAGATGGTGAGGGAAGCCTTCTGACCGCCCAGCTCGGCCTCGCCGCCCGAGGCGAGAATCTGCCGGACGAGATCCTTCGGCACGTACTTGCCGAAGGAGCGCAGGCCCCGCTTCATGTCGTGCGTGGCCACCATCAGCTGGTCCACTTCCCGGATCTGCGAGCGCTCGAGGGGCCGGGCCTCGAGCTCGAAGCGGCCGATGGCTTCCGAATCCAGGGCGATCCGACGCAGGGGCTTGGAGACGAGGGCGGAGATCCAGGCACTCGAGATCAGGATCAGGAAAAAGGCCGCGATCCCGATCAGCATGGTCTCCAGGTTGTTTCGATCCACGGCCCCCATGATCTCGTTGCGGGGGATGACAAGGGCGATGACCCAGCCCGGCAGGTCCTTTCCGGCCATCCGGCGGTAGCTCCCGAAATAATCCGTGCCGCCGGCGCTGAAACGGAACGTCCTGAGATCGTGGCCCAGATATTCCCCGCTGTCTTGCGAGAATTTTTCCATGAAGCGCACGACCCTTTCGTCGCTCAGTTTCTGCCAGTCCGTAAACTCATACTGTGAGCGCCCGCGATCGTCCTTCATCTCGCGGGTGAGGATCTCCGGCTGCGGGTGGGCCAGGACCTGGTATTTCCCGCCTGCCGTCTTCTCGATGATGAAGGCAAAACCCGCCTTTCCGATCGGGTTGGAGTTGAGAAAGCGCGAGATGGCGCTGATGTCGAAGTCGACCGTCGTGACGCCGACGAGGAGCTGGTCCTTGTCGTAAATGGGAGTGGCGTAGGTGACGCCCGGGACCGCCTCGGTGCCGCTTCGGAGCGTGCGTCCCTCCGTCCAGATCGGGCCTCCGGCATCACGGGCCGCGGTGTACCAGCCCGGCATCCTTCTCTCACCGGTCAATTGGAACTCCCGTCGTTCATAGGCCTTTCGCTGCGGGTAGTCTTCGGGCCGGAAGTCGAGGATTTCCGCCTTGCCGGCCTCGCGGTCGTACCGGGCTTCGCGGATGCTGAACCCGCCGTCCTGCAGGCGCTCGACGGACAGCATCAGGCCGCTCTCGAAGCCTGCCGAGAGGAAGGTGAAATGGCTCTGCGTCTCCAGCACCCGCTGCAGGTGACGGGTGAGCCAGTTCAGCGTTTCCGGGCGGAGCTCGACGGTGCCGAGGAGCTGACGGTTCATCTCGCCCTGGTCCTGGGCGCGGGACAGCAGCGTGCCGACCCAGTGCCGGATGCGCAGGGAGCTCTCGTCGAGCACCTGCCCGGAGAGCGTATCGGCGTTTCGCTTGAGATTGTAGTAGGAAAGCCCCCCCAGGAGGGCGACGGTGCCGAAGAGCATCACCATGAGAAGGCTCGAGAGTGCAACGCGGAAGGTGACGCGGGTCGTGGCGAGCTTTTCTGCGAAGGGGATTCTCATGACCGTATTGTATTACAAATCGCTCCGCGATGCTCTCAAAAAAATGAGACGATTTTTCGCGGTGCGCAGGACCCGGAAAAAATAAAGGCCCCCGCCCGAAACGGGCAGGGGCCTTCAGCTATTTTCCCTCTTCCTACTTGGTGCGCTTCGGTCCAAAGACGGGGAAGCTCATCGGATCGGTCCAGAATTTCCGGTCGGTCTTCACGTTCTTGGCTTTCTCCTTCATGACGATACCTCCTTGATTGGTTTCGTTGCCCGGGGATCAGCGATCGATGTCCTTGCGGGGGTTCAGGATGGGGTCCGCCCACACCCTGTCCACCCGTTCGCCCATCAGGTTGATTCGGGGGTCTGTTTGAATCCTGGCTTCTGCTGCTTTGTAAATTCGGGTCATCATGTTTCTATTCTCTTTGTTTTGTTCCCTTTCGTTAAGCTTATTATCGATATTTTTCGCAGAAACAAAATCGGCGCTTGTCTGAATGTGGTCTAAGACGGAAGGACTTCCTTCCCGCAGACGCCGTCTGAGGGTGGCATCAGACAGGCGCTGATGGAGGCCGGAAAGCCTTGCAGCGGCTTGCCGCTGTGCGGGTGCAAAGGGAAGCGGGTAGCGTGTAGCGGGTCGCGTGTCGGGGGGAAGAAAGGGCCGAGGGTAGAGGGTAGAGAGTAGAGGGTAGAGGTTCTTCTTTGGTTGCGGGCGGTGCCGTTCTGTGGCAGATTGGGTCATCGATTTATGGCACCTACATTAACCTTCGGCACCCTTCGGCTCATCGTCGTCAGTCTTGCGGTATTTGCCCAGATATACCTGTTCGTGCGCATCCGGCACGCTATCCGATCCTCGGAGAGGTCAGCGCGCTTCAAATCCCTGGCCGTCGTCCTTGCGGGGGCGCTCATCGGCCTTCTCTTTGCCATGAACGTGCTGATCCTGCTCAAGCCCATCCCCTGGGTGGACCCTCCCGTAGCGGCACAGGCCCTTCTCTTTTACCTGCCGGCCGTCTGGGGCATCGGCTCGATCCTGTCGGGCCTGCTCCTCGTCTGCTCGCAGGCCGCAGGTTCTCTGGGGCGGGCGATCCTCCGGCGCTGTCGCAACCCGGTCTCCCTTGCAGCCGAGCCCCCCGCGAGCCCGGAGCGCCGCCGGTTCCTTCAGGCCGGAGCGGGGGCGCTTGCCGCAGCGCCCCTTGTCCTTTCCGGCTACGGCGCCGCCTGGGCCGGAAGGTCCCACGAGGTGCAAACGCTCGCGCTGCCTTTCGGCCTGCCGTTGAGGGTGGTACAACTCACCGACCACCACTCCGGCCTTTACATGACCCGGGACGATCTGCGACGCTATGCCGACGCGGCAATCGCGCTCGAGCCCGATCTTTTCGTTCTCACCGGGGACTATGTGTCGAATTCGATTGCCTTTCTTCCGGGCTGCCTGGAGGAGATGGCCCGTGTCAAGGCCCGCTACGGCACGTTTGCCACCCTGGGCAATCACGAGCACTGGGTCGGCAGCCTCAGCCGGCTCAAGGCGCTTTTCCGTCAGTACGGGGTCCCGCTGCTCTACAATGCGCACCGGGTGATCCGGACCGGAAAGGGGCCCTTCGCCGTTGCCGGGATCGATGACATGCGGTTCGGCAACCACGACCTGGATGCCGCCCTGCGGGGGCTGGACCCGGCCATTCCGACGATCCTGCTATCTCACCGCCCGGAGATCTTTCCGGAAGCTGCCGGGCAGGGGATTGCACTGACGCTGTCGGGCCACTACCACGGGGGGCAGATCAAGTTGAGCCTGCCGGGCGGGGACGTGAGCCTCGCCCATCTGAGGACCCCCTGGCCCGAAGGGCTCTACCGCATCGACGATTCTCACCTCTACGTGAGCCGCGGGATCGGCACGACCTTCACCCCCGTGAGGCTCAATGCAAGGCCGGAGATCACGGTGATCAACCTGACCTGAACGCCTGCTTTGCAGCAATGACCAGTGGAAGAGAAAGAAAGGGACAAGGGACGAGGGGGTAGCAACTGTCTCGTCAAGTGAACATTCGGTAAATATTTTTGTTCTTTGAGATTACATTGGTTGCCAGCAACTGCCGCTCCTCATCATGGCGTTGAGGATGACGAGGATCTTTCGCATGCAGGCGGTCAAGGCCACCTTGAAGGGCTTTCCGGCACACCGTAGCCGCTGATAGAACTCCCGGATGACGGGATTGCAGCGGGTGGCCGTCAGGGCGCACATGTAGAGAACCGAACGGAGGGCGGCCCGTCCGCCCCAGATCTTGCGTTTGCCCTTGTGCGTTCCGCTGTCGCAGTTCAGGGGGGCGACCCCCACCAGCGCGGAGATCTCCCGTCGGTTCAAGGTGCCCAGCTCCGGCAGATCGGCGATCATCGTCGAAGCCATGACGGGACCCACGCCGGGGAAGCTCTGTAGGATCTTGTCCTTCTCGCGCCACAGAGGGCTTTTGCGGATCAGCTTGTTGAGGTCCCGGTTGATGGCCGCCAAGCGCTTCTTGAGGATCTCGAGGAGCTCTTTGATGTCGGGGCGGACCCACTCGGGGGCGCTGACCAGGCGGTTCTGCTCGGCCGTGATCATCTCGACGATCTGGCGACGCCGGGTGGTGAGGGCTTCGAGCTTGCGGAGCTCCACGGGCTTGAGGGGCCGCACCTCGGGCCGGACGGCCTCGCCGAAGCGGGCCAGGATGCGGGCATCGATGACGTCGGTCTTGGCGAGCTGACCGGTGGCCTTGGCGAAGTCCCGGACCTGCCGGGGGTTGAGCACCACCAGAGGCAGACGCTGTGTGGCCAGATGGTTGACGGCGTTCATTTCCCAGCCGCCGGTGGCCTCGAAGAGTACCAGGGCAGGGTCCCGCGGTTTGAGGAAGTCGGCCAGCAGAGCGATGCCATCCTCGTTGTTGGCAAAGCCGATGGTTTCTCCGGAGGGCGCCACGGCCACATCGAGTCGCTCCTTGGAGACATCGATCCCGATAAAGACGTTGGATTGGAGTGCTTTCATGATGGATCTCCTTTTTCCCGGCCTTGCGGAATGCGGGATCTCGTGAGAGTCCCAGGCAACTGTTCGGGTTCATTGGAGAAAGTCGTGGCGACCCACGCTACCCCACGGGCTTGGGGTCCCAAGGGACAGACGGTCTGCCACGACCGCGAAGACAACCTGGCTCTTCTTACTACACAGTGTCGTTCAGATAAAGTTTTTACAGGATGGGGTAACATACAAGGGACGAGCAAGAGATGAACAAAAAATTATTCGAGCCGCATGACGAGGCAGTCGTCGGGCCGGGTCGTTATGCGGATCAGGTCTTGAGCAATGAGTAGACCTACCCAGAACACAACTTCCCATTCGGAATTGAAGTGGAGAGTACCGACTGAACGGTAGCCTCTAAAATACGCAGCAACAACCAGCTCTCGTCAAGAAGAAGTCGGCATTATGTCACCGGAGTTACGCCTTTTTCCTCTGGAGCAAAGTGACGGAAGAACCATTGCTTCATCCATTCCACCGCCAGCAGATAGGCGAGCAGCATGGCGATCAGGATAAGGAAGAAGAACGCCGGCGGCGCCACAAAACCGAGGTAAGCACCGGCAGGGGTGAACGGCAGGAGAACCGCCACCGCTACTACCGTCAGCGAGCATGCGACCAGCCACGGGTTCGGACGGCTTTTGAAGGGGTTTTTACGGGTGCGGATGATGAAGATGACCAGCACCTGCGTGGCCATGGACTCAATGAACCAGCCGGTATGGAACAGCGCCTCCCCGGCATGGAAGACCGCCAGCATGACGTAGAAGGTGAGGAAATCGAAAACGGAGCTGACCGGGCCGATAATCAGCATGAAGTTGCGGATGAAGTTCATATCCCAGTGCCGGGGATGGCTCAAGTAATCATCATCCACCCGGTCCAGTGGAATCGGCAGTTCGGATACGTCGTAGAGGAGGTTGTTGAGCAGGATCTGCACCGGCAGCATGGGGAGGAAGGGGAGAAAGAGCGAGGCCCCGGCCATGCTGAACATGTTGCCGAAATTGGAGCTGGTGCCCATCATGATGTATTTCATGATGTTTCCGAAGGTGCGCCGTCCTTCCAGGACGCCGGCATGGAGGACCCCCAGGTCTTGCTCCAGAAGGATCATGTCCGCCGCCGCTTTCGCCACGTCCACGGCACTGTCCACTGAAATGCCCACATCGGCCGAATGGAGCGATGGGGCGTCATTGATGCCGTCGCCGAGATACCCTACCACATGGCCGCGCCGTTTGAGGGCGAGGATGACCCGGTTTTTCTGGGCAGGCGCGACGCGGCAGAAGAGGTTCACTTGCTCCACCCTCGCTGCGAGTGCCTGATCATCCAGATGCTGGATTTCCGCGCCGGTAAGCACCCCTGTTACAGGGAGACCGAGTTGCGTGCAGACATGCTGGGTCACCAGTTCGTTGTCGCCGGTGATGATCTTGACCGCGACCCTGTCGGCGGCAAGTCTTGCCAGGGCCGCCTTGGCACTCTCCTTCGGGGGGTCGAGGAAGGCGGCGAAGCCGACAAAAACCAGCTCCGATTCATCGCTCACCACGGCATGGGGATGATCCATCCCCACCTGGCGTGAGGCGATGCCCAGCACCCGGAACCCCTCCTTGCTGAGCGCCTCAAAGTGCCCATTGATGCTTTCGCGCGCTGCATCATCCAGGGGGCGCAGGCCCTCCTCTCCATCCGCCTCGTAGCTGACCGACAGCCGCAAGATATCTTCGGGAGCCCCTTTGACAACCAGCATCCTGGTCGTGCCGTTGTCAAGGAGCACCGAAATCCGGCGACGCTCGAAGTCGAACTGCACTTCATCGATCTTGCGCCAGCGGCTCACGTCGATTTCCTTGTGCTCCAGGATGGCGTCATCCAGAGGGCTCTTCAATCCGGTTTCAAAAAAGCTGTTGAAGTAGGCCAATTCCAGAACGCGCTCACTTTCACGTCCAAGGGGGTCCATGTGGCGTTCCAGATGGATGCGGGACTCGGTCAGGGTGCCGGTTTTGTCGGTGCACAAGACATCCATGCTCCCAAGGTTTTGTATCGAGGCCAACCGCTTGACGATCACTTTATTGGCGGCCATGCGCAGTGCGCCCCGTGACAGGGTCACGGAGACCACCATGGGGAGAAGCTCCGGGGTCAGTCCCACTGCCAAAGCCACTGCAAACAGAAACGATTCGAGCCAGGGGCGGTGAAAGAAGGCATTGACCAGAAGGACAAAGAGGACAAGGAGGACGGTCATCCGCATGATGAGGAGTCCGAAATGGCGGGTCCCTTGCTCAAAGGCGGTGGGCGGGGCCTTGGCAAGAAGGGTGTCGGAAATCTCGCCGAGTTCCGTATTCTGCCCGGCGCGGCACATCATCACCTTGGCCGAGCCGCTGATCACCGATGTTCCCAGAAGAACGGTATTGCCGGCCGCGAGAATATCAGGCTCTTCGGGCAATTCTCCGGGGGCCTTTTCCACGGGGAACGGCTCCCCGGTGAGAAGCGCCTGGTTGACGAAGAAGTCTTTTGCTTCCAGCACCCGGCCGTCACAGGGAACCAGGTCGCCGGCGGCGAGAACCACCACATCGCCGGGCACCATTTCGGCGAGCAGTATTTCCAGGTGCTTGCCTTCCCGCAAGACCTTCCCGCGCACCGCCACCGACTGGCGCAGACGTTCCGCCGCCTGTCCTGCCCGGTATTCCTGCACGAAATCGAGGGTCACGCTGATGATGACGATGGAGCTGATGATGAAGAAGCTTGTGGCGTCTCCGGTGAAGGCCGAAAGAGCGCTGGCGATCAGAAGAATGATGACCAGGGGATTACGGAACTTGGCCAGAAATTGAAGGATTAAAGCCTGTTTTCGCTCCCCATGGATCAGGTTGGGGCCGAAATGGGCAAAGCGGGCAGAGGCCTCCGCATTGCTCAATCCCTCGGGGCCGGAATTCAGGTGCTCCAGAAGCGTCGCGGTGGGGAGTTGCCAGAATCGGGGCACTTCTTTAACATCAATAATGGATGACGGCATGGGAGATTCCTCTAAACAAGGCGGCCATTAATTAAAGAGTAAGAAAACGGAACATGCGGACGGCAATTTCTTCAAAGATCCTGAATTTATGTCGTTTGTTTCCTGTAAACCATTGCAACTACAAGCCGCCAAGCATGGATACTGTCGAATATGAGGATTGCAGATCGGGATGTTTGCTACTGTTCTTTCACGCGCATATTACATCACATCAGGTATTTCGAAGTAAAAAATCAACCTTTCCCCTACGACACTTTTATGAATGTCAATGATACTATATAAGAAATTCAGAGAAAGGAGTAAGCATGATGAAAAAGAGCCATGTCGTGATCCGTTTTCTTGTCGTCCTCGTGATGATCGCCGCCTTTGTGGCCTGCGCATCGACACCGCAACAGTCAAGCACGGGGGAAGTGGTCGATGATTCCGTCATCACGACCAAAATAAAATCTGAGCTCGCCGGCGATGAGTTTCTCAAGTCATTCCAGATCAGCGTCGAAACCCGCAAAGGCATCGTTGAGCTGAGCGGTTTTGTCGATTCTCAAAAAGCGAAAGACAAGGCGGGCCAGATCGCACGCGGCGTCGGCGGGGTCAAATCCGTCAAGAATGCTCTCATCGTGAAATAGGCAGCCGTTATCCTTGCCCACTCGACCGCTCGTTGCCGGCTGTCACAGGGATGCGCCGGCCGGCAGCGAGCCTCAACCCTCCAGGAGGGAGAACCCATGCTGTGGACAATCGCCGTCATCCTGATCGTTCTGTGGCTGCTGGGGCTGGTGACCGGCTATACAATGGGCTATTTCATTCACATTCTGCTGGTCATTGCCATTGTCATCGTCCTGGTCAGAATCATCCAGGGACGAAGACCCGTCTAGCGGCGAGCATCCTTGTGACAACCCGAAGGAGCTTGCATCCGGATCGAGCATGAACTTCATCGGCCCTCTCTTCCTGGTCCTCCTGTCGGCTTTCATCCTGGGGTTCACCAGCGGATGTGCGACCCTGCCGAATGTCACCGAAAAGATTGACGCGGCGCCGACCGCCCGGGAACCGAGCCAAATCGTTTCGGCCAAGGGGCTGTTGTCCCCAAAACAGAGCAAAGCCATCATGGACCGATTGCAGAAATCGGTCGCTCCGACGGATGTGCTGGAACGCCACATTGCCGTGGTGGATTCGGTCACCGAAAGCCCGCTGACGAAGGGAAACAAAGCCACGCTGCTCACCGATGGCCCTGCGACCTATGCCGCCATGTACAAAGCCATCCAGGGCGCCGGGGATCATATCAACCTTGAAACATACATCATCGATGACGATGTCGTGGGCCGTACATTTACCGACCTGTTGCTGAAAAAACAGGCCGAGGGGGTTCAGGTCAATCTCCTTTATGACAGCGTGGGCAGTTTCACGACTCCCGCTGCCTTTTTTCAGCGCTTGCGGGACGGGGGAGTTCAGATCGTCGAATTCAGTCCGGTCAATCCGCTGGAGGCTCAAGGGAGCTGGCTCCTCGCGCATGCGGATCACCGCAAGATGTTGGTTGTGGACGGCAAGATCGCCATTACAGGCGGCATCAACATCAGCAGCGTTTACTCGAGCAATCCTTCCGGATGGCATCAAGACAAAGGAACACCACTGCCCTGGCGCGACACGGACGTTCAAATCGAAGGTCCCGCCGTGGCTGAATTCCAAAAGCTCTTTTTTGACACGTGGGCCAGGCAGAATGGGCCTCAACGATCCGAACGCAATTATTACCCAAAGCTGAAAGAAGAAGGGAATGCCCTGGTGCGAGTCGTCGGCTCGACGCCCGGCTCGGACAACAGGCTCACGTTTATCGTGTACGTGGCCGCCATCACGTTTGCGGAGCATTCGATTCATCTGACGAATGCCTATTTCATACCCGACGACCAGGTCCTGACGGCCTTCAAGGATGCAGCCCGGAGAGGCGTTGACGTAAAGATCATACTTCCCGGCTCCACCGATTCGACGCTGGTCTTATATGCGGCGCGGTATAATTATTCCGAGCTGTTGGAATCGGGGGTGAAGCTCTACGAGCGACGCAACGCCTTGCTGCATGCGAAAACTGCGGTCATTGACGGTGTCTGGTCGACGGTCGGTTCGACCAACCTGGACTACTGGAGCCTTTTAAGCAATGACGAGGTGAATGCGGTTGTCCTGAGCCGTGAGTTCGCTGCTGAAATGGAAAAGAGCTTTGCGAAGGATCTTGCGGAGTCCGATCAGATCCAATGGCAAGAGTGGAAAGAAAGGCCCTTGTTCTCGAAGATGAGGGAATGGTTTGCCCATTTATTTGTCCGCTGGTTGTAACCCGAGGATTAACCCGAGGATCAAGCCGATGACCTGCCTTCTCCGGAGAAGGGATCAGATCAGTTACCCCGGGAACAAAATACGAAAGGACGCAGAAACAATGCACGGAATGCAAAATAGACTGAGGTCAACGGGGACGACGTTGCTGCATTACTGGAAGATGCCGCTGGTCGTGGCGATGAGCCTGATGCTTCTGCTGGGGGGCTGTGCCGTCGAGACGGCGCAGAGAACAGGCCCGGGGGAGCCGACGGCAAGCCGGCAACCGGCACCCAGCCCGCGCCAAATTGATGCACGCCAGGCCGAACGGCTCCAGCGGGTGATGACGCCCCTCATCAAGAGCATGAACCGTCCACTCCCGCTGAACAAGGTGCGCGTGACCCTCCTGGAGGATCCGCAGATTAATGCCGCCAATGCCGGCGGGGGCGAGTTCTATATCACGACCGGCCTCCTGGAGAAGGCAAACGACGACCAGCTGCGAGGCGTCCTGGCCCACGAGGTGGCACACGCCGATCTCGGCCACGTCGCGAAGGCCCAGACTCTCGGGATCGGCATGAACATCGGTATTATTATCCTCGATCAGATTATCCCGGGTTCGGGCTACGTCACGCCCCTGATAGCCGACCTGGGAGTGATGCGCCCTTTCAGCCGCCAGGAGGAATACGAGGCAGACGCCCAGGGGGTTCAAATCCTCCAGCGGGCGGGCTACAACGGCAAACAGGTTATGGGAAATACGCTGACCTGGCTGCTGCAGACCTCGGGCCCGAGCGGAGGGTTTTTCGCAACGCATCCCGGCACCGACGATCGTATCAAACGAATTCATGACTTGCCATAGATCGTCAGCGCACGATCCGGGCTTAATCGGATGAGCGGGGGTGAGGAGCTTTAGAAAGCAATTTTCATGGATACGGAGAAGGGAAGAAAGGCAGAGGCGATGGGCTCTGCCTTTCTTTTTCCGCATGGAGGATTGCCGATTGCAATCGTCCTTTACACAGGAATTTGGCAATGATATGTAAAATAAGAAACACCCCCTGCATGACATCTGTAGCGACGCATGTAACGTTTCAACAGGATGGCACGGACGATCCTCCATGAAAAAGACCGGCAAGAACGTCACTCAGAAGCATGAGGCGAAAAAAGGCAGGCCGAAGACCGCGAAGCCCGTCCGGGAAACGAAGGTCGGCACACCGCCTGAGCCGAAAAAAATGAAACCGGCACCCCGGAAACCTGTCTCGAAAGAGCGGGTCAGAAGACCCTCCACGCCAGACGCCTTTCCCATCGTCGGCATGGGGGCCTCGGCGGGGGGCCTCGAGGCCTTTACCTCCTTCTTCACCAACATGCCTGCGGAGAGCCACATGGCTTTCATCCTGGTGGTCCATCTCGACCCCGGCCACGCCAGCATGATGCCGGAGCTGCTCAAGCGACACACGAAGATGGACGTCGTCGAGGCGCAGGACGGCATGACCGTGGTGCCCGACCGCGTCTATGTGATCCCGCCGAACAAGGACCTGTCCATTTTCGGCAGGGTTCTGCAGCTCGGTGCACCCGCCGAAATGCGGGGACTGCGGATGCCCATCGACTCTTTCTTACGCTCGCTCGCCGAAGACCAGGGCGAAAGGGCCATAAGCATTATCCTCTCGGGCACGGGATCCGACGGGACCCTCGGGATGAGGGCGATTCACGGCGCAGGCGGGATGTGCATGGTCCAGGAACCCGAGACGGCCCGCTACGACGGCATGCCCCGAAGCGCGATCATCACGGGTCTTGCGGATTACGTCGTGCCGGTGGAGAAGATGCCCGAACAGCTGCAGGCCTACGTGGGGCAGTATTACCCGAAGAAGCCGGGGAAGATCCTCTACCTGGGCGACACGAGCCTCACGGCCATCCAGAAGATCCTCGCCATTCTGCGCACGAGGACGGGCCATGATTTTTCCCACTACAAAAAGACGACGATCCTGCGCAGGATCGATCGGCGCATGAGCATTCACCAGATCGCCGATCCGGCCGCCTATGCCCAGTTCATCCAGGAGCACCCGGAGGAGATAGAGGTCCTCTTCAAGGAGCTGCTCATCCGCGTGACGAGCTTCTTCCGGGACCCCGAGGCGTTCAGCCTCCTTCAGAAAAAAATGCTGCCCGATCTCATCGAGAAATTGACCGAAACCGATACCCTCCGGGTGTGGGTCCCGGGATGCGGGACCGGGGAAGAGGCCTACTCCATCGCCATCCTGCTTCAAGAGTGCATGGAGGAGGCGAAAAAGGCTTTCAAGGTGCAGATCTTCGGCACCGACATCGATGAGGATTCCATCGCCCAGGCGCGGAGCGGGCTCTACCTCGCCAACATTTCCCTGGATGTCAGCGCCCAGCGCCTCAAGCGGTACTTCGTCAAGGAGGAAACGGGCTTCCGGATCCGGAGCGAGGTCAGGGAGCGGATGATTTTCGCCGTCCAGAACGTCATCAGCGACGCCCCCTTCACGAAGCTCGACCTGGTGAGCTGCCGCAACCTGCTGATCTATCTGGATCTGGAGCTGCAGAGCAAGATCATCCCCATGTTCCACTACAGCCTGAAGCCGGGCGGGATCCTCTTCCTCGGCTCGTCCGAGACCGTGGGGATTTTCGGGGAGCTTTTTTCGACACTCGACAGGAAATGGAAGGTGTTTCGGCGCACGGAAGCGCCCTCCCCCTACCAGGCGGGCGGTTACACCGGCCTTGATATGGGGGGAGCCGGCGCGGCACGGGCTGCCGATGCGGCGGTGAAGGTGAAGCAGATCGCTTTCCCGGAAATCGCGCGCAGAGTCCTCCTGGATAATCTCGCACCCCCCTCGGTCATCGTTGGCGAGCGCGGCGATATCCTCTACGTCCACGGCCAGACGGGAAAGTTCCTCGAACCCTCGCAAGGCCAGCCCAGCATGAACGTGCTCGACATGGCCAGGCAGGGGCTCAAGGTCCAGCTCCGGGCGGCCCTCCACCGGGCGGTTGCGAAAAACGGGGATGTGGTCATGAGGAGTCTGCAGATCAGACTCAACGGAGGGGTCCAGCCGACGGATGTGACGGTGAAACCGATCCACCTGCCCGCCATGGAGAAGAAGCTTTTCATCGTGGTCTTCGAGGAGGTCGGTCGTGCGGTGAAGGAGCCGCAGAAGCTCAAAGCCTCTGCCGGCAAGGGAGAGAATGCGCGGATTGCAGAGCTGGAAAAGGAGCTTACCTTCACGCGGGAAAATCTCCAGGCGGGCATCGAGGAGCTCCAGGCCTCGAACGAGGAGCTGAAGTCCACCAACGAGGAGTTCCAGAGCACCAACGAGGAGTTTCAGAGCACCAACGAGGAACTGGAGACCTCCAAGGAGGAGCTGCAGAGCGTCAACGAGGAGCTGATCACGGTGAACACGGAGCTCCAGTCCAAGATCGACCAGCTCAGCAATGCCGAGAATGACATGAAGAACATCCTCGACGGCGTCAACACGGGGATCATCTTCCTGGACACCCGTCTGCGGATCAAGCGCTTCAATGCCGAGGCCACCAAGGTGATCAACCTGATCCCCACCGACGTGGGACGTCCCCTGGCGCATATTTCCTACAACCTCAAGTACGAAACGCTCTCCGAGGACGCCGGGCGGGTCATCGACACGCTGGTCTCCAAGGAAGTGCCCGTGGAGGCCAAGGACGGCCGTCCCTATCTGCTGCGGATCAGCCCCTACCGGAGTACCGGGAACGTCATCTCCGGCGTCGTGATGACCTTCACGGAAATCACGGCGGTGGCGGGGAAAACGGCAACAGCGAAGCGTGCAGGGTAAAGGCGTTCTCCCGATGAAAAAGCCCGCCGATACGAAAAAAGAACTCCGCAAGCAGGCCGAAGACAAAGTAGCCTCGCTGCGGGAGAGAGATCTGCTCCGGTATCTTCCGCAGTACGAGGAGAAGCGCTTGATCCACGAGCTCCAGGTTCACCAGGTCGAGCTCGAGATGCAGAACGAGGAGATGAGGGGCGCCCAGGCGGAACTCGAGGAGTCCAGGGGCCGGTTCAAGGAACTTTACGATTTTGCACCCGTCGGGTATGTCACGCTGGATACGTTCGGGCTGATTGTCGAGGCGAATCTCACGGCAGCCACCCTGTTGAACGTAACCCGGGCAGCGCTCATCGGCAAGTACCTTCAGTCTTTCATGGACCGGGAGAGTGCCGATGCGCTGCACCTTTTCCTCCGAAAACCCCTGCCGCCCGGGATGAAAGAGATTTTGCCATGCAGGCTTCGACCGGCGGGGGGGACGCCTTTCGAGATCTCCCTGAACGTGGGCAGCGAGTTTGACCGGTCAGGCAGGCTGGTTCGGTATCGAGTGGTCCTCGTGGATGTGAGCGCGCTGAAGCTGATGGAGCGGCAGGCTCGCGAGACCGGTAACAGGCTTCGGTCGCTGGCCTCGGAATTGAACCTTTCCGAGGAGCGCACCCGCAAGGCGATCGCCCAGACCCTCCACGACGAGGTGGGCCAGACGCTGGCCCTGGCTCGCATGAAGCTTTCCTCTGCGCTGAATCTTCCCGAGGAGACGGCCGTGGAGAAGATCGTCGAAGAGGTCCTTGACATGCTCGGCCTGGTCATCAAGGAGACGCGGTCCCTCATGGTGGAGATCAGCCCGCCCGTTCTGCATGATCTCGGTCTCGGAGCCGCCATCGACTGGATGGCCGAGAGGATGTCTTCGGAACACGGCATTGCCGTCGAGACGATGAACACAGGGGATTTCTCGGACCTGGAGCATGACTTGAACGTCATGCTCTACCAGATGACGAGGGAGCTGCTGGTCAACATCGTCAAGCACAGCGGCGGCCGACATGTCCTCGTGACCGTCGAGCGCGATGAGCACAGCCTCGGCATCACGGTAAGAGACGACGGGAAAGGGTTCGATGCCCGGGAGGCGGGTTCAGCCGCTGCCGAGAGCGGCTTCGGGCTTTTCAGCATTCGCGAGAGGCTGAAGTCCTACAACGGAAGCCTTCAGATCGAATCGCAGAAAGGGAAGGGAACGACCGTGTCCGTCCGGTTGCCCGTGGGGAAAAAGGGCGAATAAAGACGAAGTGCGATGGCAGAGAAATCACAGAGTTACGGTCAGAAAAAAGGCGCCTCAAGGCGCTTTTTGCTTCTCTGGGCGGCCTCTGAACCTCGGCCCTTCGAATAGGTCTTCTCGCTTCTCCCCATTTTAATCTAAGGGATTTCCTGATACGCATCTAAGGAAAAGGCCCATTCTTTTATCAGGGGAAAAAGGATACAAAAAGTAAGTCATCGATATGAACTACATGTTGCAGGATGCGACCGATCGGAATTAAACCACAACCGATTGGTCCAGGGGGGAGACTCGTGGCGACAGTGCGGAAAAAAGCGGCGAAGCCGGAGGGGATCGAGAAGTGCCCCACGGGGATTTCAGGACTCGATGAGATCACAGGCGGGGGGCTGCCGAAGGGTCGACCGACGCTCGTCGTGGGGAGCGCAGGCTCCGGGAAGACCCTGCTGAGCATGGAATTTCTCATCAACGGCGCCACGAAGTTCAACGAGCCGGGTGTGTTTGTCGCCTTCGAGGAAACGGCCGAAGAGTTGTCGAAAAACGTCGCATCGCTGGGCTTTGACGTCCAGACCCTGATTGCGAAAAAGAAGCTCGCCGTCGACTACGTCTACATCGAGCGAAGCGAAATCGAGGAGACCGGCGAATACGACCTCGAGGGACTCTTCGTGAGGCTGGGACACGCAATCAAATCCGTGGGCGCCAGGCGGGTGGTCCTCGACACGATCGAGGTACTCTTTGCGGGCCTGCCGAACCCGGCAATACTTCGCGCCGAGCTTCGCCGCCTCTTCCGGTGGCTCAAGAGCGTGGGGGTCACGGCCGTCATCACCGGCGAGCGCGGGGAGCACAGCCTGACGCGATACGGCCTCGAGGAGTACGTGGCCGACTGCGTCATCCTGCTGGATCACAGGGTCACCGAGCAGCTTTCCACGCGGCGGCTGCGGGTGGTGAAGTACCGCGGCTCGGCCCACGGCACCAACGAGTACCCCTTCCTGATCGACGAGCAGGGGATGTCGATCCTGCCGATCACGTCCATGGGGCTTGCCCATGAAGCCTCTACGGAAAAAGTCCCGACGGGAATTGCGCGGCTCGACAGGATGTTTGACGGCGGCGGGTACTACCGGGGCAGCAGCGTGCTGGCCTCGGGTACGGCGGGAACGGGGAAGACGAGTCTTGCCGCCTTTTTTGCCGATGCCGCGTGCCGCGGAGGAAAGCGGTGCCTTTACTTTGCCTTCGAGGAGTCCGAGAGCCAGCTGCTGCGCAACATGCGCTCCATCGGCCTGGACCTGGCGAAATGGACGCGGAAGGGCCTGCTGATGGTTCACTCGTCACGGCCCGAGGTGCAGGGGCTGGAGAGACATCTCGTGGAGATGCACAAGCTCATCCGCGAGTTCAAGCCCCAGGCCGTCGTCGTCGATCCCATGACGAACCTGGTCAAGATTGGCGGCCAGCTCGAGGTGACCTCCATGCTGACCCGCCTGATCGATTACCTGAAGATGGAGAAGATCACGTCCCTTTCCACGAGCCTCGTGACGGATGCAAGAGCGGCCGAGGCCGCTGCCGGTATCTCTTCGCTGATGGACACCTGGATCAAGCTTCAAGATATTGAAAGCAACGGGGAGAGAAACCGCGGGATCATGATCATGAAATCCCGGGGCATGGCCCACTCCAACCAGGTCCGGGAGTTCAGCCTGACGGACAGGGGGCTCGTGATTGCGGATGCATCCCTCGGTCCCTCCGGAATCCTGACCGGCTCGGCGCGGGCATCCCACGTAGCGCAAGAGAAGGCAGCCCTGACAGAGCAGAAAAACGAACAGAAACGGAAAAAGCACGAGCTCGAGCGCAAGCGCAAGGTGATGCAGGCGAGGGTCGAGGAGCTCAATGCCGGCTTCGAGGCGGAGAAGGATGAACTGGAAAGGCTCGTCAGCGAGGGCAGGGACAAGGAAACAGCGAGCGTGGTACAGCAACGGGTCATGGCACGCATGCGAAAGGCGGACTGAAGGGGGAACGAAATGAAAGGCACGACGGCAGCCAATAAACAGCCAACCAAAGGGCCAACAAAAAAACGTCCGGCGAAAAAAGCGGACAAGAAGCTCTGGGAGCTGAGGCTCTACGTGGCGGGCCAGACGCCGAAATCGCTTGCGGCCTTTGCCAACCTGAAGGCCATCTGCGAAGAGCACGTCCCGGGCTGTTACGAAATCGAGGTGATCGACCTGCGGGTGAACCCCCAACTGGCCAAGGGGGACCAGATCATCGCCATCCCCACGCTGGTGAGAAAACTGCCCGTGCCGATCCGCAAGATCATCGGGGATTTGTCCAACACGGAGCGGGTGCTCGTCGGCCTCGACCTGCGTCCATTGCCATAAGGAAGACGGGAGGGTTGTGAAACGTTCGAAGGGACAACCGGATAGGGAAAACATGGAGCGGGCCCCTGAAGCGCAGGGTGGCAAGCACTTCGTGCTTCGCCTCTACGTTGCCGGGATGACGCCAAGATCGACCCTGGCCATCACGAATATCAAGAAGATCTGCGAAGAGAATCTCAAGGGCCGATACACCCTGGAGATGATCGATCTCTACAAGTGCCCGGCCCTGGCGGTGGGCGAGCAGATCCTAGCGGCGCCCACCCTGCTGAAGAAGCTGCCCCTTCCCCTGAGGCGATTCATCGGGGACATGTCCGACACGAAGAAGATCATCGTGGGACTGGACCTGCGGCCGAATGCAAAGGGTAAGGAAACTGTTTGAACGCGCCCCCCGGTCAAAGCTGATCCGACGGGACGAACCCCATGGCCAAACCAAGAGCGAAACCAAAACGGGCTGTCGAAAACGACGAGCTGCGGGCCCGCCTCCAGGAGCTGGAAGACACCCTGGGAGCCATCCGCAGCGGCGCCGTGGATGCCATCGTTGCGTCCGGCCCCACGGGCGATCGGGTCTACACCCTCGAAGGGGCCGATCACGCCTACCACGTGATGGTCGAGTCCATGAACGAAGGCGCCGTCACGATCCTGACGGACGGCACCATCCTCTATGGCAACCGTCAATTCGGGCAAATGACCGGGGCATCCCCTTCGGAAATCGTCGGCCGGACCTTTCATGATTTTGTGCAGGCATCCTATCGCCCGATATGGAACGGATTCGTTCATCAGGCAAGTTCCAGCGGTCTGAAGGCGGAGATCATGCTCCGCAAGGAGTCGGCCGCCGACATTCCCGTACAGGTTTCCGCTTCCCCGATCGACCTCGGCGGCACGAAGGCCCTTGCCCTTGTCGTGACGGACCTGTCGGACAGGAGACGCTACGAGGATATCGTCGCGGCGGAGAGGCTCTCGCGTTACATCCTCGAGCAAGGCATGGAAGGGGTTGCCGTATGCGTCAATGGCCGGATCATCCGCGCAAGCCGCAGGCTCCACGAGATCTACGGGGGCAATCCCCTGATGCAGCCCTTCGACAAGCTCTTCCCGCTCAGGATGTCGGAGCGGGAACCCTTTTCCGTGGAACTCCCCCAGTCCGGACAAGTCGTGAAGGGCGCGGAGGTAAGCTATCGAAACCCGGACGGGGAGAGCTATTCCCTGATCCTCAATGCGGGGCCTCTTTACGGGGATGACCATAACATCCTCGGGTGCCTGGTAAACCTGACGGACATCACCGAGCGCAAGCGCGCAGAGGAGGAGCTGCGCGACAGCGAAGAGGAATTGCGGCAGGCCAATGAGAGCCTCGAGCAGCGGGTCCGGGAGCGCACGATGGATCTGCAGAATCTCACGGAGCAACTCTCGACGAGCCGCGACGACCTGCGCAGGCTGGCTTCGGAGCTGGTCCTGGCGGAAGAACGGGAACGCAAAAGAATTGCCGTGACCCTTCACGACGAGGTTGCCCAGGCGCTGGCGGCGGCCCGGATGAGGATAGACCTGCTTCGGAGCTTACCCGGTGACCATGAATACCGGCAGCTCATCGAGCAGGCCCAGGAGCTTCTCTCCCATTCCATCCGGCAGACGCGGGCTCTCATGACGGACATCAGCAACCCGGTGCTCTACGATTTAGGGCTTTGTTCAGCCGTGGAGGCTCTGGCGGAGCAGATCAAAGACCGTCATGGTATTCAACTTCAGTGCTCATTCGAGGGAAATCTCAGCTCGCTGAGCCAGGACCTGAAAGTGATGGTCTTCCAGGTCGTGAAGGAGCTCGTGCAAAACGTCATCAAACACAGTGGGGCCCATGGCGCGCATATCCGGCTCATTGAGGCCAGCCATTCCATTCGGGCGATCGTCGCGGACGATGGAGTGGGTTTCGACGGCGACAAAAATGACGCACCCGACTATGTCGGAGGGGGTTTTGGTCTTTTCAGCATCCGCGAAAGGGTGAAGTCGTTCAACGGAAACATCCAGATTAAATCAAGGCCGGGCATAGGCTCGGAAGTGACCGTTGAGCTCCCGAAGGCAGCGGGAAGCCTCACAGCGCAACGCAAAGCCGAAACGCAACGCAAATCCAAAAAAAGAAAGGGCGTTCACGATAAGAATGGATAAATAAGCGACACAAAATGTCTTGAATTCATCATTTGTTTTTGCTACATAATTTTCAACGTTTGGCTCTGGGTCGCATCGTGTATCCACATCAACCCGTCTTTTGCGTTTCGGAAGAGGATCGTCGAAGATGACCGTCAAGGGGAAGATGCCGAATAAAGACGAATTGCGGCGACGGGCCGAAGAAAAGGTGGAGATGCTGGTAAGGAAGAATCTGGCCCAGCACCTCGGCGAGGTTGATGCGAAGAAGCTGCTCCATGAGCTGCAAGTTCACATGGTTGAGCTTGCCATGCAGAATGAGGAGCTGAAGGCAACCCAGGAAACCCTCGAAAAGACCAAAGACCGTTACCGGGTCCTCTACGATTCTGCACCTGTCTGCTATCTCACACTGGACAAGGGCGGGGTTGTTTATGAAGCCAATCAAACGGCGGCCTCGTTGTTAAATCTCACCAGGGACAGGCTCATCGGACAATATTTTCAGTCTTTCCTCGAGCCTGATTCCGCCGATTCGTTTCATCTCTTTCTGCAAAAATCTCTGAGTCCGCAAAGCACAACGTTTCTCGAGTTGGGACTGAAGCCGAACGGGGGGGCGGTCATCAAGATGTCGCTGAGCATAAATGCCGAGTGTGACCGCTCAACCATGCCGGTGCGATATCGCGTTGTCCTCGTGGATATCCGGCGGTTCAAGCAGGAGGGCCCATAAGCCATCATGCAGGTTGAGCAACCTGTCCGGGGCAGAGTCGGTTGGCTCTGCCTTTTGCTTTTTCCCTCATTCCTCCTTTTCCGTGATCCTCCGGCCCTCCTTTTTTGTCTCTGTACAATGTTTCCTGGGCTCCTGCTTTAAAAGAACGACTTGAACCAATCCAATCCCTGACATGAAAGTAATGCTTTTCAACGCATCAACTAGGTATCTCGCCGATGGTTAAATCAGGCTGTATCTTATAATTATATAGTACACTTTAAGAATGCAGCATTTCGGCTTTTCTATAAGGCTGTCGAGCGAGAATAAGGATGAACCATGAAAACCCTTGAAGACTGGCGAAAGAAGTTTCCCGATAAATTCGCACCCGAGGAAACAGCCTTTCAATGCATCCACCGGGGCGACACCATCTTCATCGGCTCGGCCTGTGCCGAGCCCCAGTACCTCGTCCAGGGCCTCATCCGTTACGTCCAGTCCAATCCCAAGGCCTTCTTCGACGCCGAAGTGCTTGGCATCAGGACCCTCGGCGTGGCTCCCTATGCCACGGAGAAGTTCAAGGAGAACTTTCGCCACAACTCCTTTTTCATCGGCGAGAGCACCCGGGAGGCCGTCAACGCGGGTGTAGCCGACTACACCCCGATCTTTCTCTCCGAGGTTCCGGGCCTGTTTTATCATGGCCTCGACCGGATCGAGGTTGCCCTGATTCAGACCTCGCCGCCGGACCGTCACGGCTATATGAGCCTGGGGGTAAGCGTGGATATTGTGAAGGCCGCCGTGGAGACGGCCGGCTGCGTCATTGCACAGGTCAACGAGAGAATGCCCCGCGTCCATGGCAATGCCTTCATCCATATCGAGCAGGTCGATTATATCATTCCCTATGACGAGCCGATCCTGGAGTACCATCCCGGAGCGGATACGGAGATCGCCCAGCCGATCGGGAAGTACGTGGCCCGTCTCATCGAGGACGGCGATACGATCCAGGTCGGCTACGGCAGTATTCCCAACGCCATTATGGCCAACCTTGCCGACAAGAAGCACCTTGGAATCCACACGGAGCTTCTCAGCGACGGCATCGTTGAACTGATCAAAAAAGGCGTCATCGACAACAGCCGCAAAAAGATCAACCGCGGCAAGACCGTGGCGACCTTCTGTATGGGAACGAGGGACACCTACGATTTTCTCGATGACAACCCTTCCATCGAATTCCAAACGATTGACTATACGAACAACCCCCTCGTCATCGCCCGACACGAAAACATGGTGGCCATCAACAGTGCCCTTGAAATCGACCTCACGGGGCAGGTCACGGCCGAGTCCATCGGCAGGGTCTTCCACAGCGGCGTGGGCGGCCAGGCGGACTTCATGCGAGGCGCTGTCCTTGCCCGGGGCGGCAAGTCCATTCTGACGATTCAGTCCACTGCGCTCAAGGATACGGTCTCGCGAATCGTTCCGACCCTCAGCCAGGGCGCAGGGGCGACGCTCGTCCGGGGGGACGTTCATTACGTCGTCACGGAATACGGCATCGCCTACCTTCACGGCAAGAACATCCGGGAGCGGGCCATGGCGCTCATTGCCGTCGCCCACCCGAAATTCAGACTGTGGCTCGTCGAGGAGGCGAAAAAGGCAGGCTTCATCTATGCCGATCAGATGATCATGCCCGGTGAGAAAGGGAGGTATCCCGAGGAACTGGAGACCTACCGAAAGACCAAGTCGGGCATGGATATCTTTCTGAGGCCGATCAAGATGACGGACGAGCCTGAGTTGAAGGAATTCATCCACGGTCTCTCCGACCAAAGTCTTTACACGAGGTTCATCTCGAAGCGCCGGGACCTTCCCCACGAGAGGCTCCAGGAACTTGTCGTCATCGACTATACCCAGGAGATGGCCATCGTGGCCATCGCCGACGGCGAGGAGGGAAAAGAGACGTTCGTTGGAGTCGGGCGCTATTACATCTATCCCGACAGGCAGAGTGCAGAGATCGCCTTTGCCGTGAGGGATGACTATCAGAAGAAGGGCATCGGGCAGGAACTCCTCTCCTACCTCACCTATCTGGCCAGGCGACAGGGTCTGCTGGGCTTCACGGCGGATGTCCTGGCCGGTAACGAACCCATGCTCCATGTCTTCGAGAAGGGCGGCTTCGAAACGCAGAGGCATACCAGCGCCGGAGTCGTGGAGTTGAAGATGATGTTCAAACAGGAGACACCGTTGCAGTCCCGGAAGGTGAAGTAACAAGCAGGGACTGACCCTTCGGCCTTCGGGTCGGGGAGGGTCCTCACAAATAACCATTTATCTACCGGGAAGGCCCGCCTCGCAGGCGGGGCACGCCCAACAAACAGGGAGGCGACATCATGGAAGCAAGACCCGTTGCGCAGCGCTCTTTTGACAAGATCATCGAGGAGCAGGTCAAGAGGTGGCAGAGCGACCAGAAGAAAAAGTACAAGAATCCGATCCGGCCCGTCATCGCCATGTCCCGGCTGCCCGGCGCCATGAGTAACGCCCTGGCCCAAAAACTTGCCAAGGACCTGGAAATCGATCTTTTCGACCACGAAATCGTCGAGGAAATCGCCACGAATGCCAAAAGAAGCCAGCAGATCGTAGAATCACTCGACGAGCAGGATCGCAGCATCTTTGATGAATGGATCGCCGTCCTGGGTGAAGACCACATGTGGGCCTATGAATACCTCCAGCATCTCACGCAGGTCGTCGGCGCCATCGGGGCCCACGGACATGCAATCATCGTCGGGCGTGGCGCAAGCTACATCCTCCCCAAGGAGGTGTGCCTTCGCCTGCTCGTCGTTGCGCCGCTGGAGGCGAGGATCCAAAACGTGATGCGCACTTACAAGGCTACCGATAATGAGGCGAGGCGGCAGGTGACGAGAACGGAGGCAGACCGCAAGGCGTTCATCCAAAAATACTTCCAGGCCGACATGATGGATCCAATCAACTACGATCTGGTCATCAACACGGAGCATATCGACATCGATCTGGCGGCCCGGATTGTCAAGGAGACATTCAATTCGAGGCAGTGGTACGACTATTCCGGCAAGAAGAAGTAGACGGAGATTTTCGGGACTGCCCGGGAATAACGGCTTTCTCCAAGGAACTGTGCCATGACAAGTCTTGACGCCATCTTCGCCCCGAATGCCATTGCCGTGATCGGGGCTTCCACCACCCCGGGCAAGGTGGGATACGACATCTTCGCCAACATCCTGACGGGCGGCTACAAGGGTACGCTATACCCCGTCAATCCCGCTGCCAAGTCCATCCTGAGCATGAGGGCCTACCCCGCGATCGGTGAGATCCCGGACGCCGTGGATCTGTCCATCATCGTCCTTCCAACCGGTGCGACCCTCAAGGCGGTGGAGGAGTCCGTCAAAAAAGGCGTCAAGGGGATGGTCATCGTGTCGGCGGGCTTCCGGGAGGTCGGAAAGAAGGGCTTGGAAGCCGAGAACAGGATCGTCTCGATCTGTCGGGAGGCCGGCGTTCGCGTTGTCGGGCCGAACTGCCTCGGGGTCATCAATCCTCTCCCCGCAGTGAGCATGAATGCGAGCTTTTCCGCCCGGATGCCCAGCCCGGGAAACATCTCCTTCATTTCCCAGAGCGGTGCACTCTGCACGGCCGTTCTCGATTTTGCTGCGGACAGAGGGTTCGGGTTTTCCAAGTTCATCTCGATCGGCAACAAGGCCGACGTGGACGAGATCGACCTGCTTGAGTACCTCCATGACGATGCCGATACGGCCGTCATCATGATCTACCTCGAGGAGCTGCGGAAGGGCGAGGAGTTCATCTCCATGGCCAGGCAGGTCACCTCCGGAATCAGGCCCACTCCGGTCCTGGTTGTCAAATCCGGAAGGACGAGCGCAGGGGCAATGGCGGCAGCCTCCCACACGGGGGCCCTCGCGGGGACCGAGGCCGTCTATGACGCGATCTTCAAACAATCGGGAATCATCCGGGCGGAATCGGTCAATGAGCTTTTCGATTTTGCCGATGCGTTTGCCTACAAACAGGAAAGCCCCCTGGGCAAGATCCGCCGAAAGCTTCCGACCGGGAAGCGCGTGGCCATCGTGACCAACGCCGGCGGGCCGGGGATCCTCGCCACGGACATGACCGTCTCGGCGGACCTCGAACTTGCCCGGTTCAGCGAGGAGACCATTGAGAACCTGGCCAGGCAGCTGCCCTCGACGGCCAATATCCGTAATCCCGTGGATATCATCGGCGATGCGAGCCAGGATCGCTACGAGAACGCTTTATGGACGGTCATCAAGGACGAGGGGGTGGACGGGGCGCTTGTGATCCTCACGCCCCAGTCCATGACGAACGCACTGGGGACGGCCGAGGCCATCGTCCGCGTGGCCCGGGGCACCCACAAGCCGATCATCTGCTGCTTCATGGGGGTGATCGACGTCTCGCCGGGCGTCAAGTACCTTCAGAAACATGGCTACCCGGTCTACCAGTTTCCTGAAAACGCGGCAAAGGCCATGGGGGCACTTTATCGCTACACAGGCTGGCTCAACCGCATCGAGCTTCCGGAATCACCCGTCGCCCACGACAGGGCGCGAGCCGCAGCGATCATCTCCGATTGTCTTGCCTCGGGGAAAACGCGTCTCGGAGAAATCGAGGGGAATGAAATCCTGAAATGTTACGGCTTCAACGTCCTGCCCGTGCGTCTGGCCGGAAGCGAAGACGAGGCGGCTTCGATCGCCGAGAAAATGGGCTATCCGGTAGTCATGAAGATCGTCTCCGCGCAGATTCTTCACAAGACCGATGCCGGGGGGGTTGTCCTGGGGCTCAAGAGCGGGCAGGAGGTCAGGCAGGCTTTCCGGCAGATCGTGGACGGGGCGAAGAGTTACAATCCCGATGCCGTCATCGACGGCGTTCTCGTGGAGAAAATGGCACCTCGGGGAGAAGAGGTGATTCTGGGCTTGAACCGTTACGATATCGGGCCTCTTCTGATGTTCGGTCTGGGCGGCATCTTCGTCGAGATATTCAAGGATGTGGCCTTTCGCCTTGCGCCCATCGGAAGGACCGAGGCCGATTTGTTGATCCGGGAGACTAAGGGATACAAGCTTCTGACGGGATTTCGGGGTCGACCCCGGGCCGACCTCGATGCCCTCGGAAAAAACCTCATGAATCTCTCCGATCTGGCCGTCAACCACCCGGAGATCAGCGAGTTGGATATCAACCCGCTGCTTGTCCACGGCGAAGGAGAGGGAACCACTCTAGTTGACTGCCGGATGATCCTGAAATCGCCACAAACGACAAGCCCGCCGGAAAGGTAGTGAAGGGGTTCACGTCAGGCATTTCGAAGGTAAAAATCAACCTTTCCCCTATGACACTTTATGGGCAAAAACGATACGATCTATACGAAATATAGATATTTTTTCATCTCCTGACGTCCGTGAAGCAGAGTACCCGCAGCAGGTCTGCGAAAAAGATCTCGCGCCCGAAGCCGCCACCTGTCTTTTAATAAACGGCAAATTCGTAGAAAGGAGTAAAGACTGTGAAGAAAAAGAGTCCTGTCGTCATCCGTTCTCTTGTCGCCCTCATGATGATCGCCGCCTTTATGGCCTGCGCATCGACACCGCAACAGACAAGCACGGGGGAATACATCGACGACACCGTCATCACGACCAAGGTAAAAACCGAGCTCGCAAATGACAATCTTCTCAAGTCATTTCAGATCAGCGTCGAAACCCGCAAAGGCATCGTTGATCTGAGCGGCTTCGTTGATTCTCAATACGCGGTCGACAAGGCGGGAGAAATCGCACGCGGCGTCGAAGGGGTCAAATCCGTCAATAATGCTCTCATCGTGAAATAGGCAGCCGTTGTCCTTGTCGGTCAAGTAACAGGAAAGGAGAAAAAATATGGGTACCATCCTGATCATCATTTTGATCCTCGTGCTTGTCGGCGCATTGCCCACCTGGCCACACAGCAAGAGCTGGGGCTACTATCCCAGCGGCGGAATCGGATTGATCCTTCTGATTCTGGTCATCCTGTTGCTCCTTGGGAGGATCTGAAGATATTTTAGAGCACGAGAAATGACCGTGAATTCGTCGCAGGAAGCTCTTGAAGCCGGGCTTGAAGAGTTGTCTTTGCCGCTGAACCAACAACCCACGAAAGGAGAAATACGATGCCGTTGATTCAATTAGTGATCGTTCTGGTTGTCGTTGGGGTGATCCTGTGGGTCATTAACAGCTACATCCCGATGCAATCCACCATCAAGAGAATTTTGAATGTGGTCGTGGTGATTGTTGTGATTATATGGCTGCTGAGCGTCTTCGGCCTCATCGGAGACCTCTCAAGGATTCGTGTTGGGAAGTGAAGGGTCTGAAACAGTTTACGTAGGGCGAAAGCGAAGAGCGCCTGTGCATGGTAAAGCATGGGCATCTCTATAGGCAGGCCTTGGAAGGTCATCAACTCAGGCAGATTGACAACAGAAGGAAGAAGCAAAATGAAAACATACCTGTTGGCAGGCATTATCCTTATCGTGATCGGAATCGTCGCATTCGCGTATCAGGGCATCACCTACACGACCCGGGAGAAGGTCGTCGATATCGGACCCATCCAGATGACGGCTGAGAAGACGAAAACGCTCCCGCTTCCGCCGATCGTGGGAGGGATTGCGCTCGTGGGCGGCATTGTATTGCTGGTCATGGGAAACAAAAAGGGCTGACAAGAAGCAAAACGTTTCGACCACGAGAAGGTTGCCATAAGGGCCTGGACTGAAGTCAAGGCTGCCTTTCACGACGCGAGCTCTACGTTCAAATAAGTTCCTGTCTCTCGAAGGTGCCCGTCCATTACCGTTTGAAATCTTACCGATCCATCCACATTGAAGATCTGACGCTTTCAGGAAACAATTCACCTCCCGATCGATCGGCACAGGATTGCCTTTTGCTCATTTTCTTGTTAAACAGGATTCGAAAACGAGCCTGAACGTCTAGAGTGCAGAATATCGGAAGAGGAAATACGATGAAAGCCCTCACCCGGCTGTTACTGTTGATGACGGCTGTCTGGATCGCCGGTTGCGCCCACCAGACGAGGTATTACGCTCCGATGCAACCCGATGGCTGGAGTGCCCAGCCCATCTCGGTTGCGTGCCGTTTTGTATCTGATGCCGACCTTGATCCCGACACCGGAGTGCCCGTGGGAGATGATGGATATTATCTCTATATCTCGATCGACGCCGGCGATTGGGACTACGGCACGACCCTGTCATTTATTTACTCGTTCGCGTTGAATCCGGGAGGGCACAGTTGGATCATTCTGGAGAGTCCTCAGAATCGCATGGAATATGGCCACAACGGCAACTTCGGGCTGGAGAAACCTCGTTACCAGCAGCATGTGTATCAAAGGTTTCAAGATCATCATCCCGATCCCGTCGCTTATTTGTGGGAGATGATGTCCGATGGCCGATTGGAGATCGGCAGGCCTGAGCGTATCCCCACGTTCGTATGGCGAATGCCGATCACCAAACGTCGGCATCAATTGATCCACGATTACGTGATGAGCCGGACGTATGACCAGTTCGGTGTGCGGAACAACAACTGTGTCGATATGGTGACGGATGCAGCGGCGCTGGCAGGGATCAACCTGATCCACCGTATTCAACTCACCATCCCGAAGAACATGCCGGGCATCAGCACTCCCGGCTGGACGGACCCCCAATACCGCATCCTGGAGTTCAGTACGCCGGATGTGCTGCAGCTGGACCTGCGCCAGCTTGCCCGGTTCGGAATCGGGAGGGATGTGACAGAATGGTATCTGGGTTTGAAGCGGTGACGATGCAGGAAGGTCCGTCATTGACCATTGAAACCCTGCGGACAGGCGGGGGTTGTGCTGCCCGTCAGTCCTCTTCGAGAACCCGGCGGCAGACATTCGCGATGTTGAAGGCCGCCGAGCCGTTCTGAACCGGCATCAACCGACGCAATTCGTCCATGTCGAAGTCCGAGTAGGTTTCCTTGCCGAGCGCAAGGCCGACGAAGGCAGTCGACGAGAATCGAGTGATCAGGACATCGCAGTTCGCGATCATTTCTTCCGCGCTGCCGGTCGCAAACACCAGGGCACCAGGCGCATACCGAAGGATTTCCCGGGTGGCGCGCTCGACATGCTCGCTCGGGTGAAGCTTGAAGATCAGTTGCCTTCCGCCGGCGATCTCGACCGCTCTCAGGATGAAGGCCTTGCGGTTCTCCCACTGGAGTGTCTCCCTCAGCGACGACGTGCAAACCAGCACGTAGTGCCGATGGGGAAAGTCGTTGCTGCAATATCGCCTGCAGTCATCGAAATTGGGTATTCCCGTAAGGACGATCTTCTCGGGGCTCACGCCGTTTCGAATGAATAAGTCGCGATACCCCTCGCTTGCGACGCAGAAAGCCCGGTAGGCATCGCTGAGACCGGTCGCCGCATTGCCCGCCAACCAGCGGGGAAGGAATCGGAGGCGCTTGACGAGATGGAACATCATGGTTTCCGGGTCTGTAATCCCTTCCTGAACCAGCACGATCCGGTTGTCTCGAATGTTCTTTTGAACAAACACGTCCGTGCAGGTAACCACCAGGTCGTAGGGCCGATTTTTCCCCTGGTAGTCGATGGGGAGGCCATGCTCCTGAAGATACCTCCGGCAGCGTCCCGCCAGCTCGTTTCCTGAGATCGCGAACTCCATCAACCCGAGTCTTCGAAGAATCTCCTCAAAGCCGTGGACGTAGTAGGGCGAGAAGGAGTGCTCGTACTCGCGAAGGTGCTCGGAGACCTGATGCATCTGGGTCGTCTGATTCATCGAACCGCAGATGAAGAATATCCTTTTTCTCATTGCTTCCCGCCATCCTCGCATTCGGCTACCGCCTGTGCACCCAATCGCACCGAAGACAGGTCGGAAATCCGGTATAGTCCAACTTTCCGAAGTTGCTCCTGATCGCGGACACCACGGGCCCATTCCAGATTTCCGCGACACTCTGGACGTTCAGATCTCCTACGGCCTGAAGGCCATTGTAATCCATGCAGCAGGTAACGGCCCTGCCGTCGCAGAGCACCGACAGGGCTGTCCAGGGGTAAAAACAGACAGACACGATCCTGTCTGCCACAATGTTATAAGCCCTGCCGCCTCCAAAGTTGTCCAAAGAGCTGATATTCAGGCGGTCACCGGCCCTCTTGTCCAGGACAGATCGCCACAGAGATTGAAACTCCTCTGTCCCGGTCCCATTGGCTTTCTGAGGCATGTATTGAAGGATCAACTTCGGCGTCGTTTTCTTCAGTTCCTTCCTGATCCTCACAAAGTCCCTGATGTTGTTCAGCGCCACCTTGAAATCCAGCCGTCTCATGGTGGCCTGATACGATTCTTCGTCGGTGCCGTAAAAACTGATCTTCATCGTGTCCAATCCCGCCTGGATGATCTTCCTCGCTGTCTCGGGGAACAGCAACGAAGCATTGGTCACGAGATAGGTATGCTTGATCCCGCAGGCCTTTGCGAGCTTGATCCGTTCCGGCAACAACTCATCCAACAGCGGCTCGCCGAACCCGTGCAGATGCACGACGGGTTTTCGGCTGGCGCCGGAGAGCTCTTTCATGATCTTCTCGAACAATCCAAACTCCATGAAGCCGAGTTTTCGGGTCAGCGCCTCGCGAGGGCACATGACACAGTGCGCGTTGCAGCAGTTTGTATTCTCGATCAATATCACGGTGGGCAATGGCAGATGGTATCGGTAGTATGGATAAAAGAGCCAAGGGGTCTTGGCCAATGACAAAAGGCCCCTGGTGATCTTGTCCCGTGCATTGAGAATCATGTCGCTTCTTTGCTCCCTGGGGTCATCATGATGCCGAGAACGCGGACCCCGGCTGCTCATGCGGTGCGATACGTTTTGTTTTCATCATGGAGCCTCGGGTCCGCTGCGAACAGGTCTCGAAACGCCCCAGCCCGCAGCCGGCGGTGTCGGGATTGTCTTCACCACGTAATCGCCGGATCCATGAAGAGAGCCGCTCATATAGGTGCGCACCCTGTTGTCCTCGGCTGTCAAAGAGAAAATCGATTTGTCGTAAGGACGAACCCGCAAAGACAACGGTACGCCCATCAGGTCCAGAAGGGTCGCGAAATTGTTGAGATGGGAAACCCGGATGCCGGGGGGGATGCCGGCCAGGAGCCCTTTCCGGCCGTAACGCTCCCCGGACACGAAGAAAGCGGGCACGTCGACGATCACCTCGTCAGGCTTCATGTGGGTATACACCTGCCCATGCTCCGCCAGCGTCTGGCCATGGTCCGAAGTGTATAGAATGACATAGTTCCGATTGGTCGTCTCGGAAACAAACACCCGAAAGAATTCATCCACTTGAAAGCGGAGCCCGTTGTCATAGGTATTGACGAGCTTCTCACGCCCGGTCGCGCTCAGGTCAATGGGTTCCGAGGCTTCCATGACCGGCTTCCAGATCGCAGAGGCCTCGTCGTCCGGATATCGATTGCGATACTGGAAATGGAGACCTTTCTTGTTGACGACAACGAAATAGCCGCCCCGTTCATTCAGAAGGCCGCTGAGAAAACGGGCGATGCCCAAATCCTTCGTTATTTCAAGATCGACGCGGCGCTCCTTGAACGATCGATCGGTCATCAACCGGTCCAGGGATCTCACGGGACCATCGCCTGCCGCTTTCACGAGCGTGGAAAGATAGCCGTGATCGATGTCAATGTAGATCGTCTCGTAGCCCATTTTCTTGGCGTAATCAAAGACGGTGGGACTCCTGGCGGTTCGAAAGCCGTCGTCGGGAAATGCGTTGTGACCGGTCATGAGGTAGGCGTTGCTGATGTAGGAAAAGGTGCCGGCAGAGACACAAATGCCGAGATTCTTGAGGAGGCCCCGGGTTTCGAGGGATTGAAGGAACGGTGTGGTGGCACGCGGGTAGCCGTTCAGGCTGAGATTGCTGCCGCGAACGGACTCGTCGATGACATAGATAATGCTGTCGAGTGGCCGTCGGGAGGCCTGAAAGATCGGCAGGTCGTCTCGCGGTCCCTGATATTTGCGGAGGTTTTCAAACTTGTGATGAAGTGTGGAACGAAGGAAGGAGGTCAGGGGATTCAGATGGAAGCTGCGTTCCGGCACGTAGAGAAAGAGGGCATAATTGGAGACGAGCAGGAAGAGCGCCGGCAGGAGACCGAGGGCGAGGGCCTTTCGGAAGTTGGATACCGGGGGGACGGGGATCAGTGCGGACAGAACGAGCACGCAGGGGAGTGCGTACAGGAAAACGAGCGGCTGGAAGAAGCTCGAAACGGCTTCTGTTCGATGGTCCCCGCCGACGGACATGCCGAGAAACAGGTCGGTAGCGGTCATGAACTGGGATAGAGTCAGCCAATAGGAGAATTGGACGACGACAACGAAAGCACAAAGAAGGAGGACCCCCGTGCGCAAAATTCTGGGCAGGAGAAGAATCAGATAGAAAAGGGCGACGACCTGCAGGAAGACCAGCGTGAGGGCACCCGAAAACTCAACGGTGCCGGCGGCCGGGAGCACTTGCAGCAGGGCCCGGTAATCGCTGAACCTTAAAAAGGGATCGATGAGGACCGCGAGCGTTGCGGCCAGCAATGCGGCCATGGCACGGGGATAGGTCGCTTGAGTGATGGCGCGAAGGACAAACTTTGCTTTCATTGGTCCTCTTCCCATCGGGTGGCGATGATCCCCAGGATGAAGACGACGGCTGCAAAAACCCCTATGATGGCGGAGTGTCTCAGAGCGGCCATGTGGTCGCCAAATATCATGGATGCCCGGAGCCCCTCGTTCACGTAGTACAGAGGCAGGATCCGGGCGAGCGTCTGCATGAAGCCCGGCATCATCTCGAGCGGGAAGAAGCTTCCCGAGAGGAACATCATCGGGAAACTGATGGCGTTTGCCGCGGCGGCCGCGCTCTCCGCCTCCTTGGTGAAGTGTGTGATGATCATCCCGATTCCGACGAACGCGAAAACGTCAAGCAACATGAACACAGGGAGCCAGGCATTGATCTGCAGGCTCACGCTGAACACGGCGTAGCTCACCAGCAGCATCGCCGTCGTGGACAGGACCGCAAGGATGAACTGGTACAGGATGTTGGACAGGATCCAATCGGTGCGGGTGATGGGCGTGGTGGACAGCTTCCGGATGACACCCTTCTGCCGCAGCTCCGTGTTCAAGTGCACCGTGCCGAAGAGGCTCAAAATCATCACCGACATGGCGATGATGCCGGGGATGAAGAACTCGATGAACCGGTACTTCCTGGCGAGCATCGATGTCTCGGCCGAGCGGATGAACGGGGGCACCCCGGACATTTTCTCGTTGATCCCGGAGAACACCGAGTTCAGGATTTGGATCTTCATGAACACCAGGCTGGAGCTGAGGTCGTACAGGTACGTGAGGGTAACCGATGCGTCGGGGTCGTTTAGTTCCATCCTCTGCAGGGAGGCCTCTTCATAGCCTTTGGGAATCGTGAGGACCAGGCTCGACTTGTTGTCCCGGGTGTACTGCGCAGCGTTGACGGCCGGTTCGAGCCTGATGACCTTGAACTTCCCTTCGAGCTCGAGGGTCTTGACGAGTTGCGAAGAGGAGTCGGTGTGATCGAGGTCCTGGACGCAAAGGTCGAAGCTCATGTTGTCCTGGTTCATGAAGAGGGCTCCGAACACGAGGATCAGGAGTATCGGGAACGCAATCGTAAAGAACATGGCCGGCTTCGCGCGGTAGAAGCTCTTGAGGCTCACGACGAGATTTGCGCCGACGACGCGCGGGTTCATTGCGCCACCCCCCCGGCGGGTTCTTTGTGGAGCGCCTCGCCGGTAAGCTTCAGGAAGACGTCCTCGAGGTTGGGCTTGCGAACGTCCAGGCTGAGCAGCGACGCCCCGGCTTCCTTGATGGTGTTCAGGATCTTCTGGACGTCGTCCATGTGCTCCACCCTGACCCTGATGGCCTTGTGGTTGTCATGGACCGGTTCGAAACCCATCTTCCCGACGATGTCAAAGACGCTTTCATCGACGGACCTTAGCGTGAGAACCAGGTAATTCGCGTTGCTTTCGATGAGTGCGCCGGGAGATCCCATCGCGATGATCTTCCCCCTCGAGATAATGGCGACCGTGTCTGCAAGAAACTCCGCTTCCTCCATGTAGTGCGTAGTGAGAAATACCGTCTTTCCCTTCTCCTTCAGGCCCAGCATCAGGTTCCACACCTCGCGCCTTGCACGGGGGTCGAGCCCTGTCGTCGGCTCGTCGAGGAACAGGACCTCGGGGTCGTTCACGAGCGCAATCGCGATTCCGAGGCGCTGCTTCAAGCCCCCGGAGAGGTTCTTGTACTGCTCCCGGGTCTTGTCCTTGAGGTTCACGAGCTCGATCAGCCCGTCGATATCGGTGTTTTCGCAGCTGAAAAGCCGCGAGTAGTACTGGATGGTCTCCCTGACCGTGATCCTGTCGAACGAGCTGAACCCCTGCGGGAGGACGCCGATGCGGGGAACGATTTCGTGCTTCCTCTTCGTGACGTCCATCCCGAGAAGGCTCACGTTTCCCGACGTGGGCTTGCGGATCGTATCGATGATCTCGACGGTCGTGGTCTTGCCGGCGCCGTTCGGGCCCAGCAGGGCGAAGATTTCGCCTTGCCTGACGTTGAACGACAGGTCGTTGACCGCGAGCAAATCCCCGTAGCGCTTCGTCAGGTTCTCGACTTCGATTGCGTGTTCAGCTTTTTTCGTCATGGATCAACTTTTTGCTCTCCGCCCATCGCCTCATCCATGTTGTCGACTCAAAAGGGCGATGGAAAGCCACATCTTCCTCCGGGGAAGTGAACGCACCCACAGGGACCGGCCGGCAGCGATGGGAAACCGCGCCAGGGCCTTCCCGGACAAGCCCACCGGAAAGGTATTCCCGCAGTTTCCCCTCACCGCCCCCTCTGCCGATGGATAGACGGTGATTTGACGCGGATCCACGAGATGGAATGCGCATCCCAGGGCCTTGACAACGGCTTCCTTGACAGACCAGAGCAGGGCCGATGCCTTTTCCAGATCTCCGCCCGCCAACTGCAAGGCATGTTGGAGCTCTTGTGGATGGAAGACCCGGTGATAGGGATATTCTCTGGTGAATTCATCGGTCCCTGCCGCATCGATGCCGATATCGGACTCATCTGCACAGAGAGCGGCCCAGAGGTTCCCTCTGTCCTGGCTGAAGGAGATGGCCGGACCCCGATATTCTCCCAACTGCAGATGGGGCCTGCCGAGCGGGCCGCGGACCACCTGAATCGGGAAAGCAGCCCTGTTGGAAGATTGACAATGTTTCCAAAGCGGACTTTCCATCGCCGCAAGGTGATCCCACAGGGCGCAGACGAGGCGGTGCTTGTCCCCGGCCTCTTTCGTTCCGCACCCCTTGAGGGTTTCGGCGGCAAAGGGCATGGATGCATAGAAGACGGGTCCCCTTCCATGAACGGGACTCATGGTATGGACGGTTATTTTGTGGTGATCCTGTTCCACATCCACTCCCATCTGCCCGGACTGAGGCTCACTCCGAAACCCACTGCATCTGCAGGTACCGAATCTGCATGATGGTGCGGCCTTGATCGTCAATCCCCCTGGCGTCCCAGGTAAGGCCATCGTCGTCCTTGCGCCCTCATGCGTGCCTCGAGCGTGATCGGTTCCCCCGCCCGGCATTTTCGCAAAAACCTCATCTCCCCGATCTCCACGGGAATCATCGATCGCCGCTCCGAGGGGTCCATGGCTGCGATGGAGAAGCCGACCAACTGCAAAAGGGCCTCGAGAAGGTAGGGAGAGTATTGGTACCGCGTGTTCCGCAGATGTGCGAAATCACGGGTCTCCCGGTAGATGGTCCGGCCCCGCACCACTCCTGGGCCTGCACCGTCAAGGGTCTCCATCACGCGATACCTGCCTTCGAGGCCGCTGCGGTCTTTGTACCATTGAAGCACTTTTTCATGATCCACAGGCCCCGTCCGCAGTTCCTCCGGCCGGACAGGAAAATCCGGGAGCCCCTCCCCGAGAGTTCCTCCCCCGCCATCGAGGATCACCTGGCCCTTGCAGTGCGGGGTGAAGCGGTCGGTCAATCTCCCGGCAGGGGAGATCTCCTGTGCTGCGAGAGAGACCTCGCACAATACCTCCCGAAGGCCGTTGCCGGCCCGGCGGCAGGAGATCCTGGATGGCCGCGAAACCCCGGGAGGACATTGGATCATGTCCATGAGCCGCACCTGGCGAACTCCCCGCACCTGCAGGTGGGGATACAGGATCCGGGCGGCTTCCATGAAGGTCTCCAGAACCATGGCGGCTGAGACCAGGGGATGCTTGACGAACTTGAAAGGCCTGTGATCCGCGATCCAGAGATCCTTCTCCAGGGAAAAGGATCTGAAGGCCTCCAGTTGTTCCCGGCGGAGGTCCAGGCCAGAGATCCTTTCTATCATGGGAAAGTCCTCGGGGCTCAAGGACACGGTGCCTCCATCCAGTTCTCCACCGGGTGAAGGACGGGTTGTATCATCGAGCCGTGCCGTCCTCACGGAGGGCAGCCTCTTCATGAACAGCACCCAATCGTCGTCGGCCGGGGCGACAAAGAGCTCCCGGCAGAAAAGCCCTGCAAGCTCATTGACATCGATGTACGCCGCCCCCTTGCGCTCCATCAGCTCCCGGAGCTCCGGATCCTTGGCCATGCCCGCCCCCTCGACAGGGGGAAGCATCAACGCCTTGAATCGGATGGCGCCGTTTTTCCGGCGGAGTCCTCTGAGCAGCGCAGACATCATCCGGTTGGCTGCAGCGTAGTTGGCCTGGCCGGGATTCCCCAGGATCGCGGCCCCCGAGGAGAGGCCCACGAAAAACCTCAGGCCGGCCCCCTCAGCAGCCGAGTACAGATTCCAGGCCCCGAGGAATTTGACGTTGGTGACCGTGGAGAAATCATCGGGAGTCATTTGGCTTATCAGACCGTCCCTGAGGACTCCGGCGCCGTGAACGATCCCGTCGATCCTGCCATAACGGCTTGCCACCTCGCCCAGGGTCGCGCGGACCGCTTCGGCGTCGGTCACATCACAGCTGTGGTACGTTGCCTCGATCCCTGAGGAGCGCAGATCCGCCAGGGTCCGGGCGATCTCCTCGGCCCTGGATTCGTCAGGGCGAGACTCGGGAGGCGAAGGTGCGGGGCGCGGCTTTGCGGGATGGATGCCCGGATCGAGAAGAGTCCTTCCCAGAAAGACGAGGCGGGGCTTGAAAGGCACAAGGCAGCGGGCCAGGTGGGCGCTGATCCCCGTTGCGCCCCCGGACATGACGACAACATCTCCAGGGCTCAGATTAAAACTGGGAGAACCCCCGAAGACCGACGGGGCCACGTGCCCCTCCGACGTGAAGACCCTTCCATCGCGATAAATGGTCTCCACCACGGCGCATCCTCTGTCCAGAGCACCGCGCAGCGCAACGCGAAGGTCGCTGTCCCTGTCGATTTCCAGGGTGCGAAACTGGACCGAGGGGTGTTCCTGCGCCGCGCTCAGAAAAAGCCCGAGCATCCCTTCCGCCAGCAGTTGACCGAGGGCTTCGGGTTGCTCCCTGGGACGGATCAGCACTGCGAATTTTCTGGCCGGTGATCGAAGAAATGCCTGCAGGAGGAGAAAGAGCCCCCTGAGAAGCCGCGAAACATCCGCCATGCTGCTCAACCTTCCCGACCCGCCTTGATGGAAGCTGATAACCACCCCGGCGAGGTGCGACAGGCCCGCTATCCGATCTGCAGCCCTGGAGGCCCCTTTATCGGTTCGAATGTCGTGGCCCTCGACGCCCGGGCCGACGTTTCCCTGCATGAACAGCATGGGAAACGTGTCAACCCCGTGATCCAGTCGAAGGATTTCCCCTGCACCTCCGGCTATCCCGTCATCGATGTCAGGGGAGAGAAGGAGGACGGACTCGCCCGGGCTCAATTCCACGGGAGCAGCGGCCGCAAACTCTACAATGGCGTGGTTGAATACGAGCCGCTTCAGACTCGCCCCATCCTCTGTGGGCTTCGGCGCGACATCCCGCACGGGGTCGGGTTCACCAGCCGTGGCGGCCGGCTGCACGCCGGGCCCTCCCTGCCTGGCGATGATCATGGAGATCCTTTGGGCGATGTCCTTCACCGTACGGACATTGATGAAATCCTCCAATTCGATCGTGATCCCGAATTGGCGCTCCGCAGCGTCCATGATGATGGGGAGGCGACTGGATCGGATGGAGAGATCCTTTCTGAGATCCATGTCGGGTTGGATCTCGTCCCGGTTGAATCCGGTAGCATCCATGATGATTCGAATCAGTCTCTCCATGAGATCCTGGTCCTCAGACGCCTCGCCGGGGGCAGGTGCGGCCTGTTGCAGAATGGCAGGGGCGGATTCGAGCGGCGGCGATGCCGGTTTCCCGGGAGCGACCTGCTTTTGGCCTTCGGGAGACCCCGAACCCGCAAGCATGGATTGGATAACGGACGACAGATCGCCTTCCTGGACTGTCGGGTCAAGCTCTTTGCGGATGGCTTCCAGCATGTTGGGCTTCAGGGAGCGGCCGAAGGTCTCGATCATGAATCGGTTGATTTCCCTCTGGATGATCCTCTCCACCGGGCTGGAGCCTTCAAGTCCGCGCTCCGAAGTCCTTGACGCGGGTGCCGGAGCGATTCGGCGGGATTCGGGAGTTTTTCCGGATGCAGAGAGGGGAACAAACCTCGGTTCTCCTTTACCCTTCAGATGACCCTGGACGAAGAGCTGGGCAAGAGCCGCCCTGTAGGTCAGGCCCTCTGCGGAGGGAAGGCATGTCTGGATGCACGCAGGCTCGGGAAGCGTGTCTGCGATGAGATTGCATAAAGCTTCGCCGGGTCCCACCTCCACGAAGAGCCTGACTCCGTAAGCATTCCAAAGGGTCTGGACATTACTCATCCAATGGACGGGATTTTCCAGGTGGGCCATCAGGATTCGCCTGATCTCGCCGGGATCGGATGGATAAGGCGCCATGGTCGTGTTGGAGATGACGGGAATCCGCGGGGCATGAAACGGCATGGAGGCTATGTAGGCCTCGAGCTCATCGTGGATGACCCTCATGATCGGAGAGTGGAAGGCCATGCTGACGCGCAAGAGGGTGGCCCGGTGGCCCATTTCCTTCAATCGCTTGCAGAGATCCCTGACCGCCCCGGTGCCGCCGCTCAGGACAACCTGGTTTGGTGAATTGATATTGCCGATGTGGACATCGTTGTGTCCCCGGATCATCTCTTTCAGCACATCCAGGGGGGCGTCCACGGCCGCCATGACGCCGGGTTCCACGTCCATGGCAGCGGCCTTGTCCATGCAGAGGGCCCTCTTGTTCACGATTCGAAACCCGTCCTCCGGGGAATAGACGCCCGCCAGGCACAACGCGGTCAGTTCGCCCAGGCTGTGGCCGGCCATGGCCACGGGGTGGATACCCAGGGTGCTGAGGTGTCGAGCCATGGCGTGTTCCATGGCGAACAGGGCGGGTTGCTGCCACCGGGTCTTCTCGAGGTCCTCCTCTCGATCGTGGAACAACAGGTGAAGGAGATCGAAGTCCGCCGCAGCGGCAACCCGATCCAACCACTCCCTGATGACGGGAAAGGACTCGTAGAGATCCCGTCCCATTCCTGCATACTGTGAGCCCTGTCCGGGAAATACAAAAGCGAGCGGCAGGGCCGGCAACTCCTCGCGGCCAATGAAAATCCCCTGCTTCGCCAAAGACCTCAACCCCTTGGGCGAGACGATTCCGGCTTCGATAAGGGAACCCGACCTCTCGATGACCGTGAGCGCCTCCTCTTCGGATTGCGCCACAACGGCCAAACGGCACGTACGGCCATCGCTCTCCGTCCGGAAGAAAGAGACGCCCTGAAGCGCGGGAGAGCCATCCCCCTGCTCCCGACCGAGCGCGGGTTCTCCGCCCGGTGAGACCAGGATCGTGTCCGCCTCATCCATGGCCTGCTCCAGCTGGACCACGTAGTTGGAGCCTCCAAACCCGAAGGCGTTGACCTGAAGCCTTCTTGGCTCGCCGTTGCGGTCCTTCCAGTCAAGCGGCTCCCTGGCGACGAGGAGACCCGATCCCTCCAGGTCGATTTCCGGGTCCGGATGCACGTAATTGAGGGTGGGAGGAAAAACCCCCGCCTTCATGGCCATGACT
>CAWDHZ010000008.1:0-19917 GCA_963802225.1 uncultured delta proteobacterium | reverse complement strand
GAAGGGTAGCCCACCGACTGGTTTAAGTCAAGGAAAAATGTCTCATAAGTTGCATCGGATGAAGGCGTTGTAAAGCCTGTAACGCATCGGATTTTATAATGTATTTAGGTTTCGGAAGCTGCTGTTCTATGCCGGTGCGGGGGTCGCAAGGGCCCTGCGGCCGGGATGGAATCCTTCTCGGCGCTCCAGGCCGCTGTTATCCTTGCTATTTTCGAAAATTGGTTCTCGAAAAAATCTTTATCATCTGGCCCGATTAATGCTAAAAGGACTGTCGAAAAGACCCCTCGTGAAACAAGGCAGGTACCGATGAAATTCGAAAAGCGCATTCTCTGCATCGGGGCGGGCTATGTTGGCGGGCCGACGATGGCCGTCATCGCCTCGAAGTGCCCCCGTTACAGTATCACCGTCGTCGACATCGATCAGGCGCGCGTCGACGCCTGGAATTCCGGCAAGCCCCCCATCTACGAGCCCGGACTGGATGACGTGGTACGTCAGGGGTTGGGGAGAAACCTGTTCTTTACTACCGACATCGCCCGGGGCATCCGGGAGAACGACATCATCTTCGTTTCCGTCAACACGCCCACGAAGACCTTCGGGGCCGGCGCGGGGCTTGCGGCGGATCTGCAGTACTGGGAGCTTGCGGCCCGGCAGATCCTCGAGTATGCCGAGTCCTCCAAGATCGTCATCGAGAAGAGCACCTTTCCCGTCAAGACGGCCCAGGCCATGGAGCGGATCCTCATGTCGCGAAACGACGGGATTCATTTCGACGTGCTGTCGAACCCGGAGTTTCTCGCCGAGGGGACGGCGATCCGCGATCTCGTGAACCCCGACCGCGTCCTCATCGGCTCGCGGATCACGGAGCGGGGCCTGAAGGCCCGCGATGAGCTGGTGGAGATCTACGCCAACTGGGTTTCCCGCGAGCGGATCCTCACCTCGAACATCTGGAGCAGCGAGCTCTCGAAGCTGGCCTCCAACTTCTTCCTCGCCCAGCGCATCTCGACGATCAACGCCATCTCGGCCGTCTGCGAGAAGACGGGCGCCGATGTCTCGGAAGTGGCGAAGATCGTGGGGATGGACAGCCGCATCGGCAGCAAGTTCCTCAACGCGAGCATCGGCTTCGGCGGGTCCTGCTTCAAGAAGGACATCCTGAACCTCGTCTATCTCTGCCGCGTCGAGGGGCTCGAGGAAGTGGCGGACTACGTCGAGAGGGTCGTGCGGATCAACGAGTACCAGAAGGAGCGTTTCGTGCTGAACATGCTCGACGGCCATGTTCAACACGCTGGCGGGGAAAAAGATCTGTCTCTTCGGATTTGCCTTCAAGGCCGACACGGGCGACACGCGGGAAAGCCCGGCCATCGACGTCACCCGCAGGCTCCTGGAGGAGCACGCCGAGATGGTCGTCACGGACCCGCAGGCCCTGGTGAACGCCCGGGAGGATCTGGCCGACGCGGAGCGGGCAGTTGCTTTCGTGGAGGACCCCTACGAGGCCGTCCGCGGCTGCCACGCCATTGCCGTCATGACGGAGTGGGGCCTTTACCGGGAACTCGATTACAGGAAGATCCACGATCTCATGGTGAAGCCGGCCTTTATCTTCGACGGCCGCAACATCCTGGACCACCAGGCCCTCTACGAGATCGGCTTCAACGTCTACCCCATCGGGAAGAGGCCGATGAGCCACTTCTAGGGGAATGCCGGGCGGGACGTCGACCGAACGCATCCGCATGGGATTCTATATCGTGGATTGCCAGAACGCCTCAAGAGAGGGAGATCGAATGGTTGCGTAGGCTCGGCTCGCAATGACACCGCTATAGACGGGCTCCATTTGTTGCTTTTCATACAGCGGCAAAAGGGCTCGTAGTCAGCTCTTTAGAGAAGCTCCTCGTAGATCTCGATCTGTCTTCGGGCCACCTCGTCCCAGCTTTGTCCGCAGGCGGTCCGGAAGGCTTCCTGCCCCATCCGTTGCCGGGTCTCGGTCGAAAGCAGCTGCGCCAGCCTCTCGGCCACGGCCGCCGCGTCGGCAGGGTCGCCGACAATAAACCCATTCTCCCCGTCGCGCACCAGGTCCTTCGCACCCACGTTGCCACTCAACACAACCGGAAGCGATGCGGCCATGGCATCGAGCGCCGCCATGCCGAAGGTGTCAAAGCGCGAGAGCATGGCGAAGATATCGCTTCCCAGGTAAAGGGCATCGAGGTTGTCCCGTCCCGTGACCCCCGAAAAGCGCACATTCTCCCCGATGCCGAGCTCCCCCGCCAGCCGTCGGTATTGTCCCTCGTTGCCCCGCCCCACGACAAAGAGGGCACGGGATCTCCGGGGCGCGCCTCCTCTTCAGGGCCGCGAGCCCCTGCATGACGTAGTCGAGTCCCTTCACCTCGAAGTTCATGGAAACGAAAAGCAGGAGAAGGGCCGAGGGTTCCAGGCCCAGCGATCTCCTCACTTCCTGCCTGCACTTCTCCCGGTTGAGCCGCTCGAAGCGTCCCACGTCCGTTCCGGGAGGCACGATGAGGACTTTCCCGGCGTCTTCGGGGTACTCGGACAGGAATTTTTCTTTTGTGATCGTCGAGACGGCAAGAAAGCGCCGGCACCGGGGATTCCGGGCCAGGTTGTCTTCCACCCGGCTCGTGGCGCGGTCGAAGAGGCTCATCCGCTTTTTCCTCACGTCGCGAACCCAGAGACGGTGGGGGATGCCGTGCATGGTGAAGAGATCGGCCTCGAAGATGCGGTCGTGGGTGTGGATGAGGTCGACGCCTTCCTTCGCGATGGCGCGGTTGGCGAACCAGGCGAAGCTCGGCGTGGTGAGCGAGCGGGGGAAGCGGATGATGGGGACCCGGTGAAAGGTGATGCCCGGCCCGTCCTCACGCCAGCGGTTGGCGAAGACGTGGATATCGTAGCGAGGGTCGGCTGCGATCCGCGTCGTCAGCTCGCTGGCGAAATTCTCGGCTCCGCCCACGAGGCCGAACCTGGGGATCACGACGGCTATCTTTTTTTTCTTATTCATTGCCTGCTCACCGGACGGCCGGGACGGCCGTCCTACGGTTTGTCGTCAGCCTGACACCGGACGGCCGCCCTACCGGTGCCGCAATCAATTTTGAGTCCAATCCCTTTCGTTCAATCTTCCGGGGCAACGATTCCGAGCCGAGCCGCTGCCGCTTTCAGCTTGATGTCCAGAGTGATCAACTCAGCCTTCAGCCTGAGGGCAAGCCACAGGTAGCTCGCGTCATAGGCCGACAGACCGCTTTTTCTCGCCAATTGAATGACTTCGTAGTGATCCACGTCGGTAAGCTGCATCGCAATGCGAGTGCCGAGATCATACGCCTCAAGAAGTTTCTTCTCGAGGGCAGGGTGGGCTTTTATCTTCTTCAGGCAGATGTTGGCCAGCTCGAACCGGATGAGGACAGGAGCTGCCAGAGGCCCGCTGCCCAGACGTGCCGCAACCGCATCGGCCTGCGGTTCCCCGAAGACGAGCGCTCCCAGGGCCGAAGCATCAACGACGTGCACGGTCATCCCGGTCCTCCCGGACGAAACGGGCCGATTCGGCAGGGGTCTTAAGTCTCATTTTCTTCACTCCGGCCAAAAATTCTTCTGCCGTCATGAACGACTCTTTCGCGACGCTCTCCTCCAGGATGACCAGGAGTTCGCCCTGCAGGGACCGGCGATGCCTTGCCGCCCGCTCCCGGAGTCTGTCGGCAATCTGATCGGGCACGTTCTTAATGGAAAGATTGACGGGCATAAGGGACACCTCCGTGGTTCCAATATGGCTCCATAATAGAACTTCCGCGGGGAAAGTCAATGGATAAAATTCCATGGCATTCACTGGGCGGCCGGGACGGCCATCCTGCCTCTTTACCATCAGCCTTAAGCCCTTTGCCTTTCGCCTGCCCTTAGCACAAACCCGGAATCATTTCATCGTTTTAATCCGGCCGGCTTCTGTGGTATGGTGGCCGCGACCGGCGTGAACGGGACAATCCGAGAGATGACCATGGCTGAAAAAATCCCACTGTCCGTTGCGATCATCACGAAAGACGAGGAGGCAAATCTCCCCGGCTGTCTGAAGAGCGTAGCCTTCGCAAGGCAGATCGTCGTTGTCGACTCGGGGAGCGCCGACGGGACCCTCGAGATCGCCCGCGACTTCGGCTGCGACGTCTTCACCGAGCCCTGGAAGGGCTTCGGCCCCCAGAAGCAGATGGCCATCGACCGGTGCCGTGAGCCCTGGGTCCTTGTTCTCGATGCCGACGAACGGATTCCGCCGGAAACGGAAACGGCAATCCGGGCGGTCGTCTCGGGTGGCGAGGGGGGTGCCCCGGGCTACAGCTTTCCCCGGAAAAATTTCTTCCAGGGCCGCTGGATTCGCCACATGGGCTGGTGGCCCGACCGGATCACGCGGCTCTTCCGCAACGGCAAGGGACGGATGACGGAGGCCGCCGTACACGAGGCCGTCGATGTCGCCGGGCAGGTCGCGCTCCTGGATGCCACCATCGAGCACTACACGGAGAGCCGGCTCAGCGAGATTCTGAAAAAGATCGACCGGTACTCCACCCTGGCCGCCGAGGAGGCCTTTCGGGAAGGGCGCCGATCCTCGGTCTGGGGGGCGATCGCCCGGGCGGAGCTCACCTTTTGCCAGGACTACGTCCTTCGTCTTGGGTTTCTCGACGGCCGGCAGGGCCTCGTCCTCTCCGTCACCGATGCCGTGAACAAGTTCTTCAAGTACGCCAAGCTCAGTGAGCTGAACCGGCTAAAGGATGGAAGTGAGGAAGAGCGGAAGTGAGGAAGAGCGGTCGGAAGCAGGAAAAGAGACAAAGAAGAAAGGAAGCGGTAGATTGCCACGCCTCGCGAGGCTCGGCTCGCAATGACGGAGGTTTAACGTAGCTAACCCTGTTTCGCGAGAGCAGCGGGAGCGACAATCTTCGAAAGTGAACTGTGCCGCATCTCAACATGGATCTTTCCGTCGTCATCGTCAACTGGAACACCGAAGCACTTCTTCGCGACTGCCTGAAGTCCGTCTTCGGCACGGTCAAGGGGTTCGCCTTCGAGGTTATCGTCGTCGACAACGCCTCGAGTGACGGCAGCGTGGCCATGCTGAAGGTCGAGTTCCCGCAGGTCCGGCGGATCGAAAACTACGAGAACCGGGGATTTGCCGCCGCCAACAATCAGGCCTTCCGGATCATGACGGGCCGCTACGCGCTGCTGCTCAACTCGGACACGGTTCTCACCGAGGAGGCCGTCCACGAGCTGTATACCTTCATGGAGGAACATCCGGAGGCGGTCATGGCCTGCGGGCAGCTGCTCAATGCCGACGGCAGCAAGCAGAACTCCATCGCCGGTTTCCCCACGCTGCTCTCGCTTCTCGTGAATGTGTCTCTCCTGGAATCCCTGTTCCCGTCGCGCTACCCCAGCAAGCGCTGTGACTACCAACATCCGATCGAGGTGGACTCGGGGGTCGGGGCGTGCCTGATCGTGCGGAAAAGCGCGATCGACGGTGTGGGCGGCCTCGACGAGCGCTACTTCTTCTTTTTCGAGGAGACGGACTGGGCCAGGACGATGAAGGAGTCCGGCTGGAAGATCTACCATGTCCCGTCGGCCAGGATCTATCACCTCCAGGGAAAGAGCGTCGGGGCCGGCATCCGCTCGCGCATCCACTTCTACCGCTCGCGCTATCTTTATTTCGTGAAGTGGCAAAGCGCAGCCTGGTCCGCCCTCGCGGCGGTCATCATTCTGCTGCGGCTCATCGTGAACTGGGTTCTCACGGGGACCGGAATCGTGCTGACGCTCGGGCTGCACCGGGGCCTGCGGGAGAAGTGGAAAGTCTATTCGCAGCTCATCGGATGGCATTTGCGTGGATGCCCATAAAAACAGGGTATAGGGTATAGGGTATAGGGGGAGGGAATCAGGCAGCCGACAGCCGACAGCCAACAGCCAACAGCCAACAGCCAACAGATCCCCACGGTATACTGTCTCTCTTTTACTGTCGGCTGTAGACTGTAGACTGTCGGCTTTGAGATGACGAAACAGACGAAAAAGAAGACGGACGAAAAAGACCAGAGCATGTTCGTAAAAGGAAGCCCCATCGATTTCAGCAAGGTGCGAAAGGTGCTCCTGATCCAGCTCGGGGACATCGGGGATGTGGTCTGGACGGAGCCCACCATCCGTGCCTTCCGTGAGACCTTCCCGTCGGTGGAGGTTTCCGTTCTGTCGCGAAGCGGTTTCGGGGATCTGCTCGCTGCGCACCCGGATGTTCACCGGCTTTTCAACATTGCCACCGTCAAAGGGGGAATCCTTGCGGAGATCCCCGCGCAGTTCGCGCTTGTCGGCAAGCTTTGGCGCGAGCGCTTCGACGTCGTCTTCGACCTGAGGGCGGGCGATCGCGGCGCCGTCATGGCCTGGCTTACGGGCGCCCCCGTGCGGGTATCCCATTATTACGCGCAGGGCATTCCTGTCTGGAGAAATCCCCTCTTCACGCACATCGTAAACCCGCCCCCCCTGGAGACCCTCGTCCAGGGAGCGGTGGAGCAGACCCTTCGCATCGCCCGGGAATTCGGCATCGACACGGCCAACCGCGCCCCCGGGCTTCCGGTGTCCGAAGAGGTAAAGAGAAGGGTTTCCGTAATCCTGCGGGAATCGGGGATCGAGGGCGCCGGGCGATGGGTATCCGTCAACCCCTTCTCGCGCTGGTCCTACAAGGAGTGGCCCCACGAGCGATGGGTCCCGGTGCTCAACGGGCTCTGGGAGCGGCACCGGCTTCCGGCCGTCCTGGTCGGATCGCCCGATGAGCAACAGAAGTCCGCCCTGCTGGCATCCCGGCTTTCGGGCCCTGCCTTCAACCTGGCCGGGAAGACCACGCTGGCCGAGCTGGCCGGAGTTCTCAGCCTGGCTGCCTTCCACGTCGGCGTGGACAGCGCCGCCCCTCACATCGCCGCTGCCGTGGGGGTTCCCACGATCACCCTCTACGGGCCCTCGGACTGGCGCTACTGGTCCCCGCCGGGCGATCGCCACCGGGTGGTGGCCCCGCCGGACGAATGCGCTCCCTGTTTTCTCAAGGGCTGCGAGGGGAAGGGTTGGAGCCGGTGTCTCGAGGAGATGAGCGTCGAGCGTGTATCCGACGCCGTCGAGCAGATGGCGAAAGGGATCGTACCGGGCCGCACGCCTCAATAGAGAAGCAGCCGGATGACGTTCAGTCCAGCTTCTTGGCCTCGTCGATGAGCATGATGGGGATCTCGTCGCGGATCTCGTAGAGAAGCCGGCAGGGATCGCAGATCAGGCCGTCTTCCTTTTCCGTCAGGCGAAGGTCGCCCTTGCACTTCGGGCAGGCCAAAATTTCCAACAGGTCCTTGCTGATCGCCATGTTTTTTCCTTTCAGTTTCAACTCTGGATTCCCGCATTCGCGGGAATGATCTTGCGGGGAACCTTTTTATCCAGGGAAGAACAGCCGGCCGGTCCGTTCGATTTACCCGGTATTCCTGGCGCTGCCCGTCTTACCGGGGCCCCCGGCGGTTCTCTGCTTTGCTCTTTACGGCCTCAAATACTTCCTCGGCGCTGATCTCCCTCATGCACTCCAGGGTGTCGCAGGCCTTCCGGAAACAGGGGCTGCAGTCTATCTTCTTGCGGATGACGATATGCCCTTCGCCGTAGGGTCCCGTCCGCTCCGGCGAGGTGGGGCCGAAGAGGGCCACGACGGGCGTTCCCACGGCCGCCGCCAGGTGCATGGGGCCCGAGTCGGTCGTGAGCAGGACCGATGCCTCTTTATACAGGGCGGCCAGTTCCCGAAGCGACGTCTCGCCTGCCGCCGAGGCGCAAGGGGCCTTCATGAGCGACCGGATGCGTGCGATGGGCCCTTCGGGGCTCTCGCCCGTGAAGACGACGGGCAGGCCGAGCTCGTTCACGATGCGGTCACAGACGGCCGCGAATTTTGCCTCGTCCCAGAGCTTCGTCTCCCAGTAGGCAACGGGGCTTACTGCCACGAAACCCCTTGTCGTGTCAACGGTCTTTGCGGCCAGGAGCTCCCTGACGCGCTTGAAATGGGCCTCCTGCAGGGCGATGGGGAATTCGGGCTTCGAGATGGCGCAGCCGAGGTGGCGCGGCAGATCGAGGTATCGATCCACGGCGTGCTTGCCCATGTCTTCGGGGATCTTCTCGTTGAGAAAAAGCCCGCTTCCCTCCTGCAGGCTGTCGTAGCCGAGCCTGCGCTTTCCCCGGCTCAGGAAAACAAAGACGGCGCTCTTGAAGAGGCCGTGAAAATCGATGACGATATCGTAGGGCCGGTCGCGGAGCGTGCGGAGAAACCTCCCGATCTCGCGCAGGACGGCCTCGCGGTCTTTTCCTTCCCGCAGATCCCGCACCCAGCTCTTGCGCCGGGAGACGAGGACGCGGTCCAGCATGGGGTGATCCGCAAGCAGATCCGAGGCGGCCTCCTCGACGGCCCAGCTGATGTGCGCCTGCGGGAAGCAGCGGCGAAGTGCCGCCAGCGACGGCAGCGTGTGGATCACGTCTCCGATGGCGCTGAGTTTCACGATGAGGATGTTCATCCTTTCCGGTCCCTCATGATCCACTGCACGGCCTCGAGAATGTCGTCTGCGATGTAGGCGGGCATGTCTGTTCGGACGATGTTCGGGCCATAGCCGGTTTTCACGAGGATCCCGCTGGCCCCCGCTTTTTTCCCCGCCTCGATATCCTTCAGCATGTCGCCGATCATGTACGAGCGTGTGAGGTCGATGTTCATCTCCTCTGCGGCCTGCAGCAGCATCCCCGGTTTCGGCTTGCGGCAGCTGCAGTGCTGCTTGTAGATGCCGTTTCCGTAGACGGGGTGATGGGGGCAGACGTAGAACCCGTCGATGTGCGCCCCCTCGGCACGGAGCATCTCGTTGATCCGCTCGTGGACGGTGCGGACGAAATCCTCCGTGAAGTACCCCCGGGCGATCCCGGACTGGTTGGTCACGACGACGGCTTTCATCCCTGCAGCGTTGATCAGACGGATCGCCTCATAGGCCTGCGGGTAGAGCCTGAGCTGTTCCATGCGGCTCAAAAAGCTGACCTCTTCGTTGATGGTGCCGTCGCGGTCCATGAAGACGGCGCTGCATTTTTCTTCCATGTCCTGTCCTCAGGGATAGCCCGCTTCGGCAAGGAGGCGGATCGAGTCGTCGTACACCTCGTCGACCGTGACGAGATCCATGCATTTGAAATCGGTGGGACACTCCTTCTTGAGGCAGGGACTGCAGTCCACGGGCCTGCGGATGATGAGCGTCCTTTCCCCCAGGGGGTAGGTCGTCTGCGGGTTGGTGGAGCCGAAGACGGCGACCGTGGGCACGCCGAGGGCCCCGGCCACGTGCATGAGGCCCGAGTCGTTCGTGACGAAGAGATCGCAACGGGCGATCAGCGCGATGGCGTCGCCCAGGTTCGTTTTGCCGGCGATGTCGATGAGATTGCTCTTTGCCGCCGATTGGACCGCCTCGTTGCTTGCCCGGTCCCCGGCACTGCCGAAGAGCACAACGGGGCAGGAGTATCTCCCCGCAAGCCGGTCGGCCACGGATGCGAAGCGCTCCGGGAACCAGCGCTTGGCGGGCCCGTAGGCCGCACCGGGGGCCATGCCGACGACGGGACGGCGCCCGGAGATGCCGAACTGCCCGAGAAGCCTTTCCGCCGAGAGTTTCTGCTTCTCTGTCGGCGTGAGCTGGACCGCAGTGCCGGAATACCGGAACCCGAGGGCCCTGAGCATCTCGACGTAGTAGTACGACTGGTGCACGGTCTTGATCTGCGGGGTGAGCCTCACCGGGTGGGTGAGCAGCAGCCCGCGGGCGTCGGTGCTGTAGCCGGCCCGGACGGGGATCCCTGCCAGCCGGGCGATGACGGCCGCCTCGATGGCATTCTGCAGAAGGATCGCCGCATCGAAATTTCTCTGTCGGAGCTCGCGGGCAAGGGCGAGAAGCCCTCCGAGGCCGGCATGCCGTCCCGGCCGCTCGTAGACCATGACCTCGTCGACGGCGGGGTGCATCCGGACCAGATCGGCCACCCAGGGCTTCACGAGAACCGTGATCCGTGCCTTCGGCAGCGTCTCGCGCACGGCGGCGATCGCCGGAAAGGTCATCACCACATCCCCGATCCAGTTCGTTCCACGGATGAGAACGTTATGAATTTTTTCGAACGGTAATTTCCTGTCTGCCATTCAACTCTTTTTCTTCCTCGTTCCTCGAACCTCGTGCCTCGTTCCTACAATGATGCCGCAAAGCGGCATCATTGCCACGGCTTCGTCTTCCAGCGCTGATGGATCCAGAACCACTGGTCGGGGTACTGCCGGATGATGTCCTCCATCACTTTCGTGAACCGTTGCGTGTTGACCCGGAGGTCCGACTCGTAGTCGTCGGTCCGGGTGATCTCGACGGGGGGCAGGAAAAGCAGTTTATACCGTCCGTCGGGCATCCTGGGCATGAAAGCGGGGATAACCGGTGCTCCGGACTGCAGGGCCAGCACGGCTGTGCCGACGGAGGTACAGGCGGGCCTGCCGAAGAAATCCACAAAGATGCCCTCCCGGGAGGCCACGTTCTGGTCGCTGAGAATCCCAATGATCTTGTTTTCCTTCAAAAGGCGGATGATCTTCTTTCCCGAGCCGCCTTTCGGGATGAGGGTATTGCCGTTTTTTGTCCGCACCCAGGTAGCCAGGTTGTCCATGACCGGGCTGTCCAGGGGCCGGTACACGACATTCGTCTGGTAGCCCACCAGCGGGAAAGACACCGGCATGAGCTCCCAGTTGCCGAAGTGTCCGATTATGGAGAGCAAGCCCTTGCCCTGCTTTTCGCCCTCTTCCACATGTTCGAGCCCTTCGACAACAACCCACTCGTGCAGATTCTCTTTTGTGATGGAGGGAAGCTCGAAAAATTCCGCCGCTACGATTGCAATGTGACGGAAGACACCTTTTGCGATGCCCTCGACCTCCTCCATCGATTTTTCAGGGAAGGAGCTTTTGATGTTGTGCAGGGCAATGAGCCGCTGCTTTGCCGAGGCGTGGTAGAAGAGGCGGAACACGGCCTTGAAGATCGCCCGGCGCAATCCCAGGGGGATCAGCCGGAAGGCGAAGAGGATTACAGCTGTGCTCCGCGTTTTTTCCATTTCTTCTACTGCTCCGCTCTTCTGCTCTTCCTCACTTCACAGAGGCTTGTCGGGGCTCTTCTCGAGAGCCGGGCCGAACGACCTTTCATCGTTTTCCGATAACGATCCGGAGCGCTTCCTCGAGCCGGTCGCGTCCTTCGAGGATCTCCGTCTCGATGGCGAGACCGTGGATACGCGACAGGGCCTGCGCAATCCCCTGGAGCTTCACGAGATCTTTTTCCGTAGCCAGCACGATGTCCGCCCGGGCAAGCCCGGCATCGTGTTCGATCCGACTCCAATCCTCTGCCGTGTAGCGGTGGTGATCCGGGAAGGCCCGGAACCCGGCAATGACGACGCCCAGGCCTTCGAGGGTCTGCCGGAAAGAGTCGGGCTGAGCAATCCCGGCGAAGGCGAAAACTTTTTTTCCTGTCAGAAACGACAGGGGAAGTTCCGTGCCGTCCGCCCCGACAAGCTTCGTCGGCCGGATGCGCGTCCGCAGCACGGGACGCCCGGACAGGATCCCGGAAAGCTCCTTTTCCATCAAGGGCCCGGTGCTGTCCTGCGACCGGGTGAAGACGACGACGCCGGCGCGTTCGAGGGCCGAGGGAGGCTCCCTCAGGGGACCCCGCGGCAGCAACAGACCGTTTCCCAGGGGCTGCCGGCTGTCCAGCAGCACGACGTCGAGATCCCGATGGATCCAGCGATGCTGAAACCCGTCGTCCAGCACCATCACGTCGACGCCGAAGTTCTCCCGCGCGTATCGCCCCGTGAGCGCCCGTTTCGCCCCCGCCAGCACGGGGATGCCCTTCAGGCGCCGGGCGATTAGAACCGGCTCGTCGCCTGCCTCCTGCGGTCCTGCAAGGATCTGCCTGCCGTCGGAGACGACGAGCACCTCGGAAGTGCTCTTTCCCCCGTAGCCCCGACTCAGCACCGCGGGCCGCATTCCCCGGTCCCTCAGCATCCCGGCCAGCAGGATTACCATGGGCGTCTTGCCCGTGCCGCCCACGGTGAGGTTGCCCACGCTGACCACCGGGCAGCCGACTTTTTCCTGTTTCAGGACGCCGAGGTCGAACAGGCGGTTCCGGGCGCGGACTGCGCCCCCGTAAGGAAGGGAGAGCAGATAAAAAAAGAGGTGGAGGGGCTTGAGGATCTCGTTCCGGGGGTCCCCCCACATGTTTCGGATCAGGGCTTCCACGAGTTGCCTGCTTCACCTGTGGCCCGCAACAAGCCGATCAGCCCGTGCCGGCTTCCTTGTTGTTCTTTTCCTGCGCGTCGTCCTTGAACTGCAGGTTGTGCAGCTTGAAGTATTCGCCCCTCTTCTCCATGAGGCCGTCGTGGGTTCCCTCCTCGACGATCCGGCCGTCGACCAGCGCGATGATCCGGTCGGCATTGCGGATCGTCGAGAGACGGTGGGCGATGACAAGGGTCGTTCGGCCCCTCATCAGCTTCTCCAGCGCGTCCTGGACCTCGATCTCGGATTCCGTATCCAGCGATGACGTGGCCTCGTCGAGAATGAGGATCGGGGCATCTTTCAAAAGGGCCCTCGCGATGGAGATCCGCTGCCTTTCGCCGCCGGAGAGCTTTACGCCCTGCTCCCCGATCACCGTGTCATAGCCCCCGGGGAGCTTCATGATGAAGTCGTGGGCGTTGGCCGCCTGGGCCGCCCGGATGATGTCCTCTTCGCTCTTGCGGACATCCCCGTAGGCGATGTTGCCGCGGACCGTGTCGTTGAAGAGGATCGTCTGCTGGGTCACGATCCCGATCTGGGCCCGGAGCGACTCGACGGTCACGTCGCGGATGTCGGTGCCGTCGATGGCGACGCGGCCCTCGTTGACGTCGTAGAAGCGGGGGATGAGATTCACGAGCGTCGTCTTGCCGCCGCCGCTCATGCCGACGAAGGCGATCACCTCGCCGGCCCGGATCGCGAGGTCCACGTCCTTCAGGACGGGAGTCTCTTCGTAGCGGAAGGTGACGCGCTCGATGGAAATGCCCTTCTGGATTCTGGGCAGTTCCCCGGCTGCGGGGCGGTTCTGGATCTCGGGCACCGTGTCGAGGATCTGGAAGATGCGCTCGGCGCCGGAGAGGCCCTGCTGGATCGTGTTGTTCACGTTGGTGAGGCGCTTCACGGGCTCGTAGAGCATGAGCAGCGCCGCGAGGAACGAGAAAAAGGTCCCCGGCGTCGAGGTTCCGGCGATGACCTGCCAGCCGCCGTAGAAGATAATGGCCGCAATCCCGAGGCCTCCCAGGAACTCCATCAGGGGGCTCGAGATCGCGCGGACCGTGACGGACTTCATCGTGAGCTTGAACTGGCGCTCGTTCTCCTTCGCGAAGCGCCGGTTCTCGTGCTCTTCCATGCCGAAGGCCTTGACGATGCGGTTTCCCGTGATGGTTTCCTGAAGCAGCGAGATGAGATCGCCCATGGAGACCTGGGACTCCGTGGCGATCCTGCGCATCCTGCGGCCGAACTGGGCGATGGGGTAGATGGCCAGCGGGAAGACGAGCGAGGCGATGATCGCGAGCTGCCAGTCGCGCCAGAAGATGACGAAGACGAGGCCGACGAGGGTGAAGGTGTCCTTCAAAAGGCTCGTCACCGCCTCCGAGACGGCTCCCTGGAGGTAGGTGACGTCGTTGGTGATGCGTGAGATCAGGATCCCCGTGGGGCTCTTCGTGAAGAACGACAGGGGCTGGCGCAGGATGTGACGGTAGAGGTCGCTGCGCAGATCCGTGACGATCCGGAAACCGATGTGGCTCATGAGGATCGTCTGGCCGTAGTTGCATGCCCCCTTGAGCATGTAGATGATAATCACGGCGATGGGGATGAGGATGAGCATGCTCTCGTTGCGGTTGAGGAAGATGTCATCCATGGCCGGCTTGACGAGAAAGGCCGAGGCGGCGGTCGCGGCGCCCACCACGGCCATGCACAGCATCGCCAGGACGAGCCTCGGCGTGTGCGGTTTCACGAGTCGAAGGAGTCGCAGATATAGTTTCATGATTTCAAAGTGGCTAAAGGCTTATGGCTAAGGGCTAAAGGCGAGAAGAAATGAGGCTGTGTATGATTCGTCTTTGCCCTATGCCTGTGTTCGATCAATTTATCAACAGAATCCCGCGCGTCAAGCTTTTTCGCCCTCCACCCTCGACCCTCGGCCCTCGACCCTTTCCCCCATGAGTTCCAGGGCCAGCTTCGCCGCCCGCCGCGAGGCGCCGGGCTCGCCCAGCTTCTGCCGGATCCCTGCGAGTTCCCCCCGGATGGCATCGGAGCGCTGCCGGTCGGAAAGGATCGCCTTCACCTCCGCGGCCAGCTTTTGAGCCGTCGCGTCGTCCTGGACCAGCTCGGGCACGAGAGCCTTGCCGGCGATGATGTTCACGAGGCCGATGTGCTGAACCCGGATGAGCCGTTTGCCGACGGCGGCGGTGAGCGGCGAGATCTTGTACGTGATGACCATCGGCGTCTGGAGGAGGGCCGTCTCCAGGGTCGCCGTTCCGGAGGCCACCATGGCCACATCCGACATGCCGACGGCGTCGTACATCTGCCCCGGCAGGACGCTCACCGGGACGGAGTGCTGCCTGAGGATCCCCTGGACCAGCCCGGCGTCCACCGTCTCGGCCAGGGGGAGCACGAACTGGGCCTCTTCGAAGTCGCGGGCGAGGATCCCCGCCGCGCCCAGCATCTCTGGAAGAAGGCTCATGACCTCCTTTTCGCGGCTCCCGGGCAGGAGCGCCACGATGGGCCAGGTGTCACGAAGGCCGAAGGCCGCCAGGGCCTCCTTACGGGAATGGGTCCGCTTCACCGTATCCAGAAGGGGGTGTCCCACGAACTCGACGTCCACCCCCTTTTCCGCATAGACGGCCGCCTCGAAGGGCAGGATCACAGCCATCCGGTCCACATTGCGCCGGATGCGCTCGATCCGGTTCTTTCGCCAGGCCCACACCTGGGGGCTGATGTAGTAGAAGACCTTGACGCCTGCGCGCTTTGCCGCCGAGGCGAGCGGCAGGTTGAAGTCGGGGTAGTCGATGAGGATGAGCAGCTCCGGCTTCTCTTCGCGGAGCATCCTGCGGAGCCGGAAGAAGACCCCGACGATGAGGCGGAGCTTGGAGAGGACCTCCGTGAGGCCCACAACACCCATCTCGGAGGATCGGGCCACGAGACGGACCCCTTCAGCCTCGAGCCTTTGGCCGCCCACGCCGCAGAAGGCAAGCGACGGGTCGAGGGCCTTCATCTCGCGGACGAGATGTGCCCCGTGAAGGTCTCCCGAGGCCTCGCCCGCCACGATCATGACGGTTCGCAGGCTTTCCATGTCAGGCCGAACCATTGATCACGCCGCTGATTGTGATGATCTCTTCCTCCGTGATTTCCGGGAACATGGGAAGCGACAGGACCCGCGCGGCGAGGGCATCGCTTGCCGGGAGTGCCCCGTGACGGCTTGCGCTGTCCCGGAAGACCTCCTGCCGGTGAAGAGGGACCGGGTAGTAGATGGCGCTGGCGATGCCTGAGCGCAAGAGTGCTTCCTGGAGCTGATCCCGGCGGTTTGTGAGGAGGGTGAACTGGTGCCAGACATGATGGCAGCCTTCCGCTTCGGAAGGCAGGGTGATGTCGTCTCTTCGGATGTGCTTCCGGTATAGCTCGGCGGCCCGCCGCCGTCCCTCGTTGAAGGCGTCGATGCGCTTGAGCTTGACACGCACGATAGCCGCCTGGAGCTCGTCGAGGCGGCTGTTGTAGCCCAGCAGGCTGTGGTAGTAGCGTATATTGCTGCCGTGGTTGCGGAGCATCCGCAGGGTGGCGTCCGTTTTCGCGTCGCCCGTGATCACCATGCCGCCGTCGCCGTAGCAGGCGAGGTTCTTGCTCGGGAAGAAGCTGAAGCAGGCCGCATCGCCCAGGGTCCCCGCGATCCTTCCCTTGTACCGGGCGCCGAAGGCCTGGGCGCAGTCCTCGATGACCTTCAGGCCGTGCTTTTTCGCTACGGCGAGGATGGGGTCCATGTCGCAGGGCTGGCCGAAGAGGTGGACGGGGATGATGGCCTTTGTCCGTTTTGTGACGGCCTTTTCGATGAGCGCCGGGTCGATGTTGAAGGTCTTCGGGTCGACATCGACGAAGACGGGAACGGCACCCAGCAGTCCCGCCACCTCCGCCGTGGCGATGAAGGTGAAGGGCGTCGTGATGACCTCGTCCCCCGCTCCGATCCCGAGGGCCCGCAGCGCGAGAAGCAGCGCATCCGTGCCGTTGGCCACACCGATGGCGTGCGGCACGCCGTGGTAGCGGGCCACTTCGGCCTCGAGCTCCGACACGTTGGGCCCCAGGATGAACTGGGTCTTGTCCAGCACATCCAGGACGGCCGCGTCGATCTCCTGCTTGAGCTGAAGGTACTGCCTCCGCAAATCCACCATGGGGATCATAGTTTGAGATCCCTTCCCGTTTTCATCTTCTCGTTGATGAGCAGGGCCAGCTCCAGGGACTTCCGGGCCTCGAGGCCCGAGACGCGCGGCGTGCCGCGGCGCGAAACGCAATCGACAAACGAGCGAATCTCCTCCTCGAGGGGGTCAACCTGGCTGACTTTGACGTCATTGAGCCCGATCTCCATCTTTCCCCCCTCTTTTTCCCTGCGCGCGAGCGAGACGACCTCGCGCTTGCTGAAATCGACGGAGTGGTAGCCCTCGAGGCCGAAGAAGCGCAGCTTTTGCATGTGCTTGAGGGTGATCCGGCTTGCCGTGATGTTGGCCACGCAGCCGTTTTCGAAGGTGAGCCGCACGTTGGCGATGTCGACCTTGTCCGAGAGCACCGAAACACCCACGGCCTCCACGTTCGTGAGCGGCGAGCGAACGTAGTGAAGGATGAGATCCAAGTCGTGAATCATGAGATCCAGGACGACGTCCACGTCGGTGCCCCGCTCGACGAAGGGGTGCAGGCGGTGTGATTCGATGAAGAGGGGCTTGCGGATCACCTTGTCGAGGGCGACGACGGCCGGGTTGAAGCGCTCGATGAAGCCCACCTGCAGGACGAGGTCCTGCGCTGCGGTAAGGGCAATGAGATCGTCCGCCTCCTCGAGGGTGGCCGTGAAGGGCTTTTCCAGCAACACGTCTTTCCCCGCCGCCAGAAAGTCCCTCGCCACGGTGTGATGGGCCTGGGTGGGGACGGTGATACTCACGGCATCCACGTGCTCCACGAGCTCCCGGTGATCGGAAAAGGCCGTGCAGCTGAAGGCGGCGGCGGCCTTTTCGGCCCGAGTGCGGTCAACGTCGGAGACCCCCACGATGTGGACGTTTTCCAGCTTCTGGTATTTCTGGAGGTGGTAGTTCCCGAGATGCCCGATCCCCACCACACCGATTCTGATCTGCTTACTCATCAGATTTGTCTATCCCGTCTGTCTCGTTATCACGAAGCCGACAGCCTACAGTCTACAGCCGACAGAAATAATCCGGAGACTGTCGGCTGTGGGCTGCCGGCTGTTGGCTCTTTTTCCTCGCGCGTCAGCGCGTGACGCCCCGCTTCGACTGTTCGATGAACTCCACGAAGGTCCTCACCTCGGGCAGGTCGGGCACTTCGGCCCGGGCCTTCTCGATGGCCTTCGCCACGGTGAGAGACGAGCGGAAGAAAATCTTGTAGGCCTTCTTCAGGGCGGCGATCGTCTCCGCGGAAAAGCCCCTGCGCTTGAGGCCGATGAGGTTGAGGCCGAAGAGGGACGCGTAGTTGCCCGCCGCCGTCACGTAGGGCGGGACGTCTTTGGTCACCGCCGAGGCCCCGCCGATGATGCAGTGCTGCCCGATCCGGGAGAACTGGTGGATGCCGGTCAGTCCCCCGATGATGGCGAAGTTCTCGACGTGAATGTGCCCGGCCAGGTTGGCCGCATTGGCCATGACGATGTTGTTCTCGAGCAGGCAGTTGTGGGCCACGTGACAATAGGCCATGATGAGGTTGTGGTTGCCGATCTTCGTCACGCCGATATCGGCCGTGGTGGAGCGGTTGATCGTCACGAACTCCCGGATGGTGTTGTTGTTGCCGATGACGACACGCGTCTCCTCCCCGCGGTATTTCAGATCTTGCGGAGGGGCCCCGACGGACGCGAACTGGAAGATGCGGTTGTTCTCACCGATGTCCGTGTGGCTCTGGATGACGACATGGGGGCCGATGACGGTTCCCTTCCCGATCGTGACGCTGGGCCCGATGACGCTGAAGGGGCCTACTTCGACACCCTCGGCGAGCTTTGCCTCGGGCGATATGACGGCAGATGGGTGGATCTTCATGTGATTTTCCTTCACGGGCTCATGGCAAAAGGCTTAAGGCAAAGGGCCGATCACAAGGATGCTGACCCTGCCGTTCCCCTTTATTGCCGAGGGTTTTCAGGGAGTGAGCTTTTTTTCCAGTTCTTCTATTTTCTTCTTGAGCTCCAAAACGGTCTTGTGCATCTCCGGCAGGCGCTGGATGTGGGCGCTAACCCTCAGCCAGTCCGTGTGGGGAATGGCGGGGCTCCCGGACATGATACGCGAAGCGGGGATGTCCTTGATGACGCCCGCCCGCGCCGCGATCATGGCGTTGTCGCCGATGTTGATGTGGCCGACCAGTCCAGCCTGCCCCCCGATGAGGACACGCTTGCCGAGCCGGGTGCTTCCCGAGATGCCGACCTGGGCCACGATGATGGAGTTCTCCCCGATCACGACGTTGTGGGCGATCTGGACGAGGTTGTCGATCTTGGTGCCCCGCTGGATCCAGGTCTTGCCGAGGGTGCCCCGGTCGATCGTCGTGTTGGCCTGGATCTCCACATCGTCATCGATCTGAACGATCCCCACCTGGGGAACCTTGCGGTTCTCGACGCCCGGATTGGCAAACCCGAACCCGTCGCTTCCCACGACAACCCCCGCATGAAGGACGACCCGCCGGCCGATGAGGCAGCGGCGATAGACCGTCACGTTGGGGTACAGGATGGAATCCTCACCCACAGCGGCCCCGGGGCCGACGTAGACGCCGGGGTAGAGAACGGCGCCCCGGCCGATCTTCGCGCCTTTGCCCACGAACGCCCCCGCGTAGACCGTTGCCCCTTCTTCCAGGTTGGCTTCGGGATCGATGAAGGCGTCAGGGCTCACCCCCTGGAAATCGCGCTCTTCGGGGTAGAAAAGCGAAAGCAGGCGGGCCAGCGCCGCGTAGGGGTCCTTCACAACGATGAAGTTCTTCCCTGTCCCTTCGACCGGCTGGGACACGAGGATCGCCGAGGCCGCCGTCGAGGCGATCTTTTTGCGGTATTTCGGGTTGGCCAGAAACGTGAGATCCCCCTCGCCGGCCTCGTCGAGACCCTTGATGTCGCGGATCTCGACGGTGCCGTCACCGACGACGGTTGCCTGGAGAAAAGCGGCGATCTCGGAGAGAGTCTTCCCCATGAGTGTCACCTGCCGTGGCTCGATGCTTTGATTCTTTCCCTGTTACTTCTTTCCCTTGGCGGGGGCGGGGGCGGACTTGCCGGCTCCCTTGTTGTACTCCTCGATGATCTTCTTCGTGAGGTTGTCTTCCTTGTCGTGGTAGACGACGACGGGGTTGTTGAGGTCGAGGATGGCATCGTATTTCCCCTGCTTGCCCACCTGCTCGACGATCTTGAGAATATCGGGGATCATCACACCGGTGATGGCCTGCTCCTTCTTGCCGACCTCTTCGTTGGCGTCCTGAACCTGCCGCTGGTAGTCGCGGAACTTGACCTGATAGCTCGACTCTTTTTCCCGGAAGGCCTCCGCGGTGAGGACCGACTTCTGCTTCTCGAGCTCGTCCTTCAGCTTCTTGAGATCCTCTTCCTTCTTGGAGATGTCGGCCTTCTTCTTCTCGACGACTTTCTTGAGTTCGGCCTCGGCCTTTTTGCCGGCCTCGGA
>CAWDHZ010000007.1:0-14424 GCA_963802225.1 uncultured delta proteobacterium | reverse complement strand
AAGGGGAAATCATCAAACTCGGCACCAGCACTGCCCGCAAGGTGGATGTGCGCTTCATCGCGGCCACCAATGCCGATCTCGACAAGCTGCTCGCCAAGGGACAGTTCCGCAAGGATCTGTATTACCGGTTGAAAGGGGCCTGGCTGAGGATCATCCCCCTTCGGGAGCGCAGGGATGACATTCCCCTGCTCATGAATACCTTCCTGCGGGAATTCCGGGGGGAGGCAAATCGTGAAGTCGAGGAGGACGCCCTTCAGATTCTCATGCATTACGACTATCCCGGAAACGTCCGGGAGCTGCGCTCCATCATCCAGTCGTCGTGCAACCTCGCACAGCACAGGCCCCTTGCCGTGCGATTCCTCCCGGAGTACCTGCGGGGGGCAAAACCGGCGCGGCGGCAAACCGCCGTCCTGGCGGGAGGACCGATCGTCCCCCTGGCCGAGGCGGAGCGGGGCCACATCCTAAAGGCTTACGAGGAGACGACCCACAACAAACTCCGGACGGCAAAGCTTCTCGGGATCGGGCTCAATACCTTGAGACGCAAGCTCGCCTCCTACGGGGTGGACTGATCCCCTCCATGCAAGGCAGGCCGGCAAGCCACCCGCGCAGCACGCCCCGGGGGCCGTGTGACAGCAGCTTTTGCGCATCATTCCTTCGCGAGGGCCCCCATGATGGAAGCCCGGCTCATCAATCCTTGCCGGGCTTTCCTGCGTCCCGGCCGTTTCTCACCCTGCTGTTCATCTCGGACCATCCCATAGTGGATCACTTTCCCTATTCCGACTGAAATCATTTGATATTTCCCCGGGATGCGGCCATTTCGGCATACGGGACTAAGGACCCGGCAGCATGCCTCCAAGGGCTTTTTGATTCCAAGCACCCGTTATCATTCAGAAAATCAGAAGATACGACTTTGGTACGACTGGTGCTCTACGAGGCGTCAACCATCACAGCCGAGGTGACGTCATGTCAGACAGGACATTCCCGCAGCAGGACCCGGATCGTACCGCCCCACCCTCGAAGCCCGACGCCTGCCGTGATTTCATGGAGCAGATGCCCTTCGGCGTCCTCACCGTGCGATCCGACTTGACCGTGGATTACCTCAACGAAAGATTCAGGGAAATGTTCGGATATGAAATCCAGGACATCCCGGATATCCATTCCTGGTTCGAAAAGTTTGCATATAAACCGGTCTCGCACAAATTGCTCGATCAGCTTTTCCATGCCCGCACCCCGAAGGCGGATGGCATGCACCGGGAGACCATCATCGCGGTCCAGACCAAGCGAGGCGGCAGACGCCTCTGTCAAGTCCACTTTGTAGCCCTGGCTGACGGCCGTCTGCTGACAACTTACGAAAATGTAGCCGAGCGAAGTCGCATCGAATCGGACATGCAATACACGAAGATCGACTCGGTCAGCATTCTCACCAGCGGCCTTGCCCTCATCATGAACGGGATTCTCGAGGGGCTCCAGGGACTGCTTGATACATTCCAGGGACAGGATTCTCCAGCATTCAAGCAGCTTCAGGCCGTCGAGCAGGAGGCGCGTTCCGGCAAGGAACTTCTGCTCAGGATCCAGAGCCTGGCCGGCGGCCGGTTGCAACAGGTCAAGCCGGTCGATCTGAACGAGATCCTCCGGAAGACCTCCATCATATTCGCCAATGCCAGGGACGGTATCACCATGCGAAGGAAGCTCGAGGAAAAACTCTGGGCCGTCGAGGTCGACCGGATCCAGCTCGAAAAAATGCTTATTCACCTTTACATGCACCTGCAGCAGATGTTCCCGAAGAGCAGCGAATTCCATATCGAAACGGAAAACGCATGCCTGTTCGCACCGGAATCTACCCTCTATCGGGTCAAACCGGGGCGGTATGTGAGAGTGACCCTGAACGCAAACGCTGTAACACAGGGGCAGGCAGGCAGGCCAAGGGCGCTTCGGCTTTCCTCTATGATGAGTGAGATCGGCCTGCGCGACAGCCTGAGTATTACCTATGCGCAATGCATCGTTCAGAGCCATGACGGAGTCATGACACTCCGTGGCGACGAGGCATCCTCATCGGTCATACAAATCCTGCTGCCCGCTTCCGAATTCCGGACTGTCTCAGCGCCTGCACGGCGCGACATTTCCCCATACTGCGGGACGATCCTTCTCGTCGATGACGATGAGATCCTGATCGAGGTGATTCGGGAGACCCTGGTGACAGAGGATTACGAGGTACTCACAGCATTCAATGGCCGGGAGGCCCTTGAGATCTGTGAGGCATGGAAAGGCAATATCGACCTGATCATGCTGGACATGATCATGCCGGGCATGGGAGGGGCGGAAACATATGCGGAACTGAAGAAGAACAACCCCGATGTGCCTGTGATTATCGTTAGCGGGTACAGTCTTCCCGGCGAAGTGAATGAGCTGCTCGCGCAGGGGTGCAAGGGGTATCTGCAGAAGCCGTTCCTCTTTCCCGAAATGTTCAAAGAGATCCGCCGGGTGATCCGGCGGGATGACGGCAAGAGGGGGTAGGCTCATGAACAGCGACAGGGTACTTGAAGGTAAGGTTATCTATATCGCCGGATCGCGTAACCTGGAAAATGAGGCACTGGCGCGATTTCTCGTTCAGGAAACGGGTGCTGTCTGCGAGGCGGTGTCCTTCGAACAAATGGAAGCCTTGAATCGTGAGAACCATTTACCGGAGACCCGGTTGTTTCTCATCGATACCCTCGATCCCGGGGCTCAGGGCAGCGAATCCGGAAAGAACGGCCGGGACGAACGGCATGCTGCCAGCCGGGCTTTTACCCGGACTTTTCCGGGAAGACCCCAACGGGAATGGACCCGACAAAACCGCCCCGGGGTGTATTTGCGGCTTTTTCTATCGATTCGACTCGCGCAGATCGGTTCCTGCAGGCTCTCCTTGACCTGTTCACCGATGGGGAATCGATACCTCAAGGACCGCCCGTTGGCTTCATAAGGCCGGGATTCGCCCACGATCAGTCAGAGAGTCACCCTCTGAGCCCGAGGGAGTTTCACATTCTGTTCCTGATGGCAGGCGGCCTCCACAACAAGGATATTGCCGCCCGTCTCAGCATCAGCGGCCATACCGTTCGCACTCACCTTTACAATATCTTCCGGAAGATTCATGTCCGGAACCGGGTACAGGCCTCCCTGTGGGTCCATCGCACGTGGAGAGGTTTTTCTGCGTGGTTTAGAGAACGCCCGTGCCCTACATGATTCGGGAGGGGGGGCCTGAGCATGAGGGGGACTCTCATCGCCGGGACCGGTCTTTCATCCGGTCCCGGCGATGAGGTGACGCATATCGTATCCGTTGTGCCGATTAATTCGGTACAGGCATTCTCAGCAGGCGGGCGACGACGGGAGCAACCAGGTATCCGAAGGCGACCACAGGGCCGAGATAAACCAGAAGGACCATGAAGAGATCGATGATCGTGAAGATCATGCTGTCATCGGCTGAGTCCACTTCCACGATCTGGTGGTAGATCAAGTAGTCGTATCCCATTATCTCGTGGACGATCTCATCTGGCCGATCAGGATTTCCGCGATCGTCGCGTTCATCGATTGATTCCTCCGTCATCGTTTACCCGAAAGAAGAGCTCTACGCCCGAGGAACCAGCCAATACAATAAAAAGCCGAGGAATCTGAGCTCACCCGCGTTCGGGATACGATCGGCTTGGGATGCGTAATTGGAGGGGCTGTCTTTGAATTGCTTATTTTTCACATGCCGAAATGTTGTGCCGACTGGAATACTGATCTCCGGTTGCCGGCCTGTGCGGAACTCGACAAATGCCGCCACGGCCAGTGCGGCACCATCTAGGATGCCGAGGGCGGGTTATCGGTCTTCACGGCGTCCAGCTCTTTGCGCGCCCGTTGAAACACACGATGCAGCCTCGCCCGGTTGACGGTTTACGTTCGGGGCTTTGAGGACCTATTGATTGAGTGGTGCCGGGCGATCTGTTAAGATGGGATCGACGCAATTACGGTGGAGGGATCAGGATGGAAAAAGATTTGGCAGGCTATCCCGTCGTAGTGGATGTCCCCGTGGTCTGGGGCGAGATGGACGCCTTCGGACATGTCAACAACATCGTCTACTTCCGTTACTTCGAGACGGCCCGGATCGCCTATTTCGAGAAGCTCAATGTCCCGGAATTTCTGGGCAGGGACCCCATAGGCCCGATCCTGTCCGAGACGACCTGCCGTTTCCGTGCGGCCCTGTCCTATCCGGACACGGTTTCGATCGGGGCGCGGGTGGCGAGCATCGGCGAGGACCGCTTCGTCATGCGCTATGTTGTCTTCAGCCACCGGCTGGGCCGCCTCGCCGCCGAGGGGGAAGGAACCCTGGTCTGCTTCGATTACCGGGCAAACCGCAAGGCCGCCGTGCCGGAGAACCTGAGGCGACGGATTGCCGATCTGGAGGGGGATGCTTCCTGAAAAGAAGGGAAGAAGTAAGCGAACAAATTTCAAAGGCCGCCCCGTTGCCGGGGCGGCCTTTTTCGCAATCCTCTCTCTGGGTCTACTGAATCCTCCTGTCCCTCCAGTGCAGGATGTTGGTCTTGTTGGCAATGGACGGCGGGTTGACGGGCGCCTTCCGGGTGTTCGAGCCGATGCCCGCGCCGCCGCTCACGGTGACATAGAGGTCCGGCGTGCTGCTGTAGGGGTTCGTGGACAGAACGGGCGCCGTGGGGATGCCCACGCCGAGCGTCATGCTGCGGCTGCCGCCTGTGAGGGACCCGGCGCTGCTCACGTAGTTGACGGAATAGAGCTTCGCCGTGCCCGCCTGGCTGCAGGGGTCGCTCGCGCCGCTAGCCGGGGTGTAGGTGGTGAAGTAGACCTGGCCCCCGAAGATGGAGGGATCGGAGAGGACCTTCTCGCCGGCCCCGCCGAGGTTGATGTACCAGCCCTTCTTGCTGGAGTCGTCGGAGTAGGTGCTGCTCGTGACATTCTCGAGGTTGCTCACCTGGACCGTGCCGGACAGGGTTCTGTCCTTCACGCCGAAGAACCGGTCCGTTCCGCCGCCCACGACGATGGGCTCGGCCTTGTCGCCGGTGCCCCAGTAGAGCCAGATGTTTCCGATGGCGTCCCGGGTCGCCGTCGGGGCGTCGTAGACGGGGCCGATGCCGCCTTCCCGCGCGTAGAGCCGCGAGCCGGTCCAGCTGCGTCGTCGAGCAGGACGATCCGCCAGCGTTGAAGCAGAACTTGAAGCGCCAGAGGTTGCCGCCCAAATCGCCGATGTAGGCCACGTCGATGAAGCCGTCGTTGTCGGAGTCGATCATCGTCGGGGTCCCGGGCATCGCGTAGGCCAGGTCCGAGTTGTCCGCCGTCGTGTAGCTCCACAGGATGTTGCCGGTGGCCAGCTCGACCACGAAGAACCCTTTCCCGCGGGTGTCGCACCCCGTGCCGGTGCAGCTCGAGTAGTTGTGCCCGCCGCCGAAGAACCCGACCCACTTCTCCTGGCCGCCGACCTTTACGCGGTGCACCATCATCTTGCTCCACGGGTCGCCGAGGTAGGGGGCCTGGCTTGCCGACGGGGTGATGCGCCACTTGTAGGCGGGGGCGGCCGTGTTGGTGATGTCCAGGGCGTGGTAGCCGCAGTAGTACGGAGTTGAGGCCGAGTAGACGTTGCTGAAGCCGCTGTCGCAGGAACTCGACGAGCTCCAGAGGGTTTGCGTGGCGCCCCTGCCCTGGGCGAAGACCAGCAGGGTCTTCCAGTCCGAGGCGCTCTTCGTCGTCCCGTCGCCGCTTCCCAGCCACACGTCGGCTACACTGATGGGGCCGTCGACGTAGTATTGGTGGGTCAGGCCCGTGGGGTGCGAGGTGTGCGCGATGTTCTTGAGTTTGCTCAGGAGGTTGGGTGCGATGAAGCTCCAGAGCTCGGCCCCGTCGCTGGTGCGGAAGGCGTGGAGCTGGCCGTCATTGGCGCCAGCCACGACGATGCGCTTGCCGTTGGCCGTCGAGCGCGCGTTGCTGGTGCGGAACGCCGCGAAAGCGTTGGCCGTGTCCCGGGTGTCCCGGAAGTACTGCGCCGGCGTGCCCACCGTGATCGGGTTGGAGCGGAAGGTGTCGCCGAGCTTCCAGTTGTCGGGGTTGTAGGCGCTCTCACCGCGGATGAATTCCACGACCTCGTTGCGCCTCGTGTCGTCGGCCACGTTGAGATCCGTGCTCGTGATGTTCGACGTGGTGAAGGAGGTCAGCGAGGCGGCCTTGTAGGTGTAGATGCTTCGCGAGGAAGCCGACATGGACTGGAGCACGGTGCCGGCGTCCCAAGCCACGCTGCCGATGCTGCCGTCCGTGTTGATGTTGTACTTCTGGATGTGGCCCTGCCAGAAGGGCTCGCCGTTTGCGGGCTGGAAGGTCGCCTCGTAGAGGTAGTTCTCGTCGATGAGCCGCGTGGAGGCCACCGAGGCCTGCGTGAAGGAATAGGTCGCTTCGCGGATGTGGTTGACGGCCTGGCGGAAGGCCGCCTCGAGCTCCGCGGCGTTGTTGGCGATGAAGGCGTAGCCGGAAAGCGCCGCCGTCCCGGGGTCGTTGGAGGTGGCGAAGCACTGATCGCTCCACCCGTCGCAGGTGCCCGTCGTTGAGGAGCCGCCGCAGGTGCTGACCGAGGCAGGATCGAAGCCGGACACGGAGCCGCTATTCGGGACTAGCGGGTTGTCCGTTCCGCCCCAGTAGGCCATCCAGTTCAGGGTGTTCTGAAGGTACGCGGGCATGCTGCTTCCCATGCCGATGACGAAGACCTTGTAGCCCGCATCCGCCAGGGCCTTGGCGGCCGTAACCGATGCTCGCCTGCGCTTGTATTGGTCAGACTGGGTGTCGTAGCCCGCTCCGCCGCAGTTCATCGTGTCGGCCCCGTCGGTAACGAGGATGACGAACTTCTGGCGGCAGCTGCGGTAGGAGTCGTTCGTCTTGTTCGTGTCGAGATAGCTCTTGACGCTCGAGAGCGCCATGACCAGGGGGGTGGCGCCGGTGACGCTGGAGGAGCTCATCGAGTAGCGGATGTTATTTGTGCCGTTCGCGGCCTCATCCACGATGCAGGCGGCCCTGCCGCAATAGATCTCGGAGTACTTGGCGGCGATGTCGCGCAGCTTCGTGTAGGCGCTTCCCTGGAACTTGCCCAGACCGAAGCGGATGTTCATGCTCGACTCGTCGTCGGATTTGATGGTCCCGTCGCGGTTGTCGTCGAGGACGGTGAAAAGGGTTTTCCGGGCGATCTCATAGCGCGAGCACAGGGTCGTGTAGCCCGCATGCGACTGATCTTCATAGAAGGGCCCCGAGCAGGTGGCGTTGCTGTAGAGATTCGTCGCGTTGTTCCACGAATCGTGGTCCCCCGGGGGGTTCCACTTCATGCTGCCGGAGAGGTCGAGCACGATCATGGCATCGGGGGCAACGGCCGTGAAGAGCCCTTCCTCGGTGTTGTCATCGTCCGCCCAGGCCGGCCCCGTGGAAAACAGCATGGCGAGTACTGCGATTGTACAGAGCCAGATCCTCATCGTTTTTACGTTCCGCCCTGCGGTGGCGCCTTTTCCTCTTTCTTTCGTCGTCCCGAACATGACGAACCTCCTTGGGGTTGAATCTGGCAACATGCAGGAGCACCGGATGTGCCACGGGAAAATCCGGAGGCGTTAACATAAATACATCAACAATATTAAATTGTTGCGATGACGAAGGCGGAATGGTCGCAAAAGGCGGGATATCTCGAAGCCATGCCAAAATGGCCTCGAAGCTTTGTATCGCTGCAATGACGGGGCTTCTCGGACCCTGTACCGAAATGGGACGGCCCGATTTGGACCGCATTGATAACATGAACAAAAAGGCCGGCGATTCGGCGCCGGCCTTTCGTGATTTCCGCTTGTTTGAGGGGAGGGAGGTTAGTCCTTGTAAATACGGGCGAATCTCCACTTCTTCCGCTTCTTCCAGTTTCCCTTGTGGTACGCGTAGCTTGCCAGCAGAGGCAGGGCCATCGTCGCCTCGGCGAAGACCATCTGCTCGGAGACGGTGTCCACCTTACCCCAGGAAGCGGCTTCTTTCAGCGTCGAGCTCGAGCAGGCCCCGTCGCGCGCATCGGCCACGGTGATCTGGACGGCATACTGGTGCATGGGGACGTCCTTGCCGAGGATCTCGGCGCAGATGACCGTGTCCTGGATGAAGTTCTTCGGCACGCCGCCGCCGATCATGAGCAGGCCCGACGCGGGCGCCGCGATCTTGATCTCCGTCAGTTCCCGGAAGTCCTTCACCGAGTCGATGGAGACATGGCTCTTGGGTCGCTTGTGCTGGTGCAGCACCAGGCCGAAGCCCGCGCTGGAGTCGGAAAAAGCCGGGCAGAAGATGGGTACGTCGTTTTCGTAGGCCAGCTGGACCAGCGAGTCCTTTTTCTTTGCGTTCTTTGTCAGGTATCGGCCCATCTCCTTGATGAATTCCCGGGAGGAGTAGGGCCGGGGCGCAAGCGCGTCGGCGATCTTCGTGACGGTCTTGTCGCAGTGCTGAAGTTGCTGCTCGTCGATGTAGGTGTCGTAGATCCGGTCGATGTAGAGCCTGCGCAGTTCGCTGTCGTCGACGTGGGGTGTGCCCTGGTAGTGGCGAAAGCCCAGGGCCTCGAAGAAGTCCATGTCCACGATGGAGGCCCCCGTGGCCACGATGGCGTCCACCATGTTGTACCTCACCATGTCGGCGTAAATCTGCATGCAGCCCGCGGCGCTCGTGCTTCCGGCGATGGTGAGGAAGACGACGCAGTTGCGGTCGGCCAGCATGCGGTTGTACATCTCGGCCGCCACGGCCAGGTCGCGGGCCGAGAAGGACATCTTCTTCATCGAGTCGATGATGTCGACGGCGTCGATCTTGGTGATGTCGATGTGCTCGACTTTGGATTTCAGGTAATCCTGCTTCTTCTTGTTGATTTTCTTCGCCATGAAAGACTCTTTTCCCCCTTGGTTATTATTGCCACTTCTTACCCCAAGGCCTTGAAAAAGTCAAAGAGCGAAAGGCGTTGTCGGCGACAGTAGTGCGGTACAAATCCCTTGCATCGCTTCGTCCCCTCTGCTACTTCCTTCCCATGGATCTCTTTTCAACCCGCGAGATTCTGACCGTCACGGAGCTCACAAGGCAGGTCGAGGATGTTCTGGAGGCCACCTTCGATCAGCTCTGGGTCGAGGGCGAGATCTCCAACCTTCGCAGGCCCGCCTCGGGCCATCTCTACTTTACGCTTAAAGACGAAGCAAGCCAGGTCCGGGCGGTGATGTTCCGGACCGTCGCCCGGGTGCTGAAATTCGATCTCGAGGACGGGATGCACATCGTCTGCCGGGCCCGGATGAACGTCTACAAGCCCCGCGGCGAGTACCAGCTCATCCTGGACTGCGCCGAGCCCAGGGGAGTGGGCGCCCTGCAGATCGCCTTCGAGCAGCTCAAGGTCCGGCTGCAGGCCGAGGGGCTTTTCGATCCCGTCCACAAAAAGCCCATCCCCTACCTGCCCTTGCGGATCGGAGTTATCACCTCGCCGTCGGGCGCCGTCATCCGGGATATCCTTAATATTACGAAGCGCCGTTTCCCCTCCGTGCGTATCCTTATCGCCCCCGTGCGGGTGCAGGGCGCCGAGGCCCCCGCCGAGATCGTCGAGGCCCTTCATCATTTGAACAAGATGCCCGGCATCGACGTCATCATCGTGGCGCGGGGCGGGGGATCGCTCGAGGATCTCATGGCCTTCAACAACGAGGGTGTCGTCCGGGCCATCTTCGCCTCGCGCATTCCCGTCATCAGCGCCGTGGGCCACGAGATCGATTTCACCATTGCCGACTTCGTGGCCGACATGCGGGCGCCCACCCCTTCGGCGGCAGCTGAGCTGGTGGTCCCCATGAGAAGCGATCTCACCCAGCAGATCCGGGCGCTCACCGCGCGCCTTGTAAACGGTGGCGAGCGGCTGCTGAAGCTCCGGAAGGACCGGCTGGAAACGCTTGCCGAGAGGGTCCGCGACCCCAGGCGTCGCCTTGTCGACCTGCGGCTCGGCCTCGACGAGCGGTTGAACAACCTGAGTGCCTCCCTCATCCGCCGGGCGCGCGGCGAGCGGGACCGGCTGCGTCACTTCGAGACACACCTGCAGTACCTGAGCCCGGGGGTGAAGCTGGCAAACCTTACCTTTGTGCTTGATAATATAAAGAAAGGCATGATAACGGGTATCTTCCGCCAGGTGGAAGCCCTGCGGACGAGGCTTGCGGGCCGAACGGCCCTGTTGGACAGCCTGAGCCCTCTGGGGGTACTCGCCCGGGGATACGCCATCGCCCGGACGATGCCCGAGGGACAGGTAATCAGGGATGCAAAAGAACTATCAGCGGGGGATCCCGTTGGCATAAATGTTGCGAAAGGTCGGTTCGATGCCGTCGTCACCAAGATCGAAAAAGAATGACGCCATGGCAGAGGCCAAGTTCGAGGACGCCCTGTCGAAGCTCGAGGAGATCGTCCGGAAGATGGAACTGGGCGAGCTCACGCTCGACGAGTCCCTCGCCTCCTTCGAGGAGGGGATCCGCCTGGCAAGGCTTTGCTCGCGCAAGCTCGACGAGGCCGAACGAAGGATCGAGATCCTTCTTAAAAAGGAGGGCGAGACGGAGGTCAAGCCCTTCAAGCCCGAACCGGAAGGAGATGACCACTAACCCCATTTTCCTGGACGAGTACCTCGAGACGCGGAAGACCCTCGTCGATCAGGCTCTGGAGCTCTATCTCCCCGCCGAGTCCACCGAGCCTCCCGTGATCTTCAGGTCCGCCCGATACAGTGTGTTCGCCGGGGGGAAGCGCCTTCGCCCGATCCTATGCATTGGAGCTGCCGAGGCCGTCGGCGGCCCGATCGACGTCGTCATGCCCACGGCCTGCGCGCTCGAGCTCATCCACACCTACTCGCTCATTCACGACGATCTCCCGGCCATGGACAACGACGACACCCGGCGCGGCAAGCCGACGAGCCACAAGGTCTTCGGCGAGGCCGTTGCCATCCTGGCAGGCGATGCCCTGCTCACCGACGCCTTCCGCCTCATCGCGGGGCGGACGCCGACGGGGGTCGTGAAGGCGGAGAAGCTCCTACAGGTTATCCAGGAGGTGGCGCTCGCGGCGGGCTGGTTCGGCATGGTGGGCGGCCAGGTGGTGGACATCGAGTCGGAAGGGAAGACGCCTGAAGAGAAGACGCTCAACTTCATCCACACGCGAAAGACGGGCGCCCTGATCACGGTCTCGCTCCGGGCCGGGGCCATCCTCGGCGGGGCGGACGACGACGCGCTCTACGCGCTGACGGAATACGGACGCCATGTTGGGCTTGCGTTTCAGATCGCCGATGATATCTTAAACGTCGAAGGCGACGCGAAGGCCCTCGGCAAGGGCACCGGGAGTGACAAGTCCCGGGGGAAGCTCACTTACCCCGCCCTCGTCGGGGTCGAGACCTCGCGGCGCCTCGCCTCGGAGCTCGTGGAAAAGGCCCTCGCCGATCTCAGCTTGCTGGACGAGCGGGCCGAGCCCCTCAGGATGATCGCCCGGTTCATGGTGGACCGAAAAACATAAGCTCCATCGCGTTGCACAGGCACAGAGAACAGGTTAACCAAGGCATGCTGGAAAAAATCAATTCGCCGGCCGACATCAAGCTGCTCCGCCAGGAGGAGCTTGAAATCCTCGCCGAGGACATCCGCAGGGTCATCATCGAGACCTGCTCCAAAAACGGCGGTCATTTGGCCCCGTCGCTGGGCACCGTGGAGCTCACCCTTGCCCTCCACTACGTCTTCGATGCCCCCCGGGACAAGATCATCTGGGATGTGGGTCACCAGGCTTACGCCCACAAGCTCATCACGGGCCGGCGCGACCGGTTCCACACGCTGCGTAAAAGCGGCGGTGTCTGCGGCTTCCCGCGGCGCGAGGAGAGCATCTACGACTCCTTCAGCGTGGGCCACAGCAGTACCTCGATCTCGGCCTCGGCCGGGATCGCCGAGGCGCGCTGCCTCAACGGCGAGAACTTCAAGGTTGTCGCCGTCATCGGCGACGGGTCCATGTCGGCGGGCCTGGCCTTTGAAGGGCTCAACTGGGCGGGCGACCGCAAGAAGGACCTCATCATCATCCTCAACGACAACGAGATGTCGATTTCGCCCAACGTGGGCGCCCTTTCGGCTTACCTCAATCAGATCATGACGGGCCGCCGGGTCACCAAACTCCGTGGCGACGTGAAGCAGTTCCTCCGGGGTATCCCCAACGTCGGCGAGCAGATGGTCAAGATCTCCCGCCAGGCCGAGGAGGCCCTCAAGTCCTTCCTCACCCCCGGGGCTCTCTTCGAGGAGCTGGGCTTCGAGTACGTGGGGCCCCTGGAGGGGCACCGCCTCGACCATCTCATCCCGATGCTCCGCAACGTCAAGGAACACAACCGCCCCGTGCTCGTCCACGTGCTGACGAAAAAGGGCAAGGGGTATCCCTTTGCCGAACTGGAGCCCACGAAGTTCCACGGCATCGGCCCCTTCAACGCCCGGACAGGCGACATCGCCGCGGATCCGAGCGGAATCCCCAGCTACACGGAGGTCTTCGGCCGGACGATGATCACGCTCGCCCGGGAAATCCCGAAGCTTGTGGCCATCACGGCGGCCATGTGCAGCGGGACGGGACTGGACGCCTACGCGAAGGAGTTCCCCGAAAGATTTTTCGACGTGGGGATTGCCGAGCAGCACGGCGTGACCTTCGCCGCCGGGATGGCGACGGAGGGGATCATTCCCGTTGTGGCCATCTACTCCACCTTCATGCAGCGGGCCTACGACCAGGTGCTGCACGACGTCTGCCTCCAGAAGCTCCCCGTGGTGCTCGCCCTGGACCGCGGCGGCATCGTGGGCGACGATGGCGCGACCCACAACGGGCTCTTCGACTTCTCGTACCTGAGGGCCATCCCGAACATCGTCATCATGGCGCCCAGGGACGAAAACGAGCTGCAGCACATGCTCAAGACGGCCGTCACATGCGGTGGTCCCGCCTCGGTTCGCTACCCCCGCGGCAAGGGAATGGGCGTGCCCCTCGACGAAACCTTGAAAGTCCTGGAGATCGGCAAGGCCGAGATTCTCCTGGAGGGCGGGGACGTGGCCATTTTCGCCATCGGCTACACGGTGCAGCCGTCCCTGGATGCCGCAAAGCGATTGCGAGAGGAAGGAATCGACGCCACCGTGGTCAACTGCCGCTTCGTGAAACCCCTCGACGAGGAGCTCCTGAGCCGTGTGGCATCGGCAACGGGGAAGGTCCTCACCGTGGAGGAGAACGTCCTTGCGGGCGGTTTCGGCAGCGCAGTTCTCGAAATGCTCGAGGCGAAAGGCCTCTCCGGCATCGAGGTGAAGCGCCTCGGCATCCGCGACGAGTTCGTCGAGCACGCAAGCCAGGCCGAGTTGAGACACCGCTACGGTATCGACGAGGACGGGATCCTCGAGGCCGCGCGGAAACTCGCGGGACCGGCAAAGCCGGCGCTGCGGGAAGTGGTGGCGAAATAGAGAATAAGTTGTTTCTCCGGCAGCTAAACATGTCAATGATGTCATTCCTGGCTTGACCAGGAATCCGTATGCGCAGCGGATCCCCGCCCCTGATTGAGTAAGGGCAGGCTATGCGCGGGAATGACAAGTTGAGTCATTTTATTGCCGGGCTGAGTACCCGCCATTAACCATTTCATGAAAGAAAAATCCCCCAAAATCAGGCTGGACGTGCTGCTCGTGGACCGGTGCCTTGTTGCGTCCCGGGAGCGGGCGCGGGCCCTCATCCTGGCGGGCGCGGTGCTTGTCAACGAGGAGCCCGTCGACAAGGCGGGCGCCCTGATTGCCGAAGGGGCGATCGTCCGGATCCGGGGCGAGGATCACCCTTACGTGAGCCGCGGCGGCGTGAAGCTCAAGGGGGCCCTGGAGGCCTTTGGCATCCGGGTCGACGGGTTTTCGGCCCTCGACGTGGGCGCCTCGACGGGAGGCTTCACGGACTGTCTCCTGCAGGAAGGGGCCCGGAAGGTCTACGCCGTCGACGTGGGTTACGGCCAGCTCGCCTGGAAGCTGCGCAATGATCCCCGGGTCGTCATCTTCGAGCGGACCAACATCCGGCACTTCCAGGGCGTGGGGGTCGAGGAGCCCGTCGACATCGCGACGATCGACACATCCTTCATTTCGCTGAGGCACGTCATCCCGCCCGTGCTCCGCTTCATGAAGAGCGGCGGGCTGATCCTTGCTCTCGTCAAGCCGCAGTTCGAGGTGGGCCGGGGCGAGGTGGGCAAGAAGGGCGTCGTCCGGGACCCGGCGGTTCACCTCCGGGTGGTGGCGGAACTTGCTGCCTTCTTTGCCGAACAGGGCCTGTCCGTCCGGGGGACCTGCGAGTCGCCGCTCACGGGCCCCGAGGGAAACAAGGAATTCTTCATCTGGGCAGTCAAGGAATGAGAAGGTAAGAAGGTGAGAGGGTAAG
>CAWDHZ010000006.1:0-36714 GCA_963802225.1 uncultured delta proteobacterium | reverse complement strand
GCAACGCCGAGGACAAGGTCGTTGCCAAGGACGTCGCCGAGATCGTCTGGGAAGCCATGGAGACAAAGGAAGAGCCCAAGGAAGAGCCGAAGGCTCAGGCCTGATCGGCGCGTCTGCCTGACCGGACCGGAGTGACCGCCGGTCAGTGAAATTGCTGGAATGACGTCCCTGCCTGCATCCGCGGGCAGGGACTTTTTTTTATAAATTCCATTGACATAGGGCGTTGGATATGTCAAAAAATGCGCAAAGAGGAAAGCGCCATTCCGGGCGTTGATTTCATTATCAGTTCTTTGATTATAGGAGGGGGTATTATGTCTAAGAGGAGGCTTGTCTATTCGTTTCTAAGCGTCGTTTTCGTTCTTTTCCTTTCCACACCCGTTTTCGGTGCGGGCTTTGCCCTTTATGAAGGCAGCGCCCGCGGCAACGTCCTTGGGGCGGGGCTCGTGGCTTCGGCCGACGATCCGTCCGCCGTCTTCTACAACCCGGCCGGCATCACCCAGCTCAAGGGAAAGCAGGTCATGGTCGGCCTCACGGCGATCACGCCGATGATCACGGTTGAAACGCCGGGTGGCGTGGAGAGTGATTTCACGCGCAACTGGTTCTTCCCGCCCCACGCCTACTACACCCAGCAGATCAACGACAAGTGGTGGGGAGGCATCGGCCTGTTCTCCCGCTTCGGACTCGGCACGGAGTTCAACTCCAACTGGCCCGGCCGCTACAACAGCTTCTACGCCGAGATCCAGACCGTCGAGCTCAATCCCAATATCGCCTACAAGTTCTCCGACAAACTCTCGGTCGCCTTCGGTCTGAACGTGACGTACTTGACCCTCGATCTGAAGAAAAAGTTATCCCCCGCCGTGGGCAGCCCTGAGTTCGAGCTTGACGGCGATACCTGGGGCTGGGGCCTCAACGCCGCGATCCAGTACAAGCCCACGGACTGGATGCAGGCGGGTGTTACCTACCGCAGCCGTATCAGCATGAATGTCGAGGGCGATGTGAAGGTCAGCCCCAACGTTTTGGCAGCGGGTCTCAGGAACATGCCGGCCACCGGAGATCTGAGTCTGCCCGACATGATCTTCGCCGGTGTGAACTTCAACCTGAGGAAGGACCTCACGCTCGGCGGCGGCATCTACTGGACCCGCTGGGAGACCTACAACCAGCTGCAGATCAATTTCGGGGCGCCTTTCGGCCCGACCGGGGCGAGAACACAGGCGACCCCCAAGAACTGGGACAACGTCTACCGCTTCATGATCGGCACGGAGTGGAAGGTGAACGAGAACTGGGACCTCCGCCTCGGCTATGCCTACGACCAGGCGCCGGAGCCCGATAACACGATCGACTACATCCTGCCCGACAACGACCGCAACATGTTCAGCCTCGGCGCCGGTTACCATAGGAACAACTGGGCCCTCGATTTCTCCTACACCCTGATGATTATCGGGGTACGAGATGTGGTGGCAAGGCCGGCCGATGGTGTCCTCACCAGCACAATGAAAGACGGTACGGCTCACCTGATCGGCTTTAGTTACACCTACAAGTTCTAAACAAACGGTTCAAAGAAAACCCGGAGAAATCCGGGTTTTCTTTTGAACCGGCAAAAGGCGGTTGAAGAATGGCGCATGGCTAAAGGCGTAGGGCTTAAGGCGAAAGACAGATAAGAAAGGGGTTTACTTATTGCTTTATGCCCTGATCCTTATGCCCTTCGCCATAAGCCATTCGACCCAAGCCTTGTTTAGGATGATCCCCTGTTCTTTGCCCTAAGCCATTTAATAATAGAGGTACCCCATGGCCTACGAAGACTCCGTCTATTTCAAGAAGCCCTGGCTCAAGTCCTATGAGCCGGGGGTGCCGGCCACGATCAACTATGAAGAGATCACCATGCCCGACATCCTGGATAGGACGGCGGGAAAGTACCCGGAAATGGCCGCCCTGATCTTCCAGGGCTACTCGATGACATATCGCCAGATGAAGGACATGGTGGACCGCTTTGCCATGTGCCTGACCGATTTTGGGGTGAAGCAGGGCGACGCCGTGGCGATCCTTCTTCCCAACATGATCCCGCAGGTGATCGCCTACTACGCCACACTTCGCATCGGGGCGATCACGGTGCTCAACAACCCGCTGTACTCGGATCGCGAGCTGGAGCACCAATTCAACGACTCGGGTTCGAAGGTCCTCATCACGCTCGACCTGCTGAGTAACCGCATGATCGACCTGCGGCCGAAAACCAAGGTCAAGCAGATCGTCTACACCTCCCTCGGTGACTACCTGCCCTTCCCGAAGAACCTGCTCTTCCCGCTGGTGGCCAAAAAGAAGAAGATGGCCGCCGACGTGAAGGCGGCGCCCGATGTCTACAAGTGGAAGGACTGCATCGCAAAGTACAGCCCCAACCCGCCGCGGCCGAAGATCGGCTTCGAGGACGTGGCCATGTACCAGTACACAGGCGGCACAACGGGCGTCTCCAAGGGCTGCATGCTCACCCACGCCAATCTCAGCAAGCAGATCCAGCAGGCCGAGGCCTGGTTCCAGCGGTTCAAGAAGGGGGCCGAGATCTGTCTGGGCGCCCTGCCCATCTTCCACGTCTTCGGCATGACCGGGGCCATGAACATCTCCGTTCACATGGGCTGGACCGACGTGCTGATCCCCAGGCCCCAGCCGCCGCAGCTGCTGGAGGCCATCCGGAAGTTCCGGCCCACCTTCGCGGCGCTCGTGCCCACGATGTACATCGGGATGCTCAACCACCCGGATTTGAAAAAGACCGACATGTCCTGCATCAAGGGGGCCTTCTCGGGAAGCGCGCCGCTGCCCGTCGAGGTCATCCACGAGTTCGAACGGATCACGGGGGCCGTCATCGTCGAGGGCTTCGGGATGACGGAGACGACACCGGTCGTACACGTGAACCCCTTCGGTGGAGGCGCGCGCAAGGCGGGCAGCGTCGGCGTTCCCATCAGCGACTCGGAGGCGCGGATCGTGGATCTCGAGACGGGCCTCATCGACATGCCCGTGGGCCAGCCCGGCGAGCTCATCGTCCGTGGCCCCCAGGTCATGAAGGGCTACCTCAACAAGCCCGAGGAGACGGCCTACACGCTGCGTGACGGCTGGTGCTTCACGGGAGATATCGCCACGATGGACGAGGACGGCTACTTCTACATCGTGGACCGCAAGAAGGACATGATCATCTCGGGCGGCTTCAACGTCTACCCGAGGGACGTCGACGAGGTCTTCTACGAGCACCCCAAGGTCCAGGAAGCCTGCACCATCGGCATCCCCGACCCCAAGCGCGGCGAGAACGTGAAGCTCTTCATCGTCCTCAAGGAAGGCGAAACGGCAACCCAGGAAGAGCTGATCGAATTCGCCAAGACGAAGCTTGCCACCTACAAGCTCCCCTCGGAGATCGAGTTTCGCAAGGAGCTTCCCAAGAGCACCGTCGGCAAGGTGCTGCGCAAGGAGCTCAAGGCCGAGGAGATGGCGAAGCGCAAGAAAAGCTGAGCCAGACACCTGAAAGCAAAAAAATCCCCCTTTCATCCCCCTTTGTTAAAGGGGGAAAGAGGGGGATTTTTCTTTACACTGGTCACCGATCACTGATCACTGCTTCGTCAGTTTCTCCTCCTCCAGCCGTTTGATCTCCTCCGTCTTGTCCTTGTCCCGGAAGGAGATGACGATCTCGTAGGTCCCCTCGGAGACGACGGCGCGAAGCGGGAAGGGGGTCTTCTCGAAGACCCGGAGCATGGACTTGTTGTCGAGCAGCACGTCGGCCCGGAACCCCTCGATGCCGCCCTGCTCGCGTGCGATCCGGATGAGCATGTTCAGCAGAAAGGTCGAGATCCCCCGGCCCTGGTAGGCCTCGTCAACGAGGAACGCCGTGTCGGCATAGGGACGGTCCGCAAGGCGGACGTAGCGCGCCTCGGCGATGATGCGATCCATTCCCTTTTCGTTAACAATCCCCACAATCGACATGGCCCTGCGGTAGTCCACGTTGACGTATTCTTGCATCTTCCCGTGCGGCATGGTCTTGATGCGGCTGAAGTACCGGTAGTAGACGGCCTGGTCCGAAAAGCGGTAGAAGAGCCTTCGCATCTCGTCCTCGTCGGAGGGCTTGATGGGCCGGAAAGAGATTTTCAACTGATCTTTGAATATCTCCGTGCGGGCAAGATTCTCCGGGTAGAGGTGGCCGGAATCGGCGAAGAAGATCTGGTCCTTGTAGAGGAGCTTTGCATCCTTGGCTTTTTGCACGAGTACTGCCCGATCGTCGGGGTGCGCGATGTCGATCAGGGCCTGGGCCCGCTCCCGGATCGTCCGGCCCGTGAGATAGGCGATGCCGTGCTCCGTGACGATCATGTCGAGGGATTCCTGGTTGGTGAACTGGTTGGGGTAGTCGGCAATCGAGACGAGGATGTTGGACTCGCCCTTGCGGTCGCGGCTGGGAAGGGCGAAGATCGTGCGTCCGCCGCGGGAGAAGGCCGCCCCGGCGAAAAGCTCCGCCACGGCGCCTGCGCCCGCCGTCACGTTCCCCTTGCCGACGTGCAGGGCGATGCCGCCGGTCAGGTCGGCCTTGCGGGCCGGCAGGATGGCCATGAAACGATCGTTGAGCCCTATGTTGCGGGGGTTCATGACGATGTCGATGGGCTGGAAATCGACGAGCGCGTTGCCGTCGAGCCACTTCATCAGGGCCTGCGTCCCGAGCACGTAGGCGGCCACTGACTTGCCCTGGAAGAAGCGCTTGCGGCGGTTGGTCACGGCGCCGGAATTCACGAGATCCATGAGGGCGTCGGTGAAGAAAGGCGTGTGAATGCCCAGGTGCTTCTTTTTCCAGAGGTGACAGGCGAGGGCCTCGTAGATGGGCCCGATCGAAAAGGACAGGCAGCTGCCGTCTTCCACCACCGAGGCGATGTGGGCCGCGATCCGGTCGAAGGCGTCTTGGACGGGCCAGCGGGGCAGATAAATAGGAGGATCCTTCGCCTCGACGAAGAGATCGAAGTCATCGACGTGGACAAAGGTGTCGCCGAGGGTGCGGGGAATTCCCGAGTTGATCTCCGCCACCACGAGCGATGCCTGCTCCATGGCATAGCGCGCCACGTCCACGCCGAGACCGAGGCTTGCGTGCCCCCTCTCGTCGGGAGGGGTGATCTGGATGACGGCCACGTCGATGCGAACGGCGCCGGACTTGAAGAGCCAGGGGATCCGGGAGAAGCGGCTCGGGATGAGATCGACCCGGCCCGCCGTGATGGCATCGCTTGCCACCCAGCCGCTGTAGAACGTCTTGAGGCGGTATTTTCTCGAATAGCGCTCGTCGATGGAGACCGTATCCCCGAGGCTCACGAGCTGGATCAGCTCGAGGTCCTGCAGGTTTCCCCGGTCCGAGGCCATGAGCTCTTTGACGAGAGTCCGCGGCTCGGCCATCCCCGTGCCGAGAAAGATCGTCATGCCGGGCTTGATCTTCTCCAGCACCTCAGCCGGTTTTACGATCCGGTCTTTCCAGAAGGGCGGGTCTTTGGGGCCGTGCAGCAAGGCGAGTCCCCCTATGAAGTCCTGAACCTTGATTTCCCTCTTCCTTGAGGGGAGAGGGCTAGGGTGAGGGTGAATATTTCCTTTCCATGGAATTAGTATGAGGTCCCGCCCCTCGGCTGTCAATCCGGGTAAATCTTGTTGAATCCTCGGTCCTCGCGCCTCGATCCTCGAACCTGCCTTTCAGTCTTTCCAGAACAATTTCAGCGGCTCGATATACTTCGGGTCTTCCTTCTCGATCACCTCGACGATCCCCGCGTGGAGCCGCCGCTTCATCTCGCCGAAGACGCCGCGTTTTTTCTGGAGGGCTTTCGCGAAGGCCATCGTCTCGGCGATGAGCGACTCCTCGTTGTCGCAGGCCTTCACCAGGACGCCGCTTGCAGCCATCTCACTTGCCGTGCAGCGCCTTCCCGTCAGGGTCATCTCGTTGAACGTGGCATAGGGGATGGCTTTCTTCAGAAAGGCGATCATTCCGGGCAGGAAGGGGATGCCGATGTCGATCTCGGGGAAAAAGAAGAACCCCTTGTCGGAGCGCATGAAGCGAAAATCGCAGGCGCAGGCCAGGATGGCGCCGTTGGCCGCCGCGTGACCGTTCAGACAGGCGATCACCGGCATGGGGTAGAGAAGCACCCGCTTGAAGATGCTGTTGATCCCGTACATGAAATCGCGGATGCCCTGGGCGTCCTTCTGCTGCATCTTTGCCATCATCCAGGTCAGGTCGATCCCCTGGGACCAGCTCTTCGCATCGCCCGACAGGATGACGACGGAGGCGAGCGTCGGGTCCTTTTCGATCTCGTCGAGCGCCGCCAGGAACGCCGCGACGAACTCGGGGTTGTGCCTGTTCTCGCCGTTGGTCAGGGTGATGACGGCGACCGAGTCTTCCTTTTTCCACTCCAGAATGGCCATCTCTCTCTCCTTTCGTAAGCTGCAGGCTAAAGGCTAAAGGCTAAAGGCTAAAGGCTAAAGGCTAAAGGCTAAAGGAAGATCCTGCCTATAAAAAATCTTTACCCTTTTGTGTTTATCGTGGGCCGGGCGTCCCGCCCGGCACTGACAGGCGAGACGCCTGTCCTCCAAATGATAAAAATATGCCCGGCACCCTCACCCCGCGATGGCGGTGTTTAGACGTTCCCGGGCAGCGGACGCCTCGGCGACGATCCTCTCCATCAGCTCAGCTACTGAAGGGATGTCTCGCACGAGTCCCGTCACCTGGCCCACCGTGAGGACGCCCTTTTCATTGTCGCCGTTTTCCGTGGCGATGCGGATGGCCTTGAAGGCGTTGGCCATGAAAGCGAGCTGCCTGGCATTCTTCCATCCAGAGGCCACCACGCCGGCAAAGAGCTTCGCGTAGGGGAGCCTCAACTGCCGGGCGATATCCTGCGAGGTGAAAAACGATGCGGGAAGATCGAGTCCCTTGCGGATGGCTTTTCGCGCTGCCGGGGTGTCGAGGACCCGGCAGTGCAGGCCGTCGAACCTCTCGGAATAGAGGGTGTCGGTGATATCCTTCTCGATGGAGAGCTGCTTGAAGAATTCGTGCAGGGGACTCTCCTTCGTCGTCATGAAACGGGTCCCCATGGCGATCCCCTCGGCGCCCAACGCCAGCGCAGCCGCCAGGCCCCTGCCGTCGGCAAAGCCGCCCGCTGCGATGACGGGGATTTTCACCGTGTCGACAATGCTGGGGATGAGAACGAGGCTTGTCACCTCGCCCCCGTGAGCGGCAGCCTCGTGCCCCGTGACGAGCAGCGCGTCGGTGCCGTACTCCTCGGCCCGCTTTGCGTGACGGTGATTGACGACGGTGGCGACCACCTTTCCGCCATACTCGTGTGCCGCCTTGACCAGCCAGTCTCCTTTTCCGAGGGAGAAATTGATGACGGGGACCTTCTCCTCCAGGAGGACCTTCGCGTTGCGGGCCGCCCCGGGGAAGAGAAGCGTCGCGTTCGCGCCGAAGGGCTTGTCCGTGAGCTTGCGGATCTCGCGGATCGCCGCACGGGTCTCGTCGGGGTGAAGAGGCCCTGTTGCGAGGATTCCCAGCCCCCCCGCGTTGGAGACCGCAGCAACCATGCTGGGGACGCTGATCCAGCTCATGCCGGATAGCACGACCGGGTATCGGATACCGAACAGTTCCGTGATTTTCGTCTTCATGACCCCCCCTCCTGCAGCCACCGGACTTGACCGCTGGTCGAATACTGACCGACGGTCATAATTTTCATGAAACGTCCCGCCTGTCAAGAGAAAACTGTGCCGGAATTAGTTTGCGCAGCGTGGGGCAGGTGTGGCAAGGAAAAGATTGAAGATCGAAAGTCAAGAAGATCGGAAAATCCCCCTCTTTCCCCCTTTTACAAAGGGGGAGGAAAGGGGGATTTATTGAGGTGGATATGGTCCGGATCCTGGTTGTCTATCATTCCCAGACGGGTAACACGGAGCGGATGGCGAAGGCTGTCGCCGAGGGGGCGGCGGGCATCGAGGGTGCGCAGGTCGTCCTGAAACAGGCCGCCGAGGCCACGCTCCAGGACCTTCTGGATTGCCAGGGGCTTGCCGTCGGCACGCCGGAGAACTTCGGCTACATGTCCGGCATGATCAAGGATTTCTTCGACCGGACCTACTACCCGGCTCAGGGGAAGGCCTTCCGCAAGCCCTACGTGGTCTTTATCAGCGCCGGAAACGACGGTACGGGGGCGCTTCGCAACATCGAGCGCATCGCCATCGGCTACCAGTTCAAGAAGGTCTACGAGCCGGTGATCTCGAAGGGAAAGCTGACGGAGGAGACCCTGGAGAAGTGCAGGGAGTTGGGGGAGACCTTGGCGGGCGGATGCGTCGAAGGGATTTATTAGAAAAATCCCCCTTTCATCCCCCTTTGCAAAAGGGGGAAAGAGGGGGATTTGAAATCAAAAGGGGGAAGGCTCATTGAACCTTCCCCCTTTTGTTTTAGACGTTATGAGCAACGCTCAGTGGATTAGCGCGCGCCGAGAAGCTTGCGGGCGATGACCACGCGCTGGATCTCGTTGGTGCCTTCGTAGATCTGGCAGATCTTGGCGTCTCTCATGTGGCGCTCTGCGGGGTACTCCTTGCAGTAGCCGTAACCGCCGAAGATCTGGACGCCCTCGATGGCGGCCTTCATGGCCACATCCGAGGCGTACATCTTCGCCATGGCGGATTCCTTCTCGTAGTCCATGTGATGGTCTTCCATCCATGCGGCGCGCAGGAGCAGCAGCTCCGCCGCCTCGAGTTCCGTCGCCATGTCGGCGAGCTTGAACTGGATGGCCTGGAAGGTGGAGATGGGCTTGCCGAACTGCACCCTCTCCTTCGCGTAGTTCATGGCGTCTTCCAGGGCGGCTTTGCCGATGCCGCAGGCCTGGGAGCCGATCCCGATGCGGCCGCAGTCAAGACCCATCAGCATCTGCTTGAACCCCTGGCCGACCTTGCCCAGCAGGTTTGCCGCCGGAACCTCGGCATCCTCGAAGACGAGCTCCGCCGTGCCGGAGGCCAGGATTCCCATCTTCTCCTCGATCTTGCCCACCGAGAAGCCCTTCGTTTCCTTCAGGTCGACGATCAGGTTGATGACCCCCTTGTAGGCCAGTGCGGGGTCCGTCGTGGCGGCGAGCACGCAGTAGCGGGCCACGTTGCCGTTGGTGATGAAGCGCTTCGCGCCGTTGACGATGTATTTGTCACCCTTGAGGACGGCCTTGCAGGCGAGCGCCGCCGCGTCGGAGCCGGCGCCGGCCTCCGTCAGAGCGTAGCAGCCTTCGACCTTCCCGCTGGCGACGGGCGTGAGGTACTTCTTCTTCTGCTCGTCCGTCCCGAAGCTGTTCACGGGGAAGCCGTAGAGCGAGTTGTTGACGGAGACGATGACGCCGCAGCTCGCGCAGGCCTTGGAGATGGCGATCATGGCGTGGACGTAGGTCACGACGTCCATGCCGGCCCCGCCGTACTCCGTCGGGATTGCGACGCCCATGATGCCCATTTCGCCGAGGGCCCGGCAGATCTCTTCCGGGTGACGGTGGGTGTGGTCCAAGTCGGCCGCAATGGGCTTGATCTTGGTTTCTGCAAACTTGGTGATCTGATCCTTTACCATCTGTTGTTCTTCAGTGAGTCCGAAATTCATAAAAATCCCCCCTTGATGTATTTTGTTTATAGTTCAATCCTGAACTTTTTCTGCCCTGACAGTTGATTCTTCGGGCCGCATCACTTGCCCTTGAATGCCGGTTTCCTCTTTTCGAGGAACGCCTTCATGCCTTCCTTCTGGTCGTCGGTGCTGAAGCACTGGGAGCAGCACTGGGTCTCGAGCCGCATGGCGTTGTCGAGCGACAGGTCATAGCCGAAGTTGATGGCGTGCTTGGCCATCTTGAGAGCGAAACCGGGCAGGTTCGCCATCTTCCCGGCCAGCTTCTTTGCCTCCGCCATGAGTTGATCCAGCGGATAGACCTGGTTCACGAGGCCGATCTCGTAGGCCCGCTTGGCGTCGATCTGCACGCCGGCCATGATGTATTCCTTGGCGCGGCCCATGCCCACGAGCCGGGCGAGGCGCTGCGTGCCGCCCCAGCCGGGGATGAGACCGATGAGGATCTCGGGCTGTCCGAAGCGGGCGTTCTCCGAGGCCAGGCGGATGTCGCAGGACATGGCCAGTTCCACGCCGCCGCCGAGGGCAAAGCCGTTGATCGCCGCGATGACGGGCTTCGGAAGCGTCTCGTACATCCGGAAGGTCTCGATGCCGGTCTCCATGAAGTCCATGGCCTGCTGGGGCCTCAGCTCCGCCATCTGGGAGATGTCGGCGCCGGCCACGAAGGACTTCTCCCCCGAGCCGGTGAGGATGACGACCTTGATGGCCTCGTCGGTCTTGCACTTGATGGCCGCATCGTAGAGCTCGCACATCACATCCGAGTTCAGGGCGTTGAGCGCCTTGGGCCGGTTGATGGTGATCGTGGCGACCCCGTCGGCCACTTCAAATAGAATGTTCTTGTATTCCATAACAGTACCACCCTCCTTTCTGTTGAAGATCCCGTTGGGTGCGGGGCAGGGACGGTGAGCGTCCTTGCCGCCGGTTCATCTCCGGTTACTTCGCGCTGTAGTCGTAGACGCCGCGGCCGCTCTTGCGACCCATGAGACCCGCGTCGACGTATTTCTTCAGGAGCGGGCAGGGACGGTACTTGGAATCGCCGAAGCCCTTGTAGAGAACGTCCATGATGGCCCAGCAGGTGTCGAGCCCGATGAGGTCGGCCAGTGTGAGCGGTCCCATGGGGTGGTTCATGCCGAGCTTCATGATGTCGTCGATGGCCTTGGGAGAGCCGACGCCTTCCATCAGCGTGTAGAAGGCCTCGTTGATCATGGGCATGAGGATGCGGTTGGAGATGAAGCCCGGGAAGTCGTTGCACTCGACGGGGATCTTGCCGAACTGCTTCGAGAGGGCCTCGACGGTGTTGTAGGTTTCCTGGGACGTCACGAGACCCTTGATGATCTCGACGAGCTGCATGACCGGAACGGGGTTCATGAAGTGCATGCCGATGACAAGCTCGGGGCGCTTGGTGGCGCCGGCGATCCGCGTGATGGGGATCGACGAGGTGTTCGACGCGAGGATCACGCCGGGTTTGCAGACCTCGTCGAGCTTCTTGAAGATCCCGAGCTTCAGATCTTCACGCTCCGTGGCCGCCTCGACGACGATGTCTGCATCCTTCATGTCCTCGAGATTGGTGCTCTTCTTGATCCGGCTGAGGATTTCCGTTTTCTGGTCCGCTTTGATCTTGTCCTTGGCGACAAGGCGGTCCAGATTCTTGGAGATCGTGTCGAATCCCTTGCTGACGAACTGCTCGGCGATGTCGTTCATGATGACATTGATGCCGCCCGGGAACGCAGCGACCTGGCAGATGCCGTTGCCCATCTGGCCAGCCCCAATGACACCGATTGTCTTGATTGCCATCTTCCTCACCCTCCTATTCTGAATTTGTTATTGATGAGTCCAGCCCGATCCGGCACAGCGCCCGCGGCACAGTCCTCTCTCCAGGGGCGGGCCTGGCGCCTGAAACGGCGAATCTCCGGGTCCGACGGTCCTGTCCCCGGCGGGAGAAGCTCTCTCCCGCCCGGAACAGGGTTCTATGTGGTGGTGATGGAGCTCATGGGCTCCGGGGTGCTGTCTTGGAAGGTTGACGGGTTACACGCTCTCGAGAATGATGGACATGCCCTGGCCGCCGCCGATGCACAGCCCGGCGAGACCGCGCTTGAGGCCGTTCTTCTTCATCTGCATGGCGAGGCTGTAGGTGATGCGGGCGCCGGTGCAGCCGATGGGGTGGCCGATGGAGACGCCGCCGCCCAGCAGGTTGCACTTGTTCTGATCCACGCCCAGCTCCTTGATGCAGGAGAGCGCCTGGACCGCGAAGGCCTCGTTGAGCTCCCAGAGGTCGATGTCCTTTGCCGTGAGGCCGAGCTTCTTGAAGAGCTTGTGCGTTGCCGGGATGGGGCCGAGACCCATGTAGGCCGGGTCCACGCCGCCTGTGGCATAACCCAGGATCTTCGCCAGGGGCTTGAGGCCCAGCTCTTTTGCCTTGTCGGCGCTCATGAGGACCACTGCCGCCGCGCCGTCGTTGATGCCCGAGGCGTTGCCGGCCGTGACGGTTCCGTCCTTCTTGAAGGCCGGGGGCAGTTTCGCCATCTTCTCGAGGGTCGTGTCCATGGGCCTCTCGTCAACGGCGAAGACCTTGGGGTCGCCCTTCTTCTGGGGGATCACGACGGGGACGATCTCGTCCTTCGTGGCGCCGCTGGCGATCGCCGCGCGGGCGCGCCGGTGGCTCTCGTAAGCGAAGGCATCCTGCTCTGCGCGGGGGATATTGTAGAGCTTGGCGATCGCTTCCGCCGTGTGGCCCATGTGGTAGGCGTTGAAGATTTCCCAGAGGCCGTCGAAGACCATGAGGTCGACGAGCTGGCCCGCGGGCATGCTCATGCGATAGCCCCACCGGGCGTCGGGACGCATAGGGGGCATTGCTCATGTTCTCCATGCCGCCGGCGATCATGATCTCGGCATCGCCTGCCTTGATGGACTGGGCGGCCAGGGCGATCGCCTTCATGCCGGAGGCGCAGACCTTGTTGATGGAAAAGGCGTTGGTCTCCTCGGGGAGCCCTGCGTAGAGCATGGCCTGGCGGCCCGGGTTCTGTCCCTGGCCGGCCTGGAGCACGTTGCCCATGACGACTTCGTCGACGTAGACGGGCTTCAGGGCCTTGTCGTAGTCGTAGTACTTTTTATTGAGCTCCGTCATCTCGAAGTCCCCGAAGGGCTTGGGGCGGAAACTCTTGATGTCGGCCGAGATAGACGGCCGCAGACCTGCCCTCTTCAGGGCCTCCTTGATCACCAGGGCGCCCAGGTCGACGACCTTGACACCTTTCAGAGAACCGCCAAACTCGCCGACGGCTGTCCTCGCTCCGCTTACAATGACTACCTCTTTCATATCAACCCTCTCTCCTTTCTGAAGTATTGTGCTTTTCGAAGCTTTTGTATATGCACTTGCCCTGAGGTCCAGGGCCCGGAAATCGATGGCCGATGGGATAAAAAATTACCCGTCCTCGGACCTCGTTCCCCGAGCCTCGTTCCTATTTCTCCACCTTGATGAGCATCGCATCGCCCTGGGCATGGCCGGAGCAGATGCCGCAGACCCCGAGTCCGCCGCCGCGGCGGCGAAGCTCGTAACCCAGCGTCATCAGAATCCTTGCGCCCGTGGCGCCGATCGGGTGGCCGTAGGCGATGGCGCTGCCGTTGACGTTGACCTTCTTGAGCATCTCCTCCTTGCTCATGCCGAGGACCGTGCGGGCGCTGATGATGGCCACTGCCGCGAAGGCCTCGTTGATCTCGATGAGCTCGAGATCCTTGACCGTCAGGTCGTTCTGCTCGAGGACCTTCTTGATCGACAGCCCGGGCACCGTGGCGATGTCCTTCGTGGGCTGGGAGACCTCGGCGTAGTCGAGGATCGTGAACAGGGGCTTCAGGCCGAGCTCCTTCGCCTTCTCGGCGCTCATGAGAAGACAGACATCGCCGCCATCGTTGACGCCGGGTGCGTTGCCGGCCGTCACGCCGCCGGGCTGGCCGGTGACGGTGCTCTTGTGGTTGAACACGGGGGGAAGCTTGGCCAGGGCCTCCAGGGTGGTGCCGGGCCGCGGACCCTCGTCCTTCTCGAATGCGACGACGTCCTTTCCCTTCTTGATTTCCACGGGGAAGATCTCGTCATCGAGCTTGCCGGCTTTCATGGCCTCGACAGCGCGCAGCTGGGACTGGAGGGCCCACTCGTCCTGATCCTGGCGGGTGAACCCGAACTCGTCGGCCGTCTCGGAGCCGTGGATGGCCATGTGCCTGTTGTAGAAGGCATCCCACAGGCCGTCGTAGACCATGAGGTCCACCAGGCGGCCGTTCGGGAGGCCCATCCGGCTGCCCCAGCGCATGTCGGGAAGCGAGTAGGGGCAGTTCGACATGCTCTCCTGCCCGCCGGCGATGACGATCTCCGCACGGCCCGTCATGATCATCTGCCAGGCCAGGTCGATCGTCTTGATGCCCGAGGAGCAGACCTTGTTGACGGTGATGGAGGGGACGGATTCCGGAAGCCCCGCCAGCAAGGTGGCCTGGCGGCTGGGAACCTGCCCGCTGCCCGCCGGCACGACCTGTCCCATGAAGACGTAATCCACATCCTCGCCCTTGACCTTGCCGCCCGTCCTGCGCAGGCACTCCTTGATGGCCAGCGCGCCCAGCTGCGGGGCGTCGAATCCCTTCAGCGCGCCGCCGAAGACGCCGTAGGGCGTCCGGCAGGCCTCTACGCAGACCACCTGGCGAAGGTTCTTGTGGGGATTCTTCATTTTCCGGCCCATGCCCGTTGTGGGTGCCGGTCTCTCGCCGAACTTTGCGATGGGGGCGCCTTTGTAATATTCGGCTCTCGTCTTGTCCAACTTCTGCGGTACCTTTTCCATCTCTTCCTCCTCTTCTCCTGTGAGGGGCCTGCTGCAGGTCTTGGAACCTGCTGTGTGAACCCCTTTTGATTTTTTTCTCAGTCCCTGTCCTCTGCGGCGCTGCTTTTGTCGCAAGGGATTCTTCCCCTTCGATGGGCGCGGTGCGAAGAAGGCAGGAGGCGGACCCGGCGTGCAGCGCAATGCCGGCGTAACGGTTTCCAGGCTTCCCCCGCCCGCGATCAGGCGCCGGAAGCCGGGATCAATTCAAACGGTCAACGAACTCGATTTCTCTCGGGATCTTATATGAGGACAGGTAGGTTCTGCAGTGCTTCAGGATGGCCTTGTCGTCTGCAGTGGCCCCCTCCTTCTTCACAACGAGCGCCTTGACAATCTCGCCGCGCATGAGGTCCGATTTCCCGATCACCTTGGAATCCTGGACGATGGGGTGCATGTTCAGCACGATCTCCACTTCCCGGGGGTAGACGTTGAACCCGCTGGTGATGATCATCCGTTTCTTGCGGCCCTTGAGGAAGATGTGGCCGTCGGCATCGATCAGGGCGAGATCCCCCGTGTGAAGCCACCCGTTGCGAAGCACCAGGGCCGTGGCGGCAGCGTCCTTGTAGTAGCCTTCCATGACGTTCGGGCCCCTGACGACAAGCTCCCCGATCTCCCCCCGGGCGAGGTCCCTCTCGCCGTCGTCGACAATCCGGGCCTCAAGCCCCGGGATGGGGATGCCGATCGAGCCCGGCTTCTGGACCATCTCGAGCCGGGTGACGGAGCAGACGGGCGAGGCCTCCGTGAGGCCGTATCCCTCGCGGAGCCGAACCTTGAACTTCTTTTCGAACTGGGGCATGTAGGCCGGCGGCATGGCCGAGCCGCCTGTGACACAGAACTTCAGGGAGCTGACATCGAAACTGCCCGCCCCTTCCTGCAGGAGCATGCCGAGGAAAACGCGCGGGACGGCAGCCGTATAAGTGATCTTCTCGTTTTCGATGGTCTTGAAGATGCTCTCGATGCTGAAGGCGTCGAGCATCACGACGCAGGCGCCCATCAGGATGGGGTTGAGCATGTTGGCGACGGCGCCGAAGGAGTGAAAGAGAGGGATCAGGCACAATGCCTTGTCCGTCTGTGTCGCTGCGAACAGGGTTTTCAGCAGCTGGACTGGGAGATGAGGTTTCCGTGGGTGAGAACGGCTCCCAGGGGCTTGCCCGTGAGGCCCGAGGTGTAAATCATGACGGCCGGGTCGTTCTCCGCGGCATCGGAGGGCTCGAACTCGAAGGGTCCCGCTTCGAGGGCTTTCTTCATGGACATGGGCCCGTCGTCGACCTCGGTCAGAAGCAGGTGCCTGCAGGTGGCGAGCCTGTCCTTGATCTCCTCGAAACGCCGCGCGGAGGTTGCCGCCGTGATCAGGACCTTGGAATCGCTGTTGTCGAGGAGGTACTGCAGTTCGTAGGAAGTGGACATGACGTTGAGCGTCACGGCCACGGCGCCCAGTTTCTGGCAGGCAAAGTACGCAATGGGGAATTCGGGGACGTTGGGAAGCATCAGTGCCACCTTGTCCCCCTTGCCGATGCCGAGGGTCTTCAGGTGGTTGGCCAGCGAGCTTACGGAGCGGTTGAAATTGCCGAAGGTGAGCCGGTTTTCCTCGAAGACAATGGCCACATTGTCTCGATAGGTGCTGCAGGCATCTTCGAACAATTTCCCAAGGTTCATCAGCCCACGAACCCCCCTGAATTTTTACGGGCGAACCATACCACAACGGGGTCAACTCTTCAACAGAAAACAGCCTTTTCAGCCCTTTTCTTGACAATTCCGGCCGCCTGCGGTAAAAGCAGAAACCTCTTTAGATATTGGAGTGTTGGAAGGATCCAGGGATGGGGGGATGGAGAAGACAATGGCCAAAGTGATTGACGGGAACAAAATCGCCCAGGACGTGAGGGCCGAGGTGAGGGCGCAAGCTCTTGAATTAAAAGAAAAAACGGGGATCGTCCCCGGCCTTGCCGTGATCCTTGTCGGCGAGGATGCCGCCTCGAAGATCTATGTGGGCCGCAAGGAGAAGGCCGCAACGGAGGCCGGTTTCCTGTCGCGGGAGTACCGGCTGCCGGCGGACACGGCTCAGGATCGCCTCCGGGAAATCGTCGCCGGGCTCAATGCGAGCCCCGAGATCCACGGCATCCTGGTCCAGCTCCCTCTTCCGAAGCACATCAACCCCGATGTGGTGATCGAAACGATCGACCCCCGAAAAGACGTCGACGGGTTTCATCCCTTCAATATCGGGGGGCTTTTCACCGGGCGGCCCGGCCACCGGGCCTGCACCCCTCTCGGGATCATCGAACTGCTCGACCGAAGCGGAATCATCATCGAGGGCAAGGAAGCCGTCATCGTGGGCCGCAGCAACATCGTGGGCAAGCCCCTGGCGCTGATGCTCCTCAACCGTCATGCCACGGTGACGATCTGCCACACCCGGACAAGGGACCTGGGCGCCGTCACGAGGCGGGCCGACATCCTGGTGGCCGCGGCAGGCAAGGCCGAGATGATCCGGGGGGAGATGGTTCGGGAAGGGGCCGTCGTGATCGACGTAGGCATCAACCGGCGCCCCGACGGAAAGCTCGTGGGCGATGTGGCCTTTGCCGAGGCAGCATCAAGGGCCTCCTTCATCACGCCCGTGCCGGGCGGCGTGGGCCCCATGACGATTGCCATGCTGCTCAGCAATACCCTGAACAGCGCGAAAATGACAGGCTAAAAGCCGACAGCCGACAGCAGGCAGCCTACAGCCGAAGAACGGGAGAAGAGTGCCGGATAAAAAAATCCCCCTTTGAAAAAGGGGGAAAGAGGGGGATTTTGATTTTGACACTCGCCTTTACGACTGCTCTGCCAAGACCCCGAGGAGCTTGAAGACCTTTTCGAACCGCATCTCCCAGGTGTGCTCGGAGCGGGCCCGCTCGAATCCCGCCTTCCTGATTCGCTCGGCCTCTTCAGGGTGAGAGAGAAGGTTGCGGATCTTCTCCACGAGATCGTCGAAATCCCCGTAGGTGACCACTTCCTGACCGGGCCGGAAAAACTTCTCAAGCTCCGTGCAGGATTCGGTGACATAGAGCCCGCCGCTCATGGGGATTTCGAAATCCCTTCCTTTCAGGTGATACGTGTCGTCGTAACCCGCCACGCCCCCGAAACCCAGGTTGATCCGGCTGCGGGAATACATCTTCACCATCTCCTCCGTCGCGAGCGCCCCGTTGGGCCAGCCGAAGCCGAAGGCCTCGGCGCGGATGCCTTTTCCCTGCAGCTTCCGGATGACCTCGGGCCGGTTGCCGTAGCACTGCCCCACGAAGGCCACGTCGATCGAGCGTTCGACGTCATAGGGCCGGTGAACCTCCGGGTTGGCCCCTTCCGGCAAGTAAAGGGGGGTGGTTCCCTCGACGCAGTACTTCTTCAGGGCATCCTCGGTGCTCGTCCAGCACAGGTCGAAGTGCCGGCAGATGTCCCGCATCCCCATGGCCCGCCCCCCGCGGATTTTTCCGATGAAATTCTCTTTGTCGTTAAGGGAGAGATTGACGATGGGGACCCCCTGCGATCGCATCGCCTGCACCGTCTCGGGCCAGACCAGCTCCCCCGAGAGGTACGTGAAGATCACGTCGGGCCGCTCGGCCCGGCACCACGTGTCGACGAGATCGACGAGGGCCCGGTTCATCCGCGGCTTGAGGTCACGTCTCCAGTCTTTCCGGCTGTGGTCGAACTCCCCGTACCAGTCATAGAGGCGGACCGGCCCGAACCGCTCCAGGGACGGCTTCAGGGCGTCCGTCTCCCAGTTGTAGTTGTGCCAGATCGCCAGGGTTCGCAAGGCCCCGCGGGGGCTGGGTTTCAATTCGGGGAAGCGCTCCCGCATGGCTGCCCGGATCTCGGCCTCCCCGGGGATATTCAGGCTGCGGGACCGGAAAGCGTCCTCGTAGAAATCCCGCTCCTTCTCGAGCCTGCGCCGATTGCGCCAGGACCTCAGGCGCTTGCGGGCGCTCTGCAGGGAATCGCTCATGCCCTGCCTTCCGTCCACAGGGTATAGAGCCGGGGCCCGCCGGATTTGTCCACGCGGCCGTTCATCATGTTCATGACATGACCCGCGTCGATTGCGGGGATCGAAAACCGCTCGGCTGCATCGACGCAGACCTGCAGCGCGCCGACGCCCGCCCCGACGAGGCAGAAATCGACATCGGAGGGGATCTTCGACAAAACTCCCTCCCGCATGGAATCCCAGCGGGTTGCCACATACTCGGCCGCAATCGGCGCGTGCGAGATCCGGGGGGCGCTCGAGAACTGTCGGAACCAGGCCTCGCAGGCTTTTTCATCAAAGTCCGAGTTGATGATGCAGACCGATTTCCCGTCAAGGAGCTTTGCAAAACGGCCGGTCACCAGGTATGCGTAGACGGCGTAGAAGGGGATGTAGTTGCCGCCGGAAAGCTCGATTCCGCTTGCGGCGAGAAAATCCAGGAACCCGATGGCCGAGTCGTCGTTTTTCGATTTGCGCAGGAAGGAAAAGAAGCCCCGCTCTTTTTCCCTCGTGTTGCCCGGGAAGACAAGGGGGGCGATCTTCCCGCGGCGGGCAAGTGTTCGCATGGCCTCGATGTGCGAGCGCATGGCCTGCCGGATCGCCGCCGCGTTTTCGGCCTGCATGTACAGGCCGTTGCAATCCAGGGAGTGCCGGTAGAAGGCGTATTCGCCGTCGGCAAACCGCACGATGGGCATGGCGGCCTTCTGAGCGATTGCCTTCTGCACCGTTGCGTGCAGGAGCTCCAGATACTGATTGCCCGAGGGGATGTCCCGATGGAACAGGCAGGTCTCCTGCTCCACCATCTCGGGTACGTTGAGCTTGAAGACGGGCTCGTTGTCGATGCCGTCAATGTTCAGCCTGTCGAAGCGGAACATGCCGCCTGCAGTCAGCCGATCGAAATAGGTTTCATTCTTCACGGGTCTCACCAAAGCTCATGCGGTTTTTTTCCGGGCCACCACGGCGTAGCTGGTCCCCGAGAAGGCCTTTGCGACGAGCCGCGCAAACAGGCCGACTAAGGGGATCTTCCGGAGCCTCTCCTTGACGATTTCCGAGTGGTAGTCCTTGCTGTGGATGACTTCGAAGCCGTGCTGCGAAAGCAGCAGGGCGAGCGTTGCCGGCGTGAAATGGTAGAAGTGGTAGGGGAGCTGCCAGCCCACCCACTCGCGCCAGGTCTTCTGCGCGTCCGTCCCCTCGTAGTTCGGCACGTCGACGACCAGCAGGCCATCGGGCTTGAGCCATCGGGCGACTTTCTCGATGTAGCGGCGCGGGTCGTCCGTGTGTTCCAGGAAGTGCCACATGGTGGCCACGTCGACGGTGCGCTCCGGCACCTCGACGGCGTCGATGTGGCCGATCCGCATCGGGATGTTCAAAACCTCCCTCACGTAGGAAGCGGCATGATCGGAGATGTCGACTCCCGTGACGTCGTAGCCCGCCTGCCGGGCGGCGTAGAGAAAGTATCCCATGCCGCATCCGATGTCGACGACCAGCCCCCGTTTCTTGAATCTCCGGAAGAACCGGATCCGATGGTCCTCCTGGGAGATGCGCCGCTGCATCTCCGGGGAGCCGGGCCGCAGCCCCTCGCGGTACTGGCTGTCGAAGTATTCTTTTTCGTAGAGCCGGCTTAGTTCCACGCGGTCGGGGCGCGGGTCCAGGACACCGAGACCGCAGCCGTCGCATTTGAACACGGTCCAGCCGTCCCGTTCGACCATGGCCGACCGGGCTGGGCTGCCGCAGAGGATGCACGCAACGGGTGCCCGTTCCACTCAGGCGCCTCCCTTCGGGCCGTGGCGCTCGATCTCGTCGAGGGTTTCGAGGATCGTCCTGTACTTAACGAGCTTGTCCCGCGCCGCTTCACCGTCACGAAGAAACGGCAGGGTGAGGGGGATCGTCAGTGTTCGCCACCGGGCCTTGAGCCGGTCTTCCCGGGAGATCCGCCTGATCGTCTCCGGCTTGTAGTGCTTGCGGTAGAAAATATACTCGGCAAGCGTCTTTCGACTCCACCGGTCAGCCGATGCCGAAGCCCTCTCGCTGTGCCCCCCGATGTGTCTCACCACCGCCTGCTCGATGTAGCCGATTTCGAAGCCCTGTTGCCGGATTCGCAGGCACAGCTCCTGGTCCTCTCCGTAGAGGAAGTAGTCCTCGTCGAAGCCGCCGATTGCGCGGATCAGATCCGTCCGCGCGATCATGCTGGCCCCGATCACGCAGGCGATGGCGCCCTTAAGCCCCGCAAGCTCGCCCGCCGTGTGTTTCTCGCCGGGGTAGCGCCGGGAGATCGTCTCCTGCATCGCCCCGTCCGGGTAGACCACCTTCGTTCCGGCCAGCCCTACGCGAGGGTTTTCATCCATGTGCCGGATAGCCGTCTCGAGGCAACCCCCGGTGAGCTCCGCGTCGGGGTTGAGAAAGAAGAGATAGCGCCCCCTGCACAGGGGGATCGCCTGGTTGTTGGCCGCGGAAAATCCCCGGTTTGATTCATTGGCGCTGAGGTGCACGGAGGGATATTTCGCCCGGACAATCTCCGCCGTCCTGTCGCCCGAGGCGTTGTCGACGAGAAAGACCTCCCGTTTCACGTTTGCGTCTGCCCCGATGGAATCCAGGCAGGATTCGATCACGTCAGCCGAATGGTACGTGACGATGACGATGGAGACCTCCGGGGGGAGCTCCCCGGCAAGGGCACTAGTCTTGACGGAGTCAGGATTCATGGGTTGTCCGTACGGCTTGAACATTCAAGACGGGTATCACGAGGTTACCCTCCGGCCGAAGAGATAGAAATTGCCCGGCATGTGGGGAATTTCGCTGTGCGCCCAGTGGACGGTAGGTTTCTTCTCGCGCCACGCATCGAAGAAGCGACGATTGTCGATTCCCTCGAAATCGCGCTGGTAGGCGATGAGATAGGCGGCCGCTCCGTCGATGGCGGGCAGAGTGATGATCCGCTCCCGGAAGGCCGAATCCGTTTCGCTGAGTGACCACGTGGCGATGAACAGTCCCTGTTCCGCTTCCTGTGGTGCCACGGAACCGAGCACGGTAGGATCGGACGTGCAGACGATGCCAGGCGCTCCGGTCGATAATTCCTTCTCCTCGACCAGCGGCATGCCCAGCGAGCCGAGGTAGAACTTCTGCAGGGCGACGAATTCAGGCAGGTCGAAGATGACGTATTGCCCCTTGAACCCGAGCTTGTGGACCAGCCGGCACAGGCTGCCGTAACCGCCGCCGAACTCCACGATCAGGGGAAACCGGCTCACCGGCAGGCCCGTCTCTTCCTGGAAACGGCAAGGTGATAGGTTTGGTGGATGCGGCTTCCGGAGCTTCGCCTGTACCCTTTGTAAGGCTTTGGGGTGCCGGCAGGGTCCTCCTGGAGGACCCCTTCCCAAACACTCTTCCAGTCGGGCCTCTTCATCAGGTAGGAAAGCTCGATGTCGACGAAGGGCCGGTTGCCTACGAACATGCTGCCCGTCACCACGTCCCAAGTCAGGAACTCCCGCGGGTCTTCCTCGATAATGCACTTCCTGAGCTTTTCCCGGTTGGACACCCATGCCGATTCCGCAGCAGAGTCCGTCGCTGCCTTCGGTTCCGGCATGGTGACGATTTCGTGCACGGAGATCGTTGACGAGTGCCGCTTCTCTTGCCGAATGGCGCCTTCTCTCCATCACGGTCTTCTCCGATGCGATGGCTTCCGACCCGTTGTCTTTGGGAAGGGTTCCGGACTTTTCGTTGATCAGGAGCCAGTTTTGATATTTGAAGTTTTCGAGACGCTGGTCGTATCGTTTAAAGGGCTTCAGCCGGTCCGGGAAAATCTTGTAGAAGCTGTAATTCATTCCCTCGAAAAACTCGAAAATATCCTTCAGAAGAACTTTCGAATCGATATTGCATCCGCCGTATTCGAACTGGATGACTTGGACCCGATCTTCTACGGAAGAGCGATTCTCCGCCCTTGAAGACCTCCAGTTCGTGCCCCTCCACATCGACCTTCAGAAAGTCGATCTCCTCGAATGTTTCGTTCGGTACAGTAATGCTCGAGGGTGTCCAGTTTGACGGTTTCAATTTCCTCTGTTTTTTCCAACCCCCATCCATCCTCCAGCCCCCGCCGCTGGTACAGGGAGTTGAGGCCAGGCGCATCCCGGTAGATAAAGAAGGGCCTTTCGCCATTCCTGGCAGAGCTGAGACCGAAGTGATTGCACTGTGACGTGATCGGCAAGCAACATTCATGACGAGGTTCCGAAATTTTCTCTGCCCGGCTCGAAGCAATGAATGGTCAGGTTCGGATGGATGGTGAGCGCATGCCTTGCCCACTCTCCCGTGTGTGCACCCACGTCGAAGACGACCGAACTGCCCGGCAGGAAGTGCCGCATGACGCGGTAATTCGCCGTTGGTCATCATGTCGCCGTTGCAATCGCCGTCGTGCTTTTCGACGTAGCTCTTGCAGAAGTTGTAGAGGTGAGTGTTATACGGCAGCAGTCTCAGCAGAAGGTGTTTCATGCGGAATCATCTCGATTGGGTTAATGATGCATTTCTAAGAAGGCGCTACGACAGTCTTAACCTCGCCGTCGATCATCCTGGTTTGGCAGGTTTCTCTCCAGAGAATCGTGATCATGGCCAGGTGCAGGTAGAACACGATGGCCGGCGGACCGAAGCTGGAATCGGCGAATATCGACTGGACCAGCACGGCACCGAAGGAGGCTGCCAGGCAAAGCGTGTCGCTTTTATCCGTTGACTCGGCGGAACTGCCGCGGGACTGCCAGATCATGCGAAAGGCCGTAAAAATGATGCCCAGGTAAAGCAGCAGGCCGACCACCCCCAATCTTACCGTGACGTCCAGATAGAAGTTATGGGGAGACACGTTAAATCCCGGGTCTCGGTCTGCCTCGGGCACCCTTTCGTAATACGGCGTCATGAACTCCTTTTTTTGCAGTAGTTCCATGCCGAAGCCGATCCCCTTGAAAGGATGCTCCTTGATTATTCCCCAGTACATCAGAACGATACCGATACGCTCATTGCTTTGCATGCTCTTCATGTTGAAGCGTTCCCGGGACCCGGCAGTCGTGAAGATAACCGACGCAATGAGAACGGGCAGCAGGACCGCGAGAACAAGCCCTCGCCGGTTACTCATCCCGAAGAGGATCACGGCGAGGACGAGCGCAATGACGGCCCCTCTCGTCTGCGTCAAGAGGGTGGCTGTGACGGTAGCGACGAAGCACAGGGCGAGCAGGGCCTTCAGCGCCCCGCGGTCCTCTTTGAAAAACTGGTTCATGGAAAGCAGGGCGGCGAAAACAGTGATGAACCCCATGTAGTTGGCGGACATTTCGAAGAAACTGTGCCTGCCGCTGTATTCGACGCTGTATCCGAGTCGCTCGGTGAAACTGTGGTCCAGGATGACGTAAAAATGAACCAACGCCGCGATGACAAATATCGTCGTGGAAAGGATGACGATCCAGGCAAGGGCCTGAAGATGTCGCCGAGTGGGGTAAAAGGTGATGAGAAGAAATAAGAACGTCACATATTTCACCAGGTGGGATAGTACATCGTGCAGGCTGTTCGCCCTGTCGAGGGCGAAAAAGATCCCGGCCGCGCTCCAGACGAACAGGAGAAGGAAGGGGATTGTCAGGGGAGAAGACCAGGAAAGGGGTTTTTTACCGGATGCGAAAAGATAAAGCGCTACGGCGAGAGAGCCATAAAAGGTGATTTCCTTGAGCGCCGTCGTGTGGGGGAAGGGGTTGAGAAAGACGAACAGCCCCATCATGATGACGACGCTTTGGCAGAGACCCTCTGTCAGCCTGCTGCTTTCCTGTGCCCCCGGGAGCGTCCTAGTCAGTGATGAGTTTTCCGTGCGTTCGGGTGTCATGACTGGGGCTGGTATTCAGGCACGATTTCCTGGAGCTTCTTCTTGATGGCCTCGCGGTTTCCCCGGCGGGCAATGGCGAGAAGCGTTTCGATCTGCGCCAGCAGCGCCGCAGCATCCCGTGTTTTGCCGCGCAGCACCATGATTTTCTCGTGGCTCCGTGGAGACGATGCCCTCGCCGGAGGTGATCAGCTCCTCGTGCAGTTTTTCCCCGGGCCGCAGGCCGGTGAACTCGATGGCGATGTCCTTTTCCGGCTCCAGGCCGTGGAGCCGGATGAGATCCCTGGCCATGTCGACGATCCGGATAGGCTCGCCCATGTCGAGGATGAAAATCTCGCCGCCTTTCCCCATGGCCCCCGCCTGGAGGATGAGCTGCGCCGCCTCGGGAATGCTCATGAAGTAGCGCACTACATCGGGATGGGTCACCGTCACGGGCCCCCCGCTGGGCGATCTGCGCCTGGAAGATAGGAATGGCCGAGCCGGAGCTGCTGAAGACGTTCCCGAAGCGGACGGCCACGAATCGCGTATCCTGCTTGCCGTTCATGCTCTCGACGAACAGCTCGGCGACGCGCTTGGTAGCTCCCATGACGTTGGTGGGCCTCACGGCCTTGTCCGTCGAGACGAGCACGAAACCCTCCACCTCCATTTCCAGCGCCAGATCGACGAGGTTGCGCGTCCCCAGGACGTTGTTCAGGACCGCCTCCCGGGGATGGTTCTCCTGCATCGGTACGTGCTTGTAGGCTGCGGCGTGAAAGATGATGTGGGGTTTGAAGCGCTCCAGGACCCCCTGCAGGGCATCGCGGTCGCGGATGTCCGTAAGGAAGATCTCCGTGGGCAGCGAACGGAGCCGCAGCTGAAATTCCTGCTCGACCTGGAACAGGTTCAGTTCGCTGAAGTCGAGAAGCCCCACGACCTGGGGCTGAAAACGGCTGATCTGCCGGACGAGCTCGGAGCCGATGGAGCCTCCCGCGCCCGTGACCAGGATCCGCTTGCCGCAGAGAAAGCGGCTGATACTCTCCGGATCGAGCCGGACTTCCTGCCGCCCCACGAGGTCTTCCAGCCTCACCTCCCGGATGGTGTTCACGGTGATTCGGCCCTCGATGAGCTCGCCGATCTTGGGAATGGTGCGGAACCGCTTGCCCGTCCGGTCGCAGATCTCGACGATCCGCCGCATCACGTCGCCCCGCGCCGAGGGGATGGCGATGAGGATCTCGTCGAACTGGATCGGCAGCTCTCCGATGTCGTCGATGGCGCCCAGGACTGGCACGCCGTGGATCGCCTGGCCCTGCTTGCGGGGGTTGTCGTCGAGGAAACCCACAGGGCGGTACTTGACCCGGGGGTTGTCCTGGATCTCCCGCAGCATCTTCTCGGCGGCATCTCCCGCGCCCACGATGAGCAGCCGCGTCCGCTTTTCACGGTCCGGGTTGAAAAAGGGGAAGTAGGCGGGGTTGAAGAAACTCGCCGGGACGGTCCTCTGGATGTAGACCCGGATCAGCAGGCGGATCCCGCCGATGAGCATCAGGGTGATCAGGGCATCCAGGATGAGGACGCTTCTCGAAAACCCCTCGAAGCGTCGGACGAGAACCAGGGCCAATGCAATGGCCCCCGCGCAGATCACGGTTGCCGTGATGATGTTGACGAGATCGGCGATGCTCGTGTAGCGCCACATGCCGCGATACAGGCCGATCCACGCGAAGACCGCGATCTTCAGCAGCGACGATCCAGGGCAGCGTATGCACGAGCAGCTCCATCTGCTCCGGCGGGATGTCGCCCTCGAAGCGGATGAGGTAGGCGAGCACGGAGGAGGCGCAGACGAGGCCCACGTCGATGCCGATGATGATCCAGAAATTCCTATTTCGCAGCAGGTGTTTCATCTGTCCTGATCTTTTCCAGCCGGACGACCTGCAGGCCCGCGCCGGTAGCTCAGAGAGTTGGTCAGCATCAGATTTTTACCCCTGATCCATTCTGAATTCAAGCGCGAATACATGGGAAGGCATGACTCAACGGGTTCCTTTTCAAAGCTGCCCCCTAATCAAGCCCCAAAAAAGTCCAAGATACTCATAAAATGCCCTTTCCGTATTGGCCAAGGTCCCGGCCTGCGGGAAAAAGTCCGTAACCTGAAAAGGCGCCCATACAGCCCGAAAATCTGTAGGGGCCGCAATCGGTTGCGTGCCGGAGCGTATAAACATCCTGATTGCCCTCGGCATATGGCTGGCGGAAGTAACCAGATAGAAAGAGGCTTGACCCAACCGATCCTGTAATAAATTGGCCTGATCTGTGGTGTCTAAGGAAGCCGTCTCTACTATTATCCTATCCCGGGCTACACCCTGATCAAGGGCCACTTGCTGCATGATCAAGGCGTCAGGAGAGATTCCCTGATAATTCCCTCCGGAAAGGACCAACCGCGACTGAGGGAGGAGGCGGCTGAGCCGCACCCCTTCCAGTAAACGTCTTAAACTGGCGTCACTCAATCGCTCTTCCGGAGGGAGAGCCTTGTCTTCCCTGGAGCCACCGCCAAGTACCACAATCCATTGCACCTCTTTATTCAAATTGGACGATGAAATCGGTACATATTGGCTTTCGAGAGGGCGCAAAATGAAATAACCGACGGGAGAGAAAGAAAAAAGGTAAAGAATTGCAACTCCCGCTAAAATAACCTTCGTTCTTCTTTTTTTAAGAAAAATACCCAGGAGGAGAAGTTCTATAACCAATGATAGGGGAAAGAAAAATCGGCTGACCAGCTTCTTGAGGATGAACATCATCATTGGGGGTCTTGAATCTTAGCGCTTTGCGGGGGAAGGAGGCAAGAGGTCAGTGGTGAGGGGGGGAAGAAATAAATCGGGAGCTGTCCCCCTATGAATTTAATGATCAATGACTAACGTTTTCCGCGCGAGAGACCTTCAGCAACGTCATAAATAGAATCTTTAAGTCAAAAATAAATGATCTGTTCTTCAAATAATACTCGTCATATTCCACTTTTTTTGGAATCGGAATATCGTCTCGGCCATTAATCTGCGCCCATCCTGTGATCCCCGGAACTAATCGATGAACATTTTTCTCCGTCCGCAAAGCAATCAGGTCATTTTGATTGAATAACGCAGGTCGGGGACCCACAAAACTCATATCCCCCTTCAGAACACTCCACAATTGCGGCAGTTCATCCAGGCTCGATTTTCTCAGAAAGGGACCTATCGGTGTCAGATATTCATCGGGTTTTTGCATTAAGTGAGTAGCAACCGCAGGTGTATCTAACCGCATCGTCCTGAATTTCGGCATCTTAAATATCTTGTTGTCCACCCCAACACGATTCGACCAGTACAAGGCAGGCCCCTTGGAAGTCAGCCTGACCAAAAACGCAATCAACAGTATGGGAACCAACAAGACCGGGACCAAATAGAGAGAAACGAATAAATCAAATATCCTTTTCACGCCCGCATCTCTTTGATAGTCTCTTCCCAGCCGGTCTTTAAATCATACTGGCGCATAAACCCGAGTTCTTTTTGAATGAGACTGCCGTCAACGGCAATATCTTCAGTGTATTTGTCGATCATCTCCCGTGTAATCGGGGTTTTTATGCCCATGGCGTGGCTTCCCTGTTCAAGTAAACCAACCAATACACGCATTGGCCCAACGGGCAATGACCATCGTGGCGGTTTGCGACCAAGGGCAGCGCAAATGGATGAAATAATTACATTCAAGGCATGAAATTCACCATCCGTGACGTTGAACACCCGACCTGCCGCAGCAGGATGAGAAACAGCCAACACCGCCGCGCGAGCAACATCCTTATCATAAACCAGCGTGCGTCGATTGAGACCATTCCCGATAGGGATAAAGCGGTGACGTGCCAGGGCATGTGTCAACCGTTCATAGTTTCCCTTGATGCGAGAACCATAAACCGCACCCAAACGCAACACGGTGCCCAAAGGTTGACCGTCTTTGCGCTTTGCATTCAACACAATCTGTTCGGCTGCAAGCTTAGTCCGGGCGTAATAAGTTTCAGGCCGGGTTGGCGACTGCTCCTGGAGAACTTGCCCCCTCGCCTGTCCGTGCACTGCAATCGTACTGAACAAAACAACGCGCCTGACATCCGCTTCAATCGCAGCCTCGATCACCCTCGCTGTGCCGCCCACATTGATGCGCTCGTATTTTTCGCGCAATTCGGCTGAGGGATTGAGAATGTGCAGGAGCGCAGCCAGGTGAACGACTGCATCCACGCCCTGCATTGCAGATCGGACCGCCACTTGATCAGTGACATCGCCAATCAAAACTTCTACGCTTTGCGGGAACATGCCGACTGTCGGAGCATCGAACGAAAAGGCGCGGATCTGATAACCCGCTAGGTGCATCGCGTGGACAACACGTGGACCAATGGCGCCGGTGGCGCCCGTTATTAACACCTTAAAAGGATTGGTGAAGAAATGTGTGTTGTGAGTACTCAAGCTGAATCAATTCGAAAAATGTGATAATATTTGCGAAGCTGCAGTGGATACGGAAAATTTATTTTCCAGCAGGTTCCTTCCATTTATTCCCATCTGCACGCGCAGAGCGGGATTATTGATCAATTGGAGGGCTTGATTGTAAAGCACCTCATCTTCCCCGTTAAGGCACACCAGGCCCGCTTCATGCGTTTGCAGCATATCCTGCAAGTCGTTCCCCGGATTAATGCTGGCCAGAATCGGCTTTGCGTGATACATATAGCCAAGGATTTTTCCCGGATAATTATGGGTATTCAAATGGCGGTCCAGGGAAATCATCCCAACATCAATATCCGCAATCATCCTCATATAATCTTGTTGCCCCACTGCTGGATGAATCGAGAAATTTATCAAACCCATCCTTTGAATCTCCCTCTTCAGGCGAGGCACCTCGCTACCTTCACCGACTAGTAAGAAGTGCGCTTCGGGTATATTTCTCAGTCGCACGGCGACCCTTACGATATTGTCGACATCCTGAGCGATACCGATATTTCCACCATAGAAAAATACAATCTTGCCATTTAACCCGAACTTCTCCCGGAAATACCCGGAAGATTCGTATTTATTTTCGAGTGACATCCAGTTGTACAAAACCTCGATCGTATATTTCTTATCCAGTTCCCTCTTGGAAAAATAGAGCTTGTTTGCCGGCGACTGGATACCAATGATGTCCGCAGCAACATAATTGATCTTTTCATAATGCTTCAACAGTCTATAGAGCAATCCTTTCCTCAGGATTCCAGCATCGACTGCCCACTGGGGAAATATATCACGGAGAATGAGATAGGCAGGACAGCCGAACATACGCTTCAGCCGTTTGACAAGGGGTCCAAAAAATATGGTAGGCGAGTAATAGATGATGAGGTCAAATGTGTTCTCATTGAAAAAATATTTTGCCCTTTTCCAGAGAATCTTAGATAGAGTAATCTCTCGATAGCCGCGCAGAATCCTTGGCACTCCTCTTATTTCGCCCGTTTTTACTCGTATTACCCGAATCTTGTCATCGTCATCGCGTTGAAGATCTGCCTCCGTGGCATGACTAGGAGCAACAACAGTAACATCATGACCCCGGTTACTGAATTCTGTGGCGAGATCATGGATAAGTTTCGCTGCGGAGCTTGTACTCGGCAGGTAGTAGACAACGAAAAGTAATATTCGCATAATAACAATCAGGGTATTTATGGCATCAAGGTCGGTGCCATACAGTCCTGTTCACATAATCTGTGTAGCTCATGATGATGCGCAATACCTTCTTTGATACATTTTCCACATCATAATCCTCAACCATGCGGAACGGGCGTGTACCTTCAATAAAATGCGAACGTATCGCGTCGATCGCTTCAAGAACGCTCTCTTTCTTAAGTCCGCACATAATCAGCGTTCCCTCATCCATTCCCTCCGGTCTTTCATGCGCCTGCCTGATCGTTACGGCGGGAAAGTTCAAGATGGACGACTCCTCAGTGATGGTCCCGCTATCGGATAAAGTACAGCATGCGTTCATCTGAAGCTTGACATAATCGAAGAAACCGAGGGGTTTTAAAAAGCGGATGCGCTGGTCAAAATCCCCAAGGCCCGAGCTTTCCATGCGCTTTCTCGTTCGCGGATGGGTGGAAACAATTATAGGCAAATCATATTTATCCGCGATGGCCTTCAACGTGTCCAGCAAATCGTTAAAATTGATTTCACTATCGATATTCTCTTCTCGGTGGGTGCTGACCACAAAATAGCGATTCGATGCTAATTTTAACTTTACCAAAATGTCGGATGCGTCAATTCGCGTCCGATAATGGGCTATCACTTCTTTCATGGGGGAACCGGTCTTGATGATTGTCTCCGGCTTAAGACCTTCAGCCAGAAGATAACGGCGAGCATGCTCCGTATAGGGCAGGTTTATATCACTGATATGGTCGATGATGATTCGATTGACTTCTTCAGGCACGCGCTGATCAAAACATCGGTTACCCGCTTCCATGTGAAAGACCGGGATCTTGCGCCGCTTGGCCGGATATGCGGCAAGACAACTGTTGGTATCCCCGAGGAGCAAAATGGCGTCCGGTCGCGTGGCGGCGAATACTTCGTCGGCTTTCGCTATCACATTACCAATGGTCTGCGCCACCGTATCGCCGGCTGCATTCAGGAAGTGGTCTGGTTTTCTAATCTCCAACTGCTGAAAAAATATCTCGTTCAGCTCATAATCATAGTTTTGACCGGTATGCACAAGAATGTGCTCCGTATTCATATCGAGCTGATGAATCACCCTGCTCAATTTAATGATTTCCGGTCGGGTTCCAACAATGGTCAGTACTTTGAGAGCCACGCGCTTAATACTCCTTCCTCATGAATCTCGTGTCATATAATAGCGGCGGTTAGCTAGGAAATCGCTGTGCATTCTCTCGACCAGTTCATCCCATGAAGGTGGTTGATAACCTGTCGTTTCACGGAAAATGGTGGAATCCAGGGAGCGGTCCTGCATTAAATCATCGTAAGGTTCGATCTCTATATCCTTGCCATACCGCTCAGCGACCAACACGAGCAGGTCATACTTGGAAATCGGTTCCGAAGAAACGTGATAGATACCATTTAGTTTAGGATTTGGCAGAACGTAATCGTGAATAATCCTTGCAAGTTCAATCGTGGGAAAGCCAGAGTATATGGCCTTGCGAAATCCACGGACCTTCTCGGCCTGAGCAAGAAACCACTCAATCAGCCCGTATCCCCCTTTTAATTCGTGACCGATGATGGATGTCCTCAGGGTGACACAATGCGGACAGTCGAGCTCTCCCAAAAATTTCGTTCTGCCATATAGATCCTCAGCAGTAGACGGGTCCTTTTCCGTATACATACCCTTTTTCCCGTCAAAAACACAGTCCGTGCTGATATGGATGAGCCGGGCACCGGCAGCATGGCAGATGAGAGATATGCGATGCGGAAGCAGCGCGTTAAATGTAATCGCCGTAAGCGGATCATTGGAAAGGGGGAGTTGTTTGATAATACCGATGCAGTTGATGACGATATCCGGCTGAATAGAGGCTATCGCGCGAATCATACTGTCGAAATCATTGGCATCAACAGTATCAGTGCGAAACCGGACAAGCAGATCTTCAGGAAAGTGCTTTTGTAAACCAGCCAGACTTCGCGCACTAGCGTACACGTCATATTCGGGGTACCCGGAAAGATACCGCACCAATGAGTGACCTAGCATGCCGGTTCCACCCAAAATTAAAATCCTTTTTTGTTTATTCATATCGCTTCCGCTCTCGATTTCAACATGATTAAGGCTCGGCTTATTTTACTTCAGACGCAACCCACGCTATGTACTCCTTCAATCCTTCATCAATCGATACTGAAGGAGTGAAGCCAAAGGCATTACGCGCCGCAGATATGTCAGCCAAACTATCCCGCACATCGCCAGGACGAGGAGGGCCATAAACCACCTGCGGTTCAATCCCGGATGCCTCCCCAAGCAGTTTCACGAGTCTGTTAATCGTTATCCTCTCACCGCTGCCGGTATTGAACGCACCGGACAAGCCACGCGCCATCGCGGCTTTAATGTTGGCATGCACCACATCCTTCACATTAATGAAATCTCGGGTTTGCTCACCATCGCCGAAGATAGTCAGTTGTTCGCCGCGGAGCATCTTGAAGGCGAAAATCGGTATCACATTGCCATAGGCATCGAATCGTTGATTGGGGCCATAGACATTGAAATACCGCAGGCAGACCGTTTCTACGTCATAGAGTTTTGCATATACCAGACACTCCTTTTCCATGCAAAGCTTCGAGCTGCCATACGGAGTATCCGGGTCGACCGGGTGGTCTTCCTTGATGGGAAGTGTTTTGAGTTCACCAAAAATCCCTGCCGATGAGGACGCGACGATCTTTCTGACCCCAGCGAGGCGAGCCGCCTCCAGCACTGTTAGAGTGCCCATGACATTGATTTCAGCATCAACGAGCGGATAATCAATTGAGCGCTTATTACCGACCGACGCCGCCAGATGAAAGACCACCTCTGCACCTTTGATCGCCTCCGCAACAACTGCATCATCGCGAATGTCTCCTTCGATAAAGCGGACTTGAGGAAACGGGTCAAGATTTGAACGGAAGCCGGACAGGAGGTTATCGAGTACGGTTACATCGTTGCCGTCTGCAACCAATTGTCGTACCAGATTAGAGCCAATAAATCCTGCGCCGCCAGTCACGAGAACCCTCAAGAGAACATCACCTTTCGCAGAGAGATATTACCGGACAGAAATTAAGAACAATATCAAGTCTTCTTACCTGCGGCCGTGTAATCCGTGCTTCTCGATTACTGCTCGTTTATAAAATAAGCTTTCCCGTTTGCAAGGCTTCGCAGACAAAATCGAGCTTCATCAGCAGAGCGATCAAACCGCCCTCATCCAGCCGGCGCGTATTATGCGAATGGTAATCCTCATGGCCGGACACCTTAGTCTCACCCTCGGTGAAATAGCAGGCATAGTTCAGGTCTCGGATATCCGCAGGGATCCGGTAATAATTGCCCATGTCTTCCGCCCTGGCCATCTCCTCGCGTGTCAGCAGGGTTTCATAAAGCTTTTCACCATGCCGGGTGCCAATGATGCGGATTTCGTTGTCAGCCTTGAACAGCTTCTTCATCGCTCTCGCCAGAGTTTCAATGGTCGCCGCCGGTGCCTTCTGGACAAAAACATCGCCTGGTTTTCCGTGCTCAAAGGCATACACGACAAGATCCACGGCATCATCGATGGACATCATGAAGCGGGTCATGTTCGGATCGGTAATGGTCAAGGGCTCTCCCGTCAGGATCTGGCTGATAAAAAGCGGAATGACAGAGCCCCGAGATCCCATGACATTGCCGTAACGGGTGCCGCAGAAGATCGTACTCGAATCCCCGTGGGACCTCGCCTTGGCAACCATGAGCTTTTCCATGAGTGCCTTGGACATCCCCATCGCATTGACGGGATAAACGGCCTTGTCGGTGCTGAGCATGATCATGTTCTTGACGTTGCAGGCCAAGGCTGCATTCATGACGTTATCCGCGCCCATGGTATTCGTCCGGATCGCCTCCATGGGAAAAAACTCGCAGGACGGCACCTGCTTGAGTGCAGCCGCATGAAACACCATGTCCACGCCCCTCAGGGCAGGCTGGATGCTGTCATAATCCCGGACATTCCCCAAGTAGAACTTCACCTTGGGATTCCGCAGGGCATTGCGCATATCATCCTGTTTTTTTTCGTCGCGCGAAAATATCCGGATTTCTCTGATGTCCGTATCCAAAAAACGCTTCAATACAGCATTCCCGAAGGTGCCTGTACCGCCGGTGATTAAGAGGATTCTGTCTTTAAACATGATTGAACCTTAATAGTATTCTTGTGGTTATTTCCTGCCGAACGGCATTTTCATGATAGCAAAGATATTTAGATAACAAATTAAGATTTTTGGTAATTCTCTTCAATGAGTGCGTCTTTTTCTGCCCTGTTTGGATAATTTATAAGTACGGCCCTGTAAACGCCTTTGAATACGAATAAACTACCGGCGGCAGCGCCGATGATCCCATACGTACTAATTAATTGTCCAATATCCTTAAGCGACCCAGCGCCACCAAGTATGGTTATCGGGACGCTTATTGATTCTCGGATTTTGTCAACCAAGGCGAGATCATAACCTTTCATCATGCCATCATTATCAATAGAATTAATGACTATCTCACCTGCGCCAAGTCTTTCCATTTGCTGTGCCAACTCTACTGGACATTTTCGAGTGCCTTTTTCCCATTGTGTGTCCAGACCTCATAATTTTCACCGATTAACTTTTTCTTGACATCTAAAACCACAACGACACTCTGACTTCCCACTTGTTCAGCTATTTCAGACATTAGCTCAGGGTTCTCTATTGCAGCAGAACTTATTGCCACTTTCTCAACGCCCAATCCAATAATTCTTTGCTGCCTGCTCGGCCGTCTTGACACCGCCACCATAGCAGAGCGGCATTCGACATTCGGCGGCCAAATGTTCAATCATTTTATAATCAGGTTCTCATTTTCGGAAGTTGCATCAATATCAAGTACAATCAGCTCATCAACTTCTTTTTCGTTGAAGATTCTCACTGCATTAATAGGATCGCCGACATACTTTGGATTCTTAAAATTGACGGTCTTAACAAGTCCCTTGTTTTTAACCAACAGGCATGGAATAATTCGAGGACGTAGCATTTTATAGCTTCGCAAAATTTTCAAGAAGTTGAATGCCCCATTGATGACTTTTTTCTGGATGAAATTGAACACCAAAAATATTTCCGGAATTCACAGCGCAAGCAAACTTTCCACCATAATCAGTTACAGCAATAATATCCTCATTTTTATGACAGTGAAAATAATATGAGTGCAAAAAATAAAAACGAGAGTCTTGATCAAGCCCTTGAAATAAACTATTTATTTATGGTGGGTTGATCATTGTTCCAGCCCATGTGAGGAAGCATGGATTGCGTGAAGCAAGTTGAAGGGTCAATTATCTTTAACTTCACCATCTATCCATCCAAGACCAGGTAGACGTCCCTCTTCGCTGGAACAGGCAAGCATTTGCATCCCTACACAGACACCCAAAACTGGCATATGACGATGTAATACAATTTCATCAAGATACTGCCGCATTCCTGATTTTTCAAGTCTTTTCATCGCATGATCAAAAGCACCAACGCCCGGCAAAATCACCTTTGTTGCCTTTTTCAAGTCATCAGCTTGCTTGACAATATACGGCGGTATATTCAATTTTTTATAAACATTGGCAAATGCCCTGATATTTCCCAATCCGTAATCAATTATCGCTATCATCTGATTACTCTTTTTTCTATGCCTAATATTCGCATTATCTTTGTTCCCAAGGTTATCAAAGCCATATTGTTTTTGTAATCACGGTAAGTCTTGTTCTCACCTTCAAATAGTTCCTGCAATTCAGATACAGTTAAATCCAACTTTTTAGCAACATATTCAAAGTCCTGCATCATTGTTTGCTCATCATTTCCGGTTTTGCTACCCGCTCAAGTGCCTCTTCTCGCGTCATCTGATTGGTCAAAATTAAACTGGAGAAGTGAGCTCTGCGCCTTTCATAGCCAAATTTTTTGGGTAGCCAATATCATTCAACGAATCTCGTAAAACGAGACTCATGATGCTTTTGGGCATATCTCTGCCAACCAAAGCGATCAGATAATTCCTTCATGGCTTTTTCTTTAATATAGGGTACATAATTTAGAGGCTTTACAACTCTTACCCTCTTAATATAACGATAGTATAGTTTATACTTGAAAATATCAGCAGTTGGAAATGTTTTTAAAGGACGCTGCCCAAAGCGACGGTGAATATCTTTCACATAACGCATATCTGTTGGCATAGTAAGCGCCCCATTCATGTGGTTCCCGGACACATTCAGTTGAATAGTTTGCTCCTGTTAAGATATATTTGAATGCCATTTTTCGCCGCAAAATTATAAAGAGCTGAAAAAAAAGCATAAATCCTGGGGAGTATCAATATTGGCTACTTGTGCTTTAAAAAATGCTAATTGCAAATCCTTCATCTCTGACCAATCGATAACTTCCGTATAGAGATCAAGTCCGAGTCCATCTACTAACCTTTGAATATTATTTGCGGACACCTGTGAATTCCAACCGGCATCGACATGGAACAAAAGGGGTCTTAATCCAATTTTTTCCTTTGCCAGATAAGCAACGTAGGAACTGTCAACACCGCCGCTTATGCCAATTAAACAATCATGATCACGACCTTTTCCATCGCTTCTTAATCTTTTCAACTATTTTCTGCTAATTCCCGCTCTCCCCGTCATCTGTATGCCAATTCGGCTGAATATTTTCATAGTAATTGCGGCAATAGTCGCACCAACCACGCTCATCAAAAGTGATATTGGGATCAGTAGTGTCCATAATGCAGTTAGAACATATTTGAT
>CAWDHZ010000005.1:0-44280 GCA_963802225.1 uncultured delta proteobacterium | reverse complement strand
CAAAAGGGGGAAAGAGGGGGATTTCATCGATGAAAGATTGCTGAAGGCTACATCGGGAGGTGCTCAAGGAAATCATGAGAAAACGAAGAAGCATCCAGTACCTGTTCGCATCCATTCTCCTTGTCCTGGCCATCGTGCCGGCGGCCTACGGCAAGGTCTACATCAACATCGACTCCCCCTCGACTCAGAAATTCCCCATCGCCATCACCCCGTTCAAGAACACGAACAACGCGGGCAGCCAGGAGAGTCTTTCCCCCTGGTTTGCCGACACGCTGGGCAAGACGCTGGAGATCACGGGGTTCTTCAACATCCTCGACCGCAAGGCCTTTCTCGTCGACCAGACCAAGCTCGGCATCTCCACGGAGAACATCCAGTTTCCGGCCTGGACGGGCATTGGCGCCGAGTCGCTCGTGACGGGCGGGTTCACCGTGAGCGGCCGCGACCTCACCCTGGAGTGCCGCCTCTTCGACGTCGTGCAGGGCAAGCTCCTCGTGGGCAAGCGCTATACGGGCAAGATCGAGGAGCGCAAGGAGATGGTCGTGCGGTTTGCCCAGGAGATCCTCGTGGCGCTCACGGGCGAGAAGGGTCTTTTCGACACCAAGATCGCCTTTGCCGGCAAGAAGGGCGGTACGTCGGAGATCCACTACGTCAACTTCGACGGCACGGAGCCGGTGAAGCTCACGAACTTCCGCACCATCACGCTCTCGCCGAAGTGGTCGCCCGACGGGAAGCAGATCTCGTTTCTTTCCTACAAGGACGGCGCCCCGGACCTGTTCGCCATGGATCTCAACCGCCAGACGGCACGGAAGATCCTTTCGAACGGACGTCTCAATCTTCCCGGCACCTGGTCGTCCGACTCAAAACGGATGCTCGTGACTTCGAGCAAGGACGGCAGCGAGGAGATCTACATCTTGAGCCTTTCCGACGGCCGGATGACGCGTCTCACCAGTGACCCGTCCATCGATGTCTCGCCCACCTGGTCGCCCGACGGCCGGCAGATTGCCTTCGTGTCCGACCGCGGCGGCACGCCCCAGATCTACCTCATGGACTCGAGCGGCGCGGGCGTACGGAGGCTCACCTTCGAGGGGGGCTACAACACAACGCCTGCCTGGCATCCCCGTTCGAACCGCATCGCCTATGAAGGGCGGGCCGGCGGAACCTTCCAGGTCATGGTCATGGAAACCGAGGGGGGCACGCCCGTCCAGCTTACGACCAACGGCCGCAGCGAAAATCCCGCCTGGTCCCCCGACGGGCGCTACATCGCCTTCGTGTCGCGCCTGGGCACAAAGTCCAGGGTCTGCGTCATGAACTCCAACGGCACCAACGTGCGCGTCATCCACGAGGGGCTCGATGCCTACGTGTCCCCCACGTGGTCGCCCCACTTAAATTTCTATTGACGGCACGGGAGGTATGGTTTAAGACAATCTCGTCAAAAGCAATCTCCTTACGGGCACTTGCCTGATTTTGCCCGCAGGGTTCACAGAGGAGGAGTGCACAATGAAACGATACGGGATCCTTCTGGCGGTATTCATGGCGTTTGTGCTGGCCGTCACGCTGACAAGCGGGTGTAGCACCCCGAAGAAGGCCACGAAGGAGGACGTGACGAAGTCCGGGACGAAACCGGGGCTTTCGGAAGAGGAGCTGGCCAAGCAGCGGGCCGATCAGGAAGCCCGTGACCGGGCCCTGCGCGAGCAGGCCCTCCGGGACCAGGAGGCCCGCGAGCGGGCGGAGCGTGACAAGGCGTCCGCCGATGCTGCGAGCCTCAAGGACCTCTCGCGGATCTATTTCGAATTCGACCGCGTGGAGCTCAGCAACGAAGCCCGGGAAATCCTGAGTAAGGTGGCCGGTCAGCTCAAGGCAAGCCCGAGGAAGACCCTCACGATCGAAGGCAACTGTGACGATCGCGGGACCAACGAGTACAACCTCGCCCTCGGCCAACACAGGGCCGACAGCGCAGCCCGCTACCTTCAGACCCTCGGGATCGACCGCAAGCGGATCAAGACCATCAGTTACGGCGAGGAGCGCCCGCTCTGCTCGGAGGCGACGGAGGCCTGCTGGTTGAAGAACCGCAACGCGACATTCGTATACTCCGAGAAGAAGTAGCTCGACATGGGAGGTCACATCGTGAAAACACGAATCATCCTTCTGATTCCCCTCTTTTTGTTCTGGATTGCAGGTTGCGCGACGCCAGACGATCTGAAGAAGACCCAGCGGGACTACGACAGCAAGATCTCTACCCAGCGGACGGATGTGCAAAACCTCCAGGCCCGGCTCGATGCGCTCGAGAAGAACTACGGCGACACGACAAAAGATCTCAGGAAGAACCAGGCCGATCTGGGCGCCGACTTCGGCAGCGTCCGCGACAACGTCCAGACCCTGAAGGGCCAGGTCGAGGAAATGAACAAGGAGTTAGGCCTGTCCAAGGGACAGAACATCAAGAGCCGCCTGGACGACATGGCATTCCGGATCGGCTACATCGAAAACTTCCTCGGCATCGCGAAGAAGGAAACCCCCAACGGTGCAAAGGTCGAGGGACAGGACGGGGCCGCCGAGGCGACGGCGGAGCCGAAAAACGATGTGGAGGCGGCCTACAATGCCTGCTACAAGCTCTTCAAAGAGGGCCAGTACGTCAAGGCCCGGGAGGAATTCCTGAAGTTCATGAAGCAGTATCCCAAGACGGCCTATTCGGACAACGCCCAGTTCTGGATCGGCGAGACCTGGTACGTCGAGGAGAAGTACGAAAGGGCCATCGTGGAGTACGAGAAAGTCGTGAAGGATTACCCGTCGGGCGACAAGGTCCCTTACGCGCTTTTGAAACAGGGGATGGCCTTCCAGAAGCTCGGCGACAAGGCGAGCGCCGGTATCGTCTACCAGCAGATCGTCAAGAAATACCCCAATTCGAACCAGGCGCGGGTGGCCAAGGCCAAACTCTCGGAGTTGAAGAAGAAGTAGCGGCGGTCGAAGGCCGCGGGGCGCGGGTAGAGGGTAGAGGGAAGAGAACAGGAAAGAAAATCCCCCTCTTTCCCCCTTTGAAAAAGGGGGATGACAGGGGGATTTAATTCTTGGATTCTTGACGGAATAGACCGGATAGACGGAACAGACAAGAAGGGCGCCGGCCGTTAGGTTGAGCGCCCTTTTTATCTGGAGATCCGCGGGGTGATGCCTTCGGGGGGCTTGAGGAGGAAGAAATCCGGGTCGTCGTCCCGCGAGACGAGCTCCATGTCCGTGTTGCGGATGGAGAGGCGGACCTTCGCCATTCCTTCCGTTTCGATCTCGATTCTTGCGGGCACGGTAAGCGAACCCATCTTCACAAAGTCGTGAAGCAGGGCCCTGTAAGCCGTCTTCCCGTGACCGTCGGCGATTTCAACCTTTGCCAGGCGGCCCGTGGCCGGATCGACCCACAGGGACTGCGCCCACGCGCCCCCCGCATACACGTCCATGCGGAAGCGATTTCCGTCTACGGAACCTTTCAGGCTCTTAGCACCCGATACGCCCGGGGGTTGCCCGTAAAGGAGCGCCACGAGGTCCAGGGGCTTCACCGCCGGCGGGAAGAGGCGCAGGATGTGCTCCGATGATTCCGTCCCGACCCAAAACTCCCCCGAGCGGGGCAGGAACATCCGGATTTCGGCCCCTTTGACCGTAAGCATGAAGTCCGGAAGCCCGATGACCGACAGGTCCTCCAGCCGAAGGCAATCGGGACGTTTTGCCGCCGCAGCGATCCTGAAGGTGTGGCGCTCGCCGGGCAGGCTTGCCGCGACATGAAGGATCCCGACGAGGGTCTTTCCCAGTGCGGCATCGGCGGTGAGTCTTTCGTAGAGTGCTTCCGGGGGCGGCATGTCCTTTTCGGAAAGAACGATCCCCTCCTCGTGGGCGCAGCCGGCAAGGAGCGAGAAACAGAAGGGCAAGAAAAATCCCCCTCAGTCCCCCTTTATGAAAGGGGGAATTTCCGCATGCCCCCTCCTTTGGAAAAGGAGGGCAGGGGCGGATTTTATGAAACCAAGCCATTTCACGACCGGTCATTTTTTTCCGCCCACCTTGGCCTCAAGCCCCTCAATCTTCTCTTTCAGGCCCTTCATGTCGGGCTTGAGCTTCAGGGCCTTCTGAAACTGTTCCAGGGCATCCTTGGGCTTTCCGGCCTTCGCGTAGGCGTCGCCCAGGTGATCGGCGATGGCCGCGTCTTCCGGCAGGATGGCAGCCGCTTCCTTCAGGTACTTGATGGCCTCGTCGATCCGGTTCTTCCGGTAGTAGACCCAGCCGAGGCTGTCGGTGATGAAGCCGTCGCCCGGTTTCAACGAGAGGGCCTTCTTGATCATGGCCTCGGCCTCGTCGAGCTTGATCCCGCGGTCGGCCCAGCTGTAACCGATGAAGTTGAGGGCCTCGGGGCTGTCGGGGTCATCTTTCAGAATTTCCTCCATCTCGCGGATGCCGTCGTCGGAGCGCCCCATCCTGTCGTAGAGCATGCCGAGCCGGTAGCGCAGGTCGGTGCTCTTCGGCGCTGCCGCGAGCCCCTCCTTGAGGGTTGTCTCGGCCTCGGCGAGCTTGCCGTCGGCCTCGTAGAGAGAAGCCAGCAGGCCGTAGAGGGCTGCGTCGCTCTTCTTTTCGGCCAGGGCCTTTTTCGCCTTCTCGATGGCCTCGCCCGTTTTTCCCTGACTCTTCAGGATGTACCCTGCCCGGACCTGGGCGCTTCCGTAGAGCGGCGAGGCGGCCGGGATGCGCTCGTACTCCCGCAGGGCCTCGTCCATCATCTTCTTCTCCTCGTAGGCCCCCCCGAGGAAGTAGCGCGCCTCCTGGTCGTTGGGGGCGCTCGCCAGCAGGGCATTCAGTTCCTCGATGGCACGCTCGGGCTTCTGGGTTTCCATGTAGGCAAGGGCCAGCGTGAGGCGCGCCTCCCGGTTACGGCCATCCAGCTTCAGGACGTCCTCGAGAATCCCGATGGCCTCGTTGTACTTCTTTTCCCGGATATCCAGTTTTGCCAGGCGCAGCCGGTATCCCATGCGCTGGGGGTGCTCCTCGATCAGCTGCCTGTAGATCTCCCGCGCCTTGCCGGTTTCGTTCTGAATCTCGCAGAGCAGCGCGAGATCGGAGAGGGCCGACTCGAAGCCAGGCTTCAGGGCGATGGCCTTCTCCATCCAGGCCGAGGCATCCTTGTAAAGCTTCATCTCCCCGTAGATCTTGCCGAGATAGTAGTGCCCCATGACGCTTTTGGGGTCCTGCTCGAGGAGGGTTTTCAAGATTAGCTACGGCTTCTTCGTAGCGCTTTGTCTCGGCGTAGATCACGCTGAGGTAGAGATAGGTGTCATGGCTTTTCGGGTCCAGGGCGATCACGCGCTTGTAGGCCCCGATGGCCTGGTCGTAGTCTTTCTTGAAGAGGTAGATGCTCCCCATGAGGCCGTAGGTTTCCACCTGGCCGGGGTTGTGGATGAGGGATTGCTCACAGACGGAAAGCGCCCGGTCGAGTTCCCCCATTTTCACGTAGAGAGAGGCCAGCTCCGCGGCGAGGAAGGCCGACTTCGGGTCCAGGGAGAGGGCCTTTTCATACTCTTTGGCTGCCTCGGAGAGTTTGCCGTCCAGCATGAGTTTCGTGCCGAGCGAATAGTGATAAGGGGCCTCTCCGGAGGATTCCCCGGTCCCGGTGTCCTGTGCCGCTGCCGGAGCGACAGGGCCCATCAATGCGACGAGGGCGATGGCCAGCATGGCAGCGTTGCGAATTTTTTCTTTCATGGTGTCCTGTTCTTGTTTTTATTCCCGTCAGCCCCGTTTCCCCGGGGGCCTTGCCTGCTTTCGACGAGGGCGGAGAGGGGCACAAACTCGATGCCCCGGGACTGGAACCGGGGGATCATTTCCTCCAGGGCGGCGACCGTTTCCGGGTAAGGATGCCCGATCAGGAGAAGCTCGTTCCACTCGCTGCGCGTCTCGAGAAGCCTCTCCAGGTGAACCCTGGCCCATTCCCGGTCCTCGGCATCGTCAATGAAAAGGTCCCGCGGCGTAAACCGGAGATTCTTCTCTGCGGCCAGCTCCCGGGCCACCGAGGCGTCCGTTGTCACGCTGTCCACGAAATAGAGGCCCCGTCCGTGCAGCACGTCAAAAACGACCCGGAGCGGCTCGCGCTCCTCCATGAACTTCGAGCCCATATGGTTGTTAACCCCTTCGGCACGGGGCACCGATTTCATGTCCTCTTCCAGGATCTTTCGGATCTCGCGGGTTGTCATGGAGGCGAAAAGGGCACCCCGCCCGGGATTGCGGTCCGGGTAGCCGTGAGGTTCCATGGGAAGGTGGAGCAGGACCTCTTTTCCCGCCCGGTGAACCGCCTCGGCGGAAGACCTGGAGTGGGGAATGTGCGGCAGGACGGAGAAGGCCAGGGGGGCCTCGATGGCCAGGAGCCTTCTCAGGACCCCGGGATCGTAACCGATGTCGTCGATGAGGATGGCGATCTTCTTCCTCTCGACCTTCTTCACGAGAGCAGGGGGGCTGCCGACCCGTTCCGGCTCGGCGGCATTTCCGATTTTCTCCTCCGTCGATAAGGTCTGTGGAGGGGGGGGAGCGTTCCTGCGATCGCCGTCGGGTATCAGCCAGACGGCAACGATCCCCGCTATGCAGGCGATCAGGAGAGCGAGAGCCGTCCTCACACCCCGCTTGCCGGAGGATCGCCTTTTTTTCCTTCGCTTCAAGGGTCGTACCGGGCTTCTCAGTTCTTACCGATGCGCTTGAATACCTCCCAGCTCTTGAGGATGTCGACGGCGCTCTTCAGCTGGTTGTCCCGCTGGAGATCGGTTTTCTCCTTGTCTTTATCTTTGTCCTTGTCTTTGTTTTTGTCCTTGTTTTTGTCCTTGTCCTTATCCTTGTCTGGGGCGGGCGTTGGCTCGCCTTCGCGCTCGCCTTTGATATGGCCCTTGAGATCCTTCTCCCGCAGCATCTGGGCCTCGGCTGTCTCGGGGCCCTCGGCCTGACGCGCGGGCTCGACGAGGATATCGGGCTTGATGCCCTCGGCCTGGATGGAGCGGCCGTTTGGCGTGTAATACTTGGCCGTCGTCAGCTTCAGGGCCGAGCCGTCCTCGAGAGGGATCACGGTCTGCACCGATCCCTTCCCGAAGGTCTGCATCCCCAGGACGATGGCGCGGCCGTTATCCTGCAGGGCTCCCGCGAGAATCTCCGAGGCGCTGGCCGTGCCCTCGTTGACGAGGACCACCATGGGGACCGTGGGCTCGGTGCCGTCATCCTTTGCGACGAACTTGTGTTCGATGGCCTTCACGCGGCCCTTCGTCGAGACGATGGTCCCCGTTTTGAGGAAAGCGTCGGAGGCCTTCACGGCCTGGTCGAGGAGCCCTCCCGGATTGTTCCGGACGTCGATGACGATCCCCTTGAGGGTATTGGACTTGCCGTTGACCTGCTGGAGGGCCGTCCGGAGCTCATCCACCGTCGATTCCTGGAAGGCGGAGATGCGGATATAGCCGATGTTGCCCTCGTACATGCTGTGTTTCACGCTCTTGATCTTGATCACGGCCCGGGTGATGACAAAATCCTTGGGCTCTTTCATGTCCTTGCGAAGGATCGTCAGGGTCACCTTGCTGTTCTCGGGGCCCCGCATCTTCTTCACGGCGTCCTGGATGGTCATCCCCTTCGTGATCTGACCGTCGATCTTCACGATCCGGTCGCCGGCTTTGATCCCGGCCTTGAACGCGGGGGTGTCCTCGATGGGGGAAACGACGGTGAGCTGGTCGTTCTGCATGGCAATCACGATCCCCAGCCCCCCGAAGGTCCCGCTCGTGTCCACCTGGAGCTCCTTGAACTGCTCCGGCGTCAGGTAGGCGCTGTGGGGGTCCAGGGACTTGATCATCCCGGAGACGGCCTCGTCGATCAGCTTTTTCTGCTTCACCTCTTCAACGTAGTTCTTCTCGACCATATCGAGGACCTCGTTGAAGAGCTTGAGGCTTTTGTACGTGGATGAGTCTACAGCCGACACCCGGCTGTCGCCATAGGGGCCGAAGACGATAAACAGCATCAGAATAAGGCAGAGGGTCCCTAAAAGTTTACCCTTGGCATTTTTCATCGATGAAAACCTCCATGAAACCGCTAACATATTGCTCAATGGCTAAAACTAGCATGTTTTCATGAAATGTCCATGAATATTTTAGGAACAAAAAAGTGTCTAAGTGCTTAAGTGTCTAAGTGTCTGAGTGAAAAAACCAACATTCGGCAGATCCTGGTCCCGTTATGAACTCTTTTCTTCACTCAGACACTCAGACACTGTTTTTTCACGTAGACACTTTTTTTAGGCTTGCGGCTTTTCTCAATGCAATATGCCCCGGGTGCTGACCTCCGTTCCGGGAATCGCCTGCCCCCGGGGTTGGGGCTGCCCCCAGCGGCTCATGGCCCCGGCGATCCGGCCGAAGCAGGCCGCCGTTTTCGATCCGGCGTCGGCAAGGACGAGAGGCTCCTGGCGGAGAATGGATCGCGGCACCGCCTCGTCCCGGAAGACGGGGCCCAGGTAGTCCAGGGCAAACCCCAGGAACCGCCGGCAGATGCCGTCGACGTGGTGAAAGATTTTCTCACCCTCGCGCTCATCGGCCACGGCATTGGCGATGAGACTGAAGGTGTCCCGTCCGAAAACCTGGTGCAGGACCTTCATTGTGGCGTACGCGTCGGTGATCGACGTGAGTTCCCGGTTCAGGACGACGATGTTGCGGGGGGCCAGCAGGTTGAACTGGAGGACCGCCTCGGCGATCCCCGCGCCCGTGTCGAGCAGGATGACATCGTAGCCCTCCAGGGAGAGGACCACGGTTTTCACGATTTGAATCTTCTCGTAGAGCAACTGGGCCATCTCACGCACGCCGGAGCAGGCAGGCAGGAGGTGGAACCCGCCCTTGACGGGGATAATGACATCTTCCGGGAGGGCATTGCCGAAGAGGATATCCTTCAGGGTCAGCCGGGGGTGGACGCCCAGCATGATGTCCACGTTGGCGAGCCCCAGGTCGCAGTCCACCACGAGGACCTTCCGGCCCTGTGCTGCCAGGGTCGCAGCGAGGTTGACCGTGACGAAGGTCTTGCCGACGCCGCCCTTGCCGCTGGTGACGGTGGCGATGATGGGGCTGTTGATTGCGTTCTCTGTCATTTATCCAAGTGACCTTTGAAAGGTTGTGTCTCCTTGAGTCGAATCAGAAGTTGAGAAGGTGACCCTCTAACCTTCTGTTTTCTTCACCCGCCCGTTTCGAGGCTGAACAGCGCCTCCCGCTCTTCGTGCGCGACCGACTCCCGCTGGCGGGCCTGGGTCGAAGCCTGCGCGGGGTGGCTGATGCGGTTCTTTCCGGCCTTCTTGGCCCGATACAATTCACTATCGGCTCGTTTGAAGAATTCTTCAGCATCCATCGGGTTCGACGGCTCGAATGCGGCAAGGCCAAAACTCGCCGAGACCTGGACGGCCATCTTCCAGGTGAAGTGGGCCGTGAACTCCTGGAGGCGCTTCGCGATGCCGATTGCGTCCAAAAGCGACGTGGCGGGCATGATGCCGGCGAACTCGTCGCCGCCGTAGCGGCAGACGAAGTCCGTGGGACGAAGCTTTTCGCGGATGAGCCCGCCCATCTGGATGAGAAACCGGTCGCCCTCGTCGTGGCCGAGCCGGTCGTTGATTTCCTTGAAATTGTCGAAGTCGATGATCATGAGGCTGCAGGGCATTCCCGTTCGCCGTGCCCGTGCCATCTCGATCTCGAGCTGGATCGAGAAGAACCGCTTGTTGTAGAGCCCCGTGAGATCGTCGCTCAAGCTGAGCGACTTCAATTGCCTGTTCTCGCGCTTCAGCTTGGCGATCAGGCCGATAAGATCCTCGCCCGGGTCGACGACAAGGTCGGCAGTGGAGGCAAGAAATTCCCGGTCCTTCGATGAGAGCCCGTCGGCCAGGATGACAAAGGCCTCTGTCGGGGAACCTTTCCCGGGGCGCAACCAGGCCTTGAGCGTTCGGTTCTCGCCGAGAATAGCGTTGAGACACCGGCGCTTTTTTTCACCGGGAGGCTTTGATTTTGCGCTCTTTTTTGTTTTCGGCGTGGTCGGCATGGGCACTGGGATCGTCATTGCGGGCATGGCGAGGCAATCTCTCAGGATTGCATTATCGCCCATGCCCTTGCGCAATGACCGGTTTTTTTAAAGAAATTGTGCAAGAAGGGTGCCTGCGGCCTTGGCGTCAGGAACGAGGATCGAGGCGCGAGGACCGAGGAGCGAGGTTCGAGAGAAAGACACTAATGGCACAGGGCAAGAAAATCCCCCTTTAAAAAGGGGGAAAGAGGGGGATTTTTTTGTTGGCTGTTCGCTGTCGGCTGCAGGCTGTCGGCTTCTCTTACTGGCCACTGGTCACTGCTTTTATGGCAGCTTCATTCCCCGGCGCTGCATCTCCGCCCGGACCTCGGCGCGGCGGTTCCGTAAATCTTCCGTGCCGCCTCCTCCTCCCACGGGGGTTGTTGTGGAAACGCCCGCGCCGACGCCGCTGCCTCCCCACCCCCAGCTTCCTCCGCCGATGCCGATGCTGATTGCCGAGCCGGAGCCGGAGCGCTCGGTGCGATCGATCTCTTCGGTGAGGCGGTAGTAGTAGAGCGTGAGCTCGTCGTTGTCCATCTTCCGGTAATCCTGGGTCAGGAGAGCCCCTGTCTCGCTTTTCGTTTGATTCGCGCAGCCGGACAGGCCGAGTGAGACCAGCAGGACAAGGAGAGCAACAACAGCCGATACCGTTTTCATGGTCTGCATGACCGTTCCTTTCCTTTGTGTTTTGAGGAAAGTATAGAGGGGTCTGAGGGGTGTTGTCAATTCACAACTGACATCCTCGCCCTCCGTCAGCGCGATGCAGAGGCTGTCTGCAGGTTGGGCCGTTTGCCGCTGCGGGCCTTTCGAAACTCCCAGGGCGCAACCGGTGCCGGATCCCCCCAGAGACCGGCCCGGGCGGCACGGGCCTGCAACTCGAGTTCGGCCAGGTGCCTGTCGCGGGAGTATCGCTTGAAGTGCCAGGCGTAGCCGGCCCGGAGGATTTCCTCGTTGAGGCAGCGGCCTCCGACGTGCACCCAGGCGACGGTGCGCCCATAGCGGTCGCGGGTCACGGAATCGACCTCGACCACCTTGCCGAAAGCGAGCTGCGAGGTAAACGTTTTCGCTTTCTGTCCGAAGGCCTGGTGCTTTTCGGGACTGTCGATGCCATAGAGACGGATCTTGACGGCCCTGCCTTCATGAAGAACGGAGATCGTGTCTCCGTCGGCAACTCCGGAGACGCGCCCGGACCACCCGTGAACCGGTGCAGCCGCAAGAAGCAAAAGCATCACGATGGGCAAAAGAAGCCGCGGATTTCCCTTCATGCTATTTCTATCGGTTGCAAACCACCCATTCTTGATTCATTTGCCCTGCACGCCGCAGGCTGCAAGAGGTCACGGGGGTATGAACTTTGCAACTCACATCCGCGTTCGCTCGAACCATGTCGCATGATGCGATCTCGAGGGGGAGAAGACGATGAACCCGAAACGGATAATGCTTGCCTGCCTGTTTGTCCTGTTCGTTATGCCGACAACTTCACTTGCTCAGTCGGATGCATCGACGCCCGATGCAGCTGCATACAAAACCTGTTTTTCCTCGGGATCTGCGAGGGCGGAGGATGTGATCGCTGCATGCAGCTTGATCCTCGCGAAAAATCCCCGGGCAGCCGAAGCAACCTACAACCGGGGCGTGGCAAGTCTGCGGCTCAACCGGCTCGATGAAGCCCTGGCGGATTTCAACAAAACCATTGAGCTCAACCCGAAGGACCCCGATGCGTGGAACAACCGGGGTCTCGTTTACAACAGGCTAGGCAGGACGCAGGAGGCTCTCTCCGATTTCAACAAGGCCCTCGAACTCGACGATCTCAACGGACAGGCCTGCAACAACCGGGGTCTTGTCTACCTCAAGCTCGGAAAGAACGACGAGGCGATCGAGGATCTCAAGAAGGCGGGACGGCTCGGTGTACCGGAGGCGGAGGATTACCTCAAGTCAAAAGGGATCTCGTATGCCCAACCGCACCGGTTCGAGATTGCCCTTTCCTATGGCCATTACGACTACAAGGAAGATTTCACCCCCCCTCTCAAGAGCACGGAAACGGGCTGGGTCCCCCAGGTGCGACTGGGTTACAGCTACATGGCCGACGACGGGTTCTATTTCCGGGCCTTCGGCGAAGCGTCAGTGGCCGATGATGACACGGATTACGACGGCTCCACGATGGGCGGCGTGCCGCTGAAGGATATCACCCGCAACGACTTTGCGCGCCTCGAGATGAACGCGGGGTACACCTACAGGGGGAATCTGCCTTTTTCCATCACACCCTATGTGGGATTGGGGTACCGCTATTGGAAGCGGGATATCGGATACAACGAAACCTATAGCTGGTGGTATTTTCCTGTCGGCGTGAAGTTTCTTTACCCTGTGAATCAGAAATTCTCCGTCGGTCTGAATGCATCGATGAACATCATGTTCGAGGGCCAGATGACCATTTCCTACAAAAACGACCTCCTCGCCAACACGACGGTGACGCTGGGCAACAAGCTGGGTTATCTGCTGGAAATTCCCGTCAGCTGGCGGCCCCTCGTGAATTGGGCCTTTACGGTGACGCCCTGGTACGAGTACAGCGAGATCGGCGAGAGCCCCTGGGAGCCGCTCAACTACAGCAACGGGACCTACACGGGATTTGTCGTCAGAGAGCCGTCGAGCCGGACGAACCAGTATGGCATTAGATTGTCGACGGAGTACCTTTTTTAAGGAGTAAGCAACAAACCGCAGGGCTGACAAAAAAAGAGGGTGAATCGCGTGAGCGATCACCCTCTTTTCATGGATCCACTTCTTACGTTGCAGGAACATTCTTCGGTCAGGATCGGGACCGGAGCATTCGTTTGGCCTCTTCTACGTCGTCGATTTTCCCGACGAGCATAAGCACATCCCCCAGTTTGAGCACCGTATCTCCCCGGGGTACGATGACGTCCCCGTCGCGCCGGATTCCCATGACGAGGGTGTTTCCTGGAAGCCTGAGGGCTTGGACAGCCGCCCCGTCGAAGCGCCGGTTGCGGATCGCCGATTCGCCGATTTCCATATTCCCGCGGTGTTCCGAGAGCATGTCGAAGGCAGCCGGGAATCGCAGCGCCCCTTCGAGGGCGAGCACCGTCGCGAGGCCGGGCTGAATGACCCGGACGCCCATATCCCGCAGAGTCGAAAGGACGGCGGGGTCGTCGGCCCGGGAGACGATCACGGGAATGCCGAACGTCTCGGCCGCCATGCGGCAGACGTTGACGTTCATTTCCGGGTCGTCGAGGACGGAAACGAGGGCGCCCGCACGTTCCGCCCCGAGCTTTGCGAGGGTCTTTTCGTCCTCGGGATTGCCGGTGATGATTTCGGAGCAGCGATCGGGGGGCACTTTCGCGCTGTCCCAGGGGCACTGCAGGACGTTCACCGTCTCGCCCTCCATGGAGAGCCGTTCCACAAGCGGGGAGGTGAGATGATTGATGCCGATCACGATGACGCCGTGTCGCTCGGACTCCTTCGCTGCCGGGGCGACGCGGTTGAACAGCAGGGGCGAGAGCATGCAGGTGACGGCTGCCAGCACGATGATGATGGCATTGATGTCGGCGCCGATGATGCCGAGGTCCAGTGCCAGCGCCGAGGCGGCGATGATGAGCGACAGGCGCGACGAAAGAAGCAGGCCTGCGGCAAGGCTCTCCCGCCAGCTGAAGGCCAGACGGAAGAGCAGTGCGGGGACGAGCTTGACCGCATAGGCCGCCAGGACCAGAAGCGGCAGCAGCATCAGGACTCCCGGCGACTGGACGAGAGCCTGGAAGTCGAACCGCGTCCCGACGGAGATGAAGAAGATAGGGATGAAGAAGCCGAACCCCATGGCGTCGAGCTTTTCCCGCAGCGACGACTCGGCGGAGCCCGCCATGACGCTCACGATCACCCCCGCCATGAAGGCCCCCAGAATGACCTCCGTTCCCAGAAGGCGCGCCAGGGCGACCCAGGCCACCATGAGAGCGATGGATCCCCTCACGCGGATCTGCGAGGTGGCGGAGCTCATCCGTTTGAGCTTTTTCATGGCCCGGGTCCGTCGCGCGAAGACCCCCAACCGGATCCCGGCCCCGAAAAGCGCGAGAAACGCCAGCAGGAGAGTGAAGTGGAGGATGAAGCCCGCCTTGAGCAGGCTGAAGGCCATGCCGAGGAGCACCAGGGTGAGGAAGTCGGCGATGAGGGCCGCCAGGAGGACGAGCTGGCCGTAGTTCGTCCCTGCCATGTCGCGCTCCTTGAGAATGGGCACGACGATTCCCAGGGAGGTGGTGCTCAGGATGAGGCCCATGATGACGGGATTTTCGACGAGGCCCATCTGCTCGAGCTGCCACGCGGCGGCGAAGGCCCCCGCCAGGGTCAGCAGGAAGGCCGTGAAGGCGAGGAAAAGGGGCGTTTTCCAGAACGCGGTGCGCCCGGCCCTGCCGTTTGCGGTTGCAAGGGCCGACAGGTCGATCTCGAGGCCGGAGATGAACATGAGGAAGACGAAGCCGAACTCGGAGAGAAATTCCAGGATCGGGCTCGGCTCGATGAGGTTGAGGCCGCTCCTGCCGATCAGGATGCCGACGAAGATCTCGCCGATGACGACAGGGATGTAGAACTGCCGGAACCGGGCCGCGAGGGCCGGGACGACGGCGGCCAGCATCGTGATGAGGACAAGGGAGAAAAAGGCTGTCTGGTCGTGCATCGGGACGGTCCTTTCGTTAACCCGCGCGAAAAGAATGGATTCGCCGCGCCGGGCAATGATATAACATCCTTCCATGATCGGCAAGGCGACACTGCCGGAACCGGCCGCGCAGCCGGGAAAGGGGGCGGGATGAACACACGCTATTTCGATGATTTCAACGTAGGCGACCGTTTCGAGTCGCCCGGGATGACGGTGACGGAAGGTCAAATCATCGACTTCGCCATGCACTTCGACCCGCAGGTCTTCCACGTCGATGCCGAGGCGGCGAAGGCGACCCCCTACGGGGGGCTCATCGCAAGCGGCATCCACACGATCGCCCTCACGTTCCGTCTCTTCCTCATGACGGGGGCGCTCAACGCCGACAACAGCCTGGGCTCCCCGGGGTTCGACGAGCTGAAATGGCTCAAACCCGTCCGGCCCGGCGACACGCTGCGCGCCGCGGGCGAGGTTCTGGAGCTCAGGCCCTCGAAGTCCGGCGACCGGGGCATCGTGCGCCTGCGCTACTCCACGCACAACCAGAAGGGGGAGACGGTCTTTACGGTCATCGGAAACCAGATCGTCCGCCGCCGCCCGCCGGGCAGGGAGTAAACACCCCGACATGGAGCTTCCGTTCCGTCCGAGGGACATCATCCTGCTTGCTGTCGTGTTTTCGTCGATGGCTGCGGGCATCTGCTGCCCGCAGGTCTTTGCCTTCCTGCAGCCCTATCCGCTTGCGTGCCTCATGATCCTTTTCTTCATGAGCTTTCTCTCCATCCGGCTCGAGGCTGTCTGGGAGGCCCTGCGCCAGGCAAGCCTGTCGATCCTTTCCCTCGTCGCGCTTAAAATGTTTGTCCTGCCCGTGATCCTCTACGGGTTGTTCCTTTATGTCATGCCCGAATATGCCGTTGCGGCGCTCCTGCTGACCGCGGTGTCCACGGGGGTTGTGGCGCCCTTCATGTCCAACCTTGTGGGCGGAAACAGCGCCCGTGTCCTTGTCGTGACGGTCATCACCTCGATCCTGGTGCCCTTCAGCCTCCCGGCCGTCGTGGGGCTCGTCCTTGCGAAGAGCGTGAGCTTTTCCTTCTGGGACATGCTCCGGGTGCTGGCCCTGGCCATCTTCGTTCCCATCGCCGCCGTGCAGATCCTGAGGCGGTTTGCGCCTCACCTGCTCGACGCCGCCAACCGCCGCTCCTACCCGGTGAATCTCGTCATGTTCGCCTGCATCACTCTCGGTGTATTCTCGAAATACGCCGAGATCTTCTACAGCGACCCCGGCCTCATCGCAGAGGCGGCCCTCGTCGGCATCGTGCTGTCGGCGGTCTACTGTGCTGCAGGGATCCTCTTTTTCCGCGGCAGGCCGGTGGAAGACCGCCTGGCGGGCGCCGTCATGCTCGCGCACATAAATAATGTCCTCATGATCGTATTCTCGGCCCAGTTCTTCGGGCCCCGGGAAACCATGACGGCGGCTATGTACCTGCTGCCCTTCTTCGGTCTTGTCCTGCCTCTCCGTTATTACCGCGAGAGCAAACGGGGCTGACGAAAAAAATAAAAAATTATTTTTCATCAGACATTCGCCGTATCAACCGACATTTGTTTAGTTGGTTGCATTGGTTTCGGTAAAGTGCTTGACCTGTCGAATTCCTTTACAATGCAACCATTTCTGTACAACAGGATGATTTGAAACCTAAACCTTCCGCAACACACCCACCTTGTCCAATTCATTTGTAAACAATCTTTACGATTTTTCGTTGCTACTGTTGCTCCCTCAATCCAAGCCGCGCCGGGGAACAATGTTATAAAATGAATCATATCAATGTCTTTGCAGTAGTCTGATTTTCTCCTCAGTCGTCTGGTCTCTCTCTTGCTATATAGAGTGCAAGCGTGATTGGCCAAAAACAGGGGGCAAGTATCCCTAGTTAAAGAGGAGGAAGGAAAAATGAAAAAGTCAGTCGTAATGATGATTATGGTGGGGGCGATGGTCTTGGGGCTCTTTACAATAGCCCAAGCATCGCCCGTGGAGTTCACTTTTGAGGGCGTCAACACGTCTGTGCAGAGTCCAGTTAGCACATACATGACAACGGTGTATGGCTCTGACGTTTCTATTTGGAACGTGCAACTTAGGACTGGAGGCTGGGCGGGCAACAATTCGACTTATCTGAGGACTGATGATCGCAGTTATGGTGATATCTATTTTGAAGATGTTCCTATCACTAAAATTTATAAAACGACTCTCGCATTCGTACTGGACGCCGGGTCGGGGACTGATTTCAGGATCAGGGCCTACAATAAATTTGGGGTAGAGTTTTACGATCAAGGGTGGAATGTCTCGGGTGATAATACGCCTGTAACATTTGCTAATGATATTAGTTTCACTCAAGATGCATATTGGCTGAGATTTAGCAACAATGAAGAGCACGATATTGCGATTGACAATCTCAAGGTGGAGAGAAAAGGCCAGTGTGCCGTCCCCGAGCCCATGTCCCTCCTGCTCCTCGGCCTTGGCCTCCTGGGGCTTGGTGTGGCGAGAAGGAAGAATTAGCGCGGCATTCTCTGCGAGAATGGACAAAAAGGGGTCACGGTTGACGTGGCCCCTTTTTTATTGACCATACCCCGTTGTATAGGTGCTGTGTCACAGTGTCATTGCGAAGGAGCGAAGCGACTGATCTCTCCGGATGTGCCTGCGAAACAGCATGACAACAATGGTCATTACGAGCCGAGCCTTGCGAGGCGCGGTAATCTACGATTTAGAATCCGATAACGTAGATTGCTTCACTTTGTTCGCAATGACTTATTTTTTGTATTTTCGGTGTCTGTTTCTTCCATTGATGGGTGCGCAGACAGATCAAGGCTCGCAATGACAAATATGTATTAAGGCACAGCAACAAGAGGGGAAGACCTGGTCCCTCTTTCATTTCTCCCGGAAGCCTGCCGCGAAGGTGATGGCGCAGGTGGTGCCGTAGGTGGAGTGGGGACCGCAGTCGACGCCCATCACGTGGAATGCGGCATTGTAAAGGTTCTTCCGGTGCCCGCGGCCGGGCACGCCGTCGTCGACGATGAAGGCCGCCACCACGTCGCGGGCCGTACGCTGCCCGTATGCGACGTTTTCCCCGATCACGGATTCCCACTGGCCGTGGCGCTCGATCCGATCGGAGGGGGTGCTCCCGTCGGGCCCGCTGTGACCGAATCCGCCCGATGCCCCCTGGGGCGCGACAAGGTCGCGGGCGGCAAGCGACAGACCCCGCGAATAACCGAGGGCGCCCACGCGCCGCTGCTTCTCGAGCCAGCGGATCGCCTCGTCCGCGGCCGCAAGCCCTTCCTTCGTCCGGATGGGCGCTTCGCCGGGCCGCCTGAGCTGTGTCCCCCGGTAGTACTGCCGCTGGCCCCGCAGCCAGGCGGCATAGGTCCCCGGGTTTGTCCTTGCCAGGTTGACCTCTTTCACGATCCCATCTTCGAGGGCTTTAAAATTAACATTCCCGGCGGCCTGCGCGGGCTCGTTGCACAGAAAGGCCACGATGGCACTGATGCCGAGGCAGGTGAGCCGGAAGAGCGCACCGCGCAGGGCGGCATTTTTGCGCATTCCGACCACTTACCAGTCCCTGATCATCACGCCCACGCCGATGCGGTTCGTGTAATGGTTGTAGTCGATGAGGGTCTCGCCGTACCCCGTGAAGTACTGGATGTACCAGTTGAGAGGCCCGATCAGGGTACTGTCGATTCCGAGCTGGAGGGCGCTGCGGTTGTCATCGTCAAAACGCAGGTTGTTGCGGAACATGAGGCTGAGGTTGTAGTCTATGATGTCGCATATTTTTCCATGGTACCCGGCCCAGAGCTCTCCGTAGCCCAGGTAGGATTCTATATCGGGATTGTTATCGTTCTCGGCACTTTCGGGCCACCGATACCAGGCCTTGAGGACGATGTCTAAATTATCTTTCTCTTTCAGTAAATTTGCTCTCTCGAAGCCGATGTTCAACATGGTGCGGTTCCAGCTCCGCGAGAGGGGTTCGCTCTGGCCGTTGGACTGGTGGTTGATAGGGACGAACTGGATGAACCGGTTCGTCCAGCCGAAGATCTCTTGATCCATCCGGACATTGAAGATGAACAATTCCGGTTCGTAATTCGTCTCGCGGAAGGGGGCGGAGTTGCTCCAGTTCGTCATCTGCCATACGGAAAGTTGCGTATAGCCTGCCCAGAGGTCTACTTTCTTTCCGAATATCTCGAAGAGATCGTCCCCGAGCTTGATCTTCACGCTGAGTTGGAACTTGGCCTCGTCGTTTTGTAAATGCGTACCCGGGTTGACCGACTCGTAGGGTTGCTTGTCGAGGTGGAAATTGTACGTGTACAGGAAGTAATTCTCCCGGTAAGAAAGGATGGCCCACCGTCCTGCCTTCTCCTGGCTATCCGGGTCGAGCAGCCATGCCCTGGACAAATAGCTTGACTCACCCGGTTTTCTCGGATTGAGGCCTGCCAGTTTGTCATACTCGTAAAGACGCTTCGAATCGTCGCAGGTGCTTTTACAAGTGTCGAGACCCCCGAGCTCTTTGGCAGGGGATTTCTGTGTCTCCAGAACACAGGAGCTCAGGCATTCCCACGAACTGTAGCCTGCTGCTTTGTCGTAACAGCGAAGCCGATCGGCGGAATAGTAGGCATCTTTGCATTTAGCGAACCCCGCCGTTGTTTCGGCTGCCGCTGGAGCTGTGGTTTGCGTTTCACGCTGCGGGGCTGGCGCCGGGGGTGGGGCCGTTGCTGGCGCGGTTGTCGGAGTTTTCTGTCTCTGGCGGGCGATGTCGTCGAAGCAGTCGAGCCTCTTGTCTCTGTCGACGATGGTGGCACATTCCTCGATCGTGTTGGCCGCTTCGGCCGGTGCAGGGCAACCCGGTGCCCCGCAGAGCCAGGCAAGCAGAAAACTCGCAAGCAGCAGAGTACGCATCATGACGCCATCCTTTCACCGAGAAAACGACCGCCCGGGATGATCCTGTGCAGAGGCCTCTTTTCAAGCCTGTTGACAGGTTTATGCGTGAAGTCGCATCCAGGACGGAAGGAGAAGGCTGACCTCTTCCTTCCCGGGTTTACGCTTCAGGATTGCAGGTTCTTCTCGAGGAACTTCATCATCTGCCTGAAGACGCCCTCGAGGATGTCCGCCGAGATGAAGTAGTCCGGGCACTCCTGGTAGAACAGGACATTCATGGCCTTAGCGGCCTCATCGACGTTTCCCTTCTCCTTGAGGATTCCCTCCATCATGGTGCGGAGCTTCTTCCCTTCGCGCAGCGTCAGGTCGATGAACCCCCGTGCGTCCTCGCCCGTGACATAGCCGTAGTGGTCGGCGCAGAGGTAGTCCACTACAAGGGGTTTCATCTTCACGAGACTCTCCATGTACTGGGTGAAATTGGTGTTTGCCGAGGCGAAGGAGCCGTCCCGGTAGGGGATGCCGCCGCCGTCGGAGGCAAAGAGGGCCTTGCGATCGGGTTCGTAGGCCGTGATCGAGCAGTTCGTGTGGCCGGGCGTGTACAGGACGTTCAACGTGGTCCCGCCCAGGTCGATCCGGTCGCCCTCGACCACGGTTTTCCCCGTGATGTCGTCGCGCCAGGCGAAATCGACGTCCTTTAGTGCCGCACCGAGGCCCATCTTGTCCGCTACGATTTTGCTGAATTGATTGGCGATGTCGATGGCCTTCTGCATCTGGAGGATCCTCCAGGTTTCCGCCGAGCCGTAGACCTCGATGGCCGGCCAGTTGCGCTTGAACCAGGGGATGACCCCGATGTGGTCGAAGTGCGAGTGCAGGATCAGGAACTTCTTGATCTTTGCCGGGTCGATCCCGAATTCCTTCATCTGCTTACGGACGTCGGGGAGGATGTGCGCAAGCCCCCCGTTGATCATGATCGAGCCGTCCTTGCCCTCGAGGAGATAGAGCCCCGACTCCTCGCGACCCAGGTACCAGAGATTGTCCGTGATCTTTCCCGCCGTGCGATGCCTCATCGTTCAGCCCCCCCTCCTTATTGATTCACCGGCTCAGCATAGAATACGTCACACAACCTTATATAGTCAGGACCGCTCTCTTTGACAAGCAAAAAAAGAAAAGGGCAGGACCTGAATGGCCCTGCCCGGATTGATGGATGCAGCGCCCGCGAGAGGCGCCGCACGACTCACTAAGATTATTTGCCCAGCAGACCCTTCTGGGTGATCTGGAAGGTCTTGCCGGCGACGGTGATCGTGGTGCTGCGACTGTTGTAACTCAAGTTCTTCGAGACGTTGTATTTGGCCGTTCCATTGCCTGTGCCTGACTTCCCTGAGGTGATCGTCACCCAGCTCGCGTTGCTCTTGGCTGTCCAGGCGCAGGTGGAACCGGCCGTCACGCTGATGTTGCCCGTTCCGCCCGTCCACTTCGGCGCGCTCGACGCAGGAGAGATCGAATAGCTGCATGTCGGTGCCGGCGGAGGGGCAGGCGGCGGTGTGGGAGGAGGCGCGGGCGGCGTGGGCTGATAGTATGCGATGGTGTACTCGCCGAAGCCCACGACGCTCGTCACCTCCGAGTAGGCGATCCGGAAGTATCCCGCTTCGCCCCAGCTGGTGCCCCAGCTGTTCTTCACCTTGAAGCACTGGGTCGTGTCGTCGTAGCCCACGATAAGGATGGCGTGCCCGCCCTGGTACGTGCCCGAAACGTACTTGTAGATTCCGCTGTGATAGCTGAAGAAGTCTGCGTAGACGTCCATCGTCGTGACCAGCGGGCCGTAGGTCACCAGCGCATTCTTGATGGCATCCACCGTCGGTGCCGTAGTTGCCACGTAGCCCCATCCGGTGATTTTGTAACTGTTTGCCTGCCAGTTGTAGCAGGCTGCCGAGCAGGTGCCGTTTGTCGCCGAATAGGGGTAGCACGTCTCCAGTGGCAGGCCCGTGTTCTTGATGTAGTTCGCCGCCGTGCCAATATAGCCGCCGCCGCAACTGCCTGCGCCGCCGCAGGAGACCATGACCTGCTCTGCAAGGTTCAATTCCTGGCCCGGCAGGGAATTTTTAATGAGGGTGTAGGACTCGAGGGCCGCCGTTGTGGCGAAGGCCCAGCAGCTCCCGCAATTGCCCTGGTTGCGGATCGGTGTCACGTAGCTTGTCGGGTAGGTCCAGTCAAAGCTCGTGTAGGCCGCAGCTGCGCCGCCCGACCCGGTAGACCCGGATGCCGTCAGGAGCGTCTCGTCTCCGGTCAGCCGGTGCTTGACATGGCCCAGGCGCAGCTGCCTCTCATGGTGCGGGAGCCTGGATATGGATGTATCCCCTGCTACCCAGTGAGCCCCCCGTTCATGGATCGCCGCCCTGATGTCATCGAGCTCATGGGCAAATGCCGCTGAACCCGTGAAGACAACCGCCAGCAGAATGGCGAGTCCCGCAAAGACACTATTTCTGAATAAACCCTCTTTCATGACACAGTTCACCCCCAAGATAAGTTGAACGTCTTGATGCGAGACAAACACCGCACCGAAAACCGGGATGCGCACGTTACAAACCGGTAGCATCAGACAATAGATGAAGCGGAAGGCGTTGAAGTACTAATCGGCTGTCCGGGGGAAAACTGCATACGCCGAATTTCGTATTTTTCAGGGGCCACTTCCCCGTAGAAAATGCACGGGCACTGTGGTAGGATTCACCCGTTCTGTCAGGGGGACCCGCCGTTTTCTTTTCACCGCAACGCACGAAAAAAGGAGGACCTATGGAACCGATCCGTCAGCTGGATGCCATCTTCAAGCCGGCAAGCGTGGCCCTCATCGGCGCCTCGAGCACACCGGGAAAGCTCAGTTACGACATCCTCTACAACCTGATCCACGCCGGCTTTGCGGGGCCCATCTATCCCGTCAACCCCAAGGCCGACGAGATCCTGGGGCTCAAGGCCTACCCGGCAATCGGTGCGACTCCGGCTCCTGCGGAGATGGCCATCGTCGTCATCCCTGCCCGGATGGTCAAGGGGGCCATCGAGGAGTGCGGCAAGGCCGGCGTGAAGTCCGCCGTCGTCATCACGGGTGGGTTTGCCGAGGCGGGCGAGGACGGCGAGAAGCTTCAGGCGCAGCTGGCCAGGGTCGGCAAAGAGTTCAACGTCCGCATCATCGGGCCCAACTGCCAGGGGGTGAACATCCCCTACAGCAGCCTCTGCGCGTCCTGGCCGCTCATCACGACGAGAGGCCGGATCGCCTTCGTTTCCCAGAGCGGAACGGTGGGCGCGGCCCTCATCGACTGGTCCAGTGTCGAGCACCTGGGGTTCAGCGGCTTCGTGAGCCTCGGCAACCGGGCCGACGTGGACGAGTCGGACTGCATCCGCTACTTCAACGACGATCCCAATACGAAGGTCATCGCCTGCTACATCGAGGGCGTGAAACGGCCTGCCGAATTCCTCGAGGCGCTTGCGCAGGCGACCAAGCCCGTCGTCATCCTCAAAGCGGGACGAACGGCGAGGGGCCGGGTGGCGGCCGAGAGCCACACGAAATCCCTTGCCGGAAGCGACGAGATCTACCAGGCCATTTTTCGGAAATACAACGTCTGCCGGGCCGACAACCTGGAGGAGCTCTACGACTTCGCCAAGGGCCTCGCCTACATGGACAAGCCCAAAGGCAGGCGCCTGCTCATGATCTCTAGCTCGGGCGGCGCCGCGATCCTCGGCATCGACGAGGCCGAGAAGTACGGTCTCGAGGTCCCCTTCCCGACGGAGGAGCTCAAGGCCCGTCTCCGGGCGTTTCTGCCCTCGCACTGCGGCCTCACGAACCCCATCGACCTCACGGGCGATGCCATCACGGACCCCAGCCTCTATTCGAAGACGATCGCCGAGGCGAAATCCGACTACGACACAAGCGTCGTCATTTTCGGTGACCCCGTCCACGGCGCATCGGACATCGTGACGGGGCAGGGCGAGCTCGTCGTCTACTGCGGCGGCGCCGACGTGGAGCGCGAGGAGGCCCTCAAGATGCACGAGAAGGGCATCCCCGTCTATCCCACGCCCGAGCGGGGCGTGCGGGCCCTGGGCCAGTTCTTCGCCTACGACGAGGTGAAGGCCGTAAAGGTCGAAGCCCACAAGAAGGACGAAACGCACGATGAGGGGCCGAGGCTCAGGCTCATGCCCGCCCCCGCGGCGGTGCGCGTGCTGCGATCGTACCGGATCCCGGCCGTGACGTCGGCCCCCGCAAAAAACGCAGCCGAGGCGGTGAAGCTCGCCAAACGGTTCACCCGCCCCGTGGCCCTCAAGGTCTCATCGCCCGACATCTCCCACAAGACGGACGTGGGGGGCGTGGCGCTCGACATCAAGCCCTCCGGGGTCCGAAAGGCCTGGGAGGCGATGATGGCTGCGGTCAGGAAAAAGGCCCCGGGCGCACGGATCGACGGAGTTACGCTCTCACCCATGGCAAAGCCCGGCGGCGTCGAGGTCATCCTCGGTGTGATCCGCGATGAGCAGTACGGGCCTTCGATGATGTTCGGCCTCGGCGGGATCTTCACGGAGATCTACAAGGACGTGCAGTTCTGCCTGCTTCCGGCAGGACCGGACGAGTTCGAGAGGATGATCCGGGGAATCAAGGGCTACCCGCTGCTGGCAGGCACACGCGGCAAGGCCCCGAAGGACATCAAGGCCCTCATCGACGTGATGCAGAAGCTCTCGAAACTCGTCGAGGACTACCCCGGGTTCGACCAGATCGATCTCAACCCGGTGCTGGTCTACGAGAAGGGCGTCTCCGTGGTGGACTACAGGATCCTGCACAAGTAAGGACCGGTTGTCATTGCGAGCCCCGGAACCAGCCCCGGAACCCAACGTCGTTCAGGGTTATCGAGGGAAGAAACAGAATCTTCAAATCCTCCCCAACCCTCCTTTTACAAAGGAGGGAGCAGAACTTCCCCCTTTCGTAAAGGGGGATAGAGGGGGATTTTCCCCTATGTAAATTGGCGCTGTTCATTGCGCGGAGCGGCAGCGACGAAGCAATCCCTCCCCGAAGAATCCCCCCTTTTATAAAGGGGGGAGGGGGGGATTTGTCCGGACGGTGATTGGGTATGGCAGCGACAAAAGGCAAGACAGACAAAAAGCCTGCGGCGAAAAAGGCGGGGGCAAAACCCCGCAAGAAGGAACCCGCGATCACGATGCAGGATGCCCTGCAGATCGCCCAGGCGTATCTGGCGGACAAGGGTGGTGCCTTTGGAATCAGCGGCGTCAGCGACCGGGTTCCCGAGGAACTCGTGCCGTTCTTCGCCTCAGACAGCAACCTGAACGAAGCGCTGAAGGACTGCTGGATCGTGGAGTGCGGCCTGGACCCTTTCCTGGTCGTCGACGGCGGCACGATGCTCATCTGCATCTCGAAGACAACCGGTGACATCCTCTACGCAGGCATCCTGAACCTGGTGTAATTTGTATGGCATTAACATACAAATGTATGGTATAAGCATACACTATGAACACCTTGGCTAAGATCCTTTCTTCACAAATCCGAGCAGGAATTTTCGAAATTCTATTTGGATTGAGGGACCGCCCTGCGCATATGAGGGAAATCGAAAGACTGTCGGGCTTCGCCATCGGGACCATTCAGCAGGATCTCAAGAAGCTGGAGGCACTCGACCTCGTGACGAGGCGCAAAGACGGAAACCGGGTCTACTACGAAGCCAACAAGCGTCACCCCCTGTATCCGGAGATCCGCAATCTGGTCCTGAAAACGGTCGGGCTCGCCGACGTCTTGAAAAAAGCCCTTGAAGAGAACCCGGACATCCGGGTTGCATTTGTTTTCGGGTCAATTGCCAAAGGGGAGGAGAAGGCCGCAAGCGATCTGGATCTCATGGTCGTAGGAGACCTCGGTCTTCGGAAACTGACGGCTTTGCTCGCCGGTACGTCGGAAAGAATCGGCAGAGAGGTGAATCCCCACGATCTTCTTCCCTCAGAGTTCAGACGGAAGAAAAGAGAAGGCGATCATTTCCTGACGAGCGTTCTCCGGGAACCGAAGATCTTCATCATAGGTGGCGAAGATGAGCTTGAAGCAGTGGGCCGATAACGGCTGGCTCAAACCTCACAAGACAAGCAGGGAAGAAATAGCCAATCTCCTGGCGATCGTTGAGCGCGATCTGGCCGATGCGGCCAATGAGGCAGTCTCCCCGGACTCGCGATTCGGAATCGCCTACAATGCAGCTCTTAAGCTCTGCACGATTCTATTGTTTGTATCGGGTTATCGCGCCGAAAGGGCGCGCCATCACTACGTCACCATACAAGCCATGCCCCTGATTCTCGGGAACAGCCGAAAGGATGATGCACAGTACCTGGATACCTGTCGGAATAAGAGAAACATTGCCGAGTATCATTATGTGGGAAACGTCACGGCGCGCGATGTGGAGGAACTGACCGGTTTTGTAAAAGAGTTGAAAGGGATTGTGCATGACTGGCTGAATGAAACGCGGCCCGATCTGATTTGAAACGGCAGCAGCGGGTTGAAAAATCAGAACTGAGCAATGCGAGGCATATTGAAGGTACTGTATGCGATCGTCGAACATGAAAGACCTGATGAAATATAGGGACTACTTCGGTTCCGTACACTACAACGATGACGACCGGATCTTCCACGGCAAGGTGGAATTCATCCGCGCGCTTGTCAGCTACGAAGGCACCGACGTCGAGTCGCTGCGGAGGGCCTTCGAGGAGGCCGTCGACGATTATCTGGAACTATGCCACAAACAGAAAACGGAGCCGGAAAAGCCCTTCAAGGGCAGTTTCAACGTGCGTGTCGGTCCCCGTCTTCACCAGGAAATCGCGCTGAATGCCCTGAACGAGGGGATGTCGCTCAACCAGTACATCACCTGGATTCTCGAGAAGGAAAGTCGGGAGGGACAGGAGTCTTCAAGAAATGCCACAGTCATCATCTCCGGGCGGAAAAAAGCCTATGTGACCGGTGCCGCGGTAAAAGTCGCAAGCGTAAAGGTCACCCGGAAGAAAAAGGGATCCCTCCCGCAGGGGGCCGACAAGGCGGACCGGACTGCAAGGAGGCGCACAGACAACCCCGCGCCACATTAGGCAAGAATACGAAGGGGCCGGGTCCTGCTTGAGAACAAGCGGAGGTGCGTGGTGGTTTCAGGTCCCGGCCCCGTTATTGATGGTGTATTCCTGACCTTCCTTTTCAAATCCCCCGGGCGGTTATGACCGCGTCCGGCCTCAACTCCTCCAGTCCCGAATAGGCCACGAGAATTCCTTCGCCCCTGATCGGGGTGCCCATGTACTGCTCTTCTCCGCGAATGGAAGCCTCGGCGTGGCTCACGCGCACACCGGCAAAGAAGCAGACCGCACTGAGCTGCGAGGCATGCTCCAGACACCGCGCGATGATGTAATCGTCCTCAATGCGGCCTTTCTTCGGGTGGCAGGCCGTTCGGATCAGGACATGGCCGAGGGTGCCGTTCTTTCTCGCGATGATCTGGGGGTTGATCTTGAGGTTGACGTTGATATCCAGAATGGACCACCCCTCCCGTTCCAGCTCATCACGAATGATCTGGACACCGAGGCGGTGGATTTCGGCTTCTGTCATCGCTTCGCGCATCCCTCGTTCCTCTGTGCCTCCAGGTTACTCTCTATCTATCGGCCGAATGCGGGCAAAGATTTAATGACATCCGGTTTTCCCGTGATTTGGCGCGGGCGTTCTGCTAGATTACGGGGTAACCGAAACCAGGGAAAGCTCATCATGACGCCAGGGTACAAGACACAGATCGCCGACATCCTGAAAGCCACAGCCCGGATCGAAGAAAAAACGAAGGGGCTCTCCAGGGAGAATTTTCTGCGCGATCGGGCCGCCGTCTCTGCCGTGGAAGAAGATCTCTCACGGATCGGGAAGGCCGTCGGGGATCTGCCGGAAAAAATCAGGCAGAGATACCCGGGGATCGACTGGGCCGCCTGGTCGGGGATCGTCAGTCCCGGGCGCGACACCCTCTGGGACCTGGTGGCGCAGAGGGTCCCGGCCTTCGGGGAACAGGTGAAACGGATTCTTTTCGATATTACTGATTAACAGGAGCGCTTCATGAAACCCGCCGTTGTGATCGTCGACATGCTCAAGGACACCTTGGAAGGGGCCCATCCCATGCCCATCAAGGAGCTGGGCCGCGAAATCGTGCCCGCCATCAACCGCCTGACGGACTTTGCCCGGGGGCGCTCCATCCCTGTGATCTTCTCCATGGACAGCTTCCTGCCTGGAGATTTCATCTTCCAGGGCAAGATGAAGAATCACTCCATTCGGGGGACGAAGGGGGCCGAGGTGACGGACCTGCTCACGCAGGCCGAGACGGATATCTATTCGCCCAAACGGCGCTTCAGCGCCTTCTACAAGACGGACATCGATCAGACGCTTCGGCTCTACGGGGCCGACACGGTCGTGCTCTGCGGCATCGCCACCCACTGGTGCGTCCTGTCGTCGGCCTTTGACGCCCTCTCGAACGATTTCCGCGTGGTCATCCTCGAGGACTGCTGCGCGAGCTTCAGCCGCGAGATGCACGAAAGCTGCCTCGCGATCTACCGCAAGAACCCTCTCCAGCCTCTTGCTGCGGGTCATGACGCTGGAGGCCTTCCTGGCGGAGATGAACGGGGGCAGGGAGGGGTAGGGCCATGCTGAAACTCAGCGCCCGGGAGTTCGACCGGGCCGTCCAGCGGGCGATCCGGCGCATCCCGCCGCAGATCCGGAAGCACCTCGACAACATGGTCATCTCCGTTCAGAAATGGCCCGCCCCGGAGCTTCTCGAGGAGATGGGGCTGCCTCCCGATGAGCCGCTCCTGGGCGTCTACACGGGCGCCTCGCTCATGGAGCGCTCCCACTTCGACACCCTGCAGTACCCGGACACGATCCAGATCTTCCAGGAGCCCCTGGAGGAGATGTGCGAGACCCTGGAGGAGCTCGAGGAGGAGATCGAGATCACCGTGGTCCATGAGGTGGCGCACTTCCTGGGGATGACGGAGCAAGAGCTCGCCGATCTGGGATACGAATAGGAAGGGACGAGGGTGGCGGGAGAAGCCGACAGCCAACAGATTCATCTATATGCCTTTTCCTTCGACTGTCGGCTGTAGACTGCAGGCTGTCGGCTTCAAGATGCCGCTGCATCAGGCAGAAGCCTTGACAATCGGAGCTTGTACTCATAAGGTCAGCGTAGCTGCTTCGGAGTCAAAGAAATGTACAGGACAATCAAAAACGTGGCGCTGGTGGTGAGCGCCGTCATCCTTTTCTTCTTCGTTCTTTTCGTCGTCAACCAGACGGCGCAGGTGGTGGGGCTTGCCGACAGGGTGAGCCTGGCTTTCGGCACGGCCGTTCTGTGGTTTCTGCTCGGACTTTACGCCGCCCTCGTCATGGCCTCTGTTGTTTTTTTCCTGCGGCTCCAGAAGCCGCTCGCGCCGCCCGACAGCGAGATGGAGCCGGAGTTCTCCAGGCACCTCGAAGCCCTGCGGACGCGCCTGGCCGCAAGCCCCCGCCTCAAGGGGCACGACCTTTCCGGCCGCGCCGGGATCGAACGGGCCCTGGAGGATCTCGGCCGCGAGTGCGACGTCATCATCCGCGACAGCGCAGCGGCCGTCTTTGTCAGCACCGCCATTTCCCAGAGCGGAAGGCTCGACACGGTCTTTGTCCTGACGGCCCACGTCCGCATGGTGTGGCGCATCGCCGGCGTCTATTCCCAGCGGCCGGCGCTCCGGGACCTGGTCAACCTCTATGCCAACGTGGCCGCCTCGGCCTTCGTGGCGGGCGAGCTCGATGAGGCGGAGATCGGCGAACAGATCGAACCGATCCTCTCTTCGGCCCTCGGCGCCGTGAGCCTCTCCATTCCCGGCGTGCAGGCCGCCGCCTCCATCGTCGTCAACTCGATCCTCACGGGGGCCGCCAACGCCTTTCTCACGCTTCGCGTGGGGATCATCGCGAGGCGCTGGTGCGGCAGCCTCGTTATCGCCGACCGCCGTACGCTGCGCCGCGCGGCCACGGCCGAGGCGGCGAAACTCCTGGGGGCCATCGTCAAGAGCGGCACAGCGCGTATCTCGAGGGCCCTGTGGGATGCCTCGAAGGGCAAGGTGGGAGGAGCCTTCTCGGGACTCACGGGTGTTGCCCGCGACGTCAAGGAATCCCTTCTTGCGCTCCTCAAATTGAGGAAGGGCGAGGAATGAGGTCGCAAACGGAATGATGCCGATCAAGGGGAATTCCGCCGCCGGTCCTTTCCTGGCCCTCGTCTGCATTTCCATGATCTGGGGCTACAACTGGGTCGTCATGAAGGAGAGCCTGAAATACGCAGGGTCCTTCGACTTCAATGCGCTGCGGATGGTTCTCGGGAGCATCTTCCTTTTCGCCTTCATGGCCTGGAAGAGGGAGCCCTTGCGGCCTCCGTACCCGCTGTGGACGGCCATGCTGGGAATCATCCAGACGGCCTTCGGCACGGGGCTCATCGTGTGGGCCCTGGAGTCGGGCGGGGCCGGGAAGACGTCGATCCTCGTTTACACGATGCCCTTCTGGATCCTGCTGCTTGCCTGGTTTGTCCTCGATGAAAAGGTGCGGGGCGCCTTCTGGGTCCCCATCATCCTGGCATTCTGCGGCCTGATCCTCATCCTCGAGCCCTGGGCGCTCCGGGCCACCACCCAAAGCAAGATCCTCGCCGTTCTCTCCGGCGTGTGCTGGGCCTGCGGGGCCGTCATCGTCAAGACCCTGGGCCGGGGCCGGAAGCTGGACCTCATCCGGCTCACCACGTGGCAGCTCATTTTCGGGGCGCTGCCGCTCGTGCTTCTGGCATTCCTTACCCCGTCGCAACCCATCGACTGGTCGCCCTACTTCATCGGCTCGATCGCTTACAACTCCATACTCGTCTGCGGGGTGGCCTTCTTGCTCTGGACCTACGTGCTGGACCGCCTGCCGGCGGGAATCGCCGGCCTGGGGACGCTGGCCGTTCCCGTCATCGGCATGACGGGCTCCCGGCTCCAGCTCGGGGAGGAGATCGCATTCTGGGAGGGCTGGGGGATTGCCCTTATCGTGACGGCCCTGGCGATTCTGTCGATCATCCGGCTGCGGGAGAAGCGTAAGGAAGCCATCGTGCCCGGGCAGGACTAGGGGACAGGGTATAGGGATGGAAGGGGTCTCTCATTCACTCAGACACTTCATCACTCAGGCACTCAGTCACTTTTTCCTGGCATTAAAGCTGCTGACTGCTTGAGGGCACAAGGGAGAACGCTGCATGACGACGTCTGTAGACCCCTCGAAAAAACCGGGAGCGAATCGTCTGACCATCCGGCTTCACGAATTCGGCTTGTCGAAACGGGACGCGATGCTCTGCGTGGCAGCGCTCACGTGCGCCGTGTTTCTCGGGGCCTGGGGTTTCACGAACCACGCCTTCTGGGACGACGAGGCCGGTACAGCCCTTTTTGCCCGCAATCTTCTGGCCACGGGAGAGCTGACCGCCTGGGACGGCGTCAACCTCATCGGTTACCGCCTGGGGGCGCAGCTCGACGATAGCCTGCAAAACCCCTACGCGCCGCCCCTTCAGTACTACATCGCCGCGGCGGGGTTTTATCTCTTCGGGGAGACGACCTTCGGGGGACGCATCCTCTTTTTGATCCTGGGGATTCTCGCCCTGCCTGCGTTGATGCTCTGGAGCCGGCGACACTTCGACGGGCGGGTGCCGCTGTGGCTACCGGCCCTGATCGCGGCCACGACGCCGGCCTTTCTCCTTTTCATCCGCCAGTGCCGCTATTTTGCGCCGGCGATGCTCTTCACGCTTTGCCTGCTGGCGGCCTGGTCCTGGACGGGCTCGACAAGGCGCTCCCGGTTGACGGTCCTGGCGGTCGGCGCGCTCTCCACGGTCGGTCTCTGGTATGCCAGCTATCTCAACGCCGTCTCGGCCCTGGCCATGCTTCCCGTTTTCTTTCTCGACGGCCGTTACCGCACCCGGCAGAAGGGGATTTTCTTCGGTGCCGTCCTTGCCGTGTCGCTCATTTGCGGCATCCATATCTATTTTGCCAAGGGCCCGACGGCAGCCCAGTTCGCACCGGCGAGCTTCATCACGGGCCTCGACCGCATTGCGGCGCTCTTTGCCCAGCACATGGTCGGCCTGGGTGCCTTCGAGTTCTTACCCGTGCTGCTGATGGTGGTGCTCATGGTGCCCTTTGCCGGACAGCGTTTCGGGCGCCTCCGCCGGTTTGCCCGTCAGGGATGGGCTGTCTTTCTGGCCATGATCGCGGCGATCCTGGTCACGGCCCTCTTTTCCCCCCAGCCCGTCAGCGGCGCGGCGAATGCGGACATGCGCTACATCGCGCCGCTCATTCTCGCCGGAGCCGCTTTGACAGCCGTCTGCCTCGTGATCCTGTGGGATCTCTCGCGTCCCCTGGCCTGCCTGGCGGCGATCCTGGTCGTGATGACCAATGTGCTGACGCTGTCGTGGGTCGCGGTCCCGCAGATTCCGCTGCGAAGCACGCTCCTGAGCTATCTCGCGGAAGGGGCACAGGATTACAGGACGGGGACAGAGGCCCTCGTGGAGGCCGTCGCCGCGCTTCCCGGGGGAAGCAGGGTGCTGATCTTCCCCGACTACATGACCTACGGGCCGATGTTCTATGTACCGGGGCAACGCTACTGCTGGCAGCTCACGGAGAGAAAAGCCCTGCAGCCGGGCCTGCGCGAGACACTCCCGGACTATCTATTCGTCGAACGGGCGCGTCCGGATTTCATCCTCACCGGTCCCGTTGCGCCGGAGTCGCTCATCGCCCGGTTCGAAGGGAAATTCGGTAAGGGGACGTACCGCCTGCGAGGCTATCTCCAGGGGGATTGGCGGGATTGTTCCAGGCCGGAGATCCCCTTGCACTGCTTCGGGCCTCCGCCTCCGCGGCCTGATCAGCGCGGCATTGCCGTCATCGAGGCGACGGGGCGCTGAAGGCTGAATGAGCAATGCGTGAAGTTTTTGGCACTGCGATCAGGGCTGAAATGACAGGGAAGGGTCGAACCAGTTGAGAACCCGGTCGTTTTTCTCCCGCGGGTAGGCGTGGTAGAGGTCGGGAACGATCTCGAGCGTCACGTCGGCCCCCGCGGCGGCAAGCTCCTTTTCGCCCATCTTCGCCCGCCAGGCCGGGAACATCCAGTCCTTCGCCCCATGCACCCAGAAAATCCGTCTTCCTTTCGCGTGCCCCAGGTCAAAGGGCGCCAGGAGGCCCGAGAAGATGGCAAAGTGCGTGAAGGGCGTCTCCTCGTCGAGGGAGCGCTTGAGGGCGTAGGTCGCCCCGTCGGAGAGCCCCGTGAGCAGGATGCGGCTGCGGTCGATGTTCCATCGGCCGAGCGAAAACGCGAGGAGTTGCTTCAGCATCTCTCCGTCGGCGTCGGGACCCGTGATGGTCCAGGTGATATTGAGGGACGAAGGGCAGGCCAGTGCGAAGCGACGGCTTCGCGCCTCCCGGAGCCACGTCCAGATGAAATCCCTCCCGTGACCGAAACCCCCGTGCAGTGCAATGACGAGGGGAAGCGGTTCCGACCGTCCCCGGTCTCCGGGGATGTAGAACGAGGCGGCTCCCCGTGCGTAGGGGTCTGTGTCGGCGCCGCCATGGAGGAGGCCCGTTGCGGGATCGGGCCCGGGGTTGGGAAGGAATTCGGAAGCGCGGCTGCGGGCCTGCGGCTCCAGGAAGTAGCGGTTGACGGCGGGGATGACCGGGCAGAGCGGAAAGAGAAACTCCAGCGCACGGTGAATCCTCCGGCCGGCCTTTCGGAAGTTGACGAGCGCCTCCTCCAGCCCGTCGGCTGCGATGGAAAGCCTCAACGCATCCAGGCACAGCACGGAGGCCTCCAGCAGCTTTTCCTGCAGGGCCTCCTGCCCCGGTGGGGCATCGAACGGCCTCGAGTCCGCCTTTCGCTTCTTCCAGTGCCTCGATTGCCGGGGCGAACTGCTCGCGGAGCCGGGGCACGATGCCGGGGAAGTAGTCCCGCTGGGCCGACTCGAAGCTCTCCAGCGCCGCGACGAGCCGCGCTGCGAGCGCTTCCATGTTTGTCAGGGCATCAGGCGCCAAGACGTCTTTCTCCTGCTTTAAATCCCCCTCTTTCCCCCTTTATAAAAGGGGGATGACATGGGGGATTTTCTTCTGATCGGTCCTCGATCCTCGATCCTCGGACCTCTAACCTGGCCGGCCGACGGCCGGCTAACGGTCGATCGTCGCCTCCGCCATGTCCATCTGGGCGGCGATCTCGACCTTTACGGGAGCAACCTGGAGAGCGGTGTCCTGTCCCTTCGGGATGAAGGTGAAGATGTGCACGATCCTCAGATCGGCCTGCTCCGCGGAGCCTTCAATTTCCTTGTACCCCCAGGTCCATCCATCGAGCCTGTAAGAGGCAGGGTTTGCAAGCTGCTGTAGGGCTTCCCCGTAGGTGGTCTCGTAGGGCTTGATGCGGGCTATTTTGCGGACTCCCGTGATCTCCCGCCAGATCTTGGCTGCCCGGGCGATCGATCCGTCGTTGTTCATCTGGAGCCGGATCACTCCGCCGTCGCCGAGTACGGGAATGGATTTCCCGTCCAGTTCGACCTGGCGTCTGAAGGTGATGAAAACGCTCTTCTGGCGCCGGATCACTTCGAACGTCCTGTTGTTCACCGGCACCGTTTCGAGCATCATGCGGACCCCCTCGGGCTTCGCGGCGGCCTCGGCCAGTCCCCATTCCTGCAGGAACCGGGCGGCGCGATCCAGGTACTGACCCTCTTTCAGTGCCGGATCGTCGGGATCGAAATTCATCTTCCCGTTCAGGTACAGCGCCCCGCTGGCAGGGCGGACCCGCACGGCGAGGCTTGAGACATTTTCCAGATCTGAGGAGACGAGCATGCCGTCTAGCCGCTCGAAAGCAAGTTTCTTGAACGTTGCCGGAAGCGCCATGGGTTTCAGCCCGTAGATGGGCGCCCAGAGAGGGGAGCCTGTCTCGGCAGATCTGCCGGGCCGCTCCGTGGAGCTGAAGGGGACGGGGTACTGCGCGTGGTAGTGAGACGTGCCGGAAGGATTGGGTGACGTGAGAAGCCTCTCATCGAAAAGGGGTGTCCGCTCGACGCTGGCACTTCCCAGGGCGATGCAGAGCGGAAGGGTGCCCTCGCGCTCCCGGCGAAACCCTTCGATGAAGGCGTCCGCCGCTGCAAAACCGTTCGATGACCGGTCGTAGAGGTCCCAGACCCTGCGGGCATCGTCGGGGTGGCAGAAGGCGGCCGTCGAGAAGCCGCAGGCCATCCGGAGCCCCGGTGCGAGCATGCCGCCCCAGCGCTCGTAGACATTCCTCGTCAGCACCGTGTCCTGCGTGCCGTCGAAGCTCTCGGGACAGCCGAAATCCGGCGCGCCCCCCGGGCATTGCCGCGGCCCGTGGGCGAAGACGTTCGAGGCGCACTGCCAGAAGTAACGCAGGCCGTCGCTGATGCCCTGGTCGCCGGTACCCTGGCCGTTGCCAAACCGCATTCTTCCCGGTTCCACGACATGCATCTCCGAGGCGCTCTGGGGGCACTTTGCCGGGTCCCGGCCGTTGGGCATGGCAAGCCAGGTCTCCGGCGTGCCGTGGGTTGCGCTGAAGAAGAGCGTCGCCGTGTCGACGCCGTTGTAACGGTCCGTGTCGTTTCCGGCGGGGTCGAGCCCCGGGTCCTGATAATACGGCTCGGCGTAGCAGAGGCCCTCGTGCATCAGGGTTTTGCTTGAAGCAGGGAAGGGGGCGTACTTCAGGAACTCCTCGGCCATCTCCCGCGACCCGCCGGATGCGCCGGGGGCTGCCTTGACGGTGAGATTCAAGGCGTCAGGGGGGATGATCAGCTGCCCGGGTTGGCACGAAGCCAGGACCATCCATCCCAGCAGTGCCATCACCCCGGCGATGATTCGTTTCTCTTTGGGCATGAATCGATACAGGGGACTGAGCCGTCCGCTATTTTTTCTTGTCGATGGTTTTGGCTTTGATCTTTTTGATTTCTTCCAGGATCTCCGCCTTCTTGATGAGGCCTTTTTTGTGCAACAGGTTCACCAGGGCCTCCGAAAGAACGACCTCATAGACCATCATCTCTTTTACGTCTTCGAACAGTTCCGGGTCCAGCTGCTTGGTCATGGGAATCTCCTTCAAACTTGTCGATTTCGTCTAAATCCCCCCTTCCCCCCTTTACGAAAGGGGGGTATTTTTTATGGCATCCCCCTTTAACAAAGGGGGAAAGAGGGGGATTTGCCTGTCTTGTCCTGGGGCTTGAGGCTTGTGGCTCGCGCCTTTCTGACTGTCCGTAGCCTACACCCATGTCCCGTTTCTTTCAAGCGATGAAGAGGTCCTTCGAGGAGAAATTCGGGTCGCTTGTCAGGTTCACGCCGAGGCGCCGCAGGCCCGCCTCGTCTCCCGGCGTGGGGATGTGGGTCATGTGCACCTCGCAGCTCTTCAGCTCCTTGAGCTTCTCCAGGGCCAGCTGGGCCGCCGGGTTGGTCGTCGAGCTGATGGCGAGCGCAATGAGGGTCTCCTCGAGATCGAGGCTCACGCTCTTCTCGTTGAGAATGCCCGTTTTGAGGTTTTTCACGGATTCGGTGATGTACTCGGGCAGCAGCTTGATCATGCCCGGGATTCCGGACAGGTGCTTGATGGCGTGGATGACGACGCTCGATGCCGCGTGCATCAGCGGCGAGTTGTTCCCCGTGACGATGGTGCCGTCCTTCAACTCGATCGCAGCCCCGCAGAAGATGCCCTCGTCGCCCTTGTCCTGGGCCTGCGCCTCGTGGGCCGCCTGGCGGGCCGGCTCGACGACCTTGCGGTACTCGGGAACGAGGCGGAAGTCTTTCAGCAAAAGCTCGACCCGCTGGACCGTCCCGCCGTCGGTAAACCCCATGGCGTACTCGCAGCGGTACCGGAAATACCGCCGGATGAGCTCCTGTTTAGCGGCCTCCCGTGTCACCTCGTCGTCGACGATGGCAAAGCCCGCGCGGTTCACGCCCATGTCCGTGGGCGACTTGTAGAAGGACTCGCCCCCCGTGATCCGCTCCATGATGCGCCTCACCAGCGGGAAGGCGTCCACGTCGCGGTTGTAGTTGACGGAGGTTTTTCCGTAGGCCTCCAGGTGGAAGGGGTCGATGATGTTGAAATCCCGGATGTCGGCCGTGGCGGCCTCGTAGGCCACATTGACGGGGTGCTTGAGCGGGATGTTCCAGATCGGGAAGGTCTCGAACTTGGCGTAGCCCGCGTGGATGCCGCGCCGGTAGTCGTGGTAGAGCTGCGAGAGGCACGTGGCGAGCTTCCCGCTCCCCGGGCCGGGGCCCGTCACGACGACGAGCGGCTTTTTCGATTCGATGTAGTCGTTGGCGCCGTAGCCCTCGTCGCTCACGATGAGATCCACGTCGGTGGGGTAGCCCTTCGTGTAGCGGTGCGTGAAGACCCGGATGTCGCGCCGCTCGAGCTTGTTCTTGAACTGCTTTGCCGCGGGCTGGTTCTCGAAGCGCGTGATCACCACCCCGAGGACGCTGATGCCCCGGTTGCGCAAATCGTCGATGAGCTTGAGTGCGTCGGCATCGTAGGTGATGCCGAAATCCGCGCGGATCTTCTTTCGCTCGATGTCGCCCGCGAAGATGCAGAGCAGCAGAGTCCACCTTGTCCTTGAGGTGCTGAAGGAGCCGGAGCTTGACGTTGGGGTCGTAGCCGGGCAGCACGCGGGCCGCGTGGTAGTCGAAGAGGAGCTTCCCGCCGAACTCGAGGTAGAGGCGGTTGTTGGACTTCCCGACCCGCTCCAGGATCTCCGCCGACTGCTCCTCGATGTATTTCTCGTTGTCGAACCCCACCTTCCCCGTCATCGCCCTCCCCTGTTCAATTACGAAATTGTAACGATCACGGGGGAGAAGGTTATAAGTTATTGGTTTTTTTGTAAAGCCTTTTCAAAGAGCATTTCATACACCATGAACAAGAAAAGGCAGGGCACCTCGCTCTGCCTTTTCTTGTTCATCACACTGTCTGATGCCTGCGATCCGGGCTGCCGGTTCTGCCTCAACGCGAGCTCGGTTCCGACATTCCGCCGCCCCCGCCGCTGAACGAGCGGCGGTCGGTGTAGACCATCCGGATGTCGACCTTCGAGCCTGCAGCGGCCTTCTCCCAGAGGTCGACCTCCATCTGGGATTCATTAGCCGTGTAGGCAATCACTTTGCCGCCCCGCTGATATTCTTGAAAAACGATCGGTGTCCCTGTCCACATGCGCTCCTTCAGGGTTGCGACATGATTGTCCAGGACCTCCCGCAGGCTCATCCTGCCCAGATTGACATAAGGGGTATGCCACATGTCCATGGTGACATCATCGCCGAACAGAACATAGGCGATGCGCTGCTGCGCGTAAGGGCCTTCCGTCTGGAAGCGATAGGTGTTCCATTTCTGGCTCCCGGCATTGCTTGCCACTGCCCGGGCTACATCGACCTGTTGCCAGTTCATGTGGTTGCCCACCGTGGCGAAGCATCCAGTAAGTACAAAAGCCGACAGGGCAACAGCCAGGACACCTGCAGCCATCCATTTTCTTTCTCTCTTGATTTTCATCACGTCCATTTCTCCTTCATTCTCAAAGACGTATTGCTTCAGGGCCGAGCGTACAGACTGATTGTCATGGAAAAAGCCGCCGAGATCAACGGAAAAAATGAGAAAGCAATTGTGCCGGGCCGGGCGCTCAGGGCAGCAGGAAGCGGATCAGAGCCAGGATACACCAGCGGAAAAATGCGATCAGGGGGTCCAGGGCCCCGAGGTACAGCAGGCCGATGATGATGAAAAATCCATACGGTTCGAGGCGAAGGAGTAAATACTGAAACTTCGCCGATGCAAATCCCATGAAAATTTTCGAGCCGTCCAGGGGCGGGATCGGGATGAGGTTGAATGCCGCCAGCATGATGTTGATCTGCGCCGTGTAATAGAGGACCGGGGCAAGGATCCCCGAAGGGGAGGGCGACAGGAGATGATTCAGAAGAAAGGCCGTGAAGGCCAGAAGCATGTTTGCGACAATCCCTGCCGACGAAACGAAGATCAGCCCCTTGCGCAGGTCGCGCAGGTTATCGAAGTTCACCGGCACCGGCTTTGCCCAGCCGAACCCGACAAGGAAAAGCATGAGCGTGCCGACGGGATCGAGATGCCGGAGCGGATTGAGGCTGAGCCTGCCCTGCAATTTGGCCGTCTGGTCACCCATCCGGTAAGCCACCCAGCCGTGGGCCAGCTCGTGGATGATGATGGAATACAGAAGCGGCACGGAAACAAGGACAAATGTCAACGGATCGCTGAGCAGAAGATTGAGCAGGCCCATGTACGGATTCATCTCCTTCCGGTTCGTCTCTTTCCTATTGCGGCTTGTTTCATTTTACGCGGGCACTGTCAAGGCGGAGTTGGGCGACGCCGCATGAAGCAGGCATGCCCGACTCATCCTTTCGCGCAGAGCAAAATCAGGCTTTTCGGCATGGTAAATCTGGTTTTCGCCGATGGATTTCGAAGGCGCATCCGGTTCATAGTAGATCAGAAAAACGAACCCGTACGCGGGTCTTCGCAATAGACGTGAACCGGATTACCCCTCTCCTTCCTCTTCTTCTTGCCCCATCGAGTCCACGCCTACACTCGATGGGGCAAGATCTTTCATTTCGAACATGCCACTGCGAGGACGGGATGGCCGCGATGGGATGATCTCAGAAAACCGTCCCACCAGGGGGTCATAAAAGCAAGGAGCAGAATCATGGCTAATGTTGAGCTGAGTTCGAGAGAAGCCGGTTTGCTGGAGGAAATTCTCATCCGGTACTATTCTGACCTCCGCCTTGAAATCGCGGACACGGATGACAAGGCATTCCTCAAGTATCTCAAGTCAAGGGAAACATTTACGAGGAGCCTGATCACTCGCCTGGAAAAGGCGGAGGTGGTCGGAATGGCGACGCCATGAGGCAGCGGGATGCGTTTCTTGCGGCGACCTCGTTTGCGGGGAGAGTTCGGGCCGACACAAGATGACATCGCGGCAGCCGGTTAAAATCTGGATTCGGAATAGGAAAAGGGGCTAGCCTGCAGGCTAACCCCTTCTGTTTTACAGGTGGGTCAGGAGCGAGATGAGCGCGCGTCGCCTATTGTGCGCTGCGCATCGACGCGGGCCTGGGGATGGGGAGCGTGACCTCCGGAATGGCGATCCTGAAAGGTCCGGGAGCTTTATTTTCCAGGGCGAGGGCGGCGGCATTCTTTTCGCGCAGCGAGCGCGGCTCATAGCTCCAGCCCTCTTTCAGCCGCTTTTCCTCCCCCTTGAGTTTTGCGAGGGCGTAGCGGCCGAAGAGGGGCGCCAGCATCCTCGTCTTCCAGCCAAAGGTCCTGTAAAAATCTTGCAAAAGATCGTCCATTTTCCCGCACAGCCGTTCATTTCCCTTGTACCATTTCCTCATGGCCCACACGGCCCCGGCGTAAGTCGAGCGAAGGGGCGCTGCGTCCCAGGCGACGCGATTGCGGATCCGGGCATCGGAGTGGTCCCCGTGCGCCTGCCAGCCCTTCAGCATGGTCCGGATGAGGCGGTACAGGCTGGGGCCGTTGACCTCGAAATCCCGGCGGAAGGCACCGATGAGAAATTCCTCTTCGCGGCCGTCCTTGATGTGGGGGTGGCGGTAGTTGAAGCGGTACTGGCCGTGGGCATCGGCGGCGGGGAACTCCGATTCGGGAAGGAGCGTCCCGTCCTGGCGGTGCTGCTCATGGAGCGGTGTGCCCGGGTTCGGGGTGTAGAGCATGAACTGGTGAAAATCGGTGTCGTGGCTCACGGCGTAGTCGATGACGCCGTACATGTTCAGGGGCGTGTGGTTTTCCAGCCCGATGATGGACGAGCCCAGGACGCGGATCCCGTTTTCCTGCAGGGTTCTGACGAGCTTTCTCGTGTCCACATCCTCGAGCTTGCGGTAGGAGCTGCTCTCGCCCTCGAGGCCCATCCAGACCCAGATGATCCCCAGCCCCACGAGCTGTTCCATGGTGTAGGATTGTAAAACGCGGGCGGAGCTGAAGACGTTCAGCGCCCAGCTCTTCCCGTTTTGCTCCATCAGCTCCAGGAGGCGCAGCGTGCGCTTGCGGTGGAGAAGGAAATTCTCGTCGAGGACGAAGAAGGATCGGACTCGAAGCTTTTCCTCGATCTGGCACATGACGGAGTAAAGCTCATCGCCCGTCTCGTAGAAGTTGATGAACTTTCCCTTGCCGCCGAAGAGGGCCGACGTGGAGCAGAAGTTACAGCCCACGGGACAACCCACGGAGGGGATCAGGATGGCCGCCGTGCGCGCCGGCTTTTGCGGCAGATTGATGCCCAGGAGCCGGGCGCCGAACCCGGAGTAGACCATGGGGTGCCGGACGGGGGCCTTCCCGTCCTGCCCGAGGAACCTCCGGAACCACGAAATCCCGTCCCCCTTCACGATGTGATCGGCATCGATGATCTCGTCGAGATCCTCGCGGCTCGCGATGTGCCCGCCGACGACGATGGTTGCGCCGGGCCGGTGCTCGCGGATCAGCTCGCACATCTTTTTCACCTTGCCCGTGTTGGGCACGATGGAGCTGATCCCCACGATGTCGTATTCGTTCTCCCGTATTTCCCGGATGAAGTCGTCGAGGCGGGGATAATCGATTACGGTGCAGGGTGCGTCGATGTTGGCCTGCAGCATCCGCAGGGCGAAGGAGGGGTGAAACATCCGGAGGGAGAATCCTCCCTGGATGCGCGTCACCTGGTTCTGGTAAAGCTCCATGGGGTTGATCTTGCGGCTTCCGTATTCGTCATCCTGCGCATAGGGCCCGAAGACGCTGGTGAGCAGGATCCGCGCCCGGCGGCCCAGGGGATGGGGGATCTGTGAGTTCGGCATGAGGCTCCTTCCCGGGTTCTGATTTCCGGCCATCATGAACCCCTGCGCCCGGGAAGGAAAGCGCTCAATGGCCTTTTACAATAGTTTTACAAAGCCGGATCGGCCGGGAAAATATTTGCGCATTGACACGAGGAGGGCCCCATTATACGGTTCGAGGCAGGGACATGCGCAAGCCCTGCATGGAGAGCATCCGTGAACCGTTTCAAGTGGTTTTATCATCCCGTTTTCATCTTCGTCTTTTCCATCGTCGCCCTGGCGGCCTCGCTGGCCCTCTACATCTACTGGTACATCGAGGTCAGCGCGGGGTTGAAGGCGGTCATCGAGAAGTACAATCTCGACCCCTCCCAGTTTCTCGAGGTCCAGACCTGGGTCGTCATCCTGGTGCTCTCCATCCTGGTGGCGATCATCCTGGCCGGGGTCTTCCTCATCTTCATCTACAACCAGAAGACCTGGCAGCTCTACCGGATGCAGAGAAACTTCATCAACAGCTTCACCCATGAGCTCAAGACGCCCGTGACGTCCCTCAAGCTCTACCTGGAGACCTTCGCGAAGCACGAACTGCCCCGGGAGGACCGGCTCAGGTATGTCGGTTTCATGATCCAGGACGTGGACCGGCTCCTGGACAACATCAACCGCATCCTGGAGCTTGCCAGGATCGAGAGCGGGAGTTACCTCAAGGAATTCGTGGGGCGCCGCGTCCCAGGCGACGCGGTTGCGGATACGCGGGCGGGGGTCGTCCCGCGTACATTCGCCAGCCCTTCAGGAGAACCCGGATCATCCGGAGAGGCTGGGGCCGTTGACCGCAAAATCCCGGCGGAAAGCGTCCAGCAGAAATCTTCTCCTCCCGGCCGTCCCGGATACGGTGGTGCCGGTAGTTGAAGCGGTACTGGCCGTGGGCATCGGCAAGGGGGAACTCATTCCGGCAGGAGCGTGCCGTCCTTCCGGTGTTTTTCATGGAGAGGCGTGCCGGGAACGGGGTATAGAGCATGAACTGGTGGAAGACCGTATCGTGGCTTATGGCATAGTCTATGAGCCTGCTCAATATTATCAGGGGTATGATTCTCCAGGCCGATAATGGTTGATCCCAGCACGCGGATGCCATGGGACTGCAGCTCCTGCACGAGTTCTTTTGTTTCGACCCCGCTGAGTTTTGCATAAGTGCTCTCTTCGCCTTCCAGTCCCATCCAGGCCCACGATATGCCCAGGCGGATCAATTGCTCCATGGTGTATGATTTGAGCACCCTGGCGGAGGAAAACACGAACAAGGCCCATGACTTGTTGTTTTCCTTCATCAGTTCCAGGAGCCTAAGTGTCCTGTTCCGGTGAAGAAGGAAGTTCTCATCCATCACGAAAAAGGCGCTGACTTTAAGTTTTGCCTCGATGTCGCACATGACTCTGAAGAGCTCATCCCCTGTTTCATAGAAATTAATGGACTTGCCCTTGCCCCCAAAAAGGGCGGAGGTGGAGCAGAAATTACACCCTATGGGACACCCCACTGAGGGTATGAGCATGGCTGCGGTGTTTACCGGCTTGTCGGGAGTGCTGATGCCCAGGATGCGGGTGCCGTAGCCGGAATAGACGTAGGGGTGCTTTATGGGGGCATTTTCATTGACGCCCAGGAATTTTCTGAACCAGCGAACCCCTTCACCCTTGCAGACATGGTCAACATCGATAGTATCTCTTGAGATCCGGCAGGTTGGCAATATGTCCGCCCACGACAATGGTTGCCTTGGGCAGGTATGTACGGATCAGCTCGCACATCTTTTTCACCTTGCCCACATTGGGTATGATGGCGCTGATACCGACAATGTCATACGAATTATCCCTGAGTTCGTCTGTAAAACGCTCCAGGCTCGGAAAGTCCAGGAGCGTGCACGGCGCGTCGATATTTTCCTTCAGGAGCATCAAACCGAATGAACGGTGAAACATGCGCAGAGAAAAAGGCCCCTGCTCTCGCGTGACCTGGTTATGATAGAGCTCCATGGGGTTGATCTTCCTGCTTCCATATTCATCGTCTTGTGCATAAGGTCCAAAAACGCTCGTGAGCAATACGCGCGCGCGGCGGCCCAGGGGGTGGGTGGTCTGTGAGTTCGGCATGAGGCTCCTTCCGTGGGGTCAGATTTCCGGCCATCATGAACCCCTGCGCCCGGGAAGGAAAGCGCTCAATGGCCTTTTACAATAGTTTTACAAAGCCGGATCGGCCGGGGAAATATTTGCGCATTGACACGGGGCGGGCCCCATTATACTTATCGTGCCAGGGGCATGCGCAAGCCCTGCATGGAGAGCATCCGTGAACCGTTTCAAGTGGTTTTATCATCCCATATTTGTTTTCATCTTTTCCATCCTGGCCCTGGTCCTCTCCCTGTTTCTGTACATCTACTGGTACACCAAGGCCAGCACCGACCTGGTGGCCATCGCCCGGCGATTCGACATCGATCCCCATCAGGTGTTGAAGTCTGAAACCTGGGTGGTCATCCTCGTTCTCTCCATCCTGGTGGCGATCATCCTGGCCGGGGTCTTTCTCATCTTCATCTACAACCAGAAGACCTGGCAGCTCTACCGGATGCAGAGAAACTTCATCAACAGCTTCACCCATGAGCTCAAGACGCCCGTGACGTCCCTCAAGCTCTACCTGGAGACCTTCGCGAAGCACGAACTGCCCCGGGAGGACCGGCTCAGGTATGTCGGTTTCATGATCCAGGACGTGGACCGGCTCCTGGACAACATCAACCGCATCCTGGAGCTTGCCAGGATCGAGAGCGGAAGTTACCTCAAGGAATTCGTCGAGACGGACCTGGTGAGCGCCGTTCGG
>CAWDHZ010000004.1:0-44224 GCA_963802225.1 uncultured delta proteobacterium | reverse complement strand
GCAGTTCTGCCGCGCCAATGCGGATCTCTTCCGCAATGCGGAAATCCGGATTCACAACCCGACCGGAAAGACGCTCCGGGGAACCGTCATCCCCTCGCTTCTCGACATGTTTCTGATGAACATCCTGACCAATGCCGTGAAGTACAATAAATCAGGTGCCCCCGCCGTCGACATCCGCTTCGTTCCCCAGGGGAAGGAGCTGCAGATCCGGTTCGAAGACAATGGAATCGGCATCGACCGATCGGAGATCCGGCAGATCTTCAAGAAGTTCTACCAGGTCGGCTCGACGGACGACATGACGGCGAAGGGAAGCGGCCTGGGCCTTTACATGGCGCAGCAGATCGCGAAAATCCACCGGGGAAAGGTGGCCGCCGAAAGCGGGGGCACGGGGAAAGGGACCGTGTTCACCCTGACCCTGCCATTGCGGAGTCAGGGGGATAAACCCGCAGAGGGCACGAGCGGGCAAAGGGGTCATGCATGAAGGACACGAATCGGAAACGGATTCTCATCATCGAGGATGACGCGCACATTGCGGAGGGCCTGAGGCTCAATCTCTCCCTCAAGGGCCACGACGCGGCGATCGCCCTCGACGGCCCCTCGGGCCTGAGGGAGTGGAAGGAGTGGAGGCCGGACCTGATCGTCCTGGACATCATGCTGCCCGGGATCGACGGCCTGTCGATCCTGCGAAATATCCGGCTCGAGGACGAGAGGCTTCCCATCCTGATCCTCTCGGCAAAGAGCGAGCCCGAGTACCGGGTCAAGGGGCTTGCCTATGGCGTGGACGACTACCTGTCGAAGCCCTTCAACCTCGACGAGTTCCTGCTGCGGGTCGAGCGGCTCCTGACGCGGGCCGCCTGGAGCGGGGAGGGCGATCCTTCCCGGGGGAGCATTTCCACGGTGGGGCCGGTGTACACCTTCGGCGGCAACGTGATCGATTTCGAGAGATTCACGGCCCGATGCCGGATGGGCGAGGTCAGCCTGACGGAGCAGGAAATCAGGCTCCTGAAGCTCTTCATCATCAACCGCGGCAAGCTGCTGTCGCGCAAGGAGCTCCTGGAGATCGGGTGGGGATACACGGGGGACACGCCGTCACGCACCGTGGACAACTTCATCGTGCGGTTCCGCAAATACTTCGAGGACGACGCCCACCAGCCGAAATTCTTCCGGAGCGTCCGATCCGTCGGGTACGTCTTCGACCACGAGGCCTGAATGGCCGAGCGTCTGTCGCGACGATCGTCCCTAGATCCGATATCCCTTACCCCTCTCATCTTTTCCCTTAGAGTGAGATCAGTCATTACGACAGGGAAAATCCATCGATGGCGAATGGATTTCACAAGCGCAGTCGGTGCATACTGTGTACGACAGCGGAACCGAATATCCCCTCCCATTCTTTCCCTTGCCCCATCAAGCCTGCCTACACTTGATGGGGCAAGACTTTTCTGATGCACGAATTCTCCCCATCGATACGACTCCGACACCGGGCTTGAAATCGCCGACACGGATGACAAGGAATTTCTCAAGTTTCTCGAGGCAGGGGAAGCGTTCATGAGGGGTCTGATCAAACGCCCGTAAAAGGCGGAAACGGAAGGCGTGGTGACGACATGATGGCAGCGGGGCCTGCGGTTCACGAAGCGTGATCGAGGCCGCCTGCAAAAAACCGGTTGAAAGACGAAGAAAGGGGTTAACCGCAAGCGGCTAACCCCTTTTTGATTTCCTGGTGGGTCAGGGCGGAGTCGTTCTTGAGATCGAAGAATTTTCACAGGGAGAGGATTGTACTGCTCCAGCCTTTCGAACTCGTCGTCGAGCTCAGCTCTTCTTCATGCCTTTCTTCAACATATCCTTCATCTCTTGTTCTGGCATCTGCGGCTTGTCGGCATGGGCTTCTTTGACGTGGACCTTGCCTGCTGCCATCAATTTGGTCATCGCCTCATCATCATTCTGGGCATCCACCTTGAGTTCGTAATTGCAGGGTGCAGGGCATTTAAAAGAATACTTCATGGCTCTTACCTCCTTGGTTCTAGTGGCTGCTTTGCTTTCTAAATGACTCGATTCGACTCGGCAGTTCGATCTTCAAAGGATGCGAAAGGGGATACTTTGCATCCGGCGAACCGATATAAGAATATCCAGCCGCCATAGTGTAATGAAGCTGCCGCCTGTTGGGCGAGCGGCTCGGCCCCACTCGCTTCTAAGTCAGAATCATAAAAAGAAACCATCGATCAATGGGTCTTTTCCCAGTCCTTGACCTGCTTTTCGGCTTCCTCTTTTGCGATTCCGTATTTCTCTTGAATCTTGCCAAGGAGAATTTCGCGTCTGCCGGCGATTTGGTCGACTTCATCATCGGTCAATTTGTTCCATTGCACCTTCACCGTACCACTGAATTGCTTCCAGTTACCCTTTACTTGATCCCAGTTCATTTCTTTCTCCTTTCAATTGATTTTGGTCAAATGCAGGCAACCCGGGACCGTCTCCCCGTGGCCGACACGGTCCGTCCGGGAAAGGATCACGGTCGCCTATTTGACGATCAGGTTATTCTTTACGGACTTGACCCCTTTGACGCTCTTAGTGACTTGAACCGCTTTATCAATGGCCTTTTGAGAATCAACGGAGCCGCTCAGTTGAACGTCGCCCTTGACGGTTTCGACACTGATCTTGAATGACTTGAGAAAATCATCCTCGGCAAGTAGAGACTTTACCTTGGTCGTGATGACCGAATCGTCAATTTGTTCTCCTGTACTTGACTGTTTGGGTGTCGAATCACAGGCCACAAAGGTGGCGATCAGCACAAGAAGCACTAAATAGCCGATAAAGATATTTTTCCTTTTCATAACGGTTACTCCTCTCTATTCTGTATGTGTGTGGTGAAATAGTTGGTTGCAAGGGTCCGGATGGCTATAGGGTCCAAAGCATGGTCGCCTCCTTTCCGGTGTCCCGAGTCAATCATTCGTTTACAAAACCATGCTACGGCAACGAGAATAATTGAATAGGTTGAAAAGGGATTGCCTTTTGACACTCGGGTGCAGAGGGGCAGGTCAGTCGAGCTCACACAGGTCTTTTGGGCGGTAGCTGCTCGAAGTACCGTCACTATCCCGGTTACCAGCAACTCTTTAATACGCCTACCTCTGTGTAACAATATTACCGTAACCAATCTATGCCGGATTCCCAGGCATGTACATGAGCTTTTCACTGAAATCCGGATGCGAAATTCCTTAGATTCTGACTGCACCTCGTGGCGGTGAAGAGGCCTTCTTGAAGGGCAGGCCGTCTTGAATCCGTTTGCGTTAGTAGCTCTTGAAGAGATCATCGAACTGGATCAGCCGAATCGTCATCAGCCAGATCATCGAAGACGGGCTCTGCAATTCCTGTCGAGCCTTTCGTGGCGCTGCCCTTCATCCCGGGCATCGGCTCGTCCGATCACGGATCCTTCTGGAAAAAGGGTTTCCGGGTCGTCATGGTGACCGACACGGCCTTCTACCGGAACCCGAATTATCACAACCCAGAGGACACGATCGAGACACTGCGGTTCGATAAGATGTCACAGATTGTCCGCGGCTTGGTCCATGTCGTGGAATACCTGACGAAGGCTAAAGACTAAAGGCGGGGAATCGAATGGCTTGGGCCGACACCTTTCGGTTAAACGTTTGAAGGCGGCAATGGCTTCCCCCTTCACCATTCTCTGTAAGTGCCGTTAATCATTATTCGTGTTTCTTTGTCGAAAGTAAGGTTTAATTCAGATGATCCATTATTCCTGGGTATTGTTATCGTTCCACGATCCGTAGGAATACTAATAGCACTTTGTCTATTTTTCACCCAAGTAACAATAAAGATTCGATCACCTTCTTTTACTGATGTCGGTTGCCCGAACTTAGTCAAGGCTTCGTCATAGGTCATACGATTCTTGTTTTGTTCTATGACTCGGTTCCAGTCTGCGACTTTATCTTTATCTTCTCGTGCGCCGGAGACGCCGGATATAGTTGTGGTTATACATGATACAAAACATCCGATGACTAGGATAGATAACATTGCGAAGACAATCATTCTCCTCATCATATTCACCCTCCTTTTAAAAACACAAAACCTCGCCTCTGCCTGGAAACCGCCTCTCGGTCGGCGGAAAAACCGACAGACGGACAATCATGCGGTGGCCGGCTGAAGAACAGTTCCATCAATCATGTCCTCCCTCTACTAGAATCACACCGATCATCCATAACGCTATAAAACTCGCTCTTGACATTGCATGAGAAGGCAGGTACCCTTATTAATCGTAGAAACTCAATGTTACCTCAAACGGTAGCACCTATCATATGATCGATGCGTCGACTATGTCCAACATTCGTTGTAAAAATTATCTTTGTATTTTTCTGCTCAGTCGATCAATTTAAAGTAGAGATATTGGTAAATGGAGGAAATTGAATAAATATTATCCTATCCTTGTTTCTGCCGCGTTCATCTGTGTGTCGTGCGCGCATATGTGGGGCTATGGTGCCGGCGTAGCCTTTGGTCCGCCTCTCCCGCTACGATACCTACAGTGGCTACCACGATTATCACAATAATGATCGATGGTACTACTCGCAACCAAGTGGCGGTCCTGGAGAGATCTACCAAAGGGATCGTTACCCAAAAGACGTCAGGTACAAGTACAATAGATACTTAGGAAATAGAAGGCGCAGGAAGTACCAACTGAAATATATATCAAAATGAGAAGAGTCAAAGTAGAATAGCAAATAAAATTGTCGTCGAAGGAGAAAATAATGAAGAATGTGAGTGTATCCGTATTTCTCTGTTTTGTACTTTTGGCCGGCTGTGCGGCACCTGAAACTCAAACGAAGACTCAGAAAGGCGCCATATATGGGGCAGCGGGGGGCGCAGCAGCGGGAGCCATTGTTGGACAAGTCATCAGTCACGATACGAAAGGCACCCTGATTGGCGCAGCGATCGGCGCGGCTGTAGGCGGGCTTGGGGGCGCCGGGGTCGGCAAAATGATGGACGATCAGGAGCGCGACATGCGCAAGGCTGTGGCGAGTTCGGAAGCCGCTTCCGTTTCGAGAGAAGGGGACCTCCTGGCGGTAACTTTTAAAGGCGACGTCACGTTCGATACCAACTCCACCGTCCTGAGACCAGGGCTTCAATCCGAGATAAACCGGGTCGCGGGTGTTTTGAATCAATACCCCAACACTCTTGTGAGAGTGGAAGGACATACTGACAGCAAAGGCACCGATGCATACAATATGGACCTTTCGAATCGACGTGCCACGGCGGTAGAAAATCTACTGGTTCAGCGAGGCATCGCCGACAGCCGTATTGAAGCGGTTGGATATGGGGAAACCCTGCCCGTGGCAACCAATGACACCGAAGCGGGCCGTCAAAGAAACAGACGAGTGGAAATCAAGATCGCGCCGCATACACAGCAATAAACTATCGAGGGCAGCCCGTAATAAACTCTACACAAGAGAAGCGCCGAGTTATGCAACAAAATGCATTAGCTCGGCGCTTTTGCTTGTTATCGAGACTGAAGGACCGATTTGGATTATGACTGTTAGGAAACACAGGGATACAGCAGAGATCATCTTAATCAAGGGGGGAATTACGGTAACCGGTCAAAATTTGGTCAAAAAATATAGAAAAGGGGTTAGCCTTACACGGCTAACCCCTTGATTATCCTGGTGGGTCAGGGCGGAGTTGAACCGCCGACACTCGAATTTTCAGTCCGATGCTCTACCAACTGAGCTACCGACCCACATCGGCTTTGAAGAATGCCTTAAGTAAATAAATTGCCCTGATTTGTCAAGGCATTTTTTGGCGGGATCTCGACCTCGACGACCTGGTAGAGGTCGATCACGACGGTGCCGGCGATCTTGTCGTGCCAGCCCTGTTTGCGCCGATCCGCGCCCGCCCACAGGAAGCCCATGAAGAAGGGCACAAAGGAGATGATGTAACCCACCCAGCGCAGGAAGGCCGTCCCGACGGTGAGGGCCTCTCCCGTGTCCAGGACGACGCGCAGGCCCATCAGTCGCTTGCCCGGCGTCTGCCCCGTCGTGCCGTGGAAGTACGTGAAATAGGCCATGTCCAGGAAGATGGTGATGGCCTGGTAGATCACCATGACTTGCATGCCGAGGGCCAGGAAGCTCTCGGGCTCCTCGGCCAGGTCGGAGGGCGATATCCCGAGACCGAAGGCCACCGATCCCAGAATGAACATCATGAACCCGATCGTGGCCAGGATGAGCTTGTCGATTGAGAAGGCGACGAAGCGCCGCCAGAAGCCGCCGTAGTGACTATCCATCTTGAATGTTCCTTTTCAGGGTGCCGATCAGGCCGCATTCATACTGTAAAATGGCCAGAATGGCAAGGGCCGCCGTTTCCACCCGCAGGACGAGCCGCCCGAGGCTTGCCGTGAGGAAACCGGCCTGCCGGGCCGTTTCCGCCTCCTCGCCGGAAAGCCCGCCCTCGGGCCCGACGACGAGGAAGAATTCCTTTGCCGACCGGGCCTCGTCACTCTTCAAGACCTCACGGATGGAGCGCTCTGTCTCGGCTTCCCAGAAGAGGATCTTCACGGCCCCAGGGCCCGCAGCGCCGAGAGCCTCTGCGAAAGAGCGGGTTTCGGCGATCTCGGGGACGTCTGCCCGCCCGCACTGCTCGGCCGCCTCGGAGGCGATCCTGCGCCAGCGCTCGAGCCTTTTGGCCGCTCTCTCCTCTGTCCGTCTCGGGATCGTCCGGGAGGAGCGGAAGGGGATCACTCGGGCCACACCCAGCTCGGTGGCCTTCTGGACGATGAACTCCATCTTGTCGCCCTTGGGGAGGGCCTGGGCCAGCGTGATGCGCACGGGGATCTCGAGGGGAATGTGCTGCCTGGCGACGATCCGGACGGCGCCGCCGCGGCCCTCGAGACGCTCGATCACGCCCCGGTACTCCCAGCCCGTCCCGTCGAAGAACAGGACTTCGTCGCCGGGCCACAGCCTCAGGACATTCCGCAGGTAGCGGACCGTGTCATCGGCCAGCTCGATGGCGCTGTTTTCTTCGGGGATGGGGGGGCAGTAGATCCGGGGGATCATCCCTCAAGCCTTTGCCGGCTTCTTGTAGACGTAGCAGACCCACTCCTTGTCGGCGATGACCTTGTGGCTGATCAGGTCATCGCGGGTGAAGGCCTTTTCCACGTCCTGCCGGTTCTTCTCGAAGATCCCGGAGATGACGAGGTAGCCGCCCTTCTCCATCATCTTGACGAGGTGCGACTTGATCTTGATGAGCGTCTCCGCCGTGAGGTTGGCCACGATCAGCTCGAAGGTCCCCTTGATTTTGGCGACGTCGCTGTTGACGATGACGACGCGGTCGCCCACGTGGTTGACGGCCACGTTCTTGTGTGCGATCTCCACGGCCTGGTCGTCGATGTCGACGCACATGACGCTCGAGGCGCCGAGCTTGGCCGCCGAGATGCCCAGGATCCCCGTTCCCGTCCCCACGTCCAGGACGCGCCACTTCTGGAAGGTCCGGTCCTTGAGGAGGATCTCCTCCATGGCCTCGAGGCACATGCTTGTCGAGGGGTGCTGCCCCGTGCCGAAAGCCATGCCGGGGTCGATCTCGATGACCGTCTCGCGCCCGGTGGCGGAATAGCGCTCCCAGGAGGGCTTCACGATGATGTTCTTGGTGATCCGCAGGGGCTTGAAGAAGCGTTTCCAGACCTCGCCCCACTGCGGGTCGATGATGACCTCGGTGTTGAAGGTCGGCTTTTTCAGCTCGGGGAATAGATCGGCCAGACTGTTGATGTACGACTGGAGATCGGAGATGTGTTTCTCGTCTTCGGTTCCGGACGGGAAGTAGGCGTTCAGGACCCGCTCATCCTGAGGCTCCGGCTCCGGTACGTCGGAGACCCCCGTTTGCAGAAACTCCTCGAAGACCCCCTGTGCCCCCATCTCCGTGAGGTAGTTGGAGAGGGCCTCGGCCAGCTCGGGCTGCGTGTAGAGCTTGAAGTGGACCCATTTTGCTTTTTCTGTCGAGGGTTTGTTCATGCTGCCGGGCATGATGCCTCCTTCCGGTGCTTTCCTGCGGGAATCGGGTAACGAAAAATATATAGCCTTTTTTCCGAGAGATTTCAAGTAACTTGAATTTTAAAACCCATCGTGATAGCCTCATCAGCCTATCACATCTTCCGGGAAAGCAGCGGATTTCATGAGATATTACCCGATCGGTCTGGACATCTCCGGCAGGCGCTGCCTCGTTATCGGCGGCGGCGAGGTCGGGGAAAGAAAGGCGCAGAGGCTTCTCGAGTGCGGGGCCCGCGTGAGCGTCGTGGGGAGGGAGCTGACGCCGGCCCTTGCCGGGCTTGCGCAGGGGGGCCGGATCGACCACATCCCGGGCGATTACGACAAGGGGCTTCTCAAAGGCGCTTTCCTCGTCATCGGGGCGACGGATAACCGTGATGTCAACGAGAGGATCTTCCGCGATGCCCGCAAAGGGGGGGTGCTTGCCAACATCGTTGATGACCCGGAGCGCTGCGACTTCATCCTCCCGGCCCTGTGCCGGCAGGGGGACCTGGTCATCACCGTCGCCACGGGGGGCAAGAGCCCGGCCCTGGCGAAGAAGCTGCGGCAGGAGCTCGAGGAGCGCTACGGGCCCGAGTACGAGACGCTGTTGAAGATCATGGGCGAGTTGCGCAGGAAGATCATCGACCGGGGGGAAGGCTCCGACGAGAACCGGAAGGTCTTTGAGACCCTCGTGGATTCCGACATCCTGGAGCAGATCCGCAAAGGGAAGTGGAAGAAGGTCGAGAAGATCGTGAAGGACATGACGGGCGTCGCAATCGACCTTTCCGCCGTGCGGCCGGAAGCCACAAGCCGTGAAAAGAAGGGACCAGGGACGAGGGGTAGGGACAAGTAATGGATACATTGTTCTTCAAGGCGGCGCTGGTGGCCTACCTGGCGGCGACCGTGGGTTACCTCGTGTCGCTCGTGGTCAAGCGCGTCGTCCTTGCAAAGGCCTCCACATGGATCCTCGGTCTTGCCGTGGCGCTCCACACGGTCCATTTCCTCTTTGTCTTCAACGAAAGAGGTGTCAACGTCGCCGTGAACCTCTTCGAGGCCATGTCCTTCTTTGCCTGGATCGTCGCGGGTGCCTATCTTGCCTTTCAGATCCGGACCAAGACGAGGGTCCTGGGGGCCATCGTGGCGCCCTTTGCCGTGCTCCTCATGATGCTCGCGTCGCTGAGCCTCGAGGGGACCCTGGCCATCCCCGATGCGCTGCAGGGCAGGCTCGTGCCCATCCATGTGACGCTCTCCATCATCGGTGAGGGGCTTTTCGCGCTCGCCTCGCTCGCCGGCATCATGTACTGCATCCAGGACCGCCAGATCAGGCAGCGTCGGATGGGGGCCCTGGCCCGATACCTCCCGTCGCTGAGGGATCTGGACAACATCAATCACGTGGGTCTGCTGTGGGGGTTCCCGATCCTCACCCTGGGGCTCATTGTCGGATCGCTCTGGGCCAGGACGGCCTGGGGCGGGAGCAACTGGGCGACGGACCCGAAGACGATCTGGTCCTTTGCCACCTGGTGTTTCTACGCGTTTGTGCTGCATCAGCGGCTCGCCATCGGCTGGAAAGGGAAGAGGATCGCCGTGCTGTCCATCGTCGCACTGATGGTGCTGATTTCAGCGTTTATCGGGGTGAGTTTCGTGAGCTCGGTGCATAAGTTTACGTAAGGAAGGGTGCATTCACCCTCACCTCGATCCTCTCCCCCGGAGGGGCGAGGAAGCCTAAAAGGAAGGGCTTTCCAGAGGGAGAGGAAGATCAAGGAACAGGTTTTTCACAGGGCAAGGGAGCCTGAGGGGTAGATAACTGTTAGCATGAACGTCATCCTTGTCGGCATGAACCATAAGACGGCGCCACTGGAGATCCGGGAGCGGCTCTCCTTTGCCTGCGGCGACGGGGTGCGCCCCCTCGAGGAGATCCTCAGTGCGCCGGCCGTCAAGGAAGCCCTCTACCTGTCGACGTGCAACCGGGTGGAGGTCCTGGCCCGTGCAGAGGACATGGAGCAGGCCATCGCCCGGGTGAAGGCCTTCATCCTGCGCCATGGCAACCTCGATGCAGCCGAGCTGGAGAAGTGCCTTTACGTCTATTGCGGCAGCGACGCCGTGCGCCACCTCTTCCGGGTGACCTCGAGCCTCGATTCCATGGTCATGGGCGAGCCCCAGATCCTCGGGCAGATGAAGGAGGCTTACCGCGACTGCGTGGAGCAGAAGGCCTCGGGGATCATCCTCAACAAGCTTCTCCACCGCGCCTTCCGCGCGGCCAAGCGGGTGCGCACCGAGACGGCCATCGCCAACAACGCCGTGTCGGTGAGCTTTGCCGCCGTGGAGATGGCCAAGAAGGTCCTGGGGAGCCTCGACGGCAGAACCGTTCTTCTGGTGGGCGCAGGCGAGATGTCGGAGCTCGCCGCCCGGCACCTGATGGCAAACGGTGCGGGGAGGATCATCGTGGCAAACCGCACCTACGCACGGGCCGTGCAGGTTGCCGAGGAGTTCCAGGGGATCCCCGTGGGACTGGATCTCCTGGAGGAGAAGCTCCAGGAGGCCGACATCGTCATCAGCTCCACGGGGGCTGCGGGCTACATGATCACGCCGGCCATGATCCAGGCGGCGCTCAGGCGGAGGAAGAATCGCCTTCTCTTTCTCATCGACATCGCCGTACCGCGCGACGTGGACCCCGCGGTGAGCCGGATCGACAACGTCTACCTCTTTAACATCGACGATCTCCAGGGGGTCGTCGACGAGAACCTGCGCAACCGCCTCCGGGAGGCCGAGAAGGCCGAGGGCATTATCGGCGAGGAGGTCCTGAAATTCGCCGAGTGGTACAACACCCTCGAGGTGGTCCCCACCATCGTGTCGCTCCGGGAAAAGGTGGAGTCCATCATGAGGTCCGAGATGGAGAAGTCGGGCTCGTGGCTGAAGAGCCTGGGCGAGGACGACCGGAAAAACATCGAGATCCTCACGACACAGATCATCAACAAGATCCTCCACGACCCCGTCACGGGTCTCAAGGAGGAGAGCCAGTCGAACGGGGCCATGCCCTACGTGGCGGCCATCCGGAAACTCTTCCGGCTCGGCCCGGAAGAGCCGCGGGAAGAGGAAGCCGAAGACAAGGAGGACAGGCCATCGGAAGGGTACTGAAAGTCGGGACGCGGGGAAGCCAGCTGGCGCTCAAGCAGGCGGGGATCGTCATGGAGGAGCTGCGAAAGCGCGTAAGCGGTCTCACCCTGGACGTCCACATCATCAAGACGACGGGCGACAGGATGCAGGACGTCTCTCTGGCCCAGATCGGCGGCAAAGGCGCCTTCGTGAAGGAACTCGAGGAAGCGCTCCTGGAGCGTCGCATCGACCTGGCCATCCACAGCATGAAGGACGTGCCGGCCCTGCTCCCGGAGGGCCTCGTGATCGCCGCCATGCTCGAGCGCGAAGACCCGCGGGATGTCCTCATCTCGAAAGGCAACTTCAAGTTGGAACGGATTCCCCCGAGGGCCCGGATCGGCACGGGGTCGCTGCGGCGGGGCTCGCAGCTGAAAAACATTTACATGGACGTGGAGATCGTTCCCATCCGGGGAAACCTGGACACGCGGATCAAAAAGATCGAGCGGGAGAACCTCGACGGGATCATCGTGGCGGCGGCGGGTCTCAAGCGAATGGGCTGGCAGGACCGGGCCTCCCAGTACATCCCCGCGGAGATCATGACGCCGGCCGTCGGGCAGGGGGCCCTGGGGATCGAGGTGCGCAGCGACGATGACGTGAAGCAGATTGTTGCCGTCCTCAACGATGAGCAGACCTTCACCGAGGTGAGCGCCGAGCGGGCCTTTCTGGCCGTATTCGGCGCCGGCTGCCAGATTCCCGTGGCGGCCTACGGGAAAATCGAGAAAGACTCGATCATTGTGACGGGCCTCGTGGCAAGCCTCGACGGCCGCATGCTCATCAAGGATCACGTCAGGGGGCCCGTTGCCGAGGCCGAGAAGATGGGCCGCATACTGGGCGAGAGAATCCTGGCCGCCGGCGGCAGGCAGATTATCGACGAGGTCTACAGGCGGCTTTCGTAGCAACGAGCCGACAGTTGACAGCCTACAGCCAACAGCTGAAAGATGGAAACTGTCGGCTGCCGGCTGTAGGCTGTCGGCTGGTTCGAAGTCCGGCAGAATGGTTGACGAGGAAGAATTGGAGACAGGTTTGGAGAAGAAGGGAAAAGTCTTCATTGTAGGTGCAGGCCCCGGAGACCCGGGGCTCATCACGCTGCGCGGGATCCAGTGCCTGGAGCAGGCCGATGTCGTCGTCTACGACTACCTGGCCAACGAGGAATTCCTCGGCCGGGTCGGCAAGGACGCTCGCCTAATCTACGTGGGCAAGAAGGGCGGCGACCACACGCTCCCCCAGGGCGAGATCAACCAGGTCCTTGTCGATGAGGCCCTCAAGGGCCATACGGTGGCTCGCCTCAAGGGGGGCGACCCCTTCATCTTCGGTCGCGGGGGCGAGGAGGCCGAAGCCCTCCGGGAGGCCGGGATTTCCTTCGAGGTGATCCCGGGAGTCACCTCGGCCATCGCGGTGCCTGCCTTCGCGGGGATCCCGCTGACGCATCGGGGCTACACCTCGACAGTGGCCTTCGTCACGGGCCACGAAGACCCCACGAAGGGAAAAAGCGACATCGACTGGGCGAAGCTCTCGGGGATCGGAACGCTCGTCTTTCTCATGGGGGTAAAGAACCTCGCCAACATTGCCCGAAATCTCGTCGAGGGGGGGAAAAGCCCGGAAACCCCTGCGGCGCTCATCCGCTGGGGGACGACTCCCGACCAGGAGACGCTCACGGGGACGCTCGCCGACATCGCGGCAAAAGCGAAAGAACATGGCTTCTCGCCGCCGTCCATCCTCGTCGTCGGGGAGGTCGTGTCGCTGCGGCCGAAGCTCGGCTGGTTCGAGACGAAGCCCCTGTTCGGAAAAGGCATTGTGATCACGAGGCCCGAGGAGCAGGCCGGTGAGTTTGCGAAGCTGCTCTCCGCCGAGGGCGCCAGGGTGATCCTCTTTCCCACGATCCGGATTGTGCCGCCCGAGAGCTGGGAGCTTCTGGACAGGGCCCTGGACAAGCTGGAATCCTTTCACTGGATCATCTTCACGAGTGCAAATGGCGTGAAGCATTTCTTCCGGCGGCTTCGCGAGACGGGAAGGGATGTCCGCGATCTCAAGGGGATCCGGATCTGCACCATAGGCCCTGCCACGGCGGCGGCCGTTGAGGGCATGGGGATCCGCGTGGACATTGTCCCCGGCGAATACGTCTCGGAGGGTGTCGTCAGGGCCTTCCTGGACGTTGATCTCAAGGGCAAGCGGGTCCTGCTGCCCCGCGCCGAGGAGGCAAGGGATGTCATCCCCGAAGGGCTTGCAAAGCTGGGCGCCTCCGTCGACGTGGTCACCGTGTACCGGACGGTGCGCTCGGAGAGCAGAAAAGAATCCCTGCAGGCCCTGCTCGATGACGGGAAGGTCGATGTCATCGCCTTTACAAGCCCCTCGACGGTGATTAAATTTAAGGAAATAATGGGGGATGCGACGCTGCCCGAGAAGTTGCGCATCGCCTGTATCGGCCCGGTCACGGAAGCCGCGGCAAGGCAGCAGGGATTTACAGTACACATCTTCCAGGAAGCCTTCACGATTCCGGGGATGGTCGAAGCCCTGATGAAGTACTTTGCAGAAAAAACCTGAACCCTCGCCCCGCGACCCTCTACCCTGCAGCCTGGATACCACTGTGCGGGTAGAACGGCTCGAACGGTCTTGAGGGTACCCTCTGGAGTGAACGAAACAGAATGATCGGAATCTCGAAACTATACTGCGGGGCCGTGGAAGCCGCCGATGTGTTGCGCTACGGGCGCCACTCGTCGCAGCTTCCCTCGCACCTGCTGCAGTTTTCAAAGGACAAACGGCCCGTCGTCGTCTGGAACGTCACGCGCCGCTGCAACCTCAAGTGCATCCACTGCTATTCCAGTTCGCAAAACGTCCTCTACAGCGATGAGCTCACGACGCAGGAAGGCAAGCGGCTCATCGACGACCTCGTCGCTTTCGGCTCGCCCGTTCTCCTGCTTTCGGGCGGCGAGCCCCTCATGCGGCAGGACCTGCCGGAACTGGCGCAGTATGCCGTCGGCAGGGGGCTTCGCGTTGTCATCTCCACGAACGGGACCCTCATCACGAAAAAGCTTGCAAAGGTCTTCAGCGACATCGGCCTTTCCTACATTGGGGTGAGCCTCGACGGCCTGAGGGAGGTTCACGACCGCTTCCGGGGCGTGAAGGGGGCTTTCGATAGAACGCTCCGCGGCATCCGCAACGCCCGCGACGCCGGCATCAAGGTGGGCATCCGCTTCACCGTGAGCCGCAAGAACTGGCGCGAGATTCCCGGTATCTTCGACTTCATCGAAAAGGAAAATATCCCCCGGGTGTGCTTCTACCACCTGGTCTACTCGGGCCGGGGCTCGGCCCTCATCGAGGAGGATCTCACCCACGAGGAGACGAGGCAGCTTGTCGATCTCATCATGGACCGCACGAAGGATCTCTTCGATCGCGGAATCGAAAAAGAAGTCCTCACAGTGGACAACCATGCCGACGGGCCCTACGTGTACCTTCGGCTTCTGCGGGAAGACCCCAAACGGGCCGCGGAGGTCCTGGAGCTGCTCCAGATGAACGAGGGGAACAGCTCGGGACACGGGATCGGATGCGTGAGCTGGGACGGCGCGGTGCATGCCGACCAGTTCTGGAGGATCCACACCTTCGGAAACGTGAAGGATCGCCCTTTCGGCGAGATCTGGCTCGATACGACCAACGAACTCCTCGCAAACATGAAGGACAAAAAACCGCACGTGAAGGGGCGCTGCGCCACGTGCCGCTGGCTCGAGGTCTGCGGAGGGAACTTCCGGGCCCGGGCCGAGGCCGTCACGGGCGATGTCTGGGCCGCCGACCCGGCGTGCTATTTGACGGAGGAAGAAATTAAAACAAGTGTCTGAGTGAAGAAATAAAATAACAGTGTCATTGCGAGCCGAGCGCCCGTCCTGAGCGTGCCGAAGGTTGCGAGGCACGGCAATACGACGTTTGAGCCGGATTAGACTGAATAGACGGGATCAGACCGAATAGACCATTATGGGAGGCGACCATGTTTTTTCCGGCATACAGACCCAGGCGTTTGAGAAAAAATGAAAATCTGCGAAGGCTCATCCGGGAGACGAAGCTTTCCGTCGACGATCTTGTCCATCCCCTGTTTGTCGTTCCGGGCAAGGGCGTGAAGAAGCCGATCCACTCCATGCCCGGTAATTTCCAGATGTCCGTCGATCATCTGCTCAAGGAAGTGAAGCAGTCGAAAGACCTGGGCATACCGGCTGTCCTGCTCTTCGGAATTCCCGACGAGAAGGATGAGCATGCCTCGGGGGCTTTCAAGCGTGACGGGATCATCCAGCGGGCCACCAAGGAGATCAAGGACAAGGTCCCCGACATCCTCGTGATCACCGATCTGTGCTTCTGCGAGTACACGAGCCACGGCCACTGTGGATGCTTGAAGAACGGGGAGGTGGACAACGATGCCACCCTGGAGATGCTGGCCGAGACGGCCGTCTCGCAGGCCAAGGCCGGCGCCGACATCGTCGCACCCTCGGCCATGATGGATGGTCAGATCGAGGCCATACGCGACGGCCTCGATGAGGCGGGCCTCGAGAATACCCCGATCATGGCCTACTCGGCCAAGTACGCCTCCTGCTTTTACGGGCCCTTCCGCGAGGCCGCCGAGAGCGCCCCGCAGTCAGGCGACCGCAAAGGCTACCAGATGGACCCGGCAAACAGCGACGAGGCGATGCGCGAGATCGGCCTCGACATCGAGGAAGGGGCCGACATCATCATGATCAAACCGGCGCTTCCCTACCTGGACATCATCCGTCGGGCCCGCGAGGAGTTCGATCATCCCATCGCGGCCTACAACGTGAGCGGCGAGTTCGCCATGATCAAGGCGGCGGCCCAGATGGGCTGGCTCGACGGCGAGCGCGCCATGATGGAGTCGCTCACGGCCATCAAGCGGGCCGGTGCCGACATCATCCTCACCTACTTTGCACCGGAGGCGGCGAGGCTGCTGCAGAAGTAAGGGTCAAGGGTTCAGGGTACAGGGTCGAAGCGGAATATATGGTTCACCATCAACATGCAAGCAAATCGCCGCACGAGGGCAGGGATCGCATGCTCCTGCCCGGCACCTTGCGCATGGTGGCCTGGGAGGTGACGCGAAGCTGCAACCTTGCCTGCGTCCACTGCCGGGCCTCTTCCGCCTGCGGCCCCTACGAGGGGGAACTGGACACGGGGCGCTGCCTGCGGCTTCTGGACGAGATTGCCGCCTTCAGCCAACCCGTCATCATCCTCACGGGAGGCGAGCCGCTGCTGCGCCCGGACATCTTCGAGATTGCCGCCTACGGCGACAGCAAGGGCCTGCGGATGGTCATGGCCACAAACGGGACGCTTGTCGACGACGAGACGGCGATCAAAATCCGTGAGGCCGGAATCCGGCGTGTGAGCATCAGCCTCGACGGCATCGATGCCCAGCGTCACGACGCCTTCCGGCAGGTTCCCGGCGCCTTCGAGGGGGCTCTCTCCGGTATTGAGGCCCTGAAGCGCGCGGGGGTGGAGTTCCAGGTGAACACGACGATCACGCGGATGAACCTCGACCAGATCGAGGGGCTCCTGGCGCTGGCGCAGAATCTCGGTGCGGCGGCACACCACATCTTTCTCCTGGTTCCGACGGGTCGCGGCAAGGAGATGGCCCACCAGGCCATATCGCCCAATGATTACGAAAAGACCCTGGACTGGTTCTACGAGACGGGCCTTGCCTGCCCCATGCAGCTCAAGGCCACCTGTGCGCCGCACTTCTACCGCATCTATCACCAGCGCAAGAAGGAAAGGGCGCAGAAGGCCCTGCCCGAGAACCCCCTTCACGCCATGACGCGGGGCTGCCTGGGAGGGAGCTCCTTCGTATTCATCTCCCACCGCGGGCAGGCCCAGCCCTGCGGTTATCTCGAGCTCGACTGCGGGCAGCTCAAGGAGAAGCCCTTCGAGGAGATCTGGAAAGACTCGGCCATCTTCCGGGACCTGAGGGATCTGAAGAAATACGGCGGCAAATGCGGCCGCTGCGAGTTCATCACCGTCTGCGGCGGCTGCCGGGCCCGGGCCTACGAAAAGACGGGAGACTATCTGAGCGAAGAGCCGCTGTGTATATATCAGCCAAGGAAAGGCGAAGGGCAAAAGGCTTAGGGCTTATGGTCAAGAGGGGCAAGGAGTTAACCGTCTTTTGTTTCCCGCCCTTAGCCATTCGCCTTTTGCCATACGCCATTTTGTTATGGACGCAGTCGATAAAAAAATATTGAACATTCTCCAGACCCGATTTCCCATCGTGCCGGAGCCCTTCGATGCTGTCGGTGCGGAGCTGGGGATTTCCGGCGGCGAGGTCCTCGATCGGGTGCAGCGCCTCAAGGAGGTCGGGATCATCCGACGGATCGGCGCGGTCTTCGACGGACGGGCGCTCGGTTACGCGAGCACGTTGTGCGCCGCCCGGGTGCCTGAGGAGCAGATCCGGTCCTTCGTGGAGATCGTGAACCGCTACCCCGGTGTGACCCACAATTACCGAAGGAGCCACGAGTACAACGTCTGGTTTACCTTTATCGCCCCGGACCAGGCCGCGCTCGAGGAGGCCCTCGCCGAGATCCGGCAGAAGACGGGAATCACCGACATCCTCAACATGCCGGCGGTGAGGACATTTAAAATCAACGCCACCTTCGAACTGTGAAAAACGAGCCGACAGCCGGCGGCCGACAGCCAGCAGCCAGCAGATTTTTACTGTCGGCTGTAGACTGACGGCTGTAGGCTCTTTGATGCCCCGCATGTCTCACCGACCGGAAGGAATCTCCGATGACCGAAAAGAAGAAGCCGACCCTCTATCTCATCGACGGCAGCAACTACGTCTACAGGGCCTTTTTTGCCATCCAGGGGCTCACCAACTCGCGGGGGGTTCCGACAAACGCCGTCTTCGGCTTCAACAACATGCTCGCCAAGCTCCTTCGCGACCGCAAGCCCGAGCACATCGCCGTCGTCTTCGACGCCAAGGGACCCACGTTCCGCAATGAGGCCTTCGAAGACTACAAGGCCCACCGCAAGCCGATGCCCGATGAGCTGAAGCCCCAGTTCGGCATGATCAAGAACCTGGTCCGGGCCTACCGCATCCCCGTTCTCGAGATCGGGGGCATCGAGGCCGACGACGTGATCGGGACCCTGGCCCGCAGATTCGAGGGCGAAGGCGTGAACGTCGTCATCGTCTCCGGCGACAAGGATCTCATGCAGCTCGTCTCGGACGGTGTCGTCATGATCGACACGATGAAGGACAAGACCTACGATGCCGCCGGCGTCGAGGAACGTTTCGGCGTAGGCCCCGACCGGGTGGCCGAACTCCTCGGCCTCATGGGTGACACGTCGGACAACATCCCCGGGGTGCCCGGAGTGGGCCCCAAGACGGCACTGCAGCTGATCAAAGAGTACGGTACCGTCGAAGGGGTGCTGCAGAACGTCGGGAAGATTCGAAACGAACGAATCCGGAAAGCCGTCTCCGAGCATGCCGACCAGGCCCGCCTCTCCCGCGAGCTTGCCGTCGTGAAGACCGACGCCGACGTCGAGCTTGCCCTGGAGAGTGCCCGCTACGAGGGCCCTGATCGCGAGGCCCTGAAGGCCATCTTCAAGGAGATGGAGTTCTCGTCGCTCATCCAGGACCTGGAGGTACGCGACCGGGCCTCAGGCGGTCGAAACGAGCTCGTCACGACCGCAGAGGCCCTGCATGGCCTGATCCGGCGTATCGAGAAGGCGGGCGAGTGCGCCCTGCACCTGGAGCTCACCTCGGAGCTTCCCATGTACGCCGAGCTTGCGGGGATGGCCCTGTCACTGGAGCCCGGCGAAGCCTTTTACATCCCCCTCAAGACCGGGAAAGGCCCGGAAGGCGGGGCACCCTGGCGCGATCACGCCCTCAAGGAGCTTTCTCCGGTTCTCTCGAGCGAGAAGATCCTCAAACACGGCCACGACCTGAAGAGCACTCTCATCGTCCTTGCCCGGCTGGGGATCCGCCTTCGGGGGACGGGCTGCGACACCATGGTGGGCTCCTACCTTCTCAACCCATCGAAGAAGAGCCACGACATCACCGAGGCGGCCCGGGAATTCCTCGACCGCGAGCTGATCCCGGCGAAAGAGATCATGGGCAGCGGCGCAAAAGCCCTGTCGCCTGCCGATGTGGATCCCGAGCGCATGAAGGAATACGCGGGCCAGCGCGCCGAGGCGTCCCTCAGGCTCTGTCCCATCCTTACGGAAAAGGTCCGGGAGCTGGGTCTGAAAGATCTCTACGAACAGGTGGAGATGCCGCTCGTGGAGGTGCTGGCCGCCATGGAGCAGAAGGGCGTCCTCATCGATCTCAAGCACCTCCGGGAGATGTCGGGACAATTCGATCATCTTCTTGCCCAGTCGGAAGAGCGGATCTACGGACTTGCGGGCGAGCGCTTCAACATCAACTCGCCCAAGCAGCTCCAGGTCATCCTGTTTGACAAGCTCAAGCTCGCGAAAGGACGCAAGACGAAGGATGGATATTCCACCGACGTGGAGGTCCTCATGGCCCTTGCCCAGACGCACGAACTTCCCGCGGAGATCCTGGCCTACCGGAGCATCTCGAAGCTCAAATCCACCTACGTCGATGCCCTGCCCGCCATGGCGCACCCGCAGACGGAGCGCATCCACACCTCCTACAACCAGACCGTGACGGCCACGGGGAGGCTCTCGAGCAGCAACCCCAACCTCCAGAACATCCCCATCCGCACGCCCGAAGGCAGGCGCATCCGCCAGGCCTTCATCTCGCCGAAGGGGTACGTGCTGGTCTCGGCCGATTACTCCCAGATCGAGTTGCGAGTGCTCGCCCACCTCTCGGGCGACGAGGCCCTGCTCGAGGTCTTCGAGGCGGGCGAGGACATCCACACCCGCACCGCCTCGGCCCTTTTCGGCGTCTTTCCCGAGATGGTCAGCCCCGAGTTGCGCAGGCGGGCCAAGGTCATCAACTTCGGCGTCATCTACGGGATGAGCCCCTTCGGGCTCTCGAAGGAACTGGGGATCGGCCAGGCCGAGGCGAGGGAATACATCGACAACTACTTCGACAGCTTCAAGGGCGTCCGGAGATTCCTGGACGAGATTCTCGAGAACGCCCGCAGGGACAAATATGTCTGCACTCTGCTGAACCGCCGGCGCTACATCCCCGAGATCGCCAGCTCCAATGCGGCCATCCGCCAGTTCGCCGAGCGCACCGCCATCAACGCGCCCATCCAGGGCACGGCGGCCGATCTCATCAAGATCGCCATGATCAACCTGCACAACCTCCTGGAGAAGCGCCACTTGCGGGCTCGCATGATCATGCAGGTCCACGACGAGCTCGTCTTCGAGGTTCCCGAGGCCGAAAAGGACGACATCGTGGCCCTCGTGAAGCGCGAGATGGAAGGGGTCGTGAAACTGAGGGTGCCGCTCAAAGTTGAAATTAACGCAGGGAAGAACTGGGACGAGGCGCACTGAAGGCTGCAAGGCAGCTTTCAGTGCACAGGCTTCAGGTTTCAGGAATCAGGTTTCCGGATAAAAAAAGAGGATCGGTCAACTCCCGATCCTCTTTCGTTTTTTATTGAGTCTGTTCTTCCTACACCCTACACCCTTGTCCCTAGTCCCTATGCTGTTTTTGTGCGGGGCACGACAGGGCGGGGAAGGCAACCGTTTCCGGTTTGCGGAAGGTGCCGATAAAGGCGTTGACGACCTGCGGGTCGAACTGGCCGCCGCCGTTTCTGCGCAGCTCCGTTACCGCCTCGTCATGACTCATGCTCATCCGGTAGGGCCGGTCCGTCGTCATGGCGTCGTAGGCATCGGCCACGGCGATCAGGCGCGACAGCGGCGGGATCGCCTCGCCGGCCAGCCCGTCGGGGTAGCCGGAGCCGTCCCAGTTTTCGTGGTGGTGGCGGATGATCTTGCGCTCCTTCTCGAAAAGCGCGATCGGGGTCAGGATGTCGTCACCGATCGTGCAATGGGTTTTGATCACGTCGTACTCCTCGACCGTGAGCTCGTCGGGCTTGAGCAGGATGTGATCCGGGATCGCGATCTTGCCGATGTCGTGGAGCATGGCGGCGATCTTGAGGCACTCGATGTCATCGGGGGAGCATTGCATGATCTCGGCGGTCCGCACCACGAACTGCATGACGCTTTGGGAGTGGCGTTCCGTGTACTGGTCCCGGGCCTGAATGGAGGTCACGAGCGCCCGGAAGGTTTCGGCGATATTCGTGTAAAGGGTTTCATAGAGAACCTTGTTTTCCAGGTTCAGCGAAGCGCGCCTCGCGAGGCTCAGGATGACGTGGAGGTCCTGATCAGAAAAACAGGCGCCGTTGCGGTCTTTCCAGAGGCCCAGGATGCCGAAGACGTTGTTGCGGATCATGAGAGGGGCGCAGAGGATGGACGCCGAACCTTCGGCGTCGGAGACGTTGAACAGGATGCCGTCCCTTTTGCTCACGACCTCGCGGAGCAGCTCCTTCGGCCAGGGCATGGTGTGGCGCGGCGGGATCGGGTCGATGCAGCCGGTGATCTTGGGCAGGAACTCGTCGGATTCCCTGTCGTAGAGCAGGATCGCGCAATGCTCCCCGTTCGAGACCTTGAGGGCCAGATCGGCGATGACGCGGAAGACGTTGTCGTTGCTCACCCCCAGGCGTTCGATGAAGTCGAAGATGAAGCCCGTGGCCGAGACCTGCCGGACCTTGTCGCGCAGCTTCTCCTGCTCCACCTTGTGCAGCAGGCCGTCGGCCGACAGGAGCGACTTCTCCCGCATGTAGATGTTCACCTTGTACAGAAGCTCGTCGATGCGGAAAGGCTTCGAGATGAAATCGACGGCCCCCGTCTTCATGGCCGAGACGGACAAGCCGACGGTGGGGTATCCGGTGATCATGATGACCGAGATCGAGGGGTGGATCTCCCGGATCCGGCTCAGCAGATCCATGCCGTTCATGCCCGGCATCTGGATGTCGCTGATGACCAGGTCGTAGAGATTGGATCGGAGGGCATCGAGGGCTTCCTTCCCGTCGGAGGCCTCGGTGGCGATGTAGTCGCCCTCGTGCCTCAGGGCCTCGACGATCAGGCTGCGTATGGAGGGATCGTCATCGACGACGAGGATGGTCCTCTTGTCGGAACAATTCGCGGGCATGACCCTGAATTCGTTCCTGGCGGTCTCCGTACCGTTCATTCCGATCATTCCGACAGCCCCATCCGTGGTTTCGGTCTCATCACGCGCGCTGTAGGCAAAGGTGTGGTTGCGGCCTTAGTTGCAGACGAAGACCGGCCCCATGCGGGTTCGAACCAGACACACCGGGAACATGTGACAGGGGGCTTGCGGCCCCCTTCGGAACGTTCCCCCGCTCAGCGAATCGCGAAGGCACCTATTTGGATTTATTGCCTTTCAGGATGACATCCATCAGGCTGTAGGAGATCTTGTCGTAGACCTCCGGTTTTTCCTGCTCGGCGGACAGCGAGACCACGTCGGCGTACCTCGGGCCTGCCTTCGGGACATCCTGGGACGCAGGGTGCGAGCTGACCTTGCTCTGCCGGCTGTAGGCTTTGAGGATATTGTCAATCTGGTATGCGGATATGGTCATCGTCCATCCCTTTGATTTGTCATAATTGAGATCGGTATCCGGTATGAAAACTTTAGGATTAGTTCCCTGTGGCCGGCCCGCCGTGGCGCGACAGGGGCTCCCGGAAATATTTCTGGTTGACTAATGAGGAGATTTTGTTAACATCCCGTGTTGCTTTACGTTCATACGATTCATCAGGCCCTTCCGACAGGAACCTTCCTGCCGATCAAAGATCTACGTTCCACCCGTCGGGGGGGCCCGGGAATGACGCAACCACCTTTACCCGATTTCGTCTCATCCTTGAGGAGCGGCAAAACGACCAGCCATGGCAGACAGCAAGATCAAGAAGGACACGAAGAATATCCGGATCCTCATCGCCGAGGATAACGAGCTGAGCCGCGACAATCTTGCGGAATTGCTCAGGAGTTACGGTTACGAGGTCAAGGGTGTCGGCGACGGCCGGCAGGCCATGGATGTTTTCATCGATGACAAGTACGACCTCGTCATCACGGACCTCAAGATGCCCCACGTCGACGGTCTTCACCTGCTGAAGTTCGTCAAGGAGGTCAACCCCGAGAGCATCGTCATCATGATCACGGGCTACGGAACCGTCAACTCGGCTGTCGAGGCCATGAAGCTCGGTGCCTTCGACTACATCGCCAAGCCACTCAAGGACGACATCGTCAAGCTCACCGTCGATCGGGCCCTGTCCTACGCGAAGCTCAAGGAAGAGAACATCACGCTGAAGGATCAACTGAAGAAGAAATACGACTTCGGCAAGATCATTGGGTTCAGCGACAACATGCGGAAGGTCTTCGACAAAATCGAGAAAGTGGCCGCCTCGGACAGCACCGTCGTCATCTACGGCGAGAGCGGGACGGGAAAGGAGCTGGTGGCCAGGGCGATCCATTTCAACAGCGACCGCCGCAGCTGCCCGCTGGTACCCGTCAACTGCGGGGCCATCCCCGAGGAGCTTCTCGAGAGTGAGCTCTTCGGCCATGAGAAGGGCGCCTTCACGGGGGCCATCAAGAGCCGTGTGGGCCGTTTCGAGCTCGCCCAGGCCGGAACCATCTTTCTCGATGAGATCGGCGACATGAGCCCGGCGCTCCAGGTAAAGGTCCTGCGCGTCATCCAGGAGAAGCAGTTCGAGCGCATCGGCGGCGTCAAGACGATCACTGCCGATGTCCGGATCATCTGCGCGACGAACCAGGATCTCGACAAGGCCGTTCAGGAGAAACGGTTCCGGGAAGACCTGTACTACCGCATCAACGTCATCCCCATCACCCTGCCTCCGCTGCGGGACAGGAAAATGGACATCCCCGTCCTGATCAACCACTTCCTGCAGAAATTCAACAAACTCAAGAAGCGCAACGTGAAGGAAGTCACCCCCGAGGCGATGAACTACATGATGCGCTACGCGTGGCCGGGCAATATCCGCGAATTGGAGAACCTCATCGAGATGCTCGTCGTCATGAAGGAGGAGGGAAAGATCAAGGTGGACGACCTGCCGCCCAAGATCCTCAGCGTCGGGAAGGGCAAAAGCGACGTTTCCGGCGTCGTCGACATCCCCGAGGACGGTATCGAGTACAACGAGGTCGTCGACCAGTTTGAAAAAGGTCTCCTGCTCAAGGCCCTGGAGAAAACAAGCGGCGTAAAAAACCGCGCGGCAAAGCTGCTCAACCTGAACCGGACAACATTCGTCGAAAAACTCAAACGCTTCAGCATCAGTTAATCTGGTCTATTTCGTCATGCCGGCCATGGCGGCTGTAACTGGTAATTTGTTGATTGAGTAATTGGGGAATCGACCTATTTCTTACGAATTACTTAATGCCTCAATTACGAATTACTAGATCCCGAATTTTTGTTTCTTCCTCTTCCTTCACTCAAGCACTGCCTTTGACTGTCATTTTTTTGACAAGTCGCTAAAGTTTTCAGCTGCGCGATCGACAAAGCAGCGCAGGACCTCACCCCTCGTCGCCGCCGTGAAGAAGCCCGACCCGCTACCCGCTACCCGCTACCCGCTGCTTTTTTCCCCTACGCCCTACACCCTACCCCCTGCACCCTTTCTTTTCGTGGCATGTCACTTGCTATCCTCAGGTCAGGCGGTGGTGTGTCCATCGGACCACCTGCTATTCCGCACACCGAGACTGACCATGAGAAAACACTACATCGCCTGTCTGGCCGTCGTTCTGGTTTTACTCTTTGCCACATCGGCAACCCCCGCCGGGAAGGCCGGTGCGGTGTACAGCCTTCACGTGGGATCCTACCCCAGCGCAGAAAAGGCCGCTGAGCAGGTCAAGACCCTGAAAGAAAAAGGCTGCGAGGCCTTCTCCGCAAAGCCGGAAGGCAGCGATGGGCGTTGGCGCGTATTTGTCGGCCGGTATGCAGGCGCCGATCAGGCGGCCCGCCAGGGCGCGCAACTCGAGAAGAAAAAAATCGTCCGGTTCTATACCGTCCGAAAAGTCCCGGCCACGGCGGAGGCGAAAGATCCCGCAGGGACAGAGGGCAAGACGGCCGCCAAAGCGGCCCCTGTGCCGGACCCCCCGAAGGCGGATCTCACAAGTCCAAAGCCTCTGCACCCCCAGGTAACGATCACGCCGGCTGCACCGGAGACATCGTCGAAGAGGAAGAAGACCCCGTTCTATGCGTCCGCGGAAAAGCGCGCCGGGGGCGACTCGGTGACGGAAGGCCTGCCCGAGCCCGAACCCTTCAAGTTTCAGCCCTTCGACACGGGCAGTCAGGGGAAACCGGGCGGCAATACCGGTGCCGGGCTCAAGGATGGCAGCCTGCCCGAAGACGAGGCCCTTTTTGCGGAAGCGGTGGAGCACTATCGAAAGGGCAAGTACCCCAAAGCGGTCGACACCTTCCGATCCTACATCCAGCAGTATGCAGGAAAGTCCCGGTCGAAGGCATCGTTTTTCTGGATCGCCGAATGCCACAGCCAGATGCAGGACACGAAGAAGGCCGACGAAGCCTTCCGGGAGGCCCTCAAGCGCTGGCCCGACTACCAGGATGTCCCCCGGGAAGCCCTCGTCAGCCTGGGTTTCCATTTCTTCCGCCAGGGCGCCCATGACCAGCTCATCGGGGCTTTCTCCTACTACGTCAACATCTATCCCGAGGACCCCTTCCGCAAGGAAATGCTCTACCTGATCGCCCGCTCGCTCACGGAGATGAAGCAGTACGAGCCGGCACTCAAGGTCTTCAGCTCCGTCATCGAGAAATATCCCGACACCAAGGAAGCCACGGAGAGCGCCATCATCATGGCCAACATCGGGGTGAAGAGCCCGGGGCTCAAGCTTCCCGCCTACATGACCGGCACCCAGTACTACAGGGATCCTGCGGCGACCTACGACATGGTCCTTGCGAAGCAGCTTCCGAACCTGGAGATCACGGAACGGATCCTCTTCCAGAAGGCTTACGCCCTCTTTCAGGGAAAGCTTTACCGGGAGGCCTTTCAGGCGAGTCTCGCCCAGCTCAAGCGCTTTCCCAACGGGCGCTGCAAGGACGCGGGCCTGGCAACCCTCAAGGCGGCCACGGAGCGCCTCGTCGACGAGGACTACGGAAAGGCCGACTACCTCCGCGTGGCCGACACCTACCTGACGGCCTACGAGGGAGCCTGGGTCAAGGCCATCGACTTCGGGACGGGCTATAAGATCGCCGACAGCTTGCGCCAGATCGGTCTGTACCGCGAGACGCGGCGGGTTGCCGAACACCTCCTGATGATCGAGAAGGACGGCAGAAACCGCAGGTCGCTGCTCGTGATGGTGGCGGACGTGAGCATCCGCGAGCGCCATTACGACGAGGCGGAGCGCATCGTCACGGAGCTTGCGAAGGAGACGGCAACGCTCGGCCGCGATGACCGCATTGCCCTGCGCCGCCTCCAGGGGGATCTCTACCTCAAGAAAGGCCTCTTCGAGAAGGCGGCCGCAGCCTATGCGGAGATTGCCGGCGAGGGCGCGGCCGGCGCGGCCGTACTGCACCGCAACTACGGGATAGCCCTTCGCTTCAGCGATGCCTGCTCGACGGCCCTGCAGCAATTCCAGCTCGCCATCCGGCAGTCCGAGAAAAACAAGGCCGGCAACAGCCAGGTACTCCAGGATTCGCTGGCAGGCGTCGGGGACTGTTATCTGAAGACACGGAAGTACCCCGAGGCCGTCACGGCCTACCGCCAGGCCGTCGATTCGGCCCAAAGCGGTGCGCAGAACCCCTGGACCCTCTACAATCTCGGCAAGGGGTACGTGGAGATGAAAAACCTCACCGAGGCAAACCGGGTTTTCTCGGAGCTGAAGGTCCGCACGGGGGATGACTTCTGGAACAAGACGATCGACTACACCCTCTCCGATGCCGCCTGGACGGAGAAATACCAGAAGTACCTTCCGGCGAAATAAGGGACATGCTGAAAGAAGACGCACAAAAACCGGCCCGGCCGGGGAATCGGCCTGCCGGTGACATCGAGGTCTTGCAGAAATCCTTCGAGAGCTTCACGGCGGCCACCATGAAACTCCAGGAGGCCTTCTCGAATCTCGAGATCAAGTTCGAGAACCTCAACCGCGAGCTCGAACAGAAGAACCGGCGTCTCGAGAGCATCATTGCCGAGAAGGACGAGATGCGCAACTACCTGGAAACCATTTTGGAGAGCCTGACGACAGGGGTCGTCGTGACGGATCTTCAGGGGCGCGTCACGATGATGAACGGCTGTGCCGGGCGCATCACCGGAATGGAACCGGGCGCTGCAGATCGAGAGCTTGCCGATCTCTTCCGGGGAGCCGAGGAGATGGATCGGGGCCGGGCAGGCTCTGCCCCTTCCCGGTACCTGCAGGGCAAGCGCAAGATCCGCCTCGGGGACAGCATCCTCGAGGTCCTGACATCCCCCGTGAAAACAAAGGACGGCAACAGCCTGGGGACGGTCCACATCCTGCTCGACGTGACCCGCGTCGAGAAGCTCGAGGAGATGGCCAAACGCACAGAAAAATTTGCCGCCCTCGGCGAGATGGCGGCCAACATCGCCCACGAAGTCCGCAACCCCCTGGGAAGCATTTCGCTGTCGGCCTCGCTTCTCCTCAAGGGCCTTGCCGACGAGAAGAACCGGGACCGGGCCGCGCGGATCATCCACTCCGTGAAGAGCGTCGACAACAAGATCGCGAACCTGCTGCTGTTCACCCGAAAGCCGGAGCCCCTTTTCCGGGATCAGCGGATCCACGATGTCCTTCAGGACATCATCCGGTTTTCCGTGGAGATCCTGGACAAGGAGGGAATCCGGCTGATCGTGCGTCTGGCAGGTGCAGACCCGCTCGTGCGGGCCGACGGGGAGCTTTTGAAGCAGGTGTTCCTCAACATCATCCTCAATGCCGTCCAGGCCATGCGGGGCGGCGGTGAGCTCACCATCGAGACCCGCCTGCACAACGACCCGGCGCTGAGGCCGGGCATGGAGCGGAGCATCGAGCTTCGCTTTGCCGACACGGGCTCAGGGATTGCCGAGGAGGATCGCAGGCGGATCTTCGACCCCTTCTTCAGCACGAGGGAAGGGGGCAGCGGCCTGGGGCTCGCCATTGTGCACAACATCATGGATCTGCACCGCGGGAGCATCGGCGTGGAAATGGGCGAGAAGGGCGGGAGCGTGTTTACCGTGCTGCTGCCGCTGCTCGCTGACGAATCAAGAAGTTGAGAAGGTGGGAAGGATGAAGCCTTTATGACGGAAGCAAGCTCGAAACGCAGACCCATCCTCGTCGTCGATGACGACCCCTACATGCGGACGTCCCTGATGGATTGTCTCGTGAGCTGCGGGTATACCGTGGAGACGGCCATCGACGGCGTCGACGCACTGGGCAAGTTCCGCAGAGGCGCCTATGAGATGGTCATCACCGACATCCGGATGCCCAAGATGGGCGGGCTCGATCTGCTGAAAGGCGTGAAGGATCTCGCCCCCGAGACTCCCGTCATCGTCATCACGGCCTACGGTACGGTGAACACGGCCGTCGAGGCCATGCGAAAGGGCGCCACGGATTTCATCATGAAGCCCTTTTCGCTCGACGACCTCGAGATGGTAGTGAAAAACGTCCTCGAACGGGGCGCGGAGCCCGAATGCCGGGAAACGGCCCACGAAGCGCCCGGGACGTCCCGGCTGGCACAGCGACAGATCGTGACGGCCGATCCCCGGATGGCCGAGCTTCTCGAATTCCTGAAGAACATCGCCAAGAGCCGATCGAGCGTTCTCATCTCGGGCGAGAGCGGCACGGGAAAGGAACTGCTGGCCCGGTTCATCCATCAGCACAGCCCGCGGAGAAACCAGCCCTTCGTGGCCGTCAACTGCGCGGCCATCCCCCACACGCTGCTCGAGAGCGAGATGTTCGGCTTCGAGAAGGGAGCCTTCACCGGTGCCGCCCAGCGGCGGATCGGCAAATTCGAGCTGGCCGACCGGGGGACGCTGCTGCTCGACGAAGTGAGCGAGATGGACATGCCGCTCCAGGCCAAGCTTCTCCGGGTGATCCAGGAATCGGAAATCGACCGCCTGGGCGGGAAAGACCCCATCCCCGTCGATGCACGGATTGTCGCGACGACCAATTCAGATCTGAAAAAGTGCATCCAGGAAAAGAAATTCCGCGAGGACCTCTATTACCGCTTGAACGTGATCCCCGTCCGTATCCCGCCGCTCAGGGAGCGAAAAGGGGATATCTCCGTCCTGGCGGAGCATTTCCTCGCGAAATACGCGGCGGAAAACGGAAAGCGAAAGCCGTCCCTGCCCGGCGAGACCCTGGCGGCCCTTGCCGCCTACCCCTGGCCCGGCAACGTGCGCGAGCTGGAAAATGTGATCGAGCGCGCCGTCCTCGTCTGCCAAGGCAATGCGCTGCTGCCGGGGCACCTTGCCCTCGACGGCGACGAGACCGCCGCCGTCGATCCTGTCAGTCCCCGGGGAGCGCCTGCGCCGCTTTCGGCCGATGCGCCCGCCACGCTCAGGGGCATGGAGAAGAATCTCATCTTCAGCACCCTGAAACAGGTCAAGGGCAACAAGACGAAGGCCTCCGAGATCCTGGGGATCAGCGTGCGGACCATGCGCAACAAGCTCAATGAGTACAAGCTCGAGCAGGGCACGCTGGAGTTGGAGAGATAGTTAACAGCCGACAGCCGGCAGCCAACAGCCAACAGCCAACAGCCAACAGCAAAATTCCCCTCTATCCCCCTTTGCGAAAGGGGGAGGCATGGGGATTTGATTTTTTTACTGTCGGCTGCAGGCTGTTGGCTGTCGGCTCCGTCAGGCGATTCATCGCCTGACGGGTATGTTCCAAAATGGCCTATCTATCTGTTTCCTCCCGCACTTTTCGTTGGCACATGCCTTGCAACACATCTCCGTGGATTCTTTGTACGGAGAAAAGTCAGCATGAACGGCCTTTTCAGCAAAACCATCGGTGTGCTTTCGGATCTCGTCGGCGCCCGCTCGCAGAGGCACCAGGTCCTGGCGTCGAATGTGTCCAACATCGACACCCCGGGATACGAGCCGAAGGATGTCGATTTTGAGAACCTCATCGCCTCGATGCAGGGCAAGGGCATCCGCATGGCCCGGACGAACGGGAAACATTTGCCTGCGGCAACCCCGGGAGGAAACCTCTCCGTCACGAAAACGGGCGACAAGGTGGACATGGACCGCGAGATGGTTTCGATTGCCGAAAATCACCTCATGCACAACGCCGCTGTCGAGATGCTGGCGCGCAAGTTCAGGGGACTCCAAAATGTCATCCGGGAGGGTAGGTAATGAATTTCATCACCTCGTTTGATATCTGCTCGTCGGGGCTTTCGGCCCAGAGACAGAAAATGGACGTCATCGTCAGCAACATCGCCAACGCGAGCACGATCCAGACCCCCGAGGGGGGGCCCTACAAGAGAAAGGTCGCCGTCCTGGCGGCGGAGCCCGTGAACAGCAGGTTCGGATCCACCCTGAAGGATGCCCTCTCCCAGGTGAAGGTGCAGGAGGTCATCGAGGATGCCGAAGGCCTGAAGAAGGTCCATGACCCGACGCACCCCAACGCCGACGAGCAGGGCTTCGTCACCTACCCCAATGTGAACGTGGTGACGGAGATGGCCGACATGATCACGGTCAACCGGGCCTACGAGGCCTGTGTGACCGCACTGGATGCCACGAAGAACATGGCCCTCAAGGCACTCGACATCGGCAAGTAACAATGAACGGACGGCCGGTTGTTCATTTGATCCTGCCGGCTGGTGAAGGAGCATAACGCATGAACAGGGTAACGACGCGAAACGATGCCTTGCAGATCCCCGCCAAGGCCATCCAGCCTGCGGGGAAGGCTCCCGGCAATTCCCAGGGTGCCTTCGGGGAGATGCTGAAACAGGCCGTCACCGAGATCAGTCAGCTTCAGAATAACGCCGACAAGGCCATCACGAGCGTTCAGCTCGGCCAGTCCGGAAATATTCACGAGGCCATGATCGCCATCGAGAAGGCCGACATCTCGTTCAGGGCCATGATGCAGGTCCGAAACAAGATCCTGGAAGCTTACCAGGAAGTCATGAGGATGCAGGTCTGATTTCGGATCTCTGCCCTCTGTCATCTGCGGCGGTTCCTGCTCCTCTCTCGACGATGGTCACGGCGCTCCGATGACGGATACTGAAATTCTCCTGAAGGATAGAGGGATAGAAAATCCATGGGTCAGCTTTTCTCGCAGATGTGGAAGGGGTTTGAGTCCCTTCCTGCGTCCCGTAAACTCACCATCCTCGCGGCGGCGGGCATCACGCTTCTGAGCATCGCCCTTGCCGTTGTCTTCATCAACCAGCCCGATTACAAGGTTCTCTACACGAACCTCTCCACCGAGGATGCCGGTCAGATCACGGCGCGGCTCCAGGAGAAGAAGATCCCCTACCAGCTTTCGCCCACAGGGGACATGATCTCGGTGCCTTCCGAAAAGGTGTCGGAGCTGCGGCTGGAACTGGCCGCCTCGGGTCTCCCCAAGGGCGGCGGCGTCGGGTTCGAGATCTTCGACGCGAAGAACCTGGGCGTGACCGAATTCGTCCAGCAGCTCAACTACCAGCGCGCCCTCCAGGGGGAGCTCACCCGGACGATCAACAGCCTCGACGAGATCCAGCAGAGCCGCGTCCACCTCGCGATCCCGAAGAAGTCCCTCTTCTCGGAGGACCAGAAAAAGCCCACGGCCAGCGTCATCGTGAAGTTCAAAAGCGGGCGAACCCTCAGCGAACCGCAGATCAACGGCATCGCGCACCTCGTGTCGAGCTCCATCGAGGGGATGAGCCCCCGCGACGTAATGATCGTCGACTCGAGCGGGAAGGTCCTCTCGAAGGTCACCGAGGGGGGCGATATGGCCCAGCTTTCCAATTCGCAGGTCGAGTACAAGAAGAACGTCGAGAAGGACCTCACGAGCCGCATCACCTCCATGCTGGAGAAGGTCGTCGGCGAGGGGAAGGCCGTTGTGCGGATCTCCACCGACCTGGACTTCCGGGTCATGGAGAAAACGGAGGAGAAGTATGACTCCGAGGAGCCCGCCATCCGCAGCGTCCAGCGTTCGCAGGAAAAATCGGGCGCCACCTCGGGCGGGGCGGGCGAAAGCTCCGTCGCGACGACGGCCCGACAGGCGGCGCCTCCGCGGCCCGCCGGGTCAAACCGCGAGAAGTCCGATGAGACGATCAACTACGAGATCAGCCGCACGGTCAACAAGACCGTCATGCCCGTGGGCGACGTGAAGAAACTCTCCATCGCCGTGCTTGTCGACGGCAACTACGTGAAGAACGACAAGGGGGCCGAGGAATATCAGCCGCGGCCCGAGAAGGAGCTGACGGCCCTGGAAGACCTCGTCAAGAAGTCCGCCGGCTTCGATGCCAAGCGGGGTGACCAGGTCGTCGTATCCAACGTGCCCTTCAAGAAAGTCGACCTGGGAGCGGAGGCGGCGGAAAAGTCCTGGCTGGACAAGTTCATGCCCTTCATGCCGCTTGTCCGGTATCTCGTGATGCTGGTTGTGATCGCCCTGGTGGCACTCTTCGTCGCGAAGCCGCTCGTCCGCATGCTCGCGGAGCGGGGGCGGGAGGCGGAGGTATCCGTCCGGGAAGTGCCCGCCGGAGTGGGCGCGCTCAAAGGCGGCGATGGTGTGACGCTCTCCCTCGGCTCCCATCAGCAGTCCCGCGAACTGACGGAGACCGACATCGTGCGGCACATGGCATCGGCGGATTCCAAGCGCTTTGCCGAACTCCTGCGAAATTGGATTAAATAAACAGAAGGCTCAGGGCTTACGGCTTATGGCGTAGGGTAAAGAGGAAAAATTCTTATTCCAAATTGCCTTATGCCTTTAGCCTTACGCCTTATGCCCGGATTTCAGAATGAACAGTGATGAAAAAGCAGCCATCCTTCTGCTCTCGCTCGACGAGGAACATGCGGCGGAGGTCATGAAAAACCTCCGGTCCGCTGAGGTCCGCCGCATCAGCAAGTACATGAGCCGGATCACGAGCATCTCGGCCAGTGATATCCAGGAGGTGGCCAAGGAGTTTTGTGAGCTCGCCAAGGAAAAGGGCGGGATCCTTTCCGTCAAGGAGGACGTGGCGAAGAACATCGTCCTGAGGGCCCTGGGGGCCGAGCAGGCGGGAAGCATCCTGACGGCCCTCGAGGGCGAGAAGGACAAGTTCAGCGAGAACCCCATCTTCGAGAAGCTCCGGGACATCGACCCGCGGCTGCTGAAAGACTTTACGAAGATGGAGCACCCCCAGACCATCGCGCTCATCCTGGCCCACCTGCGGCCCGAACAGGCTGCCGAGATCATGGAATCCCTCGGCCCGGAGATGCAGATCGAGATCGTCCGGAGGATGTCGAGCCTCAAGAGCGTGCCCACGGACCTGATCGAGGACGTGGCCCAGACACTCGAAAGCGAACTCATCTCCGGCGCGGCCAGCGAGAGGGAGATCGGCGGCGTGGGGCTCATGGCGGAAATTCTCAATCGCATGAACCGCACGAGCGAAAGCGCGATTATTTCCTCGCTCGACGGTTCGGACCCGGAGCTGGCCGCAGAGATCCGCGGTCTGATGTTCACCTTCGACGACATTCTGAAGCTCGACGACCGCAGCATCCAGGAACTCCTGCGGGAGGTCTCGAGCGAGGATCTCTCCAAGGCCCTCAAGGTCGTCGTCGCGGAGGGCCGCGAGAAGGTGTTCAAGAACATGTCCAAGCGCGGCGCCGACATGCTGAAGGAAGACATCGAAATGATGCCGCCCATCCGGCTCTCCGATGTGGAGAAGGCCCAGCGGGCCATCCTGGATGTGTGCAAGCGGCTCGAGGCGGAAGGCAGGATCCAGCTGTCACGCGAGGAGGGCGATGCCTTCATCTAATCGGGTCATCAAATCCAGGAACGTCAAGGTCGTCGACGGCCCCGCAACGGAAAAGCCGCGTTTCATGCCGGCCGACTTCGGGTGCGAGAATCTTTCCCAGAGTCCTGCCCCGCGGCGCTCCCGCATCGAGGAGATCCTCCTCGAGTCGGAAAAGAAGATCGGCGTCGCCGTGAAGCATGCCTATGAGCGGGGCCATGCCGAAGGGGTTCGCAAGGGAACCGAGAAGAAGGAGGAGGAGCTGGCTGCCTTGGCGGAGGCCCTGAAGAAGCTGCTCCTCGAGGTGGAGAACATCCGCCGCAGCATCCTGGAGCGCGGCGAAGCGAGGGTGCTCAAGCTTGTGATTGCCGTGGCCCGAAAGGTGATCCGCCAGGAAGTGGCGACGGACCGCGATGTGATCCTCAGCGTGCTTCGCGAGGCCGTCAAAAACGTGCTGGACCGCGACCGGATCAAGATGCGCCTGAACCCGCTCGACCATGAACGGATGTCGAAACTGACCCCGGCCCTCATCGCCGGTTTCGAAGGGATCCGGTCGATTGCGCTCGAGGCCGACGAGGCCATCGGTCCCGGCGGCGCTGTCATCGAGACCGCGTTCGGAGAGATCGACGCCACCATCGAGCAGCAGCTCGAGGAGATCCTGAAGGCATTCAAGGAAGGCACGCAGAAAAACTGACGCCGGCAGCAGTGGCTAGTGACCGGTGACCGGTGACCAGTAACCAGTGAAAGAAAATCCCCCTTCGTCCCCCTTTGCAAAAGGGGGAAACCATAAAGAAGAGTCCCCCCTTTGTAAAGGGGGGCAGGGGGGATTTGACGGAATAGACGGGACAGACGGAATAGACGGAACAGACTCTCATGACGTTAGATTTCAACCGCTACCAACGGATTCTCGACCAGATCAACCCGATCAAGGTGAACGGGAAGGTGAGCGAGATCATCGGCCTTATGGTCGAGGGTCACGGACCGGCGAGTTCCGTGGGCGAGATGTGCAACATCTTCGCCAATGGCGGAGCCTGCGAAACGCTCCGGGCCGAGGTGGTGGGGTTCCGCAAGGGGAAGGTCCTCTTGATGCCGCTGGACAACCTCCAGGGCGTGGGGCCGGGCTGCAAGATCGTCTCCCTCGGGCGGAAAGCCTCGATTGCCGTGGGGAGAAAACTTCTCGGCCGGGTCATCGACGGCCTCGGCAACCCGATCGACGGCAAGGGCCCCATCGATCTCGAAGATGAATACACGCTCTACGCCGAGCCGATCAACCCCCTGCAGAGAGGCCGGATCGAGGAGCCCATGGATCTCGGCATCCGTGTCCTCAACGGACTGCTGTCCTGCGGCAAGGGCCAGAAGATGGGCATTTTCTCCGGGTCCGGCGTGGGGAAAAGCATTCTCATGGGCATGATCGCCCGCTACACGAAGGCCGATGTGAACGTCATCGGGCTTATCGGCGAGCGAGGACGCGAGGTCCGCGAGTTTGTCGAGAAAAACCTGGGCCCCGAGGGCCTCAGGCGCTCCGTCGTCATCGTGGCCACCTCGGATAGGCACCCGCTGATCCGGATGCGGGCCGCCTACGCGGCGACCTCCGTGGCCGAGTATTTCCGGGATCAGGGCAGCGACGTCCTGCTCATGGTGGATTCGCTCACCCGCTTTGCCATGGCCCAGCGGGAGGTCGGTCTGTCCGTGGGCGAGCCGCCGACCACAAAAGGCTATACCCCCTCTGTCTTCAGCCTCCTGCCGAAGCTGCTGGAGCGAACGGGACCCGTTGAGGGGAAGGGAAGCATCACGGGGCTCTACACCGTGCTGGTCGAGGGCGACGACTTCAACGAGCCGATCGCCGATGCGGCGCGATCCATTCTGGACGGACACATTGCGCTGTCGCGCTCGATCGCCGCGAAGAACCACTATCCGGCCGTGGACGTTCTCGAGAGCGTGAGCCGCGTCATGATCGACATCGTCAACGGCGAGCAGCGCAAGCGCGCCAATGATCTGATGAACATCATCGCCACCTACCGGAAAGCCGAGGACCTCATCAACATCGGCGCCTATGTGGCGGGAAGCAACCCCGAAATCGATCACGCCCTCAAGATGATCGACCGGGTCAACGCTTATCTTCGGCAGGACATGAACGAGAAGGTGAGCTTTGAAGAGAGTCGTATGCAATTGCTTGCTCTTTTCAACTGATTGAGGAAAGAACATGTTCCGGTTCCGCTTTGAACAGATCCTGAATGTCCGGAAACTTGCGGAAGAGCAGGTCATGCAGGAATTTTCCGAGCAGATGCGGGGTCTCGAGCGGGAGAAGGAGCACCTCCGGTCGATCCGCGGCGAGAAGGCGGGCGTGCTGGCGGAATTGATGCGCCGGCAGGCCGGAAACCTGAATGCCGCCGAGATCGGCCTCGCGTTCGGCTATATCAAGAACCTCCGGGAGCGTGAGGTGGCCCAGGTGGTCCTGGTCTCGGACGGGGAAAAGGCCCTCGAGGCGAAGCGGGAGGAACTCCTGGAGGCCGTGAAGAGGCGCAAGATCATGGAGATCCTCAGACAGAAGAAGCTCGCGCAATACTGGAAAGAGTGGAACCACAGGGAGTCCGTGGAACTGAACGAACAGGGAATTATCCGGTTTCTGAAGAGGTCCGGCGATGAAAAGACTGATCTTAATCTGTGAAATCCTGGTTGTCCTGCTGATCGTCATCAAGATCGCGGCGGCAGGCGGAGTCCTGCAGAACGATGATGCCCGATGCCTCCGTCTTCGATCCCAGCCACGCCATCGCAAACGTGTCCCAGAAGGCTCCGGAGGCGGCGCCTGCGCGCGAGGCGGGCGATGACGCATTGGCGAAGGAGCGCAAGCTGCTCGCCTCGCTTGCCGAAAAGGAGAAGCAGCTCGAGAGCCGCGAGAGCGCGATCAAGGAGGAGGAGAAGAAGCTTCAGGTACTCAAAGGCGAGATCGTCACCAAGATCGACGCGCTCAAGGGCCTCGAGGACAGGCTCTCAGGCATGCTCGATACCGTGAAATCAGCCGAGGACAAGCGGCTCAGGGATCTTGCCACCGTCTTTGAGGCCACGGCGCCCGCCCAGGCAGGCCCCATGCTGGAGAAGATGGACAAGAAGCTTGCCGCCGGGATCATCATGAACATGAAGAGCAAGAAGGCGGGAGCGATCTGGGGCCACATCGGCGCACAGCGGGCCGCGGAGATCGCCAAGGAGATCACATCCGCTCCGAACAAGGCGGAACCCGCAAACTAGCTGCTTCGCAGCAGGCTACAGCAGCGGCAACAGGCAGCAGGCAACAGGCTTCAGTATCAGAGAAAAATATTCGGTTTGCATGGGGGACGGTCAGTCCATCGGACGATCGATCCCCCTTTTTCTTTTCATTTCTTTTGTTTCCTCTTTTGTATTGTCTCCAGTCCCGATACCGGAATCCTGAATCCAGAATCTCACCGACAGGCATTTTTTATCGGGCCCGTCGGCGAGCGGCAGGCAATAATTGCCCGAACATCCTGCTTTTTCTCTCCCCAATCCCCATCGTCGTCATGGCTGAATGCCTGCGGACCGGGCAGTGCATCATCGAAATTGCTCAATGATATGGATGCATTAATGTGTTTTTCTTTCACCGGTCACTGATCACTGGTCACTGGTCACTGTATCCATGGCACAGGCGTTGCTCAACGTCTTCGTCACAACCCATTGAGGAGTGAATATGGATTCACCAGGCATGCAGATTAAACTTGACCCCGTTGCCCTTCCGGAAGCGCCCAAGAGCCGCGACGTTGCCCCCGGCAAGAAACGCGACGACCAGGACGAAACCCGGGACGCAGCTGCCGCGGCAGCTGCGCTTACCGTGTCTTTTGCCGAGATCCTCCAGTCCAAGAGGCGAGATCTCAAGATCGGCACAGAGGAGCAAACGACGAAAGAGCCTGCCATGAAAACAAAGCATACCGGTCTCAAGCAAGGCGAGGAAGCGCTCCTGCTGGTGAACGGGCAGCTCGCTGCCGTCAAGAAGCCAGTCAAGCAGCCCTTTGTCGAAGTGCAGGCCAAAGAGATGCTGGAGAACGCGAAGGAACTGGCAGGTGCGGCCATGAAGGCGGGCACGAAAAAGGAGCTCAACGGGGATAGCCAGCAAGCCGTGCAGTCGGCCGATCTGACGAAAAAGGGAGCCCTGAACCCTGCCGAGGAGGCCCTGCTGAAGGAGATGATCCAGAAGAACGGCAACCTGGCCGCGCAGAAAAAGGCGGCCCAGGTGACGGGGTTCGTCAACGGCGAGCCTTTGACCCGCCGCGAAGGGATCGGTGCCGTCAAGTCGATGATGGCAAAGGAAGGGGAGGTGCTCAAGAATCTCTCGGGCGGTGACGACGCTCAGCGTCCGCAAAAACCCAAAAGCGGAAAATCGGGAAAGGCCCAGCAGGCATTTATCCTGCGCGACGTCCCCGAGGGCGAGGGAAAGGAATTCCAGCCCATTTCTTCAGCGGATAAGGCGAAGCAGGAATTTGCAACCCTGATGGAGAACACGCAGGACAAGTTGACCTCAGCGGGCCAGGCGAAAAAACAGGGAACCCCGGGCGATACAAATCCCGAGATTCGCGATGTGCCCGCCGGCTCCGGAACGATTTCCGTTCTTCCGGGCAGGGGAATAGACAGCGCTGCGCCTGCGAGGCCGCAGGCCGTGATGAGCCAGATCCTCGACGGGGCGACCCAGATCCTTCGGGAAGGCTCCGGCAGGGTGACCATGACCCTTCAGCCTCCCCGGCTCGGTACGCTGGATCTCGATGTCGTCGTGCAGGACAACCGCGTGAAGATGGTCATGCTGGCCGACAACCAGGAGGTCAAGCAGATGCTCCAGGCCGGCATGGACGATCTGCGCAATGCCCTTCAGGACAAGGGGTTCCAGATCGACCGCCTGGAGGTCATCGTCCAGAACCGGCCCGACGATGCCGGCTCGAACTTCTGGCAGGAGACGGGGTTTGGCCGCGAGGATTCCGCCGGGAGAGAAGAACGAAAACGCGAAAAGGAATCGGTGCATGCCGCCCAGGGACCGCCGGTCCGGCCTCTCCGAACAGGGGATAGCGGAATCAGCATCTTTGCATGACGGAAAGTGAAACCGGGAGGAGTTCAACCATGAGTGACACGAGCACGATACAGTCCGCGGCAGGCGCTGCGACGAAGGCAACCACGACGGCCAGCACCAAGAATGTCATGGGCAAGGACGAGTTCCTGAAGATGCTCGTTGCCCAGCTCAAGCACCAGGACCCGATGAACCCCATGGACGGCACGGCCTTCACGGCGCAGCTGGCCCAGTTCTCCAGCCTGGAGCAGCTCCAGAACATGAATACCCAGCTGACCTCCTTCACCCAGCAGCAGCAGTCGCTGGGCAACGCGCAGGCCGTGAACCTCATCGGCAAGCAGGTCCTGGCCAAGGGTGACGCAGTCAGCGTGAACGGGAACCCCGTGACGCTCGGCTACAACCTAGCCGGGGATGCCGTCAGCGGGCAGATCCAGGTCTATGATCCGAACGGGCAGTTGGTGGATACCCTCAGCTTCAAGAACCAGAAGCAGGGGCTGAATTCCGTCACGTGGAACTGTCCCGGCTCCGCAAAAGGAACCTACACCTTTGCTGTGAGCGCCCTCGGCCAGGCCGGCAAGTCCGTCAATGCCAGTACCATGACCCAGGGAGCAGTGACCGGTGTGAATTTCCATGACGGTGCCACCTACCTGAGCGTGGGCGGGCAGGAGATCGCTTTCAGCGACGTCGTTTCCGTGAAGCAGTAGAAGACGAATGAAGATGGAAATAAAAGCTGAGGAAACCAGGAGGATATAGAGATGGGAAGTGCACTGTGGATCGCAATCTCGGGATTGAATGCCAGCTCGAAAGCACTGGACGTCATCGGTAACAACATCGCCAACTCCAACACGATGGGCTTCAAAACGGGGAAGACCTATTTTGCCAACGTGCTGAGCCAGAGCCTCTCCGGCGGCTCGTCGGGCATGATGCAGATCGGCCAGGGCGTTACCGTGGCCGACGTGGCCACCCAGTTCAGCCAGGGCTCCCTCGAGTCCACCGCCAGCGGCCTCGACCTGGCCGTCGACGGAAGCGGATTTTTCATTGCCCAGGACAGCGGCGGTTCCTCGTATTACACGCGGGCCGGGGCCATGCACATCGACGGAAACGGGTATCTTGTCGATGTCAACAATTATCGTATCCAGGGCTACGCGCCGGGTTCGGCATCGCTGGGTGACGTCAACACCAGCGGCGCCCAGTCGGCTCCGGTCACCACCGACACCTTCTCCGTCGGGCTCAACCTCGACGCCAGGGCTGTAGTGGGCGACAGCTTCTATTCTTCCCAGACGGTCTACGACACGCTGGGCGCGGCCCACACCCTGGCCGTGACCTACACGAAGACCGAGGGCGACGGGACCTGGGGTGCCGCCGCGACTCTGGACGGCAACGCCGTCGTCTCGCAGAATTACAGCGGGTTTGTCTTCGACGGGAGCGGCAACCTTGAGTCGGTCTACAACTCCACGGCCACGGGTTCCGAAGTTACCGCCGGGAGCGGGACGGTCAGCGGTGTGGCCGTCACCTCGGGGCACACGGGAAATATCTACCAGAGCGGGACCGTCACCCTGACGCGCGGGGCTAGTGCCGACGCGTGGGGCATCGCCTCCACCGCGTATCCGACCGCAAGGATTCTCGGCTATGGCACCGCGGGGTCCGATGACTCCCTGACGATCGATCTCGACAATACGGGGACGGCCGATATCACGATCTCCCTTGCCAACGCTTGGGCTTCAGGCGATACGGCTACATTGACCCTCACCCAGACGGCCGCCAACCCGGCGGATATCTCTGTGACCGTTGACGGGACCCTACTCGCCAATGGGGCCAGCATCGGATCCTCCAACAGCCTGACCTGGGACATCACGTCGGCCCGCGCTCAGACAATCAGCGGATACGCCGCCGCGTCTGCCGTCAAGGCCCTGAACAGCAACGGATATCCTTCCGGAGTCCTCAAGAGCCTCGCCGTCGAAGGCAACGGCACCATCACGGGATACTTTACCAACGGCCAGACGACTGCGCTGGGCCAGATCGCCCTGGCCGACTTTGCCAACCCCTGGGGCCTCAAGAAGATGGGGCAGAACCTCTTCAGCGAGACCCTCACCTCGGGACAGGCGATCATCAACGTTCCCGGATCCGGGGGGCTTGGCGAAGTGAAATCCAATTCCCTGGAGATGTCGAACACCGACATCGGCACCGAGTTCATCAACATGATCACGGCCCAGAGGGCCTACCAGGCTAGTGCCAAGATCATCACAACCACCGATGAGATGATGACGGCACTGATGAACACCAAGCGGTAATTTGATCCGCCGGATTGCCCCCGGCTTGCGGTAAGCCGCAGGGCGGGGGCAGCCCGGCGCTCTGTTGCGTACCGTCAAATTGTTGACCCGTTCAGGGCTCTCCGCCCCCTCTCCGGATGCCTGATTGCACCCGGCTTGGCCGCGGGTTGCCGCCCCATCCTTTCGCATCCTTCTGCCGGCAGGCTCTGTCGGCCGGAATCTCTTGAAAATCCTTCTGTTTCGGTTGGTATGGAATTTGCTCATATCGAATGTGCACCCGTGCAGCCCGCGAGTTTCGCCCGTGGATTCGGCACCCGGGACTTTCCGTGGCGGGTCGGGCCGCTCGGGGCCTGGCAGGCAGCATGAACGCGGGGCGCGTGCCGAAGAGCGAACTCGCAAGAGCAAATTGGGGGAAGCATGGCCAAGGACGTCGAAAAGAACAAACCGGAAGAACAGGTTGCCGAGGGCGGCAAGGAAAAGAAGAAGGGCTCGAAGCTCAAGTGGATCATCATCGGCATCGTCGTTCTGCTGGTGCTGGGCGGCGGTGGTGCCGGGGCCTATTTCTTCCTGAACAAGTCGGCAAACAAGGAAGCCCAGGCCCCCGCAAAACCCCCGATCGGCGCCGTCTGGGCCCCCGATGTGTTCATCATCAACCTGGCCGACGCCGATGCCGACCGGTATCTCAAGGTTATCATGAATTTCGAGCTCTCGGACCCTCTCGCCGTGGCCGAACTCGATGTGATGAAGCCCAAGGTCCGCGATATGGTCCTGAGCGTGCTCACCGTGAAGGGTCTCAAGGACGTGAACAACTTCGAGGGCAAGCAGCGTCTCAAGGAAGAGATTGCGCTGCGGCTCAATAATCAGATGACGAAAGGCAAAGTCGTCCAGGTGTATTTTACGGACTTTGTCGTGCAATAAAAGGCTAAAGGCTAAAGGCTAAAGGCTAAAGGCTAAAGGCTAAAGGCTAAAGGCAAGAGAATCCCCCTTTCATCACCCTTTGCAAAAGAGGGAAATAGGGGGATCTGGACGGGATAGACGGAACAGACTGAATAGACGGAATAGACGGGATAGACCCATTCGATTATGACCAACATACTTTCCCAGGAAGAAATAGACGTCCTCTTGAAAGGCCTTTCGGGCGGGGAGATCGACACAGACCGGGCCGAGCAGCGCGAGCCCGGAGATGTCCTTGCCTATGACCTGACAAGCCAGGACCGGATCATCCGGGGAAGGATGCCCACCTTCGAGATGACGACGGAGAAATTCTCCCGCCTGTTCCGGCTGAGCCTTTCTGCGCTTCTGCGCCGGGTTGTCGGGGTGAGCACGCTGTCCGTCGAGATGATGAAGTTCGGCGAGTTTATGAAAACCCTTCCCGTCCCGACGAGCCTTCACATCTTCCGGATGGAGCCGCTTCGGGGCAGCGCCATCTTCGTTGTCGAGTCGAAGGTGATCTTTTCGCTGGTGGACATTCTCTTCGGCGGTTCGGGACAGTCGAGCTTCAAGATTGAGGGTCGCGAGTTTACCGCCATTGAAAACCGCCTCATCAAGCGCGTTGTGCTCAGCGCGCTCACCGATTTCGAGAAGGCCTGGAAGGCCATTCTCGAGGTGAAGATCAGCCATCAGCGCTCCGAGATCAATCCCCAGTTCGCCCACATCGTGCCGCTCACCGACGTCGTCGTCGTCGTCCACTTCGAGATCGAGATGGAATTCTCCTCGGGCATTGTTTCCATCTGCATCCCCTACTCGATGCTGGAGCCCGTGCGCGAGAAGCTGCAGGCGGGCTTCCAGAGCGACGCGTTGGAGGTGGACCGCGAGTGGGCCAACCGGTTCAAAGACGGGCTCATGGCCTCTCGGGTGGAGCTCATCGTGGAGTTGGGGCGGTCCGAAGTGAGCGGCAAGGAAGTCGTCGACCTCAAGAAGGGAGACGTCATCATGCTCGACCGCTACCGTGTCGACCCTCTCGACATCTTCGTGGAGGGCGTCCAGAAACTCACCGCCTTCCCGGGTGTCTACAAGGGCAACAGCGCGATTCAGATTGCGGGAACGATTCAGGGAAAAGAGGCTCGGTACTATGGAACAGAGTGAAGTCGACAGCATGATGCAGGAGATCAACAAGGAGGCCGGGAGCGCCCCGTCCGGGCAGGAGGGCGAAATCGGCTGGGACGACGTCAAGGACGAGCTGGAGAAATCCAGGCAGGCCCCGCCCCGGACGGAAGTCAGCGATCCCGATTTCAACGAACTGCAGAAGACGGGCGGCGGCCGGGCGGTCTTCGATCTCGACTTCATCCTCGACATCCCGCTGACGCTCACCGTGGAGCTGGGCCGGTGCCGGATCCTGATCAACGAACTGCTGCAGCTCGGCCAGGGATCCGTCGTCGAACTGCAGAAGATCGCCGGCGAGCCCATGGACGTCTATGTGAATCAGCGCCTGATCGCGCGCGGGGAGGTCGTCGTCATCAACGAGAAATTCGGCGTCCGCCTGACGGATATCATCTCCCCGGCCGAGCGCATCCTTAAGCTTCGCTGAGAGGGGGAACGGAGTCCCATGGGTACCTTCGATTTTCTCGCATCGCTTGTGAAGATGATCTCGGCCCTGGCCGTCGTTCTCGGGGTTATGCTCGCCGCTCTCTGGGCCGTCCGGAAGTTCATGAAAAAGACGGGCACGGGCGTGGACGACGGGCAGAAGATCCGGGTCCTGTCCTCCCGGTACCTGGGCCCGAAGTCGAGCATTATGCTCCTCGATGTGCTGGGCAGCGTGATCGTCATCGGCGTGACTCCCAGCCAGATCTCCATGCTCACCACCATCACCGACGAGGAGTCCCTCGAGCGCCTGAGGTCATCCCGGACCGATGATTCATCCTCGCAGCCCTTCCTTGACCAGATCACCCTGTA
>CAWDHZ010000003.1:0-183421 GCA_963802225.1 uncultured delta proteobacterium | reverse complement strand
TGCCTCGTGTAGCGCACCGAGACGTTCCCGCCGGGCAGGTACGTGAAGGAGCGGTCGTTGCCGCTGATGCGTCCCGACACCGTGTCATATTTGTCGACGGGCGCGCTCCGGGTCGTACCGTCGCTGAATTTGCACTGGCTCCCGCTTGGCCTCAGGGTGAGGGTCTGACCCGAGAGCGTGTAGCCGCCCCGTATGGTGCAAACGGCCACTCCGGCCAGTTCTTCCCCACTCACGTCCATGGTGTAGGAACCATCGCGGTTGAAGACGGTGTAGCTCACGTTTTCCACCTTTCCGCCTTCCATGGTCTCCGTCTTCCAGCGCCCCACGATGTTGATGGCCGCTGTCGCCGTCGCAATCTGGCCGGCTGTCGTCTGCGCTGCCGAGATTGCCCCCCGGCTCGCCTGCCAGCTCCCCGTCGGGTTTCCATACTGGTTTCGCGCGTGCCAGTCGCCGCTTGCCGAAGAGCCCTGGATGCGGCCTTTCAGCCCTCCCTGGAAGGCTGTTCCAGTGACGTCGCCTGCCAGCTTCGTCGAGAGTTCGCCCGTCGAGCGGTTGAGGGTGCCCGACAGGGTCGCACGGTAGGCATCCTGGCCGTACTTGCCGTTGACCGTTCCCGAGACGGAGGTCCCGCTCACGGTGAACTGGACTGTCCCGGTGGAGGCACCCGACACGGTCCCGCTGTAGGTCCCGTCGAAAGATGCCGCGGCCGGGGTAGTAACCGGCGGCGCTGGAGGCACAACCACCGGGACGGCGGCGATTTTCGCCTCGAGCTGCCGGATGTAATCCTCGAGCTGCTTGTCGGGCAGGATGGCGAGGCTCTCTTTGTATTTCCCGACGGCCGCCTGCAGCTGGTTTTTCTGCTGCAGGGCGTAGCCCTCGTCGCGAAGCTGCTTCGCCCGCGCCTTCCTCGTTGCGGTGTCGTTATCCTGTTTCAGTTTCCCTTCCAGCGTGGCGATGTGGCTGGAAAGCCCCGTGTCGGGCCAGTAGGTGAGACTCTCCTTGTATTTGGCGATGGCCTCCGGAATCCGGTTGCCCTGCTGCAGCTTCGCCCCTTCTTCCCTCAGGGCCACGGCCCTCGCCCGCCTTGCCTCCATGTCAGCCACGTACTTTGTGCGTGTGGCATCGGTATAATAACCGAGGCTTTCCTTGAATTTCGTCAGGGCCTCGCTTGGACGCCCCTGGTTGAAGAGGGCCGTCCCCTCCTGCCAGAGCTTGTCTGCCGCTGTCTTCTTATCGCCAACCTCGGCCTGCTTCCCCTCGAGCATCCGCACGTGCTCCGCCAGGGCCGCATCGGGCAGAAGGGCAAGGCTCTGCTTGTAGCTCGCAATCGCCTCAGCGATCTTGCCCGCCTTCTGTTTCGCTTCGCCATCGGCACGCCAGTTCTTTGCCCCGTTGATCTTGTTTCGCAGCTCCTGGGCCTGCGTCTCGTACCACAGGCGCGATTTCTGGTCCGTCGTGGGATGCAGGGAGGCGATGGCCTTGTCATAGGCGGCCAGGGCCTCGACGAGCTTGCCCTGTTTCTCCAGCGCCTGGCCGTCGGCCCAGTACTTCTTCACCCACCGCTCGTGTTTGTATTGCTCGAGGACGTAAATCGTCTTCTCGACGTTCTCCGAATTGAAAGGCCGGTACAGCGAGAGGCTCTTTCTGTACTTTGCAGCGGCCTCGTCGTACTTCGGGGAGGCCGACTGGATGTCCGGGTCCTGCGTGGCCTGCTTGTACAGGGCATCGGCCTCGGCCAGCAGCGTCCTGGACTGCCGGTACTGCTCGAGGTACTTCTTCCGGCCCTCGAGCGTTGCCTGCAAATCTTTGATCTTCTTCTCCACGGCGGCATCGGGGATGTACTTCAGGCTCTCCCCGTAGTTCTGGATCGCCGTCGTAAGGTAGGTCTGCTGCTGCTCCTCGAGCTTCTCGCCCCACTGCCCGGGGTTGGCCTTTACGTAGGATTCAGTGTTGGCAAAACTCCTCTCGGCATTGCCCGCCGCTTCGAGGTACTGGCGACCCTGGGCCGTGCGATCGCTGCCCTCCTTGGTTTTCGCCGCCCGCGACACGATCTGTTCGCGCCACTTCTTCAATTGCTCGTTGTTGGGCTGCAGCACGATGGCCTCGTCAGCCGATTTAATCGCGTTCTGGAATGTATCGGCCGGCATGGACTCCTTGCTCTCGGCGGCTCGCTGAACCCAGGGGATCAGCTCATTGAGACGCTTGTTCTTCGTGAAGGCCTGGCCGCGGAGCTCGACGGCTTCCTTGTACTCGGGCTCCGAGCCGTTGTAGATGTTCTGCCCGTTGGCAAAGCCTTCGTCGTATTGCTTCAGGGCGCCGGCGTAGTCGTATGCCTTCGCCTTTTCGCCTGCGGCCTTCAGGGTCGAGAGCTGCCTGTCCTTCTGGGCCTTCCACTGCTTGGCCCAATCCTCCTGCTGCTTCAGCCCCTGCTCTGCGTAGGGGTCAAGCTTTGTTGCGGCCCGCCAAGCCGCAGCGATCTCAAGCGCCTTGCCGAAATCCTTTTTCTCATTTGCGGAACGGACCTCGTAGACCTTGTCGCGCACCTCGTTGTTGTACTTGCCCCAGCGATCGCCCAGTTCCTTGTTCGCTGCCGGGACAGGCGGGTAGTAGCCGTTGAGGTTCGAGGCGACGCTCAGCTCCTTCTGGGCTTCGGGGAACTTGTTTTCGTCCATCAGCTTTTTTGCCTTGTCGATCTGCTGGTGGATCGTCTCCTTCTCCTGCTTGAGCTTCTGGGCGGTGGCGGCCGCATCCTTGTTGGCCGGGTCGAACTTCGCCGCGTCCTCGGCGTCCTTGATCGCCCCGTCATAGTCGCCCTTGCGGGCCTTGGTCTTCGCGTCGGCCAGCTTGCCGGCGACATTTTTCTTGTACTCGTCCTTCTTCGTCTTGAGGAGTTTATCCGTTTCAACGACCGGCGGATACTTGGGATGGAGCTTCTGGGCCGGGGCGAATTCCTTTTCCGCCTGGTCAAAGTGGTTCTCCGTGATGAGCTTCTTTGTCTTGTCGAGCTGCTGCGTGACCGTCTGCTTCTCGTTGCCCCATTTTTGCGCCAGGCTCTTGGCCTCGGCGTGTTTCGGGTCGAGACCGGCGGCTTCGTTGGCAAGGGCGATCCCCTCGTCCAGTTTGCCCTCGGCCACCAGTCCCTTTGCCTTCTGGAGCTTCTCCTGTGCTTCCTTGGCCTTCTTCGAGCCGTCCATGTCCTTCTGCGAAACGCTGATGTTCACCGAACGGGAGGCCTCGCCCACCTGGTCGCCGTCGCTGTTCGCGACCTTGAGCGACGCCGTGTAGGTCCCCGTCTCGCTGCAGTTCATCTTGATCTCGTCGCCGGCGCCGGGTGTGCCGCAGGTGCCCGCCGGATCGATGCTCCAGCGATACCGTGCACCGGTGAGCGCCGGGGTGACCGCGGCTTTCATGAACACGTCATGGTGAACGGCGAACTGCTGTTCCCCCACGTCCACCAGGCCGGGGCAGGCGCCTCCCAGCTGGGTGTCGCACTTCCAGATCTTCGGCTTGGGACCGAGATAGCGGGGCTCACCGATCGTGACGGTGTAGCCCTTGGGGGTGACGCTAACGTCCGCCTGGCCAAGGTCGCTTCCGTCCTCCTTCGCCTTTGCGTGGACGGTAACCGTCACGGGCTTCACGTTCTTCGGCTTGAACGAGTAGGAACGCTGATTGGGGATGTTCGGCTCGGGACCGGGGTTGGCCGCATCGCCCTTGATCTCCCACCAGAAGGTGATGATGTCGTTGCTCATGGCGGGCTCTTCGTGCACCGTGATGACCACCTTTTCGCCAATGAGCGGCTCCTTCTTGTTGATGCTCAGCTTCAGCTTCGGGCTGACCGCCTGGATGGGGATTTGTTCCGACTTCCCGACGGTCATCTTCCGGCCGTCGACTTCCTTGAGAACGGACACCCAGACGGGCGTGGTCTGCATCTTCTTGAACGTGGCCGTGTTGCGCGACTGCGAGCCGCCCTTCGTTTCGTAGGCCGGGTTCTTCGGGTCCCCGAACAGGGCGTCGGGGTTGTGCTCCCAGATGTACGAGAAGCTTCCGGAGGCCGGCTTGTCCCCGGAGAAGACCTCGGCGAGAAACGTCGCCTTGCCGCCGATCGGGATGGTGGTCTCCTTAGGGGTTTCCTGGGTCAACTTCACCCGCAGCGCGGTGCACTTCACCTCGAGAGAGGCCGAGGCGCTGTCGCCGTCCTGGTCGGTGACCGTGACGCTTGCCTGACAGGGCTTGCAGTCTCTGGTGTTCGCGACCTTAGCCTGGGCATCCTTCGCGTCCTGGGCGCAGCCGCCCCACTGGTAGGAGTAACCGCCGCTTCCCTCGGCCGCTTCGGCTTGAAGGGTGATGATGTCCCCGAAATCGGCGGGATTTTTAGAAGGGGTGATCTTCACCGTCAGGGGTTTCTTGTACTTCTTGTTCTCGTTCTTTCTCAGATCATCGGCCTTCTTCGGATCATAGGTGTCCTTACCGAAGGCGGCCTCCCAGCACCCCTTTCCGCAGTCATTCGGACCGACGAAGAAGTGCCTTCTCGTACAGCCCCACGCGCCAGCCCCCCCGAAACAAGGGCCGCTGCTCTTGCATTCCGGTTCGGACTTGCCTTCGGGATCGTACCAGACGCCGATGTGACCGGCCCACCCGCTCGAACAGCGGCACAGGCAGTTGAAATACTGGTTTCTCTTGTCTTCCTCGGTCGGTGGCGGCGTGCAGCCCTGCTCCAGCGCGGGTTTGCCCTTTTCGACGCACCCCTCGGGCTCCTTCCCGGTTACCGTCCGGGTCTGTTTCTTTGTCGCCCTGACGCATTCACTCCACGCGGAGTATGTGTAGGAACAGGCGGGTACATATTTCGCGTCCGTTTTCCCCGGATCGGCTTTATCCTTGTCGGGCGCAACGGGCGCTACCGCGACGCCGTCCTTCTTGTCATCTTTCTTGCCGTCCTTTTTATCGTCCTTCTTGTCGTCTTTCTTCGTGACATAGATGCTTGCCACCGCCTCCCCCGTACGCCCCTTTTCATCCTGCACCGTTACCGCGACGGACGCGGTGACTGGGGGCGCGTACGTCGTGTCCTTCCCGGCATAGCTAAACCGGTAGCTGGTTGTCCCCTGGGGAAGAGCGACGCCGTTGAAGCTCAGCCGGCCGCTGTCCTTGAAGGGTGTGGCCGAGACGGTCAGCTCGATCTGTCCGTCTTCGCTGATGGTGGCGCTCTGGGGTGAAATCGAGATGGGAATTTTCGCCAGGGAATCTGCGTCCATCACGGTGATGGAGGTCACCGCCTGCCCCTTGCTGCCATACTTATCCGTGACGGTGACCGTAACCGAGAGGGTCTGGCCGGGGTAGTCCGAGCCCATGATCGTGTAGCCTGCGATCCAGGCCTTCTCGATCCCGACACCGTCTCCGGTGATTTTCCACGAATACTTGAAGGATTCATCGGCCGCCCGCGGCTCCTCCACCTCGATGATTTCGCTTTGATCCTTGTTGATCGTCGTCCGATGAGATTTCAGCCGTACATTCAATCCGGGCGGAACCACCTTGATGACGCTCTCCCCGATGCCCTGCCGATCCTTCTCGTCGAAGACAACGAGCGTGACCTTGACGTCCTTGCCTGCCAGCCCTTGGCCCGAGAAGGGGATGGGCACGATCTCGTCGACGCTCACATCCTTGCCGCTCCTCAGGACCTTTCCGTCCACCGCCCATTGGAAGTTCAACCTCCCGCTGTCCTCTTTCGGCACGACGATCGGCGTGAGGGTCAGCGTGCTCCCGTCCCCGGATTCCTTGATGACAGCCGTCGCAGGCGCCAGGGAAACATCGAGGGCCTGCTTTCCCCTGTCCTTCACGATGAGATAGACGGTAATGGGATCGAGGCCTTTTTTGCTTTCTTTCGGTGAGGGGATCCTCACCGTATAGGAGGCCTCGTCTTTTTTCCCGTCCGCCGTCGCGGTGAAGCCCTCGGCCTTTACCGAGAGAATGTAGGTCCCGGGGTTGAATCCCGACTTCGTGTACTGACCTTCGCCCCGGTTCTCGAGAGCCGTCGGCTCCGCCCTTTCGGCTTTGAGGGCGACCTCGGCGTTGATCACGGGCAGGGCCGTGCGTTTCGACCCGTGCTGCTGCATGACATAGACCGTCGCGGTTCCCTTCGCGAGCGCGTAGTGGTCGCGGTAGTCCTTCACGAGCTTCTTCCTCGCCTCGACGCGTTTGTTCATCGTTTCCTTCACGCTGCCGACCGAGAGGACGGGAACCTTCATCTGCTGGAGGGCCTTGATCCAGTAGTCCTCGAAAAAGACCTTCGCGTGCGTCTCGCGGTCATAGGGAGAATCCAATCTTGCATCTTCCACGGATTCGGCCTTGATGGAGACGAGCTCCTGCTCCACAACGGCATCCAGCGCGGCAGGGAGGGCCTTCCAGAGTTTCGCCGTTTCCTCGTCGTTACCCGCCCGGCCGGTCAGGAACACGATGCCCGTGAGAATCCTCTGGCGGTGCTGCTCGGTTGGGGGTGCGCCGAGCCCGTCCTTTTCGAACACCCCGGCGACGGCCGACTCCACCTGGGTGCGGGCGGCCAGGACGGCCCGGTATTTTTCGAGATACTCCATGACAACGGCGGCTGCCCGCGTCGCTTCCTTTTCCGCAAGGGGCTGACCCCACATCGCCCGTTTTGCATTCTTGAGCCAGCCCCAGAGGGCTTTCAGGTTGTCCGAATCCCACTCGGCGTCCATCGCCGCGTTGATCTGGCTCTTGATCTCGAGCTTCCCGGCAATGTCCATGAGCTCGTCGTACATCTTTGCGATCTTGCCTGTGCCGGAGGCCTCTTCGGCGTTCTTCCGCTTCTCGAGCTTCTCGATCATGTGCTGGACGTAGGCTTTTTTCAGGGCAAGCCAGCGCTCCTCGTACTTCCTGACGAAGCTGTCCTTCACCTTCTGGCCTGCGGCCTCATGATTCTGCAACCCCTCGAAGAGCTCCAGGAAGGGATCATCCTGCGCCAGGTTCGCCCAGAGGACCATGTCCACATCGGGTTGAAGGATGAACATCTCCCCTTTCTCGAGGCCCTGGCGCTCGTATTTCTTGCTCTTGTACGTGATGGCGGCCAGCTTGTAACGCATGACGCCCGCCGTCTTCACCTCTTCCCACGACGCCGTGTCGTAGAGCCCGTCGATGAGAAGCTCCAGGTCGGAACTCCACGCATAGCTCACCACCGCCGTCGTGGCGTACGACACCACTCCGTATGCCGCTTCCGGAAGGGCCAGCGGCGGAATGATCGTCGTGAGCGCCGTCCAGCCGGCAAGGAGGCATTTACCCTGGTAGAGGTTTTCGGCCGTCGACCCGAAGGGGACGCGCCTGCGGATGATCTCGGCGGCAAACCCGCTGAAGCCGTCCCGGGAAAAGGCCTGCGTGTAGGCGGAGAATTCCTGCACGAGGTTGAAGGCCGTAAGCCCCGCCATGGCAGCGCGCCCGGACTGCGACGACTGGATGAACTCGTTGATGGTGACGTTGACCTTCTTCACGCCCCGGGCAACGGCGTTCTTGTAGATCAGGGTGTTCAACGCAACTTCCAAATCATAGGTGTTCCTGCGGAACCGGTTGGTGAGGGTCCCCTGGAACGCGGCAATGCGGGCCTTCACGGCCGGGTCGTCGATGGTTGACAGATCGGCCAGGAGTTTGTTCCGCTCATGGATGTCCCGAATGAATTCCTCAAAGGGGGGGTCGCCGCGGAAAGGCCCCATGAGGGTGTCGTCGATCCAGTCCAGCCTGGCGTTGGTTCGCTGGATGAACTTGTTGGCCAGGTCCATCATCGAGGAGAGCGCCATGGCACGGGTGTGCTCCGCCGGCTGTCCCTCGAGGAGCTTCTTGATCATCTCGAGCTGCTTCTCCTCCTCCAGCGTGAGCTTTCGCATGCCCGTGATCTTCCCGATGTCCTCGGAGATCCTCACGACCTCCTGGCAGAGCGACTTCACCTCGGAGGGGAGCTCGATCTTGGCGGTCTCGAACTCTTCCATTTCCGTCTTGATCCCCTTCAGGAGCTGCGAGAGCTTCTTCCGAAAAGCCTCCATGTCCTTGAGGGTCTGCTCGTCCGGCGTGCCTCGTTTCGTCTTTTCCTCGTAATCGGCTTTCTTTCGCTTCAGTTCATCGAGATGGATCTGGAGCCCTCTCTGGACATTGCCCCACATGTTTTTCATGCAGTCCTGGAGGAATACCATGGCCTTCTCGCGGTTCGACTTGAGGATGGCCTTCGGCTTCCCGTCCTTGCCCGACACATAGTCCACGTCGAGCGGCGACTGGGCAACGCCGCTCTGCTTGAAATACTCGACGACGGCTGCGGCCATGTCGCCCGGCGAGGCGGATTTCGCCATCTGCGTCATCTTCGTCGCGAAATCGGAGAGGGCCTTGTTGCTCGGCTCCACCCCGAACTGCTTCGTGAAATAGAGATTGCTCCGGTAGAGGTACTTGCTGCCCTTGATGATCGTGTCCAGCGCGGGGAAGCTCTCGCTGTGAAGAATGATGTCGTGTTCGAGGTGACGGATCATCTCCATGGAGATCATCGGCTCCGTCATGGTGTTGGCGCGCGCGTCCAGCTTTTCGAAGAAGATCGAAAGGGTCTTGTCGGCGATCCCGTCCCGCTTGCTTGCCTCGACGACGGACTCCTCAAGGAGCGACTGAAGGATGGCCTCAGCCCCGGTGTCGGAATCCAGGGCGTACCGGCCCTGGTCGAAAAGAATCCGCGAGGCTTTACCCTTCACAATCTCGTCGTCGCCGTACTTCCGGCCCGCCTCGCCCCGATAGACATCCGAGGTGGCATACCCGTGCGCGGTGGCGAAGGAATCGAGCTGCTTCATGGTCAGACCGCCCGTCTCCCTCACGATGATCGCGTCGAAGAGATCCCGCATGGCCATGATCAGCTCCGGATTGCCGCCGACAAAGCTGAAATCGATGTCTCCCGAGAAGGTGAAGTCCTGAGGACTCTGGCTGGCCCATTTTCCGACAAAGGCCAGGAAGACCCGGCTGTTGGTCCGCATGGCCAGGGTCCGGATCTTCGAATCCTTGATCACCTCGGCAATCGCCTTGTTCGTGAGATCACGCCGGTATGTCCCGATCAGGGCTTCGACGGGTGTTCCCTGCCTGCCCTCGAAGCGCCGGCCGAGAAACTGATCCAGTAGCATGTCGCCGCCGATTTCGCCGATGGAGGTTTTCACCGAGTTGACCATAAGCATGTTGATGTCGGGGTTATTCTTCCCGATCCTCCCGAGTTCCTTGTAGAAATACTCCCCCGTCCGGCCGTTCTTGACATCCAGGAGAAGCTCGGCGATGCGTAGACGAGGGTCACCGGGCACGAACCGGCCGATGCCCTGGATCCTCGATATCGGATCCTCTTCCCCCTTGGCGACTCCGGATCCCCCTGCCTGGGCTAAGACCCATGCAGGACGGGGTACCCCCTGTGCGTCATGTATCGTCTTGAAGGACTCGAAGATCTTTTCATTCCCGGCATGGGAAGCCGAGGGCAGAGTGATGAGACAGAACAGGGCGACAACGAGCATAAACCTGCGCAGCATGATGACCTCCGGGACATTGTCAATGAGATATGGCGGTACTCTGCATCCGGGCAAAGCTATCGAACGGCCGCGGGGGCCGATATATTCTTCTCTCAGGGCTCCGGCAGCCGGAGCATTTCCAGGCCCATGCTGCGGATCTCGCGCTCCTCGGCTACTTCCTTCACGCCTGCCTTTTTCAGCGCCCCGATGATCCGCCCGGCATCGAGCGTGTCCGTCCCCAGCTGGTCGGTGATGCCGATGATCAGATCTTTCCCGCTTCTCAGGCGGATGCCCAGGGCGCCCCACGCCGCGGAGCTCATGAGCAGGGCCCGTCCCGTGGCCCCGACCCTCATGTTCCCTTTTCCGGCCAGGGCAGCAAGCCAGGTCAGGGCAATGAGCCATTTGGGTGGCTTGATCACGACAGGCTGGAAAAATTCCATCGCTTCGTAGGGGTAATCCCGCGGGCCCCAGGGATTCCAGATCCGGAGACGGTCCTCGAGGGTCAGCAGTGAAAAAGCAGAAAACCAGGCAGCCAGAAAAACGAGCAGAATCCCCAGCGGCACGATGGGCCAGAAAAGAAAAAGAGGGGCCACCCCTCGGTAAAGGCCTGCTTGACTCCGCCGACGATGAAGAACGGGAAGGCAAAGAAGGGGATCGTCATGATCACGGCCGCCACGTCGCAGAGAACGACGCGCCAGCGCCGGTACGACATCGCGCCCGAAGGCCGCTTCGGCCAGGGAAGCGCCATGTAGAGGGCAAGCCCCGCCAGGGCAACCCAGGGGCTCCATTTCCTCAGGGGGTAAAGAAAATCCGTCGGGGGTGTCGGGTAATTGGAGAAGCCGCTGCCGAGATGGAAATCGCCGTCGGAATAAACGCGGCGTTCCGCTTTCAGGTAAACCGCCTTCTCTCCCGCGCCCTGGACAAGGAAGGCCGGGTCCTTGGATTTTTGGAAGAGAGTTGCGAGCTGGTTGACGGGGGCTTCTTCAGGCCGGAAGAAGAGCACGCCCATGGGATGCTGGTCCGAGGGCAGCCGCTTCTGCCATTCCTTCGCGAGGGATCTGGACCCGCGGGCGGCAACGGCATTCTCGACAGCCGGCTCCCATCCCCTTCCCTCGACGTTGAACAGCCGACCCTTCGTGGCCTCGGCAATGTAATCATGAAGAGGAAGGCCGGCGAGGCGCTCCGTCCGATCCGTCATGAGCCGGACGCCCATGTAGGACCCTTCTTTTTTCTGCTGATCCGAAAAATCGACCTTGCTGATGATGACGACAGGCGACAGGTCGGCAAAAAGGGCGAATAGAATGGCAGCTACGAATGAGGAGATCAGGAAGACCCGACGCCACAGTTCCATGAATGAGATTTCACCTCGATGGGTTCACTGGCGGCCGCAGACCGCCTGATAGTCGATTACCGTCGCCTTCACGCGGCCGACAACGCGCCCGAGCGGCATGATGGAAATCCAGCCGGGACCTTCGACGAGTTTGATGTGCGTGGCGTCGATGCCCACCTGGTCGAAGGTGGGGTCCACGGAGACCCAGCCGCCCACATCGCTTTCCGCCCAGGCATGGTAGAGGAAGCCCACCCCTTCCAGGTAGACGATCCCGCCCGCCATCCGCGTGGGGATCCCCGCAGCCCTGGCCAGCGCCGTGTAGAGCATGGTGTGGGCCTGGCACTCGCCTTTCTTCGTGTGGAGCACCTCGAGGGCGGAGAAGCTGTCAATGGGCTCGTCCTTCACCTCGTCAGCGACCCATTTCGCGAGTTTTCGCACCTTCGCCAGGGGATCGGAGATTCCTTTCGTCACCTCCCTGGCCGTGTTGAGCATCTCGGGGTGGTCGCTCTCGATCTGGCTTGCGGGCAGGGTCCAGCGATAGCCGTCGATACTGTATTGAGGGCCGGAGATCTTCGCGGGGGAGCCGGGATTGCGGCGAATCCGGTAAATGATCGACGCCTGGTCTTTCGGGTTCTGCGCGGCCTCCTGTCCGGGTCCCTGCAGCAGCGGCAGCTCCCCGGCAATCCCCGTCAGGGAAATCTCCAGGAGAGTGGCCTCCCGGGGGCAGGCAAGGGGTTTCTCGGTCTTGACGACGCTGAAGTCGAGGATGAGGTCCTTCTTGTTGAGGCTCGCCTCGGAGAGGTAGCGGCGGGCGTCCCCCTCGCTTTCCCGGTATGTGATGAGGACCCCTTTCATGCCGAGCTCAAAGATGGCCTCGCCCTTGGGATTGATCCAGGTCTCCACGTCCTGGCCCAGCATGGAGGTTTTCACCTTCCAGGAAGGCTCGATGTCGAGTTGACGGCTCCTCTCGAATGCCTCAACACTCTGCGATACGGCCGTGACGGACTGGGTCTGCGGGTCGTAGACGTTATACCGGAATTGAGAGCCGACGTCCATGCCCCGGAGCACGGGGTAGAGATTGATCGCCCCGGCCGGGTAGAGCGGCCCCTGGAGCTTCGTCTCGATTTCCTTTCTTTCGGGACCGGACTTCTGTGAGGTGCGCAGCACGCCGTCCCGGACGCTTCCATCGATGATGAGCGTCTTGTCGTCCATCGTGTACTCGTGCCGGAAGGAATGGGACGTGAGATCGGCCCGGACGAGATCCTCGCTTTTCATGGAAATCCGCTTGCTGAGGCCGAGGAACCGGATGCGCAGGTTTGCCTCCGACTCCAGGCGGAAGAGCCCCTCGCCGCTCAGCGGCACGATCTTCAGGTGGCTGAAGCCGACCTTCTCGCCGTTGAAGACGATCCCCGCCCAGAGCTCACGGTAGGGAAGATCGTTCAGGCCCTTGATGCGAAGGGGTTCGGGAGGCGTCTTGATGGGGTCGAAATAAGAGGGGGCGCAGGAAAAAAAGACAAAGAGGGATAGAAAAAGAACAAGGATAGACTGGGTCTTTTGACGTCGATACATACTTCCTCCCGCCGGGCTTATTCAGGAGAAAATTACATGCAATCTTCGCTCCCGGCGGCCCCCCCCCGAAGCCGGATTAATGGATCGTCATGAGACGGGACAGACTATAGGGGAGCCGGGGGCGCCTGTCAATCGGGAATAAGCATTATTGATGATAAATAACCCCATGAAGTTCATCGTCTTTTTCCGCACGGTGCCCGATATTGGCGGCTCCGGGCGGCGACTCCTTCGGGACTGGCATAATTTGTGGAAGTGCGGTAAGAAAACAAAATGAGTTCAGAGAATTCCGGTAACGAATGAAGCCTGTAAATATCCTCGGGATATCCGCTTATTATCATGACAGTGCCGCCTGCCTGGTCCGTGACGGCGAGATCGTCGCGGCGGCCCAGGAGGAGCGCTTCACGCGCGTAAAGCACGACCCCTCTTTCCCCTCCCATGCCGTGTCCTTCTGCCTTCGCGAAGGCAACGTCACCCCGCAGGACCTTGATTACGTGGCTTTCTATGAAAAGCCCTTTCTGAAGTTCGAGCGCCTGCTGCAAACCTACCTGGCCTTCGCCCCCGTGGGGCTTCGCTCCTTCATCACGGCCATGCCCATCTGGATCAAGCAGAAGCTCTGGATGCGAAACAACATCATGAAGGAGCTCGACTTTGCGGGCAAGGTCATCTTCCCGGAGCACCACGAATCCCACGCCGCATCGGCCTTCTTCCCCTCCCCTTTCCGGGAAGCGGCCTTTCTCACCATCGACGGCGTGGGCGAGTGGACTACGACAAGCTTCGGAACCGGCCGGGACAACGAGGTGACGATCCTGGCGGAGCTGCAGTTTCCCCACTCCCTGGGGCTGCTCTACTCGGCCTTCACCTACTACACGGGCTTCAAGGTCAACTCCGGCGAGTACAAGGTCATGGGGCTTGCCCCCTACGGAGAGCCGAAGTACAGGGACCTCATCCTGTCTGAGCTGATGGACCTGAAAGAGGACGGCTCCTTCCGGCTCAACATGGAGTACTTCGACTACTGCACGGGCTTCACCATGACCAACGGCCGCTTCGACAAGCTCTTCGGCGGGCCGCCGCGAAAGCCCGAATCCCTGCTGACCCAGCGGGACATGGACCTGGCCCGGTCGGTCCAGGAGGTGACCGAGGAGGTCATGCTCCGCATGACCCGAACGATCCACCGGGAGACGGGGATGAAGAACCTCTGCCTGGCGGGGGGGGTGGCCCTCAACTGCGTGGGCAACGGGAAGCTCCTTCGGGAGGGCCCCTTCGAGAACATCTGGATCCAGCCCGCGGCAGGAGATGCCGGCGGCGCCCTGGGCGCAGCCCTCTTCACGTGGCACCAGGTCCTGGGCAACCGCCGCGAGACCGCAGAGCTGACGGACCGGATGCGGGGCTCCCGCCTCGGCCCGGCCTGGGACCGCGACAGCCTCCTGGAGTACCTGCAGACAAATGGGATTGTTTACACCGAACTGAAAGAGGAGGAAATCCCCGAAAGGATCGCCGATCTCATCGCCTCGGAAAAGGTGATCGGCTGGTTCCAGGGCCGCATGGAATTCGGGCCACGGGCACTCGGGAGCCGGTCCATCATCGGGGATGCCCGCTCGTCAAAGATGCAGGAGGTGATGAACCTCAAGATCAAGTTCCGCGAGAGCTTCCGGCCCTTTGCCCCCACGGTGCTGAGGGAAAAGGTCTCGGAATACTTCGAGCTCGACCGGGAGAGCCCCTACATGCTGCTGGTGGCGCCCGTAAAGCGGGAAATCTGCCGGGAGATGACGGGCGAGGAGCAGGAGCGCTTCGGCCTCGACAAGCTCCATGTGGTTCGCTCCTGCGTGCCGGCCATCACTCATGTGGACTACTCGGCTCGGGTCCAGACGGTCGACCGGGAGGTCAACCCTCTCTTTTACAAGACGATCGAGGCCCTGGGCGAAAGGCATGGCTGCCCGCTCGTGATCAATACGTCTTTCAACGTCCGGGGCGAGCCCATCGTCTGCAGCCCCGAGGATGCGTACCTTTGCTTCATGCGGACGAATATGGATTACCTGGTGATGGGGCCCTTCCTGCTCGACAAGTCGCAGCAAAAGCCCCTGTCGACCGATGTGGACTGGAAAAAACAATTCGAGCTGGACTGATGTATGTTTCGTGAAGAGATCAGGAAGATCCCCATGGACCGGAAGGCCCTGCGCAGCTTCGGCATTCTCATGGCCTGCGTGCTGCTTCTCGTCGGCGGCTGGCTCTGGTGGAAATCGGCGGCGAGCGGGCCCTGGGTGCTTGGCGCAGCGGCGCTGCTTGCCGTCATCGGATTCGTCATCCCGGCAGCCCTGAAGCCGCTCTACAAGGGCTGGATGATACTCGCCGTTATTATGGGCTGGGTCATGACGCGGGTTGTCCTGACGCTGGTTTATTACCTCGTGCTGACCCCGATTGCGTTTCTGGGCCGGGTCTTCGGGGAGCAGTTCTTGCAATTGAAATTAAAGCGCTCCGGAGAGACAACCAGTTACTGGATCCGCAGAAGCGGCCCTCGCCGCGAGAAAAGCGACTACGAAAGGCAGTTCTAAATGAACGTTTTTTCCACCCTGTCCGAGATCTGGGCCTTCCTCCGGGCCCGCAAGAAATGGTGGCTTGCGCCGATCATCCTGGTCCTCATGCTCCTCGGGGCGCTCATCGTCCTCACCGAGGGCTCGGCCATCGCACCGTTCATCTATACACTTTTTTAGGGACCAGGGACTGGGGTGTAGGCACGAAGCACGACGTTTAAGACAAATCCCCCTCTTTCCCCCTTTGTAAAAGGGGGATGAAAGGGGGATTTTTCTGGAAAGACGGGACATACCGGACAGACGGGATAGACTGAAGAGGGCAATGCCGGAATCGTATCAGCAGCCTGTGTTTTTGAGATGCGTGAGTGCTGCGGGAAAGGTTTGACCCATAACGGTTTCGAACCTGCGGCTTGTCTCGATGAGGCAATCGAGGTCGATTCCGGTTTTGAGTCCCATCGAATGAAGCATGCCGATCGTGTCTTCCGTGGCGATGTTGCCCCGTGCCCCGGTAATGAAGGGGCAGCCGCCCATCCCTCCCATGGACGTGTCGAAGATCGACACACCCAGCGCGAGCGCGGCATAGACGTTCGCCAGCCCCAGCCCCCGCGTGTTGTGCAGATGAAGCGATAGATCGGCTTCTCCTGCCTCCACCCAGGCACGCGACAGGACCTTTTCCATCTGAACCGGGTTCGCCAGGCCGGAGGAATCGGCAAGGCAGATTTCGTCGGGCCCCTTTTTCATGAAGGTGCGAACGAGCTTCAGGACACGGGTCACGGGCACGGGGCCTTCGTAGGCACAGCCAAAGGCGTTCATGACGCCGGCCCTCACCCTCATCCCGGCATCCTGCGCCCTGCCGATCAGGCGGACGGCCTCTTTCAGCGCCTCGGAAACGGATTTGTTGCTGTTCTTTCGGCTGTGGGTTTCGCTTGCCGACACGAAAATTCCCACGTGGGGAACCCTGCAGCGGATGGCCCTCTCGAGCCCGCCTTCACTGAGGATGAGGGCCGAATAAAGGATGCCCTTCTTACGCTCGATCCGTTCCCAGAGCACCTCGGCGTCTGCCATCTGCGGGACGAGCGACCGGTTGACGAAGGATGACACCTCGATCCGCCGGACGCCGCAGGAAACCAGCTCCCGAATCAGGCGGAGCTTTTCTTCCGTCGTGACGATCTTCTTCTCGTTCTGGATCCCGTCGCGCAGGACGACCTCATGAATTTCAACTTTTTTTGGCAAGCCTTGCTTCATGAATTATCCCCTGCGTAAACTTACCATATATGATGGGAATTGGAAAACTGGGTCATGGGTATTGAAATGCCCGTTACTTGTAACGCAAGAGCCGTTTCATGTTACGCCTTAATGTAACATCTTTTTTATCCTCGAACCTCGATCCTCGGTCCTGGATAAAAAAATGCCGAACCGACCCCGGAGAGCCAGTTCGGCATCATTTTAAGATCTTCAGGCGGCTTTATCCGAGAACCACAAGAACCTGGCTCGTGTTGACCTTGTCGCCTTCCTTCACCTTGATTTCCTTCACGGTGCCGTCCGCGGGCGCCACGATGGGGTTTTCCATCTTCATGGCCTCGAGGATGACAAGCTCTTCGTCTTCCTTCACGGCGTCGCCCACCTTTACGATAATCTCTTTGATCGTCCCGGGCATGGGGGCTATTACATCTGCCATTTCGATATCCTCCTTGTATAGTAAAAAAGTCGTCACGGTTCTCGAGTAACAGTGACGGTTTCTAGCAGAAAACCCATGACAGGGGAAGATAAAAATTCTCCCCCTGTCACGGGTTTCGAATTTACTTCTTCCACGCTGCGGCAGTGGGTCCCCACTTGTCGCCCAGCTTCACTTCGGCGGGCCACTCGGCCGGAACTCTCGCGCCTTGCTTCTCGCCTTCCTTCTCGACGAGCTTCTTGAGGCCCGGGCGGCCAAACTGAGGATTCCCGCCCTTGGCCGTGCGGCCGTTGATCACGGCCTCGCTGCGGAGCCTGCGCCCGCAGGTCTTCTCCATCTTCTGGCCCAGCCACAGCATGCGGTTCACGTCGTAGCCGTGCTCGATGCCCAGCTCGTCGATCTGCACGATGAGGTCTTCCAGGCAGATGAGGCCGACGTAGCGGGGATCGTTGTAGTAGTACTCGCCGGTGCCGCGGATCGGAGAGTCGCCGAGGAAGTTCGCCGGCTGACCGCCCAGGCCGCCCAGCGTCCCCTCGAAGCGGGAAAGCCCTGCCTGCAGCGCCGCCAGGATCGACTGCGATGCAATGCGCTTGGTCTCGTGCAGGTGGCACAGGTGCGCCTCGGGGTTTGGCATGGCATCCAGGATCATCGAGAAGTACCGGTACACGTCGGCGCCGTTGGCCGAGCCGTCGTGGTCGGCGTGCTCGATGTCGAAAGCGCCGATGGAGAACCAGCGCTTCGTGAACTCCACGGCGTCCTCCATCTTCGTGGCGCCGCTGATGGGGCTGCCCCAGATCGTCGAAACGGTGCCGCACATCTTGATCCCGGCATCGGTTGCCTTCTTGATGCAGCGCTCGGCCTCTCTCCAGTACTGGGAGAGCGTCGTGCCGGAGTTGGCGAAGTGGTGCTCGGGGTCCGTCGAGACCATCATGAGGATGCGGTCCGGGCCGATCCCCTTCTTCTTCATCTCGATGGCGCGGTCCACGGCGGTCTCGCGGATCGTGACGTTGGTGAACACAATGTCGTTATACTTGATTTTGGCGCGCTCGCAGCGCTTCTTGAACTCGTCGCTGCGCATGGCCGTCATCACTTCGTCGGCATCGCTGAACTGGGGCGTCGTCACCGCGCTGCCCAGGTTCGTGGCCTCGAGCTCCATACAGCCTGCCATGATGCTCTCCTGACCGTAGAAAATCTTGGCACCCGTGGAGATGAACTTCTCCTCGTGCTGGAAGCCGTCACGAATCGTGATGTCGCCGATCATGACCTTCTTCGGCATTCTTGGAAAAATTTTCCAGAGATCGTATTCCGTCATAAAACTCCTACCTCCCTAAAAATTAAATCTGCAACACGATGTTGTTTTGCACACCCTAAGGGGCGGCTTTACCTCAAGGGAAAGCCGAACGACTCGGCGACTCCCGCGCTGCCTCGCGGCGGTGCAGGCACGTCGGGCCGATTACAGTCCGGGTTACTCTCCCGTAAAGTTCGGTTTGCGCTTCTCCACGAAGGCAGCCAGGGCTTCCAGGCGGTCCTTCGTGGGAATCGTCACTTCATAGGCCTTCGACTCGAGCGGCAGCGCCACGCCGAGGCTCGCCTCGGAGCCGTAATTGATGGCAAACTTCGCCTGCGCCACACCGACGGGGCCGTTCTTCGCGATCTCGCGCGCCAGCTCGAGAGCCGCATCCATCAGCTTGTCGGGCTCGACAACCTTGCTCACCAGTCCGATCTCCAGGGCCGTCTTCGCGTCGAAGCGGCGGGCCGTGTAGATGAGCTCCTTCGCCTTGGCCACGCCCACGATCCTGGGCAGACGCTGCGTGCCGCCCGCACCGGGGATGATGGCGAGGCTCGTCTCGGTGAGGCCCATGAGGACGTTCGACGAGCAGATGCGGATGTCGCAGGCCAGCGCCAGCTCCGTGCCGCCGCCGAAGGCAAAGCCGTTGATGGCGGCGATGACGGGGATCCGGACGTTCTCGACGGCCGTGAAGGTGTTTCGGATCGTGAAGATGAAGCGGCGGACCTGGTCCTGCGTCAGGGAGCGTCTCTCCTTCAGGTCGGCGCCCGTGGAGAAGGACCACTTCTTGGGCTCGTCGCCGGCCTTGGAGCCGGTGATGATGATGCAGCGGAGCCCCATGTCGAAGTTAGCCTCGCGGACGGCGTCGGCCAGCACGGACAGCAGGTCGAAGTTGAAGCAGTTCATGGCATCCGGACGGTTCAGGGTCAAAATCAGGATGCCGTCATCGGTTCTTTGTTGAAGCAGAATGTCTGACATAACTTCCTCCCTCTCTATCTCTTTCCCTTTTCCTCAGTTTTATAAACCGAAGAGAGGCCCCGGCCCGGCGGGCCGGGGCTTCCTCCGGACATGTCAGATTCCCTGGACTAGACCTTCAGATCACCCCAATTGGTATGGCCGACGGGCACGCGGTAACAGAGCTCGAGAGCCCTGACCAGCTTGCCGCGGACCTCGCTGAAGGCGATGGCGCCGTCGTGGAACAGAAGCGACCCGGTGAGGAACGGGTGGCCTTCGGCGTCGTAGCGGTCTCTCATCATCTGGCGGAACTGGGCCATCTCATCCTCATTGACCGGCTGTCCCTTGTCGATGATGTTCTTGCGGCGCACGGACTCGACGATGAAGCCTGCCGTGTCACCGGACATAACGGTCGTGCGGCCTCTCATGTTGGTGAAGCAAAAGACCGGCCGGAAGGCGCGGCCGCACATCCCGTAGTTGGCGGCGCCGTGGTCGGGGCCGATGACGTACTGGATCTTGGGAACGTTGAGCACGGAGCACGTGCGGACCATGTCGGAGCCGTACTTGCCGATGCCGCCCCACTCCTCGGACTTGCCGACCATGTAGCCGGGCGAGCCCTGGAGGAAGATGACCGGGAGGCCCTGGTTGCCGCAGCGGATCATCCACTCGGTGGCCTTGCGGGCCGCCTCGATGTAGATGACGCCGTTGGCGTTGGAGGCGATGAAGCCCACCGGGAGCCCGCCGAGCCACATCTTGCCGGCCACGATCGAATCCCCGCGGCTTTCACCGTAGGTCGGCTTGTACTCGTGGATGTAGCTGTCGTCGGCCAGGCACTTGAGGGTCTTGCGGATATCGATGAACTGATAGGTGTTGGTAGGCGTGTCGCGCATCATCTCCGCGAAGTCGAACTGGGGCGCGACGGCCTTGCGGCGGTCGACAAAGAGCTTCTGGGGCGGTTCGAAATCGATGATGTCGCGAAGCTTCTTGATCCCCTCGGCCTGGCTCTTCACGATGTGGTCGCAGCCGCCGGAGTGCTTGGTGTGGACATAGGCGCCGCCGAGATCCTCGGGGGTAACGGTCTCGCCGATGGCCGACTTCACCATGGGGGGGCCCGCCAGGAAGGCGTAGGCCATCTTCTCGATCATGACGGACTCGGAGGCCAGGTAGACGATGTAGGCGCCGCCCGCCGTGTTGCCGCCCGTGGAAAGCGTGTACTGGCGGATGCCGTCGGCGGACATGCGGCACATGTTGTAGAACATGCTGCCGAAGTGGCCGTCGTCGGCGAAGCAGCCCAGCTGCAGGGGCAGGTTGATTCCGCCGGAGTCGGCGAGGTAGACGCAGGGCAGTCTCAGGCGCTCTGCAATCGCCTGGGCCCTGATGTGCTTCTTCAGGGTGATGGGGAAATAGGTTCCCGCGGCGTAGCGGTTCTCGTTGGCGAAGACCATGCAGTCTTTGCCCTGGATCGTTCCGACGCCGGTCACCAGACCGCCGCCGGGGATGTGGCCGCGCTTCTCGGACTCGTAGATATCGCCGCCGTAGAGCTTTACTTTACCGATGTTGTAGCCCGCATCGAGACCGACCTCGAAGAACTCCGTGCCGGGGTCGATGAGATCCGTAACCAGGTCGCGCATGGGCTTCTTGCCTTGCTTTGCCAGGCGAGCAACCTGATCTGCCCCACCGAGGTTGTAGGCCTCTTCGCGGTGCTTCATCAGCTCGGCATCCTGAGCTGCCCAGTGCTTCAGGTTTGAATCTCTTTCCGCGGCAAGCTTCTCGGCTCTTGTCAATTTTTTCTCTTCTGCCATAATACTCCTCCTCTCTCCTTGAATAGAACGACAGGCACCAAAAGCCTGTAGTTGGCAAATGCTGTAAAAGAACGGGTACTTGGGTGATTCTCGGAGTGGCTCCCAAAGCAGTTCTGCGGGCTGATCGGGATGTTTTTTGAAACCGCGAATGCATATCACTCAAAGTCGCAAAAATCAAGTGAAATCGAAGGGGCAACGGGGTTTTTTCGGCAGGGCCGCTGTTCGATTTTTGACAGGGTCTACCGATTGTGCTAATCAGATCAAAATAATTGGGTGGTTATGCCGGATAAAGAAAAAGAACATAAGGAATCCACAGGCCGGTTCGGAAAGCTCCTGACCCTCATCGAGAGGCTCCGGAACCCCGAGGGCGGGTGCCCCTGGGACATCCGCCAGACGAAGGAGGATGTGGGCCGCTACCTCCTGGACGAGACCTACGAGGTCCTCGATGCCATAGGCAAAGACTCTCCGGCGGCACTGCGGGAGGAGTTGGGCGATCTTCTCTTCATGATCCTGTTCCTTGCCCGGATCGCCGAGGAGGAAAACCTCTTTGGAATCAATGGGGTTCTCGATGACATCTCGGCCAAGATGATCCGTCGCCACCCCCACGTATTCGGCGACGCTAAGGTAAAAGACGCCGCCGAGGTGAAGCGCAACTGGGACCAGATCAAGAGGGACGTGGAGAAGCGGGGCGAGGGCGAGCCTTCGATCCTGGCGCGGGTCCCCCGGACGATGCCGGCGCTCATGCGAGCCCAGAAGATCACCTCGGAAGCAGCGAAAGTCGGCTTCGACTGGGAGGGTGCCGAGAGCGTGATGGCAAAAGTCGAAGAGGAACTGGGGGAATTCCGCGAGGCACTCGCGAAAGGGGATCCCGAGGGGGTCCGCGACGAGATCGGCGACATCCTCTTTTCGATCGTCAACCTCAGCCGGCATCTGAAAATTAATTCCGAGGAGGCCCTGCGGTCAACGAACCGCAAATTCGAGGAGCGCTTCCTCTATATAGAGGAGAGGCTTCGCGAGCAGGGGAAAAGCCCTGCGACATCCACCCTCGAGGAAATGGATGCGCTGTGGGAAGAAGCGAAAAGAAGGAAGTGAGGAAGAGCGGAAGAGCGGAAAAAGAAAACAGGAGAAGGTAAGAAAAGACGGGAAACAGAAAGTCCATGGAAATTGTCAATTTCAAATTCTTCCTCTGTGTCATCGGCATGGTTCTCGTCCTGGAGGGGCTTCCCTATTTCGCCTTCCCGGAAAAGATCAAGTCCGTCTATCTGAAGATCCAGGAGGCTTCCGATGCAAACCTGAGGATGTTCGGATTCCTGGCCATGGTTTTTGGTCTGCTGCTGGTTTATTTTGGAACAAGCTAGACACTTGGTGCAAGGCTACAGGCCACAGGCTACAGGCTTCAAAAAACAACGACTGTTTCGCATGGTGACCGGTCTGTTGAACAGGGCATCATCAGCCAATAAATTTTGTTGACTTACCCTTTCATTTCGGTTATTTGCAGCGTGCGGGTTGTGGAATACGGAAACAACTGGGTCCCGGAAGCCGGGATCTTTTTTTTACCCTATTTCCCAATACCCCAATATCCCGATTCCCCAGCCGAATGAAATGAGACTGCAAGACTTCGACTACACGCTCCCCCAGGAGCTTATCGCCCAGTCGCCTGCCCCGGACCGGGACCGCTCGCGGATGATGGTCGTGGAGAGGCGAAACGGCTCTCTCCGGGACCATGTCTTTCAGGAGTTCCCGGGATTTCTGCGAAAAGGAGACGTTCTCGTCATCAACGACTCGAAGGTGATCCCGGCGAGGCTTTTCGCCCGCAAGACAACGGGGGCCTCCGTGGAGATCCTCCTGCTTCGCAGCCGCGAAGGGACCTCGTCGCCCCGGTGGGAGGCACTGCTCAGGCCGGCAAAGCGCATCAAGGCGGGATCGACGCTGGGTTTTGACGGGGGGGCAAGCGTCCGGGTCCTGGAGAGGATCGACGAGCGCAAATGGGTCGTCGAGTTCAAGACCGACGAGCCCTTCGAGACCTTCCTGCGGCGCCAGGGGCAGGCCCCGCTGCCGCCATACATCCGTCGTGAGAAGACAGGCGGGCCCTCCCCCGATGATCTCGATCGGTACCAGACCGTCTACGCCAGGCACCCGGGGTCCGTCGCGGCGCCCACGGCCGGGCTGCACTTCACGGAATCGGTCCTGGATGAAATCCGGGGCAGCGGCATCCCCGTGGCGATGGTTACCCTCCACGTGGGTTACGGAACATTTAACCCGGTGGAGGCCGAACAGATCGAGGATCACAGGATGGACGAAGAATACTTCGAGATCGGCGACGAGACGGCGGAGAGGATCAACTCCGCCGAACGGGTCGTTGCCGTGGGGACCACCTCCACCCGGGTCCTCGAGTCCATCGCCGACGAACGGGGGCACATCCGGGCGGCCTCGGGTTCTACGGGGCTCTACATCTACCCCGGCTACCGGTTCAGGCGCGTAGGGGCGCTGCTCACGAACTTTCACCTCCCGAAGTCGTCCCTGTTCCTGCTCACATGCGCCTTCGCCGGCAGGGAGCTGATGTTTGCGGCCTATCAAAAGGCCATCGACGAGCAATACCGGTTCTACAGCTACGGGGATTGTATGTTGATCGTCTAGCGCAGAGCGCTAGACGATCAGGCGTAAGGCATGGGGCTAAAGGCTTAAGGTCTGATGGAAGAAAACGTATTTTTAAATAGGCATAAGGCTAAGGGCTTAGGGCTAAAGGGACTGAAGAGTCCCTTTCTCGCCATTAGCCATTAGCCTTTAGCCATTTGCCGCGAGAATTATGTCGTATCAATTCGAACTACTGAAAACAGACCCGAATTCCCGGGCGCGGCTGGGCATAATGTCGACCGCCCACGGAGAGGTGCGCACGCCCGTCTTCATGCCTGTGGGGACCCAGGGAACCGTGAAGGCCATGACGCCCGACTGGCTCAAGGAGGCCGGCTCCGAGATCATCCTGGGCAACACCTATCACCTCTACCTGAGGCCGGGCCACGAGCTGATCCGGGAGCACGGGGGGCTTCACCGGTTCATGCACTGGGATCGTCCCATCCTGACCGACAGCGGCGGGTTCCAGGTCTTCAGCCTGGGCCCCCTGCGGAGGATCACGGAGGAGGGGGTCCACTTCCAGTCCCACATCGACGGCTCGCGGCACTTCCTGAGCCCCGAGCGGGCCATCGAGATCCAGGAGGCCCTCGGCTCGGATATCATGATGTGTTTCGACGACTGCACGCCCTACCCCGCCGAGCGCGCCTACGTGGAAAAATCCATGGCGCTGACCCATCGATGGGCCAGACGATGCCGGGACGCAAAAAAAAGCCCCGATCAGGCCCTCTTCGGCATCGTCCAGGGGGGGGTCCACCGGGATCTGAGGCAGGCCTCCGTCGAGGCGCTCACCGCAATCGGCTTCGACGGGTATGCCCTCGGGGGGCTCAGCGTCGGGGAACCCAAGGCCCTCATGATGGAAACCGTCGAGGCCACCGTAGCGCTGCTGCCGGCAGGCCAGGCCCGGTACCTGATGGGGGTGGGCACGCCTGAGGACCTCGTCGAGGGAGTCCGGTACGGCATCGACCTGTTCGACTGCGTTATGCCCACCCGTTGCGCAAGGAACGGATTACTATTTACAAATCGCGGAAAGGTTGTTATAAAAAACGCCCGTTACCGGAACGATCAGGCTCCGCTCGACGAGGCATGCGACTGCTACACATGCCGGAACTTCTCGCGGGCCTATCTCCGGCATCTTTTTATAGCCAGGGAGATCCTGGCTATAATGTTGAACACGATCCACAATGTCCGGTTCTATCTCGCGCTCATGGAGCGCATCCGGACGGCCATTGCCGGGGGCACCTTCGAGGACTTCCGGCGGACCTTCAGGGAGCGGCGGCGCGACGACGACGCAGGCCCGATCCCCGAGGGACGGGTGGACGACACCATGAAAACCGAAGAGGAGGACGAACCTTGACAAGTGTTGCATACGCCATGGGAGGCATAGGGGGGGGCCAGGGAGCACCCGGCGGGGATATGGGCTTTATCCTGATGATGACGGCGATCTTCTTCATCTTCTACTTCCTGCTTATCCGGCCCGCCCAGAAGAAGCAGAAAGAGGCGAAGGAGATGATCGCACACCTGAAGCACGGCGACATGGTCGAAACGACAGGCGGCATCCAGGGCAAAGTCGCCGCCCTCACCGAGGCCGTGGTGACCGTCGAGATCGCCCCGAACGTAAAGATCAAGGTCAACCGCGCGCACATCACGGCCCTCGTGCAGAAAACCGCAGAGGAATAAGGGTATCAGTTTGAAAGGGGATTTTCATGTTCCAGAGCCTTAAATTGAGAACGCTCATTGCGGCGGTGGTTGCCATCGCTTCGATTTACTTTCTATTGCCGTCGGTCATGCCGGAGATGCCGGCCTCGGTGAAAAACGTCTTCATGAAGAACCGCATCCACCTCGGGCTCGATCTGCAGGGCGGCATGCACCTGGTCCTCGAGGTCGACACCGCGAAGGCAATGGAAAGCACGGTGGAGCGGCTCGCCAACAACATCAAAGAAGGTCTCATGGAGAAGCGGGTCCGCTTTCGCAGCGTGGAGCGCAAGGCCGACAACAGCATTTCCATTGAGCTGCCGTCCAAGGAATCCCGCGCCGATCTCGAGAAGGTCCTCTCCGATCAGTTCCCAGACCTGGAGATCAAGTCCACCGAGGCCGTCGAGGGGCGCGAGCGGGTGACCCTGAAGTTCCGCGAGAAGCAGATCGCCGACATGAAAAAGACGATGCTCGACCAGAGCCTCGAGACGATCCGCAACCGCGTGGACCAGTTCGGTGTGACGGAGCCCGAAATCATCCCCCAGGGGGAGGACCGGATCCTGATCCAGCTGCCCGGTATCAAGGACCCCAAGAGGGCCATCGACCTCATCGGCAGGACAGCCCTGCTGGAGTTCAAGCTCGTCGATGAGGAGCATGGCCTCGAGGAGGCGCTCCGGGGCAACGTCCCGGCAGGGAGCATCCTGATGAAGGGCACCCGCGAGAAAGGCGAGAGCACCGGCAACCGCCGGGACACCATGTACCTCCTGAAGGAGCGCACCCTGCTGACGGGCCAGTCGCTCGAGAACGCCCAGGTGAAGATCAGCGACCGCTTCGGAGAGCCCTATGTGTCCATCAAGTTCAATCCGCAGGGGGCGAAGGACTTCGACCGGATCACCGGCGAGAACGTGAACAAAAGACTCGCCATCATCCTCGACGGCGTCGTCTACTCGGCGCCCGTCATCAAGGAGAGGATCTCCGGCGGCGATGCCCAGGTCACGGGCTCGTTCACCATGGACGACGCAAAGGACCTGGCAATTGTGCTGCGGGCCGGCACCCTGCCCGCGCCGGTCAAGATCCTCGAACAGCGATCCGTGGGCCCGTCGCTGGGCCAGGATTCCATCGACAAGGGCATTCTGTCAACCATCATCGGCTTCCTGCTCGTTTTCGTCTTCATTGTAATCTACTACAGGTGGTCGGGCGTCGTGGCCTGCTTCGCCCTGATCCTAAATCTCATTCTGCTGCTTGGGGCCATGGCCCTTTTCGACGCCACGCTCACGATGCCGGGCATCGCCGGCATCGTGCTCACCGTCGGCATGGCCGTCGATGCCAACGTGCTCATCTTCGAGCGCACCCGCGAGGAGCTGCGGACGGGCAAGACGCCGCGGGCGGCCATCGACGCGGGCTACACGAAGGCCTTCCTGACCATCTTCGACTCGAACCTGACGACGCTCATTGCGGCGGTCTTCCTCTTTCAGTTCGGGTCGGGGCCGGTGAAGGGGTTCGCCGTGACGCTGACCCTCGGCATCATCGCCAGCATGTTCACGGCCATCTTCGTCACCCGGATCATCTTCGACTACTTCACCTGGACCCGGAAGATCGAGAAACTGAGCATCTGATTTCCGGGCAGAAAGAGAAAACTCGCCTCTGGCGCACACGGGGATACACCATGTTTGAATTGATACGGCCGGACACCCAATTCGATTTCGTCGGCAAGATGAAGGCGGCGGTCATCGCCTCCGCCGCGTTCATCCTGATCGGGATCGCATCCATCGTCTACCACGGCGGCCTCAACCTCGGCGTCGACTTCGCCGGCGGGGCCGTCGTGCAGGTCAAGTTTCAGAAAGAGGCCTCTACAGACGGGCTCCGCTCGGCCCTGGACGGCGTGCAGCTTGAAAACAGCACCATCCAGGAGTTCGGCGCCGCTGAGAACCGGGAGTTCCTGATCCGGACCTCGGAGACGGCGGCGGACCTCAAGCTTCTCACCGACCGGATCGAGAGCGCCCTGACGAAGGCTTTCGGCCAGGGGACCTACGAGATCCGGCGGGTGGAGGCGGTGGGCCCGAAGGTAGGCAAGGACTTGACCCAGAAGGCGATCCTGGCCCTGGCGCTCGCCTGGGTGGCTATGTTGATCTACATCGGGTTCCGTTTCGAGTTCCGTTACGCCGTGGGCGGGATCCTGGCCCTGATCCACGACGTGCTCGTCACGGTGGGGGTGCTCTCTCTGCTGAACATGGAGTTCACCCTGAACACGGTGGCGGCGCTGCTCACCATCGTCGGTTTCTCCATCAACGACACAATCGTCATCTACGACCGCATCCGCGAAAACGTGCGCAAAAAAATCCGGGCGGACCTGAGGCAGATCGTCAACGTGAGCGTCAACGAAACCCTGAGCCGGACGATCCTCACCTCGCTCACCGTGTTCCTGGTGCTCGTGGTGCTGCTCGTCCTGGGCGGGCCCGTGATCTTCGATTTTGCCTTCGCGATGTTTGTCGGCGTGATCGCCGGATGCTATTCCACCGTCTTCATCGCCAGCCCCTTCGTGCTGTTCATGGAGCGGTTCATGCCGTCAAAGCGCAAGAGGAAGTAGTGCCGTGACACCTCTGGAGTACGCCGGGCTGACGGTTTTCATCCTCGTTCTGCTCATCGGGTTCTTCTCGATCCTGATGGGGCTTCCGGGGACGTTCGTCATCCTCTTCGATGTCCTGGTTTACGCGCTGGTGACGGGCTTTGACAAGATCGGTTTCAAGATCCTGCTTGTGCTCATCGTGATCTCGGCCATCGCCGAATCCCTCGAGTTCCTGCTGGGGATCACCTGGGCAAAGCGTTATGGAACCTCGAAGCGGGGCATTGCGGCCTCGCTCGTCGGCGGGGTCATCGGGGCCCTTCTCCTGACCCCTGTTTTCCTGGGTCTCGGGGCTCTCATCGGGTCCTTCCTCGGGGCGCTCCTGGGGGCCTTCGTTGTCGAGATCCTCAACCAGAGGGACTTCAAGCCGGCGGCACGGGCCGGCTTCGGCGCGCTGATGGGCCGCCTGGCCGGCCTTTTCGCCAAGGGGCTTTGCGGCCTTGCCATGGTGATCATCTCGCTCATGGCCATCTACTCCTGAGAAAGACGAACGACACATGACCTCGAATCCGAAAACCGCAAAAATCAGGGAGTACGCAGAGGCGATCATCATCGCCATCCTGATTGCCGCCTTCATCCGCACCTTCGTCATCCAGGCCTTCAAGATCCCCTCGGGGTCCATGAAGCCGACCCTTGAGATCGGCGATCACATCCTGGTGAACAAGTTCAGCTACGGCGTCAAGCTCCCCTACCTGCGCAACACGATCATCCCCTTCGGCCAGCCCCAGCGGGGCGACATCGCCGTCTTCATCTACCCCGAGGACAAGACGAAGGACTTCATCAAACGAGTCATTGCCGTTGGGGGCGACACGGTCGAGATCCGGAACAAGAAGGTTTTCATCAACGACGCGCCCTTGAACGATCCCTACGGGATCCACGTGGAGGACGTCATCTACCCGAAGGCGATCCAGCGCAGGGACAACCTGGGGCCCATCAAGGTCCCCGAGGGGACCCTTTTCGTCATGGGCGACAACCGCGACCAGAGCTACGACAGCCGTTTCTGGGGCTTCGTCAAGCTCGAGGACGTCATCGGGAAGGCCTTCATCATCTACTTCTCCTGGGACAGCGACGACAGCGGCGTGCGATGGAACCGCATCGGGAAGATGCTGAAATGAACGGCTCTCGTTTGTTTCGTTCTTTCGTTTGTTTCGTTTATTTCGTTTGGCCGATTCAAATCCCCCTCTTTCCCCCTTTGTAAAAGGGGGACGACAGGGGGATTTTTCTTTTGCACAACGTCCGCATTGCGCGTAAATTCCCACTATGAAGGACTGCCTCTCCCGCCTAGTCTCCCTGCTACGCAATGTTTTCGGAAGCGGGCGAAACTACGGTTGCCTGCCGGATACGTTGGAAAACCATGCCGGGGAAATGAAAACGCCATCTGCACAAACCCGTCCCGAATCCGCCAATTCCGTTGAAAAAGACGCTTCTTTGCGATAGAGTCCCATTCCATGAAGAGACCCGCCGGTTTTGTTCTGTGGCTTGCCTTCGGGCTGGTCATCGTACTTGCTGCCTGTTCGGGCCCTGACCGGGACGAGGGAACCGTCGACGTCCGCCACGGGCAGGATGTGGCCGCCTACGGGGATATCCTGGTGGAGGGCTCCATCGGCGATGCAAGCAACCTCATCCCCGTGCTTGCCACGGACAGCACCTCACACAGCATCTCGTCTCTCATCTTCAACGGCCTCGTGAAGTACGACAGGGACCTCAACATCGTTGGCGATCTGGCCGAATCCTGGGACATCTCGAAAGACGGCCTCGTCATCACATTCCGCCTGCGGAAAGGCATCCGCTGGCACGATGGACAGCCCTTCACGGCCGAGGACGTCCTGTTCACCTACCGGCTCACCATCGACCCGAAGACGCCCACGGCCTACGCCGGGGATTTCCTGAAGGTGAAAAAGGCCGAAGTCCTCGACCCCCACACTTTCCGCGTGACCTACGACAAACCCTTCGCGCCTGCGCTCATGAGCTGGGGCTCCTCCGTGATGCCCAGGCACCTCCTGGAGGGAAAGGACGTGACGAAAAGCCCGCTGTCCCGCCACCCTGTCGGGACAGGACCCTATCGCTTCAAGGAGTGGAAGACGGGCCAGAAGATCGCCCTGGTCTACAACCCCGACTATTTCGAGGGCAGACCCTTCCTCGACGGCCGCGTCACACGAATCATCCCCGACATGGCCACCATGTTCCTCGAGCTTCGCGCGCGCGGCATCGACCAGATGGGGCTCACGCCGCTGCAGTTCACCCGGCAGACGGAGAACCCGTACTTCCGGAACCACTTCCGCAAATACCGCTACCTCTCCTTTTCCTACACCTACCTCGGCTTCAACCTGCAGAACCCCATGTTCGCAGACAGGAAGGTCAGGCAGGCCCTCGCCTGTGCCGTCAACAAGGAAGAGCTGATCGACGGGGTGCTGCTCGGCCTGGGAAAGGAGGCCTCGGGGCCCTTCAAGCCGGGCACCTGGCAGTACAACGCCGACGTGAAGCGATACCCCTACGACCCGAAGAAGGCCCTGGAACTCCTCGCCGAGGCGGGCTGGCGGGACACGGACGGCGACGGCATCCTCGACAAAAAAGGCCAGCGGTTCGAGTTCGAGCTCCTCGTCAACCAGGGAAACGAGGTCCGCGCCAAGACGGCGGAGATCGTGCAGCGAAGGCTCGCCGAGGTGGGAATTTCCGTCAAGATCCGGGTTATCGAGTGGGCCGCCTTCATCAAGGAGTTCATCAACAAGCGCCGCTTCGACGCCGTCATTCTCGGGTGGACGATCCCCATGGACCCCGACCTCTACGACGTGTGGCACTCGAGCAAGACGGGGCCGAGCGAGTTGAATTTCATCTCCTACAAGAACGAGGAAGTGGACGCCCTGCTGGAGAGGGGCCGCAGCACCTTCGACCGCGCCGAGCGCAAGCGCTGCTACGACCGCATCCAGGAGATCATGGCGGAGGATCAGCCCTACATTTTTCTCTACGTGCCCGACGCATTGCCCATCTTCAACGCCCGGGTGCGCGGGATCGACCCGGCTCCCATCGGCATCGGCCACAACGTGATCCGCTGGTACGTGCCGAAGGAGGAGCAGAAATACGTGATGACGCAGTAGTGATGAAGTAACCGAAAGACGAAAGGATTCCCTTTGAACGACCAGCCGAACGAGATGCTTCCCCGCGACCTTCCCGTCCTTGTGCTCTACACCCTCGACCCGGCCTGGAGCCGGGAGGAGCAGGACGCGGCCCTTGCGGCCACGGAGGAACTCATCGACGCCTTGCGGGCCGAGGTGGCACCCCGTCACGCCGGTGCGCGTCGACGATCTCGACCTGCGCCGGATCCTCTCCCCCTACGATCCCGTCCTTTTCGTCGTCCTCAACTGGTGCGAAGACATCCCCGGCATCGCCCGCAGCGAGGTCCTCGTCGCCGAGACCCTCGAGGAGATGGGCTTCGCCTACACGGGCTCGCCTCCGCCCGTCCTGAGGCTCAGCGGGGACAAGGAAAAGGTCAAGGACATCCTTCTTCGAGCCGGCGTGCCGACGCCGCAGGGCTTTGTCTGCTCGACGGCGCAGCGCGCCGCCTGGGATCGATTCCCCGCCATCGTGAAGCCCGTCCGCGAGCACTGCAGTATCGGGATCACGCCCGAGGCCGTCGTCCTGGACCTTGAAGCGCTGCGGGAACGCATCGCCTTCGTCACCGAGACCTATCGGCAGCCCGCCCTCGTGGAGGAGTTCATCGACGGCCGGGAATTCAGGGTCACCCTCTGGGGAAACGAGGACGTGGAGATGCTGCCGCCCGTCGAGATGGAGTTCTCCGCCTTCAGCGACCTGCGCGAGCGACTTTGCTCGTGGGACGCCAAGTTCACGCCGGGCTCGCGCCACTACACCGAGATCCGCACCGTCGCGCCTGCCCCGCTGACCGCGGAAGAGCTTCGCCTGCTGGAAAAAGTTTCCCTTGTCGCCTACCGGGCCATGGGGATCCGGGATTACGCCCGCTTCGATTTCCGGCTTCGCGACGGCGTATTCTACCTCCTGGACCCGAACCCCAACCCCGACATCAGCTCCGACGCCAGCCTGGCCCTCATGGCGGAGCTCGCCGGCCACTCTTACGGCCAGATGGGCAGCCGGCTGGTGCGCCTCGCCGCCGCCCGGCACCCGGTCTTCGGCAAACAGTAATTGGGTAATTGGTTGACTGGTTGACTGGACAAGAACACGTCTCCCCTAATTACCCAATCAACTAGTAAACCATTCAACTTTTTTATTCGAAGGAGGGAGAGCAGATGAATTATGAGACGATCCAGTTTGAAGTGAAGGATCAGGTGGCCATCATCACCCTGAACCGTCCCGAAGCGGCAAACGGGCTCATCATGACCTCGGGCAGGGAACTGATGCACGCGGCGATCCGCTGCGACGAGGACCCGGGCATCCGGGCGGCCCTGCTCACCGGGCGCGGCAAGTTCTTCAGCGCCGGAGGCGATCTGAAGTATTTTGCGGAATCCGGCGAGGGGCTGGCGCAAGCCCTGAAGGAAATGACCGTGTACTGCCACGCGGCGGCCTCGCGCTTCATGCGCATGGACAAACCGTTAGTGACGGCCGTCAACGGGCCCGCAGCGGGGATGGGGATGAGCTTTGCCATTTCCGGGGACCTCGTGCTTGCCGCCGAATCGGCGTCGTTCACGGCGGCCTACACGGCGGCGGCGCTCTCGCCGGACGGCGCGATGACATACCTGCTGCCCCGCTTCATCGGGTTGTTGAGAACCAAGGAACTGATGCTGACGAACCGCAGACTCAGCGCCAAGGAGGCCCTGGAGTGGGGCCTCGTGAACCGGGTCGTCCCCGATGCGGAGCTGATGCAGGAAGCCGAAAAGCTGGCGAGGACCCTCGCAGCCGGCCCCACGCGGTCATTCGGATCGGTAAAAAAACTGCTGTGCGGAACCTATTCGGAGTCGCTGGAGACGCAGATGGAACTCGAGGCCCGGGGGATTGCCGACATGTCGAAAACGGCTGATGCCCGGGAAGGAGTGGGCGCGTTCCTCGCCAGGCGAAAACCCGTTTTCACTGGCAAGTAGAAATCCTTCAGGAACTAAAATCACCCTTTTATCTCCCTTTATCAAAGGGGGAAAGAGGGGGATTTTCTTTTCCTTCTCTGTGTCTGTTTCCTATGGTTTCTGGTGAGACAGGCCGACCGCCTGTCAGGTAATCGCGCCCAGTCAGGTGCCCCCCTGACCGGCTGCGCAGACGAAGCAGTGCTCACCCGTCACGATGCGTCGGCGCGAAAGCCGCTTGATGTCGAAGCCGGCGATGTGCCGGGGGCAGGTACTGTCGACGAAGAGGTCGAGAGACTGGTTATAGTCGCAATCGAAAAGAGCGCCGTCCCAGCGGACGCTCACCAGGTCACGGCACATGAGCCCCTCGAGGGTTGCGGGGTTGAAGGCCTCCCGGACCATGCCCATGTATGAGTCCAACTGGGCGGTCTTGAGTAGAAAGTCGCGGAATCGTCCCAGCGCCATGTTCGGGAATACATAGAGGGAATTGAAGGCAATCCCGTGGCGGCTGCGGAGCGTCTTGCGGAAGTCCTCTTCGATATCCTTCTGCAAGGGGGCAAGAGCTGCTCCCGGCGGGTTATAGACCAGGTGGAGTTGAAGTCCGTTGGTCCCGTATCCCCTGTCGTTAAGGATTCTGAGGACCCTCAGGCTTCTGCTGAAGGCACCCCTGCCCCGCACCAGGCTTACACTCGCCCCGGTATCGCCCGGCAGGGATGCGATGACTTCGACACGATGGTTGCGGAAGAACTCGGGGAGATCCCTGCACGCGGGCTCCTCCAGGACGGTGAGGTTCGTGCGGACGATTACGCGTGTCCCGATGCGGCGCGCCTCACCAACCAGGTTGCGCAGTTCAGGATGCAGTTCCGGGGCGCCGCCCGTGATGTCGAGCGTCCCGATCTTTTCCCGACGCAGCACGCCAAGCACCGCCTCGATCGTCTCACGGCTCATCATCTCTTTTCTGCCGGGTCCCGCCGAAAGGTGGCAGTGCTTGCAGCTCATGTTGCAGGCATACCCCAGGTTGACCTGAAGGATGGCGACCTCATTCGCCACCAGGGGCCCGCCCCGGACGCTCTTCACTTTTTCATCGAACGTCAGCATGTCTCCAGGTGATCCTCTCCGTTCCATTACCCAATTGCAGGCTTCGCGCAGAGAACGAGTCTGCGATGGGCTTGCATGCGAATCAGTATATACACGGCGGCCATCATCCTCCACCTTTTTTTAGCTGCCCCTGGTAGCAAAAAGAGGCGGGAGTGCAGCTCGCCTGCTCTCCCGCCTCTGAATATTTCCCAAACCGCAGGTTGATCGATTCCTCCAGAAAGGTCAGATGGCCTCGATCGTGGAAGGCGGCTTGGTGGCAAGGTTGTAGGTCACGCTCACCACGCCGGGCACGCTGTCGAGAATCTTTCCTGCGATCCGCTCGAGCGTCTGCCAGGGAAGTCTCGTCGGTGTGGCCTTTCGGGCATCGACGCTGTCCCAGCAGCGGATCTCGATCTGCAGGCCGAAGTCCCGTTTGCCTGCGCGCATGCCCGTGACGCGGTCCTCGTGAAGGATCGCCATGTACTGGAAGGCTTTGACCTTCTGGAGCTCCTCCTCGACAATGACCGTCGCCTTTCGCACGAGCGCGATCTTCATCGGCGTCACCTCGCCGATGACCCGCGCCGCCAGGGCCGGCCCCGGGAAGGGGATCCGGTCGAAGAGAGATTTCTGGAGCCCCAGGGCCATGCCGACCTTGCGGACGCCGTCCTTGCGGAGCTGCAACGAGGGGCTCGCTGATCTTGTAGCCGAAGGCCTTCTTCGGGTCGATGCCGATCTGCTCAAATACATTGTGCTGGCGCTTGATCCCGGCGGCCGTCTCCTCGACATCGGTGAGGATCGTCCCCTGCAGCAGCACCGTGGCCTTGCTTTTCTGCACGAGGTCGCGGAAGACTTTTTTGTAGAAGGTCTGCGTGATGGCCTCCCGTCTTCAGCTCCGGGTCCGTAATGCCCTTCATGGCGTCGAAAAAGGCTTTCCGGGCATCGACGATCGTCACGGGAATGCCCAACTCCGCAAACAGGGCCTTCACCTTCTTCGGCTCGCCTTCCCGCATGATCCCGTTGTCGATGAAGTAGGTCTTGAGCTTTTTCCCCAGCGCCCTGTGCGCCAGGGCCGTCACGACCGACGAGTCCACACCGCCCGAAAGCGCGCTGATGGCGATCCCGTCGCCCGCGATTTCCCGGACCTCGCGGACCTTATCGTCGATGAATTTCTTCGGTTTCAGATCCTTCGCCTTGATCTCCTTGTACTTCATGACCCCCTCCTCCGAAGCAGAGTTTTAGCCGCGGGCGCGGGACCCGGAAGCGGCGTTACGATTTTGTAACACAGCCGCCGCTTTTCTTCCAGCCCTTTGATTCGTTATGAGGATGGGATCAGTTGCTTATCGCGAAGGGTCTTCACCACCAGGCTGACGAACCGGGAGATCTGGTCGTCGCTCCCGGAGGGGTTGACGGCATCGACGGTGGATCGCCAGACGATGCCCATCGTTTTCCCGTCGTAGAGCCTCGACTCCAGGGTTACCGCTTCGCGCTGCTTGACCATCTGCGGCCCGGGGCCGAACCATGGTATGTACATCATCGAATCCATGGTCTTGTCTGGCGCCCCGTAGGTTTGGACATCCGTTCCCGCCCCCAGGACCCGCACGATCAGGTAGGCCTCGATTCCCATTGCCTGGCTCACCCTTACCAGTTCCTCACGGGTTGCCTTGTCGGGGTCGGGGAAGTATTCATGGCACGTGGCCGCCTCGACTCCCTGCGACTTGAGCTGCTTGGCAAACTCGTTCTCGATAGGCTGCCGCAAGTAGTCCCGCTTCGTCCATGGCGACGACCATGATCTTCTTGAAGGCCGGTCCCGTATAGGTCGAGTTCCTCCAGTTGTCCGTCAGGCGCATGGGGGAGGCACAGGACAGGGTCATCAGTGCCGCCGCAAAAAGCAGGATTCCCGATATTGCGATTCTCGTCTTGCCCATATTGATCTTCCTTTCGTTTCGTTCTGCAGGCCGGTAATGAGTCCGGATTTGTCCTCAGGCCAGGGAGCCCTTTTCGGGCATTAGGTCATCACCCCGCTCCATCCTCTCGCAACTTCTTTTTTTGTATCCCTGAAAATATAAAACCCTCTCGCCTTGTAATGGGCCGGGCATCCATGTCAATTTCAATTCGTAATCATCCGTGTCTCTTGATCGAGATGTGATCGAGCAGCAGGTGATCTCCATACCCTTCTGTTCGTGACGATCCGAAAGAAATCTCTCAGTCCGTCCCCTTCAGCGTGTCGAGAAGGAACGAGCGCAGGCGGCCGTAATCGGCGGGCAGCTCGACGGGCTCGCCGGTGCGTTTGTCGAGATCCTTCATGCTCCGGGGCACCTCGGGGGTGATACCGAGAAGCTCGATGATCTCGTCGGGAAACTTGGCCGGGTGGGCCGTCTCGAGGCAGACGCAGGGCTCCGCGATGGGTCCGCAGCAGGCCTCCAGGTAAAGCTCGAGACCCTTCCAGCCAACGGCCCCATGGGGCTCCAGCAGGATGTTGTACTGGTCGTAGACGCGCCGGATAGTCTTCTTCGTCTCTTCGTCGGAGATGCTCACGGAGAAGATGCGCCTGCGCATCTCCTTGAGATCGGGGTAGACGTGCACAACCCCCATGCGGTCCACCGTACCCCCGTAGAGGTCGAAAAAGCGGGCCAGGTTGCTCGGGTGGCCCACGTTCATGGCGTTGGAGAGGCAGGCCCGCGACGGCGAGACCTTCTTGTAGACCCCCGTCCTGAGGTAGTCGGGAAACTCGTCGTTTTCATTGGTCGGCATAACGAGCATCCGGACGGGGAGCCCCATGCGCCGGGCGTACTCGCAGCCCAGGGCGTTGCCGAAATTCCCCGAGGGGACGGAGTAGACGATCTCCTCGCCTTTGTTTGCCAGCTGGGCGTATGCATAGACGTAGTAGACGCTCTGCGGCATGATCCGGCCGAAGTTGATGGAGTTGGCCGATGTCAGGTTGAGATGAGAACACCCCGGATCGGAAAAGGCCTGCTTCACCAGGTTCTGGCAGTCGTCGAACTTGCCGTCGACGGACAGGGTCAGGACGTTGTCGCCGATCGAGTCGAGTTGCTTCTTCTGCATCCCGCTGACTTCGTTTCGCGGGTAGAGGATCCAGACGCTGATCCCCTCGACGCCCTTGAAGGCCTCGCCGACGGCGCTTCCCGTGTCGCCCGAGGTGGCCACGAGCACGTTGAGCCGCTTTCCCCGGTCGCGCAGACGGCTCATGAGCCTCGCCATCATCCGGGCTGCAAAATCCTTGAAGGAAGCCGTGGGCCCTTGGTCGAGACGCATGACGTACATTCGGTCACAGACCCGCTCCAGGGGAACGTCGAAGTTGTAGGAGTCCTCGACGATTTGCCTTAGCACGTCGCGGGACAGTTCCTCTCCCAGGAACGCATGCGCCACGAGGAGCGCGGCCTTGGCGTAAGGGGCCCCCTTGAGCGCCAGGATGTCAGCGATGGAGAGCCGGGGAATGGGCTCCGGCATGAAGAGCCCCTCGTCGGGCGCCTGCCCCTGGATCAGGGCATCGCGGAAGGAGACTCGCTCCTTGAAAGGCGCGAGGCCGGCCTGCCCGTCGAGTCGGCGGTTTGTGCTGTAGTAGCGGATCATGGAACTACCTCAATGACAGGCTTTCGGGACGATACGTCCTGATAAAATCGAGGAAGATTTTATGGTGGGTCATTAAATCGAATTGCCTGCGATAAATCAAATAAAAAGATCGCTCGATCGGGCAGCCCTCGATGGCAAGGGCCGTAAGGAGGCCCGATTTCAGTTCGCGCCGGATGGCGTGGACGGAAATCACGGAGATCCCGAGGCCGGCGATGATGGCCTCCTTCACCGCCTCGGAGCTTCCCATCTCCGCCGCAATGTTGAGATGCGGCAGGCCCGGCCCGGCCGTTTCCCTCAGGCACTCTTCGAGGGCCTCCCGGGTGCCCGAGCCCTTCTCGCGGATCACGAAGGGCGCCTCTGCAATCTCGGCGATACGGACCGAACGCCGCTTCGCCCAGGGATGCCCTGAGGGGACGGCCAGCGCCAGGCGGTCCTTCCAGAGTTCCTCGGCAATCAACTTCCCCCCCGACGGTTTCTTCCCGATGAATCCGATCTCGGCGCCGTTGTCGAGAACCGTCTCGATGACGTCACTGCTGTCGGCCGTTCGCACCGTTGTCCGGATCCGGGGGTGCTTTTTCCGGAACCCGCCGATCGCATAGGGAAGGATATACGTCGCAGGGATCGTGCTGGCGGCGATCCGGATGTCCCCGCCCTCCTCCTCGCGGAGCCGCAGGACCCGATCCCTAGCCTCATCCCGGAGCTTGATGATCCGCCGGGCATAATCGTAAAGGATCCTTCCCTCGGGGGTCAGGGCAAGGCTTCGGCTGGAGCGGTTGACGATCTTCGCCCCCAGGGCCTCTTCGACATTGCGGATATGTTTCGTCAGCGAGGGCTGTGTGAGGTGCATCTTTTTTGCCGCACGGCTGAAGCTGCGCTCCTCGACGAGATGAATGAGGGCCTCGAGCTGCTGCATCGTCAGATTTTGGAACCCGTCGGAAGCCATGCCCCTTTCCTCCTTCCCGTGCTAGCGAGGGCGCAGCGCCCCCGTCCCGCAATGGCTGATTACCATAAAGAAAGTGCATAATCAACGGGTTATTATAACTTCTATGAATTTGACATATTCGATAAAGCTGAATATGAATATACCGAAAAACAACCCGCCGGAAGGGCGCACCGCCGGCATGGAATACGCGATCAGGTGGAACTCGGTTGTCTGTCCGGCACATCATCGACAGGTTGAGAGCCCTCCTTCACTCCCGCTGGCCCGACCGGGTGATCCGCGGGATCCTGGCCTTCCTCTTTATTTGCGGGGGAGGCCTGAAGCTGATGGACCCCAAGGCTTTTGCCGCGACCCTGTCTCTCTATGATCTCATTCCCGAGATGCTCCTTCCCGCCGTGGCCATCGGGCTGCCGGCACTGGAGGTGGCCGCGGGAACGGCGCTCCTTTTCAACATCCGGGGGGGCCTCACGGTGATCACGGCGCTTCTTGTCCTGTTCGTCGCCGTTCTGGGCTACGGCATCCTGTCCGACCTGAACGTCGACTGCGGCTGTTTCGGTCCCGAGGAGATCGCGGGCCAGCAGAGCCTGAGGCAGGCCTTCATCCGGGATCTTTTTCTCATCGGCGCGGCATCCTTTCTTTATTACACCCGCCGGACGCGAACCCAATTGGAAACAGGCCGGCTTTCATAGAGCCGTCATAAAAACAAAAGGAGACCTTCCGTATGATTCGCAAAGTTGTCGTTGTCGCCATCGCCTCAATGTTGGTCCTGGCAGCCGGTAATGCACTGGCCGCATGGGGAGCGAAGGAACTGGAAAACGAGACCATCGCCGTCAATTTCGCCGGGGAAGTCGCCCGGGGCGGTTATAAGATCGTGGCGACGAAGGAATTGAAAAGCTGGGTCGACCAGAAGAAGCCCATGCTTCTCGTCGACACCATGCCTTACGAAGACAGCTACAAGAAGCAGCACGTCCCGGGGGCCGTGCAGATGGAGTTCCCCATCCCCGAGATGACGAGCCTCGATGACAAGACGAAGGCGGCGTTGGAGAAACTCCTGGGGCCCGACAAGAACCGGCTCGTCGTCTTCTACTGCGGGTTCACGAAGTGCACGCGAAGCCACAACGCGGCCATGTGGGCCGTGAAGCTGGGTTACAAGAACGTCTACCGCTACCCGGGCGGCATCAAGGGCTGGGACGAGGCGGGGTATCCCGTCGAGAAAAGCAAATAGAGCATCTTGACTTCGAACTCAGGATGAAGGAGAAACTATGTTCATCCGCTACTTCTGGCGGAAATTCCTCTACGATGTGAGGAAAACCGTTATGAAGGACAAGAAGATCCGCCTGACGGAGACCGTCAAGAGCGCCGGTTGAGCCTGCAAGATAGGTCCGGGTGACCTGAATCGAGCCCTGCAAGGCCTGCCGAAAATCGTTGACCCGAATCTCATCGCCGGGATCGAGGGCAACGAAGACGCAGGGGTGTATAAACTTCGCGATGACCTGGCCATCATCCAGACGGTGGACTTCTTCACGCCCATCGTGGATGACCCCTACACCTTCGGCCAGGTGGCGGCCGCCAATTCCCTCTCCGACGTTTACGCCATGGGCGGAAGGGCGCTGACGGCCATGAACATCATCTGCTTTCCCGTGAAGACAATGGACATCTCCATTTTACACGACGTTCTGAGGGGCGGGCTCGACAAGATGATCGAAGCCGGCGTGACTCTCGTGGGCGGGCACAGCGTGGAGGACAACGAGTTCAAATACGGCCTGGCCGTAACGGGTCTCATCCATCCCGACAAGGTGCTCCTCAACCGGGGGGCAAAGCCGGGGGATAAGCTCATTCTCACGAAGGCCCTGGGGACGGGGATCGTCAGCACGGCCGTCAAGGTGGGCTCCGCCGACGAGGCCCTTATCGAGCGCTCCATCCGTTCCATGTCGGCACTGAACCGCAAGGCCGCCGACGTCATGATGGAAACACCGGGCGTGCACGCCTGCACGGACGTGACGGGTTTCGGCTTTTTAGGTCACGCCTGCGAGATGATCGAGGGCAGCGACGTGGGCCTCCAGGTCTTCGCTTCGGCCATACCCGTTTTCAAGGGTATCCGGGAGCTCGTGGAAGGCGAGATCATCCCCGGCGGATTGCTCCGCAACCGTGATTACCGCAAAGCCATGGTGGATGTCGAACCCGATGTCCCTGCCTGGATCGCCGATGTTCTCTACGACCCGCAGACCTCGGGGGGCCTGCTGATCGCCGTGGCAGCCGATCAGGCCGAAGGCCTCACGAAACGGATGCGGGAGGCGGGGATCGACGATGCCGCCATCGTCGGCAAATTCGTCACCGAACCGAGAGGCCGAATCCGGGTCCTCGCGACGTCTTGAAAGGCATTGCGTCACCACGCAACCATGCTGAAACACGAAAAGGATAAACTGCTCGCCTCGATCTTCACGAACAGCCCCGGGCTGGTCAATCTGTGGGCGAAAAATACCGACTTCATCACGAACGCATCGACGCCCTGGGCGACGCCTGCCGATGACATCCTGCAGGGTCCCATCGCCCTGGTCACGACGGCGGGAGTTCATCTGATCGGCCAGCCCTCTTTCGACATGGATGACCCCGAGGGGGACGCGTCTTTCCGGGAAATCCCTTCATCGTCCCCTGCCGGGGCTCTCACGATCACGCATAACTATTACGAGCATCGGGATGCCGATGCGGATATCAACGTAGTATTTCCCGTGGAACGGCTCAAAGAGCTCGCAGCCGAAGGGTTCATCGGCAAGATTGCCCGGCGCCACTTCTCGTTCATGGGCCACATCCTGGGATCCCGGCTGGAGCGGCTCATCGGCGGGACCGCGCCGGCCGTCGCCGCGGAAATGAAACAAGACGGCATCAAGGCCGCCTTGCTCACACCCGGGTGAGGGTACTGCAACCAGTCCGTGGGGCTGATCCAGAGGGCGATCGAGGAGGCGGGAATCCCGACCCTCTCCATATCGTTGAACCGAACCGTCACCGAAAAGGTGAAGCCCCCCCGTGCTGTTCTTGTCGGATACCCACTGGGCCATCCCATGGGAAGGCCCTTCGACAAAAAAACCCAGACCTCCCTTCTGAAGGAGGGTCTCACCCTCCTGAGGGACATCCGGGTTCCCGGCACACTGGTGGATATCTCTGACCGATATCGCTTTTAACGAGACGCCCCGCTATTCCGTCCGTCTGAGTTTGTCCGCTTCCTGCAACATCTCATACTGGCGCTGACGGTTTTCCCTCGTCGAGGCCATGGGTTGGCGGGCTTCCGCTTCGAGGCGTTCCGCTTCCTGGAGACGCCTTTGTTTCTCGAGTTCACGCTCCCTGTCGCGGGTCTCGACGGTTTTGATCACCTCGTCGAGTTTCTGGTCCCTTTGCCTGATGGCTTCCTCGGCCGTCATGGAACCGGGCGGGGGCGTTGTACCGCCCTGCCCCATCTGCTCCCCGGAAGGGATCGCGGCTGCCGGCTTCCCCGAAACGACAGGCTCCGCACTCACCCCCTTCGGGGGCTTGTCCGTGAGCACCATCACCCCGTTTTTGTCCGTGTACTTATAAATTGTCTGCGCCCCGACAGTCGAGTAGACGAAGAGGCTCAGCATGGCGATGCAAAGCATCCACCGGCACGACGGATGAATTCTCGATGCGGACCTGTTACCTGTCACCTGTCACCTGTCACCCGGAATCTATACCCTATACCCTATACCCTATACCCTGTACCCGATACCCTGAAACAAGCGGCTTCGCCGCTACGGCATCTCCCGCAGTCGCTGCGCCTCCTGCAACAGCTTCATCTGCCGATCGATGTTCTCCTGGGTAGGCTGAACAGGCTTGCTGGCCTCCTTCTCTAGCCGTTCGGCCTCCTCGATGCGGCGCTGCTTGTCCTGCTGTCTTTCCTGTTGCCGTTCCTGCAGCCTCCTCTGGACTTCCTCCTGTTTCTTCTGGATCTCCTCATCGGCAATTCTCTTCATTTCGGCTTCCTTGTCCTTATCCACGGGGGCTGCCGGCTCCCTGCCCGCCTGAGGCTGCGGGGAAGGCTTGGCGCCCGGCGGCGGCACAACTCCGGGTGCATCCTTTTCCGGCGCGGCCACTTTCTCGTCATCCGCGGGATAGACGATCACCCCGGGAGGCGGATTGTCCGTGAAGACGATTCTGCCGTTCTTGTCCGTATAACGATAGAGCTGCGCCGTGGAGTCACCGGCCGTCAACAGGATACCGACCCATGCCGCAACGAGGGCCACAAGCAAAATTCCCGCAAAGCGCTTTGTCATCTTCATCTCTCCATACGGTTTGATAAAAAAGCCTCACTTCAGGTTATCGACCGAAATGGCAATTTTCTTTAATGGTTTCGCCTCACTTTACCCCCAAGACCGAAAAGAATCAACAGGATGATTCGTCTTCCTGCCCCTGTGCCTTCATTGCAATCGCCGTACCGCGGGGACGGAGCCGGGACGCGAGTGATTCCACGGTTTTGCGTTTCCGCTGTGAAAGATCTCTCGATCCGCGTTTTTCCCTGCAATAGCCGGTGAGAAAGTCTGGGGTCCTGACCGGGCGAAGTTGCAACGGATCCTGACCGGGGAAAATGGTCTTGACCCATTGCCCAGGAAATGTAAGATGGGGGCGTTTGTACCCCGTCGCCAGATCGGCGATTTCACGTTTCCGGATGCGTCTGACGTGACAGGAACCGTTGAGCATGGGCGTTTCCAGGAAAGCCTTCCAGATCGACGCAGCCGGGCACCGGCTCCATGCCGAACGGATCGAACCGAATCCCCTCAACGCGGAGGCGAAGGGTACATCCCTGGTTTTCCTGCACGAGGGGCTAGGCAGTGTCGGTCAGTGGCGGGATTTCCCGTCGCTTTTGAGCGAAATAACGGGCATGCAGGCCCTTGTTTATGACCGCTGGGGATACGGGAACTCGGACCCCTTCACCCTTCCCCGCAAGAAAAGCTATCTGCACGACGAGGCGCTGGTCAGCCTGCCGGCTGTGCTCGAAGAATGCGGAATCGGCAGGCCGGTCCTCATCGGCCACAGCGACGGAGGGTCCATCGCGCTGATCTACGCTTCGAAACATCCGGAGAGCGTGCGTGCCGTCATCACCGAGGCAGCCCATGTCTTCGTGGAGGACGTCACCCTGGAGGGCATCCGCGAAGCCGTCAAGGGTTATGCCGAAACAGACCTGGGGAAGCGGCTCGCCCGTTTCCACGGCGACAAGACGGATCTTGTTTTTCACGGCTGGGCCGATACCTGGCTGTCCGCGGAATTCCGCGACTGGAACATCGAGGAGTACCTGCCCGGGGTTTGCTGCCCTGTCCTCGTCATCCAGGGAATCGGCGATCAGTACGGCACAACCGCCCAGGTGAAGGCCATCGAGCGGCAGGTCTCCGGGCGGGCAAAGCCACTGCTGGTGCCGTGCGGACATATCCCCCACGCGGAGGCGCGGGAGAAGGTGCTCGAGGAAATGGCCCGGTTCATCGAATCGCTGGACAGCTGATAGTGCGAGGATTGGGGAGAGGAATCATGGTCAAGGACAAAGACAAGTCAAAGGAAGAGCCCAACCAGGAACTGGCGGCCCTGAAGAAACGCGTCGCCGAGCTGGAGCAGACCCTCCAGAACGAGCGGGATACCTTCGGGACCATCATACAGAAATCGCCCTACGGCATCCTCTTGCTCGGTGAAAAGGGGAAATTCCTCTACATCAACCCGGAGTTTGTTCGAATCACGGGTTACGCCCTCGAGGATGTCCCGACTGGAAAGGAATGGTTCCTCCAGGCCTTCCCCGACGAAAACTACAGGAGCAAGGCGCTGGAGATCTGGAAGGCGGACATGGCTGCGAACATCGTGGGAAGCGCCCGGGTGTTCCACATTTCCTGCCGGGACGGCAACATCAAAGTCCTCGAGTTCAGGGCTGCGCGCATCGACGAGAGCCGCGCCATGGTCATGCTCACCGACATCACGGACCGCAAGCGCATCGAGTACGCCCTCATCGAGAGCGAGGAGCGCTTCCGGATCCTCTCGGACAACTCCCCCGTGGGCATCGCACTGGCAAGGCCCGACGGAGTCTTCGAGTACATGAACCCCCGATTCACGGAAATCTTCGGTTACACCATCGAGGATTTCCCGGACAACGAGACCTTCCTGAAGCGGATCTTCCCGAACCCCTCCTACCGGGACCTCGTGCGCTACTTCTACCGGGAGGACCTGGAGAACTTCGTCAAGAGCCGCAAGGTGGGCGAACGGGTCGTCACGGTCCGCACGCGCGGCGGATCCGACCGGATCATGCACTCCCGGATGGTGATCCTCGGCAACGGCAAGCAACTCATGACCTTCGAGGACATCACGGACATCAAGAAGATGGAGGCCGAGCTCTTCCATGCCCAGAACATGGAGGCCGTGGCGACCCTGGCCGGCGGGATCGCGCATGCCTTCAACAACATCCTCATGGGCATCCAGGGCTATACGGCCCTGATGATCTCGGAGACCAAGGCCGACCACCCCGCCTACAGCCGGCTCAAGCGGATCGAAAAACAGGTAAAAAGCGGATCCGACCTCACGAGCCAGCTTCTGGCCTTTTCCAGCGGCGGCCGCTACGAGGTCAAGCCCTGCAGCATGAACGACCTGATCGACAAGACCTCAAACGCCTTCGGGCAAACCCGCAAGGACATCAAGATCCACAAGGCACTCGAGACCGACATCTGGGCCGTGGAAATCGACCAGGCCCAGATCGAGCAGGTCCTCATCAATCTCTACGTGAACGCCCAGCAGGCCATGCCTCGCGGGGGGGATGTGACCCTGAAGACGCGCAACGTCACCCTCGACGAAGCCTACGTCCGGAACTACAAGGTCAAGCCGGGCAATTACGTGATGCTCACCGTGACGGACACGGGGGTGGGAATCGACGACCGGGCCAAGGAGCGGATCTTCGAGCCCTTCTTCACGACCCGCGAAATGGGTCACGGGCGGGGGCTGGGGCTTGCCTCGGCCTACGGCATCATCCGCGGGCACCAGGGGATCATCAACATCTACAGCGAGGAGGGCCAGGGGACGACCTTCAACATCTTCCTGCCGGCCACGGAGAAGACCGCCGTCAAGGAAACGGTGCCCCCCAAGGGGCTGCTGGTGGGAAGCGAGACGATCCTCTTCGTCGACGACGAAGACGTGATCATCGATGTCAACCGGGAGATCCTGGAATCGCTGGGCTACAAGGTCGTGGCGGCCAAGAGCGGGCAGGAGGCCCTCGAGGTGTACCGGAAGCTCCAGAGCAAGATCAACCTCATCATCCTGGACATGATCATGCCGGGGATGGACGGGGAGGCCACCTACGACAGCCTGAAAAAGGTCAACCCCGAGATCCGCGTGATCCTGTCGAGCGGTTACAGCAAGAACGAACAGGCGAAGGCCATCCTCGAGAAGGGGTGCCAGGCCTTCATCCAGAAACCCTTCAGCATCAGCGACCTGTCCATGACGATCCGGCAGGTGCTGGACAAAAAATAAGGCGGCCACCCTGCCGGGAGGCCGCCGATCTTTGCTTTTTTGCAAGTCCGATCAGGACTTGTCATCCGACGTCGAGGATGACGTTGAAGACGCCGATTCGGACCCCGCCGTCGCGGTCTCGCTTTTCGCGGTCGTCTCGGTCTTCACAGCGGTCTCGATGGCAGGCGCCTTTCGTCCGCCGTAATCCGTCACATACCACCCGCTTCCCTTCAGGTGAAACGAGGAAACCGACATCAGCTTCGTCACGGCACCTTTGCAGAACTTGCAGCTTTTCAGCTCAGGAGCCGTGATCGACTGCACCGCCTCGAACTCCTTGTTGCATTTCCTGCAGCGGTATTCATAGATCGGCATGATAACAACCTCCGCAAACTTCTTAACTGTACGACTCCAGCAGGTCGAACCTGTTGCTGAAACAATCGAGCACGAGCCCCATGTCTTTGTCCGCCACAGGATTAAGCGCGCTCCGGGTGATCTTGTTGACCTTCTCCTCTTCCTGCAGCCTCTCGACCTGGGGGGCATTGAAGTCGGCCTGCCCGCTTCCGAACCGGATCACGTGCACAAGCTCGTGCACGGCGATGTAGAGCATGAGGGACTCGAGCTGGATGAACGAGTGGGCCCTCTCGACGGCGTTCAGGATCCGGTTGTCCTGGAGACAGACCCGGTAGAAATCGTAACTCCTGGCCTGTTCGGCCGGCTCTTCTTTCCGGATCGAGTATTTGCAGAGATGGGCAAAGGCTTTCTCGTCGACCTCGTGGGCCTCAAGATGGGCCAGCGTCCTCAAGTCGTAACGCTGGGCCCTCATCTGAGCCTCGGTCAGGTGGAAGTAGCGGCCGGCAAGCCGCTCTGCCTGTCCGAAAACCCCTTTGATTTTGATCATTTGGAGGGGACTGAAGTACATAGTAAGCCTCTGCCTCCCGTACATCCCTCAAAAGACTAGTATAATATAAAATTTCTTTTGGTTATGTCAAGCCTCGACAACGCGCCTCATGATAACTACTTGAATTATAAGGTTATTTATTAATGAGGCGCAGTGATCAGGTGACAGGAATGCAGGAAGATTCGGTTGTTCTTCCTCGGTCACTCGGTACCTCGTGCCTCGGGCCTGTTAACCAAGGGGCCCTTTCTTGGTCCTATGCGCCTCGAGGGAAAACTCTATGATCCGGCTGATGAGGTCCGTCTGGCTGAGGCCCTCGGCGGCCGCCTGGTGAAAGAGAACCGTCGACGGTGTCATGCCGGGCAGGGTGTTGGGCTCCAGGACGAGGATGCGGCTCGTCGCAGACGAACATGTCGATGCGCGAGTAGGCCCTGAGGCCGAGGGCCTTGTAGGCTCTCACGGCGGTGTCCTGGATTTTCCGCAGCATCTCCTCGGGGACCCTGGCGGGGGTCTTGTTCTCCCCCTGGCCGTAGAGGAACTTGTCCTCGAGCGAAAGGATGTCCTGCGTCGGGATGGTCTCCGACGGGGTGAGCGCCCGCGGTTCTTCGTTGCCGAGGACCCCGCAGGTCACCTCCATCCCGGTGATGAACTCTTCGACAACGGCCACACTGTCCCACTCGAAGGCCGAGGCCAGTGCGTCGGGGATGCCGGCGGGGGAGACGACCTTCTTCACGGCCGTGCTGCACCCCTCGCGAGTGGGCTTCACGACGCAGGGAAAACCGATGTCGGTCTCGATCCTTTTCAAGATTGCGCCTCGCTCGCTGCCATCCCAGGCCCGCCTGTCGACGGGCACCGTCTTCGGCACATCGATTCCGCTCATGGCGAGGACCTTCCGCGACGTGAACTTGTCCATGCCCAGGGCCGAACCGAGAACACCGGAGCCGCTGTAAGGAACCCTGAGAAGCTCCAGGAGCCCCTGGAGGGTACCGTCCTCACCGTATTTGCCGTGCAGGCCGATGCAGATGAAATCGAAGCGATCCTTCAGAGCCTCGTAAGGCAGCGGCTTGGCCTCCTCGTGGAGGTCGATCTCGATGTCCGCTGTGCTGTTTCGCATGACGAGCTTGATCGGGATTTCCCAGAAGGCACAGCGGCTGTCCATGAAGACCGGTGCGGGATCGAACTTCTTCCGGTCCATCTTGCTGAAGATGTTGCGGCCGCTCTCGAGGGATACCTCCCTCTCCGAGGAAACTCCCCCCAGGATGACACCGACCCTGAGCTTGCCTGGATTCTCTACTGCCATGCACCGATCCTTACCGTGGTTTGATTCGGGAGACTATAGTTAGAATTCGAGGGTATGTAAAGCGCTTGTTTGCCATCAAATCCCCCCTGCCCCCCTTTACAAAAGGGGGGGATCTTTTTAGGTTTCCCCCTTTACAAAAGGGGGACGGAAGGGGGATTTTCTTTGCTTTTTTGCTGTCGGCTGCAGGCTGTCGGCTGTTGGCTATTACCTGTTGCCTGTTACCTGTTACCTGTTACCTCGGCCCTTCGGGCGTCACAGCGGTCCCTTCTTCTCCCTGTGGATTCTCATCGCAATCTCGATGAGCTTCGACACGATCATACCGGGCAGCATTCCCTGCTCGGCGGCCTGCTCGAAGAAGAAGGACGAGGGCGCCATGCCCGACGAGGAGTTCGGGTCCGTGATGAGGACCCGGCCGTCCTTGAGAACGAAGCCGTCGATCCGGCCGTAGCAGCGGAAGCCCAAAGCCTTGAAGGCCCTCACGACGTCGACCTTGATCTTCTCCGACACATCCTTCGGAATCGTCTTGGGCGGCGTGAATTTCCGGCAGCGGCCCGGCATGTACTTGTCGTCGTAGGAAAAATACTCGCTCTGGGGATGGATTTCCGTCAGAGCGAGCGGCCGGGGTTCCCCGCCCTCCTCGAGGACGATGCAGGAGAACTCCGTCCCGTCGAGAAACTCCTCCACGAGAACCGCCCGGTCCCACTCCAGGGCCGAAGCCATCGCGGCGTCGAGATCCTCCGGTTTGCGCACGACGGTGACGCCGATGCTGGAACCCTCCCGCACGGGTTTCGTCACCAGGGGAAAGCCGAACTCCCCGATGAGGCGCTGCCGGACGGCGCCCGGGTTTTCCCTCCACTCGCGCTCCCCGACCACGGTGCTCATGGGCACACCGAGTCCCTCGGCGCGCAGGATCTTCTGCTGGATGTCCTTGTCCATCCCGATGGCCGAGGCCAGGATGCCCGGTCCCGTGTAGGGGATGTTCAGAAGCTCCAGGAGGCCCTGGATGCAGCCGTCGTCGCCGTACTTGCCGTGCAGGGCGATGAAGGCGAAGTCGATCCGCCCCTTCAGGTCCTCGTAGGCAATCCGTTCGGCCTCCGTCTCGAGGCGCTCCGAGATGTCCTTCGTCGTGTTCTGGGAGATGAGCTGCCAAGGCAGGACCCACAGGCAGCCGCTGGGCTCCATGAAAACGGGGACCGGCTCGCATTGTTCCCGGTCCATGTTGTCGTAGACGTTTCGACCGCTGTTGAGGGAGACCTCCTTCTCGGAGGACATCCCGCCAAAGATGATGCCAACTCGTAATTTGTCCATTCAGTTTATCCGGTCTGTCCAGTCTATTCAGTCTGTCCGGTCTATTCGGTCTATCCCGTCTATCCCGTCTATCCCGTTCAAATCCCCCTTTCATCCCACTTTTTCAAAGGGGGAGAACAATGCAGTCCCCCTTTCGTAAAGGGGGACCGGGGGCGCATCCCGTCAGGGTGCGCAGCCATGCCCGGTTCGTTCCTTACCGGGCCGCCCCGCGAAGCGAATCAGGGCGGCAAATAGGGGGATTTAGCCTTTAGCCTTTAGCCTTTAGCCTTTAGCCTTGCCTGTCTTTACAGATCCCACAAAAATGTGACGCCGCTGTTCGGGAAGATCCACTCGTCATCGCTGATCCGGAGCCGGATCTGCTTCCCCTCCTCTTTCGTCACCTCGGGGTAGGGGTGCTTGCCGGCGAAGAAGCTGATCTCGCGGAGGTTCTTCAGGTCCATCCCCTCGTAGTTGAAGGCGATGTCGAGCCCCCGTGTGGGGTAGACGAGGAAGACCGAGAAAAGGTTGTTGCTCCGGAATTTCTTCGTCTCGATCTCGATCTTCATCCGGACCTGGCGGTTGAGCTTTTTGCGCAGCGAATCGCCTCCGCCGCACCAGATCTCGAAACCGCGATCCGTCGTCTCGGAGCGGACGATGGGGACGGCCTCGTTGTCCACGCAGACGCGCACCAGCCGGAAGTCGCTCTCCCGGAACGTTTCGTCGCGCGTCGGGAGCAGCCATCGGTACTCGCAGCGCGGGTCGTCGAAGAGCAGGGAGAGCTGCCGGTTGCTCAGCGCGCAGCCGATGAGGAAGATGGAATTGCGCAGGGTCTTCGTGTACTCGATGTGCGTCGAGACCTTGAAGAAGTTCTCCGCCTGGTTGTCCTGCGCCTTCTCGGCGGCCGTGAAATCGGAGACCTTGATGTCATAGCGGAAGTTGGTTCGCAGCTCCAGCTGCCGGTCGTCCTTCCCGAAGAGGGCTTCGAACATCTCGTAGTAGATGGCATCGCCCAGCTCGGTGCTCTTGGCCCGCGTCTGGAAGCAGCGGCGGATGACGTTGTCGATCCGCGAGATCGACTTCACCTCATCGGGGATGAAGATGCGCCTGAGGCGAGGCTCGACGCTGTCGGCCCTGCCCTTCTGGATGAAAACCCGGGGGGCTCGCTTGCCCAGGGCGCAGAGGACCTCGTAACTGATCGTTTTCGCCTTGGCGGCGATGTCGTTTGCGGGGATGTACTCGCCACCCTGCCTGCCCAAAAGCACCACCTCGTCACCCACCGCACAATCCGGAATGCCCGTCACGTCCAGCGTGCACATGTCCATGGAGACGCGGCCGACGAGGGGCACGCGTTTGCCGTGGATGAGGGCCTCCCCCTGGTTGGACATGATGACTCCGTAGCCGTCGCCATAGCCCACTGGGATTGTGGCGATCCGGGTCGGCTTCTTCGTGACGTAGGTGCGGTTGTACCCGATCCCGTAGCCCTTGGGGAACTCTTTCAGGAGCGCAATTTTCGTCTTGAAGCTCATCACAGGCAGCAGATCAGCCTTTGCCTTGAGGCTCTCGGCGGGGTAGATCCCGTAGGACATGATTCCGGGGCGGACCATGTCCATGTGGAATTGTTTGAAGTTCAGCAGGCCGCCGCTGTTGGCCAGGTGCTTTACAGGGATGTAAATCCGGTTCTCCTCGAGCTTCTTCAGGAGCGTCAGGAAGAGATCCCATTGCTTCTCGTTGTAGTCATCCCCCTCGACTTCGCTCGAGGAGAGGTGCGTGAAGATGCCCTCGACGGCGAGGTTCGGAAACTCGAGGACCTCCTCGATCATCCGGAAGGCCTCGCTGTGGATCGTGCCGCCGCGGCCCATGCCCGTGTCCACCTCGATGTGGATGGGCATTTTGGCCTGCGCTTTTTTCACTTTTTTCTGGAGCTCCCGGGCAAACCCGAGGTCGGAGACGGAGGGGGTGAGGTTGTACTTGATGATCTCGTCGATCTCGAGGCCCATGGAGGGGCTCAGGATGAGGATCGGCGCGTCGATGCCGCCCACGCGCAGCTGGACTCCCTCGTCGGCGTTTGCGACCCCCAGGAAGTAGGCGCCGTTTTTCAGGGCCACGTTGGAGATCTCAATGGCCCCGTGGCCGTAGGCGTCGGCTTTCACCACCGAGAGGATCTTCACGTCGGGCCCCAAGAGGCGCCGCATCTCGCTCCAGTTGCGCGTGAAGTTATCCAGGTCGACCTCGACCCAGCTACGGTAGTTCAGCACGTTGCCCTTTTGATTGCTCATGGCAAGCCCGTTGCGTCCTTCATCGGGTTGAGACCCGGAAATGGCGAACAAAATCCCCCGGATAATCTTCCCGAAACGTTATCAGAAAAAAGGGGGCTTGCAAAGGGTGAAGATCGTTTCGATCTTGACAAAGAGGGGGGGTTGGGTTTATATGTTTCCCTTCAAAATGGACAGCAGGCCGATGTAGCTCAGCTGGTAGAGCAGCTGATTCGTAATCAGCAGGTCTGGGGTTCGAATCCCCACATCGGCTCCAGATAGACAGAAGAAGGCGCAATTCATAGGGAATGCGCCTTTTTTCTTTTTGGCGGTCTGCGCAGGGGCGCATTTCGTGGACAGTGCGAGGGGAGAGCGGCTGTCAACGTCAAGGATGGCCTGCGCGTTGTATACGCCATGGTTGCGCTGACAGGAAGATCATGATAGGCTTACATATTGCATCGATGCCACGGCAGCCAGGGAAACTGACGCTCGTGGCGGCATTACACGGTTCGCGGGAAACTCACTGATGGCGCTCGAACCAGACATTCAAGGCCTCTCCGAAAGCAATTCAGCGTGGCAGCCGGCTATGCTGTTGACGCGGCCCTTCGCCCTTCTGGGCAGGACGGCGATCAGCTGGGTCAACAATCTGGGTGCCTCGACCGTTTTCTTTTACCTGGCCTTCATGAGAATCTTCCGGCCCAAGCAGCTGCCCAGGATCGTTGAGCAGATCTACTACATCGGGGCGCGCTCCACGCTGATCATCATGCTGGTCAGCCTGTTCACCGGCATGGTTTTAGGCCTCCAGTCCTACCACGCCCTGGTGAAGTTCGGCGCGCAAGGCTCGCTCGGCACCCTGGTTGCCCTTTCCCTGATCAGGGAGCTGGGTCCCGTTCTCGCAGCCATCATGATTACGGCCAGGGCAGGCTCGGCCATCACCGCGGAGATCGGCATCCAGCGCATCTCCGAGCAGATCGATGCCCTGGACACCATGCGCATTGATCCGATCCGGTACCTCATCAGCCCGAGAATCGCCGCTGCCATCATCAGCTTTCCCCTGCTCACCACCCTGTTTGACCTCATCGGCATTATCGGCGGCTATATCTCCGGGGTGCTGCTCCTGGGAGTCAACGCCGGCACCTACCTCTATCGCGTTCAGGCCAGCCTGGATTTGAAAGATGTCACGGACGGGTTCATCAAGACGGTGGTTTTTGCCGTGATCGTCTCCACCGTCTGCTGCTACCAGGGCTATTTCGCGCACATGCGCTCCGACAGCCATGGCGCCCAGTCCGTCGGTCTGGCCACCACCTCGGCCGTCGTGCTCTCCTGTGTCCTCATTCTGGTATCAGACTACGTGGTGACATCCCTGCTCATCTAGGGAACCCTATGGAAACTCCACTGATACAATTTCAGAACGTCACCAAGCGCTTCGGAGGGCGAACCGTCCTCGAACGCATCAACCTGGAGATCTACGAGGGGCAGATCACGACCATCATCGGTCTCAGCGGTTCGGGCAAGAGCGTTCTGCTCAAGCACATCATCGGGCTGATCAAACCCGACGAAGGCACCATTCTTCTGCGGGGTCAGCCCCTCAACAAGATGAATAAGAAGGAGATGGTTGCCAGTCGCGCACAGATCAGTTACATGTTCCAGAGCAACGCCCTTTTCGACTCCATGAACGTTTACGAAAATATCGCTCTGCCCCTGCGGGAAACGACGAATCTGGACGGGAAGGAAATCGAGCGCAAGGTGATGGCCAGGGTCGAACAGACCGATCTCGCGGACGCGATCCACAAGTACCCTTCGGAGCTTTCGGGGGGGATGCAAAAGCGTGTGGCCCTGGCGCGTGCCCTGGTTACGGATCCGCAAATCGTTCTCTTCGACGAACCCACCACCGGCCAGGATCCCGTCCGGAAGAATGCGATCCTGGGCATGATTGCCCAGTACCAGAAAAAATTCGGATTCACGGCAATCCTGGTCAGCCACGAGATCCCCGATGTGTACTTCATCTCGAACCGCATCCTCGCCCTCTATGACCGGACGATCGTTTTTCAGGGAACGCCGGAGGAGTTTGAAGATTTCGACCACCCGTTCAAATCGGAAGTCATCCACAGCCTGGAAGGGCTGCAGAAGGAATTGACGGGCCTCTACTCCAGTCGACAATTCAGGCTTCGCTATCGCGGCCAGTTGAGCGGGGGAGCAATCGGGGAAACGTACGCCGTCGTGGTTTTCACCCTGGAGGAATTGGACACCGTCACGACACGACTGGGCCACGAAGCAGCGCAGGAGGCCATCCGGAGCCTGGGAGTGTATCTGGGCAAACACTTTGGCGCCGTCGGCGGCTTCTCCACCCGCCATGGCATCAATGAATATGTCACGGTCCTTCCCGCTTCGGATCTGGCTGAGGCGGAGGGCATCCTGAGGGGTTTTATCAAGGATTTCCAGTTCCAGGAGCAGGGAATTCTTGACATCTGGGCTGCAGCACAGAGGCGGTCCGATTCGGATGAGTGCGTCGCACTCACCATGCTCGCCGGACTGGCACAGGGCCAGCCGAGCCAGGAAATTGACTCCGTGATAGAGCTTGCAAAACACCAGCAAAAAGTCGTTTCACGGATTCGGTGCATCACGCGGGGGGAAGACAGATGAAAAAGTACGCGATGGAAACAACCGTTGGCATCTTCGTTACGATCGGGGTTCTCCTGATGGGCTACATGACGGTGAAACTCGGTCATGTGTCCTTCCTGGGAGACAATTCCTACACCCTTTCCGCCCCGTTCACTTCGGTGTCCGGCCTGAGGATCGGCAGCGCCGTCTATGCGCTGGGGATTGAGATCGGGCGTGTGGAAGGCATTTCCATGGACCAGGAGAGCCAGAAGGCCATCGTGGCCATGAAGATCCGCAACGGCATCAAGATTTATGATGATGCGATCGCCACCATCAAGACGGAAGGCCTAATCGGGGACAAGTTTATCAGTATCGACCCCGGAGGCGGGGGCACACTGCTTGCGTCCGGCGGAACGATTACCGAGACACAGCCTGCCATTGACATCGCGGAGCTCATCGGCAAGTATGCCTTCGGTGATGTGAAAAAAACAAACGGAGACCAAAAGACACAGGAAAATAAGCCATGAAGAAACGACTCGTTGGATTCAGCATCTTGATGCTCGTACTGCTCTCTGTCCCGGCGTATGCCGGTGTACCGCGCGACATGGTGCAGACCAATGTCAACAGCGTTCTCGATGTGCTGCGCGATCCGGCACTCAAACCCGCATCGGCCAAGGAGACCAAAAAGCAGAAACTCCGGGCCATCTACGACCGCATGTTCAATCAAGTCGAACTCTCCAAGCGGGCCATGGGGAGGAATTGGAGCAAGCTGAATGCGGCTCAGCAGCAAGAGTTCGTCACGCTGTTCCGGCAGGTGCTCGAAAAAGCATACATCGACAAAATCCTTGCCTACACCGACGAAAAAATTGCCTTTGACAAGGAATCCATGCTTTCGGAAACCCAGGCCGAGGTTCAAACGAGAGCCATCACTTCCTCAAAGACCATCCCGATCTACTACAGGCTGATCTTGCAAAACGGCGCCTGGGGAGTTTACGATGTGGTCATCGAGAATGTGAGCCTGGTCCAGAACTATCGGACCCAGTTCAACGAAATCCTGGCAAAAAATACGCCCGAACAGCTGCTGGAGACCCTGCGCAAAAAGGTGAAAGATCAGGACGCCAAGGCTTAAGGGCGGCAGAAGCCTTCACCCTTTTATGTTGCTGCCGGGGTTCAGTAACCCCCGGCAAAGACGCAGACGTTGTCTTCTCACAATCCGAATGAAGGGGCAGTCCGTCCATGAGGCATTACCTGTTTCTATTGGTACTGGCAATTTTTCTCGCCGTGGGTTGTGCCCATAGCCCTCAAACCGCTCCTTCCCTTGAGCCCTCGATTGAATCCTCTCAGCCCCGGCCGGTCGTCATCCCCTCCGCCTCGGGGCAGACGTCTCTCAATACTCCGGAGCGGTCGGGAACACCCGCAATCGCGAGTGCCGATGGCATGGGAAAGAGCAATGAAACTGTAGCGCCGACCGCGCCGGAAGCAGCGGGCGCCGATGACGGGGAAGACGACGAGTACGCCGACGACGTGAATGAAAAGCCGGCCGCAACGATTGCAGACCCCTGGGAGCCCTTCAACCGGGCCATGCACACCTTCAATGACAAACTCTATTTTTCGGTGCTCAAACCCGTGGCCCAGGGCTACAGCGCGGTCATTCCGGAGCCCGCGCGGGTCAGTGTGAGCAATTTCTTCTCGAACCTCAGAGCCCCGATTCGCCTTGTTAACTGCGTGCTCCAGGCAAACCCGATCGGTGCGGCCACGGAACTTTTCCGCTTCATGATCAACTCCACGGTGGGCCTCGCAGGTCTTTTCGATCCTGCAGGAGGAGAGGAAATTAATCTAAAGAGGCAGGACACGGATCTTGGTCAGACCCTGGGAGTCTGGGGATTTGGGCAGGGCATCTACATCGTCTGGCCATTCACGGGGCCTTCCAGCTTGCGGGATACGTTAGGAGTCGCCGGTGATTATTACCTGTATCCCCTCTCCTACCTCGATCCCTGGTACGTTTGGCTGGGAGTCAGGGGATATGAAGCGGAGAATGAAGTCTCCCTGAGGATTGGCGACTATGAGGCGATCACGGAGGCGGCCATTGACCCCTACATCGCTTTCCGCGACGCCTATGTTCAATATCGCCTGAAGAAGGTCGAAGGGCAGCCGGCGCCATTCAGGCAATGGTACTGATCGCTGCCTTTTCCCATCGGTGCCCCGTACCCTTTACCCTGGACCCTTTACCCGTCTGACTCTTCTCTTTCAAAGATCTGGTCCACGAAGTGCTGGAAGGGTCCGGGGACCTTCGACTTGGTATAGGCCACCACCTCGTCGATGATGCCGCGGGCCGTCTCCTCGGTGATGCCCGCCTTTTCCATGATCGTCTTGATCAATTCATCCATATCCGTCTCCATAAAAAAGTTCCGCCTCGCGAGTGACTTTTCCCGTCTGATTCGCTGAAAAGCAACCCCGAGGCGGACTTGAAATACGCAGGAATGATCAGCGGACCGTAATGATGTCCTTGATCTTGCTGTATTCGCCCTGTTTGATGCCTTTGACTTTCATGATGTCCTCGGGCTTTGCGAAGGGCCGCCCGTCGATGATCGCCTGGGCCTTGACCGGTCCGATGCCGGGAAGCGCATCGAGCTTTTCCTTCGGGGCCGTGTTGATGTTCACCTTCTCGCCCGGGGCAAGCTTCGCCGGGGCCGCTTTTTCTGCCTTTGCCGCCTTCGCTGGCGCCGCCGCTGCCGGGGCTGGCTTGGATGCAGGGGCAGTTGCGGCTGGAACGGCAGCCGCCGGGGCAGGCTTGGCTGCAGGGGCAGCTGCCGGAGCCGGTGCGGCACCAACGGTCACGGATGGGCCTATGGATTTGATCTGCTTGTCGGAAAGGCCCGCCTTTTTGAGTTCATCGACGGACTTGTAGGGACGATTGGCGATGATCTTCTTCGCCGTCGCGGGGCCGACCCCCTTGATGTCCTCGAGTTCCTTCTGGGTTGCCGTGTTCAGGTCCGCCTTCTTGGCCTGGCCGTAGGCCGCAGGGAGGCTGAACGCCAGCGACACTGCAACGACGATCATCCACATTAGTGACCACTTCGATCGGGTTACGCTTCTCTGCTTCATGCCTTGTTCGTCCTCCTTTCGTTTTTGCGATCGTCTCATCCACCCGCCCGGTCCGTACAGCCACCGGCGGCTTCAACGCCTGCATCATACAGGGATCACAGCGGACAGACAATCCCTTTCTGCTCCATTCGGCAGCCTCCCGCTCTGGCGAGGAGGCATCATCCCGATCTGATCGACTGGCATTCGGTCAGATCGGGAATACCTCCCCCAGGACAGGCAGCCGGACGGAGCCCGGAAGGCCATCAGCTATCCAGAGCTTTCGGGCCTCCGCTTCCCATGTCTTGTCATCCCAGCCCCAGCCGGGGTTGCCCTCGCCCTCCTCGTGGCCGCCCATGTGGACCAGGAGTGTCTCCTTTGGCTGCAGCGCCCTCGCATACTTGCGCACCGTGGCAAAGGAGAGGTGGCCCGTGTTGACCCCCACGACCTCCTCGACGGTCCAGGAGAAGCAGTCGATGAGAAGATGATCGGCGCCGCGAAGAGCCTCCACCGTTTCTTTGTGCGCTTGAGTTTCCGGGTTTGTGATCCAGCCGTTCTTGTTGTCCAGGTCCCAGAGCAGCACCGTCTTCTTCCGGCCTGTCCGGATGATGAAGCAGGCGCTGTTGTATCGAGTCTCCTTGAAGCTCTCCGGGTTGATGTCGGCCCCCGAGTGGGAAACGGACAGCGGCGTGATCTCGATTGCGTCGGCACCGAGGTCAATCGGGGCGAGAAGTGTACCCGGGGGCTCGGACTCGTCCGATGGCCGGCCCTCGAGGCAGCGGTACCACTCGTAGGAGTAGTTGCGTGCAAGCCACTTTCCCGTGCCGCCGCGGCACCAAGTGGGGATCCGGATAAATTTCACCCCCCTTCGGCGCGCCGTCCTTCTCATGGTTTCGCCGAGGCGGTTCACCTCGAGACTGTGGTCCGGGTGCCAGTGCGAGAAGAGCAGCCAGTCCACCCGGGCCTCAGGGGCGCTGAAGGTATTGAGGAGGCTGTTCACGACACCGAGCCCCACGTCGACAAGGGCATGCCAGACGATGCACCCCCCTTCCCTGCGGATGATGGAGACGGACATGTTCGCCGCAGGCTCCCTGAGGGCGCAGCGCGGGCAGGGGCAGCCAAATTCCTGAAGGAAGGCATTGCCGGTTCCGTTCACAACCAAAGAGTAGTCCATTCAGCACCCCGTCTGTTTCGTCTATATCGACTTGGTCATGCTGCCTGCGGCATCTCGAAGCCTACAGCCTACAGTATGTTGGCTGTAGGCTGTAGGCTGTCTGCTGTCGGCTGCCTTGAGCTTCGTCCCTGTTACCTCATTACCCAATTCCCAGTTACCAATTACCATTTTTTTTGGGGTTCGGGAAGGAACCAGACAAGGCCCACGAGCGCAAGCGGGATAAAGGCCACGGCGGCGAGCACCGGCCGGATGGAGAAGGCATCGGCAAAGGCCCCCGCGATCGGCGTCATCGTGCCCCCCAGGCCGAAGGCAAACCCCATCATGAGGCTCGACACCATGGAGCGGCCCTTCGGGGCGAGCGTCTGGGCCAGCGTCACGCCAAGCGGCAGGGTGGCCATGATGAAAAATCCCGACAGGAAGGTCAGCAGGTAGACCCATGGGCCCTGGGCCACAACGAGCAGCAGCAGAAACGGCGTGGCCATGAGAAAGCTGGTGAAAAAGATCTTGCGGAAGCCGATCCGGTCGGAGAGATATCCCGCAATCATCCCGCTTGCAGTCCCTGCAAGGGTGAAGAGCGTGACAACAGCCCCCACGGCGATGAGCGAGTAGCCCTCCCGGACAAGGAGGACGGGCAGGAAGGTCCGGAAGACATGGGCCACAAGGGCACGAAAGACCATGATCAGCCAGATCAGGATCATCCACTTCCAGATCGACCCGAACATCTCCCGGAGCGTCCCCAGGAAGGTGCGGCTCTCGATCTTTTCACGATCCGGCACGGGCACGACCAGGAACAGGTAAACGAAAATCAACAGCCCCGGGATCATGAGCCAGGGCATCTTTTCAAGTCCCTGGAGGGTGACAAACCAGGTAATGAAGAGCGGCCCTATGGCGAAGGCAAAGGTCCCACCCATGTTGAAGACGGAATAGGCAAATCCCGGCCTCGAGCCTGCATAGGTGAACACCATGCCCGCCACGGAGGGGTGGAACATGGACGATCCGATGGAGCCGAAGGCAACGCAGAGCAGGAGCAGCATGTAGGTTGGTGCGACCCCTGTGAAGGGCACAAAGATGACCGACAGGAAGATGCCGCCGAGGATGAAAAACCGGGTCTGATAGCGGTCCGCAAAGAACCCCACATTGGGCTGGACGACAAAAGAGAGAAAGCGGCTCAGGCCTCCGATGAGGCCGATCTCGGTCAGGGTGAGGGCGAACCGATCCGCGAAGACAGGCAGCAGAGGTGTCACGAAGGAGTTGTAGAAATCGCCGGTGAAGTGGATGAGCGTGAGCGCGAAGAGAACCCGGATGTTGGTTTTTTTCGACGGCTCGGTCATGGACACAGCTTTCGCGCAAAGCGGTCCGATGATCTTAAGAGATCGCGCCGGGCCTGTCAAGGAACGTCGCGCAACCTGGCTCTCAAGGCTCCAGTCCGGCTAAGCCTCACGGGAGATTGACGCTTCTCTACACGTAACGGTTCGATACAGCAAGATCATTTTGGGAGGATGCCCCGCTACAACGCGGAAAGAGAGGATACGGGAATTCATGCAAGCTCCGACCGACAAGCGGTCTCACGGTGGCGTAGTCGACAGGCTTCACAATGTTACAATCTTGTCATACTCATAAATAAATATACATAAATGTATTTTTATTTCCGTCGCGTGATCGCAGGCAATATCATTATGATTAATTATATTAGTATGTTACATTAATAATGTCCCCTGGCATTTTTATTGCTCAATCATTTTTATATGTGGGGCTTGTGCAGAGGAAAACGATGCGGAAACGATCCTGCACTACGCATTCATGATCTTTCAGTACATGTTTGCGGTCATCACACAGTAGCTCATCATCGGAACCTGTGCCGAGCGGATTAGAAATACTTCCGCATTCCTCGCCTTGGGATGGCTGAAAGACCTTGGCGCTTATAGAAAATGAATAAACATCAAAAGAAGGAGCGAATCATGGAGATTACAGCAGTTTTCGGTTCCAACGTATTCAGTGACAAGGTCATGAAAGAGCGCCTGCCCAAGGAAGCCTACAAGGCGCTGAAGGAGTCTATCGAAAAGGATGCGCCGCTTAGGCCCGACGTTGCCGAAGTCGTGGCAAATGCCATGAAGGATTGGGCCGTGGAAAAAGGGGCGACCCACTATACGCACTGGTTTCAGCCGCTCACCGGGATCACCGCCGAAAAACATGACTCGTTCATATCCCCGACCTCCAACGGCAGCGGATACCTGGAATTTTCCGGCAAGCAACTGATACAGGGCGAGCCCGATGCGTCATCTTTCCCGAGCGGCGGCCTGCGCAGCACCTTCGAAGCAAGAGGGTATACTGCCTGGGATTGCACCTCTCCCGCCTTCCTGAAAGAAGATGCAAGCGGCAACGTGACCCTCACCATTCCGACTGCCTTCTACTCTTATAATGGCGAGGCCCTCGACAAGAAGACGCCCTTGCTGCGGTCGATGAAAGCCGTGTCAAAGCAGGCCGTGCGTGTTCTAAAAGCCCTGGGCAATGTAACTTCAACCAGGGTGGCAGCCACCGTAGGTCCAGAGCAGGAATACTTCCTTGTGGACAAGAAATATTATATGGAACGGCTCGACCTGATGCTCACAGGGCGGACGATCTTCGGTGCACCCGCACCAAAGGGTCAGGAACTCGAGGATCAGTATTTCGGCTACATCAAGGACAGGGTTTCCGATTACATGCAGGACCTCAATACGGAGCTGTGGAAAATGGGTATTACCTCCAAGACACAGCACAACGAGGTCGCGCCGGCCCAGTACGAAATGGCCCCCCTCTACACGACGACGAACATCGCAACGGACCACAACCAGCTCGTCATGGAGACCATGCAGAAGGTCGCCCTGCGCCATGACCTGGTCTGCCTGCTCCATGAAAAGCCCTATGCGGGCATCAACGGGTCCGGCAAGCACAACAACTGGTCTCTCTCGACCAATGACGGGCACAACCTGCTCGAGCCGGGTCACACGCCCGGAGAAAACGTCCAGTTCCTGTTATTTTTAAGCGCGCTGATCAAGGCGGTCGACACCCATGCCGATATCCTGCGGGGGACCTGCGCGTCTGCCGGAAACGATCACCGCCTCGGCGCCAACGAAGCGCCCCCGGCGATTATCTCGATCTTCATGGGTGAAGAGTTGACGGCTATCTTGGAGAAGATTTCGAAAGGCCAGCCTGTCCGTGCGAAGGGCGCGCAGTATCTGAATGTCGGTGTGGATACTCTGCCTGCATTTCCCAAGGACAACACGGACCGAAACAGGACCTCTCCCTTTGCCTTTACGGGAAACAAATTTGAATTCCGGATGGTCGGTTCATCACAGTCGATCGCCGGCGTGAATGTGGCCTTGAATACCATCGCAGCCGAAGCCCTGGACGAGATCGCCACCCGCCTCGAAAAAGCCAAAAACAAGAATGCCGAGGCAGCGGCAATCATCAAGGAGACATACAAGAAACATGATCGTATAATCTTTAACGGAAATAACTATAGTGAAGCGTGGGTCAAGGAAGCGGAGAAGCGAGGCTTATCGAATGTAAAAAACTCCGTCGATGCGCTGAACGCCTTTATCACGGACAAGTCTCTTAAACTTTTCGAAAAGTACGAGGTCCTGTCCCACAAGGAAGTGCATTCCCGCCACGAGATTTATGTCGAGGCCTACTCGAAACAGATCAATATCGAAGCGCTCACTGCGATCGACATGGCCAGGAAGCAGCTCATCCCTGCAGCTGTTGAATATGCGACGTTCCTAGCCGACTCGATTTCCAGTTTTGAAGCCGTATCGGTGCCGGCAACCGTGCAGGAAGATATCCTGAAGAAACTTGGCTCCCTGCTTGCCTCGTCCTATAAGAGCCTGACCAGCCTTGAGGCTGCCGTCATGAAGGCCAAGGAAGTCGATGATTGCCTCAAGAAGGCAGAGACCTACCGTGACGAGGTCATGACCGCCATGAAGTCCCTGCGTTCGGATATCGATGCCATCGAGATGCTGGTCCCCAGTGATATGTGGCCCGTGCCGACCTACGCTGATCTTCTGTTTAAGCTTTAAACTCCGGCAAATGCAGGAAATCTCCGGTCTTTCGAGACCGGAGATTTCCTGCTCTGTAACCGATCTTCCCGGATGACCCGGCTCCTGAAATCATCGCACTCCATCAGGCTCACATTTTTGCAAGACGATCCGAGATCATTCGCAGGTCGGCGATCATCTGCCGGATCTCCTCGGTCCGTCCCCGGGCCCCTGACAGGAGCGACTCGATGGTCGCCGTCTCGTCCTTTACGTACTGCACAGACTGCTTGTGCATCCCGTCGATGGCCGCATTGATCCGTTCCTCCCACTGCGCCGCCAGGCGATTGATGTTCGTCTCCACCTCCCAGGAAATCTTCTCGACGAACCGTTTCTCGAAGGCCCGTCGGAACAGGAACATGGGGATGAGAAACCAGATCAGATCAAGATTGTAGTTGGAGGCGCTAAACGTCCGGATGTCGGGGTGATCGGGCTCGGCGATCTTGATGTCCCACTCGGCTTCGGCGAGGCTCACGCCCAGGACCTTTTGGACGTTGCCGTTCAGAAGCATCCGAAATGCCTCCAGGGACCGTGCGAGGCTCGCGTGGGCCTTCTTGAGCGTCCCGTAGAAATGGCGGTGCTCCTGCTTGGAGATCCGCCGCATCTCCTCCGTCATGGTGTCAGCCACCCACTGCTCGTATCGGCGCGTGAGATGCCACAGGTTTCCGTGCCAGGTCTTCATGTCCCGCTCCAGCCGCTTCATGAGTTCGCCCCAGAGGGGCTTCATGAAGTTCTGAAGAACGTTCATGATGAAGATGCGCGTCTGCTTCTGATTCTCCCGGGCGATGAAGAAGAGCTCCTCCCGCATGGAATCGAAGCTCACTTTCTCGTCGAGGATCTGACGCCGCAGGCTCTCCCGGTCCTCGTCGGCCTGCAGGGACGTCTTGAGGGCGAGATCCAGGTAGCCGAGGCATCCCCGGATGACGGAATTCACCTTGTGCTGGAGGATCTTCCGGAACTCGAAGTCGCGGTTGACGGCCAGCTTGAAAAAGAGCTCCACCTCGAGGCGGTGCCGGAACCTCTCCGTATCCGTTTTCGTGGAATAAAGGAAGAGGGGAAACTCCCGGTTCAGCTCGCGCTTTAACGTGTCCTCGAAAAACTTCACCACCTCGTCCTGCTGGGACGACGACAGCAGATCCGCCTTCGTCAGCAGGAGGACGATCCTCGGGGTGTGCTGCGTCAGCTCGCGGATGAGCTGCAGGTCATTTTCCGACAGGGGCCGATCGGCGCTCACCGCCAAGACGGCGGCGCCCACCTCGGGAAGCCAGTTGGCCGATACCTCCATGTGGGCCTTGAAGACGCTCCCCAAACCGGGGGTGTCGACGAGGCGCAGCCCCGCGTAATCAGCAAGGGCCGGCAATTCGATATCGACCATCTCCACGCTCTTTTGATTCGAGGGGTTCTTCGCCTCGGCGGTGTACTCGTCGAGTTCCGCTATCGGGATCTCCTTGCGGGTGCCGTCGAAAAAGGAGACGGTGGCCCGCTGCTGTTCGCCGAACTGCAGGCGGCTGATGACCGTCGTGACGGGGATGACGCCCACGGGCAGGACGTCTTGCCCGATGAGGCTGTTGACAAAGGAGCTCTTGCCGGCCTTGAACTGGCCGAGAATGGCCACGTCGATGGGGGGATTCTCGACGAGAAGGCCCTCGCAGGCCTCGATCTGACGGCCCAGGGTCAGGATCTGCATCCGCTCGCAGGTCGACCGGACCTTCTGCAGGCCCTCCTGCGCGGCATGCTGGATCGGGTGAGGTGTCATGGATTTAGCGGGTCGAGCCATAAAAAAAACTCCTCCGGGGCATGGCCCTCAGAGGAGTTATCAGCCTTGATGGCGGTTCAGGGTGAACTCCATCACCCGTGAAGTAACTAATAAAACTACATCATTTTGTCAAGGGGTATTTAAAATTCCTCGCACCAAGGTGCTAGGAATTTAGAATTTTATTTTACTACTTAATTATCTGTTATTATGCTCGATTACCCCGCAGCAACGTTCGACAAGCTCACGTCAGGCGCTGCGGGGACCGGGGGCGCATCCCGTCAGGGTGCGCAATCATGTCCGGTTCCTTCCTTGCCGGGAAGCCCCGTTGTGCGGAATCAGGCTTCAATGCGCGTGCAATCGTTTTCAAGACAAGCACCAGGGCTGGAAGAGTCCCCGGTCTCGACAGGCAAGCAAGAAGGGCTTCCCGTCGGATCCCGTCAGGCCCCGTCCTGGACGTATTTGAAATCGAGTTTCATGGAGAGTTCCGCACGGTCCAGTTCTTTTCCGAGATAGGCGGCGTGGGAGAGCTGAGTGACCCAGCCATTTGCGACAATGCTCCGATAGAGGCTCACGGCGTCCTGTCCCCTCAATGATCCGGAGGAGCCGGTTATCGTTGGAGTAATGCTCAACCGATATGATCCCCTTTTCCTTCAGGGGCAGGATGACGAAGTAGCCCCCCTTGTCCATTTCCGTCTTTTTGACTTTCTCCGCACGGATCACCTCGACGGCGGAGATTTTCACGGGCTTTACCACCCGGGCGAACTCCTTGCCGCTGCACGAGAGATGTCCGCTCCTGGAGAGTGCGCCGATCCGGGTCACAACTTCCGCTGCATCCTCGCAACCGATCATGTCCACAAGGGTGACCTGGCTGCGAAAGGCCTCAACCTCCTCGCGGGGTGACGTTCTTCAGGACCGGCCGCCGCCCGGGCGACCCGATCACACGCAAGGCCCTGTCGACGCCGCCTTCGCAGAGGGAAAGGAGGGTGGCGCCGCTCCGGTGGCCTTCGGGGTCCTTGCCGGCCACGATGAGATAATGGATGGAGGGGTTCGTGATGGTGTTCTGGATCACCTTTTCGATGCCGATGTTTTCCGTTTCCGTCTTGCCGACCATGCAAAGGTCCCTGGGGGCCAGGCGAGCCAGCTCCTCGGCCAGGACGATACTGGCGAGGGTCGACACGGCCACGTGAGCGGTCTTGTGTTCGCGCAGGACGAAGTACTCTCCCGGAACGGGGGGCCAGGACTGCGGGGCCGCTGCCCCCGTGTCGCAGGTCCCGTGGGCAGTGCCTTCGAGCTCCGGGAACGCTTCGTAAAACTGGTTCATTGCCACCGCCGGGTAGCAGTGCTTGCAGCCCAGTCAGGTGTAGAGGCTCTCCTGCGTTTTCCCGAGCCAGATGTCCACCTTTTCCCTGAGATCGCGGGCATCCTGATCCCCGCCGGCTGCCAGGCTGTCGCGCATCTCCTCGAGCGCCCCTTTCATGCAGCCGCACGTGCGGCATTTCGGCAAGGCGATTCCCTTCTCGAGCTCCGACAGCACGTTCTCCGGATTTTGTTTCTCAGGCATATCACGATCCATCCGTTGCGACGATGCTCTTGATCGGCGATTTGCCGCTCCCGGGCAGAGCGGTTCGCGAAGACCGATACGCTTTCATCCGGGAAACTTCCCCTCCTAATCGGCGCCGCAAGTCCCGCAAGAACAGGTTTCGCCACGGGCCTTTTCAAAGGCTTCCCTACCTTCGCGAAATGAAAGGACGGCAATCACGATGGCCCCCACCGCATCGATGCCCCCGATACCCGTCAGTTCATATCCTGCGCTCGCAAACAGCAGAACCCACGACAGCCACAGGCAGACGCGGCTGCAGTTTGCATCGGCCAGAATGGCCTCCGAACGGAGCTGGTGCCCCACCTTCATCTTGTAGCGGATCAGAATCCACATGGCCGATATGGAGATCAGGGCAATGGCGATTCCCCAGAAGGTCGTCTCTGGTCTTTGGCCATAATACAGATTCAGCAGGCCGGTGACAATCAGCCCGATGGACAGAAGATAGAAAGCGGAGCCGGTAATGCGCAGGGCCGTCCTCTCGAATCGGTCCGTATCGCTTTCCGGAAAACGCCGCAGACGATGGATCATGTGCCACACACCGATGCCGGAGACAACCTCTACAAAAGAATCCAGCCCAAATCCAAAGAGGCTGAGGGCATCGTCGTCCACACCGAAATAGACGGAGACGACGCCTTCGAGAATATTGTAGAGAACTGTCACTACGGCCAGGAATGAGGCCAGCCTGTATAGATTTGAGATATTAGACGGCCCTGCAGCCGCATCTTGCAGAACTTGCCCTTCCTGACACGTCATGTCCTGTCCTTACCAAGGAACCTTTCGGTTTTTTTCAGGGTCGTCATTTGTATATTGTCTATTATAACCATATGGATATTGATTGTGGAACTATTTACTCATGCATGCCGCTCAGGATGTCGCACGGGGGTAAAGAAAATGAAGGAACCAGCCGATAAGACGGGAAGGAACTGGCACTTTTTCTTGAGCCTGGGAGGAACCCATGACATCACCCGCTCTGGATCGCACCTTGGAGGCCATGGAACTGATGGCCCGTGGCGAGTCGGCCGTCGAGCGCCTCTACGAGACCTGCGCCGCACTATGGAAGGAAGACAAGGATTTCTGGCAGGGGCTTGCCGCGGAAGAAAAGCACCACTCGGAGCACATCCGTTCGATGATCGCGATCCTCACCGGCAATCCGGGCTGCTTCCAGCCTGGTCGGCCCTTCAGCTCTATGGCCTTGCAGACCTTCATTTCCGGTGTCGAACGCGATATCGAGAGCGTGAAGCATTTCACCGTGCCGGCGGTGAAAGCCCTGCACATCGCCCGGGACATCGAACAGGCCCTTATCGAATCCCGCTTCACCGAGGTCGTCCAGACAGAAGATAAGCGCTTCCGTGCCCTGGCCGATGAAATCGTACGTGAAACAGCCATCCACCGCCGCCTGGTTGAGAAGAAGATTATGCAACTGCAGGCGAAAGGCTAAGGGCTAAGGGCGAAAGGCAAGAAATCGAATAAAAGAGGCCGGAAGGGAATCCCCCTCCGGCCTTCTTGCGTTTTCTTTGCATTGTCTTATTCTTTTTTTCTCTGTCCCTATACCCTATACCCTGAACCCTTTCTTCTCATCCCCCCGTCACGACGATAATGTTGAAGACGGATTTCCAGGTGAGTGGTTTTACGATGGTATTCTTGCCAAGCCTGGACGCAAGTGTCTTCGCCTCCTTTTTGTACTTCTCGGTGAAGTAGACCGTGTTGGCCGGGTAATCGGCGTTTTCGGCCATTGCCACGCTCTCCACCTTGTAACCCATTGCCGTCAGCCGCTTGGCCATCCGTTTGGCAGAGTCGATTTTACCCTCGCCGGATAGCACCTTCATGCGGATGGACTTGAGACCGGACGACTTGCCCGCTGCCGGGCTTTCCTTGATGTCCGCACCCCCGGATTTCGCCTGCTGGGCTTTCATCCGTTCCACCTCGTTGACCATCGCGGCCTGCTTCGCATCCTGCCGGGCGATGTCTTCCGATCTCTTCTGCAGCAGGTCATCCTTCACGACGGCCTGTTTTTTCAGGTCGTTGTTCTCGGCCTTCAGCTTCTCGCTCTGTGCCGTGATCTCCTTGTTGCGCTGGTCGAGATCGGAGACGGTTTTGGCGAGCGTGTTCGCTTCCTCCTCCTTCTGGACGTAAGCACTCTTTGTAACCATACAGCCCGAGAGGACCATAACGAACACCATCAACGCTACAAGGCTCAAGGATCGACCAGGCATGGAGCACCCCCTTTTGTTCTTCGTGTCGGCTGTGCCCCATATAAACGAAATCCGGCTGTCCTGTCAATGTCTTACGCGACAGCCCATGGAAATTTCATGAGGAGTGTGATAGAAGAGGCCCTCTATGACTTTCAAAACAGGGATAGTGGGGACATGGCGTACATCCTGAAGACACCGGCCGGCACATTTACGATCGAGCCCGATGAAGCGGATTGGAAGATGTTCAAGCTTTGCATCGGCGGCCTCTGGCTTGCCTCGTTTCAGACGGCCGAGGAAGCGGCTTGCGCCCTGACGAAGCGCGAGACGGGCTGGCCGGACTGGGACCGAACGCACACAGGCGAATGTCCGACATGCCTTGCCGAATGGGAGGAATGCTGAAAGCCGCTTCGCGGCAGTGAAAGAAGTGCTTGAGTGTCTAAGTGTCTGAGTGAAGAGGAAGAAATGGGGCCCCTCAAGTTCAGCCTCCCGCTGCCGATAAGAAAGTAGAAGTGCTATGCGGGGGTTCACGGCATGTCGGAAGCGATCAATACGGCCCTTTCGGCCCTGAGGGCAACCTTCAGGAAGCAGGACGTCACGGCGAACAACATCGCCAACGCCAACACGAACGATTTCAAGAAAAGCAAAGCCTCTTTCGAGGAGACCTCGCCCAACGGGGTAAAGGTCACCATCAGCCGGGTCGAGACGCCCGGCACCCCACTGCCCCCCGACGAGGTCATCGGCGAGGGGCACCAGATGTCCAACGTTTCCATGGAAGAAGAACTCGTCGACCTCATCACGACCCAGCACGCCTTCGCCGCGAACATCAAGACCATCCAGACGGAAGACGAGATGCAGGGGACGCTTCTCGACATCATCGCCTGAGCCTGCAGCAGGACCATCCCGCCCGGGGCCGATCTCGAGCCGGCCCGAGGAAAAATGACCGGTGACTAGTGATCCCTGACCGGTGAAAGACCCTTTTCGATCAGGTTGCCTTCCAACTTTTGCATCTTCATGCCCGAGTAACTTCTCTTTTCCCGTTCCGTTCAGCTGTGGTATATTTGTACAACTCGTTCAGAGAAAATGATCGGGAGCTGCGGTCCCATGAAGTCCCTGCGGGAGTCCATCATCGATTTCATCTACCGGTCGGCCACGGCTCCGGAAAAAGTGCGACGGAGGCTCGCGCCCCTGGGCGGGGCCTTCTTTGTCAGCGTGATCCTGCTTCTGCTCCTCGCTTCTCTCGCGGCCGATCGCCTCCTCGGGCTCCCGGCCCTGGTCCCGTGGTCGACGGCCCTTTATGCGGGCCTGCCCCTCTTCGCGGCGGGAGCGGCCCTGTGGCTCTGGTCGGTTCTGCAATTTGTCAGGGCGAAGGGAACCCCCATCCCGTTGAACCCGCCGCCGAAGCTCATTGAAGACGGGCCCTACCGGTACGTCCGGAACCCCATGCTGGCGGGCGTCTTCATCATGCTCATCGGTCTGGGGGTGCTGCTGCGGTCCTGGTCGCTCACGGCGGTTTTCACCCCGCTGTTCGTGATCTGCGCGCTGCTCGAGTTCAAGCTCATCGAGGAGCCGGAGCTGGAGCGCCGGCTCGGCGATCTCTACCGGGCCTACCGGGCGCGCACGCCCATGCTCATCCCCAGGCTCCGATCCTCGCGGATGCTGCTGTTCGTCCTGCCCATCCTTCCCTTCATCACGCCGGCCCTGAAGGCGCCCGGGCTTCCGCTCGAGAAGATCAAGCTTCCGCCGGGCTTCCAGATCGACATCTACGCCTCGGGGATCCAGGGTGCCCGTTCCATGGCGCTAGGCCCCAAGGGTGTGCTTTTCGTGGGAACGCGTGACGAGGGCAGGGTCTACGCCATCGTGGACCGGAACGGCGATCAGAAGGCCGACGAGATCATCCCCCTGGCGCAGGGGCTCAGCATGCCCAACGGGGTCGCATACCGGGACGGCTCCCTCTACGTCGCCGAGGTGAGCCGGATCCTGAGGTTCGACAACATCGCCGACCGACTCTACAACCCGCCGAAGCCCGTTGTCGTCAACAAAACGTTTCCCAGGGAGCGGCATCACGGATGGAAATACATCGCCTTCGGGCCCGACGGGCTTCTCTACGTGCCCGTAGGGGCACCGTGCAATGTGTGCGAAAAGAAGGACGGACGATACGCCTCTATCATGAGGATGAAACCCGACGGGAAAAGCCTGGAGATCTTCGCCTCGGGCGTGCGCAACACCGTGGGCTTCGACTGGCACCCGGAAACGAAGGAACTGTGGTTCACGGACAACGGACGGGACTGGATGGGCGACGATCGGCCGCCCGACGAGTTGAACCGCGCCCCGGAAAAAGGGATGCACTTTGGTTTCCCATACTGCCACGGCGACATCCACGACTCCTCCTACGGAAGGAATCGGGACTGCAGCCAGTACACGCCCCCGGCCATCAAGCTCGGCCCCCACGTGGCCGCCCTGGGCATGAAATTTTACACGGGGGAGCAGTTCCCTGCGGAATACCGCAACCAGATCTTCATTGCCGAGCACGGCTCCTGGAACCGGACCCGTCCCATCGGCTACCGGATCACCCTGGTGCGCCTGGACAAAAACCGGGCGGTGAGCTACGAGACCTTCGCCGAGGGCTGGCTTGACGGAATGACGGCCTGGGGCCGCCCCGTGGACGTGCTCGTAATGCCGGACGGCGCCCTGCTTGTCTCCGACGACCGGGCCGGGGCGATCTATCGCATCACCTACCGCAAGCCATAGGCTTGCGATAGTGGGTATTGGGAACTGGGAAACTGGGAATTGAAGTCCTTTCACCTTCCCCCTACTTCCATTACCCAATTCCCAATTACTGTCTTGCAGAATGGAGGCACGATGAACTTTGCAACGTTGAAAGATGCGCTCACCTTCGCCCTGGACAAGGAGAAGAAAGCCAGCGAGCTCTACCTCCTGTTCCGGGGAAAAGTGAAGGACGAAGGGGCAAAAACTTTACTCAAGGACCTGGCGGACCAGGAGATGGGACACTGGAGGATGATCCAGGAAGCGCTTCTGACCGGCGCCGTCGAAGGGATCGGCGCGAAGGCAAAGGGGCGCGATCTCCAGGTCTCGGACACCATGGTGGAGATCGAGCTCACCGCCGACAGCGCTCCCCCGGACATCATGGTCTTTGCCATGCAGATGGAAAAGAAAGCCTTCGACTTCTACAACGACCTGCTCGAGCAGTACAAGGGAACGGGCCTCGAGGCCCTATTCAGCCGGCTTGCCCGCGAGGAGATGAGACACAAGGAAATTCTGGAAAAGGAATACGAGACGCACTTCGCGCAGTGGATGTAGTGGGGACAGGCACAAGGCTAAAGGCTAAGGGCTTAGGGCAAAGAAAGAAACTTCATGTAGGGCCCGTTCCCTGATCGTGCTCGAGGGGCCGTTCGGGGAACGGCCCCTACTTCTTTCAGCCAATGATTTACACTGCACACTCGCAGAGTGACGGGTCATCCAGACGGTAACGGATTCCGGATCAAACAGATTAATAACAGAAAACGGAGAAACTATGAAATTCAGGAAATATGTCGAAACGCTGGTCGGTACGGTGGGCGAACTGGAGGCGGACGACGTCACGTACGTGTTTGCCGTTCGCCCCGGCGCGGAACCGAAAAGGCCGGCAAAACTCATCAAGGTGGACGAGGACTTCGTCATCGTCGAGGTGAAATTCCGGCGGTCGAAGGTCCACCGGATCATCCCCCTGGCGGTCTTTTCTCTGTGCATCTCGGAGGAATAAAAAAACGCGCCGGAGGCTCACCGGCTCATCCCGGTGATCCACGGCACGTCGTGCGGGAGTGATTGTGCAGACGGGCCCTATTCGATGATGGCGTAAAGCCAGGCACCGACGATCGAAAAGCTGACTGTTATCACGAAGAGGTACTCGTACACTGCCATGCCTCCATGCTTTTGCAAAGGCTGACCAGGATACCGTGCCAGACGAATACCCCAGTCAGTTTATGAACCCCCAGTCAGTAGCTTCCTCTATTAATGGTAACCATTTTGACCCCTCCCGGGGTGCGGATCTGGTTCATTCTGAGGTGCTGAAGCTAGCGGGAGTGTCATTTTCCCTTCAGCCTTAGTATCGGCTGTTTCGAGTCCAACCTTTAGAGGTTTGGAAAAAGCAATCTGCTTTTATGATCTGCAGAATTGCTAAAACCGTGCCACTTTCAGCGCTTCAGGCAGATCCTTGCTCTTGTCACGCATGACCACTGAGCCGAAACCCGCTCCCCCTGCTGTCCATCGGCTATCTTGACAGAAAGGGGCAGGTCATCTATTCTTCTCCCGTCGAAAGTCCGCAACGGACACCGGCCGTGGCAGGCAGCGCCTCGGAGATGTTCGGAAGCTCCTCTGCGAAGGAAAGGACACGACACGGAAGAAATAGCCGCTCCGTGCGGCGAAAAGAATCTCAACGAAGGGAAAAAACAAATGATAACGAGACTTCACAAACCCCTCCTGGCGTTAGGAATCGCCATCTACCTGTCCTGCCTCATCGTCTCACCGGCCATCGCCGGCATGGTGGGAACCATCACGTCCCAAGGGGCCTCGTCCGAGCTCCGTCAGGACGAGATCAGCCGGATCCAGACGGCACTGGAAACGCAAATCGTGAAGGAAAAGCTGAAGGCTTACGGGCTTGCCCCCGGTGAGATCGAGCAAAAACTCCAGGGCCTCTCGGATGAGCAGATTCACATGCTCGCCCAGGCCTCGGATCAGGTGCTGGCAGGTGGAGATGCGCTGGGCGTCATCATCGCCATCCTGGTGATCGTCCTCCTGGTCGTCCTGATTTTGAAGCTTTCGGACAAGACGGTTGTGGTCAAATAGAGATTTGAAACGAATCATCGCAACCCTGCTCATCCTGCTGGCTTCGAACGCCCTCGCCCTTGAGATCGAGGGCGTTCCTTTCGTGAAACAGGACTCTCAGTTCTGCGGCCCGGCCTCGCTGGCCTCTGTCATGACGTTCCACGGGGTCCCCGCGGATCAGAAGACGATCGGCGCCGCGGTCTACAGCGAGAAACTCCAGGGGGCTCTTATTACCGATCTCGAGCGCTATGCCCGTCAGAAGGGGTTTGAGACGAAGTCCGGCCGGGGGACCATGGAAGAGCTGAAAGCAGAGATTGACCGAAAGCGACCCGTCATTGTCCTCGTGGATCTCGGTTTCTGGGTGGTCTCGAAACCCCACTACCTTGTGGTCATCGGCTATGACGACGAGGGGTTCACGGCCCACGACGGCTACACGCCTCAAAACCGCTATTCCTACGATCGCTTCGGGGCGATCTGGGGAAAGATGGGGAATGCGTATCTGCTCCTCTACAGGGTCGAGGGTAGAGGGGCGAGGGACGAGGGTTGGAAAGAAAGAAAATGACGAAGAGAATACTGCCCGTCCTTCTGATGCTGTTGCTTGCGAGTTGTGCGATGCCGAAGATCCCACAGATCATCGTCATCGACGACCCGCTCACGGCCGAGCAGCACAACGACCTCGGGGTGGCTTACGAGGAGAAGGGTGACTTCGATCTCGCCGGGAAGGAATACGAGAAGGCGATCAAGAAGAACAGGGAATGGGTGATCCCCTACCTGAACCTGGGGCACCTCTATTACCGGCAGGACAAGCTCGACCAGGCGGAAAGGGCCCTGCGCGAAGGTCTCCGGGTCAAAGGCGACCACCCCGATCTTCTGAACAATCTCGCTTGGGTCCTCATGGAAAAGGGGCAGCTCGAGCAGGCCAAGACCCTCATCGACAAGGCCATCGGAATCGAGGACAAGGGGGAATATCAAGACACCCGCAGGGAGATCCTCGAGAGGGTGAAGGAGAAGTAGTACAGAAGCGTGCATGGCCCTTCCTTCCTGCGATCCTCAACCCAGCACTTTCGCAAAGTATGCATGATTTGAATTGATAATCATCAGGGCCCCTTCTTATTGCCGGGCCGGTGCCTGACAAGATGAGAAGGACTCTTCCATATCTTGCGGTCGATTTTTGTTGACACACAACTCCCTCTTGAGCATATTCAACCCATCCCAAAGCGCGTTCTTATCAATAGGAAGTGATATGATGCGCAACAGAGCCGTTGGTGTGCTGAACATTCTGCTGGTCGTCGCGGTGCTGGTCCAGGTCTTTGCCTCGGCGGCATGGGCGGGCGGCCTCTGGATGTACGAGCACGAGAGGCCCGAAGTCGGCATGGCGCAGGCCGGGCTGATGGATGATCCCACCTCTGCGAAGAGCAAGCTGCCCCCCATAGCACAAGTGAAGGTCCCCGATTTGGCAGACACCCGGCGGACCACCCTCGCCCAGGCCGGAACACCGGCACCGGCTCAAAAAAAGCCCGCCGACTGCGCCGCTCTGGAGCAGGATCTCTACATCGACCTGAAAGAGGTCGTCAAGGCCGGATGTACTCCGTCTCAGGCGCAGATCGCGAGGTTGTTGGACAACCCGGTGGCAAACTTCGTGGCGATTCCGGTTCAGTACGACTACATCCAGGTAAAGGTACCCCAAACCGGCGATACGGAGACGCTGCAAAAGCTCCAAATTACCCCTACCTTCCCGCTCAGCCTGGGCCGTGACTGGAGCCTGATTAACCGCGTTGTCTTCCCGTTCCTCAGCGCACCAATCAACAAGGGCTTTGGCGATTTTATCGGGGTGACGCCGGGTGCGATACTCAGCGATCCGCGCTTCCCCGGCGTTCTGGCCGACCCCTACGACCGCACCAATGGCTTCGGTGATATAGTCTACATGGGTCTGGCCGCGCCCAAGAAACCCATCAAGATCGAATCAACGGGCGCGGCGGTTATCTGGGGGGTTGGGGCCACCTCGATGTTCCCGACGGCCTCCGAGGATGTGCTAGGCACCGGCAAGTACAGCCTCGGGCCCTCCGCGGTAGTCGCCTACCTGGGGCCCAAATGGTTGTTCGGCGTCTTTCCGCAACACTGGTGGTCCGTCGGCGGCGACAGCGCGCGTGCCGATGTCAGCCTTACCAATATTCAGTACTTCCTCTACTATGCCCCTCCCTGGGATCCCGAGGCGCAATGGCGGATCGGCATGAGCCCCAACATCTCCATCGACTGGAAGGCTGCGGGCGACAAGGTGACCCTTCCGATTGGGCTGGGGATCGGCAGGATGATCGAAATCGGCAAGTTGCCGGTAAACGTCACGGTCGAGGTCGACTATTCGGTCATTCATCCTGGCGACAAGGCCGGTACCCGTTGGGACGTCCGTTTCTACTTTACTCCGGTGATCCCGACCTTCCTGTTTTAGCGTGGCAAAATCGGCTCGGGTGCGAAGAGTTGGGAGCCAAGGCTGTTCGTTGCGCTCGGCATCTGGGACGAGCTTCTTTTGCTCTATCACTGCACGATCGGCAAAGACCAGAACGGTCTGCCCACATCATACATGAACGCGGTAAAAGGGCAGCTGGTGATAAAGACGGGTGACGAGTGATAAGTGTCTGAGGGGCGCACGCCTGTTTCTGCTATAACCCTTCTATTTCCAAGCACCAAAAAAAGTTGCGATTCTCGATCCATATATTCAATTTGGAAAGATGCCATCTTTCACTCGGTAATCTTCAATCGCTTAAAGATAGGGTAGCCGAGCATTTGTAGGTGAAACAAATCAACGCTACGTTGCATCCAAACATGCATTTCATTTGCCGAAGCTCTCACTCCGAGAAGACCGCCATGACCGCCTCGGCCATGAGCCGGTAGCCCTCCACCGTCGGGTGCACCCCGTCGAACTGGACGAGTTCCTGGAAATCGACGGCACCGCTTTTCACCTGTTGCCTCCAGTGCTCGTGCACCCGGGCCACGGGCAGGCCGAATTTCTCCGCCATCTCTTCGAGCTTTCCATAGAAGAACTTTTCGATAGAATCATAGGTCTTCGGGTCGTCGAGCCAGACGGCCGTGACGAGGACGACCTCGGCCTGCGTGTTCTTCCGGATCCCGGCGATCATCTCCTGGATGTTGCGGCCGAAGAGCTCGGAGGTGAACCCGCAGAAGGCGTCGTTGAGGGCAAACTCCAGGAGGACGCAGTCCGGGTTGTAGAAATAGACGTCGTAATTGATCCGGTCGAGCCCCCCCGAGGCAGTGTCGCCGGGGATGCCCTTGTTGACGATCTGGAACGATGCCTTCGGGTAGCGCTTCCTGAGCATTTCCTTGAGAAAATCGAGATAGCCCTTGCTGACCTGCCAGCCATAGGTGAGGGAGTCGCCGATGGCGACGATCTTCACGTCCTCGCCCGACTTCAGCTTCGCAATCGTCTTCTCCGGCCTGATCATACGCGCCTCCTTGGTTGAAATGGCGATGGCACGATACAGCATTTTACGTCTGCTGTTAAGGGGTCTCTTTTCCTCCCGATACCCAATACCCTGTACCCAATTCCCCTCTTCAGAATGCATGCTTATTGCATGATATCCTTTTCCGAACGCGGGCTTCGCGGCAATACACCCCTGGAGGGATAAGACGATGGGGAACGACAATCTCATTTTTCTGGAAGTACTGGAGTGGTTCGACGAGACGGGGCAGGAGCTTGTACACCGCCTCCCGGAGAAGGGCTCCGGCGAGATCAAATACGGCGCCCAGCTCACCGTGCGGGAGAGCCAGTCCGCTGTCTTCTTCTACCAGGGCAGGGCCTTCGACGCCTTCAGCCCCGGCCGCCACACCCTGTCGACGCTCAACATCCCCGTCCTGACCAAGGTCCTCAGCATCCCCTGGGGCATGACGAGCCCCCTGCGGGCGGAGGTCTACTTCGTCAACATGAAGCTGTTCCCCAACCTCAAGTGGGGGACCCGCGATCCCGTCGCCTTCAGGGACTCCGAACTGGGCCTTATCCGCCTGCGGGCCCACGGCGTCTACAGCATCCAGGTACTGCAGCCGGCCTTGCTCATCAACCGACTCGTCGGCACGCAGGGCATGTTCAGCACGACCGAGATCGAGGACTACCTGAGCGAGGCCATCGTCTCCCGGTTCAACGACCTCATGGGCGAAACGATCGACACGGTTTTCAAGCTCCCCGGCCGTTATGAGGAGCTGTCCGGCGGGCTCGTGAAGCGTCTCCAGGAAGACTTCAGCCAATTCGGCCTGGGGCTGCAGGCCCTCTATATCAATTCCATCACGCCGCCCGCCGAGGTGCAGAAGGCGATCGACGACAAGAGCCGCCTGGCCGTCTTCGACGATGTGAACAAGCTCCTGAAGATGAAGGCCGCCATGGCCCTGGAGAAGATCGCCGAGACCAAGACCGAGGCGGGCGCCGGGATCGGCATGGGCCTGGGGCTCATGATGCCCGCCTTCTACTCGGAAACCATGAAGCAGAGCGGCCAGACCGATGCCATGAAATGCCCCGACTGCCAGGGACCCGTCGCGGCCGACGCAACGTTCTGCCCGGCCTGCGGGCACCAGCTGATTGTCTTCAGCCGCTGCCCGAAGTGCGGCAAGAACCTCACGCCCCATGCGAAGTTCTGCTCCCGTTGCGGCAGCCCCGCCGGCGATACGCCGGTGCCGAAGAAGTGCACACAGTGCAGCACAGATAACCTGCCCGTCTCGGTGTATTGTAACCACTGTGGAAACAAGATCGGATAGCCCTCGCTGGCTCATCGACTTCCAGTGCCCCCGCTGCGCAGGCAACGTCTGCCTCGAGGAAACGGAGCGGATCTTTACCTGTGCTTACTGCAGGGTGAAGCTCTGTCTCGGGAGTCGCGGCCCGCTGGAGTGCTACATACCCGCCCCGCCCGATCAGGGTGAAAACGTCCTGTATGTGCCGTACTGGCGCCTGAAAGGCATGGCCTTCACCTGCACGGCCGGTTCGATCCATTCGGGCGCCGTCGACTTGAGTCACATCGCCCTCACCGCAAAAACGCTCCCGTGGTCCCTGGGAATCCAGACGCAACTGGCAAGGCTCCGTTTCCTCGCGCCGGGTGTGGCAGGCACGTTCTTCGCGCCAACGCTCACGGTCGGGGAAGCCATCGCCGGTTGCGAGGCAAATTTGAAGCAGCTCGGTCTGCCCCCCTGGGCGGAACCCGCCCTGCACCGGGCCTGGATCGGCGAGCAGACAAGCCTATTGTACTACCCTCTTGCCCGGCGGGACGGGCATATCGTCGACGCCCTGCAGGGCAGGATTTTCGAGTCCGTCGGCCAGTGGGAGGCCCGTGCGCCGGCGGCGAAGCAGCCCGACTTTCAAGTACGATTCTACGCGGCAACCTGTCCCGACTGCGGAGTGGACCTCGACGGAGACCGGGACACCCTGGTGCTGACCTGCCGGAACTGCGATCGTGCCTGGAAGCGGGGATCGGAGGGTCTCGAGGAGATACCGTTTCACGTCGTCCCGGATCAAGATGGCGGGAAGCAGTTCGGCCTGCCCTTCTGGCGCATCAGGGTGGACGTGGAGGGATTATCGCTTGCGTCCTTTGCGGATTACGTCCGCTTCTGCAACCTGCCCCGGGCACTCACACCTGCGATGGCGGAGACGCCTTTCTTTTTCTGGGTGCCTGCATTCAAGGTCAACGCGGCCCTCTTTCTGACCCTGATTCGCCGGGTGACGCTTTTCCAGTGGCAGGGGGAGTTCGAACAGCGCCTGGGCACTCTCAAATGCCACCCGGTGACCCTGCCTGCCCAGGAGAGCGTCGAAAGCCTCAAGACGGCCCTGGCCGACCTCGCCGCCGACAAGAGGACCCTGCTGCCCAAATTGGGGGATATGAGGATTGTGATGAAAGAAGCCCAGCTGGTCTATCTGCCATTCCGGGCCAGGGGCGGGGAACTGATCCAGCCGCAGATCCCGCTGGGAATCCAGCGGAAGGCACTGCAATATGGATTGAATATCTGATGTGCAATCGACTGTCATTCCGCGCCTGACGCGGAATCCAGTCTCATACGTGGATTCCCGCCTGCGCGGGTATGACCCAGGTAGAACAAGGTACTGGGGAAAGAAACGGATCGGATCGCAGGCACCGGATTATTAGAGGAAGTATTTTCTTCCCTATACCCTAGCCCCTTAACCCTTTACCCTCGAATGAGGATGCCCCCTCACCTCCACTCTCTCCTTGTGCTTCTTGTCTCCCTGATCTCCCTCTCTCCTGGCGTAAGAAAATATGAGGTGAGGGGGCATTAGACCTAATGAGGAGAACAGGGTTGTCCCAGAGACCCCTGAAAAAGTTTTCACTCGTGCAATTGAGCGGTTACGGACCTTATTTCGTGAGAAAAAACTGCGTGCTGGGGCTCACCTCCTGGGACTCTTCGCCGTCTTTTTCCTCTTCAGTCCCGTCGGTTTCCCCGGTCTCTTCGTCCCTGATCCGCTTGTACTCGTCGAGAAATTTCAGCCTCTTCTCCATGTCCTGAGCTGAGGCCTGGTGTTGATCTTTCATGTTCGGACTCCACAAAATCGGTATTTCCGCATCATCCTCGACGTCTCATTTCCCGGTCCTCTAAGATGGAGGGTCTCTCTCCCGTTCCTACCCTCTGCGGAAACCATGGCACTTCTTTGTACCGAGCAAGCCCATAACCGAAATAGGCGAAAAAGGCAATATCAGATTAGATTCGGTATTTTATCAGGCAATACCTGATGTTTTTATTGCGCTGTATTGAAGGGGGGTTTTACAATCTTGCGGCCTCAGGGAACCAAGAAGAAGTGCCTGAGTGTCTGAGTGAAGAAAGAAGGGAGTGGCGAAGCGGCCCTATACCCTATACTCTGTACCCTCAGAATGAGGACAAGAGGTAGGATCTCAAATTTGCCTTCTTGTTCTTGATACCCAGCTTGATCCGGATGTTGTCGCGGTGAAAGTCCACGGCCCGGGCCGACACACCCAGAACCTCCGCGATATCCTTGCTCGTCTTCCCTTCCCGGATCAGGCTCGCCACCTGGATTTCCTTGGGCGTGAGATTCAGATGCCGGGTGCCCAGGTTGCGCAGGAAGGGCGACAAAATGTCTTGAAGATGATCGTCGAGGATATCCACATAGGAGGACTGCTCGTCGGAAAGCCGGCTCTTTCGAAGCTTCTCCACATAGGGCACAACGAGCTTTTTCACGTTGGAGAGGATTTTCTCCTCCAGCTCGCTCTTGTCCTCCTCCCGGTGCTTGAGAAGGACACGCAGGGCCGTGTTCATCTCCTCGAGATTGCCCGATTTGACTTCCAGGTCTTCCTCGCGGCGTCGCAGGGCCTCCTCCATCCGTCGTCTCTCGGTGATGTCGCGGATCGACTCTATGGCCCCGATAACATTCCCCGCCGAGTCCCGCAACACACTCGCCGTCCCGTGGAGGTAGACATCGCCCCCCTTGAGGGCCGGCATGTAGGCCTCCCCGATCAGTACGGTTTCCCCTCGTTCCGTCGAGACGTATGTCCCTTCGTATCGCCTGTCGGGCTTCAGGGCGAGATCGATGAGGATAGGCCTGCGCTCGCCGTAGAAGGGGATGGCATGTTCGTAGTTCCCCTTGCCGATCATCTCCGGCGCGGGGATTCCCGTCATCTCCTCGATGGCCCGGTTCCAGGCGATCACCTTCCCGTCGCCGTCGATGACAAAGGTGGCATCGGGCAGGAAATTGATCACGTCGGCGAGGAACCGCTCTGATTCCCTGATTCTCTCCTCGGCCTGCTTGCGCACCGTGATGTCCATGAGGGAAGCCACGCTTTTCCTCGTTCCCGGGATGAGGGAGACCGTCATGTTGACATTGCGGATCCGGCCGCCGCGATCTCGGAACCGGATCTCGTAGCTGCGGGGCACCGATTCCGGATCGAACCGCCGCTGGACATGGTAGGCCTTCATCTGTTCGAGATCATCTTCGTGGATGAACTCGGTCCAGCTCCTCCTGCCCTCGATCTCGGCCTTGGAGAATCCCGACTCCTTCACGAACTCGGCGTTCACCATGGAAATGGTCATGTCTTCCTCGACAATCATCGTGGCCGTGCCCGTCGTCTCGAAGATTGTCCTGTAGCGCGCCTCGGAATCAGCGACGGCCTGCTGGGCCCGGAGGTGCTCCGTGATGTCGTCGACCATCTCGATAGCCGCCGTGACGCGGCCGTCCTTGTCCAGGACGGGAGACGATACGACGCGGTAATTCCTCACTCCGTCGCTCGTCGGCGTTTCGGTGACGGACTCGTGAACCTGCCCGTCCCGGAGGGTCATGGCCGTCGGGCACCAGGGGCAGATCTCTTCCCGCGGAGGGTCGTTGAAGGCCCGGTGGCAGACAGGTTTCGCCGTCGCGTCGATATCGGGAAACCACTTCTTCATCTGGTTGTTCAAGGCGAGGATTTTCATGTCGGGGCTGATGAGGGAGATGCCGATCCCGACGTTGTCGATGACGCTGCGGTATCGCTCCTCCGAGGCTGCCAGGGCCTCCTCGGCCCTTCGGCGCTCGGCGATTTCCTCCATGAGCTGCCGGTTCTTCATCTGCAACTCCGCCGTGCGGATCTCCACCTGGTGCTCGAGCCGGGCCAGGGCATGCTTCAGGTCGCCCTCGGTCCTCTTGGCATCGGAGATGTCCAGGATCAGGGCCTGCTTGGAGAGGGTGCCGTCGGGGTTGTAGATCGGCGTGTTGACGATGGAGTACCAGCGCTTGTCCTTCGGGCTCTGGATCTCCCAGTGCACGGTCTCGCCGTTGAAGACACGCTCGTTGATGCACCACGGGCAGATCTCGTCGCGTTCATGGAGAACCCTGTAGCAGAGCTCCCCCGTGCCGTCGTGGCCCGTCCGCGCGATGAGCCGCTCATTCATGTACTCGATGCGATAGTCCCGGGAGCAGATGTAGATGAAGCCGTCGAAGGAATCGATCATGGCGCGAAGCCGCGCCTCGAGCCCGGCCTTCCCCATGACCTCGCCGAGCTGTGCGCGAGCGTCAGCGGAAGTTTTTTTCCCCTTCTTCGCTTCCGTCTTCACCACGCGTCTCCTCCCTAGTTCAAGAGGTCTTGAGGGCCCGCCTGACCTTCTTTTACGCTTTCCTGACCTGCACCAGAGGCACGGAACTGCGTCAGTTCCCAGCCGTCCTCGCAACGGCCGTAACGCAGGACATACACCGCGCCGTCGTCGGCGCGCACCTTGAAGTAGTCGTGGTCCTCGCCGAACCAGCGGTCTAGGATCTCCACGACCTCGCGGCGCTTCTCGCCGAGGCGGAACCGCAGGGGCCTCTCCCCCGCCCGGTACCCGTCGTAGGTTTCCACGTGGATCTTCATGGTGTGGCCGCCGGGATAAGGATTTTTGAATCTGCAATGATCGTATCAGCCTGAGGGAAAATGTCAATATGCCTCAAGGCCGGGGCAAAGAACGAAAAAGCCGCCCCTCGTTTCGAGCGGGCGGCTTTTTCCGGGCAGGTAAATCTTACGATGCCTTCGTTTCCTCGCCGTGCATCGCCTTGTCGACGATCATTGTCAAGGCCCCGTCCCCGACGACATTGGTGGCCGTCCCGAAGGAATCCTGGATCATGAAAAGGGCAACCATGAGCCCCAGACCCGACTGGTCCAATCCCAAAGTGCTTTCCAGGATACCCAGCGCCGCCGTGACCGAGCCCCCCGGCACACCAACGGCCGCAACCTCGATGAACCCGAGGAGGATGATGAAGGGCAGGAACGTTTCCAGGGACGGCGTCTGCCCCTTCGTCAGGATAGTCACGACCATGGCGGACATCGTGATGGCGGCCGCAGCCCCCGGCAAATGGGCAACGTTGAACAGGGGAATGCAGAAATTGACCGATTCCTTTTTGAGAAACGGGACTTTGCCGGCGCACTCCAGGGCCACGGGAAGGGTCGCCGCGCTCGACATGGTCCCCATCGCCGTAAAGTAGGCAGGAATCATGGTCTTGAAGACAAAGAAGGCGTTTTTGCCCGTATAAAGTCCGGCGATGGTATAGAGAACGGCAAGCCAGACCAACTGCGTCGGGATGATCAGCAGCAGGACCATGAAAAAAGCCTTGATGGTGGGGATCAGTTGTCCCTTGGCCGTGATCTCCATGAAGACGGTGGCGACGAAATAGGGAAACACGGGGATCAATCCGTGCCGGATCACATCAGCGATGATGCCGTTGAATTCCTGGATGAAGCCCGTGATCGTCGGGCTCTTGATCCGGGTGATCCCCAGGCCCAGGATGATGGCAAGGACCAGGGCCCCCATGATGGAGATGGCTGCCGGTATTTCGATTCGCAGATAGGGCGTGATCTTTGTGGCCGAAGCCACCGAACCCGGGGCGATCCCCAGATGGGGAAGAAATGCGGAGGCGACGGAGAAGCCCAGAAGTTCGGCGCAGATGGTGGAAACATAGGCGAGGATGAGTCCCAGCAGCAGGGCTTTTCCGGCTTGCTGGCCAAACTCGGCAACCCCCTTTGCCACAAAGGCGATAATGAGAAGGGGAATGACGAACCGGATGTACTGTCCCAGGACAAATCCGATACTGGACAATACTTTAATCAACTCCATGGGCGCAAACATGCCCAACAGAATACCCACCACGATTCCTGAAAAGATTTTTAGTATGAGCCCCATTGTGTTCTCTCCTCCCAAGATTTTTTATTGCCTGCCCGCATCAGGCATCCACAGGGCCTATCGAGCCCGGATCATCACCCCTTTTAGACAAAGACTTTCGCCATGAAACCGACAGCCCTGTGAATCTCTATGCGATTTAACTCCGTGGCTTCTCCCGGAGCACGCTGCCGATCGTATCCAGGATGAACGTGATATCGCGGGATTGGATATCATTGTGGGTCACCATCCGGAGCGTATGCTCCGTACAGACCTTGACCTTGATCCCGCAGCCATTCAGCCGATCCGCAAAGAGGGCTGCCTTCCAGCCTGCGGGGCTGACATCCAGATTGACGATATTGGTGAGGACTCCCCCCCGGTCTACCCGGATCCCCAGCGCTTCGAGGCCCAACCTCATCTTTTCGGCATTCTCGTGATCCTCGGGCAGGCGCTCGACCATCTTCGTCAGGGCAAGAATTCCGGGGGCGGCGATCACCCCCGCCTGCCTCATGCCGCCTCCGATCCTCTGCCGCATTCGCCTGGCCTCGTCGATAAAATCCTTTGAACCCACAAGCATGGAGCCCAGAGGGGCCGCCAGGCCCTTGCAGAGACAAACGTCCACGGCGTCACAAAAGCTCACCAGATCGGCCACGGTCGTGTTTGTAGCCAGGGCCGCATTGAAAATCCTCGCGCCGTCCATGAAGATAGGAAGGCGGTGTTTCTGCGCGATGGCGATGGTTTCCGCATAGCGGCTCTTTTCAACGGCCAGCCCCCTGTTCAGGTGAAAGGTATTTTCCAGACAGATCAGCCGCGTCCTTGCTCTCTGGACGCCGGGGGGCATGATCGCCTCGCTGAGCTCAGCTGTATCATAGGTTCCCGAATCGCTTTTCAGAGGCCGCGGCTGGGCGCCCGACAGCGCGGAGATTCCCCCGGTTTCCAGATTATAAAGATGGGAATCGGCAAACACGACGATTTCATCGCCGGGTTTCGTATAGATCATGACCGCAATCTCGTTGCTCATCGTTCCCGAGATTGTCAGGAGGGCCGCCTCTTTTCCGAAAATCTCCGCCGCGAGCTCTTCGAGCCGTATGACCGTGGGGTCGTCCCTCAGGATGTCGTCTCCGACGATTGCGTTTTTCATCGCCTCCCGCATTTCAGCGGTGGGCCTTGTTACCGTATCGCTTCTCAGGTCAAGGATTCTTTCCATGACGCTCCTCCAATGATTTAAGCCGGTTGGCTTCTCCTGCCGCAGCCGATTTCGCAGTTTTTCTCGATATGGACCCGGGTCTTGTATCACATTCGGAGTGAAATTTCCGCACTTTGATGCATCTTCATGCAGCCCTGCTTGTGCATAAAAAAAGGCCTCTCTTGCGGAGAGGCCCGGAGGGAAAGAGAGAGAGGTTGGGGTCTATTTCGCGCTCACCTTCTGGCGATCGTGTTTCTGTCGATAGATGTTGTTGCTGGAGCGGTCCTGCATGTTGTTCAATTTCTGCCGTTCCTGCCCACAACCGGCATCAATTATTTTTTCTCCCCTTGAAGTAGTCCCTCTTCTCGTCGGGCGTCATGGTTCGGAGTTTCTGCCTCGAATCCTGGCGCTGCTCCGGCGTCATCTGCTGGTACTTTTCGCGGATCGAGCGCCGTTCCTCCTGGGGCAGTTCCTTGTACCACTTTGATCGCTCGCGGACCTGCTGCTGCTCATTGGGAGGGAGTTTCTTGAAATCCTCTTGGCGTTTGCGGATCGTATCCTTGCGCTCGGGGGGCAGCTCGCGCCACTTCTGGTATCGTTGATTTGCCTGATCCCGCTCGGCCGGCGTCATGCGCTGCCAGCGATCGGCCCCATTGCGAAGCCGCTCCTGGCGATCGGGGGTCATGCCGTTCCATCGCTCCTTGAAAGGCTGCAGGGTCTTCTGCTCCTCCGGCTTGAGCCGATCCCATGACGTGCCGCCTGTCTGACCCCAGGCAAGCCCCGCGAGAAACAGGATCAACACCGCCACGAGGGTTGCGATCCGTCTACTCATTTCCGACATCCTCTTCGCAGGTTTTCTCCTTTGATCAGGCTAGCTGCTGCTGCCGCCGTTGCCGGCGCCCGCAAGCCACTCATAGAAATCCAGGTCCTCGTAAAGGTCTATATTGTCTGCGCTGTCCACATTGAGCACGATCTCGATATCGTCGGCATTCTTCACGGGCAGATCCTGCTTCGGCGTGTCGAACCAGATCATAAAGACCAGGATCGCCGCTGCCGCCGTTGCAACTCCCCCGATCCGCGCCCAGTTCGGAATCCGGAAGAACCCCCGGCCGCGCGCGTCTGCAGCCTCGACGGCCCTCACGCGGAAGTCGCGAAGCCGCATAAGCGTATTGGCCTCGATGCGGTCCTCGGTGGCCAAAAGGCTCTGCCGGGCCTTCTCCAGAAAGCGCGCCTCTTTTTCGCTGAGTTTTTCGTTCACGGCTGAAATTCCTCCAGTTTGAGCTGCAGGGCGTGGACGGCCCGGGAGTAATGCGTCTTGACGCTGCCTTCCGAGCAGCCCATGGCGTGTGCCGTCTGGGCCGTGTCGAACCCTTCCCAGGCTCGAAGGACAAAGGCCTGCTGCTGCCTCAGCGGGAGTTTCCTTAGCGCCCCCTGGAGGGCCGAGGTAAACTCCTGCCTCATAACCCCCTCGGCCGGGTCCGGCGAGGTCGAATCCGCCACCCGGGCCATCGGGTCTTCCTCGTCGCTCTCGTCGTCCCGGGGTTTGCCGAACCAGTCATGGAACCGTCTCCGCACTGCCGTCCGGCGATACCAGTCGGTGATACGGCTGTGCAGGATCTTGTAAAAGAGGACGTTCCACTCCCCCTCGGGCCGATTGGCGTAAAGCCGGGCAAAGTGCAGCATCGTGTCCTGCACGATGTCGAGGGCATCGTCAGGACTCCCCGAGGCCATCCGGGCCATCCCAAAGGCCCGTCTCTCCACCTGGGCCAGGAACCGGTTCAGTGCCGCGCTGTGGTCCAGACTCTTGTTCTCCTCGCCCCCTCGGCGACAGGCAGCCGCAAGGGGGCGTCTAGTGGGTTAAACGTCCAATAAATCGTTTGGTTGACACAAAATCTTTACATTCTCAAGACCTTGGCACCCCGGATCTTCCGCTCCTTGAGTTCGGCCACACTCTTGATCTCCTTCTCGAGCCAGAGATGGGCCGCGTAGTCCAGATGCAAGAGCCGGTCCCGGATTATAGCTCGCAGGGCGTCTGATTTCACGAAAAAAAGCAACCGGGACCGTCCGGCACACATCTTGCTTTAACCCGTGATATAGTTTTTGATCTTGACCATAATACGTAAGGCCTAAGGAGAGTCGCAATGCAGAGGGGCTGTCTCACGAAGGACGACGTAGAGAGATTCGAAGGTGAAATGGGAAAGCTCATCGTGGTGAAGAAGGCCCTTGAGCTTGCCCTCATCAACCCCGCGATCAAGGACGATCAGAAACAGGCATACTGCCGGGCGCTATTGCAGTGCGAGCGGACCCAGAGGGAATTCCGAGGCGCGCTCATCGCGATGAAAGTCGGCCTGGCCCGCTGGGGCTCAAAGGGTGGGATCAAGCGGGCGGCCTGAGCAAAACCTGCCGTTGGGCATCCCCCAGGAACAAATAGAAGTTACGAAGGTGAGAAGTTAAGAAGGTTGGATAAGCCGGGGAGTAGTTGCATGCTTCCGGCTGCTCCGTACTTCCCAGCTTCTTTTTTTTTGCTTTGCCTTTCATATCCTCATCGCGGCGGCTTCGCGCGCCTGCCTGAGACGGGGTTGCATTATGCCCCATTTGTGGTATCTTGTGCCTTCGTAATTTTGGGAGGTGCACCATTTATGCCCAACATCGGACTGCCCGAACTGCTCATCATCGTCGTCATCGCGCTGGTCTTCTTCGGCCCCGGCAAGCTTCCCGAGCTGGGAAGCGCCATAGGAAAGGCCATCCACGGCTTCAAGAAATCCGTGTCCGACCACGACAACAAGACAGCAAAGGAACCGGAGAAAACAGGGAAGCCATGACGATCTTTCGCCTCACCCGATCTTTCTTCAGCGGGATTCTGCATCTCGTCAATCATGGGCCTGCCTCCGGGCACGAGCCTGCCTCCGGGCACTCGAAGCCCACCGGCCCCGAGGACATCGCCGGCGGTCAGGCCGTCATCGAAGGGGTCATGATGCGCCACGGCAACCGGATCGCCGTGGCCGTGCGCACGCCCGCCAAGGACATCGTCATCAAGGAACAGGACTACATCCCTTTCACGAAGCGCTACCCCGTGCTGGGAATCCGCGTCGTCCGCGGTTCCGTGACGCTCGTGGAGATGATGATCCTCGGCATCAAGACGCTTCTGTACTCCGCCGAGATCGCCATGCCGGAGGGCGAGAAGAAGCCGCAGGGCTGGGAGATCGCCCTTTCGCTCTGCCTGAGCTTCAGCATGGCGCTGACCCTCTTCGTCCTGATCCCGGCATACTGCTTTGCATTCCTGCGGGACTTCATCGAGAACACGATCCTGCTTAACATCGTCGAAGGCATGATCCGGCTCGGAATCTTCCTCACCTTCCTGACCACGACCCTTCTCATGGAGGACATGCGGCGCGTCTTCATGTATCACGGGGCCGAGCACAAGACCGTTTTCGCCTGGGAGCACGGCCAGGATCTCACCATCGATAACATCAAGCAGTTCTCCACACGGCACCCCCGCTGCGGCACGAGCTTCATCCTGGTGGTGTTCGTGATCTCTATCCTCGTGTTCTCGCTGCTGGGGCGACCGGATTTCCTGATGAGAGTAGCCTACAAGCTCTCGCTCTTCCCCCTCATCGCGGGGATTTCCTACGAGATCATCCGGTTCAGCGGGAAGCACAAGGAAAAAGGCTGGGTCCAAATGATCAGCTGGCCGGGATTGTTGCTCCAGAAGATCACGACGCGCGAACCCACCGACGACCAGATCGAGGTGGCGGTGGCGGCGATGAAGAAAGTCATATAAGGCGAAGCAGAGTTGATTGGTTGATTGGTTAATTCGTTGATTAGTTAATTGGTGGAGCTTCGCGCCTGGAATCGGGAATCCTGAATCCCATTTTTTATCCTCGTCCCTACCCCCTTGTCCCTTGTCCCTTGTCTCTTCGGCGTTCACCGGTCACTAGCCACCGGTCACTGCTTTTGAGCCCTTGCATCCGATCCCCACGACAAGCACACGGCCCGAAGAAGTCCCGGCCGCCGTGACGGTGTAGCCGCAGGAGTAAAAGGCTCGCATGACGGGAAGTGCGCCGGTAATCTTTCCCGTGGCGCACCCGCTTCGGCGGCTCCCGCAAACGGGGCATTGCTCCGAGGCCCTGTAACCATTCTGTTGTGCCGCCGTCATGATGCCTACCTCCCCTGCAGCGATGCGACATGCTTCGTCCATCTACTCAGGAAATCGGCATTCCCCCCGCGATCTTGAGCCCACGCCCCGTGGCTCGGGATTCCCGCCTCCTTGCATCGCCATCCCGCTTAACTGCGCGGGATCTCCACCACGCCCATCCTCTCGGGGTGTTTGCCGGTTACCGTGGCGTAGAAGCCGAGGATCTTGGCCATGTCGGCCTCGAGATTGCCGGTGGGTTGAATGACGGGCCCGAGCCCCCCTTCCTTGCGGGCGTAATCCAGGAAGGCCAGCACCAGGGGAACACCGGCCCCGCAGGCGATGTGGTAGAACCCCGTCTTCCAGCGGGTCACTTTTTTCCGGGTCCCCTCGGGCGCGATCAGCAGCACCAGCTCCGCCCGTTTTTTGAGCTCTTCGACCATCTGGGTCACCACGTCGGTCGACTTCGTCCGGTCGATGGGGATCGCCCCCAGCCATCTCAGAACCCCCTGGAAAGGCCATCGGAAAGCGGTGTGTTTGACAAGCCAGTTGGCCTTGAACCGGAAGGCAAACACGATGGCAAGCGCGATCGGCGCATCCCAGTTGGAGGTGTGGGGGGCCGCGATCATGACGCACCGGGGAATATCGGGCAGACGGCCGACCCTTCGCCACCCGGCGATTTTCAGATAAAACTTCGACAGCCCGCACAGCAGACCGCTGAAAATACGACTCTCGAACACGGTTGCGGCCATGGAAACTCCTCGCGTCATCCTGGAAAAGAAAAAACCAAGTTAGCCACTAATATCGGAACGGACCATTTGTCAAGCGCGATTCCGCAGGCATTTTTTGCACGTCCGATTTGGCTTGAAAGCGACGTGTTTTTGTGCAAGGGTGTGCCGCGTCAATGGGATCCATCCGACCCGTCAGGGCCGAATCGGGAACCGGGGAGGAACCAATGATAGACACACACCTGGCCCACATGGTCCACAACCAGGCCGCCCGTTACGGGAGCAAGACCGCCCTTCGTTACAGATCAGGCGATCACTGGCACGACATATCCTACCAGTCCCTCGGGGAACGCATCCGGACAGCGGCGAAGGCCCTCCTGGAGCTTGGCGTCCGGGCAGGCGAGATGGTGGGCATCTACTCCGGCAACCGCCCCGAGTGGACCATCGCCGATTTTGCGATCCTGAGCGCCGGGGCCGTCTCCGTGCCCATCTACGCCACCAGCACAGCTGGACAGGCCGGCTACATCGTCGGCGACGCCGATATCCGGTTCATGTTTGTGGGGAACCAGCTCCAGTACGATCGCATCACGAGCATTCCGGAGAAATCGCCGACCCTGGCGGCAATCATCGTTTTCGACGACGGGGCGGACCTGCGGGGAAACCCGAAAGGGATTCATCTCAGCGACTTTCTGGAGAAAGGCCGGGCATCGGCGCGGGATGCCGAGCTCGACGAAAGGCTTCAGCGCGCCTCCACCGGCGATCTGGCCACGCTCATCTACACCTCGGGCACCACGGGGGAGCCCAAGGGGGTCATGCTCCAGCACTCGAACTTCAGCCACTCCGTCATCGCCCACGACAAACGCCTCAACGTGAGCGACCGCGACGTGTCGCTGTGCTTCCTGCCCCTGGCCCACGTCTTCGAGCGGGCCTGGAGTTACTACGTGATCGGTCACGGCATGACGAATGTCTATGTCGATGACATGTCAAAAGTCATCGATTACCTCCGGGAGATCCGGCCCACGATCATGTGCGCCGTGCCCCGTTTCTACGAGAAGATCTACACGTCCGTCTTTGAAAAACTCGACGACGGCGAGCGCTGGCGCAAGAAGCTCTTTCTCTGGGCCCTCGGCGTGGGAGAGGCGGTCTACCTGCGCAGGAAGGAAAAACAATTCCTTTCGCCCCGTCTCTGGCTCCAGTGGCTGGCGGCCGAGGCCCTCGTCCTGAGAAAGCTGCAGGGCATCGTGGGGGGGCGGATCCGGTTTTTGCCCTGCGCCGGGGCGCCGCTTGCCCGAAAGATCGAGGAGTTCTTCCACTCGGCCGGCATCCACATCACTTACGGCTACGGCCTCACGGAGACGACGGCCACCGTCACCTGCCACGAGGACTATCACTTCAGGCCGGGTACCGTGGGAAAGCCCATCGACGGGGTGGAGGTGAAGATCGCGCCCAACGGAGAGATCCTCGTCCGGGGTGAAACGGTCATGTCGGGCTATTACCGGAAACCGGAGGCCACGGCCGAGACCTTCGAGGACGGCTGGCTCAAGACGGGCGATGTGGGCGTCCTGGAGGACGGGTACCTGACGATCACGGACCGCATCAAGGAGCTCATGAAGACCTCCGGCGGCAAGTACATCGCCCCCCAGTATGTCGAATCGACACTGGCCGGCGACCCCTACATCGAACAGCTCATCGTCATTGCCGACGGGCGCCCCTACGCCACGGCGCTCATCGTCCCCGCCTTCAATGCGATCGAAGCCTACGCAAAAACCTGGAACATCGCCTACTCCTCCCGTGAGGAGCTGGTGCGGGACCCCATCGTCGTGCGCTTTTTCGAGGGGCGGATCGAAGCCCTGCAGAAGGATCTGGCGGGCTACGAGAAGGTGAAGCGGATCGCGCTGCTGCCCTGGCCCTTCAGTCAGGAGGCCGGCGAGATGACGCCGACCCTGAAGATCAGGCGCCGCATCATCGTCGAGAAATATCACGACCTGATCGAGACCATGTATGCACGGGGAAAGGAGTCCACGACCGCCGCACCCGAATCGGATCTGTCTTTCTCGGCACCCTGATGCGGCCCGCAGGCCCGCGGGGAATAAAAAATCCCCCTTCCATCCCCCTTTTATAAAGGGGGAAAGAGGGGGATTTCTGCTTCTTCCCTCCCTGAACCCTGGACCCTATACCCTATACCCTTCTTTATTCATCCCGCGATCGTTTTCCGGATGAGCGCAAAAAGGTAGGCAACCTCCGCCTCGTCGAGACCGCCTGCGAATTCGACGACGGCCTTGTCGCTCCGGGCCGTGACGCCCCGGGAGCCCGCCATTTTCATCAGCGACAAAAGAAATCGGGGGACGGGTCGCCCGTCGGGCATCCGGGGGCTCCCCGTGTTGCCCAAGGGGACTTTCTTCATCCCGGGGACTTCAAGGGTGTCCATGAGCGCGCGTGTTGTGGGCGCCACCAGATCCTCCAACTCGTCGACAGGGATCTCTAGAGTCGTGCGCTTGCCCTGCTTCAGGGCCTCGACGCGGAGAAAAGCCTTCGTGGCGGTGATTCGCTCGAACTGATTTTTCAGGCGAAGCACGTTCAGGAGCGCCGAGACGACGGGGCCCGCAATGAAGAAAAGGCCGATGAACCCCAGGAACACATAGCGGATGAAGTCGGGCATGGGAAGCGTGAGAATCGCCGGCAGGAAAAACCAGGCCACGGCCCCTGCGAAGGCAAGGGGAAAGAGCACGGGAAGGTAATGGAGTGCGCTCATTGGCGGCCCGGGAATGTGAAGGATGAGCCCTTCCCCCGTTCGCTCCACCCGCGAGCGCATTTCGGGGGGCTCGGGCGGCACGACGGCCACCGCCTCGCCCGTTCGCCGCACTCGGTCGCGGTACGATTCGTCGAGATGCTCGGGGTCGCGTGTGACCCGCTCACCCGTGGAGCTGTCCACGAGGGGCTTTCGCAGGAACCGCGAGAGTTCCTCGGCCACCTGCCTCGCCTCGGCGAAGCTCATGGGCTGTACGACGGCGATGGGCTTCACGATCCCCTCGCCGGAGAGCTTCACGGGCCAGGTTGCGGCGGAGTCGCTGTCGCCGCGTGAGAAGTCCATCTCCACCTGCCGGATCGCATCGAGGAGATACTCCGTTCGCTTCATGGGCACTAGCAAGCCGTACCATTGGGTGATGCGTCCCCTGGCCCGGTCCAGAATGATCCCGCTGCGTCCAAAGACAAGACCGGCCCCGACGGCGGCGAACACCGAGCCAAAGAGGACGACGAAAACGGAAGGCAGGGGCCCCGGTGAGCCCTCCACGGGGATGAGCCCCAGGGGAATCTGCATGACAAAAAGGCCTGCCAGCAGGAAGGGAAGCCCGAAGACAGAAAGACAGCCGCCCCCGCTGCGAAGCTCGAGAGTTCCCGAATCCCTGTAGAAAAAGAGGCTCTTGCCGCTTCCCGCAGCCGCCTGCATGAATACGCGCATCGAACGGCTCCCTCCGGTCAAGGGCGAAGCGGGCCGACGCGGCCCGCAGGTGATCAGTACGCCTTGCCGACCATGGCCTGCGCGAACTCCGCAGCATCCTTGAGGTCCGCCGCATCGGGGTTCCCGCTGGCCCCCAGGGCCTCCTCGGCCCAGGCCATGTGCTCGGGCTTCTTCATGAGGGCATCGATGACCTTCGGGTCCACCTTCCCCCGGCAGCCGAACTGGCCGAGCACCTTCAGGCTGACGGCAATCCCTGCCGCGCTCTCGAAGGCCTGCCTCGGGAGCTGGCCGCCGCGCAGGGACCCGTGGGTCGCGAAGAAAGCCACTTTCTGTCCTTTGGGCAGCCCTTTGATGAAGTCCGCCGTTTTTCCCGGCACGCTGTGGGCCTGCACGGGAAACCCGCAGAAAATAAGATCGTATCCGGCCGGCCTGGCCTGCGCCAGAGGCAGGATCTCCTTCTGCACAGTGACGGCCTCATAAATGGCCTTGGCGACTTTTTCTGTGTTCCCCGTCTGCGTGTAGAACGTAACCAAAACCTTCATGCCCTCCTCCTCTCTCGCTTGTGAAGCTGATGATCAATACGGGATGCGTTGGGCCGAGCCCTGCGCCGCCGCTTTTCTATCGTTGATCCCCTCTTCTGTCAACGAAAAACGGTCCGGCCATGTCTCGCCCCCGCCCAAGACCGGGAAAAACAATTTTTTCATGCCCTTTCATTTTTTTCTTGACAGATAGAACGATCGTTCTATACACTGCAGGCACGAGGTCCGAGGAACGAGGACCGAGGCGGCCAATAAAAAACCTCGAGCCTCCTACCCCGATCCTCGATCCTGCGAATGGAAATGAGCACATGAGAGGAAACAGGACCCTCAAGAGCGTGGAGAAGGATATTGCCGGGTTCTACCGGGGCCAGAGGCGGATGCCTACCTACGCGGAGATGATGACCCTCCTGGGGGTTCGCTCCAAGGCCGTCGTCTATTTCTGGGTTCAGAAACTCCTGGCCGATGGGGTACTGGAAAAGGATGCCCGGGGGTTCCTGCACCCGTCGCGCAGGGCCTTCGGCCTGCCCATGGTGGGCGACGTGGCCGCAGGGTTTCCCTCACCTGCCGAGGAAGAACTCCGCGATGTGATCTCCTTCGACGAGTACCTCATCACGAAACCCGGTACATCTTTTCTGCTGCGGGTGTCGGGGGACTCCATGATCGACGAGGGGATCCACCAGGGCGACCTGGTCGTCATCGAGAAAGGCCGCGAGCCGAAATCGGGCGACATCGTGATCGCCGAGGTTGACGGCGAGTGGACACTGAAATTCTTCCGGAAAAAGGGAAAGGACGTATTTCTGGAGGCGGCCAACGTGAAGTACCCGCCCATCCGCGCCCGGTCGGAGCTGCGCGTGGGCGGCGTGGTGAGCGCCGTCGTGCGCAAATACCCGGGCTGACGGTTTTGCGGCCGTTCAGGACCGGATGCCCTCACAAAAAAAGCATGAACGAACAAGAAACATGACGGAGGAGTCAGCGATGAATACGAGAGTAATCGATCATCTGGAAGGCCTGGAGGGTTTCAGCAGGCTTCGCATCAGGGCGGCGTCACGTATGGTTTCCCCGATCCGCCGCTTCAAGAACATGGTTGAGTTGAGCGACTGGGAGGACAGGATCCTTCAGAGGGAGCAGGAAATCGACGCCTTCTGCTGGCTGCTCGCCGGCGGGACGGCGGCGCTGCTGCTGCCGGTGGGCTTCCTCGTCATGAAAGGCTAGGCTGTGGACGCACGATCATCGGTCGACGCACGCTTGGTACGCCTCCCTCCTCAGGACTTCGGAGGCCTTGCATCCGGCCGCTTTTGAACAGCCTGGGGACTCACCTGCGGCTGAAGATGACAGGTTACAGGTGCCAGGTCGAAAAGAAGATCCGCGAGGGAATTCTATTCCGGCGTTTTTCAGTTTCTTCACTCAGGCACTAAGACACACGCACTCAGACACTTCTTCTCTCTACTTCCGGAAGAAATAATACTCATGGCAGTCCTTCGGGTCGTCGAGGTCCCGCATCGAACCCAAGAGAGTTAAGCCCGCCTCATGGAGAAGCGCCGAGAATTCCTCGGTGGTGAAGGAGGTCATGTAGATGACGTTTTTTGCGTAGTCGCCTTCCTTCTGCCTGAGCTTTTCCGACCCGTCGAAGTAACGGACCTGGACAAGGCCATGGCCACTTTTGCGCATCAGGCCCGCCGCAGTCTCCAGGACCTCTTTCGTGTAGGCCTTCGAGGGGAAGTGCTGAAATACGGCGACGGAGAAGAAGAGATCGACGGCATCCCGTCCTACCTCATCCAATACCCCTCGCGGTTGGGTCGCGTCGACGAGAACCGTTCCGAAATTGGAAAGGCCGACGCGCTTGAGCTGCCGTGTGCACTCATCGAGGGTGGGCTGTGAGATATCGACACCGATGACACGGCGAAAATAACGGCACAGGGCGCTCATGTTGGCCCCGCCGCCGCATCCCCAGTCCAGGGCCGTCATCGAAGCGAACCCCCCGACCAGCGACAACGGGGCGAACTGTTCAAAGAATCTCAGGACCAGGCCGAAATTGAACTCCCCATACTCGAGCCATCTCTGCCTCGGCCAGCGGGCCGAACCGGCCCAGTGGGACTGATCCTGCACCCGCTCGTCGTACCGGCTCAAATCCCAGTACAGACCCGCATCCTTCTCGAGACTTTTCTTCATGCAGGAAAACCCGTTGAGTGGTTTACATGAAAGTAGCTATGAAAACAATCGTCATTGCGAGCCCTTCGGCAAGCTCAGGGTCGACTCCGCGACGCAATCTTCATCATAGAATCAAATCAACGCAAAGATCTCATACGTGGATCGCCACGCCTCACGAGGATCGGCTCGCGATGACACCTGTTTAAATCACTTTTACCCACGCTCACATGAGGGGAAAAGCTCTCTACCCCTTGTCCCCGGTCCCTAATGTCGGACCAGATAATCCGCATCCTCCGCCGTAAGTCCCCCCTTCCCGTCCGGATCCGGCAGGATGACCGAGACCGTCACATCGGGCCTCATCGTCGCAATCTGCCTGGGGATGGCGCGCTTCCAGGCGTGCACCGACCCCGCGAGGATGACGATCCGGCTGCCCGGGTTTTTGTCCAGATAATCGAGGGCGTAGATCGCCATGGCCGTATCCCAGACCATCTGGGCTTCGCAGAAATGGTCGAAGGAGCGCCCCGATGCGTGGGCGTGCTCGGTAAAGGTCCTCCGGATAAACGACCGGTATGCCTCGTCGACGGTGCAAGTGAGCCCCGGCGGGAGCTTCTTTCTTTCGGCCTCCGTGAGCGACCCGTAGCCCTGGCGGGCCACCTTGGAGATGACCTCCAGTGGCACGTTCAGCCCCACCAGCGGGATCCTCTTTTGCCGCGTGTAGAAAAAAATGTCCTTGTAGAGCGGCCAGGGCATCCCCCAGTTTTCGCGATAGAGCGCCTCGAACTGCTCCGTCGACATCCCCCAGCGCCACCACTTGTCCAGCAACTCCTGGCTCTCGGCTCTGAACATCTCGAGGCCGACCGCCAGCGGCGCCCCGCCTTCGTAGAGCGTCCTAATGATCTTGAGCTGCAGGTCATGGTGGGCCCGGCTCTCGTGGGTCTCGCCGACGATAATGACCCGGCTCTTTGACACCTCCCCGACCATCCGGTCGAAGGGAATTGCGGCACGGTCCTTCAGCCGCACAACGTCACCGTCCTGGCAGCCGGCCAGGAGAGGCATTGCTGTGGCGATGATCCAGAACAGGATGATTCGATGGATGAAGTTCATAGGGCTACCCAGCTTTCCTGTCGTCCATATGAAACGGGACAGGCTAGATTGTCAAGCGGATGTAATAAGAATCTGCATGTCAAAAATTCCGACACCTGAAAAATCTAACAGGTGATCATGCTCTGAATTATTACGGAAATTTCACTTGACAAAAATCATCAACACTATTACTGAACGTACGTTGCCTTTGTAATATCAGATGAATTCATTGCGCACGATGCAATCATCATGAATATAGAAAGAATTCAGAGGCATCCCGCTAGCATCTCCACTTCGTCCCGATTCAGCGCGGGACATGGAGGGCTGACAAGGGGAGGTGGTTTCCATCTATACGAGAAGGTTGTCGAGGCAGATCCTTGGTCTCATCATGATCCTTCTTCGCGGGCCCCTGTTGGTCGCACTGTCAGCTTGCAGACTCTTCAAGTTCAACTGTATCTTCACCGTCTATCCCGGCTCCCAGAAGGATATCGACGGATACCTGCCGCCCGGGTTCAAGTGGGCAAAGCATCTCGCTTCGGGCAAGCCCTTCGTCGCCGGGGTCATCACCACCGGCAACGGACTGGGGCGCGGCCTCATCCTTGCCGTTCCGAACACCGTAGAGCAGTTCAAGACCGACCGAAAACTGGTCGGGAACATCATGAAACGCCTCAAGTTCACCAAGGCCGTGACAGGCGCAAAAACGATCGCCGTCGCAGGGCAGGGACCGCGGTTCTTCAAGTCCCATTTCCCCTATGAGCAGCCTTTTGTTTACGGCCTGAAGGGCAGGGTTTTCTCTGTTGTGGAAACGGTGGAACGAGTGGCGGAAAGGCACAACCTTCCCAGGGAAGGGACCACCGTCGCCATCCTGGGTGTGGGGGAAATCGGCGAGGCGATCATCCGGAACCTGGAGGAAAAGGGCTACCGGGCCCTCGGAATCGACATCAAGATCAGAGATGGCAGCGTGGAGCTTTGCAATGAAGGGATGGCGAGGCTCAAAAAAGCCGATCTCATCGTGGTCCAGACCCCCCGGGGCGATGACGTGGTACCTTATTACGAAAACTTGAAGAAGTCGGCGATCCTGATTGACGACTCCCATCCCCGGATCACCGTCAAGCCCGGCGAGGTCAGATTCTACAAGGTCGCCATTGGCCGCACCGGCGTCGAGTTCAAGCCCCCGCTTCCCGGGTACGAGAAGTACTGGATCCCCGGGTGCGTCCAGGAGTCATTGGTCGTTGCAGAATCCGGAAAGGCCGAGATGCCGCAGGAGGAGTTCAACCGGAGATCGAAGGAACTTGGCTTCTTCGCCCACATGGTCGACGATCGCTAGGGAGAGGTCTGAACAGGCTGCAGGCTACAGACAAAAAAGGCGAAGAAGCAGGTTCTTCGCCTTTTCATTCTTTTTCATCTCCCGATACCCTATACCCTATCCCCTTACCCTTTCCCCTCTGTCCGTTACCGTTCGCGACCCCGATGCGGTCGATGGTCGTCAGCACCTTGAGCCCTTCATAGTCCACGAAGAAACCACCGTCCCTGACGGGGATGCCCATCGCCTTTTCATCGCCCGCCTCGGCAGCCGCCGAGTTGCAGATCCCGACGCTTGCGAAATAACACAAGGCATTGTTTCGCTCGGCGTGCTCCAGGTTGTAGAAGGCCTCTTTGTCGTCGGCCAGCTTCCCCTTGTTCGGGTAGACATCGGTCCGGACGACCACGAAGCACAACCGGCCGTTTTTCCTGGCCACGATCTGCGGGGTCATGGCAAGCGATGGGTTCGCGCCGAGGATCTCGTAGCCGTCCCTGGCCATCTCCTCGTATACGATCTGGACACCGAAGTCCTGAATCTCTTCCCGCGTCATCATTTCCTTTTTTTCCACAAATCGATCTCCCGCAGTGTCGTTGTACATCCCTTTCCTAGGCCGCCTTGTCGAGCTCGATCCGGACGGCAATGGCAATCTTTTCCAGGGTGTAAGGCTTTTTCAGATACTGCCCGGCGCCCAGCTTCTGGGCCTCCTTGACGCGATCCGTCTCGGCAAAGCCGCTCACGATGATCGCCTTCTGCCCCGGACGATGCTCCGCAATCTTCCGATAGGTCTCGAGACCGTCGATGCCCGGATCCATGATCATGTCCAGGATGACGAGGCTCGCCTGCTTGTTCTTCAGGTACTCGACGGCCTCTTCCCCGCTCGCAAGGGTCTCGGTCGAGTAGCCCAGCTTCCGCAGCATGGCCGAGGCGAGATCCCTCTGCTCCGCCACGTCATCGACAACCAGGACGGTCTCCCCCCTCGACAGGAATTGCTCGATGGGGATCTTCCGGTCCTCCGGCTTGACTGCCGCGCGGTTCACGGGGAAGTAGAGGGTGAACGTCGTCCCCTTCCCTTCCACGCTCTCGATGTCGATGTATCCCTTGTGGTCCTTCACGGTTCCCCAGACAACGGCCATGCCCAGGCCGGTACCGCTTCGTCCCATGATCTTCTTCGTGTAAAAGGGCTCGAAGATCTTCTTGATGTCCTTCTGCGCAATCCCGATGCCCGTATCGGCGACCTTCATGACGATGTACTCGCCCTCGGTGACCTGGTCGTAGCCGCGGATCGTCGTGTCCACATACTGGTTTGCGGTCTCGATCCGGATGGTGCCGCCACAGGGCATGGCCTCGGCTGCATTGGAAACGAGATTCATCACGATCTTGGAAAGGTGCACGGGGGAGCCCTGGATGGGAAGCAGATCCCCGGCGAGATCGCTCTCGATCGTGATTGCGGGATGGAACGAGCGAAGCTTCTGGAACTCGGGGCTGCGGAGGTAATCCGTGATGATGCGATTCAGTCCCGCGGGCTCCATGACAGGCACGCCGCGCCGCGCGAGGGTCAGCAGGTCCTGGACGATGGCGGCGGCCTTCTCGCCCGAGTTCTTGATGGTGATGATACCTTTGCGCAGGGGACTGTCTCCGGATAGTTCCATCAGGATCAGGTCGGGGTAGCCGACGATGCCGCCGAGGATATTGTTGAGGTCGTGGGCGACCCCCCCGGCCAGGGTCCCGATGGCCTCCATCTTTTCCGAACGGGCGAGCCTCTCCTCGAGGGCCTTCTTCTCCCGCTCGCTCTGCTTCTTCTCCGTGATGTCCCGGAGGGTGGTGAGTATGGACTCCTGCCCGCCCAGGGCGATCCTGCTTGCGCAGATCTCGATATCGACGATGTCCCCGTCCCTGCGAATGTCCCGGATCTGGTAGGAGCGAATGTCGTGGTGCGGCCACGTTTCCCGGCGCGCAACAAGAATGTGACGGTCATCGGGGTGGATGAATTCCACGACATCCCTGCCCAGGATCTCGGCTTTGTCCTGATACCCGTGCAGGGCAAGCCAGGCCGGGTTGACGTCGATCATCTTGCCGTAACGGGATACGCTCATCGCTTCCACGGAGTCCTCGAAGAGGGTCCGGTATTTCTTTTCCGATTCCATGACCGCGTTTTCCGCCAGCTTGCGGTCCGTGATGTCCCGCAGGATCGTCAATACGGCCGCCGGGCTTCCATTGTCATCCCGCAGGGCCACGTTCGCGGCGCAGTGGTAGAAGGCCTCCTGCCCCTGACGGGTCGTGAGTGTCGTATCGCTGCTGTGGATCTCGCCGTCCCGGAATGTCTGCAGCACGTAGCATGGATAGGGTTCACAGGGCCATGCCTTGTTGCACAGTATCTCGTGGCATTTCCTGCCGTCGCAGCCCATGGCGAAAGACTCTTTTGCCTTGTCGTTGTACCAGACGACATTCAGGTCCCGGTCGATCATGATCATGCTGTCGCCGACGGACCGGAGCATGGCGTTGAGCTTGCCCTCGCTCGCCCGGAGCGCCTCCTCGGAGCGCTTGCGCTCCTCCATCTCACCCGCCAGCTGGAGGTTCGCCCGGTAGAGTTGCGCGGTGCGCTCCTCCACCCGCTGCTCGAGTTGCTCGCCCGCCTTGCGTAGCTTCTCCTCGGTATCCTGCAGGGCGGACACAGCGCTCTTGAGCTCCGTATTGACGCCTTCGAGCTTCATCGTGGCCTTCTCCCGTGTCCTCTCGAAGAAGTAGGAGAAGGCGGTGACGACGAGAAAGGAGGGGATGAAGCGCAGCTTGAAATCCCGCGAGTAGTTCGTGAAGGGACCCGGGGGGTTTTCCCACATGAAGAAAGCAACGGCCGGGACGAGCATCAGCAGAGTTGCGGCGAGTCCCGGCCGGGAGCCGAGGATAAACGACGCAATCAGGGGAAAGGTGAAGTACCAGACGTGGGCCGTGTTGTTCACCCCGCCGGTGAAGAGCAGGTAGTAGTAGAGCACCCCGATGACACCGACGCCGCAATAGAAGGCCGTCTGGTAGTCCTTCGTCCTGCGCAGGTAGACGATCAGGCAGGCAAGGACAATAGCGGCGCAGTAATCCAGCGTGGCGAGCCAGGGGTTTCTCTGGAGATAGGCAAGCGTGCCCAGCAGGACGAGGTTGAGGATGCCGATCAGGGAGAAGGCGTTGAAGACGATGATCTTGCGTGAGAGATCACGCCCCAGATCGTCGCTCATCCCGCCGCTGATCAGATCAAAGGAGATCCTCTTCAGTTCCTGCACGTTCACGGCCATGGTCTCGTTTCGATCCCCCCGGACAGGCATCGCCTGAGCGATGTCTTGAAAATGCCTTTTAACTAGCAGGTACCATGCCACTTCACTGTGCCCTCAAAAAAACGGGGTTTCGAAAATGTGTTCAATTTAAGTACGTTAGCGTTACATGCGGGATTCATGGCGGCTAGCTTACAGGGAGGCCTCCCCGGCAACCCGCCAGATTCTTGACGCAGGATGGAAAGTGACTGAGTGACTGAGTGACTGAGTGCTTGAGTTCCTGAGTGAAGAAAGGAGGGATTCGGGGCGCGAAGCGCCACCAATTACTTAATCAACCAGTTCACTCCATTACTGTTTGTTGTCGCGTGGAGGGCTAGCGGTTGGTGGACAATTGGGCTTCGATCTGCCGAAGCAGGAGGGCCTGAGCGCGGCAGAGCCGGTGGGCTTCCGCGAGGGTCACTTGCTGGAACCGCACCTGGTTGCCCGGCACGGCCTGGGCGATCTTCGAAAGATCCGTCGAGATGACCGTGGCAATTTTCGTGTAGCCGCCCGTGGTCTGTTCGACAAGCAGGATGATGGGCTGGCCGTCGGCCGGCAGCTGAACGTTTCCCGGCACGGTGGGCTCCGAGATGATACTTTGGGGAAAGCCCTCATCGTGATGTACGGGCGGCCCCTGGAGGCGGCAGCCCATGCGGTCCGCCTCGGGTGTCACCTCGTAGATACTGCCGAAGAAGATCTCGAGCCCTGATCGGAAGGCTTCCTCCTGGGGACCGGCAACGGCCCTCAAGGCGATATCCGGTGAATACGCAGGGATGAAGTTTGCGGGAAGCGTCCGGGGCTTTGCGAGGAGTTCCCCGGGGAAGCGGGCAAGCACGTCGTCTTTCCTCAGAGGCCTGCCCTCGACACCCCCGATTTTCGCTTTCACGCAGGTGGCCCGGCTGCCCATAACGACGGGCACGTCGATGCCGCCCGTGACCGCGAGGTAAGAACGACAGCCGCTTTTCGCCTGGCGGATCCGGATGACGTCGCCTTTCTTCACACGCACCGTTTCCCACATCGGGACGGGTTGCCGGTTCACCGTGACGGCCATGTCGGCCCCCGCGAGGGCCACATCGGCTTCACCGATGACTTCCAGTGCGGGACCCATCATGGTGATTTCAAGAACGGCCGCGCCGGCGGGATTGCCCACCAGGAGGTTGGCGATGCCGTATGCGAAGAGATCCAGGGCACCCGACGGGGGCACGCCGTGGTCGATGAAGCTGTAGCGACCCCGGTCCTGGACCGTCGTGAAAGAGCCTGGCGAGATTACGCGGAGGACGACCATCAGGAGCCCTCCTTTGCGCGGATGCGTTCGTACTCCTCGCCCGTGACGGGCATAAAGCGGATGCGATCGCCTGCCTCGTAGAGAAAGGGGTTTTCCCGCTCGGGCGCGAAAAGTCGGAGCGCCGTGCGGCCGATGATCTGCCAGCCGCCTGGGCTGTCGACGGGGTACATGCCCGTCTGGGCCTCGGCGATCCCCACGGAACCGCCGGGAAGGAGGGTCCGCGGCGTCTTCCGCCGTGGTGCGTGGATCCTCCTGTCGAGCCCGCCCAGGTAGCAGAAGCCGGGGGTAAAGCCGATCATGTAGATGGGGTAGTCCGTCGCCGCGTGGATGGCGATGACCTCTTCCACAGTCAGGCCGTTGTGCTGCGCCACGACCTCGATGTCGGGGCCGAACTCGCCGCCGTACAGGACGGGGATCTCGACAATCCGGGGCGCCGGGATCTCGATCTCGTGAAGCCGTGCTTCCAATCTCTGCAAGATCAAGAAAGAGCTTCTCCGGCGATGTGACCAGGGGATCGTAGATAAGCGACAGGTTGCGGTAGGCGGGGATGACGGCCTCGACGCCGTCAGGAAGACCCTGCCTCAGAAGAGCCGCCATGGCACGTACCTTTTCGTTGACGGCGGGGTCGATCGCGTCGCCGTACTCCACCAGCACGGCCCGATCGCCGCTGATCCGGATGCGGGGTTTATCGAAAAGGTGAGATGACAACGGGTGAGTCTCCGTGCCGGAAAATCCCCCTTTTATCCCCCTTTACGAAAGGGGGACCATAACAGCCCCCCTTTTACAAAGGGGTGAAGGGGGGATTTGCTGTCGGCTGCCTGCTGTTGGCTGTCGGCCGTCGGCTTCCTGCTACCTGTTCCCTTCACCGGTCACTTGACGAACTGGCTCATGGGAACAACGGCGATCCCCTCCCCTTCAATGGCGGAGCGGATATTCTTGACCAGCTCCACCGCCGAGGGGTTGTCGCCGTGGACGCAGATCGTGTCGATCTGCATCGCGAGGACGCTTCCATCGGTCGTGATGATCTTTCCTTCCTTCGCCATGCGAAGGGCCCGCTCTGCGGCCACCTTGGGGTCCTTGATGACGGCCCCGGGAAGGCTTCTTGGTGCGAGCTTTCCCTCGGGTGTGTAGGCCCGGTCGGGGAAGGCCTCGAAGGCGACCCGGATGCCCGCCTCCCTGGCAATCTTTGTGACAAGCGGCGCCTGTGCTCCGCCGAGAGCCAGGTAGATCACGTTTTTATCGACGCCCGCGATGGCTTCCACGATGGCGCGGATCAGCGCCTCGTTGCCCACGCTCATGTTGTAGAGGCTCCCGTGGGGCTTCACATGCTGGAGAGGGACGCCGTGGAGGGCGCAGAAGGCCTTCATGGCCCCGATCTGGTAGATGACGTAGTCGCGGACCTCCTCGGGCGTGCAATCCATGTTTCGCCGCCCGAATCCGACCAGGTCCGGGTAACCCGGGTGGGCGCCCACACCCACTCCATGCTCCTTTGCAAGCTTCACCGTTTTGTACATCACATGGGCATCCCCTGCGTGGTAGCCGCAGGCGATGTTTGCCGAGGTGACGTGCCGGATCACCTCGCCGTCCATGCCCATGGCCCAGGCGCCGAAGCTCTCGCCCATGTCGCAGTTGAGGTCGATCTTTTTCATCTCCGCGCCCCCTTTCTCACTTCATTTTGCTTGGCAGGTACAGGGCGATGTCGGGGAAGACCGTCAGCAGCACCGTCGCCAGCAGCATGATCAGGAAGAAGGGGAATGCAGCCTTGGCGATGGTGAACAGGTCGTCGTTGCTCAGGCCGCTGATGACGAAGAGGTTGAACCCCACTGGGGGTGTCACCTGGGCCAGTTCGATCATGACGACGAGATAGATGCCGAACCAGATGAGGTCGAACCCGGCCGCCTCGACGAGCGGCAGGACCAGGGGCGCCGTCATGACTATCATCGAGAAGCCGTCGATGAGGCACCCGAGGAACAGGTAGAGAATTGTCAGGATTATGATGAGCATGTAGGGCGAAAGCTGCATCGAGACGACGTATTGCGTGAGAGCCCTCGTGATTCCCAAAAACCCCATCACATTCGAGAGGTAGGAAGCGCCCATGACGATGAGCATGATCATGCAGCTCGTCTTCACGGAGTTGATAAGGCTCACCTTGAAGACTTCCACGGTGAGGCTCCGGGTGATGGCCGCGAAGAAGAAGGCCCCCACGACCCCCACGGCGCCGGCCTCCGTCGGGGTCGCCCAGCCCATGTAGATGCTCCCGAGCACCATGAGCACCAGGAACACCACGGGCGCAATGGCCGGGATGGCCTGGATGCGATCCGACCAGGTGAAGTGGTCATCCGCCCTGGGCGCAAGGTTGGGTGTGATCAGGCATCGGATCAGGATGTAGCCGCTGAACATTCCCGCGATCATGAATCCCGGGATGAAGCCCGCGATGAAGAGCTTGCCGATGCTCACATCGCCGATGATACCGTAGACGAGCATCATCATGCTCGGGGGGATCATGAAGCCCAGCGTCCCCGCACCGGCGAGCGACCCGATGGAGAGGTTGTGGTCGTATTTGCGGCGCTCGAGCTCCGGGATGGTGATCTTTCCCACGGTGGCCGTCGTCGCGGCAGAGGAGCCGCTCACGGCTGCAAAGAAGGTACAGGCCATGATGTTGACGTGGATGAGCCGCCCGGGGATCGCATCCATCCAGGGCGCAAGCCCCCGGAAGAGATCCGATGATATGCGGCTCCGGAAGAGGATTTCGCCCATCCAGATGAAGAAGGGCAGCGCCATCATGGCCGAGCCGCTCGTGTTGTTCCAGGCCACGTTCGCGATGATCGAGCCGAAGGCGACGTCACTGTAGAAAAAGAACCCGCCGATCCCCACGAGAAAGAGCGAGATGCCGATCCAGACGGAGCCGCCCAGGAAAAGGATGAGCATACCGCAGATCGTGGCCGCTACGGGTCCCATATCAAGTTGCATGATTTACAATCTCCAAGAGCTGCAGGAACCGAATATGCTTTGGTGGCCTGAAAGCGTCTCGCGAATTCCTGTTCTTTCCGCGCCATCTTCCGACCTTCCCGGATTCACATCACCGCCCCAGGTCATCCGATTCCTCGAGGATCCGAAGCCCCTCCGTGTCCTGCCGCAGCATGGCGAGGCCCTTCAGGAACTCGGCCGCAAACTGCAGGGTGAGGAACAGGGACCCGACAGGGAGGAAGACCTGCGGGATCGCGAGATAGGTTTCCGAGATCTGCATGGACTGGGACTCGCTGACGACGGAGTCCCAGAAAAACTCCCAGGTGAAGAGCGTGAGCCCCACGCAGAAGAGAAAGCCCACCACGAAGCAAACCATGTTGTAGATGACGTGGGCCCTGCCCTTGATGAAGTGGGGCAGGAACATCATCCGGATGTGGCCGCGCTCGCGAAGCGTGTAAGCGAGGCCCGCGAAGGTGAGCATCGCCATAAGATAACCCGTGTACTCGTCGGCGACGTACAGAGTGCTGTTCAGAAAACTCCGGAAGATGATCTCGCCGACGGAGATGACGAGAGCTACGGCCATCAGAATCCCCGCCACCCAGCCGCCGATTCCGGAAAGGTTGTCGATCAGGTTGATCAGCTTTTTCATGTCGCGCTCCATTGTGCCGATTGGAACACCCGGTATAAATAGCGAGGGACCACGGAATTCGTCTGCACCGTGGTCCCCGCTGCCTTTGTCAGGCTTCGCTTCTCAGCGGCCGACCTTCTTCAGGAAATCCGCGTAGATCTTCTTGCCCTCCGGCGGAGCCGTCTTCAGCCACTCGGCGCGGATGTTCTGCGTGACCTTCTCGAGGTCCTGCAGCATCTGCTTGGAGGGGGGCACGGTTTCGATGCCGTTCTTGTTGCTGATGGCCTCCATGTCCTTGTCCCACTTGGGGCCGCGCTCCCACATGACCGTCTCCATCTCCTTGCCGGCCTTCACGAGGGCGTCCTGCTGGGCCTTGGGGAGCTTCCGGAAAGCGGCCAGGTTGACGGTCACCATGTTCGTGGCGATCGTGATGTTCAGGGGCTCGAAGTACTTGAGCACTTCCCAGAACTTGGCGTCCACGGCGGTGGGCGTCGAGGTCATGACGGAGTCGATGACACCGGTCTGCAGGGACGTGTAGACCTCGCTGAAGGGCAGCGCCAGCGGGGTTGCCCCGACGGCTTCCATGACGAGGGCGCCGTTCTTGTCATAGGTGCGGGTCTTGAGTCCCTTCAGGTCCGCAACGGTCGTGATCTTCTTTTTCGTCCAGAGACCGGCTCCCGGCCAGGGGGCGATGTAGAGGATCTTCTGCTTCCACTTGCCCTCGGCCGTCTTGTCGAAGGCGGGCCGGGACAGGTCGATGAGCATCTTCAGCTCCTTGAAATCCCGGACGAGGAAGGGCAGCGTCACGATCTGGAAGACCTTCTCGTCGCCGGCCACGCCGCTGATGAGCATATCGGAGACGGGCACGAGGCCGTCACGGACGACCTTCAGGAGCTCGGGGCCCTTGTAGCCCAGGGCGCCGCCGCTGCTCACCATCAGTTCGAGCTCGCCGTTGGTGGCCGTCTTCACCTTCTCGGCAAATTCCGTCAGCCCGACACTGTGATTGTTCTTCGGGGGCCATACCGAGTTTGCATTCCACGTGGTCTTCGCGAGGCAGGGCGTTGCCAGAAACGCCGCCGCGACAACCAGGACAATCGTGAGCGTCCAAATCTTCTTCATGGGTCGCCTCTCCTTTTTTGAAATTACGGTTCGATGTGCGCTTGAAACAAGATGGGTAAACGTCAAAGTGGCGCTGATTATAGAAGGTTGCCCCGGCCAAATCAAGCGCAAACTGAAAAGAAATAGCCTTTTACAATCAGCGGGTTGAGTGAAAACGGGGCAGGCCGGAATCGGGGACATCGTACCATTTTGGTAACGGGTCGAAGGGTGATCCCGGCCGAAGAAGATCCTTTATGGACAGAACGCCTCGACCGATATAATCGTTAAAAGACCTGCCAGCCGCTCATCCTCCTGGCCATCTCGATAACCAGGCTGTAAACCTGCTCCAGGGGCTTCCACTCCTCGGGTACGGCATAGCCCCAGCTCATGGGGAAGGTCGCCTCGCCCCCGCTGCCGGCCAGCGTGAGTTCGCGGACAAGTCCCTCGTTGCCCTTGTGCGGTTTCTTGTCGGTAAGCGGGGACACCGAATCGGGCAGGGTGCTGAACAGTGCCTTCCCGTCCTTGACGGGAACCTTGCATTTCTTGCGCTGCCCTCCCCAGGCAAGTGACAGCTCGAACTCATCCTCCTCGAACAGCGGCAGGTTGGCCCGCGTGAGCCGTATCTCCGCCACGGGGCCCAACTCCTTAAGGCGAACCCGGATCTCCGACGGTTCGAGCGCCTTCAGATCGATCTTGCCGGCTGGCTGCTTTCGACGGGCCATATCGAGACACCCCCCCCAGGGAAATGAATGGTCCGGAAATCAGGAAAGAACTCTACACAAATCCCTATCACAGCTTGACGAAGAATTGAAGGGTTCAGTTCGACAAGCTCACGTCAGGCGCTGCAGGGAACGAGTGCAATCGTTTTCTTCCTGTGCTTTTGAGCGGGATATGATAGAAACAGACAGGTTTGACGCCAACATCAACGGGAAGGATTTCGCGTCTTGAGTTCGTCCGGCAGATACGGTTATTTCTACATTGCCCTGTCATCCTTGTTGTTTGCCATCTCGGGGACGGCCTCCAAGTTCCTCTTCAACGATGGCGTCACCCCGTATCAACTTGTCCAGATTCGGACCGTTCTTGCCTCGGCGGTCCTCCTGGCATGGCTTGCCTTCGTGAATCCGGCCGCCCTGAGGATCTCCGTTCGAAGCCTCCCCCGTTTCATCCTGCTGGGCTTCGTGCTTGCGGCAACCATGTTCACTTACTTCTACGCCATCAGCAAGATCCAGGTCGCGGCAGCGATTTTGCTCCAGTATCAGTCGCCGGTGCTTGTTGCCGCTTATGCTCTCGTCTTTTCCCGGGAACGCCACTCGACGGCAACCCTCGTGGCCATCGCGGGCTCCGGCCTCGGCTGCTATCTTGCCGTCGGCGCCTATACGCTCGACCTGTTGAGCCTGAACAAGGCGGGGATCATCGGAGGACTGAGTGCGGCGGCATTCCTGGCCTGCTATACCGTCTTGAGCGAGTCGGCCCTCCGCAGCTACAAGCCCTGGACGGTCCTCTTCTACGCGTCTCTCTTCTCCGCGGCAACCTGCAACATCCTGCTTCCGCCGTTCGAAGGGTTGACCCGATCCTACAGCGCCCTCCAGTGGTTCTGGATTCTGTTCATCAGCATTGCCGGTACGGCGGTTTCGCTGGGGCTCTACAACAAGGGCCTGCGCCTGATTCGGTCGACCCATGCCAGCATCACGGCAACCCTGCAGCCGATCTCCGCCGCATTGATCGCTTTTCTCTTCCTCGGCGAAATCATGATGCCCTGGCAGCTTGTCGGCGTCGGCCTTGTCGTTGCTTCCATCATCGTGCTGCAGATCGGGAAGGAGAAGAGATCGTGACACGGCCTCAGCCGAACACCTCCGCAACAGCCTTCTTGAGGTGGCAGAACAAGTGAATGTCCCGGCGCGGCCGTGAGGCGCTCCGCCATCACGGCAAGAACCGAGCGGTAGTACCAGGCCTGCTTTTCACGGCCACGCCTGAACCGGCCCCAGATTTCCTCCCCGACCCTCTCCCTGTCCTCCCGGATGGCTGCCAGATTCTCGATCTTGTCGGCACAGGATACGAGGAGCACGGCCTCCGAGGCCGTCTTCAGGAATTCGATGGTGTGCGCTTTTCTTTCCTCCCAGGGTTTTGACTTGTCGGGCTCCGAGGCGCCCTCCACAATCCGGGCAACGGCCTCCCCGAATCCGTGCCGGATTTCATCGAGGCTCACAGGCGTGTCCTCCACGGTGTCGTGGAGGATGCCCGCCACGACCACGTCCTCGGGGCAGCCGGCGTCGATGAGGATCTTCGCCACGGCGAGAGGGTGGACGATGTAGGGGATCTTCGTCCCCTTCCTGCAGTGCCCGCGGTGGGCGCGGGCGGCGAATTCGATGGCGTCGAAAATGGCGGTCATGGGCAGCCCCGGGCCATGCAGTCTTTCTTTTCGGCAAACAGTATTTGTATACATCAGAGGGGAGCGAAGGGATCAAAACTTTCCCGGGCTGGAGAAATCGGGATGCGGGATTCCGGACTCAGGAAGAATGAGGAAGCCGCAAGACGAGAAATCCCCCTAATCCCCCTTTGCAAAAGGGAAGAGGGGGATTTCTCTTGTCCATCAAGCCTCGTCCCTACCCCCTGGTCCTTTTTCTGCCACTTCTTCACTGCCGGGCAGCGGACGTCGTGAGGATGCTGGTATCGAGGGTCTCCGAGGCGGCCATCTGCGAAAGCGGGTAGGGATTCTTCGCGGCGAGGGCCGACAGCCTGGCCGCAGGGATGGCGAAACCCGTCTGGTTGTCCTCCTTGTCACCGGCCCGGATGATCGCGACAACCTCTCCCCGTGAATTGCAGACGGGGCTCCCGCTTGCCCCGTAGGTCAGTGGCGTGGCGAGCCGGATGCCCACCCAGGGATGGACGGGCGCGGAGGATACGGTGCCTTCGGCAAGGACATCGGTAAAGACCTTGTGGCGGCTGACGACAACGACCTTGTCGCCGGCATCGGCAGAGGTATTAACGGTCAGGGCCCTGACCTCTGCGGGGGGGATTCCAGTCGAGAGCAGGATGAGGTCGTTGGCGGGGTCCTCGGCCACGATACCGTGCACGGGGTACCTCTGGCCGCGGTGAGTGACGATCTCTGCGTTCGTCACGCCATGCATGACATGGTGGTTGGTCACGATGATCCCGTCACGCCCGTAGAAAAACCCCGTGCCGTAGCCCTTGCCCGGGCAGCTGACGAGGACAACGGATGGAGCGACTCTTCGGTAGAGATCCTGGTTGCTGAGCGCGAACACGCTTTCCTGTTCCTGCGTGTTGAATTTCACGACGGCTGTCTGGGCGGCATTTTTGACCCGTTTGGCAAACTGGTACTCCCGGCTCCCACTAAGGAACTCGCGCAGGGTCGTGAAATGGAAGCTGGCGAAGCTGCATGTGACGATGCCGAGGACGATCACAAAAGACAGTACGACACGGCGGCGCAGGAGCTTCCTCAGCCTCCGGTAAAAGAGCACCGTGAGCAGGATCGTGATGTAAAACGGCCCCCTGATGAGCATGGAAGGCCGCTGCGTCATCTGGATCGCGTCGCGCAGCATGACGAAATCGCAGAGGGCGAAAAAACAACCCACGGCGGCGAGAACGGCGCCGAGGAAAAAAAGCGCACGGCGGCTGAAAGATTCCCTCAGCCTCCGGTAGAATAGCACAGCGAGCAGGAGTGTGATTAGAAACAGCGCCGCAACGATGATCACCCGGGCCCCCATCGAAAGACCGTGATAGAGGGAGCCCTCCCGCAGCGGGGCGGCTCCCTTATCACTTATCGGCAGATTTCGACGGAAGTTGAGCAGAAAAGGTTGCAGGTGGCAGGCAGCCTCTACGCGGCCGGCATCCGGAAACCGGAGCCCTGCAGATTGATCCTAGCCGTCTTCCGTTTGTTGATTCAGGTGAGTTATAACTGGATAGACGGAACGGACGGAATAGACCGAATAGACGATGAATTTTAGCGTTGTGCTCTCAGCGTGGCCGCCTGACGGAAATACTCCGTGGCAATGTCCTGGCGTCCCCTCTTCTGCATGATGAGCCCCATCTGATCGAGACAGACGGCCATGCCCTGCGTCTCCCCGACGCCACGAAAGATCTGGAGGGCTCTTTCGTATTGGCCGAAAGCGATTTCGTGGCGATCGAAGCTCATATTGTGTCTCGCTTTGTCGAGGAGGTCGGTCGCTTCACCGATCTGCTGTTCGCGCCACATCCTGCGCTCCTCCTGGGCTTTTGCCTGCTGTTCCAGGGCCCTCCGCCTCTCCTCCTCCATCCTGCGCTGCGCCTCGCCCGGCTGCGGCGCCGGATCACCGCCTCCCACAGCCACCTGCCCGGCGTAAAGGATGGGCAGGCTCGCCACTGGGAATGGAGAGGCAGGGGTCAGGCCCGCGATGATCTCCCCCGGCACGGCGATCCCGATGTGGGAGGCCTGGCGGTGGACGCGCGTCGCGATGCCGACGACCTCTCCCTTCGTGTTCATCACGGGACTCCCGCTCGAGCCCGGGGAAATGGGCGCCGAGATCTGGATCAGTCTCTTTCCGCCGGCCAGCGGGCGAATCGCGGAGACGAGGCCGTCGGTGATGGTCTGTGCAAGCTGGGGGTGGTAGGGTGTTCCGATCACCACGATCTTGTCGCCCACCTGCGGCAGGGAAGAGGTCATCTTGAGGGTACGGACACTGTCAATGGGCAGGTTGGCGGACAGGATGACGACATCGTTTTCCGCATCCGAGGCGGCGATTCCCCTGATGTCCATCACCACTCCGTTTTTCGTCTTGATCTTGAGGGACGAGGCCCCCTCGACAACATGATAGTTGGTCGCCACCATCCCCCAGGGATCGATGAAAAACCCTGTTCCATGGCCGCGGGTCTGCCCGGATTCATTGAGGTTGTAGACCACGACGACGGAGGGGCTGACCCTCTCGTAGATATCATGCACGCTCAGGGCGCCCTCACCGGCCCCCGCCCCCCTCAAAGGGGCGCCGGGGGTCCCATCGCCGGGGACGATGATGGTCTGCACGGGGGCTTCGGCAACAGGGGGGGCCGCCTTTTTCGCCGGGACGGCCGCCAGGTCCGTCTTGTTTTTGTCCGCAAAGTTCAGCCATGCCGCTGCACCCGACAGGCCCAGGAGGATCACCAGCAGGATGGCCATGCCGCCGGTGTTGAGCGCCTCCCTGAGCTTGTTGAAGAAAAGGACAACGAAGAAAAGAAGGACCAGGGTGAGTCCGATGAGAATTTTCAGCATCTTCTGAGCTCCGTTTTATATCGCAGGCAGGGGGCTGCCCCCGGCATACCCGTCCGCCCCGCAAAGAAATCCACTATTTATTGTCGGCTGATTTCAGATAAAATTGAGGGCGGGCCGTTGATTGGATTGACAGTTCCGGAGGAGGTGCCGGTTATTCCGGCTGAATGGAAACTCTGCGGAATGGCGTACCCAGGTGACAGTGTCAGGTTGCAGGTGACAGGGAAGACCGTAGACAGGGATATTCCTGTTACCTGTTACCTGTTACCTGTTACCTGTTACCTGTTACCTGTTACCTGTTACCTGTCGCCTCCACGTGGTGATGGATCCGTTAAGGCCTACTTGAACTCTCCCGTCTCGTCGAAGGGAATCCGGAAGGATGGAGCGCCCGTGTGAATCGACCCCTTGAGCCGGTACTTGAACCCCGAGGCGTAGCTGCCCTTTCTCGTTTCCGAGAGCTGGCGCAGGATGCTGGTGAGCCCCGTGTAGGCCTCTACCTGGACGATCTTGGTGCTCAGGCGCTCGATCTTCAGGCTCTGGTTGGAGACCCCCCGGGCAAAGGGCTGCCCGTTGATTTCCAGCTCGAAGGCCATGCCGTTGATGTCCAGATCCGTTTCCGTGGGGTTCTGGATTCGCAGTTCCAAAAGGAACGTCTGCTCCAGGAGCCTCATTTCTTTCGGCGTGACGTTCACGATGTCGACGTGCGGCTTCTCTCCCATCCAGAAGAGCGAGGCGCAGCCGGAAACCAAGACCACAAGGATCACGACGCAGGCCGAAACGACATTTCTTCTCATTTCTTCTCTTTCGCCTCCTTCCTCATCTTTTTCTGAACGGGTTTCAAGTTACCAGAAATCCATCGGAAATGGAACCGGGACAACGAACACCCGATGGACAATGCCTTTCACGTCAGCGGCCTGACGGCGACGACGCTTCGCGCTGCCTCCGTCAGCAGGCATCCCTGCAGGCATCGCTCCCTGCAGGACCCGTCGCAGGGCTCGATGTGGATGGTGACGCTCGCGCCGGGGAAGCGCTCCCGGATCTCCCTGGCGAACTCCTGCGTGATGCGGTGGGAGGCCTCGACGGTCATCTGCGCATCCACCATGATGTGAAACTCGACGAAACGGAAATTCCCGGCCTTCCGGGTTCGCAGCTGGTGGTAGCCCTTCACGACGGGTTTTCGTTGCAGGATCAACGATTCGATCCACTCGATCTCTTCGCCAGGCAGCTGGACATCCAGGAGGTCGCGTGCCGACTGCTGCGTAAGATCCCAGGCCGCCTTGATGATGAGCAGGGCCACCCCGATGGCCGCCGCGGGATCCACCCAGTGCAGGTTGACTTCCGGGGCAAGAAGATCCGCGGCCCAGATGACGGCCAGGGCTACCATGACGCCGGCCGAGGTGTACACGTCGGTCCGCAGGTGCCACCCGTCGGCGATCAGGGCCACCGAATCGGTCTCCTTGCCCACCCGGAAGAGCTTTCGGGAGACGAACGTGTTGACGACAGCCGACAGGAGCATGACAGCGGCGCCCCAGGCGGCCATCTCCAGGGGCTCCGGGCGGACGATTTTCTGCGCCGCCTCGAAGATGATCCAGCCGGCGGCGAGAAAGATGAGGATCGCCTCGACGGTCCCGGAGATGTTCTCGATCTTGCCATGCCCGAAGGGGTGCTCCCGGTCGGCGGGAATGCCGGAGGTGCGGACGGAATAATAAGCAATCGCAGCGGCAATGAGATCGACGCCGGAGTGGATCGCCTCGGAAATGACGGAGACGGAGCTGATCGCAAGGCCCACGGCGAGCTTCAGCACGACGAGCGTCGTGTTGGAGATGACCGACAGCAGCGCAACCTGCCTTTTCCTCTGATCCGCTTCCATGGTAAGGGCTCCAGCGTCAAGGGCTCCATCGTCAAAGGAGGAAATCATACACGACCTGCTGCTTCTTGAAAAGCGGATTCGCGGCTCTTCCGACTTGCTTTTTCACAGCCCCTCCCGTATGTTTCCGGCAGGCTTAACATCCGGCGGGTTGCGGCGAAATGATCAGCAACGAAAAGAAAATCCTCATCTTCCCTGTGGCGTCTCACTTTCTCTTTCACTTCTACGAGATCGCCTTTCCGGCACTCGCCATCCCGCTGACGATTTCGCTGAACATGAGCCTCAAGGACGTCCTCGCGCTGGGGTTTCCGATGTATCTCATGTTCGGCCTCTTCGCGCTCCCCTGGGGGTTTTTCGCCGATCACTTCAGCAACCGGCTCGCCCTCATGATCGGCTTTTTCGGCTGCGCTGCGGGCTCTTTCCTCACGGCCCTGTCGTCGACGCCCACGGGAATCCTATGGTCGCTGGCCGTCGTCGGGGTTTTCTCCTGCATCTCCCACCCGGCAGGTATGGGTCTCATCTCCCACGGGGTGAAAAACCGGGGGGCGGCCCTGGGCATCTTCAGCGTGGCGGGGACCGTAGGGCTCATCGTGGGGCCCATCCTGGCGGGGCTCATGAACTGGCTCGCGGGCTGGAAGGTGGCTTACGCCGTCATGGGCGCCGTGAGCCTCCTGTGGGGCATCGCCCTGATCTTCATCCAGATCGACGAGACCCCCGTCACGCAGGAAAGCGCCCCTGCCGGCGGCGGGGGGAACAACAACGCCTTCCCGCTGGGGACCGTCATCCTCTTCTTCTGGATCGTCACGCTGGGCGGGCTCGTCTACCGGATCAACATCGTGGCCCTGCCGGCCTTTCTCGAGTTCAAGGCGGGCTTCCTCTCACGAGCCTTTCACGACCTGCTGAGTATTCCGGACATAGCGGCCACGACGACGATGGCTGCCGCGGCCCTGACGTCACTCATCTATGTCGCGGGGATCTTCGGCCAGCTCTGGGGAGGCCGTATCGCAGACCGCCACGAGCTCAGAAGGCTCTACATCGTATTCAACGCCGCCATCCTGCCCCTGGCACTCCTCATGGCTTTTCTCACGGAACAGTACCTTGTTGCCGCGGCGGCGGCCTACGTGTTTTTCGCATTGGGGATCCAGCCCATCGAGAACAGCCTCATCGCCACCTTCACGCCCCCTCGCTGGCGAAGCACGGGCTACGGCCTTGCGGCGATCCTCATCTTCGGTGTGGGGGCGCTCGCCGTCTATCTCGTCGGCTGGGTCTCGACCCGCTGGTCGCTGGGGACGGTTTACCTCTTCTCGAGCGCCCTGCTGGTGCTCATCGTCGTGAACATCGTCTTTCTGTTCGGCGCAACGCGCGGGCGCGAGCTGCACAACCGGCGATCGTCCTGAGCGAAGGGGTATCGGATCGGGGAATGGATTGAGAAGGGGGGCTCAGCAGTTTCCGGCCGAGAGCTTCACCCGCTCCCCGCCGATCTCAAGGGTGGTCTTGGAATAGGTGTACTTCTTGATGATCTTGCCGTCCCGGAAGTGCATCACATCGACGCCGCGGCGCCGCTCGGGCTTTCCCTCGCGGCCCTTCTCCGTGGAAGGCCAGTCGAGAGACCAGCGGAAGAGGACCTTTTCGGCCTTCTCGTCGACAAAGAGATCCTCCGTCGTGAAGCGAAAGCCGCCGTGATTCGCAAACCAGGGGGCCCAGGCCTGCCGTAGCGACTCCTTGCCCCTGGCGCTCCCTCCCGTCCAGTTCTCGAACTCCACCTCGTCGTGGAGGAGCTCCATGACCTTATCGAGGTCGTGCTCATTCCAAGCGTCATTCCAGCGTGTCAGCGTCGAGATGGTTTGCTCTCTGTCTAACATGGTCTGTCCCGTCTATTCGGTCTATTCCGTCTATTCCGTCGAAATCCCCCCTACCCCCCTTTACAAAAGGGGGGTACGTTTTGTTTTTCCCCCTTTCATAAAGGGGGACAGAGGGGGATTTTCTGGCCACAGGTCACTTCAAGATGATCTTCGAATCCGGTCCCTGAGCGTTGGGAACGATGATGCGCGACTGCTCCTGGCGCTGCGCCTCCTTGATTTCCTCAGCCAGCTTCGCCAGAAACTGGTCCATCACCTCGGGGAATTTCTCGGCCGCTTCCTGCAGGTTTTTCGCCTCGATGGGGAACTGAACCGGCAGAGGCCCCTGGGGGGACATGATGTTCGTCTGCCCCACGAAGACGTACTTCCGCGTTTTGTCGATCTCGCCATTGGGCTTGATCGGTGTGAGCTGGCGGATGGCCGCCGTGCGCATGTCCGTGTACATCTCTTCCCTGTAGAGGTTCTGCAGGTTGACCTTGACCTTACCCTTTGCCGTATCTTCCATGTTCATGATTTCTCCTCGCTTTGCGGTCCGGGATCGGACTTGATGCCGCTCCCATAACACATTCCTAGTCCCAAGACAATCGCCCGGTTCAGCTCTCTCTATTTCTCCTCGTCGCCCAGGGGCACCAGAGAAAAGGGCCCTGCCGTTCTGCGGCAAGGGCCCCTGCGTCCTACATCGGCTCCGTGGGGAAGCCGGCCTCCAACCACTCGTTCCACCCGCCCTTCAGGGCGTAAACCTTCTTGAATCCCAGTTTGATCATTTCCTGTGCCACCCAGGCACTGGTCCCTTCTCCGTGTCAGGCACAGTAGAGGACGATCGTTTTGTCCTTGGCGTACTTGGCCGCCCAGGATTTCACTTCCTGCTTGGGGTCCTCCCGGACGGCGCCCTTGATTTTCTGGTTGCTCTTGGCCAGGTCGCCCGCCTGCCGCACGTCGATGACGACGAGTTCCGGCTTGCCCAGCATCGCCTTGAGTTCTTCCTTGCTCATTTTCTCGACCTGCGCCGAGACATCGGTGCCCGAAAGCAGCAACAGGATGCCCAGCACGAGGCCTGCCCCGATCACGGCAATGACTCTGTTGTTCATCGGTTGAACCCTCCTTTTCATGGCCTGATATTTATGAATGATCCCACAGAAACCCCGCGATGAAAAGCAAAACTCCGGGGACAAAAGAGCGCTTGACAAAAACGGCGGGAGTGTCTTTAATGGAATCAGGTTGCACGGAAATTCGATCTTCTCCTTTATCTTCGACCTTCCCCTTTCATTTCCCTTTTGTGTCAACGATCTGCTTGCGCAATGTCGCTTTTTTCCTTGATCCGCCACGACGAGCCGGATACCGGCTCCTGAACTCGCAACTCACAAAAAACTCTGCCGAAATTGCTCGAAAAGGGTGTCTTCTTCCGGGGGTTCATTTTCCAGCCCCTCGCATCTCCCCCAAGCATCCCCCGCGGGTGCGCGCGGCCTGACGGGGATGTAGATATAGCAGGAGGGCTTCCGCTCAGGGGTTTCGCGGAAGCCCTCCTCGCATTTCATCTGCGGCTTACCGAGTGAGTTCGTGAGGCTGGTTTAAAATGCCCAGATGCAAGGCCCCCGAAGTCCTGAGGAGGGAGGCGTACTAGGCGTACGTCGACCGACGAAGGACGAGGGAAACGCCGCAGATGGGTGTTTTAAACCAGCCTCAGAGGCCGAGCCGGTCGCTGATCATACTCATCGCCTTTAGCGACAGCTCCACGAACTCCTCCAGCGGGATGCCGATCTTTTCGCACTCGAGGATGTTCTCGCGGCTCACCGAGGCGGCAAAGGCCTTCTCCTTCATCCGCTTGACCACCGACTTTGCCTTCACGCCGGCAATCTTTTTGTCGGGGTAGACCATGGTGGTTGCGATGATGAGGCCCGTGATCGTCTCGCCCGCCGCGAGGGCGTGCTGGAACTCGGTGCTTCGTTTCGCCCCGGCCGCCGTCTCGTTGTGCATCTTGACAGCGTCGATGATCTCGGCATCCAGGCCTTTCTCCTTCAGGATCCTCTCCGTCTCCAGGCAGTGGACGTTGAGATCGGCGTTGCAGAGCTCCACGTCGAGATCGTGCAGCAGGCCCGCGATACCCCACTTTTCCTCGTCGCGCCCCAGCCTCCGGGCAAGCGCCCGCATGACGGCCTCCGAGGCCAGGCAGTGATTGATCATCCGTTCACTCTGGATATGCTGCCCGAGCAGCGAAAGCGCTTCATCCCGCGACATGGACATCGTTTCACCCCCTTTGACTCACATTTCACGTCGATTTTTTCATGAAGTTCATCATGGCCTCGCCGTAGCGCTCGCCGGCAGCCACCCCTTTCGGGGCCATCGCCTCGAGACGCAACCGATCCTCTGCCGAGAGGGTCACCCCAAGGGCCGCGACGTTCTCCTCCAGCCATTTCCTTCGCTTCGTCCCCGGGATCGGGATGATATCTTCTCCACGGGCCAGCACCCAGGCGAGGGCCAGCTGAGCCGCCGTGCAGCCCTTCTCCTTCGCCATCTCGACGACCTTTTTTGCCAGTGCGAGGTTTTTCCGGAGGTTCTCCTCCTGGAAGCGGGGATTCGTGCGCCGAAAATCATCCTCGCTCAAATCCTCCGGTTTTGTGATCTTCCCCGTGAGAAAACCCCGCCCCAGGGGGCTGTAAGCCACATAGCCGATCCCCAGTTCGCGGCAGACGGGAAGTGAGTCGTCCTCGTGGTCTCGTGTCCACAGTGAATACTCGCTCTGGAGGGCTGCGATGGGATGAACGGCAACGGCGCGCCGGATGGTGTTGGGTCCTGCTTCGGAGAGACCCAGGTAGCGGACCTTGCCCTCTTTCACGAGCAAGGCCATGGCCCCCACGGTTTCCTCGACAGGCACCTCCGGGTCCATGCGGTGCTGGTAGTAGAGGTCGATGACGTCGACACCGAGGCGCTTCAGGCTCGCCTCGCAAGCCGAGCGCACATAGTCGGGCTTCCCCGAGATGCCGCGATAGTTCGGGTCGGCGCTCCGCAGGATGCCGAACTTGGTGGCGAGAAACACCTCCTTTCGCCGGTCGCGGATGGCCCGGCCCACGAGTTCCTCGTTCGTGAAGGGCCCGTAGACATCGGCCGTGTCGAGGAAGTTGATTCCCAGGTCGATTGCCCGGTGGATCGTGGCGATCGCCTCGGCTTCGTCACGCGGTCCGTAGAACTCAGACATCCCCATGCAGCCCAGGCCCATTGCCGAAACGACAGGGCCCTTGGGCCCCAACCGTCTGGTCATCATGTCAAAACCCTCCTTCATCCGCCCAATGGAGACCGCTTTTCACACCAGGCATCTTTATGGGTCTAGTTACCACATTTCCATGGACCAGGCCCGTTTTTATGAAAGTCCTGCCTTTCATAAATTCCATTGCCTGATGAATCCATTCGCGCTATATTATCGAATAATATCCGCTTTCCCACCGCTTGTGAATCAGAAAGACCCCGCGGACGGACGGCAGGTCTTTCGTATGCAAGATAGACCGTAGCGTTTTTCACCTCCATCGCTGAAGCATGGCGTGATATCCTCTTCACCTGCAAAAAACACATTCATCCCGAACCGTTAACAGTCCTCCACACTTTCCCAAGGCCCGTCATGACGATCGGTTCAACGCTTTCTGCACAAACCCAGCATGTCGGGTAAAAATAAAGGAAGGAGGATGATCATGGGATTCATGGACCAACTCAAAGGGATGCGGGCGGGACAGCAGGGCGAGGCCGGCGGTCAAGCGGGCATTCTGGAAGATCTCCTGAAGCTTGTCAACGATCCGCAGTCGGGAGGTCTTGCGGGCCTGATCCAGAAGTTCAACGAAAAGGGCCTGGGCGATCTGATGTCTTCATGGATCAGCACCGGGAAGAACCTCCCTGTATCGGCCGATCAGATCAAGAATGCCCTTGGAAGCGACAAGATCAAGGATCTGGCGGCCAAGTATAACCTGGGCGAGCATGACGCATCCAAGTCCCTGGCCGATCTGCTCCCGCAGCTGATCGACAAGCTCACACCGAACGGCTCGGTGCCGCACCAGGATATGCTCAGCCAGGGCATCGACATGATCAGGAAGAAGTTGCTGGGAGGGTGAGCCACGGCGATGAAAGGCTATGGCAGCATCAGCGGAGATAAATGGACTACTGAAGAAAAAGGAGGGAGAAGCAATGGTTACGTTTAATTCGTCTCACAAGCATGTGTTTCTGTCGAAATGGACCTCGTGCCGGGGAATGGGCAACACGCTCCTGCTTGTATTCATGGTGTGCCTCATCATCTTTGTCTTCCTGCAGGTCCGGTACTGCGCACCCACGCCGCCACCGGCAGCCGTAAAGCCGGCCGTTGACGCGGCGACCAAGGCAGCAATGGATAAACTCGGCAAATTCATGCCAACCAAGCTGCCGAACGGGGTTGAGCTCAACCTTCCCGAGTTCGGCGTCGAGAAAAAACTGATTGCCTTCATCGAAGACAAAAACAAGCCCGTGGACAAGACATCCTGGTTTTCCTTTGATCGATTGGATTTCGAAACCGGGAGCGCAACGCTGAAACCGACCTCGGCGGAGCAGCTGAAGAACATCGCGGAGATCATGAAAGCCTATCCGAAGGTTGCATTGAAGCTTGGAGGGTACACGGATAACACGGGCAATGCAGACGCCAATCTCAAGCTCTCTCAGAAACGAGCTGAAAGCACCATGCAGGAGCTTGTCAAATCAGGCGTAGATGCCAAGAGACTGCAAGCCGAAGGATATGGAGAGAAGTATCCGGTTGCCGACAACTCTACGGAAGAAGGACGTGCGAAGAACCGGAGAATCGATCTTCGAGTAACGAGCAAGTAAGGGAAGAGATCCGGCGAAGACAAGCCCATAGCCGGCAATGAAACCGAAGAGAGCCGGGCGGAAAACCATCGCGTTGAGCTTGGCTCGTGAAGTAATCCGCAAACAGGTTCCCGGCGGGGCGGCCTGCCGACCGCCCTGCCGGAGACCTTTTCATCCCGTCGATTCTAACCCAGCCTCACGGCCGTGCCGCTCACGCTGACCATGAGCATGCCGTTCTTCTCGCCGAGGACCTCGTAGTCGATGTCCACGCCCACGACGGCGTTTGCCCCGCGGGCCCCGGCCGCTTCCTCGAGCTCCTGAAAGGCGATCTCCCGGGCTCGCCGCAGTTCTTTCTCGTAGGAGCCCGAGCGCCCGCCCACGATATCACGGACCCCCGCCAAAAGGTCCCGGAAAATATTGGCCCCGAGAACGGCCTCGCCCGTGACAATTCCCAGATACTCACGGATGGTTTTCCCCTCGACGCCGGGCGTGGTGGTAACGATCATGGCCTGCCTCCTCTGCCGGTTTATTGTCTGAAGATTCCCACAAATCGCCTGATCGATCAACCACGGGTTTCACACCCCGCCTTGCGTCCCCGCCGATAACTTGCTATTGTGGTCGAGAAACTTCACCCACGAGGAGCATTCTTCATGTGCACCCGCATGATTTCCCCTGTCGTCCTGTGCGCAGCCCTGCTGTTCACGATCTTCATCCCCGGCGCCCAGGCCCAGCCTGCCGGCCCCGGGGACGCAAACCGAACGGTCTATTCCTTCTCGTTCTCGCCGATCTACCAGTTCGAGTCCGATTTCGACCGCGGCGGCAGCTTCAGCGTGCAGCGCTATGGGTTCAACTTCGACGCATCGAAACCCGTCTCGAACTCGCTGCGCGCGGGCATCAGCCTGGGCTACGATTTCGAGAAATATGACTTCTCCGGCACGACGTCCTTCGCGGGGACGGACCCCTGGAGCGACATCCACCGGTTCTCCGCCGGGCTGCCCGTCAGCTGGCGAATGACCGACAGCTGGTCGCTCTTCATCTCGCCGCAGGTGGAGTGGTATGGCGAATCGGGAGTCGACAACTGGGGCGACGCCTTCGGCTACGGGGCCGTCTTTGCCGTGTCCTACCGCGTCAGCCCCGGGCTCACCCTGGGCGCCGGGGCGGGTGTTTTCAGTCGCATGGAGGAAACGAGGGGCTTTCCATACATCGCCATCGACTGGAAGATCACCGAGGAGCTGCGCCTGGGCAACCCCTTCCGCACAAGCCCCTCCGGTCCGGCCGGCCTGGAGCTTTCCTGGCGGCTCTCCGATCGCTGGGAGATCGCGGCGGGGGGTGCCTATCGGTCATTCCGTTTCCGCCTCGATGACAGCGGGGTTGCCCCCAACGGGATCGGCGAGGTGGACTCGACGGTGGGCTATGCAAGGCTGACGTACCGGATGGGCAGGGACCTCAAGCTGGATCTCTACGGCGGCGCGGCCTTCAACGGCAAGATGAGGATCGCCGACCGCAACGGCAACGAGTTGCGCTCCGACGACTTCGATACGGCGCCCATGGCGGCCCTCTCCCTGACGCTGCAGCTCTGATCCCCGCGAAGGGTCTTTTCCTCGACGGGGTATCTGCCGCCAACCGTCACAAGGCATCTTTCTTGCTATGGAATCACTCCGTCCCCGGCCCATCGTCAGGCGAGCCTGCGAAACATGCCCCGGGGCGAGGTGATCCATGCCGTACCGAAAGCTTGCAGCCATCGTCCTGGTCCTCTGCGTGGCGGCCTGCACGGGCGTAAAGGACGAGCCCCTTCCGCTCAGCCGCGAAAACATCGAGAAGTACGCCACAGCGGTAGGCAAGAGTTCCCGGAAGATCGAGCCCAATACGGGGACCGTCCTGGAACGGGTTGCCACCCTGTACAGGGACCCCCTCGAGAACAGCCTCGGCTACAGCTTCGACCGGACGCTCCGGCATTATTTCGTCAACCGGGCCGGCATCACGGCAGACCCCGAGGCAAAGGTCTTCGCCGATCTGATCACGCCGGGGGCCCAGGCCGTCCTCATGAATGCCGACGACGCCTTGCGGGCAGGGATCATTTCGATAAAGACACGCGACTTGCTTGCGATTTTGGCGAAGTTCCGCTGCGACCACGCCCTGCTGCTCGGCAACGGGGAGTGGGAGCGGATGAGCGGTTTCCTGGGCCTGGTATCGGACTGCGACAAAGAAAGCGATGGGCCCTGCACGGCCGGGAGGCTCGTCGAGATGGCCGTCGAACGGGAGATCATCCCGAGGCAGGAGATGGAGATCGCGGCGAAAGCCGCCGAAGAGGAGAGAATCGGCTACGTCCGGAATTTCCTGATCGCGCATTTCAACCTCTCGCACTGGGAGGGCGCCCGGCTTTTCATCGGGGCCGACGGGCATGAAATCGAGATCTCATCCCTCTTCGATGACCCGGAAGCTCAGATCATCACCAACGAGCGGGTCGTCTACCTGGCCGAGCAGTACGCGAAAATGATCAAAAAGGAAAAGAGCCTTCTGACGGAAAAAAGAGGCGCCCCACTGCGGGCCCTGCAATCCGAACCGGGAAATCGTTCCTGACCGGTTACCCTTCCCGCCTTGACACCGGAACCAATTCCCCCTAGACTGACCGTGGCGGCGCAGCCCGCCGCACGGCCCATGGCCGGGCTCGCGTTCGCGATGACGGGGCAAAAGGGCATCTTTCCGTTACCTCGCCGGTCACGGATCCATGATTGAGGGAGGGAGCTGTCATGGCGCTGGAGCTGTCGGCAATCGGCCGTCCCATCGGTCCCATCGTCCGGGATTACGGCTGGAAGGACGTCATCCTCTACGCCCTCTCGGTGGGCGCCGGATTCGACGAGTTGGGCTACACATGGGAGAAGAACCTCAAGGTTATTCCCACCTTCTCCGTCGCCACGATCTTCGACTTCTTCTGGGCCGTGGCGAAACACTCGAACCTGAACCCGAAGGGGGCCCTGCACGGCGAGCAGGAGATCCTCTTTCACAACCCCATCCCCGTCTCGGGGACACTCACCACCAACGGGACCATCACGAACTGCTTCGACAAGGGCAAGAAGGGCGCCGTCATCCGCGGCGAGAGCGTCACGCTGCACTCCAGCGGGGCAAAGCTCTACACCAACACCATGAGCATCTTCAGCCGGCTCGACGGCGGTTTCGGCGGCGAGGAGGGCTCCTCGCGGACGGTCGAGATCCCGGGGCGCGCCCCCGACTTCACCGTCGATGCGCTGCCCTCGCCCGACCAGCCCCTGCTCTATCGCCTCACGGGCGACTTCTTCGCGCTGCACGTGGACCCCGAATTCGCCCGGGCCTCGGGCTTCGAGAAGCCCATCATGCACGGCCTGTGCACCTTCGGCTTTGCCTGCCGGGCGCTTTTGAAAAGCCTCATCCCCGGCGAGCCCGAGCGCGCCCGGCGCATGGCCTGCCGGTTCACGCGACCCCTCTATCCCGGCGAGCCCATTCAAACTCTCATCTGGAAGACCGATGGAGGCAAGGCCCTCTGGCGGGTCATTCACGCGGGAACGGGCCAGAGCGTCATCGACGGCGGGGAGTTCGAGTACGGCGAGCGCTGAGTGAGCGCAGCCTACTTGTAGTAGCAGATGTAGGAGGCGTCATCGGGTACGTCGAGCTGGAATTTCTGGTTCGCCCCCACTTCGAATTGCTCGTATGGTTTATAGGTCTTCCATTCCGCCTGACCGGGTAGCTTCACCTTCAGGACGCCCGTCGTGACGATCATGATCTCCTTTTGGGATGTCCCGAACTCATAGCTTCCTTTTGCCATCACGCCGACCGTTGCCGGCCCTTCGCTTGTCTTGAGCGAAATGGACTTCACGTTCCCCTCGAAATACTCATTCACCTTCAGCATGTCCTGCCTCCCGGGATCATTTTGCATGATCCTATGGGGGGAATGCGTACCCGTCAACAAAAATGATGACCCATCACTTATCCACAGGTGCGGGCAATCGTGCAACAAAGGTCCGGACATCTAATGCTCGCGGTATTGGATTTGGCCTTTTTTTCCTAATACTCCATTCGTATTTTTCAAAACGTCGCAATTCGCACTTTACATTTCGAAACAGAGAGTTGTAGATTTTCATTCCCCTCCTTCCAGGACCCTTGACGAAAGAACCGGACGGCCTATCCGTAATTTTCGGTTGGATGCCGCCTGAAGGGGCAGGTGCGTGCAACAGGCCTGCCGGGTATCGCACGTCACGGCCGGTGATGCCGGCAGTGACGGTGTCTTCCGTTCTTTCAGATGGGGAAAATGAGAAGGCGAAGCGCTTTCGAAAAAAGAAGGAGGGTTTCACATGATTCGCTATTTCACGAAAAAGAGGGGACAGAAGGGCTTCACGCTGATCGAGCTCATGATCGTCATTGGAATCATCGCCATCCTGGCGGCCATCGCCATCCCGCAGTTTGTCAATTACAGAAATCGCGGGTACCGGGCCGAGCTCAATTCCGACCTGAAGAACGCCTTCACGGCGGCACAGGCCTATTTTTCTGATTACCCGGCCGCAACCATCAACGGCATTCCGAAGCTTACGAACGCCGGCTATCTGCCCTCCCCCAATGTGAGCTGGAGTTCCGGCGACATGAAAAACGATACCGGCACGATCTCGCTCACCCACGGCCAGCTTCCAGCCACTAAAAACACCGGATCCGTCAACAACGCGGGCGCCATTACGATGCCCGGCACGTGAGCCCCTGCCCTGCCTGCACGGAAACCGCTATCCATTCAGTTTGCACACCGGGGCAGCACGTCTTCGCTGCCCCGGTTTTCATATGCCATCCGCTGTCCCGCGTTTCTACTCCCAGCCCTTTTTCCACATGTCCTCGTCGTCGTAGACCTTCTCGTCGGCGGCGTGGGCCTCGGCGGCATCGGCCTCGTAGTCGCGGGGCAGTTTCCCCTTGCGCTCGAAATGCTCCCGGTACCACTCATGCGCCGTGATCAGTGACATGACCTCGCTGGTGCCCGTCCAGATCGAGGCCAGGCGGATGTCGCGGAAAATCCGCTCGACGGGAAAGACGTTCGTGTAGCCGATGCCCCCCATGACCTGCATGGCGTTGTGCACGACCTTCTGGCAGGACTCGGTGATGAACTTCTTCGACTCGGAGACGAGCCGGCGGATGAGGTTCACGTTCGCCCCCGCATCGACGGCGCGGGCCGTCATGTTGGCCATGGCACGGCAGGCATCGAGGAGTGTCGCCGCCTCGGCCACCTGGAAGCTCACGCCCTGGAACTGGTTGATCACCTGGCCGAAGGCCTTGCGGCGTGTCGTGTAGGCCGTAGCCACATCCAGGGCGGCCCTGGCCGAGCCGATGGTCATGGCCGCAGTACCCAGGCGCTCTGGGATCATCATCGTGTTGAAGACCTCGAAGGCCCCGTGGATTTTCCCCACCACGTTTTCTTTCGGAACCTTGACGTTTTTGAAGACGAGCCGGCCCGTCCCGCCGCCGCGGCATCCCATGAGGCCGTAGAGATACTTCGTTTCCACACCGGGCCCCCGCTCGACAATCAGGCAGGAAATCGCATCCTGGGGCTTTGCGCCGGGGTTGCTGCGGGCATAAACGAGGAAGAAGTCCGCCCCCTCGGCCCCGACGATGAAGCGTTTCTGGCCGTTGAGAAGGAAGTGATCGCCCCGGTCCTCGGCCTTTGTCGTGGCCCCGAAGAAATCGGAGCCGCCCCGGGGTTCGGTCAGGCACTCCGCGGCGAAGCGCTCGCCCCGGAGCAGCGGCTTCACGAAACGCTCCTTCTGCCCGTCCGTGCCGTGCAGGATGATTGCGTCGCAGACCAGCTCAGCCCCCACGCCGAAGACACAGGCAAGTTCGTAGCCCAGCGTCCCGATCTCCTCCATGAGCAGGCACGTCGTGACCCAGTCCAAACCCCTGCCGCCCCACTTTTTCGGGTAGCGGCAGCCCAGGAGGTTTCGCCTTCCCGCCTCCTGGAGAAACTCCTTCGGGAACTTGATCGCATCCGTGTCCATGTCGAGGATCATCTGCCGGGGGACCCACTTCACGAGGGCCCTCGCCTCGTCCCGGATGCTGCGCTGCTCTTCCGTCAGCAGAAAGTCATACATGGCCCCTTCTCCTCCCTTCATGGTGATGCATCCCAACCAATCCTATTTGCCACAATCCGCAGGCAAAAGAAAGGGGCGGTCGCCGGACCGCCCCGATTAATTCCAATCACCGCTTCCAATGAGGGGCGCAAAGCGGTTTTGCAAGGCTCGTTCAAAGCGACTTTGCGTAAACGGTTCTTCGCGAAGCAGAACGGCCGCAAAGCGCTTTTGAGCCGGCAAAATTGTTTTGCGACCCTTCTACTACTTCGACACCTCCTGCCAGCCCGCTGCGGGCGTGTACTTGATCCAGGGGCCGTTGAGGGTCTTGACCTTGGCGTAGTCCTTCGTCAGCTCGAAATTCGTCTTGAGCATCCCCGTGCTGTCATCGGCGCCGAGCTTCTTGTAAGTGAACCACTTGTGCTTGCCGTAATCGTAAAGGGACACCTCGTGGAGGCCCGCGGCCAGTGCGAAGTTGTCGTTCACCATGTTGACGTAGCCCTCCACCTTGTGGCGGGTGATGGTCGTCATCTTGTGAAACTCCCACTTCTTCGTGGAGCCGTCATAGACCGACGCGCCCAGGAAGCCGTACTTGAGCGTCATGTTCATGGATTTGCTCTGAAGCGGCTTGAAGGCGGGCGTTCCCACGTTGGCCGGATCCTGCTGTGCGTGGCAGACAACGACGCCGGAAATCATCATGGCCATTACGAGCACAAAGACATAAATACTCTTCTTCATGAAATACCTCCTGCTGGATTCTGGGTGATGAAGGGAAAATTGCAAGGGCCGTGCCCATCCGTCAGGTCGAATGTCAGCCGAAGGCCCGGGGGGTAATCGCCTCGGTCAGGATATCCCGGTCGAATCCCCTGGGCGTCTCGCCTTTTTTCGCGTACTGGTAGAGGGCCGCCTGGAAGATCCCCTGGAGGGCGGCCTGCACGACGGTGAGCGCGATGATGTAGATCACGGCCAGGACGACGAGGCCGAGCGCCAGGAATCCCTTGCCGCTCGCCGCGCCGCCTGCGATCAGCAGGATGGCCGGGAGCGACGAGGACGAAAAAGACGAGACCGAAGCTGAAGCCACCGATCAGTTCCTCGCCCCAGGTTTTTTTCAGCAGGCGCGCCGACTCCTGGAAGGCCTCCATGGGGCCCTTGCGCTCGTTGACGAGAATCGGGATGACGAGGTAACTCGTGATTCCCCAGGCCATGCCGAGCAGTCCCGCGAAGATGCGGCCCACGAACGTCGAGCGCTCCTCGATCATCCGGAGGACCATGCCCACGCTGGCCGATACGAGGGCCCAACCGGCGATCTCGAACAGACGTGAGCCCGAAGCCTGCAGACCGTCGCCCACCGTGGGGTTGCCGCCCCGCATCCGGATGGTGGCGCAGGCCACGATGGCCGTGTTGAAGAAGATGATGACGAAATAGTTGATGAAATAAAAAGCGAAGAGAACCACCAGGTTTCCCACCGTTCCGTTGTGGCGGGCGATCCGTTGGACCGTATCGATGCCGCCCAGGGCGAAAACAGGAACGGCGAAGGAAGCCATGATCAGGAGCAGCGCGAGACCCGAGAGCACCGGGAACACCAGGATTTCCTTGTCCTGCCTGAGCACGTCCCAGGAGGCCCTCATGATCTGCCACGACCGCTCGAACTTCTCCACGTCTTCACCCTTTTCTTTTAGCTGCCGGCTGTCTGTTTGCGGCTTCTTGCTGTTTGCTGTAGGCTGTCGACTGTTGGCTTCTCCCCCCTATCCCCTGTTCATGACCTGCGCCTTGACCTTCTCCACGCGGGCGACGATTCCGGGAATATCGGTGGCAAGCTCCTCGTGACTGTAAAGGAGGTCCTCCAGATGGACATAAGCGCGCAGGTCGTCGGGGCAGAGGTTGACGGCCTGCAGGAACGCCCTGGCCGCATCGCCCAATCGGCCCTGCCCCTGAAGCGCGAGGCCGAGGTTTCTCACGGCATTGTGGCGCCCGGGGGCAATGTCGAAGGCGGCCCGGCAGTAGGACTCGGCCTCGCGGTGGCGCCCGCAGCGGCTCAGCGAGTAACCGAGGTTGTTGTAAATGGAATACCAGGTGTCGTCTCGCGAGGGCGTCAATTGCAGGGCCTCCGAATAGGCCGCTGCGGCGGCCTTGTAATTCTCGCGCTGCTCCATCAGCAGGCCCAGGAAGAGGCACCGCTTGGCCGTCTCGGCCCCGTCGCGGGAAAACTGCATCGCCGTCCGGATGTAGCTCACCCCGGCCTCGTTGCAGGCCTGGACGAAACAATCCTGGGCCAGCCCCCAGAGCGCGCCGGCGATGTCCATCTCATCGCTCCTCACCTCCAGGATGCGCATGAGCACCCTCTCGGTGTCCTCGATGGAGATGCTCTCGCCGTCGGGAAAAACAAAGAAAGCGCAGTGACCCTGCTTGCGGATCCGGTTCATGTCTTCTCTCTTTCCGTCTTCTGCCGCCGCCCCTGCCGCATGCCTCAGGCCTTGAAGCTGTGGCTGCCCGCCCGGAAGGCCGACAGGGGGGCCGGCCGCATGTCCGTTGCCTGCCGGGCCCGTTCCGGGAACAGCGCGCGGATCGTTTCCGTGAAGGCCTTCATGTCGAAGGGCATCCGGAAAAAACGGTCTGCGCCGACCCGGATGGCGATGTCCTCGTAGAGAAACTCGGCCGGGAAGGCCGCAGTGGCGATGATGGGCCTCTGGTGGACGTCCTTGAGATGCCTGACCAGCATGAGGGCCTTGATGAAGCTGTCGGCCTCGAGGTTGCGGCCCCACTGCCCGAAGCTCACGTTGTTGAGGAACAGGACGAAAAGGTCCGCGGGCCTCTCGTCGGCCATGGCCAGGATCCGGTCGGCCTCCGGCGTGCCGTGGACGCGCAGCCTCTGGCGGGGGTCGAGGGCATCGGCAACCGACTCGGCGACAATCTCGACGAAAGCGTCGTTGAAGTCTCCAACAATGACATGGAAATCTTCAGCAGTTGCCATCACCCCCTCCATGCCGATCGGTCACGGCGCAATCCGGTGGACCGTTGCCCGAACGGCAAAGTGCCCTATTAATGTATCGCCCCGGGCGGGCCAAACTTGAGACGTTTTATGCCCATGGACGGCGCAGCCCCCCGCACGGCAGGCCATAAAAAAGCGGCCCGCAGGCCGCCTTCTTTACTCAACGCCCTCCTGTTTCAGGAGGCTGTCAGGTCAGGTTGATCGTGTGGGTCTTCAGCAGGAACTCCTTGAACTGCGCCTTTGTCGTTTCCTTGACGTCAGAGAGTTTGACCAGGATGGCATTGTTATAGAATGAATACCCGTCGTCGATTTTCTCGGGGTTTTCGTCGTCGTCGATGAAGCGCTCCATGAACTTGAGGGCCGTCTTCCGCGCCTCGCGCTCGTCCTTTGCCTCGATGAGGTAATGATGGTGGCGCAGGTCCTCGTCCTCGCGCTCCGTGATCTTGATCCAGTAGTCGGGCATGATCCCTCCCGGTGACCTGTGATTTCTTGCTGCCTTTTTACCATTTCCCCACCCCATACGCAACGACTCTTTTCGAGTCCGCACTCCGCATCCCCTTTAACTAACCCTCCTGTTGATAACGTAAACCATTGAAACGGCAGCTACTACTCCTTCCGTATTTTTGCGTCCCGAGGCCGTCTTTTTGTTGATTTATTTTCCAAAGCATGAAAGCAAAAGAATAATTTGCACTGCGTGTATCCGGTGGCCCAGGGTAATTTTTTTACCGAAGGCCGCTTTGAAAGTGGCCCAATTGATAAATGGTTCATGAAGCCCCCGATGGAGGGAATATGCAATGAACAGCTCCGGTAACGGTTCTCAGGCCAGTTTTCTCTTTGAGATCAAGGGGGCGCCGGAGATCGAGGTTGCCACTTTCCAGGCGCAAGAGCGCATCTCCGAACCCTTTGCGGTCCACGTCGCCCTGGCCAGCACCTCCCAGATCCAATATGACGATGTCATCCAGAAAGAGGCGCTGCTGAGCCTTTCGGGGGACGAGGCCGACCGGTACTTCCATGGCATCGTGAGGAAATTCGAGCACACCGGAAAAAACGGTCAGAAGCATCTCTACCAGGCCGACATCGTGCCCTTCCTGATGCTGCTTTCCCTGGAGCAGGATTGCCGCATCTTCCAGGACAAGAAAGTCCAGGACATTGTGACCAAGATTTACCAGGAGAGCGGCATCCCGGACGACCGCTACGAGTTCCGCCTGAAAAACAAGGACCGCATGCGAAAATTCTGCGTCCAGTACCGCGAGACGGACATGGATTTCGTCTGCCGCCTCCTCCAGGAGGAGGGGATCTTTTATTTCTTCGAGCATTCCAAAGACAAGCACGTGATGGTCTTCGCAGATGACACCGTCAACTACAAGCCGATCGAGGGGAACCAGGAGGTCTCCTTCAAGCCGGCAAGCGGCCTGAACCCGGAGAAGGAGAGCATCTCCTACGTCGACTTTTCGCGCCGGCTCCGCCCGGGGACCTACACCCACACCAACTACAACTTCAAAAAGCCCTCCGTCGATCTCGAGACAAAGGAAAAAGCGAAAGACGCAAAGCAACAAAAATTCGAGATCTACGACTACCCCGGGCAATACGGGAAAGAGGAGCAGGGCAAGAGGCTGGCCAAAATCCACCTGGAGGCAGGCAAGGCCCTGGAGGAACAGGCCAGCGGCAACAGCACCTGCCCGAGGCTTGTGGCGGGCTTCACCTTCAAGCTGGAAGGCCATGATTTCAAGGCCTTCAACCGGGAGTATCTCCTGGTGGGGGTCTCGCATTCAGGGCAGCAGCCCCAGGCCCTCGAAGAGCAGGCCGGATCGGGTGCCGGCGCAAACTACTCCAACACGTTCCTGGCGATCCCGTCGACGGTGACCTATCGACCCCTGAAAACCATCGAAAAGCCCTACGTCCGGGGCCTGCAAACGGCCACGGTCGTGGGCCGCAAAGGCGAGGAGATCCACACCGACGAGTGGGGCCGCGTGGCGGTTCAGTTCCACTGGGACCGCCTGGGGAAGAACGACGAGAACAGCTCCTGCTGGATCCGGGTCGGCCAGATGTGGGGCGGAGTGGGCTGGGGCGCGCAATTCATCCCCCGCGTGGGCGACGAAGTGCTGGTGGATTTCATGGAGGGCGACCCCGACTGGCCCATCATCGTCGGCAGCGTCTACAACGAGGCCAATCAGCCGATCTATGACCTCAAGAACAACAAGACCCAGAGCGGCATCAAGACCCGCAGCTATCCCGACGGCCCCGGCTTCAATGAACTGCGCTTCGAAGACAAGAAGGGCGAGGAGCACATCTATCTCCAGGGCGAGAAGGACTGGAACATCCTCATCAAGAACGACAAGGGCCAGAACGTCGGCCACGACGAGACGCTCTCGGTGGCCAACAACCGGACCCAAACCGTCGGCGCAAACCAGAGAGAGACCATCGGCGCCAACCAGGAGATCCAGGTCGGGGCCAACCACACCGAGACGATCGGCGCGAACATGAGCCTCTCCGTCGGGGGCGCGAAGACCGAAACGGTCGGATCGAGCACGAGCCTCTCCGTCGGGGGTACCAAGTCCGAGACCGTGACCATCAACTCCGCGGAAACAATCGGGGCAGCCAAGGAATTGACGATCGGGGGCTTGTATCAGGTCAGTGTCGGCGGCATCATGAACGAAACGGTGGGCGGGGCCAAGGCCGAAGAGGTGGGGCTCGCGAAGGCGGTCGTCGTCGGCGCAAACATGACCACAAAGGTCATGGGAAAGCTGACCTATGATGTGGGCGATCAAATCGAGATCCAGAGCGGGTCGTCAAGCCTCGTCATGAAGAGTGACGGCAAGATTGAAATCAGCGGCAAGAACGTGGTGATGAAGACTGCCGCCGGTCGGATTGAAATCGATGAGGGCGGGATCATCACGATCAAAGGCACCATGGTCAAAATCAACAATTGACGAGTGAAGTCAACCTGTGATTGAGAAGGAAAGATGAGCGGCAAGCCTGCAGCCCGCGTCGGCGACGCACACACCTGCCCGATGGTAGACCCTGGGCCCATGCCCCATTTAGGCGGGCCCGTCCTTCCGCCGGGGGCCCCGACAGTCCTGATTGGCGGAAAACCGGCGGCGAGAATGGGCGACACGGTGGCCTGCGCAGGCCTGGCAACGGATTCCATCCAGGGTGGGGCCTTTCCCGTTTCCATCGAAAGAAACCCCGCGGCCCGGATGTCCGACAAGACGGCGCACGGAGGCGTGATCGTGACAGGAGAGCCGACCGTCTTGATCGGCCTTGCCGGGACGGCGGGCAATGTGCTGGTGGGGACCGCGTTTTGTAATGCCGCCGCATCAGGAAGATCAAGCGGCTCAGCCCAGCAAAGTTACAATAACTGTGGAGTAGAATCGTCTCGACAAATAATCAATCAAGCAACGCGCTCCAACCTTACGGAGGATGGCCTGCTTCAGACTGCAATCAATCAAAGATTGGCTTCGGGTACACCGGGACAGTCCATTTCGTTTGCAGCCGGGGGCACCAATGCCCTGGCTCGGCAGGCCATTCTGGCAAACAACGGAGTCCCTTCTGCCGTGATGGCCACAAACCCGGGAACTCTCGGACTTTCACTATCGCGCGGACAAGGCGCTATTGTCAGTCTTGATGCCGCTCAACTGTGGGGACCCCCGACGCCCCCCGGCTCTCTTCACGCTGTAAGTGTGACCGGAATAGAGTATGATGATGCAGGCAAACGCGTCGCGGTTATCATTAACGATACGGGCTCAGGTCAATGCGGCCAGCGTGTGCCGGCTGATCAGTTCGATCGGGCGACCGCTGCTCACCCCAATTCACAGCTCAACGTTACCACGAATCCGATCTTTTAGACGATGAAGAAACGAATCCTGACAACCCTTGTTCTTTCGATCCTCCTCTGCCTTGGAGAAGCGTCCACGGGAACCATTGCGGCACAAGAGCGGAGGGATGTAACAGAATCGAAAAATATTGCCGTCACCAAAAGGGGACAAACAGCCATGCCTGAACGTCATGCTCGTTTTATAAGGGTCGCTGATCTGGTAAAAAGTGCTCGCATTCAATCAAGTGGTACTGTGCCTGAACAATCCCGTCAATCCCTTCCCGTTCCCTTATTCAGAAACGGCAATCTGCTCATTGCCTTTCTGTATTGCCCCGCTCTCGCTCTTCCCAAACAGCCGGTTAAGATGAGCCCCCCCCAGTATCTGTTGTCTCTTCGACCCGATACAGGCTCTCTTTTTGAGTTGAAAGCGGTTGCGCCCCGCGACTTCGGGCAAACCCACAAGCCGGGCGAAATGATCGGAACCTTTGCGCTGCCTGAAAAAATGACGGTCGAGGATTTCATCATCAAGCAGGATCGATTATACGGGCTTTATGACCTTTTGTTGCCGGAATTCACTCTCCGGAAAACAAAGGTGGACCCTCGGACCAAGGCGGCAGCCCGGGAATTCAATCTCTTGTTTCCGTTGTTGAGCGAACCCCCTCTGAAGCCGTACTATCGATCGTTGGGCATGGAGTATTTCAACTGGGTTGACGAGATCGCCCGATAAGAAAATGCGGCCGCCGCACCGCCGCCAGGCGAGCGGAGGACAGGGATGAACAATGGGAGGAGCTATCGGATGACCGGCTCCGAGCAGAACCCCATGAAGACAGCCGATCTGGTCAGATTGGCCGGGGTGATGTCAAATCCGGTCGTGGGTGAACCATCCCGCCAGTCTTTTCCCGTACCGGCTTTCCGCTCCGGTGGACTGCACGTGTTGTTTCTATACTGCCGGCCGTTCTTTCGTCCGCCGCATCCTGCACAACTCTTCCCGCCCGAGTACCTGCTGACCCTGTCTGCCACAGGCGAGTTTGTTGAACTGCGGCCGGTGACCCCAAGAGAATTCGGCCAATCTCACAAGCCGGAAGAGATCATCGGGGCCTATGCGCTGCCGGCAGGGATGACATCGGATCAAGTCCTCCAGGCCACGGATCGCCTGTACCGGTTGTACGATCTTCTTCTGCCCGGGTTTTATGCAAGGCCAATGAGTGCAGGGCAGGAAATCATAAAGGCCGCGAAGGAATTCAAGGAATTGTTCCAGCTGCTGAGTGAGGCTCCCCTTCAGCCCTATTACCGCTTCTTGGGGAAGGATTTTTTCAACTGGATCGATCAGGTACCCAGGACGCAATGACCGGGATCCCGAGGATGGCCAGAGGTGTTAAAACCGTCCCCAACGGCCCGGGTTCATGAGAGACGTGAGATTGCTCAGGAGCATGTTGTTGCAGTCCGCGACCATGCTGTTGCAGTTCCGGACGATCTGAAACCAGCTTTCATAAACACCCAGGTACACCTTTACCGTATCGCCGGGAGCGCTAAAAACCGCGAGGCTCGGGGACGGGAGGTCCCTTTTCCGGGGGGCGGCCGGTTGCGGGCTTTTCGGAGGGGCGGCCAGTTGCGGGCTTTTCGGAGGCGCGGCCGCCTTCGGCTTTTTCGGAGGGGCGGCTTTCTTCACCTTGATTTTTTTTGCCGCGGGCTTGCGGGCGGCCTTGCCCCTTGTCTGGGTCGGCTCGCTGGGCTTGAGCGCGCTCAGTTTCTCCATGATGTCGGCATGAGTCTTTTTAGCCATGAATGATCTCCTTTGCCAGGGCGAGGAAGTCCTCGGCGCCTTTGCTTGACGGGTTGTATTCGAAGAGGTTCTGCTGGGCGATCTGGGCCTTCACGATGTCCACGTTCACGCGGATGACGGTCCGGAAGAGCTTGTCGGGAAAGTGGCTCTTCAGGGTCTCATAGGTCTGCTCCGAAAGAGAGCTGCGGCGGTCGTACTTGCAGGCCAGCACGCCGAGAAGTTCGAGTTTCGGGTTGAGGCTCCGCTTCACGTACCCGATCTCCTCGAGCAGCTGCTTGAGCCCCAGGAGCGGGAAGAACCCCGAATCGACGGGAATCATGACCTCGCCGGCCGCTACGAGGGCATTTTTCGTGAAGACGTTGAAACTCGGCGGGCAGTCGAAGAGGATGAAGTCATAGGCTGCCTCGACGGGCTCCAGGACAGTCTTCAACATCTCCCAGGCCTGCTTTCGCACGAGCCTCTCCTCCACGTCCTTCAGGGAGTTGTTGGAGGGGATGATATCGGTCCAACCTGTCGCGACGATGTACTCGGCCGCCTGTCCCTTCTCGAGGATCAGGTCCTTGAGGGTCCGCTCGTCGTTCTCGATAATGAGCCCCACGGCGGCCGAGGCGTTCCCCTGACTGTCGAGATCGACAAGGAGCGTCCTTTCCCCGCTGGCCCGGAGGGCAGCAGCGAGACAGACAGACGTCGTGGTCTTGCCCACTCCGCCCTTCTGGTTCGTAATGGCTATCTTCCGTGCCATGGCATACCCCTGGACCTGCTGTCTTAATTCTTCAATATTATGAAACAAAACGGCGCAAATGACAAGGACGAAGGGCGGGCCCGGTACGACAAAAGTCGTAGACCAAAATCAGACCGGCGCCGTATTTCACAGGACGCCGCGCCGTGGTAGTCTTTCCGTCATCCGGCAAGCAGCATCCACGCTCTTCGGCGGCAAGGAGGAGGTAATGGCCATGCGAAGTTGTTTACGTCTCGTCATGTTGGTTGTTTGTCTGCTCACGGGGTTGAATATCCTTCCGGTAGTCGTGCTGCCGGAATTTCCGGGGGCCGGGACGGCGATCGCCGCAAGCCTCTACCCCAACCCGGCAAAGCCTGCCAACCTCTGGCGCCTGGCGTGGAGCGACGAGTTCAACGGCCCGCCCTGCGACCCGGCTGCTCCCGGCAAGTGCACCGCGAGGGACTGGCAGAAAACGGTGCAGTGCTACGGCACGCCGGATACACCCGTCGGCACCGTTACCCCCTTTGCCTTCCACTTCGACGCCAGTGACCCGAGACAGTGGACGACAAAGGTCCACCCGCACCTGGCAAACCTGGACAAGTGCACATGGCTCATATCGGATCACGTCAACAAGATCCACTTCCAGGGCCCCGCGGGCCCCATCACCCGATACAGCCCCAACAGCGTCACCGTCTCCAACGGCGAGATGAGAATCACCTCCCGCCGCACCCGTCCGAAAACCATCGATTGCGGCCGCGTGATCGCCCCGAACGGCCCCAACAACGAGGCCAACCTGACGAAGGCCTGCCCCTACGAGGCGGGCAATGTCTTCTCTTACGGCATGCACGGCCTGGCGGCCGTCAACGGCACGTCGGGGAGCGAGCCCGGCGACGGGCACGTGTTCCGCGAGGGCGGGCGCATCCAGGTCAGGGCACGCATCCCCGCGACACAGGGCAATATGACCGCCCTCTGGACCTGGCAGCAGGACTGGCGCACACCCGAGCGCGAGTACGACCTCCTGGAGAACTGGGTCAACTGGCCCGCCATGAGCGCCCACTCGCTCCAGGGCCCCGGCACCTTCGCCCGGCACGTCTTGAGCGACGAGTTCAAGGTTTCCCTCTCGAAGGAGTTCCACACCTACTCCATGGAGTGGAAGAAGGACGACTCCTTCAGCTACTGGCTCGACAACCGTCACCTCGTGACCTGGAAGGACAGCACGCGGCCCGACGGCCAGCGGGTGAAGCTCGACGGCCAGTGCGTCGAAAACCGGATCTTCGGCAACCCCTTCTACATGATCTTCTGGAACCTGATCGCCGAGTACGAATGGGCGAAGGAGGCGGCACCGCTTGCCGAGGGCCAGCGCCCCGACACGCTCTACATCGATTACATCCGCTACTACGAGCCCTGCACTGACGAGGCCGACCCGGCCTGCGTCGAGTCGACGCTGAACACCGCCTGTCCGAACCCCTGCGGGGGCTTCGGCTTCTTCGACGGCTACAACTGCTACGTGGGAAGCCCCCCTGCAGGCCGGACGGCGACACTGGCCGACGGCCAGTATGCCTACAAGGCCTCGTGGAAGTTCTTCAAGTACACCTGCCCCTCCGGCGGAGCCCTGAAAGGCTCGAGCTGCCTGCTGGGCGGCCCGCCCCCGGGGCGTCTGCCTTTCGTCTGGGGCAACGCCTACTACACGGCGGCCCTCTGCACCACCACGGCTCAGGCCAACTGCGCTAACCCCTGCCCGTGGAAGGGGACCGTCTACGACGCAAGCGTCAAGGCCTGTCGTGCCGACGCAGCAACCAGTAACCCGGCAGGCGTAAAGACCTTCTTCATCAAGGGCGTTGTCTACTACGAGCCCCAGCGCTGCCCCTACGGCGGCAGCTACGATGCGGCCGCCAACGCCTGCGTGCTCATCGACCTGCCGAAGGGCGTGGAGGCCTTCGTCTGGGAGTCAGGCCTCTACTACAAGCCGCCCTACAAGGCGCAGTGCCCCTACGGCGGGTTTTACGACTCGGTGAACTGCTACCTGCAGGGAACCCCCGACGGGGCCCAGCCCTGGGCCGTGGCCAACCGCATCCTGACGCCGGCCATGTGCGGCGCCGCGACGGACTGGCAGAACCTGCAGCGCGCTGCAGGCGAGGTCACGGTGGAGAACGTCTGCGGGCAGTGAGGCAGGTGGGAGAAGGAAGTCGGCAATCAACCGGGGCCGCCCTCTATAGGGGGCGGCCTTTTGCATGCTGTCAGAAAGGAAGATTCAGCGCATTGCAGGCGAGGTGACGGGGGAGAACGCCTGAGGTGCCGAGCGGCAGGGCCTATCGCAAAAATCCGTCAACTTCCTCGACAAAAAACGAAAAAAGGCTTATCAATAAGACTAACCATCAAGCAGGTGCCAACACGATAACAGGGAACCCATGAAAATTTCTTTCACCAAACATAACGGCCCCATCGACGAGATCATCGAGAAATTGATGGAGACCGCCGAGGGAATCGGGAGGCCGAAATACGTCCGCGAAATGATCCTCGCCTCACTCAAGGCCGGGCAGGAGGCCGACGAGAGCGCGGACCTCAAGCTCATGAACTCTACGCTCAAGGAGATGCGGTTCACTTCCAAGGTCTTCGGCCCCTACCGGAATGTCCGCAAGGTCACGGTCTTCGGCTCGGCGCGCACCCTGCCGGGCGATCCGGTGTACGAGATGGCGAAGCTCTTCGGGAAAAAGCTCGCCGAGACCGGTTATATGGTCATCACCGGCGGGGGGGGAGGCATCATGCAGGCCGTCAACGAGGGAGCCGGCCACGAGCATTCCTTCGGTGTGAACATCCGCCTGCCCTTCGAGGAGAAGCCGAATCCCGTGAGCGAGGGGAACCCGCGGTTCATCACGTACAAATATTTTTTCAACCGTAAAGTGGCCTTCCTCAAAGAAGCGGATGCCGTGGCGCTCTTCCCGGGCGGCTTCGGAACGCTCGACGAGGCGATGGAAACGCTCACCCTGGTGCAAACGGGCAAACGCAATCCCATGCCGCTTGTGCTCGTGGACGACCCTGACCGTCCCTACTGGCCGCACCTGATCCGGTTCCTCGAGGAAGAACTCCTGGCCCGTGACTATATCTGCCCATCGGACTTTGCGCTCTTTGAGCGGGTCTGTTCCGTGGATGCCGCGGTGGAGAAGATCCGGCATTTCTATCGCCGCTATCACAGCCTTCGGGTTGTGCATGGCCAACTCGTGATCCGTCTCACATCGCCGCTCAGCCCCGATGACATCCGGATGCTGACCGATCAGTTTCAAGACATTATTTTGCCCGGGGGAAGAATCGCCGCATCCGGGGCACTGGAAACGGAAAGGGAGGATGCCGATGTGATGCATCTGCCGCGGCTCGTGATCGATTTCAACCGCAAGGGCTTCGGCAGGCTCAGGAGTCTCATTGATTCGATCAATGATTTTTAGCCTTCTTTCATTCTCCCGGGAACGGCTGCAGGTTCCCGACTTTTTCGTATAACACCGGCGGGCTATGATTGAATTACATGAAGTCAGTAAGCGATACGGTTCCCTGACGGCCGTTGACCGGATTTCCTTCTCCGTCGCGAAAGGCGAGTATTTCTCCCTGCTGGGTCCAAACGGAGCCGGGAAGACGACCATCGTCAAGATGCTGCTCGATTTCACACGGCCAACCTCAGGGACCTTGTCCGTGAACGGGATTTCAAGCAACGATCCCGCCTGCAGAACCGCCGTTGGCTACCTGGCTGAGAACCCCCGCATACCGCCGAACCTTACCGGATGGCAGTATCTTCACCGTTGCGCGGAACTGTTGGGAATGCGGCGATCCGAGGCTACGGAACAGAGCGGAAAAATTGTCGAGCTGATTGGCATGAAAGGCAGGGAGCACACGAAGGCAGGCACTTATTCCAGGGGCATGATTCAACGGTTCGGGCTCGGTGCCGCGCTGACAGGAAATCCGAAGCTGTTGATCCTCGACGAGCCAACCTCCGGTCTTGATCCCATCGGGATCCGGGAGATACGCCAGCTTCTGGAATCGCTCAAGCATCAAGGGATGACGATCCTGCTCAATTCCCACTTGCTGTCAGAAGTGGAGAAGATCTGCGATACGGCCGCGATCATCAACAGCGGCAAGCTCCTGTTAAAAGATTCGATTTCATCCATCATCAAGGATGGCGAAACGCTGGAAGACGTGTTCGTCAGACTTGTAAAAGGTTGACATGGAGACACCGAAAGCACATTCCATCGTTCTCATCATCGCCAAATACGCGTTTGCAGACGAAGTGCGGCAGAAGAGCATGATCGTCATGTTCATGATCAGCGCCCTTTTCGTATTTCTTCTTCGAGAATGCTACCAAGGCGATTACATGGTGAACGGGCAGGCGCTCGGCGCCGATGCCATTTCCTGGACCCTGTCGAAAGTGATCTTCCATGTCATTGCCGCAGGGGCAATGTTTATTGCTGCGTTGCTGACGATGCGGGTATTCAAGCGTGATCGAGAGGAGGGAATGCTATCGTGCATCATGGCCAAACCCATTGACCGATGGCAGTATGTCACGGGCAAAATACTCGGATTGTGGGCATTGTCGGTGCTCTTTATGTTCATCCTTCACGGTATCGTATTCTTCATCGCATCCCTGAGTATGAAAACCCTGGTGCCCGCATACCTCGTCGCGTCATTAATCTGTTCTATCAACCTCCTTTTTGTTGTTCTGGCCGTGTTTCTGCTGTCGCTTATGCTGCCTGACATCGCCGCCTTTCTCTGCGCTGTGGGTATCGGTTTAGCCAGCCTTGCAGCCAACAGTATCTATACGTTAAGCCAGAGCCCAATGGGGCAGGCGATGATGCAGCAGTCTGCGGATCGCGCACCATCGGGCTTTACAGGGTGGAAAGCTGTCTACTATTTATGGCCGAATCTATTCGGAACACAGCAGTCAGCCTCTTCTCTGATTGGAAATGACGGGGGTGTCCCTGTATACCCACTCATGAATGTTCTGTTCTATTGTCTTATCCTGGGAATCTTGTTGTTCCTCCGCTTCAGGAATGAAGAGATTGTCTAGATTCATGAATGGTCTTTGCGGGGTGTGCTATTCCATATCCCTTTGAAGTTGGAGAAATGGATGAGACAAAGAACCTTTTGGGTCTGTTGGATAATTCTTTTTACACTTTTGACGGCAGGGCAATCTCTGGCATGGGCTCAAGAAAAGCAGAGCCCCCCGAAGAGTGCTGTGGTTGCCGAGATCGGGCGTATCGGAAAGGCCGCCAAGGGAACGGTTGGCGTCGCAGCCATCCATCTGGAAACCGGCCGCAGGGTCGTCTTCAATGCTGACGAGTTTTTCCCCATGGCCAGCACGGTAAAGGTAGCGGTTGCGGCAAAGATCCTCGACATGGTGGACAAGGGGCAGATCAAACTGACATCGCTTATACCGGTGGAGCGCTCGGAGTTGGCGCCTGAAGGTCCTCTGGGAGATATTCATTGGCGCCCCGGGCTTTCATTCACGGTTTCCGACCTCCTCGAGCCCATGATCACGAAGAGTGACAACACCTCTACCGATGTTCTTTATCGGGTAGCCGGGGGACCCGCAGCCGTCCATGCCTATCTGCAAGCGCTGAGTCTGGAGGAAATCTATCCGGCCCGAACGATCAGTGAGTTGCTGCGGGATGTCTTGTCAATCCCTGCCCCTAAATCGCCGTCGACGTCCCTGGCGGATCAGTTCAGGCGGATGTCGCCCAAACAGGCTTCAGAGCGCCGCGCAAAGGCTTATAGGGCGAATCCCACCTATGATGCCGACCCGAGAGATCAGGCAACGCCAACTGCAATGCTGGGGCTCTTGTGCAGGATCTGGCTGGAGGACGGTGTCAGCAGATCGTCACGATCCATGCTGCTTACCATGATGGAGCGCAGCACAACCGGACCGAAGCGGATCCGGGGCCGCTTGCCTGCGGGGACTATCGTTGCCGACAAGACGGGGACGCTCGCGGGTACCGTTAATGACGTTGGCTTCATGACACTGCCCGATGGCAATGGCCACATAGCAATTGTCGTGTTCGTCAAGGGTTCGGAAGCGCCCCCCGGTACCCGGGATACGGTCATTGCAGACATCGCACGGCTCGTGTACGACTACTTCCTCATTTCACCCCAATAAGGCCCTGATTGCGAAAGCCAGGTCTTGAGCAGATATGGCTATCAAGACCAGGAAGTCATTCCTGCAATCGCAGGAAAAAGATTCCGGGATGGAACAGAAGATTACATGGGAATTGTTCATCTGATGGAACCCTTCCAGTAATGCTGCACCAGGAAATAATCGCATAGATATAACTGGAAGAGGAAATGTTGCTTGCTCTTTCAATCCATTACCATCATCTAAAAAGCCCCCATCCCGTCGCTTTTCCGGAATGGGGGTTTTTTATTGGAGGACCTGTTGGGTCTATTCTATCTCATGTCCGCTCTTGATCATTGGCAGATCCGTTACTGATGACGGCCAAAGGAGATCCCCGTCTTGCTCAGAGCCCTAAGCGCCTTCCTCTCGTTCTCGGGGATGAGTCCGGCCTTCAGCCTCTCTTTCACCTCGAAGGCCTTCTGCCAGAGCCTGCCGATGGTCAACAGGATGGCCAGGAAGAACAGTCCGAACATAAAGTAAGGTTCGGTCCGGAGCTGCTCGTCGATAAAAAGCCCGACCCAGAAGAAGAAAAGGGAGCCGGCAACGATCACGAACCCCCAGGCGCTGTAAGCCAGGATGTCGGAGAGGATGCTTCCTTTGTATGCTGTGATTCCAGTTCTCATGGGGTAGTCATGGAGCCGGACGGCTCCGGCTCCTTCCTTTCACGTTCGGGTTAGCCGATCAGATTCTTTACTGCCTCGGCCACGGGGCTCGTGAACAGAGCCACCAGAACCGCGTACATCGCGAAGCTGCCCATCGCCTCGCTCAGGTAGAGCTTCTCGTACTTCTGCTTCAGGGAAACGATCGTCATGCCGCCCACAATCAGGGCTCCCAGGTGGAAGTAGGGGAAGTTCCCGACGCCGGCTGCTGCGTACTCGGCAAAGCTGAAAGTTGCGGTGATCAGAACAACGGCTGCAGTAAGAATCAGGGTGGAAAGCGTCTTTTTCATGGTCAGGTCCTCCTCGGTGTCTTTGTTTCTTGGTTTCTTGCCCAGATAGTATAGAAAGGAGCGTGCCAAGACGGGGAGAAGGAAAAAGATAGTTTGCAACGATAAGATATGAAACGGGAAATGACGCTTTTTGGACTTGCCAGGCGCTCCCTCCGAAGCCCTCGAAAGGCCCCTTCTTGAAAGAAACGTTCAACCGGGTGTGAATGAAACGATCAAAAAGAAAAGAGTCAGGGACAAAGGGAGAAAATCAATTCTTACGCCCCGCAGGTGAAAGCGATCGGCTGGATTTGATCTGAAACCGCAAGCCGGGGCCCTTTACTTTACTGCGCCGGGTTGGTTGAGGAAATTATCGCGATGCCGTCTCGAAGCGCATCGGCGGGGCCGAGGCAAGCTGGCCTGCGAGCCCGTCCCGGACGGCCCTGTACGAGGCGATGAGCGCCTCCGGCACGGGCTGGCCGGCGGGAATCTCGACCTTGCGCGGGTTGACGGGCCGGTCGCCCACGCGCATCTCGAAGTGCAGGTGCGGTCCCGTGGACATGCCCGGAAGCCCACATAGCCGATGAACTGCCCATGGGTCACGCCCGCTCCCTTCGCACCCCTTTTGCAATGCCCTAGAGATACAGAAAGACCTCGAAAAGGGCGACGATCAAGGGCCCTGTCGTTTCCCTGCTCCTTTCCGGCGGAGGATGGATTGGCTATACTCGCTCCCGATGCAGGCGTCGGTTGATGGCACCCCGCTCTGTAGTTCCTCAAGTTTCTTCCAGGGATATCCGATTTATTGAATGACAGTATTTCCGGGGATACCCCTGTCCGGTCGGCGGCACATTCCATGCGAATGCGCCATCGCTGTGTACCGGACGCCGGGGAGTGCCTGACGGCCGACGGCCATCGCTTCGCAACTTTCGGAAACGACTGCGGAGCAACGAGGCCTGTCAGATCATTCATTGGCGCCCGGCATGACTTGCGATGATGTACCGGGTGAAAAGCTGCGGACGGATGCCGGCATTGAGGCTGCGGCAAAGGAACTGGGTCTGCCATGTTGCAGGATTCTCCTCGTGCAACCCACCATGGCGATGGAAACGGTTTTCATCGGAAAAGTTCGCACCCCCCGCAGAGCGGAGTGCCGAAACCGCCGAGGTTCACCTGCGGCAGAATCCGCAGCGGTTCCGGATTCACGCTCATAGAAATGACGATTGTCGTGTCCATTATCTCAATCCTGGCCGCCATCGCCGTCCCCAACTTCATCGAGATGCGGCACAAGGCCAAGATTGCGGCCGCCATATCCGACATAAAAGCCCTTGAGCATGACATCATGCAATATCGCGAAGACCAGGGCGTCTACCCTCCCAGTCTGGCCGCAGTGGGACTGGACGGGCGCATAGATCCATGGGGCAATGCCTACGAATACTGGCCCGTCACAGGGGAGAAGAATCAAAAAGTGCGCAAGGACAGAAGCACTCATCCGATCAATACCGATTTCGACCTTTTCAGCAGAGGAAAGGACGGGGATACGAATCTCCCTTTGACCTCGCAGGCAAGCCAGGATGACATTATTCGGGCGAATAACGGGGGGTACGTCGGTCTGGCGTCCAAGTATTAAATGAAGCAGTGGATTGCAAGAATGACCAGTTTCCTTCAGCGGATCAGACTTCCGAACCGCATTTATCTGATCTTCATTTGCGGCTTCCTGATGCCCATGGCAGTCGTGATCGGCCTGTCCTCCCTGCGACTGGAAAACGAGTTGAAGGAACAGAGCCTCCAGCGGCTGAGATCCGAGACGAAAAACACCGCCATGTCCATCATGGAAAGGCTGATACAGATGGACGGCGAGCTGCGTTATCTCATCGACAACAATGCAGGCGCTTTAGAGACTGCCCGCCTGTCTTTGCCCTTGAAAGGCTGGCCTCATTTAAAAGGCCATTTTCATGGCCTGATTTATTGGGGATCGCAGGGTCCTGTGCTGCTGGCGGGCGACAGCAAGACACGGCTGCATGAGCGACCGGCCGCGCTCAATCGTGCACCGTCTGAAAAACCGCTGTTGATCCTGCATCGCGTTCCCGGAGAGGAAGCTCAACTGTTCATGGCGTTGCCCTTTTCCGATTCCTCATGGGTGCTCGGTCAAATCGACGCAGCATACCTGTTGAACGCTGGGGGCCATTTCAACCTGCCGCCGGATACGGAATTGTGCATCTTCGATTCAACGCACACGATTCTGGCTTCTACACTTCCCGAACCGGCGAATCTAATCCAAGCGATCCCGAAAGAGAAGAATTACCATCACACCAGTGCATTTATATGGAGCAGCGGACAAGAGACGTATTTGGCGTCTGCGTATGACTTGTTCATCCCGTCCCATTTTTCCGGGAATCCCCTGACGATCGTTTTGAGCCGTTCCGGCCAGGCCGTTGTGGGGCCCGTCAATAACTTGAGGATGAATACGCTCCTGACAGGGCTGGTGGTCATCCTCATCGTGCTTCTGCTGAGCTCGATATCGATCCGCAGAAGCCTCAGCCCCCTGCATCAGCTGATGAATTGCGCCAGGAGATTGGGCGAAGGTGATTTTTCGCAGAAGGCTGAAATCGGCGGCAGCCCCGAAGTGAAGGAGCTGTCTCAGACCTTCAACACGATGACCGGACAGATAGAGCAACAGCTGACGGAGATCAGAAAGAGCGAAGAGCGATTTAAAGCCGCCTTTGAAGAATCTCCGGCTGCGATCGCCCTGATTAATGCGGAGGGCCGTTTTTTCAAGGTAAACCGGGTATTGCCCGAACTGCTTGGCTGTGTGCAGGAAGACCTGTTGTCCAAGTGCCTGTACGATTTCATACACCCGGAAGAGCGGAAAGAATTAAAAACACTCGTAGAAAGCGGATTGGATTCCGGAAGCATATGCCAAGCGGCAGAAAAACGGTTCATGGATACGGAAGGAAAAATCATCACGGGGCTGGTTAGTATGGCCCCGCTCGGAAAAAACGCGCCGGCCGCAGCAACCTACATCGTGCATATCCTCGACGTTACGGAACAGAAAGCCGCCCAGATCGAGAACCACAAGCTTGAAGCGCAACTCTATCACGCTCAAAAGATGGAGGCCATTGGAACGCTGGCAGCAGGCATCGCTCACGACTTCAACAATATCCTCTCGGTCATCATCGGGAATGCGGAGCTGGCCATACCGGATGTGCAGGCGGGCACTGCAACACACCAGAATCTGAGAGATATTCTCAAGGCCAGCGAACGAGCTGCAGGCCTGACCAGACAGATTCTGTCCGTCAGCCGGTCGGAAAAAGGCGAATTTGCACCGATCCACTTGGGCATTGTGGTGAAGGAAGCCCTGAAACTGCTTCGCTCCTCCATTCCGCCCCATATCTCCATCGCGCAAAACATATCGAGTGAACCGTGTATGGTGAACGCCAATTCAACGCAAATTCATCAACTGATCATGAACTTGTGCACCAACTCCTATCATGCCATGATGAACGAGGGCTCCGGCTCAATCATCGTGTCCCTGGCACCGGGGCGGATTCGATTGTCCGGGGATCATGAGGCGAAACCGTACCTGAAGCTCAGCGTGACCGATACGGGCTGCGGCATGGCACCGGACGTCATGGGCAGAATCTTTGAGCCCTATTTTACGACCAAGCAGAAGGGCCAGGGAACCGGGTTGGGACTCTCCATCGTCCATTCCATCGTGGAAAAACACGGCGGAGCGATTCACGTCGACAGCAAGCAGGGGCTCGGGACAACATTCAAGATCTATTTTCCCATCGTCGACCGTCCGGTTGAAGCCGCCTCGCAAGCACTGTCGACCGTTCCATCCGGCAACGAAAGCATCCTTGTCGTGGACGATGAACCCGACATCACGATGCTCTGGCAGAAGATGTTGACTCGCCAGGGCTATGACGTCGCAGTGAGGAATCATCCCCATGAGGCACTGGAAGAGTTGAAGAATAATCCCCTGCGCTATTCCCTGGTGATCTCCGATCTGGCCATGCCGGACATGACCGGCGATCAACTGTGTGCGGAGATGACGAAAATCAACCCCAAGGTTCCCATGATCCTCTGTACCGGCTATCTTGAAGAGATGAAAGCGACAAGGCTGTGTCCTGCCGTTAAACGTCGACTCCTGAAACCGGTCAACTTGCTGATGCTGGCAGAAACGGTGCGCTCGGTCATCGATCACCCGGACGAGTGCAGCTCGCCCTCCGAACACTAGTCCGAGCCGACGCACTCCAGCCCATGCGTTATTCACCCATGTGCCAGACTGATCCGCATGCGCCGGCGCAAGGGCTGCGCGTGATTTCCACCCGCGATGTTCGGTCGCACCCTGTGGAAGGAAGAAAAACCCGCAGGCGAAAAAGCGCTGCATGATTTGATCCGGAACCGCCGCCTGGGGCCAGACAGGCAACGCCAACCTCATCGCGGGGCGGCCTCGTTTTCTAATCTTTCCAGTCCGGGAAAATCAGCGCGATGCCGTCTCGAAGCGCATCGGCGGGGCCGAGGCGAGCTGGCCTGCGAGCCCGTCCCGGGCGGCCCTGTACGAGGCGATGAGCGCCTCCGGCACGGGCTGGCCTGCGGGAATCTCGACCTTGCGCGGGTTGACGGGCCGGTCGCCCACGCGCATCTCGAAGTGCAGGTGCGGTCCCGTGGAAATGCCCGTGGAGCCCACATACCCGATGAGCTGCCCCTGGGCCACGCTCGATCCTTTCCTCACCCCCCCGGCAAATCCCGAGAGGTGGCCGTAGAAGGTCTTGTAACCGTTGGGGTGGCGGATGACGACGAGCTTTCCATACCCGCCCTGGTGACCTGCCGTCTGGACCTGCCCGTTGCCGATGGCCGAGACGGGCGTCCCCTTCGGCGCCACGTAGTCCGTGCCGTTGTGGGCCCTGCGGATCTTGAGAACGGGGTGGAGACGCGACTTCGAGAAGCCGGAGCTGATGCGCCGGAAGCTCAGCGGGGCCTTGAGGAAAGCCTTGCGAAGCGAGCGGCCCTCGGTGTCGTAGTAGTCGGCCCGGCCGTCGACCTCGAAGCGGTACGCGCGGGAGAGCACCCCGTCGTTGACGAATTCCGCGGCGAGGATATTGCCGTATTTTTTAAATTCACCGTCGCGGTAGAGGCCTTCGACGAGCATCCGGAACGTGTCGCCTTTGCGCAGCGCCGTCGTGAAGTCGATGTCCCAGGCGAAGATGTCCGAAAGGTTCAACGCAAGGAGCAGGTTCTGCTGGCCGCCGCCCATGGAGGCGATCAGGTTGCCCTCGATGGCGCCCTCGAGGCAGAGGATTTTCCTGTCGTACTCGAGGTTGAGCTTCTCGGCCTGGTAGCCATCCCCCGCGCGGGTGACGCGTACGAGAGAGTCGTCGTTCACCCAGTAGACGAAGGCGTGCAGGCGCTTTGCGGGGTCGACGTGGATCTCGTAGGGCTGCCCGGGCCGGAACTCCCGGGCGCTGTGCACGCCGGCAAGGGCTTCCTTTACGTGGAAGAGCTCCCGGGGGTCAAAGCCGTGGCGCTTGAAGATCTCGTAGAGCGACTGGCCCTTCTCGACGATCCCGGTGATCCGGAAAAGGTGGGTCGGCTCGGCCTTTGCGGACGGACGTGCGAGGTTCGGGTCGGGAGAGTCGGCGAGAAAAAGAAGGGCTACAAACAGGGCAATCCCTGCAAGGACGAGGAGGGCTGGGCCGAGAGCTTTTTTCGCCGGTGTCACTCGCTGAAAACCCCGCTGCCCCGTTTGGGCGCCGAAGGTGCGCGCCGGGCACAAAAAAGGCGCCTCTCGTCAATCTGTATTGGCCCTGGCCGACAGCCAGGCATGCTGAGCCGGGAAAGCGCCTGTCTTTCGCCGTACCCTAAACGAACTCACTGCGGAATTCAAGCGATTTTCGATGAAAAAAGGGCCGCCCGCCGCGCGCGGGCGGCCCCTTGCGCTCAGAAAGCATAGACGAAGTTGAACCAGATCTTGTCGCCCTCGGGCTTGTACTGCGCTTCGAACTCGTGCTGCCATTTGAGCGTGAAGCTCATGTTCTTGTAGTTGTACTGCGCCTGGGGACCGATGGCGAAGACCTGTCCCTTGAACCCGTCGGGCGGGGTCACGCCGTTGACTTTGTCGTCGGTTGTCTGGACGTAATAGTAGCCCCCGAGACCGACGGCCCACTGCTTGCCGATGTGGTACCCGATCGTGTAGTCCACGTGGAACTCCTGGCCCGACTGGTAATTCGTGTCGTTGTTCTCCGTGTTGAAATCGTACATGAACTTGGCCGAGATCTCGAAGCCGCCGTCGCTCAGATAGGTCATGCCGAGAACGGGCTCAAAGGTCCAGTAGTTGCGCCCGATGTTGGCCTGCCGGTCTTGATCATAGGCTCCCGTGGGAATGTAGATGTCGAGGCCCGTCGTGACGTGGAAATTCGGGAAGTGCCAGCCGAGGATGATCGGGTCGATGATGATGTCGCCCAGCCCGAAACGGTCGTCGCTCCGGCCGCCGAGTGTCACGTCCTGGTATGCCAGAGGAATAAAGGCATGAACGGCCCAGTTGGCTCCGAGGATCTTATAATCGGTCACGTGGATGAACCGGAGCACATCGGCCGCCGCTTTCAGCTTGAAATCGGGGATGAGATCGTTGCCGTTCTTGTCATTGAACTGCGAGGCCGAATAATAGAGCAGGTAGTTCTTGAAATAGGTCCCCGGAGGCGGCAGCGCCCCCGCCATGAAGTCTTCTGCGCCGTTCGGGTAGGCCCCGCCCCCGCCTTCGGTGGCAAAGGCCGGCCCTGCGAGGACCGCCGGGCTCATCAGCACGGCTGCCGCAACCAAAACGATGAACAATTTCCTGAATGCCTCCCGCTTCTTCATAACCCTTTCTCCTCCTTTTGTGGAATTCGCTTCGATTAAAAAAGGCCACAGGGCTTCCCGCCCCATGGCCTCTGAAAATCAGAAAAGCCATGGGCGGCATCTGATCCACCCATGGCTTTGTTTCCGGCTTTTTACCCTGTGCCTGTGTCCTTTACGATGGGCAGACCCCTGCGCTTATGTTGGCCCACCGCCACCAACCGAAAATGTTTTTGTGCGCCTGTCCTGCCATCGTGATTGCTTCCGTTGAAAAAAGTGAATGCATCTAAACATGATTCGGCAGGCCTGTCAAGGGTCTTCTTGGAAGCTTCCGGGTTGGTGGCGATTCCGCTAAAGAATTCGTCCCCGGCGGCCGAATTATGGTTAAGGTGCATTCCCTGACGGACGGACTGTGCCCCTGGCCCACCGAGACGGGACAGGCACCTGCAAGAACCTGCGGCACGAACTTGAACGAAACGAGGCTGACTCATGACGACCTTTACACCCCGCGAAATCAAAAACCGGAAATTCAAGCAGAGCCTGATGGGGGTCGACGCCGAGGAGGTGAAGAGCTTCCTCAAGATCGTGGCGACGGAGTTCGACAAGATCCTCACCCAGAATGCCCAGTTGGAGAAGAGGCTCACCGAGCAGACCGTCCGGTCCACCCTCACCACCAAAAAGGAGGCGGAAAAGAACGCCGAAAAGAACAGGCAGTCCATCGAGGATGCGGACAAGACTGCCGGGGAAGTCGTCGCCCGGGCGAAAGAAGAGGCCGATGAAATCCGGCAGAAAGCCGAGCGGGAGGCCACAGAGCTCCGGCGAAAGATCGAGCGGGAGGCCCAGGAGAAGGCCCGGAGAGAAACGGCCCTGATGCTCTCACAGTCGAAGGTGATGGCCGACGAGATCACCCTCAATGCCAAACAGAAGGTCGAGAAGATCGAGGCCGAGGCCAGGGCGGCTGCCGCCTCGATGACCGCAGCCGCATCGAGAACCGCGCCCGAGTTCGAGCGCCCCCTGTCCGTCTCCGAGAAACCCGCAACACCGCCCGAGAGCGTAGGCACCGAGGCGGACGACTGGGACATGAAACATGCCGAGGAGGCCCAGAAGAACTTTGACAGGCTCATCAGCGAGGCCATGGCAAGGGCCGAGTCCATCATCCAGAACACCCGCGCCGAGGCCGAAATGATCACGAGCGGCCTCATCGGGAGGACCCTGAACGAGCTCAACAAGGAGCATGAGCGTCTGCTCGCCGCCGTGCAGAACGCCGTCCACAAGTCCGAGGAGATCGTCAAGACGGCCCGCCAGGAGGCGGAGCAGTTCGCCCAGCAGCGAAAATCCGACGCCGTCGAACAGTGCAACGCCGTGCTGCTGGAAGCGGAGCGCAAAGCCAGCGCCATCTTCGACAGCCTCAAGGCCCAGGCGGACTCCAGAAAAACGAAGTCCGAGGGCGATGGAAAGACAGCGGCCGGAGGCAAGCGGTCGAACCAGAAATACCAGTAAACAAACCCCGGAGGGCCGACGACACCCCCTCCTTCCGTCGCCCTTCATCGGAAAGCCCCGTCCATTCGGCGGGGCTTTCTGCTGCGCGGGCGCGGGCTGGCATGACCGCCTCATCCGCGCGGCAGTCCCGTAGCGATCCGGACGCCCTCACCGTGCAGTGCGGCCGCTCATCGCACGGGCCGCACGTCGCCCACCCACTTGACCCTCAGGGAAGAGACCTTCCGGCTCAAGTGATTCGGCAGATCATAGTGGCGACCTGTGTCGCCCGCCGTGAAAACTGCAGAGGCCCCCTTGAAATCTGGATGCTCGTAAACCGTCACCTCCATGGGACCCGAGACGTAGAGTTTACTGGCATTGTCGCTGTAGACCACGCGCGGGTAATCGGCCCGTCTGCACGCCTCGCCGACGGGGTAGAACTCGGACTTCGACCCGATCAGCCACACCCCAATCGGACCTGACAGGCTCCGGGGGTAGACGACGAGCGAGGAGACTCTGTCATTCATGTAGTCGGAGCGGAGGTCGTTCCGGGATTCGCTCAGGAGCAGGTGCGGCCCCGCGTAATTCCGGTGCTCGAAGAGCATGGCACCCACCCCGCTGCCAACGCGCACGGACGTGAGCCTGTCGTTCATCCTGGCCTTGCCGATTTCGGGCTCTATGCGCTGGCACATCCCCGGCCGGATATCGTAGTTGAGGCTCTTTCCTGCGTAGTTGGGGTGCTCGTACACAACCGCCTCGAAGGGCTCGACTCCGGCAGGCCGGCTCGGATGCGCGGCCACCCAAGCCGCGTAAGCGCCGACCTTGTTGCAGCCGTAGGCGATCCACATGTAGCCCCTCTCCTTTCCATAGCCGCCGGTATCCCCCCAGCCTGCGCCCCAGGAGTTCTTGATCAGCCAGGACTGGCGGTTGTCGTCCCACCCGATGAGGGTGACGCCGTGATTGACCTCCCCGGGGGCGAACTCGTCGAAGACACCGCCCGTGTAGGCGTGAAAGGCATCCGTAGCGTTTACCGTGACGGCCAGGGGGCCGAAGCGGCACAGGGCCTTCTTGAGCGCGTCCACGTGGCTTCGCTTGCTCACATCCACCGATTCCACGTATCCCCACATCTCGGCCCGGTAGGGCCGCGCCACGTCCTGCTTGCAGCTTTTCTTGGCATGCCGGTAGCGATAATCCGCCTCCGTTGCCGAGCCGCGACCGGTCAAGTAGGGAAAGACCCACCAGCCCCCGTCGCAGCTTGCCTTGCCGCTGCAGTCGAGCGTGTCCTGCTCGGAGGAGTTGATGATCTCGTGATTCACGAGCCGCCAGCTTCCTTCGAAAGCGCCATGCGACGCGAAGGCCCAGCAACTGCCGCAGGGCCCCTGGTCCTTCACGGGGGTCGCCCCAAAGGCCCTGCGCCAGTCGAAGCTCTCGGCGTTGGCCGAGCAGGGCGGCGGGACCCACAGCTTGGCGAGATAGTTGGCCGCCAGCCGGTTCTGCTCGTTCACTTGCTCCGCGAGGTTTGGGGGCACGGTCAGACCCGCGATAACCTTGAGATCGAAGTCGAGCGCGGCCGTGTATCCCACGGTGAACCTGCGCTTCTTCACCGCGATCGCCTGGCGAAGCGTCGACAGCTTCTCGCGGATCGGCGCCGGGGCGAGCCGCTCCCGCTGGGCGTAATCGATCACAGTGTTGCGGGCCGAGATGTATTCGCGGGTTTCCAGGGCGGTCGGCTGCCCCTCTGCAGGGGCCGGTAAGATCCCCAGAGAAAACATCGCGGCCGCCAGAACGAATGCAGTCCCGTGTCGCATCCTCATGACCTCCTATTTCTTGAGAAGCAGCAAGACACCGTCTCGACCCGCTTGTGCGCGCCTGACCGGCATGGTCCCCGCGGAGAAGAACCCAGCAATGGCCAAGCAGGCGACGTCTCACGTCCGCCGGCCCGGCCAGGGGGCCGGAAGGCTTCACGAAACCAGGGAAACGACCCGCAGGGGATCGGACGGAGCAGTGAACAGAAAGGACACTACGGCCTCATTTCTTACACGAACGGGGATCCTCTTTCAAGCGGGAAATCGGACGGAGAACATCTGCGCGATGGCCAAGCAGAAATACCCGTGAAACCCCGGAGGGCCGACGACACCCCCTCATTCCGTCGCCCTTCATCGGAAAGCCCCGTCCATTCGGCGGGGCTTTCTGCTGTTCGATCCCCCCGTCTTTTTTCCCATCAAATTATTTTGCAATTGACCCGGCGATGTGGAAAACTACCTCCTGTCCGGAATCCCCGGTGAGGAGAGCCATGCCATGAAGAAAGGGAAAAAGGTCCTCGTCCTGCTGGGAAGCCCCAGGCGAAAGGGCAACAGCGCAATCCTTGCGGAAAGGATCGCCCGCGGCGCGAAGGCGGCCGTTGAGACGGTATTTCTCCACTCGCTCGCGATCGCCCCCTGCAAGGCCTGCTATGCCTGCCAGAAGCCGAAGAGCAAGGGGTGCCCCGTCGACGACGACATGCAGCCCCTCTACCGGAAGATGATCGAAGCCGACGCCTGGGTGATCGCAAGCCCCGTCTACTGGTTCACGATGTCCGCCCAGCTCAAGCTTTGGATGGACCGCGGGTTCGCCCTTACCGCCTACGGGAAGGACCCCTTTAAGGGCAAGCGAATCGCCGTGGCCATGACCTACGGCGGCGAGGACCCCTTCGACTCGGGCTGTGTCAACGCCCTGCGGACCTTTCAGGATGCCTACCACTACGTGGGCGCAACGCTCGTCGGGATGGTCTACGGAAGCGCCATGGAGCCCGGCGACATCAAGGCCAACAAGACCCTGCTGAAAGAGGCAAAGGCACTGGGAACGAAACTCGTGGATCACAACAATGGACGGAGGGATCGGGGATGAACACGGAGGGTTTTGGCTTCGAGAAATGGTTTGTTGAGACGATGATGGGCCTGGCCCCCGACCCGGACAGGATCCGGGCGGACGGTGCACCCCGCGACATGACGGATATTGCCTCCAACAAGTGCTTTTCGCTGAGCTTTGCCTCGGGGATGATGCCCGGCCCCTTCGGGATGGCGACGATCCTGCCGGAGCTTGCGGCGCTCACGAAGATCCAGATGGATCTCATCTACAAGATCGCCAAGTACCACGACAAGCTCGACAAGGTGAACCGCCCGATCGTTCTCTACGTCTTTGCCTGCGCCCTGGGGGTGACGGCAGGGCGCCTGCTGGTGCAGAAGGTGGGCTCGCGGATGATCATCAAGGCGCTGAGCACCCAGGCGGCGCAGAAGATCGCCACGGCCATCGGCGCGCGGATCGGCTCGAGCTTCCTGCAGCGAAGCGCCGGCCGCTGGATCTGCGTGGCCACGGCCCCCGTGTTCGCCTGGCTGTCCAAACGAATGACGGAAAAGGTCGGCGAGTACGCCGACGATCTCTTCAGGCAGGACATCGAGATCGAAAAGATCGAAGGCTGAAGGAGCGGGGCGCCGCTTCGGCCGACCGGAATCGCCGGAGGGAGACGTGGACGATCACATCGCCCTGGACCAGCTCGAGGCCCTGGCCTACGGCCTCGGGATCGAGGTCCGGTACGAGAAAATCCCGCAGGACGATGTCACGATCTCCGGGGGGCTCTACCGGCTGAAGGGGAAAAACGTCATCGTCATCGACTCGCGGGCGAAGGCGAAAGACCGAATCCGGACCCTGGTGCAGGCCCTGAAGCCCTTCGACCTCACCGACGTTTACATCCGCCCCGCCCTGCGGGAGCTGCTGGAGAAAGAGTGAGGCGCCTTACTGCTTCCCCCCCGTTGTCGGCATTGCGGCCGTCCCAACCTTGTAGTCGAAATCCCCGAGGGGCCTGCAGAAGGTGTAGTTGAAGGGATCCGCCACGAGCAGCTTCCCCGCCTTTTCGACGCTGCCGCTGGGAATGGCGAAGGGCAGCGAGATGATGTACATCGCCGAACCGAACACGATGGAGACAAGTCCTACGGGCCTCGCGATGAGGACGTCGGCCACGATCCCCATGCCGTCCGTGGACTCGCCGAAGGCCGGCGCCGTGCTCACGATCAGGGCACAGACCACGAGCATTGCAATCGATGTCTTTTTCATGAACAAACCTCCTTGAGAACCTCTTTTTTAGGAATCCATGTCATTCTCTTCGACTGCAGTTTCGCCTTCCCGCCGCCCGAAGTCAATACGACAGAAGCATGATTTTAGCCTACGAAACCTTACCGATCCCGAATCATCCTCGCGGCTTAGCCGATGCGGAAGGCCCGCATGGAGATCGTGCCCAGCCTCACCCCTTCCGGCGAAGAAGACCGGGGGCACGGGCTTGCCCGGTCGACGCCCGCTGTCCGTCCCCGGGATCAATCGACCCAGTGAACAAGCTCCCTGAGCTCCGCCCGCTTTCTCTCGAAGCGGTTGAGGGGGTAGTCGGGGTCCGGATACCCGAGAGCGATCGCCACGACGATCCGACGGTCATCGGGGATGGAGGCGATCTTCCGCAACAGGTCTGCGTACCGCACCGCGGCCGCCATGATGCAGGTGCCGAGGCCCTTTTCATGGGCGAGCAGGCAGATTGTCTGCACGACAAGCCCCACGTCGAGCATGGCGTACTCGACAAGCGATTCCCTGGGAATGCAGGCAACGATCATGCAGGGGGCTCCGAAAAGGCCCGCCATGCGGGCGTAAAGCTGATTGCGGGCATCCTTGTCCGCCCGGTTGATCCCCAGCATGTCCAGCATTCCCTTGCCCAGTTCTCCATACCGCGCCTTCAGCGCTGCAGGCCAGGCCTCCGGCATGGGGACGTCCGGCGAGGAGGGCAGTCCCTCCTCCAGCATTCGCCCGCTGGCTTCCTTGAATTCCGCCAGGGGCATTCCCGTCAGCACGTAAAACTCCCAGGGCTGCGTGTTCCCCCAGGAGGGCGACCAGCGGGCCGCATCGAGGATCTCCTCGACGATGACCTCGGGAACCCCTTTGTCGGTGAACTTCCGGATGCTTCTCCTGCCTCTCACGGCCGCTTCCAGTTCCATCGCCCGCCTCCTGCTCAACGTCAAAATGGATTATTCTGCCCGTCCTGGCCGATGATACTCCCCTGCCGCATCGAAGGGAACGGCCCTCGCGAAGGTTCCCCGTCTAAGGTTACCGCGGATCGGTCCTTTCGAGTTCCGGATCGATCAGGCGGATGAGCTTCTGTCGGACCATCTCAATGTGCTCTTTCAGGATGAAGACCTCGTCATAGAAGGCCACCGATACGCGGATCTTGCAGACAGCTTCCTCGATCCGATCCAGCCTCGCGTGGTAGTCCGCGACATGTTCCGGGCGCTCATGCTCCTTGAGCTCCTCCTCGAGTTCCCTCAGCTCGCGGTACCAGCGGTAGTACTTCGAACGGTTCCGCCACGTGTAGAGCCACGGCAGGATCCCGATCAAGGGGACCAGCACCAGCCCGATCGAGATCAGGACCAGGAGCATGCGGTCTATAAAGGTGGCCACCCAGAAGGGAAGGTAGCCATGAAGCCAGGAGCCGCCGGAGCGATAGAACCGCTTCGCCTGCTCGCTCACCGGAAAATCCTGCGACTTCATCGACGGGAACTCCCCCGCCCTGTGGACCCAACCGGCCCCGCCGTGGATCTCGACGGCGGCCTTCAGGAGAAGGTAAGCCAAGGCCGGGTGCAGGTCCTTCTGCACCAGCAGATTGGTGGTGGGGGCCAGCAGGTGGATGTCGGAAGCCGGAGATCGCTTCGACGGGCTGAGAATCCCCTTCGGCAGGATAACGTGGGACAGGTGGGGAAAGAGCCGCGTGTAGGCCTCGGCCTGGCTCATGCTCATCAGCTTGACGCCCGGTGCGGTGATCAGCTCCCTGACCAGCGCGCTATCCGTGGAGCCGAAGGTCAGGACCGCATCCACCTTGTCCTCCATGAGCGCCCGTCCCGCCTCGGGGTTGGGGTACTCGTGCAGGATCGTAGGAGGGACGGAGACGTTGGCGGCCTTGAGCAGATCGAGCGAGATCTTCCGCACGCCGCTTCCCTCCGGGCCGATGCTGACCCGCTTGCCCCTGAGCTGCGAGAGGTCATCGAGCGTTTCATCGCCCCGGTAAAATACCCACAGGGGGGTGTAGAATAGGCTGCCGAGAGACTCGAGGTTCGCTGCATCCTCCGTTTTTCCCATGCCGTCCTGGACAAATCCTGTATCGACGGACTGGGACTTATCTTTGAGGCGCCTGAGATTATCCACGGCGCCTGTTGAAGGCAGCAGCTTCAGATGAATCCCGTCGCGGGCCAGGACCTCCCTGTAGCGCTCACCAAAGATGACAAACGATCCGCCTTCCGTTCCCGTCGTCATGGTCAGCGTTCCTGGCGGAATAGGCTGTATGAAACGATAGCTCGCCCAGCCGCCCAGCACGATGATCAGCAGGACCGGGATCAGGATAAGCAACGCGGTTTTCGGGGTCAGTTCTCTGATTTTGTTTCGTCTCATTGCGTATCTCTCATCTCGCACGCCCCGAAAGGACAGGGAGTTTCCTCCCTTATCTCTCGAAGATCGCGCTTCGCGCAAATGTCCGACGACAGTCGGCGCTACCCCTTGAGGTACTTGCCGAACCAGGCGATACAGCGGCCCCAGGCGTCTTTGGCGGCCTCGGCGCGGTAGCTCGGCCGGTAGTCGGCGAAAAAGGCGTGCGGCGCACCGGGATAGATCACGAACTCGGCCGTCCGGCCTGCCGCTTTCATCACCGCCTCCAGCGTCTTGACGTCGGCCACGGGGATGCCCAGGTCCTCGGCGCCGTAAAGACCCAGGACGGGCGCGTTGATCCTGGCTGCCACATCGAGTGGCCCCACGGTGCGCACACCGGGCGTCAGGGCGGGCCGAAGCTGGCCGTACCAGGGGACGGCGGCCTTCAGCTCCCGGCTGTGGGCGGCATAGAGGAGCGTGTACATCCCTCCGCGGCAGAATCCCGTCATGCCGACCCGGTCGGCCATTGCGGACGGTTGTTTCCTGACCCAGTCCACGATGGCATCGAGGTCGGCCATGACCCGGGCATCGGGGACGGGGTCCACAACCTTGCGAACCGCGTCGAGATCGGGCAGGTGCTGCACGCCCCCTTCCCTGGCATAGGGCTCGAAGGTGACGGCCAGGAATCCCTCCCGGGCAAAACGGCGCGTCACGTCCTTGATGTGCTCGTGCATCCCGAAGACCTCCGGGATGACCAGTACTGCAGGATATTTTCCGGGGGCGGCAGGCCGCACCGCGTAGATCGGCACCGCAAACCCGCCCGAGGACACCGTGCCGTCCGCGGCGGAGAGACCCTCCGTGGCGGTGGTGATCACCTTTCCGGCCACGGGGGTTGCCGCGATGGCAAAGCCCGCGAGGCCGACACCCGCCACACCCACCTTTGCCAGAAACTCCCTCCGCGACATTCCGTCATAGGCATTTGCCAGCCAGTCTTCGACCATGGGATCCTCCTTTTTTCTATAATAAATCCATTATAAAGAGGAAGGTGAGGACCTGCTACTGTTTTTGTTTCCCGATTTTTTTATCCTGCCTTCCCGTTGCCGTATCGTATAGAATGAGGGTACAGGTCCGGCTGCATTGTTGCCATTGAAAACGGAAATCCGCCTGCTCAACGTAAACCAAACACGCCGTGAAACGTTTACTCGAATATAGTGTGTTTTATGCGGGTATGTCCCGTGAGGTTGCGGCAGGCTTTTCCGTCCGTGACTGGTTGAAACGGGAACGACTCTGGCGGCCGGGAATTTGAAGTCGAACGGGGAATGAACATGAACACAGTGAAATCATTTCGAAATATGCTTGTCTGGCTCCTGGTCCTGATGATGGCGATACCGTCACCGATCTTTGCCCAGGACAGCAAGGCCACTCCAAAGAAGTTCTCCCAGGAGGAATTGGACCAGGTGCTGGCGCCCGTCGCTCTGTACCCGGATTCGCTCCTTGCCCAAGTCTTCATCGCCGCCACCTATCCCCTGGAAGTGGTGACGGCGGACCGCTGGGCCAGGCAGAACAAGGACCTCAAGGGGGAGGCGCTGAACAATGCCCTGGACAAGCAGCCCTGGGATGCCAGCGTAAAGGCCCTCGTTCCTGTCCCCGATGTACTCTCGATGATGAGCCAGAAGCTGGACTGGACCCAGAAGGTGGGTGACGCATTTCTAGAACAGCAGGCCGATGTCATGGACACCGTTCAGAAACTCCGGAAAAGAGCGGCCGATGCGGGAAACCTGAAGTCCACGGAACAGCAGAAAGTGATCGTGGAACGGGAAGTCATCCGGGTCGAGCCGGTCCATCCGCAGGTGGTCTATGTGCCCGTCTACGACCCCGGATGGGTCTACGGGCCCTGGTGGTGGCCCGCCTATCCTCCCTATGTCGTCTATCCCTATCCAGCCGGGGTGGCGATCGCCCCCGGGTTCATCTGGTTCGGGGCCGGCCTCTTCGTGGGGGCCTACTGGGGCAGTTGGGGGTACTGGGGCTGGCACAACCACGCATGCTATGTGAACCGGAATTACTATGCCCACGGCGGTCATGGCGGGGCCGTCGGCGGAGCCTTCGCTGGCGGTCGTGGCGGCTCCGGCAGCGGGGCTGTCGGCGGAGCCGTCGCAACGCAGACCTGGACGCATAACCCCGCCCATCGGGGAGGGGTTGCTTACCGGAACCAGGTCACCCGGGAACGGTTCGGACAGCAGGCAAACCGTGCAGCCGTGGAGAGCAGGCGGAATTTCCGAGGGTATGAAGGAAACTGGATCGAACGGGGTGCCAGGGCCGGCAGAACGGGCGGCGCGCCCGGCACCGCTGGCAGACCCGATAGCGTGGCCGGGAGAACCGGAAGACCGGATACCCTGGCCAGCCGGTCGGGCAGACCCGACAGCATGACCAACAGAACGGGAAGACCTGATTCAGTCACCGGCCAGACAGGCAGAACCTCGGGCAGGCCTGATGCCGCCATGTCCCAGCCATCCGCGGGTCGCCAGGCCCAGGACAGCACAGTGCGACGCTCCACGGTGGAGCAGAGCCGCTCGGGCCAGGTCTTCGAGGGTATCGGCCGGGGTAGCGAAGTCCAGCGACAGAGCAACTGGGGCCGGGAAAGCCTGAACGGTGCGAGATCCAGCGGCGGGACAGTCGGTGATGCCATACGCGGCGGGGCGCGTGGCGGAGCCGAGCGAGGAGGCTTCGGCGGGGCCAGTGGCGGAGCCGGGAGAGGTGCCGTCGGCGGCGGCTTTGGGCGAGGCGGTCACCGCTGAACCGGATGGTACGTCATGGAGGATATCCGATCGTTCGATACAGCCTTCGCCCCGGACAAGACCTGGGAAAAGGCGGAACAGGCCGGCAGGTTTCACGCCGGCATTCTCAGGATCCGGGCGTAAGCCTGTAGGGCGTCTTCAGGTATTGCCTGGCCTCCACCTTCGCAATGCTCTCCCCGCTCTCGACGGCCAGGGCCATGGAATAGAGCTCCACGGCCTGCTCGCGTTCATTTTGGACGTCGTGGATCATCCCCAGACGCACATAGGACCAGACCCGGACACGGCCGTTATAGTCAGAGGTGTCCATCAGGGATCTTCGGAAATAGTCTTCGGCCCTGGCATAGTCGCCCTGGTTGAAGTTAATCCTTCCCATCAGCTGGTCATGGCGGGGCTTGAGCTGAGGCGCGAAGGGCGGTTTGCCCGAGGCGATGCCCTTCTCGAGATCCCGGGCGATGGCCAGGGCCTCCCTGAACTGCCGCATCTCCGAATGGATGTTGGCCAGGGCAAAGGAAAAATTGTAATTCCGGGGATACTTCCTCTGCAGCTCCCGTGCGAATGGCAATGCCCGGGCGGGCTGCTTCTCGAAATTCAGATACACGGAGATGAGCTCGGACCGGGCAAGCTCCCTGAGAAGGTCCCCCCGCATCGCTGCCCGCTCCAGGTCCTGCAGCCCCCTGCGGCGATCCCCCTGCGTGATCAACAGGGAAGAGAGGAAGCGGGACAGGTCGGGCAGATGGTCGATGTGATAGCGGATCAGGCCCGTCAGCAGATAGCTGTCGTTATTCTCCGGGTCTTCCTGCTGCGCCCTCTCCAGGCAGGACCAGAGGCCATAGGCCTCCTGCGCCGCCGTGACAGTCTGCTTTTTCCGCAGGGCCCAGCGAAACTTCGCCGTCCTCGCCAGGGCCATGGCGAAGTAGGCCTGGCCGTCCCGGGGGTTTTTTTCGACCCGTTGCTCCCCCCGGGCCAGGGCCTCCCCAACGCAGCGCAGCATGGCCTCCTGGCTTGCCTCCCTCTGCTTCGGATCGTAGCTGACCTCGGAGCCGAACAGGTGGTTCAGCGCCAGAAAGGCATAGCCCGTCGGGTCTTCCGGGTCCAGCTCCACGGCCTTCTGGAGTATGGCGTCGGCGCCGGGGTAATCCATGTTGAATGCCCTGTCGATTCCCTGCCGCAGGGCGGCGCGCATCCCGGCCGGCTGAAGCGACGAGGCCGTGGCCCCTGCTGCCTCATGGACCAACACGGAGAAGACACCCAAAACCGTGAAAAGGGTTGCCGCAACTCGCCGGTTCATCCGTTATCCCCAACGGCCACTCCCTGCCGCACGAAAGCCGATTGTCGGGAAAAACTCCCTCGTATTCTCAGCTTATCCCAAAAAAAAGACGAAGATCAACACGGTGAGCGGGATGCTTCACCTTTGAATTCCAACACGAGACAAAAATATGGCACAGGCACCTTTTTCTCATCCGCCTGCAACCTGTATCCTCACCTCAACGGTATGTTCCCAATGGTCGTCAACAAGGGAAATTGCCGTGTCGGGTTGTACAACGCCATCAACGGTCACACTCGCCGCGCTGCCGTCGCCCGGTTGGAGCACGGTGATGTGGTAGACGGTTTCCCTGTACCGGTAACGCACCTTGAAGGCCTCCCAGTCCCCGGGCAGACACGGCGCGAAACGCAGTTTGTCTCCTTCGCGCCTCAGCCCGAGGAGTGATTCAAGGATCAGCGTATACATCCAGCCTGCCGATCCCGTGTACCATGTCCATCCACCGCGGCCGGTATGCGGAGAGACCGCATAGACATCGGCAGCGACAACATACGGCTCTACTTTGTACGTTGTGATTTCTTCGGGAGATCCCCCATGGTTTACCGGGTTGATCATTGCCAGCAGTTCCCAAGCGCGCCGGCTATCGCCCAATCTGGCGAACGCCATCGCCGCCCAGATCGCCGCATGGGTGTATTGCCCGCCATTCTCCCTGACGCCTGGGACGTATCCTTTGATATAGCCGGGGTTCAAATCCGACTTGTCGAACGGCGGGTCCAGGAGTTGGATCAATGCATCGTTTCTGCGAACAAGGCGCTGATCCACTGCTTCCATGGCCAACCGCGAGCGCTCGGCATCAGCTGCCCCGGATAGAACAGACCAGCTTTGCGCAATCGAATCAATCTGGCATTCGGGGTTGCTTGCCGATCCAAGGGGCGTACCATCGTCGAAGTAAGCGCGCAGATACCACTCGCCATCCCAGCCATGCTGCTCGATATTCTGGCGCACTTGAGCCGCCTCTCTCTCGCAGCGTTCGGCAAAGGAAACGTCACCACGCACGCGGGCAACCTCGGTGAACCGCATGAGCACTTCATAAAGGAAGAATCCCAACCAGACGCTTTCCCCCTTGCCGTGTTCGCCTACCCGATTCATGCCATCGTTCCAGTCACCGGAGCCGATGAGCGGCAAACCGTGTTCGCCGCGGCTGAGGCCCCTTAGAATGGCTCGCACACAGTGTTCATATAACGTGGCCGATTCTTCGGACCGTTCGGGCAGATCATAATAGGAGTCCTCGTCCACGTTGACAGGCCGTCCTTCGACAAAGGAGATGGATTCATCCAGCACCCCCGTGTCCCCCGTGTTTAGAACGTAGCGGCACGTCGCCAATGGCAGCCAGAGGTAATCGTCCGAACAGCGTGTACGCACGCCACGGCCCGAGTGGGGATGCCACCAATGCTGAACATCTCCCTCCCGGAACTGACGCGCAGCGCAGCGCAGGAGGTGCTCGCGCACAAGCCACGGCTCAGAGTGGATCAGCGCCATCACGTCCTGCAACTGGTCGCGGAAACCGAAGGCGCCTCCCGGCTGGTAGTATCCGTTCCGAGCCCAAAGACGGCACGCCAGGGTCTGGTACAAGAGCCAGCCGTTGGCCAGAACATTGAGGGCCGGGTCGGGGGTTTCCACCTGAACGGCGCCGAGAGTGTGCCTCCAGTACTGCCATACCGCTTCGAGCGCGCTCCGCGCAGCCGCAGATCCCCGGAAGCGATGGACCATGTTGATGGCGTCACTGGCGTCTTGCCCTATGCCAAGCATGAAGACAATCTCACGCTCCTGCCCGTCGGCCAGCTCGAAGGGAACCTGGATAGCGCCGCAAGGATCGAGGGCAGTCCCTACCCTGCCGGAAAGCTGGACACGTCTCATCGCCTCCGGGCTTCGAAGCGTGCCGTTGCGCCCAAGGAACTCCGTTCGGTCGCCGCTCACGGTCCGGGTCGCATCGTCCACGTCGAAAAAGGCAACCCGGTCGGCGAACTCCGAGTTGTAGGGGTTCCGTGCGAAGAGCGCTCCGCTCTCGGGATCGATTTCGGTGGCCACATGCATTGCCGTTTTTTGCCTCAGATCTCCCAGCACCCATTCTACATATCCCGTGGCAGAGAGCCGGCGAGATCGGCCGGACTCATTTCGCACTTTCAGCACCGTGAACTTGATCGGCGCGTCCAGGGCCACGTAAACCCACAGATCGGAGCGGATGCCGCGCTCCGTGTGCTCGAAAACGCTGTAGCCGAATCCGTGCCGGCTGGCGTAAGGCATCGCTCCGCGGCCCGGCAGTGGCGTGGGGGACCAGAAGTGGCCCCTCTCTTCGTCACGAATGTAAAAGGCTTCCCCGCTCGAATCGCTTACGGGGTCGTTCATCCAGGGAGTGAGGCGGAACTCGTGGGCATTCTCGCTCCAGGTGCAGGCAACGCCGCTCTCTGAGAGGACGGTTCCGAAGTGCGGGTTCGCCAGCACATTCACCCACGGTGCCGGCGTCATCTGCCCTTGTGCGGTCGAAATAACGTACTCGCGCCCATCGGGGGTGAACCCGCCCAGCCCGTTGAAGAAGACCAGATCGCGGCGAGGCAACGCGGCAATAGCCGAGGGTTGGGGTCGGCGGGTTCGGGTCGGCGCAAGGCGCGGCACGAGCACGTCGGCAAGGCCGCTGCGGCTGATCTGCTCCTCCAGCGTCCCCCGGCTGTCGGTGATGATGACGCGAGCGACCGTTTGAAGCAGGATGCGGTCCTCGTTCGAGATCTGGTCCGCAGTTCTGACAAAGATACCGCCTGGTCGATCGGTCACGTTGGCTACGATGCCTGCGGCAATCAGTCCCATGATTTGATCGTGGAGCCCTTGCCGGTAACCGGAGTGATCTTCGTTCCAGATCACCAGGTCCACCACGAGTCCTTTTAGACGCCAGTACGCATGGGCCTGGACGAGCTGGCGCACCAGCCCGATATTGGCCGGGTCTGCGATCCGCAGCAGCACGATCGGCAAATCGCCGGAAATCGCGTACCCCCACAGACCGGATTGTCCGCGGCGGTTCTTGCCGAGAACGCTTGCGTCGGCACGCAGCGAGGCATTGGCGTAGAGGATAGAACTGGCAAGGCGTCCATAGAGTTGCGCGTCGGCCTCTGTGGCATCGATCTGGCGCAAGACCACCTGGTTATGGGTCCACGCCAGGTCGAACACGCGATCCGCGAAACGTCGATCCTGGTACTTCTCAACGAGGCCCAGGCATGCGTCGCGGGTCGCGCCGATACCGGACAACATACTGATCGTCGCGGTCTCATCCGGATCGAGAGTGATTCGATACCGGATGGCCACGATGGGATCGAGCACGGAGCCTTGGCTGCCCGAGAGCGCCCCTGAGAGATCCCCCGGGAGATCCGATGCCCTGCGCATCGCTTGTGGATTCGCGACCGTGTTTCCACGGCCGATGAACTGCATCCGGTCCGTTTCATAGGAGATTTCTCCGATCTCTGCTCCATGAACGGCCATTAAATGAAACATCCATGGCGGGTGCTCTTCGCGTGAGCGGGGTCGGCGAGTGCAGAGAATCGCTCGCTGCTTGCGGATGATCTCGGTCTGAACGAACAGATTACTGAAGGCCGGATGCAGCGCGTCCGCGGCAGGCGGCGCAAGGACGACCTCCGCGTAACTCGTGACGTCGATCGCTCTGCGCGTCCGGGCGCGGTTGGTGAGGGTGACCCGGCGCAGTTCGACGTCGTCCTCGGGCGAAACCGCGATCTCCGTGTGCGTGTCATAGCCGTGGTCCCGGCGGCGAAACTCGGCGCGGTCTTCCGAGAAAATCGCTTCATACTTCTCCGCTTGTTTGAGCGTTGGCTGGTATGCGGTTGACCAGGACTCCCCGCTCGTCACGTCGTGGAGGTAACAGAACGTGCCCCAGTTGTCGCAGGTGCTGTCTTCGCGCCAGCGTGTGACTGCCGTGTCCTTCCAGCGGCTGTAACCGCCTCCCGCGTTCGTGATCATCACGTGGTACCTGCCGTTCGACAACAGCTGGACCTCCGGTATCGGCGTGTCGGGACTGTCGAAAATGCGCACCGACGTCTCCGTACCGTTCGAAATCGTACGTACGTTGGAGAACTCGGCCGTGTGCAGATAGAACGCCGAGGTCTTTGGAACCCGCTCCTGGAGCAGGAGTGCGGTCGCCTGGAACATCGGATCGGACTCGAATCGCTTCTGCATCGGACGGTCCAGGAGCAGATAGGCCAGAGAGAGAAAGCTCATGCCCTGGTGATGTGCCATGAACGACCGGACGACGACGCTGGATTGCCCGCGCGGCAAACGTGACGGAGTGTAGTCGATCGCTTCATAGAAGCCGTATTTTCCTTCCAGCCCCTCCTCGGCGAGTCGCTGCAGATTCAGACAGGCCTCCTCGGGAGCCACCATCAGCGCGAGCGCCGATGCGTATGGCGCAATGACCATATCCTCGGCGAGTCCGCGTTTGAGCCCCAGGCCGGGCACGCCAAACGCGCGGTACTGGTAGTTGAGACGAACGTCGATCGCGTTATAGCCTGATTCCGACATCCCCCATGGGTGTCCACACTTTTTCCCATACTCGATCTGTTGCTTCACGGCCGCTTTGTACGTCTCGTCGAGCAGCGTGTTTTCGTAGGTCGGCATCACCAGGAGCGGCATGAGGTACTCGAACATCGAACCGCTCCATGAAAGGAGAATCGGTTCCCCACCGATGCTGGTGAGCAGACGTCCCAGGGAAAACCAGCTTTCCTGCGGCAGTTGTCCCTGCGCAATCGCCACGAAAGTGGACAATCTCGCTTCCGAAGCCAGCAGATCGTAGTAACTCGAATCCCGGCGTCGCTCACCGACGTTATAGCCGATCGCCAGGAGATGACGCGCCTTGTCGAACAGGAAGTCAACCTCCATGAGGGCGAATTCGCCGGATTGCAGCGCAAGGCGTTCGAGGGTCGCAATCCTCGCTCTGGCGCGTTGGCTTGATTTCGTGATGAGTCGTCGAATCTCACCCAACCCCTCACGTTCCTCCGGCGTTACGTCCGAGCCGAACCTCTGCTCGATGGCCGGCAGCAACTCCACGTCAAACCTTGCCAGTTCGCGAAGCGTCGGGATCTCATCGATGCCGCGAATGTCCCTGAATCGATTCGGCAAGTCCGGCAGCAGGAGCCACGGAGCGAGAAACGTCAGATCATCGAGTGCGACCTGGCATTGCCGGGCGAGGGCGCGTGCCCACCTCATCTCCCCGCTCTCGGAGCTCTTGGAGTCTGCATCGAGACTGCCTACCACCTTCGCTGCGGATGCCGCCAACCGGTCGAGGCACCTTCGTGTTGCCACGAGCGTCGTTGGCCGGGATTCGGATGCGGACGCCAGATCCTCGTGAAGTTGAGCGAGCCGCGCCGGAGCGTCTCCTCCCGCTCCTTTTTCCCCTCCTGCAATGTCTGCGAGAACCCCGAGTGTGTCGCTGAGCCCATCCAACCATCTCGCTCCCAGGATCGTTTGATCGGGAAGTGCGAGCAGGCCCGACCGCAAGGTCAGCAGATGTCCTGCAAGGTTCCCGCTGTCCACCGTCGAAATGTAGGCAGGTTGCAGTGGCTTCAGAGACTGTGTGTCGTACCAGTTGTAGAAGTGGCCCCGGTGCCGCTCCAAGGCCCCCATCGTGTGGATGGCATTCGTCGTCCGGTCGATGAGTTGTCCGACCGAAATGTAGCCAAAGTCGTAAGCGGACAGATTCGCAAGGAGTGCAACCCCCATGTTGGTCGGCGACGTGCGATGCCCGACCACGGGGACGGGATGCTCCTGAAAGTTGTCAGGGGGCAGCCAGTGATCTTCCGGTCCGACGAACGTCTCGAAGAACGCCCAGGTTTTTCTGGAGAGCTTCCGGAGAAAGAGGGTCTGGTCAGCCGTCAGTCTTGCTGCGGGACGAGCGAGAGGCCTGCTGATCCACCAGGCGATTGCGGGGGAGAAAAACCAGAGGCCCAGGATGGGTCCCGCGACGGCGAGCGCGGCAGGCCTCGAAATCGCCAGATCCAACGCCGTGACCGCGGCGATGACAGGGGCGATCCACATCGTCCGGCAGGAGGCAGCGAGGTCCGTGCGGCGATGGCGATCCGCGTCGCTCGACGGATTCCACTCCAGGAGTCGTTTGCGTGTGACGAGCCGCCAGGCCGAGCGCAGAATCGCATCCAGGCTGAAGAAGGCCTCGTAGGGGAGACACGCGAGCGTGAATGCCGCCTGAGCGAATTGACGGCCGGCCGAGCGCGCTGCGGCGGCGAGATGCTGCCTGAGCAGCACCTCACCCGGCTTCTGAAAGAGATCCAGAGTAGAGGCCATCCAGGGGGGGATCAGGATGGTTCCGATCACCGCCAGGGTCCACAACCAGAGCGGCGACAAGACCGTCCAGCCCAGAAGCAGCAGCAGGGTCAATGCGGAGGGCACGAGACTTCGGCGAAGATTGTCGAAGATCTTCCATCGTGACAGCCCGGATAGCGGATTCTTCTGGCGGCGCCCGCCGAGGCCGGGAACACCCGGCAGCAACCAGCGTGCAATCTGCCAATCCCCGCGAATCCAGCGATGCCGCCGGCTCACATCCGCGCTGTAGAGAGAAGGATATTCCTCGTACAACTGCACATCGCTCAACAGTCCCGCTCGCGCGTAGCACCCTTCCACAAGGTCGTGGCTGAGGATCCGGTTCTCCGGAAAGCGCCCACCAAGCGCCCGCTCGAACGCATCGACGTCATAGATCCCCTTCCCGATGAAGGAGCCTTCGTGAAAGAGGTCCTGGTAAACGTCGGAAACGGCGCGCGTGTAAGGGTCGATGCCCGGCTCACTTCCGAACAGATGCGCGAACCGCGACTGGTTCATGCCCGGCAGGCTCACGGCCACGCGCGGCTGAAGGATGGCGTACCCCTCAGAGACACGCTGCTTGTTCTCGTCGTACCTGGCGCGATTGAGCGGGTGCGCCATGGTCCCCACGAACTGCCATGCGGAATCGCGCGGCAGTTGCGTATCCGTGTCAAGGGTGATCACGTACTTCACGTTCGACAAGACCCCGGGTTCCCCAACGATGCATGAGAAGGGTTCCCTGGAGCCACCACGCAGCAGAGCATTTAATGCGGCAAGCTTCCCCCGCTTGCGCTCGTAACCCATCCAAATCCGCTCCCGGGGATTCCATAGGCGCGGACGATGAAAGAGGAAGAACGTGTCGCCTTTGCCGCTCCCGTATTTTTCATTCAACTCCTCGATTCTCTTTTGGGCCAGCCCCAACAGGGTCGAGTCCTCCGGCATGGTTTCCGCGTGTGCGTCCCGAAAATCAGTCAGCAGACCGAAGTGCAGGTTCTCGTCCCGATTTGCCAAAAAGCGGACTTCAAGCGCCTCGACCAGGTCCTCGATGTTTTCAGCGCTCGTGAGCATGGTCGGGATCACGACCAGGGTTCGCGATTCCGGCGGAATTCCTTCACTAAAGTCCATCCGCGGCAGCAGGTGAGGCTTGGCCAGCAGCGTTGCCAGCCAGTTTACCAGCGCCACCGCCAGATGACTTGCGCAGAGAAGAGAGAGGATACCGGTCAGCGCGAGCAGCCAATCCTGTAACCCACCGCCCTGGGTCGTCGCCAATAAGCTCCCGGTGACAGACAGCGTAATCAGCGTGATGGTGCCGAGATAGAGGAGCAAAGGAAACCGGGAACTCCTTTTCCGAAGGGCCCCGGAGACAGACCATCGCACCTGTGCCAGCTTTTCGAGCTGCGTCCTGCCCTTGTCAATGAGGTAGAACCCAACATGTGCCGCTCGATCGCCGCTGCCTTCCCCGGTTGCAGCCTCTCGGGCCGACTGGATTGCTATGCGTGCCACCTCACTTTCGGACAGCCGGCTCTCTTTCGCTATCTTCTCCACAACATGACGGTATCTGTCGCGGGTGGCAAAATCCATCTTGCCGTAGACGCCGTCGGGATCCTCACACAGGATGTGCTCGACAACGCTCATCCTCTCGACGAACTCGCGCCAGTCCATCGCCCCCAGAAATCGGAGGCTGCCTATGCTGTTGCTGATGGAAACCTGATCGGAGGCCAGTTGTTGGCTCTCCGACTGCACCAACCGCTCAATCGTCTGGCCGGACTCGGAGAGCCGCTCCGCAATCCAGGTGAGCGGCAGCGCCAAAGCGGGGCCTTGCCCATGCAACCGGCGCGCAAGTTCCGCGACAAACGAACCCACCATGGGCGGGATCGAGCGCGCCATATCCGCGATCACCAGGATCAGGCTTTTCGGGTCTTTCTCCGCGGCCTCCGTCATCTGGTTCGCCCAGTCGTCGGCGCGGTTTCGGTCGATCCTGTCGGCGGCGATCCGGGCTCCAACGCGCCTGAGATTCTCGATCAGTGCCAGACGCAGCATGATAGGGATTGCCCACAATTCCCCCAACTTCAGTCCGGTCACGGTCTGATAGGCTGTCACAAAACTACGGAGATTTTCCGGATCCACCCGCCCATCGCCGTGTGAGATAATTTCCAGCGCGATGTCATACACGCGCGGAAGTCCCGCCGAGGGGCCGTTCTGCAAGTGCGGCAGTTCCCGGCTGTACCCCTTCGGAAGATGTCGCTTGGCCGTGCGAATCTGTTCTTCGATCAGATAGAAGTTGTCGAGCAGCCATTCCCCGGCCGGCGCAATCCGGAGATTCGCCTTCACCGCATCCGTCAGCAGAGTGCAGGCTCCTATCAGGATTTCCTCATTCTCGGCCAGCCGTGTCAGGAGCCGGTCCGGAGCGCGTCCCAAATCCAACTCATGCGAATCCGCCAGGGCCCTGCCATGCTGTTTCATCTGCTCGCTGCTGAACAATTCCGATCGCAGCGGCAGCTCGCAGGAGGCGTACTTTTGTGCCAGGTCTGTTCCGCGGAGACTCGCCCACCAATGGGACAGAAACCCCGGAATGGTTTTGTTGCTCACCTTCAACGTTGAGGTCTCCTTCTTTCCGAAAAATAGTCACCTGCTATAACTCAGGGTCTCTTCGCCATCTTACCCCATTTCCCGTAATGGTAGATAACGAAAATAATCATGACAATAAACAGTGATTTCCTCGAATGACAGGCTCCGTAGATGCAGCCCCGAACAAGAAAAGGGGTAACGCTTCAGGCGCGGCCCCTTTTCCATACCGGTACCGAGCCGGCATGCGTCAGCCAGAAATCATCTAAACCGATGGACGACTCTAGACCGGCCTTTCCGCCGTCACGAGAACGGGAATAATCTTTGCTTGTCCATAATCATCCTGAGATCCTTCTCTGTCCAACTGACAGCGGCGCCATCATCGGGTCAGGCGCCGTGAAAGATGATCTCCTGGTCTTTCAGCAATCCGGAATGTTTTGCTGCAAACCGGGCCAGCGTGATCGAGCCTTCCAGCTTCACCTTCCGGCAGGCATCTTCGTCAGGGTAAGCCCAGACCAGAAGGGCTCTCCCCGCTTTATGAAATATTCTACCGAGACCGACTGAGATCCGTTTCCAATGAGTCAAGCCGACGGGAAATGTCTGTTCTCTCCTCGTTCGTGGCGTACCTGCCTCCTTCCGTCATCCGCAGATAATCACGCCGGACGGAGTCCAGCCTGTCTTGATAGGCTCTCCCGTCTGTCGAAGACAAGCGCCCGCTGGTTCTTCCGTCATCGATTCTTTTTTGGACTGCGACAATCCTGTCCGCATTCCTTGGTTCTTCAATTCGTGCAGGAACTGCAGGCCGGGCCGCCGCTGTGTTGATCTCCGCTCCAAGCGCATCCAGTCTGCCATTGAGCCTGTCCCATTCGTCCCGCAGGACGTCTTTGTCTCTCAGCGCCGTATAGTCTGTTCGAATCCCCTTCAGGGTCGTCAGGTACATCTGTGACTGGTCAGGGGTAAGCGCGCCGGTCTTCAGCCCATCGCCAATCTTCTCCTGGATGACAACCATCTTGTTCTCTGCGCTTCTTTCCTGATCCGGCCATCTCTGAGGCATCGTGGCGCAGCTCGAAAGCAAGGCCAATCCAAAAGCCATGAGTACGGTCCATAAAATAGCGTTCTTCATTTCACGCCTCCTTTCTTAGATCGCATCGTTGCTGGAACTTACGGGGCACGTTCAAACCGGCAACTCGTTATTGTTTCTTCATCGTCTTCTTTACCGGTTTTTTCTCACCCGCCTTCATGGGCATCATCTTCATGGGCATCATCTTCTTCATTTTCTTAAACTGTTCGTCCGTCAGAATGGTCCGCATTTCTTTCATGGCTTTCAGCATTTCCAACTGATGGGCTGTCTTGATCTCTGCAATTTTTTTCACTGCGGAGCTGGCCTTCTCCAGGTCAAAATCTTTCACGTCCATGATTTCCATCAGTTCGATTTCTGCAATCCTCTGGTCCGCTTTGAATCGGGCCTGCTTTTTTTGCATTTCGCGATGGATGGGCTTCATTTTCATGATCTGGTCATCGGTAAGCCCCATCAGTTCCGCATGTTCGATGCACATGCCCGCCATGTCACCCATCTTGTCCATATCGCCCATTTCCATCATCCTTCCTTGTCCTTTCATGGGCATGTCCGTCATCTGTGAAAAAGCAGGCACGGCAAAAACAACCGTCAACAACAATGAAAGCGCTAATTTTTTCATCATTTTCTCCTCGTGGTCTGGATGTAAAAAAATGGTTATTGATTCGGTTCGGGCTTAGCTTAAGGGTGCCTCAGGGAACTGAACGCTGACTTCAGCTTGCCGGGTGGAGAGATCGAGCTGGACTGGGTTTGTTTTGGGGGCGGCGCAAAGGCAAGCAGGGCCGCGCAGCAGCCGGCAAAGTGCCGGTCGTCGGCATCATGGAGCGTGACGGCCGGGCTCATGTCCGTGTTGCTCCGGATGTCTCGGCCGCCACGCTGTTGAGGCGCACCGTCCAGAAAGTTCGCTGAGGCCGAATCGTCGGATTATACGGGTCTTCGCCCCTGGATGAACCCAAGCACAATCACAACGAGTGCGATGATCAGCAGGATGTGGATAAAACCACCGAGCGTATAGCTGCTCACCAGCCCCAGCAGCCACAGAACAATCAATATGACAGCAATTGTCCACAGCATGGGATCCTCCTTTCCGATTGCTCATTCCCGCTGCCGGCTGTTGCATCACCATACCAGCCGGCAGCGGGAATACAGTCGCTTTGGTCTTGAACCCGGCTACTCGATGGTCATCCGGTTCTTTACGCTCTTCACGCCATTTACGTCGTTGACGTATTTGGTGGCCAGGTCCTTTTCCGCTGCGTTTTTGGCCTTGCCCGTTAATGTGACCACACCCTTGTTCGTTGTGACCGTGGTATTGAGGGCACTGGTCGAGCGATGATAGAGCAGCGTCATCTTGGCCAGGCCGGTGATGGAAGCGTCATCGACAGTGCCGCCTGACGTTTGTGACTTTTTCGCGGGCTGCGTCTTTTTCGCGGGCGTTGACACCACCATCTCATTTTTTACATCTTTGACCCCGTCGACATCCTTGGCGTATTCCGTCGTCAAATCCTTTTGTGCCTGATTTTCAGCATCGCCTCGCAGGGTCACGATGCCGTCTTTGGCGTTAACCTCAGTTGCGGTGGCGCTCACGCTGCGATGGAACAGCAGGGTGGTTTTCACTTTCGTGATGAGCCACGCATCCGAGTTCGCAGCGGGGCTTTCCCCTTTGATCTCCAGCTTGTTGTCCACGGTCTTGACCCCGCGCAAGCCCGCCACGGTCTCCTGGGCCAATGTCTTGTGGGACTCCTGGGAGACGGTCCCCGTCAGGGTGACGGCGCCGTTCTTGGACTGGATCTTAATATCATCGTCCTTGAGGTAGTTCTTGAACACATACGACTTTTTCGCTGATGATATTATTTGGTCATCCATCTTGGACGCCTGCACAGGCCCGCTGATCGCCAGCAGGGCCACCACTGCCACCAGGAGAGCGATAGAATATTTTGCTTTCATCGTATATTTTCCTTTTTTTTATTGTTGTTACGGTTGCTTGTTGAACTCTTTTGCTCCGAAGACCTCATGCCTTTCGGAGTCCTGACTGCGATGTATCATGCAGCCGCAGCCGGGTGCCCGGGGACACGCCGGCTCGTGCATGATACGCCGCGCTCTCACCTTCTTACTTCTCAAAAACCTCTTTGACATCACCGATCTTTTTCTGAACTTTGCCGGCTACCTTTTCGCTGGTCCCTTCAGCTTCCAAATTTGGATTATCGGTCAGTTCCCCGGCCATCTCTTTGATCTTACCCTTTACTTCATGATACTTGCCTTCCACCTTGTCCTTCGTGCTGGATTTCATTGTAGTTCTCCTTTAGGATTCGATTTGACTGCCGGTATTTCAGTGGCAGTGAACTCCGAGTTCACTGCGTTTATGAGGGTTTTTCTCTCCGTGTTGCCCGGAAATGCGTGATCGGCACGGGAAAGGATAACGTTTGCCTATTTCACGATGAGAGCATTCTTGACGGATTTGACCCCGCCGACGGCGCGTGCGATCTGGCCCGCCTTATCTTTCGCTTTTTGAGAATCAACGAAGCCGCTCAGCTCAACGATGCCTTTGCGGGTTTCGACGCTGATCTGAAATGACTTGAGAAATTCATCACCGGCGAGGTCAGTTTTTACTTTGGTCGTGATGACGGAATCATCGACAACTTCCCCCGTGCTTGACTGTTGCGGTGTCGATGCGCAGGCCACAAAGGCGGCGATCATCATGAGGACGAAAAGAAAACGGATAACGATATAGCGCTTTTTCATAATCCTTACTCCTTTCTCTGAATGTGCCGGTTAAAAGGTTGGTTGAAGGGTTAATCGCGAGATCTTTTCTGAAGGTCAAGCAGAAGGAGTGTATTGGGGTGCCTCCATTATTACTGCTTCGGGTCCTCTATTTTACGGACGTCAGAAGATGAATAAAACCCTAGTGACTCGGCATCTCGAAATAGCGATTCACGGAAGCTATGATCGCAGATTCGAGGCTTTGTCTTGGTTTTTCCGAGTCGCTTTGGAAGTAGCGGCGCATGGAGTTAACGATGCTCGATTCCATCTTCGCATTTCGGATCGTGCCGATCTCTATCTCTCTGTCCATCGCTGTCTGGATTTTCACGATCCTTCTCCTTCCTTGGATTTGAAAGTCCCTCTTGATAAGTTTTGATTGTCCATCGCTAGCAATATACAGTGCAAAAATAAGGATTCATATACGTCTGCACCTGACTATTGGGGTCTAAATACCTTAGACGCTCCCTCGATAGGCAGGGGTGATGAAAATAGACTCATAGCTGGGAATTAACGCCTTGGATCCGATTCAGGCGTTCGGCCGATCAATCGTGGGCAGTGGGCTCCAGGCTAAATTCAATTCCGGAAATTAAGGCGGGGCGGGGTGCCGGTTCATGGGGAAGTGAGTCAATAGGTATATTGAGTTTCCGGGATGAATGCTGGGGGAAATGACGGGAAGAGGGGCTTCGGCGCTCAAATTGAAGCCACGCCCACGGGGCAGGCTTCCCGGCAAGAGGGCATCTTCACCGCTGATAGAAGAGTACAATCGGAATTCGATAATTCCAGCACTTCGATCACTCGAAATATGGTAAAATAAATTAAAATCGTTTATCATGAAAAGTGGACCGCCGGAAGATAAGGGATTTTGAGGGAAATGAAAATCCGACGGACACGTATCATCCCCTTTTTCCTGTTTCCTTTATTTTTTCTCTCCATAACGGTAACGTCATGCACCGAAGAGGCAAAATATGCGGTGCTGGAAAAAGAGGCACTTTGAGCTCATGCAGTAATTGGCCCTTCCGTAGCGGATCCCCTAAGCCTGATGTCTGTTGAAGAACGCTTTCTTTTCTGTCGCTGTGAAGATCGTGCTCTTGGGCATCGTCACCCTGGAGAAATCGTCTTGAATTTGACTTGCGTCCGAAACCAAGCCCGGCAAAAGTCATCCATTCATCGCCGACTTTCCGATAATCTTCAGCAATGAGGAGGAAGTGCTCTTATCGGCAAACACGGAGAAACAGAAAAGAAGATAAACCTCAGCTGAGGAGAGTAACCATGAAAAAGACAAGTCTGGCAGCGATGATCCTATTTGTTTTGATATTTGCGCTCATGTCAAATGCACGGGCACAGTCGCCACAACAAACTCTCGACCAGTACGTCTCTGACCTCCAGAAGAATCCCAATGACAACGCCTTGCGGGAAAAGATCATCAAGCATGTCCAGACCATGAGGCCGTCACCGGTGATACCGGAGGAGGCAAGACGTCACTATGTAATGGCCAAAACGTTTTATAAGGATGCCAAGAAGATTGAGGACTATAATGCTGCCATGGATGCGTTCCAGAATGCTCTTCTTATTGCCCCCTGGTGGCCCGATGCCAACCGAGAGCTCGGAATCGCTGCGAAGGGTGCGCAACGTTATGATGATGCCATCGCTGCACTGAAGCTGTATATCGCCACCAATCCAGGAAAGGACAAGGCGCGCGCCACACAGGACGAAATCTACAAGATCGAAGCAAAGAAAAAAGAATTGCAGAAAAAGAGAGGACAGTAGATGCGGCGGCTGATGAAGCCCGAAAGCAGGCTGAACGCGATGAGCTGCCCGGGCACTGGAAATTCCAGGGCGGGAGGAAAAAGGAGATCATGGGTCCGATGATGGTCTTGAAATGATCGAATTAACGATAGAAAGCTTTGGAGCTCCCCATGGATGATAACGGGAAACGTGCAGCCAAGGCGCCCGCACTGTTGATCCTGGCAAGTTTTATCATCGTGGTGGCGGGGATGAAGGCGGCGAGCGACATCCTGGTCCCTTTTTTTCTGGCGGTGTTCATTGCGGTCATTTGCGCTCCGCCTTTTTTCTGGCTGCAACGGAAGGGCGTGCCGAAGTTGCCGGCACTTGCTCTCGTTCTCGTGGCCATCCTGATTGTAGGATTGCTCTTTGGAGCATTGATCGTTCCTTCACTGAATGATTTCCTGATATCCCTTCCCGGCTATCAAGAACAATTGTCGAGCCAGATGGCTACGTTACTTAGCTGGCTGCGCGAAAAGGGCGTTACCATTCCAGCAGAAGAGGTGTCCGGAGCTTTACATCCAGGGTGGGTGATGGTCCTGGCAGGGGGTGTATTCGCAGCCCTGAGCAGCGCTCTCGCCCATGCGTTTATGATTTTGCTTACGGTCGTGTTCATTCTTCTGGAGATGGCCGATTTTCCAAAGAAATTGCGTCTTGTGCTGAAAAACCCGGAGAGGTCGCTGTCTACCATTGAGAAATTCAGCCAGCACGCCAAGCGCTATATGGTCATTAAAACCCTCATCAGCGCCGCCACCGGTCTTTTGATCTGGCTTTGGCTCCTGATCCTCGGTGTCGATTATCCGGTGCTCTGGGGAACGCTCTCGTTTCTGCTGAACTTTGTACCCAATATTGGCGCAATCCTTGCCGGCCTGCCTGTCGCCCTTCTCGCGCTCGTCCAGTTAGGGGTGGGGTCTGCCCTTTTAACCGTCCTTGGCTTTAGTGTCGTGCATATTGTCGTGGGTAATTTCATCGAACCAAAAGTGACGGGCAAGGGCCTGAGTTTATCGACGCTCGTTGTCTTCCTTTCATTGGTTTTCTGGGGATGGGTTCTGGGACCGATTGGCATGATTCTCTCGGTACCCATGACCAGCCTGGTCAAGATCGCACTGGAAAGTCATGAAGAGACACGAGGGCTCGCCTTCATGCTGGGATCCGGCAGCGAGCTTGATGGGATGGGCTTGAAACCGAAGAAGAGATAATTCCCCGAATCGTTATCCCCTTCAAGTAATCCGGCCTCCAGGCGCCGGTTCGAAATAGAAAAACCTAAGGCCTCTTGCCGTGCAGGACCTTGATCACATAGGAGATGAGTACCTCACCCCTCTGGTTTTTGATTCGGTTTTGCGTTGTCAAGACCCCATGGCCTATCCCCTTGTCGGTTATTTCTGTCACCTCCACTTCGCAGTGGATGGTATCGCCGATTTTCGTCGGTGCCGTAAAGCGGACATTGTCCATCCCATAAAAGGCCCTAAAGGATTTGGGCAGGAAGCTCGAGTGAAGGCCGAGCCTGAAAGGCAGCACCATGCCGATGCTCAGGGTGAGCATGCCGTGGGCGATTCTTTCCCTGAATGGCGTTTTCGCGGCGTATTCGACGTCGGTGTGCATGGGGTGCCAGTCGCCCGTGATGCCGGCAAAGTTGACGATGTCGGCTTCCGTGATCGTCCTGGCCGGTGATATGAAGGTGTCTCCAACCGTATAGTCGTCGAGGTATTCGTATTCTTTTGCCACGATTCCCTCCTTAGTAAGAATCACCAGGCAACGTTTCAAAGGTTCACATCAACGGCCAAGAATTTCATCTGCTTCTGCGGGAGCGTCACCCAACACGCGATCTCTTCCCGGCAATAAGCACGGCATTGGTTCCCCCGAAAGCAAAAGCATTGGACATCACGGTATTCACCATCACCCCTTTACGGCCAATATTCGGGACATAGTCGAGGTCACACTCCGGGTCGGGCTGGTCAAGGTTGATCGTTGGGGGAATGGCCTGATTTTTAATCGCAAGCAGTGAAACAATAAATTCCATGGCGCCGGCGGCTCCCAGGGTGTGGCCATGCATCGATTTTGTCGAACTGATGGGAACGTTGCAGGCACCCTCGCCGAATACCTTCTTGATGGCCTGTGTCTCCAACAGATCATTCCACGGGGTTGCCGTCCCATGAGCGTTGATGTAGTCTATCTCATCGGGCAACAAGCCCGCCTCTTTGATCGCTTCCGCCATCGCTCGCGCCTGTCCTTCGAGAGAGGGCCGGGTCATATGACCGGCATCGGATGTGGAACCATAGCCCATCAGCTCCGCGTAAATTGGCGCTCCCCGTCCTGAGGCCCTTTCCATCTCCTCGAGCACCACCATGGCAGCCCCTTCGCCCAGCACTAAGCCGCTGCGGTTTTTGGAGAATGGCTTGCAGGATTTTGACGGGTCTTCAGGGTCTTCGACAGCGAGCACCCTGAGAGCTTCCCAGCTTCGGAAACCTCCATAGGTCAAAAAGGCCTCGGCCCCTCCTGCGAGCATCACGTCAACATATCCATCTCTGACTTGCCGGAACGCCTCCCCGATCGCGTTTGCCGAGGAAGCACAGGCAGTGGAGAGGGTCAAGCAGGCCCCTGAAAGGCCATACTCCATCGATATATGGGAGGCCGATGCGCTGTTCATGATCATGGGCACCGTCAGTGGTTTTACCCGGTCGGCGTTATGCCTGAACAGTTGGTCGTATAAATACTCTATGGTATTTCCCCCGCCCATCGCTGAACCGATATAGGCTCCCGCGCGCTCTTTCTCTTTCGCACCGAGAGACAGTTTTGAATCCTTCCAGGCTTGAGAAGCGGCAGCCAATGCGAATTGGTTGACGCGGTCCAGCCTGGACGCTTGTTTGTTCGTGAAATAGTCGAGGGGATTAAAATCGACTTCAGCGGCAATCTTTACGAAAAGCGGGCTTGAATCGCTTGAAGTGATTCTTCTGACTCCAGACTTGCCGGCCATGAGATTGAATGAGAAATCATCGATATGATTCCCGCAAGGGGAAATAACGCCCAGCCCTGTGACGGCAACTCTGCGCTTCATAAGTCATTCATAGGGTGCTCAATTGCGACTTGAAGACTCCATCGCTTTTCCCGAATCTTGTTCCGAGATGAACCGGTCCAGAGCATCGACCATGTCCTGTATCGTTTTTACCTTCATTTCTCGAAGCTCCCTGTCGGGAATTCTGATATTGAATTCATTTTCGATATCAAACATGATTTCAATGATATTGAGAGAATCGAGGCCTAAATAGTCGAGCGTCGTCATCGCCGCAAGCTCTTCACTTTTGAAACCAAAACGGGCGATGAAAAGTTTCTGCAGTCTCTCCAGTGTGGTGGACACGGTTTCTTCCTCCGGCATCAGGCGTAATTTATGACTTATAAGCAGAAATGAACAAATTCACAAGTAAAAGATGAAGTGCAACATCATCCGTCTGCACAGCGCTCACGGGCAGACAGCGGCTGCGCCGGAGACGACAGCGCTTTTTTTAAGGAACTCCCTGGCAGGGCCTCAAAAAAAAGGTGGGGAGTCTAAACTCTGGAGCTGTTACAATGGAATGGAGGCAGACCCGTCGCACAGGTAGAGGTTTGCCGTGAAACCCATCTCCAGGAAGGAAGTCCCATGAAAAAGGCAATCGGGTGGTTCGCCGTTCTGGTGCTGCTGGCCGTGCCGGCCGCGGCCCAGATCAAAACGTCGCGGCTGTTCATCATCGAGCGGGACAAGAACACCAACGTCGTGCATTACGACGCCCGGCTCACCGCCGACGGCAAACTGGATCCCAGGGAGCCGGTAATCGCCTACTGGGCTGAGCTTTCCGGGGACGGTCCCCGGGAGAAACTCAACTGGATCGAGAAGAAAATGGCCTACGGGTTTACCGTCAAGCCGGACCCGTCGGTAAACGGCTATAAAATGTCCCTGGTGGCCGCCCCCGAGAAACAGATCATCGTGAAGAAGGTGAAGGACGCCGTCCATGCCGAGGGGTTCATCAACGGACGGCCGGTCGTCCTGGAGAAGTTGCACATCCACGCTTCCGACACGCTGATAGGGTACAAACTCCACTATATCGAGGTGTATGGCAAAGACCTGCAGACGGGAGAGCGGCTTCGCGAAAAGATGGTGCCGAAGTAGCCGCCCGGGATCAAGGTACAGGGGATCGATTCAGGCGGGATGTCGTCGTTTTCTCGGTTTCCGTCAGATCACCCCCATCTGTCTACCCACCTTTTCGAAGGCAGCCAGGACCCGATCCAACTGGTCCTCCGTGTGGGTCGCCATGTAACTTGTCCTGAGGAGTTCTCGTCCCTGCGCGACGGCAGGGCTGATGACCGCATTGACAAAGACCCCGTTTTCGAAGAGGAGCCTGCACATCTCGTACGTTTTCACGGTGTCTTTGATCACGACGGGAATAATCGGTGTTTCGCTCGATCCTGTGTCGAACCCGAGCGCTTTAAATCCTTTCAGCATCTTGCGCGTATTTCCCCACAGCCGGGCTCGTAATTCGGGCTGTTCTTCAATGATGTCCAGAGCGGTGCTCACCGATGCCACCAGGGGGGGCGGGAGACTGGCGCTGAAGATCATCGAGCGGGAAACGTGTTTGATCCAACTGATCGCATCGGATGGCCCCGCGATATAGCCGCCGATCGCGGCAAGGGCTTTGCTGTGGGTTCCCATGATCAGATCGACTTCGTTTTCCAGGCCGAAATGCTCCGCCGTTCCCCGTCCTCCTTCTCCGAGAACGCCGACCGCGTGGGCGTCATCCAGCATGATCCTCGCGCCATAGGCCTTGGCCAGCTTCACAATGGCAGGGAGATCGGCAATGTCGCCTTCCATGCTGAAGACGCCATCGACGACGATCAGTTTGTTTTTCCCCTTGTTTGCTTCGAGAGCTCGTTCGAGAGCGTTCATGTCGTTATGCTGATATTTCCTGACCTCGCCGAAGGAGAGGCGACAGCCGTCCATGATGCTTGCATGATCGTACATGTCGATAATCGCGACATCGTTCCGCTCGACAAGAGCGGAGATCACTCCCAAATTGGTCTGGTAGCCGGTCGCGAAGACCAACGCAGCTTCCTTCCGCAAGAACCTTGCCAGCTTTTTTTCCAGTTCTTCGTGGATCTCAAGATTCCCATTTAGAAATCGTGAACCCGCACAACCGGTACCGTATTTTTCAATGGCTTTGATCGCCGCTTCCTTCACCCGGGGGTGGTTGGTCAGTCCAAGATAGTTGTTGGAGCCGATCATGATGACTCGCTTCCCGTTGACCACCACCTCGGCATCCTGAGGGGATTCGAGCTTCCGAAAAAAGAAATAGTGACCGCTTTGCCTCAATCCGGATTCGAACTCCACAGCCTGGGCGCACTTTTCAAAAAGATCCATTGAATCCCCTTTCTGATGTCATAACCATTTTTCTTTTTTGTACCATTCAAAGGTTAATCTCGCTCCCTCCGAGAGCGGAACCCTGGGTTCAAAGCCCAAGAGGGTTTTGGCTTTCGTGATGTCGCAAACCCAATCTTTTTGGATCATTTCTTCTGCTTTATCTTTGTTCAGGAGGAAAGGCCTCCTCGAAAATTTAGAGATAACTTCTGAAAGACAGGCGATGCCCCAGATCATTGGCATGGGAACGCGAATGCGAAAAGCAGCGATCCCCATTGCCTGGGCTACGATATCACCGATCTCTTCCATCCGGTAGTCCTTGCCGTCCGAGAGGAAAAATATTTCTCCGCTCTTTGTCTGAGTCTCAGCAGCCAATAGAATCCCCCGGACAATATCCTGCACATAACACAGGCTAAGATGCTGGTCCGAAGCCTACAGGACAGGGTTTGATCCTTCTGGAGAGGCATTTGAAAAAGGCAAAACCATCTTTATCCCTTGGCCCGTAGACAACAGAAGGCCGAAGGATGAGAACGGGAAGTTCATGAGCATGGGCAAGAACCCATTCTTCCCCCGCGCGCTTGCTCCGGCCATAAAAGGAAACCGGTTCACAGGGGTCTGACTCCTTTTTGTTGAACCCATCTCGACTTGGCCCTGCCGCCGCCTGGCTCGAAATATAGATGAATTTTTGAAGACGAGGATTATTTTCGAGACAAGCGTGGATCAGATTTTCCGTTCCCAGGCCATTGACTTCAAAATAGGTTTCCTCTTTGATCGCCTTGGTCACACCTGCCAAATGGAACACCCAGTCGACACCCTGTACCGCCTTTTCCAAAGAGATCTTATCATTACAATCGCCATGAACCCATTCGATGGGAAGACCTTTCAGCCACTTCAAATCGCTGGTTTTTCGAACGGAGACAGCGAACTTGTACTCCTTTTCGAATCAGCGCTTCCGTCAAATGGCTTCCGATAAATCCCGTGCCTCCAGTGACCAGCGCTTTCAATGAATTTTTCTTCCTGACTTGTAAGTTTACTCACGCCCCGCCCCCCGTCTTCCTGGATGGGGAAGGATGAAGGGGGTAAGTCTTTTGATTTTATCTGTTTTCTTGAGATTGTCAAGGAGCGTTCCACGTCGCCGGGTACCCACGGTGATCCTTCAGGGCGTTGCAATCTATGCAGCGCAGTCAGAGTCTACGAATCATCCCATCTCTGCCTTAGAGATTTGCGTCAAACCTTTGTCTATGTTATTATTCTCA
>CAWDHZ010000002.1:0-14186 GCA_963802225.1 uncultured delta proteobacterium | reverse complement strand
TGTGCCCTTCCGGGGACCGCCTGGAACTTGCCTTTACATTTTTCTGAACAGATCCACCATCTCGATGGCCGCCAGGGCGGCATCCCACCCCTTGTTGCCGCTCTTGGTACCGGCACGCTCGATGGCCTGCTCGATCGAATCGGTCGTCAGCACGCCAAAGACGATCGGAATCTCCGTCTCCAGGGCCACCTGGGCCACACCTTTGGAGACCTCGGAGGCGACGTAATCGAAATGAGGCGTGGCCCCCCGGATCACGGCTCCGAGGCAGATGACGGCGTCGAACTTGCCCGATTTCGCGATCTTCTTGGCCACCATGGGGATTTCGAAAGCCCCGGGACATTTGAACAGCCGGATGTCCTGCTCCCGGGCGCCGGCCCGGATGAGCGCATCCATGGCCCCCTCGATGAGCTTGCTGCTGATGAAGTCGTTGAACCGGCTCGCCACGATGGCGAACTTCATCCCCTGCGCAACAATCTTCCCTTCCGTAATGTTCTTCATAATCCCCTCTCGGTCTGTGTTTCTGCCCTGTACCCTGGACCCTGTCCCCTGAACCCTATACCTTAAGGATGTGCCCCATCTTTTCCTTCTTCGTCCGCAGGTATCTCAGGTTATCCTCATTGGGTTTGATCTCGATGGGGATCCGCTCGATGATCGCCATCCCGTACCCCTCGAGGCCGACAACCTTTTTGGGGTTGTTCGTGAGCATGCGGATTTTCTTCACGCCGAGGTCCACCAGGATCTGGGCACCGATGCCGTAGTCCCGCAGGTCCTCCTTGAATCCCAGTTCGATGTTCGCCTCCACGGTGTCGCGGCCGTGCTCCTGGAGATCATAGGCCTTGACCTTGTTCACAAGTCCGATTCCCCGGCCCTCCTGGTGCATGTAAACGATGACGCCCTTGCCGGCCTCGTTGATGATCTCCATGGCCGTGTGGAGCTGGTCGCCGCAGTCGCAGCGCATGGACCCGAAGACGTCGCCCGTCATGCACTCGGAGTGCACCCGGACGAGCACGGCATCTTCGGGCGTGATCTCACCCTTCACCAGGGCCACGTGCTTCATCTCGTCCACGTCGTTTTCGTAGACGATGAACTTGAAATCCCCGCCGAAGGCGGTGGGGAGTGTCGCCGTCGCCGCCCGGCGGACGAAGGATTCCGTCTTCATCCGGAAGTTGATGAGATCGGCGATGGTGACGATCTTGAGGCCGTGCTCTTTCGCGAAGATCTCCAGGTCGGGCATCCGCGCCATGCTGCCGTCATCCTTCATGATCTCGCAGATGACGCCGCTGGGCTTGAGCCCCGCCAGCCGCGCGAGATCCACGGAGCCCTCCGTCTGGCCCGTGCGCACGAGCACTCCGCCCTTGCGGGCCAAGATGGGGAATACGTGCCCAGGGCTCACGATGTCATCGGGCTTCACGTTGTCCGCGATGGCCGCGCGGATCGTCGTGGCCCGGTCGTGGGCCGAGATGCCCGTCGTGACACCGCGCCTCGCCTCGATAGAGACGGTGAAGGCCGTCTTGAAGCGCGACTGGTTGTCGTTGACCATGAGGAGGAGGTTCAGCTTCTGCGCCAGCTCCTCGCTGAGTGTGAGGCAGATGAGGCCCCGGCCGTACCTGGCCATGAAATTGATGGCTTCGGGGGTGACGAACTCCGAGGCCATGAAGAGATCGCCCTCGTTTTCGCGGTCCTCGTCGTCGACGAGGATGACCATCTTCCCGTTTTTGATATCATCGATTGCGTCTGGAATGGTGCTGATTGCCATAGTATTCACCTAAAGAAGGCTAAAGGCTTAAGGCAAAGGGCGAAAGGCAAAGAAATAAATCCTTCTGAGCCATTAGCCATTAGCCTTACGCCATATGCCAATTATTTAAACCCGTGCTCCCGGAGGAAGTCCATGTCGAAGCCCTTGCCGGGGTTCAGGAGTTTCTCCACGTATTTGCCGAGGATGTCCGTTTCGATATTCACGGAATCCCCCGCCTTTTTGCCGGTGAGTGTCGTCTTCCCGGCCGTCAGGGGGATGATATTAACATAAAACCGGTCGCCTTCGCACGAATTAACCGTGAGGCTGATCCCGTCGACGGCGATGGACCCCTTGGCCACCACATATTTCGAAAGACCCGCCTCCAGGGTGATCCCGAAGACGATCGAGTCCGCGCGCGCCGTCCTCTCGGCGATCCGCCCCACGCAGTCCACATGCCCCAGCACCAGGTGCCCGCCCAGAAAGTCGCTCATCCGGAGGGCCTTTTCCAGGTTGACCGCATCGCCCGCCTTGAGCCTCCCGAGCGATGTCTTCGAGAGCGACTCGGCGGAGAGGTAGAAGGTGAAGCTCTTCTTCCCCAGCGACGTCACGGTGAGGCAGGCCCCGCTCACGGCGATACTGTCGCCGATCCGGACATCGTCGAGCGCGAGCGTCGTCTGCACCTCGAGCAGGGCGTCTTCGCCCTTCCGGGCAAGCTTGCGAACCGTGCCCATGTCCTGGATGATGCCGGTGAACATTCTGGTCTTTCTCGTCTCTCTGGTCTATTGGGTCCGTTTCGTCCCCTGGACCCTAAACCCTGTACCCTTGACCCTGCCTTATTTTGACTTCAACAGGTCTTTAAGCTCATCCAGGAACTCGTTGGCGTCGCGGAATTGCCGGTACACCGAGGCAAACCGCACGTAGGCCACCTTGTCGAGGTCGTGGAGCTCCTGCATGACCCGCTCGCCGACAAAGGTCGAGGGGATTTCCTTCAGCTGCGATTCCTGGCAGGCCCTCTCGATGCGGTCCACGATGGCCTCTATCTCGTCGATGCTGATGGGCCGCTTTTCGCAGGCCTTCTTGACCCCCGTGAGGATCTTGGAGCGGTCGAAGGCCTCGCGCCGTCCGTCCTTTTTGACGACCATGGGGAGTAGCTCCTCGACAAACTCGTAGGTCGTGAAGCGCTTCGCGCAGGAGGCACACTCGCGCCGCCTCCGGATGGCGTTGCCTTCCTTGCTGATCCGGGAGTCGATCACCCGGTTCTCCGGGTCGGCGCAAAAGGGGCACTTCATAGCTTCCTCACGTGGATGCTTGACTCTTCGAGCATGCGGGCGGCCAGTTCGTCGCTGTAGCCGTCCCGGTAGACGATTTCCTTGATCCCCGCGTTGATGAGCATCTTCAGACAGATGCTGCAGGGGTGGTTCGTGCAGTAAAGCGTTGCCCCCTGGATGCTCACTCCGTGAACGGCGGCCTGGATGATCGCGTTCTGCTCGGCGTGTAGCCCCCGGCAAAGCTCGTGGCGCTCGCCCGAGGAGACCTTCATCTCCTCCCGCAGGCAGCCCACCTCCAGGCAGTGCCTGAGCCCGCTGGGCGCCCCGTTGTAGCCCGTGGTGAGAAGGCGCTTTTCCTTCACGAGGACGGCCCCCACTCCACGCCGCAGGCACGTAGAGCGGCGCGCAACGAGGCTCACGATGTCCATGAAGTACTCGTCCCAGCTGGGACGGTGGATGCCTTGCTTGGGCTTGCGCTTTGCCTCAGTCATCGTTTTGCCTTCGTCGCAACTGAGGGTACAGGGTATAGGGTTCAGGGTACAGGGTGTGGAAAAATTCTTTGTTCCTTCCCTGGACCCTTGACCCTGGTCCCTGGCCCCTGGGTCTTTATCCCCTCGCGATGCGATCCGCATACAGCGGGAAGCGCTCGCAGAGCTCGCTCACCTCTTTGCGGACCTTGCCGATCGTGCTTTCGTTCTTGAGGTCCTTGAGGACCGTCGAGATGAACCGGCCCACGAGCTTCATCTCCGCCTCCTTCATCCCGCGGGAGGTGATGGCCGGGGTGCCGACGCGGATGCCGCTCGTCACCATGGGCCCCCGCGTGTCGAAGGGAATCATGTTCTTGTTGGTCGTGATCCCCGCCCTGTCCAGGGCATCGGCGCCCTCGGCGCCGGTCACCCCGATGGAGGTCACGTCGATGAGCATGAGGTGGTTGTCGGTGCCGCCCGAGACGAGCCGGAATCCTTCGGCCGTAAGCGTTTCCGCCAGGGTGCGGGCGTTTTTCTGGATCTGGATTTGATACTGCTTGAATTCGTCTGTCAGGGCTTCCTTGAAAGCCACGGCCTTGGCGGCGATGATGTGCATGAGCGGTCCGCCCTGCATTCCCGGGAAGACGCGGCTGTCAAGTGCCTTGGCAAAATCGCTCTTGCAAAGGATCATTCCGCCGCGGGGGCCCCGCAGGGTTTTGTGGGTCGTCGTGGTCACGAACTCGCAGAGGGGAACGGGGTTCGAGTGGATTCCTGCGGCCACGAGCCCCGCCACGTGGGCGATGTCGGCAAGCACCACGGCCCCCACCTGATCGGCGATCTGCCGGAAGGGCTCGAAGGGGATATCCCTGGAGTAGGCGCTTGCCCCGACGACGATGATCTTGGGCTTGTGTTTTTTCGCCTGCTCTTCCACCTCGTTGAAGTCGATACGTTCGGTCTTGGGGTCTACACCGTAGGAGACGACCTTGTAGAAGCGCCCCGAGAAATTGGCGGGGCTGCCGTGGGAGAGATGGCCGCCATGGGCGAGGTTCATACCCAGGATCGTGTCCCCCGGCTGAAGGACGGCGAAGTAGACGGCCATGTTGGCCTGGCTACCCGAGTGCGCCTGGACGTTCGCGTGGTCGGCCCCGAAGAGCTTCTTCGCCCGCTCGATGGCGAGCTTCTCAACGACGTCGACGAACTCGCAGCCGTGGTAGTATCGTTTGCCGGGGTATCCCTCGGCGTACTTGTTCGTCATGATGGATCCCTGGGCTTCGAGCACCGCCTCGTCGACGAAATTTTCCGACGGGATCAGCTCCAGTTTTCCTGCCTGTCGTTTCGTTTCCTCCAGGATGGCGGCCGCCACCTCGGGATCGATTTGCTTCAACATGGACATCGTCTTCTCACCCTCCTGCGTTACTTGCAGAGTTTTTGCTCCAGTTCCCGAATCTTGTCGAGGCGCTTCTGGTGGCGCCCCCCCTCGAAGGGGGTCTCCATCCACGTCTTGATGATCCGCTCGGCCGCGTCGGCCTCCGTCTTGCGCCCGGCCAGCACGAGAATGTTCGAATCGTTGTGCTGCCGGCTGAGCCTCGCCGTCTCCTCGTCGAGACACAGGGCCGCCCGGATGCCGGGGAACTTGTTGGCCACAATCGCCATCCCCACGCCGGAGCCGCAGACGAGAATCCCCTTTTCGAACTCGCCCGAAGAGACGCGCCCGGCCGCCAGGACCCCGTAATCGGGGTAGTCCACGGACTCGTCGCGGTGGGTCCCCGCGTCGAAGACACGGCAGCCCGCCGCTGATAGAAATCCCTTGACGGACTCCTTGAGGGCAAACCCGGCGTGGTCAGAGCCGATGATGATCCTCACGGCGCTCCCTCAATCCCTGAATTTCCTGAAGGCCAGCACGGCGTTGACCCCGCCGAACCCGAACGTGTTCGACAGTGCGGCCTCGATGTTCATTTCCTTCGCCCGGTGCGCCACGTAATCCAGGTCGCATCTCTCATCGGGGTTCTCCAGGTTGATCGTCGGCGGGGCCACCCCTTCACAGATGGCCTTGACGGCCACGATGGCCTCGAGCCCGCCCGCACCGCCCAGCAGGTGCCCCGTCATGGACTTCGTTGAGGAGACGGCGAGCATGCGGCTGTGTTCCCCGAAGACCCGCTTGATGGCCTGGGTCTCGTAGATATCGTTGAGAGGCGTCGCGGTGCCGTGGGCGTTGATGTAGCCGATCGCGGAGGGCTCCATCCCGCAGCTCCTCAGGGCGATATCCATGCTCCTTGCGGCCCCCTCGTGCCCGGGGGGCGGGGCTGCCATGTGATAGGCGTCGGCCGTGCAGCCGTAGCCGCAGAGCTCGGCATATATCCGGGCGCCGCGCCTGCGGGCCAGGGTCAACTCCTCCAGGATGAGGATACCGCCGCCCTCGCCCATGACGAAGCCGTCGCGGTCCCGGTCGAAAGGCCGACTGGCCCTCTCGGGCTCGTCATTGCGGGTGGAGAGCGCCCGCATGGCGTTGAAACCGGCCACCGCGAAGGGGGTGATGGCCGCCTCGATTCCGCCCGCGATCATGGCGTCGGAGTAGCCGTCCTTGATGCAGCGGAAGGCGGCGCCGATGGCGCTCGTGCCGGCGGCGCAGGCCGTGACGGTGCAGCTGATGGGCCCCTTGGCCCCGTATCGGATGGAGATATGTCCCGCGGCTAGGTTGGGCAGGATGGCCGGGATGGTGAAAGGGGAAACTCTCCTGGGGCCGCTCTGCTCCAGGACGGTGTGTTCCCTCTCGATGGTATTGACCCCTCCGATGCCCGAGCCGATGATCGTCCCCACGCGCTCGGCGTTGCCTTCGTCGATCGCGAGCCCCGAGTCCTTCATGGCCATGTCGGCACAGGCCAGGGCATAGATGATGAACGCATCGAGCCTTCGCAGTTCCTTCTTGTCCACGTAGGCGAGCGGGTTGAAGTTCTTCAACTCCCCGGCGATTTTGGTGGTGTGGAGGACGGCATCGAACTTCGTGATAGGCCCGATGCCCGACTTGCCGGCGCACAGGGCCGCCCAGGTCTCGTCGACGCTGTTGCCGACGGGATTCACGGTCCCCATGCCGGTAATGACCACACGCCTCTCCAAAGGCTACCCCGCTGGGACGGCCTAGCTGGCCAGTCCCTTTTTCTTCTTGATGAAGGTGATCGCGTCCTGGATGGTCCGGATTTTCTGCAGTTCCTCATCGGAGATTTCGACACCGAAATTCTCCTCCATCGCCATGATCATCTCGACGAGGTCGAGCGAATCCGCGCCAAGGTCCTCTATGAAAGATGCTTCGGGCACACACTCTTCCCGGGTCACATCCAGTTGCTCCACGATAAGCTCGATTACTTTTTCCTCGATGGACATTCAATTCCTCCTTGAGATGTCAAATCCGAATCCACGTGATAGTCCTGTTTCGAGAGGTGCCGCTGCGCAGCCTCTCACATGTAAAGGCCGCCGTTCACCCCGATCACCTGTCCCGTGATGTATCCGGCCTCATCGGAGGCCAGGAACAGCACGACACCGGCCACATCGTCCGGTGTGCCCAGCCGGGAGAGGGGGATCTCTTCGAGAACCTTCTCCCGCTGCTCCTCCGTCATGGCGGAGGTCATATCCGTTGCAATCAGGCCGGGGGCCACGGCGTTCACGCAGATGCCGCGCGGCGCGAGCTCCCGGGCCAGTGATTTCGTCAGTCCGATGATCCCCGCCTTCGAGGCGCTGTAGTTGGCCTGGCCGGCATTGCCCGACAGGGCGACGATCGACGAGACGTTGAGGATGCGGCCCCCGCGCTGTTTCATCATGGCGTAGGACACGGCCCTGCAGCAATTGAAGGCCCCCTTCAGGTTCGTGTCGATGACCCGGTCCCAGTCCTGCTCTTTCATGCGGACGAGCAGGCCGTCGCGGGATTCGCCGGCGTTGTTCACCAGGATGTCGATCCGGCCCTTTTCCTTGATCAGGCCGGCGATCGCCTCCGTTGCCGCCTTGGTGTCCGCCACGTCGAAGCGGACGATCTTTCCTTCACCCCCGGCCTCGCCGATGAGGCGAAGCGTCTCCCGGGCGGCCGCCTCGTTGCGGGTGTAATTGACGAAGACGAACGCCCCTTCACCGGCAAGCCGAATGCTTACGGCCCGGCCTATTCCTCTGGAGCCCCCTGTAACCAGTGCGGCCTTGCCCTTGAGGTTCATCTTCTCAACTCTTTCTTGTCAACTCTTTCCCGAGAGGACTTCCATGGTCCTCTGCAGGGACTCGAGGTTTTCCACGTTCAAGACCCGCAGGCCCTTGTTGATCCGCAGGGCAAGCACCGAAAGGACCCGCTTGGGGCCCACCTCGATCACCGTGTCGACTCCCATTGCGGTCATCTTCTCGATCGTCTCGAGCCAGCGGACAGGCTGGTAGATCTGCCTTACGAGCAGCGCCCTCGTCGTCGCGGCCGAGTGGAGGGTGCCCGGGTCGCAGTTCGGAATCACGGGGATGGTGCAGTCCCGGAAGATCAGTTTATCAAACTCGCCGTCAAGTCGCCGGGCCGCCCCTTCCAGCAGTGCACAGTGAAAGGGCGCGCTCAGCGGAAGCTTCACCGCTCGCTTCGCCCCTTTTTCCAAAGCCTTTGCCATGACCTTTTCGACCGGCAACCTGCAGCCCGAAACGACGGTCTGGTCCTGGGCGTTGTAGCACGACGGGGTCACGAGCCCCGATTCGGCAGTCACTTCCCGGCAGAGCGCTTCGACAGTGTCGCGGCCCAGCCCCTGGATGGCCGCGTTGGCCCCCAAGCCGGGGGACACGGCCTCCTGCTGGTAGGCGGCCCTGGTCTGGACGATCCGCAGGGCGTCGGAAAAGCTCAAGGCGCCGGCTGCGCAGAGCGCGCCGTATTCACCGAGGCTGTGGCCCGCCATGGCTGACGGACGCACGGAAAGTCCCTGCTCGAGAACTCTCCAGGCGGCGATCTCCAGAGTGAGGGTTGCCACCTGGGTGTTCCTCGTCAGGTCCAAGGCCTCCCGGGGCCCCTCGAAGCAAAGCCGCGAGATGTCCGAGCCGAGCACCGTCTGTGCCTCTTCGAAGCATGCCCTGACGGGTTGGAACTGCTCGAAGAGCTCCCGGCCCATGCCCACGTACTGTGAGCCCTGCCCGGGAAAGACAATGCCCAGCCTGGCCATAAAGTACCCCGCGGCGGACGTTATTCGCCCTTGTCGACGTTTACCACTTCCTTGCCCTTGTAGGTGCCGCATTTCAGGCAGGCGCGGTGAGGCAGCTTTGGCTCGTTGCACTGGGGGCAGACCGCGCCGGCCGGTGCGTTGATAAAGTCGTGGGCCCTTCTGCTGTTGCGTCTCGATCTCGAGTGTCTCTTTACTGGGTTTGGCATTGTTATTGGTTCTCCATCAGGGTTGTTTTTTTACCTTGAACTTCTTCAGGGCCTCCAGGCGGCTGTCGGCGCCCCCGGGACTGCATTCACAGGACGCCGTGTTGAGGCTCGCTCCGCATCGTGCGCACAGACCCCGGCAGGCCTCCACACACAGCGGCTTCATGGGGACCTGGAGCAGGATTTGCTCGCAGACCAGGGCGTCGAGGTCAATCAGGTCGTCCTGGTAATATCCGAACGAGATGTCCTCGTCGGCAAGATCCTCCTCTTGATCCTCCTCATCGCGAACGGGGACCAGCGTGTAGCGGAAAACGCTCTGCACGGGAAGCGTGAAAGACTCGAGGCATCGCCCGCAGTCGAGCTCCAGGGCCGTCTCCACGCTGATGTCCAGCGTCACTGTCTCGAGGATCTTGTGGATCACTGCGGCGACGCGGGCCGGGTGGATGCGAAAATCGATCCCGCCGCCTTCCTGCAGAACCTCCTTGTACCAGTTTCCGTCGAGCGTGTACTCTAGCTGGTGCCCCTCTTCGGGAATGAGCGATACTTGAATCTTCAAAAAGAGAGTCCCTTGCGGATAAAGTCACCGCTTCCCGAAAGAAGCTTTCGCGAAAGAGTCCTTTTTAATTATAAAACCCGCAATTTGTCAAGGTTTTTTTGCTGCTCTACCTCATGGTTAACCCCGCCATATCTCGAATGAAACGAGCCTTTTGAGCATTTACAGGGGGCCTGCAGCGTGGCCCAAGCCGTCTTGACAGGGCGAAGGAGGGGGACTGTGAGAAACCTGCTGAATTAAAATTCCTCGCACCAAGGTGCCAGGAATTTAGAAACTCAAGGATTGCGGTTAGTTGTAATTATGCTCGCATTCCCCGCAGCAACGTTCGTCAAGCTCATGTCAGGCGCTGCGGGGGAATGCGCGTGCAATCGTTTTCATTGACCCTTATGATCATCAGGGTCACGCGCAGGACCAAGACCCGCTGCGCTGCGGTGCAGGGCTCGCTGGGACAAAGCGAAAAGACACCGTTCAGCCTTTGCTGGTCATGACGGAAAACGTCGAGCCCGGGCATCAACGAAGAAAGAAATGCCCGAATATTTAGCCTTGACATTTCATCCCTATTCGTTTAGCTTTTCAAGCTTCCAGATCGAGAAGATCCTGGGGGATCGTCTAGTGGTAGGACTCAAGACTCTGGATCTTGCTACCAAGGTTCGAACCCTTGTCCCCCAGCCAAGGTCCCATCGTCTAGCGGTTAGGACGCTGGCCTCTCACGCCGGAAACCAGGGTTCGATTCCCTGTGGGACCACCAGAATGAATGAAAAAAGGAGTCGACCTGAAGGTTGAACTCCTTTTTTATTTTCAGCCGCAGATTGATGAAGGGACCAGGGACGAGGGGGTAGGGACGAGCGTAATCCTCCCGGGTATGCTTTCAGCCTGTGACCTGTCGCCTGCAGCCTTGGGGACGGCCTGCTGGCCCCTGTCTGGAATTAAAATTCCTCGCACCAAGGTGCCAGGAATTTAGAAACTTAAGGAAAAGGTCTATCTGTTGCTCACGTCAGGCGCTGCGGGGGAATGCGCGTGCAATCGTTTTCGGAAGTGGAAGGGAAAAAGAGCCCCATGCCTCGTGCCATCGTGGCGCTGATCCTCATGTCCCTCATCTGGGGCTACAACTGGGTCCTCGTCAAGGAGGCGATGCGGCATGCCTCCCCCTTTGACTTCTCGGCCATCCGCACAGTCGGTGGCGGCATCCTCCTCCTGGGTGTCCTGGCATGGCGGGGCCGCCCCCTGCGGCCTCGCAACATCCCCATGACCCTGCTCGTGGGATTCCTCTGCACGACGCTCTCCGTGGGATTTGCCACGTGGGCCCTCGTCGAGGGGGGCGCGGGGAAAATGGCCATCCTGGTGTACGCGATGCCGTTCTGGCTGATCCTCATGGCTTGGCCGCTTCTGGGTGAGCGTCCGCAGGGCCTGCAGTGGCTGGCCGCAGCCCTGGCCCTGGCGGGACTTGTCCTGCTTCTCGAGCCCTGGAGCTACCGGGGGGATCTGTTCCCGAGCATGCTGGCCGTCTTGAGTGGCCTTTCCTGGGCTGCGAGTGCCGTTGTCACGAAGCGGATGGACCACAGCGGAGAGATGGACGTGGTTTCCCTTTCGGCATGGCAGGTCCTTTTGGGGGGTCTCTTCCTCGTGGCCATTGCTCTCGTCGTTCCTTCGGAACCGATCCGGTGGACCCCCTGGATGATAGGGGTCATGATGTACAACGTCGTGTTGACAAGCGCCGTGGCCGTTCTGATGTGGTTCTATGTCCTGAAGGTCCTCCCCGCGGGGATCGCGGGTCTCGGCTCCCTGGCCACACCGGTCCTCGGGCTTTTCTTTGCCTATACCGTGTTGGACGAGAGGCTGTCCTTCTGGGAAGGGTGGGGGGGCGTCCTGATCCTTGCCGCCCTGGTGATCCTCACGGTCCAGGGACTCAAGAACAACAAATGATGCTTTGCGAAAGGGCCGGTACGCAAAAATGAAAAATCGAATGGCCTCCCAAGTCCCCGTAAAACAATGCGCTCGCCCAGTTCGCTGCCTCACCGCATTTGCGCTGGCTGCCGCCCTTTTACTTTCCTGCACGTCCCCGCAGACTGCCGACGGCCCGGTTTACCGCAGCGAACGCGGGTTCACCATCGGGCTGTCCCCCCAGTGGCTCGTTGTCCATCGGATTGACATCGGCGGGAAGGAGAACCCGATCAGGACAGACAACCTGCGCATCCGGAACCTCTTCACGTCGGACGTTCTCAACGGGTTGAAGGAGAAGGCCCTCGCGAACGGCGTGGAGCTTTTCGTCAACCTCGAGACATCCGACGAGTCGCTCATCGAGAGCATCAATATCCAGGCGGCCCGGGGGAGCATCGCCCTCAAAGAGAGCGACATTGCCCCCGCCTGTGCCGAAACGGAAAAACGGCTCGCCGCCCTGTATGGCCAGCCGGTGAAGATGAGCGCCTGCAAAGTTCTCCAGATAGGGCGCATGCCGTCCATCTACCTGGAATACGGGGTGGAGAAACCCGCCCTGGCACATGCCCAGTACCTGATCCAGCTCAAGTCGGACCACTACATCGTCATGACCCTTACGTGCCGGCCGGCGAACCTGCCCGGGCTCCGCCAGGAGCTTGACACCATCGTTGCATCCTTCCGCCCGACATGAAAAGAAGGGCAGAGGGTCAAGGGTCTAGGGGTCAGGGTACAGAGACCGTAGCTTTTTCCAAACTTCCCAACTTCTTTTCTTTACTTTATCTGGCCTGCGGGCGCGGGAGCATCAGGGTCAGCAGAACGGCCGGCACGGTGAGGAATGCCAGCACCGTGAGCGCCGACGGGAGACCATAGCCGTCCGCGACATGTCCCAGAAGGGGGGCAAAGATCCCGCCGATGGAAATGGCTACCCCCAGCGTGATCCCTGAAGCGAGTCCCACCTGGTTCGGCAGGAACCGCTGTCCCATCACGACAAGGGGGCTGTAGGTCGACAGCAGCACGATGCCGATCGGCACCAGCAGTGCCGTGGCGACCAGGACATCCTTCACCTGGACAAAGAGGATGAGCAGGGGGATCAGTGCCGAGTAGCCGACGAGGACGGCCCTGCGATGGCCGTACCTGTCTGCCAGACGCCCTCCCCACAGCGTTCCCACGACACCCGCCCCGAACATGATGGACAGGGCCGTTGCGGCCACCGTGGCGGACTGCTGGTAGATGTTGATCCAGTATAGCGGAATGAAGGTGTTCAACCCGTAGAAGATGATGGAGCGGATGATGACGACCCCCGTGACGATGGCGAAGGGGCCCCATAAATCTTTCGCTTTTTCGCCCGCCTGAGTGCCGGCAGCGGCTTTTGCGGCCCCGGTCCCGCCGCCCGTTCCCGTCAGCTGAAAGGCCAGGAACGCGGCCATGAGGACAAAGGGGATTGCCAAAAATGCCGTACCTCTCAGGCCCCAGGCCGAAACGGCTACGGTTGCCATGATCGGGCCCAGGGCGATGCCCATCTGGCCCCCCACGGCAAAAATGCTCATGGCGGTTGCCTTCTTCTCGCCTGCGTGGTTGTGCACGAGGCGCGCTCCTTCGGGGTGAAACGCCGCGATCCCGATTCCGCTCAGGACGATCATTGCGACGGCAAACCCGTAGTCGGGCACGAGGGTGCAGAAGGCGACGCCGCAGCCCGCCATCCCGACGCCTGCCGGGATCAGCCAAGGCCTTGACAGTCGATCCGCGTAGAACCCGAAGAGGGGTTGGATGACGGTGGAGGCGATGCTCAGGGCGGCAACCAGACCCGCGGCCGACGCGTAGCTCAGTTGATATTCGGAGATAAAGAAAGGCAGAAGGGCCGGTACGGCCCCCTGGTTGAGATCCGTGAACAGGTGCCCCAATGCGGCAAGCCAGATAAATCGGTTTTTCATGGCGTCACTTCCACCCCTTCCTGTCTTGACTATACCGGTCCTGCCGGTTATCCTGCTTGCGCCATGAGGATAAAAAATGTCGAAATGCGGACAAAACCGTCTTCGCCGGAGCGTCAGAAGCATCTCATGGGCGCTTCCCAGGCGGTCATCGCCCTTGCCCTGGACCATCCGGATGGTCACGTGATCCCGTTTCACTGGCACTCCAGGGCCCAGCTCCTCTATGCCTCGGCCGGCGTCATGACGGTGACGACAGGCAGCGGCGTCTGGGTTCTTCCCCCGCTTCGGGCCATGTGGGTCCCGGCGCTCACGGAACACCAGATCCGCGCATCGGGGCATCTTTCGATGCGGACGCTGTACATCAAACCCGACGCCGTCCTGGATTTTCCGCCGTCCTGCCGCATTGTCTCCGTCTCTGCCCTGCTTCGAGAACTCATCGTGTACAGCACGACCCTGTCGCGCTTCTATGAGCCGGGCGGCCATGCCGGGCGCATCATGAGCCTCATCCTGGATCTTATCCGGTTTCGCGACCCTGTTCCCCTCGATCTTCCCATTCCCAGGGACCCGCGGCTGAGAAAGATCTTCGATCAGATGAGTGGCCACCCTGACGACGGCAGAACGATCGAAGAGTGGGGAGCCCGGGTGGGGGCAACGGGGCGGACGCTCTCGCGGCTCTTCCGGGCGGAGACGGGAATGACCTTCCATCAGTGGCGCCAGCAGCTGCGGCTGCTCGCGGCCATGAGGCTCCTGGGGCAGGGGGAGCCGGTTACCAATATCGCACTCGATGTGGGCTACAGCAGCCTGAGCGCCTTCGTGTCTGTTTTCCGAAAGGCCCTGGGAGTAACACCGGGGAGGTACTTCCGCAGTGACACGGCGGGGCTGTCCGGGGGGTGAAGGGGTCCTTTTCCCATGGCCGGACCGAACGTCAAAGCCTC
>CAWDHZ010000001.1:0-243728 GCA_963802225.1 uncultured delta proteobacterium | reverse complement strand
GCGCACCACGTCGAGATACATCTCCATGGCCTGCTTGCGTGTGACGCCCAGCTTGAGGAAGATGTGATAGTCCGACACCGACGTGAGGATGCCCGTCTCCTTGAGGCCCGTCTCCTTGACCAGGGGGACGTCTTCCTTGACGGCGCGGATCCACCCGGTGATTTCCGGGTAGCGCAGGTTCTGGCTGCGGCAGGCCTCGAGGGCTTCGCGGTCGCGCTGGCTGTAAAGGAAGAACTCCGTCTGGCGGATCACTCCCTTCTCGCCGCCGAGCCGGCTCATCATCTTGAACAGGTCGGCGATCTGCTTGGCCGTATAGGGCGGTCTGGCCTGCTGGCCGTCCCGGAAGGTCGTGTCGGTGATGAAGATGTCCTCGGCGGGGCTCATCATGACGAGCTTGTGATCGAAGACGATGCGGCAGACCTCGTCGTAGGGGAAGACGTCTTTCTGGAGGTTCGGCTGTTCGACGTCCTTTACCTCATAGCGCCAGAATTTCGTGTGCTCGTGATCGAGGACCTTCTTTTCCTTGTTCCACTTTGCCATGTCCGTTCTCCCTGCACCTGCGTTGGGTGTGTGATGGGTCGGCCGGGCGGCGTCAACTGCCCGGTCCTGGTGAATAAAAAAGGGAGGAAACGCTTTGCTGTTCCCTCCCTGTCTCTTCCCTATCGAAATTGGATTCAACCAGTCATGGAGGGATCACCCCGGGCCGGAACGATCGTAGGCTGCGGTTCAACGGCTTTCAGGCATGCCGACTCCGGCCTCATTTCAAATCGACGGTTGATGTTCCCGATCTGCACCACGGTGGAATGCCTTCCTTTTTCGTGTTCCCTCCCCGGTTTCCGGTGAAGGTTATCGGGGGAGAAGAACTTCACTGATTCCTTAAAGAATCATCCCGCCTTTGTCAATAGGTAAAAACGTAACGGGCAACGGGAGGCACCTCATGCCCGGCATGGCACTTCGCGCCCGTGGCTTTACCATTCAACTGGACGGGATTGTTCTTTTCTTTCCCGAAGCCTGAAGCCGGATTCCCGAATCCTGTCGTCAGGTCACTGGACGATCTTCAACGAGAGCTCCATGAGCTGCTCGATGCTCACCTTCGACGGCGCCTCGGTCATCGCATCGGTTGCCTTCTGCGTCTTCGGGAAGGCAATGACGTCCCGGATCGACGGGGCGCCCGTCATGATCATGATCAGGCGGTCGAAGCCGAAGGCGATCCCGCCGTGGGGCGGCGTCCCGTACTCGAGGGCGTCGAGCAGGAACCCGAACTTGCTGCGCGAATCTTCCGCACTCATCCCCAGTGTCTGGAAGAGCTTCTGCTGGACCTCGGTGCGGTGGATCCGGATGCTTCCGCCGCCGATCTCGGTCCCGTTCAAAACCAGATCGTAGGCCCTGGCCCGTGCCTTCGCGGGGTCCGTGTCGAGAAGCGGGAGGTCCTCCGCCACGGGCGACGTGAAGGGGTGATGCTTGGCCACAAAGCGCTTTTCCGTGTCGCTGTACTCCAGCAGCGGAAACTCGACGACCCATGTGAAGGCAAGCTGGTCGGGTTGGATCAGGTTGAGCTTTCTGGCCACGTGGATGCGCAGGTTGGCCAGGGCGTCGTTGACGATCCCGGGGGTGTCGGCCACGAAGACGATGAGATCGCTCTCGCGGGTCTCCATCGCCTTGTTGAGGGCCTGCACCTCTTCGGGCTTGAGAAACTTCACGATGGGCGAGGTCCAGCCGTCGGCGTTCACGCGGGCCCAGGCAAGGCCCTTGGCGCCGTAATCGGAGACGAAGTTTGTCAGGCCGTCGATGTCCTTGCGGGAAAGCTGCCGGTTGTCCTCGATGCGGATGGCCTTGACGATGCCTCCGCTTGCGGCCACCTCGTTGAACACCTTGAAGCCGCAGTCCTTCACGATCTCCGTCACATCGCGCAAGCTCCATGGCGAAGCGGGTGTCGGGGTTGTCACGGCCGTAGCGCTCCATGGCGTCCTGGTAGGTGATCCTCGGGAAGGGGGTCTGGAGATCACGGCCCGTCCCGGCCTTGAAGATGTGGGCCATGAGGCCTTCCATGGTCGAGATGATGTCCTCCTCGTTGATGAATGACATCTCCACGTCGATCTGCGTGAACTCGGGCTGGCGGTCGGCCCGTAGGTCTTCGTCACGGAAACACTTGACGATCTGAAAATAACGGTCGAAGCCCGCTATCATCAGAAGCTGCTTGAACGTCTGCGGTGACTGGGGAAGCGCATAGAACGTGCCCTGGTTGACGCGGCTGGGCACCAGATAATCGCGGGCTCCCTCGGGAGTGCTTTTCGCGAGCATTGGCGTCTCCACCTCGATGAATCCCAGCGAGGTGAAGTACTCCCGCGTCGCGGCGGCCACACGGCTCCGCAGGATGATATTGCGCTGAAGCGCCGGTCTCCGCAAATCGAGGTAACGGTACTTGAGCCTGATGTTTTCCGAGATCTCCATGTCGACATCGAGCACGAAGGGGGGCGTTTTCGCCTCGCTGAGGATGTCGAGGGTATTGACGAGCACCTCGATCTGGCCGGTGGGCAGCTCGGGGTTTTCCATTCCCTCCGGGCGTTTGCGCACCGTTCCTTTCAGGGCGAGGACGAACTCGCTGCGGATGCGGTGGGCCTCCTTGTGGGAATCGGCCTGGGCCTCGGGGTTGAAGACGACCTGCACGATGCCTTCGCGGTCGCGCAGGTCGACGAAGATGACCCCGCCGTGGTCGCGGCGACGATGCACCCAACCCATCAGGACCACTTCTTTCCCTGCGTCATCCGCCTTGAGGTGACCGCAGTAATGGGTTCTTTTGATTTTCGAGATAAAGTCGGACAAGGGGTATTACCTCCCTTTCTTGAGATTTAAAAGGCAGTTGACCGGGGGCGCGTCCCGCCTTGGGGGCGCAATGATGTTTAAACAACTACCTTGCCGGGAAGCCACGCTTCTGGCGGGGCTTCCAAAATAATTGTCTGCGGCGTTTCTCTCGTCCCTCGTCACTCAACGTACGCTAAGTTCGCCTCGCTCCTCGGGACTTCGAGGGCCTTGCATCCAATCATTTTTGAGCCGCCCTAAAATAATCAGTTCTTCGAGAGGATGCTCAATAGTGTACGTTCTGCGTCATCGAGCCCGATGGTCTGCTGCGCGCTTCCCTTCATGTCCCGCAGCAGGGCCTGCTTTTCCTGCAGCTCCCGTTCCCCCAGGATGAGCGTGTAGCGGCAGCCCAGCTTGTCGGAGCGCTTCATCTGGCTCTTGAGGCTCCGTGCCCCGTAGTCCGTCTCGATGCGGGCACCCGCCATCCGCATGCGGTTGCAGAGCACAAAGGCGAGGTCCTGCGCTTCCTTTCCCAGGGCGGCGATGAACAGATCGGGTCTCCGGATGACGCTCTCGTCGGGGATGGGGGCCACGGCGACGAGCCTCTCCAGACCCACGGCGAAGCCGATCCCCGGGCTCTCGGGGCCTCCCAGGTCTTCGACGAGCCGGTCATAACGGCCGCCTCCCGCGATGGCGTTCTGGGCGCCCAGGGAGCTCGTGGTGACCTCGAAGGCGGTTTTCGTGTAGTAGTCCAGGCCCCGGACCATCCGTGCGTTGACGGTGAAGGGGGTGTCGAACTGCTTAAGGCCCGTCTGGACCTCGCCGAAGTGATCCCGGCACTCACCGCATAGAAACTCGATCAGCAGGGGTGCCGTGGAGACGATCTCACGGCATTGCTCCACCTTGCAGTCGAAGACCCGAAGCGGGTTCGTCGAAAGGCGCCTCTGGCAATCCTCACAGAGGCCGCCGCTCTTTCCGGCCAGGTACGTGTGGATCACCTCCCGGAACGCCGGGCGGCAGGCCGGGCACCCCAGGGAATTGATCTCGAGTTGCGCATCCGTTACGCCGACGCCCCGCAGGAAGTGGATGAGCATCAGGATGACCTCGGCGTCCACGCGCGGGTCCTTCGAACCGAGCAGCTCCGCGTTGAGTTGGTTGAACTGGCGGAACCTCCCTTTCTGGGGGCGCTCGCGGCGGAACATGGGACCGATGGTGAAGAGCTTTACCACGCTTTCCGATGCGTAAAGACTGTGTTCGAGGTAGGCCCGCATGACCGATGCCGTCGCCTCGGGACGCATGGTCAGGGATTCATCCCCGCGGTCGACGAAGGTGTACATCTCCTTCTCGACGATGTCCGTCGTCTCGCCGATCGAGCGCTTGAAGAGCTCCGTCTTCTCCAGGATGGGGAGGACAATCTCGCGGAACCCGAAATTCCCGAATATTTCCCGGGCCTTCCCCTCCACGTATTGCCATTTTTCCGATTCGCCAGGCAGGATGTCCTTGAACCCCCTGACGGCGGTGATGATCTTCATGATGGCATGACACCCAACCGCAGATTTTGAACCTGCGTAACTAACACATTAACCCCTGAAAGGCAATATAAATCATGGGCTTTTGAAGGGAACGACCTCGTAACGGCGCCCGTCCGTGGTGATGCGGATGGCCCCGTGCACGTCCGTGCGGAAGACGGCGGCCCCTGTCTGCCGGTACCGCTCGAGGACATCGTCGCGGACGGGGCGCCCGGTGCTGATGACGATCGTATCCGGTCGGACGGCACGGAGGAAGGGCTGTGAGTTGGAGTTCGCGGAACCGTGGTGCGGGGCAAGCAGGACCCCGCTTGCCAGGGTTCTGTAACGGGCAGCGAGCTTCGACTCGGTGGGCTCGCCGATGTCCGAGGGAAGCAGAAACGCGGTATCGCCCCATCTTAGCTGCAGAACGAGGGCCCGCTCGTTGATCTCGCGGTCGTTGAGATCCTCACCTGGAGGCAGGCCTTTCCATGGGTTCAGGACATCGATGCGTACGCCGCCCATGTCGACCGGCGCCGAGTTCGAGGTGAGGTGCCGGGGCGTGATGCCTTTCTGCCTCATCTTTTCCGCAAAGGCGGCGCCCCAATCGACGAGGGTCTCGTCGCTGTTTGTCCATACTTCCTTCACGTCGAAGTTGTCCAAAATGTAAGGAAGTCCGTTCACATGGTCCGGGTGGGGATGGGTCAGGACGATCGTGTCGATGATCCCGATGCGCTCGTGCCAGAGGAAGGGGGCGACGACGTAGCGGCCCACATCGAAGCGGTCGTCGTAGGAACCGCCGCCGTCGACCAGCATCCGTTTTCCACCGGGAAATTCGACGAGGGCGCAACTGGCGTGGCCCACATTGAGGAAGGTGACGCGCAACGTGTCCCGGTTCTGAAGTTTCCGGTGAAGCCAGGCGGCATCGCCGGCCAGGAAGATCACGGCCAGCGCCATCACGGCCAGAGCCTTCCGCCGGGTCCGGAAGATGGGGAGTTCCCCTGAGGTGCGACCGGGCAGTCCCAACAGCAGAGCCGCCGAGATCAGGATGACATAGTAGGCCGTAAGTTCGGGCATCGTCGGTGTCGTGATGATCGAAGACGACCCCGGGAGGGCGGCGAGCCAGTCGTTGAGATCCAGGCAAAGACGGGTCAGCACCGTTGTGATGTCGATAAGCAGGGCTGAGAGGGAATCAGAAAGCGGGGCGACGATGATGAGCAACATGGAAAAAGGCAGGACGACAAAGCCGAGAATCGGCACGAGAAGAAGGTTGGCCACGAGGGTGATATTGGAGATGCGGTTGAAGTAGTACACGATAAAGGGCAGGGTGCCCAGTGTGCAGGCAGCAGAGACGGCAACAAAAAGGAGAAGATCGGCGGTGATTCTCCTGCCCAGTCTCGCGGGGCGTCCTTCCGACCTGTTTTTCCATGCCGTCAGGCGCTCCGTGATGCCCGGCATGAAAAGCAGGATCGAAGCCACGGCCGTGAAGGAAAGCTGGAATGAGATGTCGAAAAGGGCGGCTGGGGAGACAACCAGGATCACGAAGGCGGCCAGCGCCAGAGTGTTGAAGAGGTCTCTGCCGCGGCCCATCAGGATCGTGATGAGCAGGGCCAGCGTCATGAGCAGGGCCCTCACCGTCGACATGCCGAGCCCCGCGACGAAGGCGTAGAAGACAACGGGTGCGAAGGCGAACAGGGCCGAGAGCTTCTGGATGTTGAACCGCAGAAGCAGGGTTTCCGAAGTTTTCAGAAGCGTCCGGATGAGAAAGAAGGCGATCAGGGCGATAATCCCCACGTTGAAGCCCGAAATGGCGATGATGTGGGATGTCCCTGTCCGGTTGAACCGGTCCTGTATCGCCCGCGGGATCTCGCTCTGCTCCCCGAGGGTCATGGCCTGGATGAGGGTCCCCTCGGGGAAGGGGGCCTGGGAACGGATGCGATCTCGGATACGGGTCCGGAACTGCTCCAGGGCCTGCCTCATGGGATCACCCTGTCCCTCGCGGATCAGGACGATCTTCCGGGGGTCGTTTACGAAGCCCCTCACCCGGATACCCTGGAGACGGAGGTAGCGCTCGTAATCGAAGGCGCCAGGGTTCCCGAAGCTCCGGGGGTGCCTCAGGCGCGTCTCCGTCCGGATGAGATCGCCAACCTTGAAAAGACGCGTGTTCTCCCCGACGGAGAGCAGAATCTTTCCGCTTACGCCCCGGGAAAACCCTTCGCCCGAAACCCGCGAGGCCTCCAGCACGAGGGACGTCCTGTCCTCGGAGACCCTCGGGTTTTCGGAAACGATCCCGTCGAGGACAATTTTCCCTTTTTCCGCCCAGTGCACGATGTGATCCGGGGCGGGGTCGTCATGCAGGGTCATACTGATCCCCAGGGTGCCGAGGGCGAAGAAACAGGACCCGATCAGGCAGAAGGCGGCGGCGTGCCGCCGCGCGACAAAAAACAACAGGGATAGAATGAGGCCGGCGGCGAGGGATCCGAGGATCCACGGCCGGGGAATTTCGGTGGAGTACCCGAGTACGATACCGCCGATGAAGAAAAGAAGAAGGATGGGAAGAGGACGCTTGATCACACGTATGCCTCACCATGGGCTGCAGGCTTCGTAAGGGATTCGCTCATAGCCCATTCGCAGTGACCGGGACCGTGACCGGTGACCGGTGAAGAGGAACATGAAAGCACTGCTGCCTGGATGGAAGGAGGTTATCGTGCCGAATAGAAGAGGTCAAAACACATTTGCGGGCGCCTGTCAACGGGTTGAGGCAGGAAACGCTAAAGATTGCCGGAAATGTGACGAAAGTAACAGGTGAAACCTTTTTGCTTAGAACCTGCGATTGCCGAGGAATAAAAATCCCCTTGTCCCCCCTTTACGAAGAGGGGTGGGGGGGATTTAAGCAGTCGTCAGAGGGTACTTTCGCGTAATGTCGGGAAATCATTTTTCGAAAAGGACCAGGTCGAGCGAAACACCCGGTGGATCGTCTTTTCGAGGATCGCCGTCGTTTCCTATTTCCTCGGCGTGACGATCTTTATCCAGTTCCGCGCCGTCAGGCAGCTGCCGGAGGAGTATCTCTGGACCAGCTATTTCCTCATCTCGGCCATCTACATCTTTTCAGTCGCATGTCTGGCCCTGCCCAAAACGGCCCGGCATCTCCGGATGAACATTGCGGTCCAGTCCGTCTTCGACGTGATCTTCGTGACCGGGACCGTCCTGGTCACGGGCGGGATCGACAGCATCTATTCAGTCCTCTACTCACTCGTGATCATCTACTCGACCCTGTTCATGGGCCGGAAGGGAGGGCTCTCTATCGCGGCCCTGAGCAGCCTGTGCTACGTGCTGCTCGTCAACCTGGACTTCCCGGGCATTTTCGAGTTCCTCTATGACGAGGGGATCGTCCCCCGGGGGGAACTGACCCGGAGTTACATCCTCACACGGGCCATCACCCATGTGGCCTCCTTTTTCCTTATTGCCCTGCTGACGAGCTTCGTCGTCGAGCAGGAGCGCAAGACCAAGCGCCTGCTGGCGGAAAAGGCTACGGCCTTCGACCGGCTCGATCTTCTGCACCGCAGCATCATCGAGTCCGTCGACACGGGCATCCTGACGGTCAACCTCGAGGGCCATATCCGCTCCTTCAACCGGGCCGCCGAGGAGATCTCCGGTTACGCCTTCGGGGAGGTCGGCAACCGCAGCATCGCGGAAATCTTCCCCGGGGTCTCGGCCATTATTTCGCCGATAGAGCCTGAAGAGACGAAGCGTCAAAGGAAGCGATTCGAGGTCGTGATCCGGAAAAAATCCGGGGAGTCGATGATCCTGGGTATCTCCGAATCCCCCCTCTTCGAGCGCGGCGTGAAGATCGGCAGCATCCTCATCTTCCAGAACCTCACGGCCGTCAAGGAGATGGAACGGGAGGGCGAGAAAAACAAGCAGTTTGCCTTCATCGGCCAGATGGCGGCGGGGCTTGCACACGAACTGCGGACACCGCTTCAGTCCATCAGCGGCTCCATCCAGATCCTCCGGCGGGACCTGAAGCTGGAGCCGACGGACGAGAGGCTCATGCAGGTCATTCTCCGGGCGAAGGACCAGATGGAGAGTCTCGTGAGAAACTTCCTCCTCATGGCACGATCGAACCTGGGCAGGCGATCGGAGACGGACATCGGCCGGCTCGTGGAGGACGTCATCGAGTCGCTTACCGTCGGCGCGGAGTGGAATCCCCGGGTGGAGATCCGGAAAACCCTCGGGCAGGATCTTCGGGTGATGGGCGATCCCGCCGAGATCCGGCAGATCCTCTTGAACCTGATGATCAATTCGATGCAGGCCATGCCCGACGGCGGGACGCTCAGCGTAGCGGCGTGCCCCGACGGGCTCGACGGGGAGAGGGAGGCCGTGAGGATCGAGATCGGCGATACGGGATGCGGGATTGACGCGGCCGATCTGGAAAAGATCTGGGAGCCCTTCTACACGACGAAGGAGAGGGGCAGCGGCCTGGGGCTCGCCATCGTGAGGAGGATCGTGGAGAGCCACGGGGGTGCGGTCGTCGTGCAAAGCGACGCCCGATCGGGCACTCAATTCTCGATACGGCTTCCCCGGATCGAACCGGAGGAAAAGATCGTCCCGGAGGAAACGAATCTCCCGGCGCAGCGCGCGGCGGCTGCCGGGACGGCAAGCTAAGGAGCGGATATGGAACGGATCCTCGTTGTCGACGATGACAGGGGCATGCAGGATGTCCTCGATATCATGCTCTCCCGCGCGGGCTATCAGGTTGCGACGGCCGATGACGGGGCGGCTGCGCTCGAGATCATCGGGAAGAAGAAATTCGACCTCGTCATCACGGATCTGAAGATGCCCCGCGTGGACGGGATCGACCTGCTCAAGGGGATCAAGGAGACGACGCCGGGGACAGCCGTGATCCTTTTGACGGCCTTCGCTTCGGGCGAGACGGCGCTGGCGGCCATGCGCGAGGGAGCCTATGACTACGTCGAGAAGAACTTCAATGTCGATGACCTGCTGGCCATTGTGCGGGACGCCATCGACAAGAAAGAGACCGCCCGGAAAGAGCCCTCGCTTCCCCCGGCGGAGGGGGAAGACGCAAGGTACTTCGGGACCATGGTGGGCCGCAGCAGGGAGATGCACAAGGTCTACGCCCTGATTGGCAAGGTGGCCGACACGCCGGCCAACGTCCTCATCCTCGGGGAGAGCGGGACAGGCAAAGAGCTTGTCGCCCGGGCCGTCCACGGCAACAGCTCCCGGAAGGACAAGCCCTTTGTCGCCATCAACTGCGGCGGCATCCCGGAGAACCTCCTGGAGAGTGAGCTTTTCGGGTATATGAAGGGCTCCTTCACAGGGGCCTTTGCGGACAAGGCCGGACTCTTCGAGTTCGCCCGGGGCGGGACGATCTTTCTCGACGAGATCGCCGAGTTGCCCATCATCCTCCAGGTCAAGCTGCTTCGCGTCGTCCAGGAGAAGACCGTCCGCAGAATCGGCGGCTCCGAAGACATCAAGGTCGACGTGAGGATCGTCTCGGCGACGAACCAGGACCTCCAGGAGAAGGTGAAGCAGGGTGAGTTCCGCGAGGATCTCTACTTCCGGCTCAACGTGATCCCGATCCGCATCCCGCCGCTGAGAAAGCGCAGGGAGGACATCCCGCTTCTGGCGCAGTACTTCATCGAGAAATACGCAAAGGAGTTCGGCAAGGAGGTCAAGAGGATCTCCACGTACGCCCTGGAGCTGCTCATGCGCTACCCGTTTCCGGGAAACATCCGGGAGCTGGAAAATATCATCGAACGAAGCGTCGCCCTGGAGAACTCGAGTATCATCTTGCCGGAGAGTCTGATCATCGCCGAAGACGGCAACGGGGAAGCGGGCGCGACCGGGCCCGAAGAGGCGTTTCCCGAGAGAGGCGTCGACCTCAACCGGGAACTGGAGAGATTCGAGCGGGAGATCATCCGCAAGGCCCTCGAAAAGGCGAAGGGGTCCAAGACGAAAGCGGCCTCGCTTCTCGGGGTGAGTTTCCCCAGTCTTCGGCACCGACTCGAGAAGCTCGAGATGGAAAACGGGGAAGGGAATGGAAAGTGATGAGGCGCAGCAGGAGGTGATGAGAATCATCACTTTCTGCCGGTTTTCGAAGGGTTGAAACGATGGGCGGAAGACGGATGAGCGCTTGTAAATGCATTGATATCATGATGAAATACAAAAAATAAAATAAATTATATGTTGTGGCATACGATTTGCTCTACCAGGGTCAGAACGAAAAAATCACGACAAGGGGGCGATAAAACAGAGCAGGCAGTTCGGTCTGAAAAGAATGAGTGAGAAGGCGAACGATCTTTAAAAAAATATAGGAAAGACAAAGAAACAGGAGGTTATCATGATCAGTTATTTCGCGAAAAAGAGAAACAAGAAGGGCTTCACATTGATCGAGCTGATGATCGTTATCGCGATCATCGCCATCCTGGCGGCAATCGCAATCCCGCAGTTCTCGGCTTACAGGATCAGGGGCTACAACATGGCGGCCAAGCGCGGACCTGAAAAACGCCTACACGGCAGCACAGGCCTACTTCAGCGACAGCCCTGCGCTACGATTACGAGCAACCAAGCTCGGAAACGGCGGCTTCGTACAGACCTCGGGCGTGACTGTAACGGTGTCCGGCTGGTACGATGGCCGGTCTGGCCATGACGGCAAGCTCACTTCAGCGGTGACACAGACCTATACGCATTAACTGCCGCAGGCGTGATCACTCCGTAAAAAATGGCTTCAAGGAAGTATCGAACCGAACCGGGTGAAAGGGGATCCCTTTCACCCGGTTTTTTTGTGAGGCGAAATCACATTCGCGACCCGAAGATGAAAGATCCGAGTCGGAGACTGGAAGGATCGGGCCCGTTTCTTGCTTTCAATATGATGTATCCATTTCTGATTTTATATCACAGCTGCGATAAAGGCGGGATGCAGGCTTCGGGTATTTTAAGGGCAGACAATAAACGATTGCGGCAGACTTTGCTGATCGGTTTTCTTCTGGCGGCAGATGACGCTTGATTCTGTACTGGCCGGTGCAGTCATTCGATTTTGTCAATTTCGATGACGATGTCTACGTGACCGACAACCGCCAGGTCCAGGACGGCCTCTCGATGCAAGGCCTCAAGTGGTCCTTTACTACCTTTCATGCGGGCAACTGGCATCCGCTCACCTGGATTTCCCACATGGCTGATTTCGAAGTCTACGGGTTCAATGCCGGCGGCCATCACTGGACGAGCGTGCTGATCCATACGGCCAGTGCGCTTCTTCTTTTTCTCGTTTTGTCGGTCATGACGCATTCACTCTGGGCAAGCGCGCTGGTGGCAGCACTTTTTGCAATCCATCCCCTGCACGTGGAGTCGGTTGCCTGGGTAGCGGAACGGAAGGACGTCCTGAGCGGGTTCTTCTGGATTCTCACGATGGGCGCCTACGCCCATTATGTGAAAGCATCCCACCATCAGACGCTATCTTCTCGTGCTGGGTTCATTTGTCCATGGGCCTTCTGTCGAAACCGATGATCGTAACGATCCCCTTTGTTCTCCTGCTCCTCGATTACTGGCCCCTCCGGAGATTTGCAGAGCCGAAGACCGCATTCGGCCGACGGGTGTTCCGGGCATCGGTGTCCGGCGACAAAACATGCCCTGCGTCTCGTCGTAGAAAAAATGCCTTTTTGTTTCATGGCCGCTCTTGCAAGCCTTGTTACGCTGGTCGCTCAAAGGGAAGTCGGGGCCATATGGTCCCTCGAAAAAATGTCTTTTGATATCCGGTTTGCAAATACCTTGGTCTCCTACATGGAATACATCCGCAAGATGATCTGGCCCTTCGATCTCGCCGTTTTATACCCCCATTCCGGCATGCCGTCGGTCTGGAAGAACGTGGTTGCCGTACTGTTTCTCGTTGCAATATCCTATCTGGCCGTTCGAAAGGCACGGGAGATGCCCTTTCTGCTCGTCGGCTGGCTGTGGTACCTGGGCACGCTGGTACCGGTCATCGGCCTCGTCCAGGTGGGCTCCCAGTCGATGGCGGATCGGTATACGTATATTCCTCTGGTGGGGTTGTTCATCGCCCTGGCATGGGGGGCCGAACGGCTCATCGCCGAGTGGCCCGGATGGAAGCAACCGGTCGTGGTCATTTCACTCGTCGCTCTGTCGGGGCTGCTGTTTCTTGCGAGGACACAGGTCGAGACCTGGAAAAACAGTGTGACGCTCTTCGAGCAAGCCCTTGCTGCGACGGAGGTCAATCCCGTGGCGCACCAGAACAAATTGGGGAGTTTTATCTGGATCAGAATGATTGCACAGAGGCCGTGCCGCACTTTCTGAAGGCCATCGAGATGAAGGAAAACTATGCGTACGCCTTTCACGGACTGGGGGTATGCGCCTCGCGACAAACCCCTCCGGCCGGTGCGCTGTATTTGTTCCGGCAGGCATTGCAAATCGATCCTCAACTGACCAGGACCCTTGTCAGTCGCGGTGCTTTGTTGATACAGCTTCGTAGGTACGAGGAGGCCAGTGAGGATTTTCGACAGCTTCTTCGACTAGATCCCTCCCACGAGGCTGCACATGCAAACCTGGGTCTGATCTATTATCACTTGGGAAAACTGGGAGACGCCGAGGCTCATTTGACTGAGGCCCTTCGCGTCAACCCCCAGAGCTCTGAGGCTCTCAATAATCTCGGGATCGTACGCACGGAACAGGGCAGGACGGAAGAAGCCATTGCGCACTTCAGGCAGGCCCTGACCCTGGCACCGCAAAACACGGCCATTGAAAATAATTTACATCAGGCTCTAGCCACGACGGCGAAGTAACATGGCGCCTTCGCCCCCGGAATCCTGCCCCGGCGCGCACATTAAATCGTAAACGCCTTGGCCACCAACCCCTCGATACCATGAGACTATTTTATCTCGGCAGCGAGTTTGCACAGGCCGGCCATGGACGGCAGGGACAGGCGATCCAGGTGGCAGAATAATTGCACATAAAACAGAAATAAAGCAGCAAATTAAGCACGGCGCCAGGACTGCGATCCGGAACCGGAAAAATCCGGAACCGGCGTGCGTTCAACGCATCGATGCAGGGACTGCGAGGAACGGGATGCCTGATTCTGGTATTTTGAAGAGGGGAAACAAATGTCTGAAGCCGATCCTGGCGATCTGCCTCCTTCTGGCGATCATGACACTACTCCTCTACTGGCCGGTTCAGCATTTCGGGTTCGTCGAATTCGACGACGACGTCTACGTGGCCCAAAACCCTCAAGTCGCAAAGGGGCTGTCGCGGGAGAGCCTGATCTGGGCATTTAGAACTCTTGAAGCTGGTATCTGGCATCCGCTGACGTGGCTTTCCCACATGACGGATGTCGAGATCTATCGGTTACATGCCGGCGGTCATCACCGGACGAGCGTGCTGATCCATCTTGCGAGCACGCTCCTTCTATTCATCGTATTGTCGGCGATGACCGGAACGATCTGGGCAAGTGCGCTCGCAGCGGCACTCTTTGCGATTCACCCCCTTCACGTGGAATCGGTCGCCTGGGTCGCAGAGCGGAAGGACGTCCTCAGCGGGTTTTTCTGGATTCTCACGATCGGGTTATATATCTTCTATGCAAAAAAGCCTTCCCTCCGGCGATATGCCCTGATGCTTGCCGCCTTAATTCTGGGGCTTCTGTCGAAACCGATGATGGTGACACTTCCGGTGGTGCTGCTTCTCCTGGATTACTGGCCACTGAAGCGCTTCCAGGGGACGACCACGTTTTTCGACAACGCTTTTCCCATTACGTTCATGAACGGGTCACACACCGCGTCCCGCCTCGTCGCGGAAAAAGCGCCCCTGTTGCTCTTCTCGATCGCCTCCGCCGGTCTGGCCATCATCGCCCAGGGGAACATCGGAGCGCTGTCCTCTTTCGAATCGTTTCCGTTGGTATCCAGACTGGCCAATGCCCCCGTTGCCTGCGTGGCCTACATCGGCAAGATGTTCTGGCCCGTCGATCTCTCGGTCTTTTACCCCCATCCGGGTCTTCAGCCACTCTGGAAGGTCGCAGGATCGATCCTCATCCTGGGCGGCGTTACGGCCTTTGCCCTCCGAATGGCCCGTCCATACCCCTATCTGATCGTCGGGTGGCTCTGGTACCTGATTTCCCTCCTGCCGGTCATGGGGATCGTTCAGGTCGGCTCCCATGCCATGGCCGACCGATACACCTACATCCCCCTTATCGGGACAATCATCATGATCGCTTGGAGCCTCGACTCCGCTGCTCAACGGTGGCATCAGGCAAAGAAAGGAATTCTTGTGCTGGGCTGCGGGATGATCCTGGGTTCGTTTATTGTATCATCGACGCAGCTCGGGTACTGGAGGGACTACAAGACACTATTTGAACACGCCAATCGGGTGACTGAGCGAAATCACATTGCCTGCAACAACCTGGGCGTCGTCTCGTATCGCGAGGGCGAGGTCGGCGAGGCCATCCGGTATCTGACGAAGGCCGTGGAAATCAAGAGCGATTACCGGGATGCCTGGTTAAACCTCGGTGTGGCCTATTTGTCCCGGCAGCTCTATGAAGAGGCGTCGACGTGCTTCCGCAACGCAGTATGGATTGATCCCGCAACGCTGAAAAACCGCATCGTTCTCGCTGTTACGTTGAAATACGCGGGGCAAGCCGAGGCGTCTGCCGAGGAGTTGCTCACGGTTGTCAAACGGGATCCCGACAATGTCGAAGCCCGTCTGTACCTCGGGGTCATCTGTCTGGAGCAGGGCAGGCTGGAGGATGCCGAAGGGCATTTACGTGAGGCCCTTCGCCTCCATCCGGGTAACGCGGAGGCGCACAATAACCTCGGGCTGGTCCTCGTAGGGCAGGGCCGTACGAATGATGCCATCGCCCACTTCCGGCAAGCCTCGGCGCTCTCACCGGGAAACGCGAAGATAGAGGAGAATTTGGAGCAAGCTCTCGCCCGCACGGCGGAGTAACGCGTTTCAGGAAGGTCCATCACGAAACGTGCCGGGCTTGTCTGACGGCAATCGGATGGAGGCACCGAGGGATCCGAGGGAAGCGTACGATCCCGCAGGGAATCCGGGAAAAATGGGATGCGGGGCTCCGATGTCTTCAGAAAAGGGGAAATGTCGTTGAAGAAGGCTCTGCTGGCCGGTCTGCTACTGGCCTCGATGACACTGTTTCTCTACTGGCCGGTCCAGTCTTTCGACTTCGTCAATATCGATGACCATCTCTACGTGGTGGAGAATCCGCACGTTCAGCGGGGTCTGTCGCCGGATGGGTTCCGATGGGCCTTCGGCACGCTGCATTCCGGTTCCTGGCAGCCCCTGACGTGGTTGTCTCACATGCTGGACTGGGAGTTCTACAGGTCCAACGCGGGGAGGCACCACTGGACAAACGTACAGATTCACCTGGCGGGTGTCCTGGTGCTCTTTTGGGTGCTGAGGGCGATGACGGGGATGCTGTGGGGCAGCGCGCTCGCAGCGGCACTCTTTGCGATTCACCCCCTTCACGTGGAGTCGGTGGCGTGGGTGTCGGAGCGCAAGGATGTGCTGAGCGGCCTGTTGTGGTTTATCACGATGGGGACCTACGCCAGGTACGTGAAATCTCCTGGGTGGGGGCGTTATGCCCTGGTCTTGCTGTCGTTTGTGCTGGGGTTGATGGCCAAGCCGATGCTGGTGACGCTGCCCCTGGTGCTGTTGCTGCTGGACGGATGGCCGCTGGCAAGAGGGGCCGGTGCCGTTACGGTCTTTGACCGGATCGTGAAGGGTCCGGCGTGGATGCGTCTGTTGGCCGAGAAGGTACCGTTGTTGATCCTTGCAGCGGCTGCAAGCGTTGTGACATGTTACGCGCAGCAGGGCGCCGGGGCGATCAGGACGGTGGAACAATACCCCTTGGGGGTGCGGGCGGCCAACGCGATGGTGTCCTATGGGGAGTACATCTGGAAGATGGTCTGGCCCGTCGATCTGGCGGTATTTTATCCCTATCCGGGAATGCCGTCTGCGTGGAAGATCGTCATGGCCGTCTTGTTTCTGGCGGCGGTCTCTGCCCTGGTCATTCGATATGCCCGGCGGTGTCCCTTTCTTCCGGTGGGGTGGTTGTGGTATCTGGGCACGCTGGTCCCCGTCATCGGGATCGTTCAGGTCGGGTCGCAGTCGCTAGCCGATCGATACACGTATCTGCCCCTGGTGGGGCTCTTCATCGCCGCTGCCGCGGGGACGAACGCGATTGTCGAGAGGCGGCCCGAATGGAGATCCCCCCTGATCGTCTTCTTTATCGTCGTGCTATCGTGGTATGGGTTCCTCGCGAGGGCGCAGGTCGTGACCTGGAAGGACAGCATCATGCTCTTTGAGCATGCGATCCGGGTGACGGAGGTCAATCCGGTAGCGCACAACAATGTGGGGGCCTTATATTTGTCTTTTGACGGGAACAATTGCGAAAAGGCTGTGCCGCACTTTCTAAAGGCCATCGAGCAGAAGGCAGATTACGCCGCCCCCTATTACAACCTGGGTGTATGCACCTTACGTTCGGGAAATCACGAGAGGGCCATTCGCTATTTTCAAACAGCGGCTGAACTGGATCCGAAATCAGCCATACCCAGGATTGACCTCGGTCTCCTGTTGATGCAGCAAGGGAGATTCGATGCGGCCGAGGCGGATTTTCGGCAGGTCCTCCGGATGGACCCCTCTACACGAGGTGGCCCATACGAATCTGGCCCTGATCTTCATTCACCGGGGCAGGCTGGGGGATGCCGAGGCGCATTTGCGTGATGCCCTTCACGTCAACCCCCGCAACGCCGAGGCGCTCAATAATCTCGGGCTCGTCCGCACGGAGCAGGGCAGAACGGAAGAAGCCATCGCCAGTTTCCTGAGGGCCCGGGAGCTTATGCCCGAAAACGCCGTCATCGATGCGAATCTGAAAATCGCCAGGGAAAAACGACAGAAAAACACACCGGGGAAAGGGGCTATCTAGATCGTGTCAAACTCCATGGATGACATTGAAGCCTGTACAGGGGGGCATCAGGAAGCCTCATCCCTATCGGCCCCGGAAGCCTCCAGCAGGACAGGGCGGATTCTCTGCCTGGTGATGGCGTGTGTGCTGGCGGGGCTCTTCGTCATCGAGGTGCTCCTCTGCCTTACCCCTCCCATCTCGCGAGATGCGCTCATCCATCACCTTGCCATCCCGAAACTCTGGATCCGTCACGGAGGTTTCTTCGAGACGCCCTGGGCTGATTACAGTTACTTCCCGATGAACGTGGATCTCATGTATTGGGTTGCGCTGCGGTTCGGCAACGACATGCTGCCCGCCCTGATCCACATGCTGTTCGGTTGGGGGACGGGATATCTCGTTTACCGATACCTCAAGAAGCATGCAGGACGGATCTGGGGGATGCTCGGCCTGCTGGTCTTTGTCAGCACCCCGATGGTCATCCGATTATCCATTACCGCATACGTGGATCTGGGGATGATCTTTTTCACGACGGCCAGTGTCCTGTCGTATCTGCGCTGGCGGGACGGCCGCTATGAAGATGTGAAATGGATCCTTCTTGCGGGCGTCTGCATGGGGCTGGCCGCAGGCACAAAATACAACGCCCTCATTTCGTGGCTCTTCCTCGGCGGGGCCGTCTGTTTTCTCTACGCAAGGGATACGGGAAGACAGCTGCAGGCGATCCGGTGGGGGGCACTCTTTTCCCTGGTTGCGCTTGCCGTGGTCTCGCCGTGGCTGGTGAAAAACCTCATCCTGCAGGGAAACCCGATCTACCCTCTCCTGGACAACCTCTTTGCGTTTATCCATGGCGGGCGTGAACCTGCTGCCTTCCTGGTGGCAGGCGATGTGGAGAGAGGGGGCTTTAATTTCTTCCGGAACAGGACACTGCTCTATGGGGAAGATGTCTGGCAGATCCTGCTTTTGCCGTTGCGGATTATTTTTGAAGGCCGGGATCACTCGCCGCAGCACTTCGACGGCATCCTCAGTTCTCTGTTTGCACTGGCGATGCCCTTTGCATTCGTCGGAAACCGAAGAGATCACCGGTGTTTTTTCTTCCTGTTTGTCGCATTTGTCTTCAGCGTGTCTGCTCTCACGGCGGATTTGCGCATCCGCTATATCCTGCCGATCCTGCCGTTCATGACAATCCTCGCCGTCATGGGGATACGAAACGGCACCGAGTGGCTGGCGAGTTGCAGGCAGAGCGTCCTGAGGATGGCAGGTCGGGCGGTTCCTTTCGCCGTTGCCCTGCTCATTGCCGCAAACCTCTTCTACCTGGGAAATCAATTCACGGCCATCCGGCCCCTGCCTTACATCCTCGGCGAGGAATCGCGGGACGAGTTCCTTTCCCGGCAGGTCGGCAGCTACCCGGCCACGGCCTTTATCAATCGAGAGCTGCCGGAAGATGCCGTTGTCTACCTTCTGTATCTGAGCGCTCGGGGGTATTACCTGGACCGGGAGTACATCCACCATGCAGGACAGGAGGTGGGCATCATGAAGGCCATGGTGCGCTCGTCGAAGGATGCGGCAGCGCTTGCTGCCTTCCTGAGATCCCTGGGGGGCACCCATCTTCTGGTGCGGGAAGAGTTGCTGATGAAGGCGCTCGAGGACAACTTCCCGGCGGAAACCGTCCGGAACGTTCGGGAAAAGCTTGCGCAATGTCTGGTTAAGGTTTATGAATCGAACGGTCACGTTGTCTATGTAATATGCAGGGACATTGTTGACTGAGTTGACTAATGCTCAGCAGCGACTCTCCGTTAACGCGTTAGTAAACTTAGTCAACAATGTCTCTGATTCTGTGCGGAGAAAGCATGTTCGCAGGGAAGAAAATCATCGTCGTCATGCCCGCCTACAATGCGGCGCAGACCCTCATGAAGACCTACGAGGAGGTCATGGCGCAGGGGGTTGTGGACAGGATCATCGTCGTCGATGACGCGAGCCACGACGAGACCGCGGCACTCGCGCAAACCCTGCCGGGCGTGAAAGTCCACCGGCACCCCGAGAACAAGGGCTACGGGGCGAACCAGAAGACCTGCTATCGGATGGCCCTCGAAGAGGGCGCCGACATCGTCATCATGGTACACCCCGATTACCAGTACACCCCCAAACTCATCCCGGCCATGGCATCGCTCATCGGCAACGGGCTTTACGAGTGTGTCCTGGGCTCTCGCATCCTGGGAGGCCACGCCCTGCGCGGCGGCATGCCGCTGTGGCGGTACGCAGCCAACCGGTTCCTGACGCTCTTCGAAAATTTCCTTACGGGCGCAAAACTCTCCGAGTATCACACGGGCTACCGGGCCTTTTCCCGAAAAGTCCTCGAGGAGCTTCCGCTGGAGGGGAACTCCGACGATTTCGTCTTCGATAACCAGATGCTTCTCCAGGTGCTCTGGTACGACCACCTGATTGCCGAGGTCAGTTGTCCCACGCGCTATTACGCCGACTCTTCGTCCATCAATTTCCGTCGCAGCGTCCGCTACGGCCTCGGGTGCCTCTCGACGGCCCTCCTCTTCCGGCTTTCCCGTTTCGGCATGGCAAAGACCGCTCTCTTCCCGCACATCCGTAGCGTGACACGGTGAAGGAGGGATTTCGCGTGGTGCAGGGACCGGGCAATCGTTTCGATGATTTCTTCATGGAGCCCGTCTACCTCTCCCTCAAGAACCACCTCTACAACTACCAGGTCCGGAAGCGAGCCGTCCGGGAGCGACTCCTGCGGCCAGGTGAAGGGCATGACGCTGGAGGTGGGAAGCGGCATCTCGCCGATCTCGCCCGCGACAGACCGGACGGTGTTCACGGAGCTTTCTTTTTCCGCACTGCGGTGCCTGAAAGCAGGGCAGGGCGCAGGCCGCTACGTCGTTGCCGATGCAACGAGGCTGCCCTTCAAGAAAGGGGTTTTTCGCACTGCCGTCTGTTCCGAGGTCCTCGAGCACATCGAGGACGACCTCGGGGCCGTCAGGCAGATGGCGAGCGTCCTGGAAGACGGAGGCCGTCTCGTCGTGACCTTTCCCCACCGGAGGGATTTTTTCGCCGTAGATGACCGCTTCGTGGGGCATCACCGCCGTTACGATTTGCCGGAGATGCTCGGCATCCTGGAAAAATCAGGTTTACGGAGCCTGTCCGTCATGAAAGTTCTGGGACCCCTCGAGAAGTTCACCATGTGGGCCACGGCAGCCTTCCTCACGACCTGTTCCTTCACCGGAAGGTCTTCCCCGGCGGCGGGCAGGGGATTTCGCCCCCCGGCCGGGCTCGTAAAAGCCTTTGAGCTGATCAACCGCCTCTACGCGGGGCTTGCCCGGATCGATGCGCGCCTTGCGCCGACACGCCTTGCCATGGTCCTGCTTATCGTGGCTGAAAAGCAGCGGGCGCCCTGCGGCTGATCCGGCGACGTCAAAAAAATCTTTGCCTGCCTTCTCTCTTTGCGATAAGACCAACTGCGGGGCAACCGCACGGGGCGCGTTGCACCCGACAGGAGCGCAAATGCCGGCAGCCATTCGGGCACATTCACTGGTCGATGAGTACCTCAATTTTCTTGCCGTCGAAAGGGGGGCTTCGCTCAACACACTCGATGCTTACAGCCGCGACATCCACCAGTTTCTGGACTTCGCGACAGCCGGCGGCGTTTCGTCGCCGCTCGAGGTGAAGCCCGGGAACGTGACGGCTTTTCTTGGGGAGCTTCGTGATCAGGGCCTCTCCTCGACATCCATGAACCGGAAGCTGGCCGCGATCCGGGGGTTCTACAAGTATCTCCTTCGCGAAGCGCGGCTGGAGGAAAATCCCCTGGCCCGGGTGCAGATTGCCCGAACCTGGATGCGGCTTCCCGGCACGCTCAGCCGTGAAGAGATGGAGACACTTCTCGGTCAGCCCGCCGACGCGACCCCGGCGGGCATCCGGGATCGCGCGATCCTGGAAGTTCTCTATGCCTCGGGGATACGGGTGACCGAGCTGGCCACGCTGACCCTCAACCGGGTGAACCGGCAGATGGGGTTTCTCGTCACGGTGGGAAAGGGGGGCAAGGAGCGGATCGTGCCCGTAGGCCGCTCTGCCCTGCAGTGCCTTGCGCGCTACATCGAGCAGGCCCGGCCCGCTTTCCTGAAAAAGAGGACGTCAAGCGTTCTCTTCCTGAACCGCTCCGGCGAGGGATTCACTCGTCAGGGGCTATGGAAACTGATCAAGAAATATGCGAGAATGGCCAATCTTGAACGGAAGGTCCATCCGCACACCTTCAGGCATTCCTTTGCCACACACCTGCTGGAGGGGGGCGCGGATCTTCGCTCGGTCCAGGTCATGCTGGGCCATGCGGACATTTCGACGACACAGATTTACACCCATGTGACGCGGGACAGGCTGAAGGAAATACATAGGAAGTTTCATCCAAGGGGATGAAACGGCTAAAGGCTAAAGGCTAAAGGCTAAAGGCAATGCGGTAAGCAGCTAAACTGGTAAAAGGTTAAACACGCAACCATGGATTATTATAAGAAGGAAGAACGGAGAGGGCAGAGAAAGCAAAAAGGGAGGATGGGGCGCCATCTCATCCTTCTCATCGGGGCCCTGGCGGGTGTGGCCGTCATTGTCGGGGCGGGTCTGCTGATTGCCTTCTACGGGGAGATCTTTTCTCTCAAGGGCTTGAAGGGGCTCGTCCGGGTCAGCATCCTGGGCAAGACGCCGGAGTTCCATTACCTCATCATCGAGAGAAACGGGACCGACGAGCGCCTCACAGCAAGCGACGTCTTCAAGATCACCTACCGCGACGAATTCATCATCAAGCAGGTTTCCACGGATTCCCTGTTCGAAAAGAGCATCACCGTCGACGCGGAGGGGCTTGGCGGGGCAAACGACCTCAAGGTCCTTCTCAAGGCCGTGGAGCTCGTGGACCAGGCAATGAGCACTTCCGTGAGGGAAGCCCTGCGCGGCAAGCCCCTTCCGGATTCCGCGATCAAGATCCGGTACGGCGAGCAGGCAATCGGGACGGTTCCGGTCCGTATCGAGCTGACCGCCCAGGACTGGCTGCGCTTCGCGAAGATACCTGCGAATGCGAAATGGCAGGCACAGGCCCTGGAGAAGGCCCTCAGCATAAACCCCGATGACACGGCCCTGCGGAAAACGCTGGCCGAGCAGTACCTCGAGTCCGGGAAGCTCGACCAGGCCAGCGCCCAGTACCGGGCGGTTCTTTCCCGGAAGCCCGATGACATGGCGGCCCTGGCCGGACTTTCCCGCTTCTATGTCGAGAAGAAGGATTACAACAGGGCCCTGCCGCTCACGAAGCGCATCACCGAGCTCAATCCGAAGGATGCGGGGGCCCACGCCATCGCCGGGTTCCTGTACGGCAAGATGGGCAAGTGGAATGAAGCCGTCACACACTATCAGACGTCGCTAAGGCTCAAACCCGATGATGCGATGGTCCACTTCAGTCTTGGCGGGGCCTATGAGAAGTCGGGAAAGCTCGCGCCGGCCGTCAAGGAGTATGAAGAGGCACATAGGCGGATGCCCAATGACCAGCGGATCGCCCAGGCGTTGGCAGACGCCTACAGCAAGGCCGGCAAGCAGCAGGAAGCCGCGCGGCTCTATTCGACGCTTCTGAAGAAAAATCCAAAGGACCCGAACGCCTACGCCAGCATCGCCCAGGCCCACGGCAAGAAGGGGCAGGTGAAGGAGGAGATCGAGAACTACAAAAAGGCCCTGGAGCTGCAGCCGAAAGACCCCATCCTCCACTACAACCTGGGGGTGGCCTACGACAAGGCGAAGCGTCACAAGGAAGCCCTTGCCGAGTACGAGAAAACACTGCAGCTCAAGCCCGACGACACCGATGCGGCGGCTAGAATAGCGGAAGCTTATTTCCGCGAGAAGCGCTACAAGGAGGCCGTCGTCGCCCTCAACCGGATCAAAAAAGCGGCCCCGAAGAACCCCCGCGTGTACGCAGACCTGGGTGTTGCCTACGGGGAATTGAAGCAATATCCCGAGGCGGAGGAGAACTACAAGAAGGCCCTCCAGATGGGCCTCAATGACCCCAGCATCCAAGTCAACCTTGCCGCCATCTATGAGAAACAGGGCCGCTCGAAGGAAGCGGCGAAGGCCGTCGAGAAGGGCGGAAAATCGGGAAAGGCCTCGACAGAGGCCCTGGAGCGGATGGGCGCTCAGCAGATGAAGGCGAAAAACTACGATGGGGCCCTCAAGACGTACCGGCAGCTGGCCGCCGCCGATCCCAAGAAGGGGATGGCCTATGCCAACATGGGCTACATCCACAGCCTCAAGGGGCAGACGGACAAGGCCATCGAGAACTTCAAGCTGGCCGTCCGGTATGACAAGGAAGATGAGGGCGCCTGGCTGGGTCTGGGCGAGGCCTACGAGAAAAAAAAGATGTACAGGGAAGCCATCGAAGCGTATAAGGCCGCCTATCAGATCAACCCCGAGTCGAAGGCCGCGGAGAAGATCCCGCAGCTGAGGATCAGGATGCTCGAGGACAAGCACAGGGACTAGGGCGAGGCAGGCTACAGGACAGCCCACAGCCGACAGAATTCCTCGTATCTCTTCGTCTGCCGACTGTAGGCCCTGTAGCCTGTAGCCTTGGAATCACACATCGAGGAAAGATAGGGAAAGATGTAGGCTACCATGCGCAAGTAAACATGGGTGGCATCAAGATCGGTGGCGGGGAGCCCTTTGTGCTCATTGCCGGGCCGTGCGTAATCGAGAGCGAGAGACTTGCCCGGAAAGTAGCCGCCGACCTGAAAGCGCTCACGGCGGAGTTGGGGATCCCCTTCATCTTCAAGTCCTCCTACGACAAGGCCAACCGCACCTCCGTCCGGTCCTTCCGGGGCCCGGGCCTCGAGAAGGGGTTGAAGATCTTGAAGGCGATCCGGGAGGATTTCGGCATCCCCGTGCTCTCCGACGTTCATCGCTTCGAGGAGATCGAAAAGGCCTCAGAGGTTCTGGATGTGGCCCAGATTCCGGCCTTTTTGTGCCGCCAGACCGATTTTGTCCTGGAACTGGCCCGGCACGCGAAGGTCGTAAACATCAAGAAAGGCCAGTTCCTCGCACCTTGGGACGTGGAGAACGTCGTGCAGAAGGTCCTGTCCGCAGGCAACCGCAACATCCTCATCACCGAGCGGGGGGCCAGCTTCGGGTACAACAACCTCGTCTCCGACATGCGGTCGATACCAATCCTGCGCAGGATGGGCTACCCCGTCGTCTTTGACGCCACACACAGTGTGCAGCTTCCCGGCGGGGCAGGGGAGGCCTCGGGCGGGGAGCGTGCCATGGCCGTTTATCTGGCCCGGGCGGCTGCGGCGGTCGGCGTCGATGCGCTGTTCATGGAAGTCCACCCGGATCCGGACCGGGCCCGCTGTGACGGGCCGAACTCGATGGCGCTCGACTCGATGAGGGAGCTGCTCACGATGCTCAAGGGGATCGACGGACTGGTAAAAAAAACCATGAAGAAGGGTTGAGGATGGGACTCGAGGGAAAGACAGGGGCAGACCTGATTGAGAAGATCCGTAAGGTAAAGGTCCTCATTCTCGACGTGGACGGGGTGCTCACCGACGGCCGGATCATCATCAGCGACGACGGGCAGGAGACCAAGTGTTTCAACGTCCGCGACGGGCACGGCCTCAAGCTGATCCAACGCGCCGGGATCGAGGTGATCCTCCTCACGGGCCGCAAATCACGGGTTGTGGATCACCGTGCCCGCGAACTCGGCATCAAAAAGGTATACCAGGGCGCCCTGGACAAGCTCTCCGTTTTCAACGAAATCCTGGCTGCGGAGGGGCTCGTCCCCGAACAGGTTGCATGCATGGGAGATGACATCGTCGATCTGCCCGTGCTCCGGCGTTCCGGGTTCTCCATCACCGTAAGCGATGCCCACGACGAGGTCCTGAGGGCCGTGGATCTCGTGACGAAGAACCCGGGGGGCCGGGGCGCTGTCCGGGAAGTCTGCGAGATGATCCTCAAAACCCAGGGGAAGTGGGAGGAATTGATGGGCCGGTACCGGGCATGAAGGAAGAAGTTAAGAAGGTAAGAGGGTAAGAGGGTAAGAGGGTAAGGACGCGCTAATGACTATCAGCGGATCCAACCTTCTCAACTTCCTAACTTCTCTTCTTGCGCGGGATGCGCCCCGTTTTTGGCTTTACAACGCGGACACCGGATGGTATGGTTCACCCCTGCGATGGAATCATGTCTAAGTGGCTTGAATATTTTCGAAAACTCGCAGGGAAGCCCGCGGGGAAAACCGTTCTTTCGGCGGCTGCGCTCCTGACGATCGCCCTGGTTGCCGCAGGGCTGTACTGGGGTGGGCAGCGGGCGGAGCAAAAGCCGCCGGGACTGAAGATCATCGACGACAAAGTCGATCTCTATATCAAAGATGTTCACTACACGGAGGTGGGCGACTCGGGGAATCGGCTCGAGATCAACGCCGACTCGGCAACCTTCCTGAAAAAGGAGAACCAGGCACGGTTCGACCGGGTGCGCATGAAGCTCATCCTGCCCGACGGCAAGACCTATGAACTGGCGGCCGACCGGGGCAATCTCCGGACGGACCTGAAGGACGCAGAGATCGAGGGCAACGTGGTGATCCTGTCGAACCGGGGCGACCGGTTCACGACGGACCGGCTGAAATACTCCGACGGCGATAAAAAGATCCATACGGAGGATCCCGTCACTCTTTCAAACCCGCGATTCGAGGTGAAGGGGAAGGGGATGATCCTCCTGCTGAAATCGGAGCACGTGACGATGACCGGCGGCATTCGGGCCCAGATCCACTGACCCGCAGCGGCCGGAAGGAACCCGAGACATGCAAAAGCGATTCATCCCGATCCCGATCCTTATCCTGGCCGCGATGGTCCTACTGGCGGCACAGGGGTCCCTCTGGGGGCAGGACAACCGTTCCAAGTTGCTGAAGGGCGGGGAGAGCAAGCCCATCGAGATCGTCGCCGACCGCCTCGATGCCTACAAGGAGAAGGACCTGGTGCAGTTTTCAGGCAACGTCGTGGCCACCCAGGGCGAGCGCGTGATCAAAAGCGACACCCTGGAGCTTTATTTCAAGAAGAAAGCCGAAGGGAAGGGGCAGGCTGCAGGCGATGCCGCAAAGGCCGGGGATGTTGACAGGATCGTGGCGAAGGGGAATGTGCGCATCACCGAAAAAGAGCGCATCGTGACGGGGGAACAGGCCGTATTCCACAGCGACGAGCAGCGGATTGTCGTGACGGGAAATCCCGTCATGCGGGAAGGCAACAATGTCATCACGGGTGACCGGGTGGTGGTGCTCCTCGATGAAAACCGAGGTGTCGTCGAGGGAACCACGGGCAAACGGGTCACGGCAACCATCTACCCCGACGAGTCGAAGGGGAAAAAGAAAAAGGAGTAGCAGCGCTCAGGACCCGGGCGACCGGGTCTGCGCCGGGAATGGAAAAGCTCGAAGCCAGGGCACTGACAAAGGTGTACGGGGGACGGAAGGTCGTCAGCGGCGTGGATCTGGAGATACGCCCCGGGGAAGTTGTGGGCCTTTTGGGTCCCAACGGTGCCGGAAAGACGACAACCTTCTACATGATCGTCGGGCTCATCAAGCCCGACGGCGGACGGATATTTCTCGACTCCGAGGAGATCACCCGGGACCCCATGTTCGTGAGGGCTCGCAAGGGGATCAATTACCTGCCCCAGGAACCCTCCGTATTCAGGAAGCTGACCGTCGAGGAAAATATCCTGGCCATCCTCGAAACGCTTGACATCGAAGGCGAGGAGAGGAAGAATAGGCTCAAGCAGTTGCTCGGCGAGCTCGATCTCACCGATCTGGCTCGCAACAAGGCATACTCCCTTTCGGGAGGGGAGAGAAGGCGGGTGGAGATCACCCGGGCTCTGGTGACCTCGCCGCGGTTCATCCTCCTCGACGAGCCCTTCGCGGGGATCGACCCGCTGGCCGTGGCCGATATCCAGAAGATCATACAGAAGCTCAAGTCCAAAGGCATCGGGGTGGTCATCTCCGATCACAACGTGAGGGAGACCCTTTCGGTCTGTGATCGGGCCTACATCCTCAACGAGGGGACGGTACTGATCGAGGGGTTGCCGGAGATGATCGCAGAGAGTAAAATCGCCCGGAAGTTCTACCTCGGGGATGATTTTCGATTATAGAATCATAGAGGGCAGGAATCCAGGAATCCATGACGTTTGAACTTAAACAAAGCCTCAAACTGAGCCAGCAGCTGATCATGACGCCTCAGCTGCAGCAGGCGATCAAGCTTCTGCAGCTCTCCCGGATCGAGCTCGTCGACATGATCCAGCAGGAGATGGAGGAGAACCCCCTGCTCGAGGAGCCGGCCACCGAGGAATTCGGCGAAGAAGGGGCGCCGGCCCCTGAAGTCGGCGAGGTCAAGACGGCGGAGCGCACCGGTGAGGTAACGGGCGAAGGCGACGGCAAGGAGGACTTCGACTGGGACAGCTACCTCGAGGATTACGGGCCCATGAGGGTGACCTACGACCGCGAGGAGGACGAGGGACCCTCCTGGGAGAACATGCTCTCCAGGAAAACGACCCTCACGGACCATCTCATGTGGCAGTTGGGCCTATCCAGGTTGTCGGAAGCTGAACGGAAAATCGGAGAACAGATCATCGGAAACCTCGATTCGAGCGGTTACCTTGCGGCCACCGTCGAGGAGATCGCCGAACCGGAGAAGGTCAGCCCCGAGGTCGTCGAAAGAGTGCTGGCAAAGATCCAGGAATTCGACCCTCCGGGAATCGCCTCCAGGGACCTGAAGGAATGCCTGATGGCTCAGGCCAAGGTCCTCGGGGTTAAAAACCCACTGATTGAAGCCATCATCCGGGATCACATCCACGACCTGGAGACCAAGAATTACAACAACATCGCCAAGAAGCTGAAAGTTCCGCTGACGGACATTCTGGACGCCATTTTTCTCATCAGCCGGATGGACCCGAAGCCGGGACTGGTCTACAGCGATGAGGGGCCCCAGTACATCATCCCCGATGTGTTCGTCTTCAAGGTGAGCGACGAGTACAAGATCATCCTCAACGACGAAGGCCTGCCGAGGCTGAGGATCAGCAACTTCTACCGGGAGATCCTGGGGGGCGCGTCGGAAGGGGCCACGAGTGCCGATGAGTGCAAGAAATACATCAAGGAGCGGCTCCAGTCGGCCACCTGGCTCATCAAGAGCATCCAGCAGCGCCAGAGAACCATCTTCCGGGTCACCGAGAGCATCGTCAAATTCCAGAGGGAGTTTTTCGACCAGGGGATCCAATTTCTGAAGCCGCTGGTGCTGCGCGACGTCGCCGATGACGTGGAGATGCACGAGTCCACCATCAGCCGTGTGACGACCAACAAGTACATGCACACGCCCCGGGGGATCTTCGAGTTGAAGTATTTCTTCAACAGCAGCATCAACAAGACCAGCGGCGATGCCATCGCGTCGAAGAGCGTCCAGGAGGAGATCCGGAAAATCATCAGCGGCGAGGACACCCGAAAGCCCCTGAGCGACAGCGAGATCGTCGACATCCTGAGCAGGCAGGGCATCTCCATCGCCAGGCGCACCGTCGCCAAGTACCGGGAGATGATGGGGATCCTCCCGTCGTCGAAGAGAAAGAAATATATCCTGAAAGCCAAAAATTAATTGACAATTTTCTGCATCTGGCTTAAGAGCAGAGCTTCTTTTTCAGGTCGGGGGCAAACACAACCTACAGAAGGATGAGGAGGCAACGAAGCATGCAGGTTTCCGTGACCTTTCGCAATACGGGGTCGGAAAGTTGGTTCAAGGATTATGTGACAGAACGGCTGAGCAGAATCCAGAAATACATCGACAAGCCCGTGGATGCCCACGTAGTCCTCTCCGTCGAGAAATTCAGGTATGTGGCCGAGATCAACATCATGGCAAAGGGCATCAGCCTGGTTGGCAAGGAAGAGGCCAAGGACATGCAGCTGGCCATCGACAACGTCATCGACAAGATCGAGCGCCAGATCAAGAAGCACAAGGAAAAGAGCCGGGAACACAAGGCCAATACGAACCGGCCCGAGGATATGGGCGGCCTTCATGAGGCGCCGGCCCCTTTCGAAGAGGAATTGAAGTTGAGGGTCGTCGAGACCCGCAGGGTTGTCCTGAAGCCCATGTCCCTGGATGAGGCCATTCTCGAAATGGAGTCATCCCGGAACCGTTTCGTCATCTACCGGGATGCCCACTCGGAAAACATCAGCGTCATCTACCGCCGGGATGACGGGAACTTCGCCCTGCTAGAGGCCAACAGCTGAGCGGAGGGATCCCCCATGCAGATCACCGACATGTTCAAGAAGGAATACATCATAGAGGCGCTGAAGGCGAAATCCAAGCGTGCCGTCCTGGCGGAATTGTCGGAGATCTTCACCCGTGATCACGAGGGCATCCAGAGCGAGGCGATGGTCGATGTCCTGCTGGATCGTGAAAGACTGGGCAGCACGGGGATCGGCGACGGCATCGCCATTCCGCACGGAAAGCTCAAGGGCCTGGAGAGTCTGGTCATTGCCTTCGGGCGCAGCCGGGAGGGGATCGACTTCGAATCCATTGACGGAAAGCCCGTCCACATCTTCTTCCTGCTGATGGCGCCGGAGAGTTCGACGGGTCAGCACCTCAAGGCTCTGGCAAAGATTTCGCGCATGCTCAAGGACCCGGAATTCCGAAGCGACCTCATGTCGGCCAAGAACGTAGAGGAACTCTACCGGAAGATCGCCGACAAGGACGACTCCTACTGAAACGGCATACGGCCCGCCGGCGCCCCACCGGAGGTGTTGCGGACAGGTTCACAGGGCGTGACCCGATGAACAGATTTCCCCTGGCATCCCCTATTCAACATCCTATCCTGCAGTACCGTCTTTCCCCCCTGTTCCCGTATTCGAGCCATCCATTGTTCCGGCGCTTGCGCCTGCCCGGAGGTGCTGAATGCAGAACCTGAGAATCATCGTCGTAACCGGCATGTCCGGCTCCGGCAAGAGCACGGCCCTTCGGGCGCTGGAAGACGTGGGATTTTTCTGCGTCGACAACCTGCCCGTCGTCCTGCTGCCGAAGCTTCTCGAGATCCAGACCGACGCCGCCAGCGAGATCAGCAAGGTGGCCCTCGTCATGGATCTGCGGGAACGGTACTTCCTGGAGAAGTATGCGGAGATCTTCGCCAAGCTCAAGGAGGAGGGGCACCGGATCGAGATCCTCTTTCTGGACGCCAGCGACGAGTCGCTGCTGAGGAGATTCCGCGAGACGAGGCGGGCGCACCCGCTCTGCGAGCGGGGGACCGTGATGGAGGGGATTGCGCTGGAGCGGGAGAAACTCTCGGCCCTGCGGGCGATGGCGGACAAAATCGTCGACACCTCCTCGTTCAACGTCCATCAGCTCAAGGATGTCATCCAGCGCCACTTCATGACGTCGACCACCGAGAAGCGCCTCGTGATCAACCTGATGTCGTTCGGCTTCCGCTACGGGCTTCCTCCCGAGGCGGATATTGTGCTGGACGTCAGGTTCCTGCCCAACCCCTACTTTATCGAAGAGCTGAAGCACCTCAACGGGGAGGATGAGAAAATTCAGGAGTACGTCATGGGGTGGGAGGAGAGTCAGACTTTTCTTCGGAAGATGCTGGACATGATGGCATTCCTGATCCCGCTTTACGAGAAGGAAGGCAAATCAAACCTCAACGTGGCCTTGGGCTGTACGGGCGGCAAGCACCGCTCCGTCGTCATGACCACTCGCCTGGCCCGGTACTTCTGCCGGTGAGAATTATCTGGTCAACATAGCGCATCGCGATATCCACAGGGCGTAGGGGACAGGGTAAAGGGTAAAGGGTAAAGGGTAAAGGGTAAAGGGAAGAGAGAGCTGAATACAGAAAGAAAAAAGGACCGGGAAGTTATCCCGGTCCTTTTTTTGTTGTCCTTCACTCTGGATCCTCAACCCCGAATCCAGTATTTTTGGTCCTATCCCCTGGACCCTGAACCCTTGACCCTGGACCCTTTCTTTTTGGCCTTCGCCTTTGCCGGCTGTGCCTTTGGGGTGGGAGAGGCGGCTTGCGGGGCCGTCTCGGTCAGCTTGCCCGTCACGTTGTCCTGGATCCAGTGGGCGTCCCACCACTCCGTGGGGTTCACGAACTCCCCGCCGACGAGGATGCTCAAGTGCAGGTGGTCGCCACCGGCAAGCCCCGTGCTGCCGCTGTTGCCCAGGGTTTCTCCCCGAGCCACACTCTGTCCGACTTTCACGCCGATATCCGACATGTGTGCGTAAAGGCTGGAGAGCCCCAGGCCATGATCCACAATGACGGTGTTGCCGTAGATCCCCAGGTATCCGGCAAAAACCACTACGCCGTTGTTTGCCGCCTCGATGGGGGCTCGCTCCGTCGAGGCGAGATCGACCCCATAGTGCGTGCTCTTGCTCACGGCCATTCCTTCGAAGAAGTAGGTTCTCGCCTGGGCGAAGCCGGCCATAGGCGCCGCGTTCTTCATGCGCACGAAGGTGCCCTCCCATAGCTGTCTGGGCTGGGACTTGCTGCCGGCTGCCTGGATCGTCCTGGTGTTCTCGCCGCGCAATGTCTCGTTGACGAACAGGAAGGCTTCTAAAGGCGTGGCCGGGACCCGTGGATCATGCTGCCTGAACTCCGGCATTTTCTGTTCCAGGAAGGCACGGCTGAGGTTGATCTTGTCCTCCTTGAACTTCTTTTCCCTGACGAGATGGGGAAGAACCACGGACGATTCGTTTCCCGCCTTGTCCCGCGCGGTTATCAGGATCTTGAGTCCCCCTTTGGCGGCAGAGGCCGGGATGGCGAAATAGGCGATGTGGCAGGGTTTGCCCTGGATGGCATAGGGGTAACCCTGGAAAAAGCCATCCCCCACCCGGATACCCGTTCGGGTCACCTCCTCCGAAACCCGGTACAGGGCAACACCGGTACCCCCGGCGTTGACGTTGTGGGCGGAACTGATCATTCCGATCTGTGGCGGCACCGTGTCAATGGACGTATCCACGGCGAGCGTGGTCCGGTTTTTCAGCCAGGAATGATCCTCGGCCGTGATGGTGATCGTCGCCGGGCCGTCCTTGAGATTCAGCCCGCGCAGGTTCAGCTCGGGACTTAGCGTTTGCTCCCTTGTCCCCCGGGCGGAGTTTTCGGACAATACAACCTGATCCTTGCCTTCCTGGCTGATCGTGACGGAGACATTCCGGATCCCGCTCTTCTGATCGGAGACGGTCAGGGCGATGGCTTTCCCCGGGCCGATCGTGGAGAGGTCATCTTTCAGGACAATGGCGGGTTTTTCGAACTCCAGGATCGTGTTGAAGGCCCAGAGTGCGGCCCCCGCAAGAGCGATTGCGAGGCCGAATAGCAGCAGGTACATACGGTTCATGACGGCTTGTACTCCATGATTGGACTGACATCGGGGGCACTGCGGAAGAGCCCGATGCGTTGTCCATCATACCCGTAATCGAAAATATTTCAAGTACCATGACCATTGCGCAGCCGGGCGGGTAAACGGTCCGAAAAGGCTTTCATTCCTTGACGTTCCGCGTGATTTGTTATATTGAATTTGCAGGCTTAAGGCGCAGGGCAAAGGGCTCGGGGCAAGAGGAATACGGATTCGGGATTGGGGTTGGAGGCATAAAGCAAAGGGTACATGGAAGACCTTGCGCTGATATTCGGTTCGTCCTTCGTCATCGCCCTTTCGGGGGCCCTCATGCCGGGCCCCGTGCTTGCCGTGACGATTACGGAGGCGTCCCGGATCGGGCTGCGGGCAGGTCCCTTGATCATGGTGGGGCACTCGCTTTTGGAACTAGCCCTTTTTTCGCTGCTCGTGCTCGGGTTCGTCCATTTCATCAACCATCCGGTGGTTCTCGGTGTGGTCGGTGTAGCCGGTGGTGCGGTTCTTCTCTGGATGTCCTGCGGGATGCTCAGGAGCTTGAGGACCCTTGACCTCGACCTCGAGGCCTCCGGGAGGAGCAACACCGGGCCCGTACTTTCGGGAATTCTCTCGAGCCTGTCGAACCCATACTGGATCGTCTGGTGGGCCACGATCGGGCTCGGTTACGTATTCTGGTCCATGAAGTTCGGATGGGGAGGGATGCTGGCCTTCTTCACCGGTCACATCTCCGCTGACTTTGCCTGGTACACCCTGGTGTCCTTCCTCGTCTGGAAGGGGCGCAAGCACATCCGCCCGGCCGTCTACCGGGGCGTGGTCGCGTCCTGCGCGGTCGTGCTGATCGGTTTCGGCATCTACTTCGGCATCTCGGGTCTCGACTACCTGATCTGAGAGAGGATCGTGAAGCGGGAATCACGAACACATCGGGAGCGCAACGGATGAAAGACAAAAAGATCGTCCTCGGGGTGACCGGCGGTATCGCGGCGTACAAAGCGGCCGAACTGTCGCGGGAATTCATCAAGCGCGGGGCTGGCGTCCACGTCATCATGACGAAGAACGCAACGGAGTTCATCTCCTTGCTCACCTTCCAGACCCTCACGGGAAACCCGGTCTACGCGGACACGTTCCAGCTGACGGGAGAGTGGGAAATCGGGCACATCACGCTCGCCGAGAGCGCCCACATCGTCGTTGTGGCCCCGGCCACGGCGAACGTGATCGGGAAGATTGCCGGCGGTATTGCCGACGATCTGCTCACGACGACGGTCATGGCCACCCGGGCGCCTGTCCTGATCTGCCCCGCCATGAACGTGAACATGCACGCAAACCCGATTGTCCGTGAGAACATGGAGAAACTGGCCGCGATGGGCTACCGGTTCGTCGAAGCGGGCTACGGAGAGCTGGCGTGCAAGACGGAAGGGTACGGCCGGCTTGCAGGCTTGGAAGACATCGTCGAGGACGTGGAAGACATCCTCACCGTGAAGGATCTGCAGGGGCAGCGCGTCCTCGTCACCGCGGGGCCCACAAGGGAGGCCTTCGACCCCGTCCGGTTCATCACGAACTACTCCACGGGCAAGATGGGCTATGCCGTCGCCGTCATGGCGAAGCGCCGCGGGGCGAAGGTCACGCTTGTCAGCGGCCCCACCAGCCTGCCGCAGCCGCGGGGTGTGGAGTTTGTGTCCGTCTCGTCGGCCCGTCAGATGCGGGACGCCGTCATGGCGAATCTGGAGAAAGCGACCGTCGTCGTCAAGTCCGCCGCCGTGGCCGATTACCGGCCGGCGGGCTTCTCGGAATCGAAGATCAAGAAGTCAGGCGGGCCTCTGGAGATCCGCCTCGAGCGCAACCCCGACATCATCTCAGAAGTGGGCCGCGTCAAGGGCAAACGGATCCTGGTGGGGTTTGCCGTCGAGACGGACAACCTGATCCGGTACGCCACGAAGAAGATGATGGAAAAGAACATGGACCTCATCGTGGCAAACGACATCACCCAGCCCGGCGCGGGATTTGCGGCGCAGACCAATATCGTCAAGATCCTCGACCGCGAAGGGGGCTCGGTGGATCTGCCCCTGATGGACAAGATGGACGTTGCCGCGCGGATCCTGGACCGTGTACTGGAGCTCATGGGGAAACAAAAAGGGGCATCCCGTGGGAAAAAAAGATAATCTTCATAGCGAGCTGCAGCATCTCGTGGGCGCCATGAGAAATCACGTTGCAAACGAAAAGGATGCCTACAATCCCGTCTCGCGCCTGACGATGAAGCGTGAAATTATTCCCCGGCGTGAAGACGAGAGCAAGCGGGATCTGTCTGCCGTAAAGGCAGCGGCGAAAGCCGGCCCAAGCAAGACGCCGCCGGCCCTGGAAGGGGTCCGCGAGGAACTGGGCGATTGCACCCGGTGTCCCCTTCACCGCACGCGCCGCAATCTCGTCTTCGGCGAGGGGAGCGCGAAGTCAAAGCTCGTTTTCGTCGGAGAGGCCCCGGGCGAGGAAGAAGACAACCAGGGTCGGCCGTTCGTGGGCCGGGCGGGGCAGCTCCTGACAAAGATCATCGACGCCATGGGGCTCAAGCGCGAGGAAGTCTACATCTGCAACATCCTGAAGTGCCGTCCGCCCGGGAACCGCAACCCGAAGGAAGACGAAATCGCGACCTGCGAGCCCTTCCTGCTGAAACAGCTGGAGGCCATCAACCCGGCGATCATCTGCGCGCTGGGGACGTTTGCGGCAAAGACGCTCCTTCGCACCGAGTCGCCCATCTCGGCGATACGGGGGAAATTCCACGACTACCATGGCCGCAAGCTCATGCCGACCTATCACCCGGCGTATCTCCTTCGCAACCCCGACGCAAAGAAACTGGTCTGGGAAGATGTGCAGAAAATCATGAAGATCCTGTGAGGGCATGCAATGAAAAAGGTCCCGAATAAAAAAACGACGGTGCTGCTGGCCGCTGTCGCAGCGTTTCTCCTTGCAGCCGCGGTGCCCGGCCTCGTCCTTCAGGCAGCCCAGGAGAAGCGGGTCGTCGATGTCGTCGTCGTCAACGACGTCATCACCCCGCCCATCGGGGAGTATATCGTCAAGAGCATCCGGCAGGCCACCGAGTCGGGTTCCGAGGCCATTGTCATCCAGCTCGACACGCCCGGGGGGCTCGATCTCTCCATGCGGGACATTATGAAGGAGTGCCTCAACGCCTCCATTCCCGTCGTCGTCTACGTGTCGCCCCAGGGTGCGCGGGCGGCCTCAGCAGGGGTTCTCATCACGATCTCGGCCCACGTGGCGGCCATGGCACCCGGGACCAATATCGGCGCGGCCCACCCCGTGGCCATGGGCCTCGGCAAGGCTGACGAGACGATGATGGAGAAAGTCGAAAACGACGCCGTGGCCTATGGGCGGGGCATTGCCGAACAGAAGGGACGCAACGCCGACTGGATCGAGGAGGCCATCCGAAAGAGCGTCTCCGTGACGGCCGAGGAAGCCCTGAAGCTCAACGTCATCGATGTGATCGCCAAAGACTTGAACGATCTTCTCGACAAAATCGACGGGCGCGAGGTGAAGCTGCTCTCCGGCAGCAGAGTCTTAAAAACGAAAGGGGCCGAGCTCAACCGGAAGGAAATGGGTTTCCGCGAGAAGGTGCTCATCACCATCTCGAACCCCAACATCGCCTATATCCTGTTCCTCCTCGGGCTTGCCGGGCTGTACTTCGAGTTTTCTTCCCCGGGCGTGGTTCTGCCGGGAATCATCGGCGGGATTTCCCTGATCCTGGCATTCTTTGCATTCCAGACCCTTCCCGTGAATTATGCCGGCATCCTCCTGATCATCTTTGCCGTGATCCTCTTTATCGCCGAGATCAAGGTGGTCAGCCACGGGGTTCTCACGATGGGGGGCGTCGTCTCGCTTGTCCTGGGCTCCATCATGCTGTTCGAATCGCCCGAACCCGCCCTCCGGGTGTCCTGGAGCGTGCTGGTCCCGACGGTCGCGATCGTCTCCCTGTTTTTCATCGGTGTCATCTCCATTGCCGTCCGGGCCCAGATGCGCAAGGTGCTCACCGGCGGGGAGGGCATGATCGGTGCGGTGGGGGAAACCGCTTCGGAGGTATTCGGGCGAGGCAAGGTAATCATCCGGGGCGAATACTGGGACGCATGCAGCAAGGCGTCCATCGAAAAGGGCCGTCCCGTGAAAGTCGTTCGAGTCCATGGTTTAAAAATTGAAGTGGAAGAAGTAACTTAGAAGGGGGTATTTATGTTGTATCCGATCATTGTCGTTGTCGTACTCGTCATCATGTTTCTGGCCGCGTCCATCCGCATCCTCAACGAATACGAGAGGGCCGTCATCTTCCGCCTCGGAAGGATCGTCCCCACCAAGGGGCCCGGTCTCATCATCCTCATCCCCGTCGTGGACCGCATGGTTCGCGTGGATACGCGCACGATCACCATGGACGTTCCCTCGCAGGACGTCATCACCCGCGACAACGTCTCCATCAAGGTGAACGCCGTCGTCTATTTCCGCGTCGTCGACTCCATGAAAGCCATCGTCGAGATTGAAAATTACCTGTACGCCACCTCCCAGCTTGCCCAGACGACGCTGAGAAGCGTCTGCGGTCAGGTGGAACTCGACGAGATCCTGGCGTCGCGGGAAAAGGTCAACCTCCACATCCAGGAGATCCTGGATCGCAGCACCGACCCCTGGGGGATCAAGGTGACCCACGTGGAGGTCAAGTACATCGATCTGCCGCAGGAGATGCAGCGGGCCATGGCCAAGCAGGCCGAGGCGGAAAGGGAAAGGCGAGCCAAGATCATCGCAGCGGAAGGCGAGTTCCAGGCAGCCCAGAAGCTCACCGAGGCGGCGGCCCTCATGCAGCAGCAACCGATGGCGCTGCAACTCCGGTACCTGCAGACCCTGGTGCAGATCGGGACGGAGAACAACACGACGACGGTCTTCCCGATCCCCATCGACATGTTGAACATATTTTTCAAAAGAGAGGACAAGGGCTGAGCGGCGCTGATGCCCGTTCATCAGAAAGGAGAAGACGTGGAAGCGAAAGAGAAGATGAAAGTCGTATCGGGTGCGGTTATCCTGTTGACCCTGGGTGTGCTGGTCCTCTTGAGCACCTTTGGCATCTACAGCCTGGACAAGAGCTGGCCCATCCTCATTATTGTGTTTGCCCTGTTCACGCTGGTCCAGAGTCACCGGGACCTTGGTGGATGGGTCATCGGGGCGGCGGGTCTGCTGTTTCTGTTTTTCGAGAACTGGTTTGGCCAGATGAGTGCGACATCCATGAACCTGGTACGATCGGTCCTGCTCATTGTTGCGGGGTTTTTTCTTTTCAAGTACATGAAGAAGAAAGAGTCCTGAGGGAGCGGATCTCACGAGATGGAAACAAAAAAACCGCTTCTGGTCATCACCGATTTTGACGGGACCCTGAGCCTCACCGACGTGGGCTACGAGGTGCTCCTGAAATTCAGCGGCCAGGGCTGGGACGACATCGACCGGGACTACTGCGAAGGCCGGATCGGATCGATGGAGGCTTATGGCCGCATTGCGGCCATCCTGGGCGGGACCCGGAAGGATATGCTGCAGTTCGTGGCCGAAAACACCGTCATCGACCCCCACTTCAAGGAGTTCTATGCCTGCTGCCGGGAGCACGGTATCGATGTGAAGGTCGTTTCCGACGGCCTGGATTTCTACATCGATTTCGTTCTCAAGAGACACGGGATTGCCGACATCCCCTTCTATTCCAACGTGATGACCTTCAAGGACGGGAAGCCCCTGGCCATCGAATTTCCCCACGCCAATGAGGCCTGCAACAAGTGCGGGACCTGCAAAAGCAACATCCTCGAGTCCTGTCAGGCGGGCTACGGGAAGATCCTCTACGTCGGCGACGGGTATTCCGATTTGTGCCCCGCCCGGAAGGCCGACCTCGTTTTCGCAAAGGGGATCCTCTGGACGCGGCTGTCGGAGAAGGAGCAGCGGGGCGTTCGCAAATACCGCACCTTCAGAGACGTGAAGGACTTCCTGTCGAAAAACGGTTTTCAGAAGAGTCAGTAACAGGACCCCGCAGAGGCTTTACGGGGCGGTGCCGTCATTGCCATCGAGGACCTGCCGTGTGTCGAGAAGTTCGATGCATGACAGGTTTTTTATTTCGCCTCGTCGCCGCCATTCACCCAGGCCCCGAGCAGGGTGTACGTCACGGCCAGCACCACCGGTCCGATGAAAAGGCCGATGATTCCGAAGGCGATGAGGCCCCCGATCACGCCGGCGAAAATCAGCAGCAGGGGCAGGTCGGCGCCCTTCTTGATGAGAATGGGCCGGAGGAAATTGTCCAGGAGGGTGACGACAAGCGACCAGATCAGAAGCACGCTGCCCCAGAGGGTCTGGTCACTCCAGAAGAGCCAGATCACCGCCGGGAAGAGGATGAGCGCGGGGCCGAGCTGTGCGATGCAGAGAATAAACATCACCGCCGTCAGCACCATTGCGGCAGGTATGCCGGCCACGGCGAGGCCGATGCCTCCCAGGGCGGACTGAACGAGGGCGGTGACGCCGACCCCCAATGCAACCCCCCGGATCGCGCGCGCGGCCAATACGGTGACGTCATCGCCCTGCTGCCCGGCAAGGCGGCGCGAGAAGCGACGTATCGCATCCGCCGCGGATTCCCCGCTTGAATAGAGGATCGCGGCGATGAGGATCGTGAGCAGGAACTGGACGAACATCATCCCGATGCTGCCGGCCTGGTCGACAAACCAGTTGACCATCTTCCCTGCATACGGGAACACTCGGGCCGAAAGACCTTCCGGGCCTGCGGAGGCAAGCTCCTGCCAAGACTCCGCGAGCTTGGCTCCGGCCAGTGGGATTCCCGAGACCCATCCGGGCGGCGGCGGCAGCCCCTTTGCCTTGAGAGACTCTGCCGAGCTCTTGATCATGTCGGCATGATCCAGGAGGGTTACGATGGCAAGAGTAAACGGTACGATGAATAATAGCAGCAGCCCCAGCGTCATGACCGCCACGGCAAAGCCGCGCTTGCCCCCCAGCCATGCCTGAAGGCGCAACATGAGAGGCCACGTGGCCACGACGATCGTCACCGCCCAGACGAAAGCGGGAATAAACGGCTTCAGAATAAAGAAATTGGCGGCAATGATACCAACAATGAAGAGCACCGCCAGCATCGTGCCGGTAAGATCCCGTGAGGGAGGGGGGCTTGTCATGGGAGGACTCCTTCGTTGTGTCCTGTGCCATCAGGACCATTGCCTGTTTCGCGTCTGAAAAACAGGCAGTATCGATCGACAAGGCAATTTTAAGCCAATTTGAGGGAAATCAAATCGCTTGTCAAGCAGGAACAAACGCGGACTGAAACTCTAAAATACCGGAATCCCACGGTAAAAAAGTTGACTCGGCGCTGCAGGTGTGGTTTATTTGCCAAACTTATTCATGCCTCCTGCGAGGCCATTTTTTATTGAGCGGTTATGAGGAAAGGCATCTTTGCCGACTTTCTGATTCCGTTGCTGGCCGCCGTGGCGGCCACGGCGGCCATCGATCTGGCCGGTGCCGATCTGGCCCTCGAGGCCTTGTTTTACAGCCCGGGCGCCGGCTGGGTCCAGGGGACACTGGATCCTTGGGCGTTTCTCTACCGGTACGGCAATATTCCCGCCTTCGCTCTCGGTGTGCTGGGGCTGATCGCTTTCGCGTTGAGCTTTTTCTCCGGGCGGTTTCGCCCCGACAGGATGGCGGCGCTGTTCGTGGTGGCCCTTCTGGCCATCGGCCCCGGTCTGATTGTCAACACGGTGTTCAAGGATCACTGGGGCAGGCCGAGACCCGCGGACATCGTACAGTTCGGGGGAACGGAAACCTATCGTTCCTTCTGGAATCCCGGTTCGCCGGAGCAGGGGCGCTCGTTCCCCTCGGGACACGCCGCCGTCGGGTTTTTCCTCATGGCGCCCTACTTCGTGCTCAGGCGCAAAGCGCCTGGATGGGCGCGAAGAGCCCTGGCGGCAGGTATCCTTTACGGCCTCGCGATGGGCCTGGGCAGGATGATCCAGGGCGGGCATTTCCTGACCGATGTGATCTGGTCGGGCTTTATGGTTTATTTCACGGGGCTGTTTCTGTACTATCTCTTCCGCCTGGATCGGGAGGGGTTGGCTTAGAACATCGATATTCCGCCTGTCGCGAATGACAAGGACAAACGATCAGAGATGGATGTTGGCATACAAAGAAAGATCGATCAGGGCCTCGGGCCGCTCATCTGCCGGGCGCTGTCCCTTTTTTCGGGAAACCGTGAACCGGCGGGGACGCCTCAACGGATACTGATCATCCTTTTGTCCGAGATGGGGAGCCTCGTGCTGGGCTCCTCCATGTTCCGCAGGATTCGGGAAAAGTACCCGCAGGCCTCGATCCACGCCATGGTATTCGAGAAGAACCGGGAGATCCTGGATCTCCTGGAGGTCATCCCGCCTGAAAACGTGATGACACTCAGCGAACACTCACTCGGGGGGCTCGTGAGCGACAGCCTTGCCGCCATACGGAAAATGCGGGAACTGCGCTTCGACGTCGTCATCGACTGCGAGCTCTTCGCCCGCGTGAGCAGCATCTTCTCCTTTTTCAGCGGGGCGCCCCTGCGGGTCGGGTTCCACCGGCACACGATGGAAGGGCTCTACCGGGGCGATTATATCAACCGGCCCGTCCTCTACAACCCCTACCGACACATCAGCGACCAGTTCCTGGCCCTCGTGGACGCCATTGAATCGCCTTCCGTGCCCAAAAATAAGTTTGCCTCCTTCGCGGACGTCTCCAAAGAGGCCCCGAAGCTTCGCATGAAGGAAGGGGAGCAGGAGGCGATGCAGAAGAGGCTCCTCGGAGATTTCCCCGCGGTGACGGGGAAAAAACTCGTGCTGCTTTACCCCAGCGGGGGCATTCTCCCGATCCGGGCCTGGCCGCTGGAGTATTTCTGCCGGATGGCGAAGGATCTCATCGACAGGGGGTACGCCGTGGCGGTGATCGGCCTGCCCGGCGACAAGGAGCTGGCAAGGACCGTCCAGGAACATTGCCGAAGCCCCCTGTGCATCGATCTGACGGGGTACACGAAGACGATCCGGGAGCTGCTGGTCCTCTTCCATTTTTCGTCTCTTCTGATCACCAACGACGGCGGTCCAGGGCAGTTTGCCGTCATGACGCCGATCCGGTCGATCCTCTTTTTCGGCCCCGAAACCCCGGAGCTTTACGGACCCAACAGTCCCGGCACGAAGGTGTTTTTCAGCGGGATTGCCTGCTCGCCATGCCTCACGGCCTACAATCACCGCAATTCGCCCTGCGACGGCGACAACCGGTGCCTGAAGGTCATACAGCCCGAGACTGTTCTGGCCTGTGCGCTGGATTTGCTGGCGGAGGAACCGGTTCGATGAGCGGGTTGTTGCGGGTCAAGCAGGCGGTCAAGGATGCCGTCTCCCGGCTGCCCGGGGGAACGTGGCTGGTGCAGCAGCGCTTTGCGAAATTCGGAGCGGTTGGATTTTCGGGTACACTCGTCAATCTGGCCGTTTTCTATGTCGGCCAGGAATTCCTTTACCGGGGAATCGTCTCAGCGCCTCTGCGCTTGAACCTGTCTCTGGCCACGGCGATCTTCGTTGCCACCCTGCACAATTTCATCTGGAACCGGGCCTGGACCTGGAAGGACCGGAAAGCATACATCCGGAAACCGGTCGCCCTGCAGTTCATGCAGTATTGCACCGCATCCTGGCTTGCCATCGCCCTGCAGTTTCTCTTCACGAATTTCTTCACGCAGTACATGCACTACCTGCCTGCGAATGTCCTCGCGATCGGCATGACGGCGATCCTGAACTATCTCATCAACCACTCCTGGACGTTCAGGGCACGCAAGTAGCCGCTGAGCGGCAATGACTAGTGGCTAGTGGCTAGTGGCTAGTGGTTTGTGGCTTGTGAAGGAAGGGTTCAAGGGATCCAGTATTCAAATTTCTTTTTTTCACTGGTCACTAGTCACTGGACACTGGTCACTGCCGCAGGGCGGCCTGCCAGCTCCCCCGGAACCCTCGCCCGATGTAGAGTTGAACGCTGAGCCCCTCGATCTTCACGCCCCTGAAGACGCAGTCGTGGAAGCCCGCATGCTCGATCGAGTCGAAATACCCATGATATCGTTTCAGGCCGGCATCGCTTGCACCGTGAAGCACGAGGACGGCATCCTTTCCCCTCAGGGTCGACAGATCCCCCAGGAAGACGTAGCGCTCGGGTTGGAACAGGTCGAAGCCCGTCAGCCGTGCCCCGCTGTAGAAAACGGCTTCCGCCGCCGTGGTCCCTTTGTCCGACACCAGGAAATACCCCCGATCGGATGGACGCTGATCGACGACGCGGGAAACCTGCTCGCCAAGTTCCCGCCAGCCGTGGAATTGCCGAGTCTGATCCGCAGTCGCGGGAATGGGCAGAAAGGGATTCAGGAGATGCAATTGTACCACGAGACTCATCAGGAGGCCGACGACAAGACCGGCGGCGATGAAACGCCGGTGAGCCGGCCTGGCCGCGTAAACGTCATGAAACACGGCACCTGCGAGGATGAAGCCGGCGATATAGGCCGGGGCGGGCCAGTTTGCCTCGGCCACCTTGCCCATGGCCGTGGAGAAGCCGAAGAATAGCAGAACGGGCCACGACAGGAAGAGGAGGTAGAGGTAGGCCGGATGCTCCTTCACGAGACTGATCCGGATCGCCTTCACGCTGTACCCGGCAAAAGCCAGAAAGAGAACCGGAGTGATGACGCCGGCCTGGCCGCCGAGATATTCAAGGAGCTTCAGGGGGACGGCCTTTTGCTTTGGCGAGAACCCCTGCTGGAGCTGGTAGGTAAAAGAGAGCCAGTCGTGCTGTGAGTTCCAGTAAAGGACAGGCGAGAAGAGAACGAATGCGATCGAAAGACCGAGCCAGGGTTCTTTCCGGGCAAGCCAGTGTCGCAGTGAAGGGCAGAACAGAAGAAACCCGAAAGTGCAGGGGACCAGGAGGATCATGGTGTACTTGCTCAGAAGGCCCAGGCCCAGGGCCGCTCCCCAGCCGTACCACCACCACCCGCCCCCACCCGTTACGATCCGGCTCCCGCACCAGGCCGCGGCAGCCCAGAAGAAGAGCATGGGCGTGTCCGGCGTCTGGATGATGCAGCCTGCGGGAAAGAGCAGCGTCACGTTGAATGCGAGAAGAACGTCCCAGGAAAGGTCCCGGTGGGCAGGGAAAAGAGTCCTTGCGGTGGCAAAGAGAAAGAAAAGAGCCGCGATAGAGAGAAGAGTGCCGCCGAGGCGGACAAAAAGCTCCGAGTTGCCGCCCAGCGCCGTGAAGAAAGCCATCACCCAGGCCACCATGGGGGGGTGGTCGGAGTAGGCAAGCGATGGGTGCTGGCCCCAGTTCCAGTAATACGCTTCGTCGGGGGAGAGTTGAATCGTGTGGATCGTGAAAAGCCGGACGGCAAAGAGGGCGGCGATGGCGGACAGGATCAGCTTATCGCGGAGCGTTAAAACCATGGACCCAATCCCGATTGGCCTGGCTCGTCATCCTCGCCCGCACATGCCCCGGTGCCATGCCCCCGGTCGCAACGGGGTGATGGTTTCTTCCACCGGATGCTTCGCCGGCGGTTTACCCAGGGACTCTGCCTCTTGATTCACCGGGCCTTTAGTTCAGGCGGGATGCGGCAACGGGGAACCCCACAGTTGTCCTGCGGGGATTCCCCTGAAGGCGTTAGCGGTTCTTGTGACGATTGGCCTTCAGGCGCTTGCGGTACTTGTGCTTGCTGATCTTTTTCCTTCGTTTTTTGACGACACTGCCCATACTTCACCTCATGAGAGTTATCATGCCGATTCAGAAGCGTAATTTAATCTCATATTCTTCGACAGGAATCAAGCAATTCCTTGAAATATTTACAGCAGGCACAGGCGGTCCGCCAGGGCCAGTCCCCTTCGGGTCGGTGCCAGAAATTCATCCTCCAGAGTTACGAACCCTTCATCCCGAAGGCAGCGCAGGGCGGGACCTTTCTCCCGGAACAAGTCGATGCCGTATCGCTCCCTGAAATCGGGGCCATGGATCCCCCGTTTCGTCCGGAAGCCGAAATAGAGGGCCTCCAGTCGAAGCTGCTCCGGCGAGAGGTCCTCTTCCCCTGCCAAGGGCGCGCGGCCGCTGTTGACATCCCGCATGTAAAGCTCGAGGCAGCGGTGGTTCCACCAGCGCCGGTTCCCGTTGAAAGAATGGGCTGCCGGCCCGAGGCCCAGGCAGGGAGTATGGTCCCAGTACTTGTGGTTGTGCCTGGAGATGAGGGCGCGCTCCCGGGCGAAATTGGACACCTCGTAATGGGTGTACCCTCGCTGTTCGAGAAAAGCCGAGGTCATGGAGAAAAACCGGTATGCCTCCTCTTCCCCGGAAAGGCTGAACTCGCCCCGTTCAATCCGGCGGTGGAAAGGCGTGCCTTCCTCAATGGTCAACTCGTAGCAGGACAGGTGCTCGGGGTTGAATCCGAGGGCGGTCTCCATCGTTTCCTGCCAGCCCTCGTGCGACTGGCCGGGTACGCCGTAAATAAGGTCGATCCCGACATTGTCAAACCCGGCACCCCTTGCAGCCTCGAGAGCCTCACGGCTTTCGTGCCCGTTGTGACGCCTTCCGAGGGATTTCAAGATGCTGCTGTCGAAGGACTGCACCCCGACGCTGACCCGGTTGACGCCGGCATCGCGAAGCCCTCTCATGAAAACCGTATCGACGTCCCCCGGGTTGACCTCTACGGTGATCTCCGCACCCGGGGAGATCGGGAAGGCCTTGCGGACCCGAACGAGGAGTTCCGCCAGCTGGCGTGTGTCCAGGCATGAGGGCGTTCCTCCTCCGATGTAAACGGTGTCAAAGAGGGGGGCGAATTCACGGGTTTGCTCCATCTCGCGGGAGAGTGCATGGAGATAGCCTTGCACCAGCGAGCTGTCCGTGATCGAATAGAAATCGCAATAGGCGCACTTCGAGCGGCAAAACGGGATGTGGATATACAATCCCGCCGCGGCATTGACTTTCGCATGAGGCGTAATGTTCTCCTGTTGCAGACATCTGAATGGTTCTTTCACCGGTCACTGGTCACTGGCCACCGGTCACTTTCTTCAGTCGTTGTCCGACTGCAGCACTGCCAGGAAGGCGCTCTGGGGGATACTCACGGTGCCCACCATCTTCATGCGCTTCTTGCCTTTTTTCTGCTTCTCCAGGAGCTTTCGTTTCCTCGTGATATCGCCGCCGTAGCACTTGGCCGTCACGTCCTTGCGGAAAGGGTTGATCGTGGAGCGGGAGATGATCTCGCCGCCGATTGCTCCCTGGATCGCGATCTTGAACTGCTGACGTGGGATCTCCTCCTTGAGCTTGTCGCAGGCATGGACGCCACGCTGACGGGCGTTGTCGCGGTGGACGATCTGGGAGAGGGCGTCCACCTTCTCGCCGTTGACCAGGATGTCCAGAAGGACGAGCGTCCCCTCCCGGTAGTCGATGATGTCGTAATCGAAGGACCCGTATCCCTGGGTCACCGTCTTGAGCCGGTCGTAGAAATCGAAAAGAACCTCGGCAAGCGGCATCTCGTAGATGATCTCCACGCGGCCCGGGCTCAGGTAACTCATCGTCGAGTTGGCGCCGCGTTTCTCCGTGCAGAGCTTCATGATGGCTCCAAGGTATCTCTCGGGCATGATCATGGTGGCCCGGATGAAGGGCTCCTCGGCCTTCTCGATCGATGAGGGCTCCGGGTAGTTGGACGGGTTGTCCACCCAAATGACGCTGCCGTCCTTCAGGGTGAAGCGATAGCGGACGCTGGGCACGGAGAGGATGATGGACTGGTCGAATTCCCTCTCGAGGCGCTCCTGGACGATCTCCAGGTGCAGAAGACCCAGGAAGCCGCAGCGGAATCCCAGCCCGAGGGCGACGGAGGAGTCCTTCTGGTACACCAGGGCGGCGTCGTTGAGCTTGTACTTTTCCAGCGCGACGGTCAGGTCCCCGTAGTCCTCCGACGAGATGGGGTAAATGGACGAAAAAACGACGGGCTTGATCTCCTTGAATCCGGGAAGCGCATGATCCGCAGGCCGCTCGTCGAGGGTGATCGTATCGCCGATGCGGACGTCGGAAACGGTCTTGACGCCGGCGATGATGTAACCCACATCCCCTGCCGAGAGGGTATTCTTCTTGTCCCGGGTCAGGGCGAAGCGGCCCACCTCCTCCACCTTGTGCGTGGAACCCTCGGACATGAAGCGGATGATGTCGCCGGGCTTGACGGCCCCGTCAAAGACTCTGCAGTAGATCACGGTACCGCGGAAGGAATCGTACTGGGCGTCGAAGATGAGCGCCGAGAGCGGCTTTGCAGGATCGCCTTTCGGGGGAGGAATGCGCTCGACGATGGCTTCCAGGACCTCTTCGATTCCGATCCCCTGCTTGGCAGAGCACTTGATGTGGCTGAAGGGGTCGAGCCCCAGCTCGGCGTCGATCTGCTCGAGGACTCTGTCCACGTCCGCCGTCAGCAAGTCGATCTTGTTGATGACGGGGATGATCGCCAGGTTGTTCTCCATGGCGAGGAACAGGTTGGCGATCGTCTGGGCCTGCACCCCCTGGGCGGCGTCGATGAGCAGCAGCACCCCTTCGCAGGAGGCAAGGGACCGGGAGACCTCGTAGGTGAAATCCACGTGGCCCGGCGTGTCGATGAGGTTGAGGATGTAATCCTGGCCGTCCTTTGCGCGGTAGGGCAGGGTGACGGCCTGGCTCTTGATCGTGATTCCCCGCTCGCGCTCGATGTCCATGTTGTCCAGGATCTGATCGCGGAAGTTGCGCACGTCGGAGACCCCCGTGTGCTGGATCAGGCGGTCGGCGAGGGTCGATTTGCCGTGATCGATGTGGGCGATGATGCTGAAGTTGCGGATGTTTTTCATGGTATGATCAATTCGATTTACGCTGCGGCCGCTCCGCTTCGCCAAGAGCGGTTAACGTAGAACGCTTACAATTTCTGCCAAAATTCTCTGCCATCTCATTTATCATAAAAAAATCCTCCCGTCGGGACCCATCCCGGCGGGAGGATTCATCTTATACATTGAAATAATTAAAAAATCAACCCAGTTTTTTCATGAGGTCCTCGGCGACCTCTTTCACGCCGGGGGTGCCGTCCACCTCGATCACCTTCACGCGCTGCTTGAAGAAGTTCACGGCCGCAAGCGAACCCGTCTTGGTGTCGTAGTAGATGCCGTGGCGCTTGTCGATGGCGCCCTCGTCCTGGTCGTCGGCGCGGGCCTTGAGGTTGTCGGCGCCGCAGACCCTGCAGACCATCTTTCCGCCCTTTTCGGCAGGTTTGATGGCGTCGATGAAGATGTTGTTCGGGTGGTTGTTGTCAACGGGGCAGAGCCTCCGGCCCATGATGCGTTTCTTGGCGATCTCGCGGGCAAGCAGGATCTCGACGACGAAGTCGAGTTTCATGTTGCGCTCCTGGAGAGCCTTCCACATGGCCTCGGCCTGGGCAAGGTTGCGGGGGAAGCCGTCGAGGAGCCAGCCCTTCGCGCAGTCGGCCTCCTGCAGGCGGTCCAGGATCATGGGGATCGTGATGTCGTCGGGAACCAGGTCGCCCTTGTCGATAAAGACCTTTGCCTTCTTCCCGAGTTCCGTCCCCTTGGAGATGTTCTCACGGAAGATCACGCCCGTTTCGATGTGGGGAACGCCGTATTTCTTCTGGACGGTGGCGCCCTGGGTTCCCTTGCCGCTTCCATTGGGTCCGAATATCAAGATGTTCATGTACCTCTCACTCCTTTCGTGTGGGTCTTGGTCGTCTCTCTGCCTATTTGTTCTCGGCCACGGCTTTCACCTTGGCCGCAAGGTTGATCAGGTAAGGCCTTTCGGCCTGCTGGATGGCGCCCGTGTCCTGGTGGTCTTCCTTGAAGATCCGCTTCACGACGCTCTCCTGGTTGCCGCCGGCCTCGGCGAGGCAGCTTCGGATCCGGTCAGAAAACGCAAGGGTGCTCTCCAGGGATTTCTTCAGGTAGCTGCGCGCCTCCGTGCCGGTGAGGACGTAGTGATGGCTGAGCATGATGATCTCCACGTCCAGGGCGGCCAGTTTTTCCAGGGAAGCCACGTAATCCCTGTAGCTGGCGAGAAACTCCGGATGAATTTTGAAATTCCGGTCGGGCACGCCGGCGGCCTCGCCGCAGATGAGGGCCTTGATGTTCGGGAAGTAGAACGAAACGCCGTCCCGGGTGTGGCCCGGCGTGGCGATCACCCTGAACGTCCAGCCGCCTCCGAGGTCGACGGTTTCCCCGTCCTCGAGGATCCGGTTCACCTCCAGGCTGTCGAACCGGATATCTTCGCTGCCGAACAGCGTTTTGTGCTGCTCTTCGAAATCGCGGCTGAGACTCTGAATGAGGGTGACGGCATTGGGCTTCTTGAAAATCTCGGAGGCGAGCCGGCTTGCGGCCACCTTGAGTCCGGGGATGCGACGCTTGAGATAAGGGGCCGTTCCGCTGTGGTCGAAATGGGCGTGGGTGATGAAAAGCCAGCGAAGGCGGTTTTCGTCGCCGAGAATGCGGCGGATTTCCTTGAGGTATACGGGCCCCATGAAGGTGATGCCGGCATCGAAGAGGGCAGGCGTTTCGGCCGTGACGAGCCAGGCCGGCAGATCGATGTCCGCCAGCGCGTGGAGACCCTCGACAATCTTGCCGGCTTTTTCGATGATCATGGCCTCTGCACCCCCTCCAAGCCGGTCGGGATGTTAGAGGAAGGGTTGCGAAATGTCAAGCAGTTTCGGGACTCTTTTGTTGACGGCCGCGAGCCGGATGTGCTACTCAAAGCGGCGTAAGGCATAAGGCAAAAGGCTAAAGGCAAATCAATCGAAAAGAGGCCCTTTGCCTTTTTTTGTCCGAAAGGAGAAAACCATGGCGGTTTCAAAGAAGATCGAAGGGATGATCACCCAGTCCTCGTGGATCCGGAAGATGTTCGAGGACGGTATCCGGCTCAAACAGCAGTTCGGGGCCGAGAACGTCTTCGATTTCAGCCTGGGGAACCCGAATGTGCAACCGCCGCGGGAACTGCTCAAGGCCTTCCTCGAGGTGGCAAAAGACGAGCGGCCGGGTGTACACGGATACATGCCCAACGCGGGCTATCCCGAGACAAGGGCGGCCGTGGCCGCCCAGCTGGGCAGGGAGCACGGCGTGAAACTGGGGCCGGAGCATGTCATCATGACATGCGGGGCTGCAGGGGCCCTGAACGTGATCCTGAAGACCCTCCTCGACCCCGGCGACGAGGTCATCACCCCCGTTCCCTTCTTTGTCGAGTACCGGACCTACGTGGACAACCACAACGGGGTCACGAAGCTGGTGAAGACGAAGGAGGACTTCGCCCTCGACCTGTGGGCCATCGAGGAGGCCATCACGGAGAGAACGAAGGCGATCCTCATCAACTCGCCGAACAACCCAACGGGCCGGGTTTATGACGAGACCTCGATCCGGGCCCTTGCATTGATGCTCGAGGACAAGGGAAAGAAGTTCGGACGCAGCATCCACCTCATCTCCGATGAACCCTACGACAAGATCGTCTACGACGGCGTGAAGGTCCCGAGCCTGCTGAAGGCTTATCGGCACAGTCTCATCGCCAACTCCTATTCGAAAACCCTCTCCGTCCCCGGCGAGCGCATCGGATTTATCGCCGTGAACCCCGAGGCGGACGGCCTTGAATTGCTGTTGGGCGGCCTCGTCATGTGCAACCGCATGCTCGGCTTCGTCAACGCGCCCGCCTTCATCCAGCGGGTCCTGCCGAAGGTCCTCGATGCGAAGGTCGACGTGGAGGTGTACAAGAGGAAACGGGATCTTCTCTGTGACGGACTTGCCGCACACGGTTACGAGTTCACAAAGCCCGAAGGGGCCTTCTACCTCTTCCCGAAGACCCCGATTGCCGACGACGTGGAATTCGTCCGGGCCCTGCAGAAAAAAAACATCCTCACGGTTCCCGGAAGCGGCTTCGGCGCACCCGGTTACTTCCGGATCGCCTACTGCGTCGACGATGCCACCATCGTCAACTCCATGAAGGGCTTCGGCGAGGTCATGGCGCAGTACCGCAAATAGGACCACAAGGAAACCATGAGGCAAGGTATGGGTTCATGCTGCAAAACCTCTCCCCCTCGCAGAAAAAGCTCATCGTTTGCCTGTTGCTGTTCCTGGCAACCCTTGCCGTCTTCTGGCAGGTCAAGAATCACGATTTCATCAATCTCGATGATGAGCAGTACGTTACCCAGAATCCCAACGTGAGGGCAGGATTGACCTTCAAGGGTGTGGCCTGGTCCTTCACGACCGCCTATGCCGATTTCTGGCATCCCCTGACCTGGCTGTCTCACATGCTGGACTGGCAGCTGTTTGGACCCTGGGCAGGCGGGCACCACTTGACCAGTCTGATCCTGCACGCTGCAAATGCGGTCTTGCTGTTCCTCGCCCTGATGGCTCTGACGGGGGCATTCTGGCAGAGCGCATTCGTGGCAGCCCTCTTTTCCCTGCACCCGCTTCACGTGGAGTCCGTCGTCTGGGTTGCCGAGCGCAAGGATGTGCTCAGTACGTTTTTCTTCCTGCTCGCCCTGGCCGCTTACGCCCGCTATGCGAGGAGTCCCGGTTGGAAGAACGGACTTGCGGTCTTCATGCCCTTTCTTCTCAGCCTGATGACAAAACCGACGTATGTGACGTTTCCTCTGATTTTGCTGCTTCTGGATTACTGGCCGTTGAAACGGATGGAAGCACAGGCGCAGCTACAGGAGCCGAAGCAGAAGCAGAAGCAGAAGCAGAAGCAGAAAGTGAAGCAGAAAGAGGAAAAAACAGAGCCTGTAGGGAAAGCAAGCCTCCTGAGCTTGGTCAAGGAGAAAATCCCGTTTCTGATGGTGTCGGTTGCATTCGGGATCGTGGCCATCATCGTTCAGAGCCGGGGCGAGAGCTCGACATTCACGGATTGGCCCTTGTGGGTCAGGACGGCAAACGCCCTGATCTCTACCATGACCTATCTCTGGATGACTTTCTGGCCGGCAGGTCTGGCTCCCTTCTATCCCCACCCGGGAATGGCCGTTTCTCTCTGGCAGGCGGTTCTGGCCGGTGCCCTGATTATTGCTGTCTCCGTGATTGCCATCAGATATGCTCGAAGATTTCCCTATATGACAGTGGGCTGGTTCTGGTATCTGATTACCCTGGCGCCGGTGTCCGGCCTCATCCAGGTCGGTAAGCATTCCATGGCCGACCGGTATACCTATATCCCTCTTGTCGGGATTTTCATCCTTTTGACCTGGGGGGCCGTCGACCTCGCAAAAAAACTGGGCCTGCAAAAAAAAATTCTTGCTGCTGCGGCGGGGACCGTTCTTGCAGGGCTCGTTGCCGTGACCTGGGTGCAGGTGTCGTACTGGCAGAATAGCGTGATCCTTTTCGAACATGCGCTGGCTGTCACCTCGGGCAATTACCTGGCCCATACCAATCTCGGAGTCGCCCTGAACCGGACCGGAAAGGGCGAGGAGGCCGCATCCCACTACCTCGAAGCCATTCGGATCAATCCGAATTATTCCAGCTCACAGTACAACCTGGCAAATTACTATGCGACCAGGGGCAACAAGGAGGAAGCGTACCGGCATTATCAGGAAGCCATCCGGATCCGGCCGGATTACGCAAACGCCCACAGCAACCTCGGTGTGCTGCTCGCTTCGCAGAGAAGGTTTGAGGAAGCGGCAGCCCAATACGAGAAGGCCCTGCGGATCGAACCGGCCAACGCCGGTTTTCACTACAACTATGGCGTGGCCCTGGCCAACCAGGGCCGTCTTCCGGAGGCTGCCGGGCAATTCAGGGATGCCCTTGCGCTGAGGCCGAACTACGCGGAAGCCCACAACGACCTCGGAAAAGTGCTCATGATGGAGGGGAAAACAGCGGAGGCGGCATCTCATTTCCGGGAAGCGCTGCGGATAAGGCCGAACTTTACGGAAGCCCGCCGAAATCTCGATATCGTCCTCGAGAGTCAGAAACAACAGGGGAGAAGACGCTGAAGAGCATCGTCCCACCCAGGCAGGTTGACCGCTGTGCTGCCGGTCCTGGGAAAAGATGACACCGGGCGCTCGGCGCCGTACTCATCGAAAGGCACAGCAGGGAGTTCGGAGTCATGGAAGTCAATAAGAAGATCCTGGAGCAGTTTCGCTATTTCCTGAAGGACAGCATCCGCAAGAGAGTCGATTTCTCGGAAACCGATCAGAATCGGGGTGTTGCCCCACCGCCGGTTGAAAAACCATTCCCGCCCGACGCGGTCCGGATCGACCTGGCCAAATTCGGCAAGTGGCAGGATATTCCGGGGATTGACCTTACGAAAGCCATCCGCAACCGCAAAAGCCGGCGCGTCTATACCCGGGAGCCCATGACCCTGGATGAACTGAGCTTCCTTCTCTGGGCGACCCAGGGGATCCGGACGCGTATGGAAGAGGGGCACGCCTTGCGGACGGTGCCGTCGGCCGGATGCCGTCACGCCCTGGAAACGTACCTGTGTGTCAATCATGTGAAAGGGCTTCTGGCGGGGATCTACCGGTATCTTCCCGTCGAGCACCAGCTCCTGCTCGTGCGCGCCGACGAGAAGGCGCCGGAGAAAATCGTCCAGGCCATTTTCGGCCAGCCCTACCCGGCGGAAGCGGCGGTGACGTTTGTCTGGACGGCCATTCCCTACCGCATGGAGTGGCGCTACAGCCTGGCCGCGGCCAAGGTGATTGCCCTGGATGCCGGGCATGTCTGCCAGAACCTCTACCTGGCCTGCGAGGCCATCGGCGCAGGGACCTGCGCCGTCGCCGCCTACGACCAGCAGGCCATGGATCATATCTTGAAAGTGGACGGGCAGGACGAGTTCACGATCTACCTGGCCTCCGTCGGCAAGCGCAGGAAGTCAGACCAGGGATGACGCTCGCACTGCCATGCATAAAGGTCTTTGTCTCATACCCTGGACCCTTGCCCCTATCCCCCGAGGTAGAGCTTCTTTACTTCTTCGTTGTCGAGAAGCCCCGCGCCCGTATCCTCCAGGCGGGTCCTGCCCAGATCCAGGACATAGCCCCGGTGGGCCATCGAGAGAGCCTTCCGGGCGTTCTGTTCGACGATGGCGAAGGTGGTGCCCCGGCGGTTGATCTCCGCAATCTTCAAATAGACCTCGTCGATCATCCTCGGGGAGAGGCCTATGGATGGCTCGTCCATCAGGATGAGGCTTGGTTTGACCATGTCGGCCCGCGCAAGCGAGAGGATCTGCTTTTCGCCGCCCGAGAGGTTTCCTGCCTTGTCGCGGATTTTTCTCTTGAGAAGAGGGTACGACTCGAGGGCCTCCTCGATCGCGTGCTGGACTGCCTTTTCATCGTCGAGGACCGTGCCGCCCATCTCGAGGTTCTCGCGGACCGTGAGCGATGGAAAGACGTTCCGGCCCTGAGGGATGAAGGCGATTCCGAGACGCACCTTCTGCTCGGGCTCGAGCCGGGTAATGTCCTTCCCGTCGAAGCTCACCGTTCCCTTCGTCGGCTTCAGAAGGCCGAAGACCGTTTTCAGCAGGGTCGATTTTCCCGAGCCGTTGGGACCGATGATGCAGATGATCTCCCCCTCGGCTGCACGGAGGGTTGCCCCGTGAAGAACCTCGATCTTGCCGTAGCCGGCAAAGATGTCTGCAGCTTCCAGTCTCATCATCCCAGGTAGGCCTCGATCACGCGGGGATCCTTCTGGATCTCTTCCGGCCGTCCTTCCGCAATCTTCTCTCCGTGGTCGAGGACGAAAACCTTCTCGCAGACCTCGATGACCACGTCCATGTTGTGCTCGATGATGAAAAATGTCTGGCCCCGCTCCCTCATCTTGAGGATCATCTCGATCATCGTCCGGATCAGCGTGGGGTTGATCCCCGCCGTGGGTTCGTCCAGCAGGATCATCTTCGGTTTCGCCATGAGGGCCCGGCCCAGCTCCAGGAGCTTCTGCTGTCCGTAGGAGAGGTTCTCGGCGAACTGGTCATGGAGCCGCGTGAGACCCAACAGATCGAGAAGCTCGAGGGCCCGCTCCCGGTTATCCGATTCCTCCTTCCGGATCCTCGGCAGTCGAAACCACAGGGAGAGAAGGCTCTCCCCCGTCTGGCCCTGGGGGGCGAGCAGCATGTTTTCCAGCACCGTCATCCTGGGGAAGACTCTCGAGAGCTGAAAGGTGCGGATGAGGCCCAGGGCCGCCATGTCATGGGGCAAGCGGCCGTCGATCCGGTTTCCCAGGAAGCGGATCTCCCCGCTGTCGGGTTTGAGAAGGCCCGTGATGAGATTGAAGAGGGTCGTCTTGCCGCTCCCGTTGGGCCCGATGAGCCCGGAGATCGTCAGGCCGTCGAGGCTGATCGAGCAGTTGGAGACGGCGCGCGTGCCGCCGAAGGCCTTCGTCACGTTTCGGATCTCTATCACCGCTCTGCCCCTTTTTCGCGGATGATCCCCTCGGGGCGAAAGACCATGAGGACGATGAGCAGCAGCCCGAAGATCATCTGCTGCAGCGGACCCAGCAGCCGGGTCCACTCGGGCGGGAGCCGCAGGAATCGGACCGACTCCTGGAAGAAGATGAGAACCACGGCCCCCACAACGGGTCCCAGGAAGGTTCCCTTTCCGCCCATGACGACGATGAGCAGCACGAGGATCGTCTCGGTCAGCGTGAAATCTCCGGGGCCGATAAACGTTGCGTAGTGGGCCCAGAGCACCCCTGCGAGGCCCGCAAAGACGGAGCCGATGACGAAGGACTTGATCTTGAAGCGATAGGCGTTTTTGCCGAGGATCTCCGCCGCCGTTTCATCGTCGCGCACGGCCTTCAGGGCGCGGCCGAAGGGGCTGAGGACGATGAAGGCCAGGATGGCGAAGGTGAGCAGGGCAAAGCCCGACGAGAGGACCAGGTACCGGGGGAGGGTGTCGAAGACGAAGCCGAAGACCTCGGGCCTCGGGATCCCGGGAAGCCCCATGGGCCCCTTGGTAAGCCAGACTTCGTTGTTGAAGATCATCCGGAGGATCTCGCCGAAGCCGAGTGTCGCGATCCCGAAGTAATCCCCTTGGAGCTTGAGGGCGGGGATGCTCAGGAGAAAACCACAGAGGCCCGCCATCGCAAGGGCGGCGGGGAGGCTCCAGGTAAAAGGGATACCGGCGAGGGTCAGAAGAGCCGACGTGTAGGCGCCGATGGCGAAAAAGGCCACGTGCCCGAAGTTGAAGAGCCCCGTGTACCCGACTTCGACATTGAGGCTCAGCGCGAAGATGGCGTAGATGGCGATGACGACGCAGAGGTGAAGGAGCAGATCCATCAGTCGCTCCTTTCGCCGAGGATGACATAGGGGCGGGCCAGAAGGATCAGCACCATGATGACGAAGGCAATCCCGTCCTTGTAGCCCGGCGAGATGAAGAGCACGCCGATGTTTTCCGCCAGCCCGATCAGAAGGCCCCCCAGCAGCGCGCCCCAGAGGTTCCCCACGCCGCCGATGAGGGTTGCGGCGAAGGCCTTGATGAGGTTGGCAATGCCCATCTCGGGGTGGAGGTTCGTGTCGAGGGCAAGCAGGATGCCGCCGATGCCGGCCAGGACCGCCGAGATGACCCAGGCGGCGAGAATGGAGCGTTTCGTGTCGATGCCCGATATCCGGGCAAGGTCCAGATTGTCCGACAGGGCCCTCATCGATTTGCCGAGACGTGATTTGAAGAAAAGAAGGTAGACACCGATGACACAGAGGAATGTCACCCCGATGATGGCAAACTGCGGTGTCGTGAGATAGAGGCCGAGAAACTGCGTCCCGGGCATGACTTCAAAGCCGTAGGTCCGCACCTCGGCGCCCCAGAAGAACTGCGCCGCGTTGCGAAGCAATACGGAAAGCCCCATGGCGGCGATGAGGAGCGTAAGGCGGTTTGCCCTGCGAATGGGTCGGAAGACGGAGTAGTCCATCGCAAGCCCCAGGCACCCGGTCAGGGCCAGGGCCGGGAAAATGGCGACGTAAAGGGGAAGGCCGAAAGGTTCCGCCATGAAGAGGAAGAGGAAATAGGCCCCCCACATGATCAGCTCGCCGTGAGCAAAGTTCACGAAGTTGAGCACGCCGTAGATGAGGGTCAGCCCCATGGCAAACAGCGCGTAGATGCAGCCCGCGAGAATGCCGTTGAGGATGGTCTGGGAATAGTAGCTGAAAGAATCCATATGAAAAAAAGGAGGATCCGGCCGAAACGACGGCCGGATCCCTCCCGGTCAGTTCAGTCGAGTCGATTTTCGATTATTTCTTGTAATCCTCGATCTTGCCGTCCTTGACGATCCAGATGCCGTATTCCGCGAATTTCGGACTTCTCTCCGCGTCGAAGGTCTTGTCTCCCGTTACGCCCTTGTAGCCCTTGGCCACCGTCGGGCAGGGCCTTGCGAATGCCGTCGGCCGTGTAGCCGCCTTTCTCGATTGCCTTGGCCGTGACGTAGACCATGTCGTAGTTGTAATCGCCGAAGATCGGGATCTTGTCATCGCCGTACTTCTTTTTGTACGCTTCCTTGAAGGCCTGGTATTGTTTCGTGCTCTGGGGGACCGAGGGATACGTGCCGATGACCCCCTCGGCGGCCTTGCCGGCCAACTCCACCATCTTGGGGGCCTTGGCGGCGGAGCCGCAGAGCCACTGCGTCTTGATGCCCATCTCGAAGGCCTGTTTGAACTGTATGGCGCCTTCGTTGATGTAGGTCAGATTGACGATGGCCGGGGGGTTGCCCTTGCTTGCGCGGAGAAGCTCGGTGCGGTAGTCCGTCTTTTTCTCATCATAGGCGATGATGTCCGTCACCGTGCCGCCCATCTTCTTGTAGGCATCCACGAAGGCATTCTTGAGACCGAGGCCCCAGTCGTTGTTGACGTACATGACGGGGACTTTCTTGTAGCCCATGTCGAAGGCAAGTTTCGCCAGGTGAGGTCCCTGGAGTGTGTCGGAGGGGAACACGCGGAAGATGTAATCCCCGGCCTTCGTCAGGCCGACAGCGGCGCCCTGAGCCGAGAGCAGGACCACCTTGTTTTCCTGGGCGACGGGGGCCGTGGCCATAAAGTTGGAGCTTCCGGCGGGCCCGAAGATCACGGGGACCTTGTCCACGGTGATGAGCTTGCGGACGGCGGTGACGCAGTCCTTGGGGTTGCTCTTGTTGTCTTCATAGACGATCTCGATCTTTCTTCCCTTGATGCCGCCCTTGGCATTGATCTCCTCGACGGCGAGATCGATGCACTTTTTGAAACCCTCGCCGTAGACGGCGATGCTTCCGGACAGGGCGAAGGCGGCCCCGATCTTGATGGGTTCGGCAGCCCTGGCGATTGGGACTGCAAGGAATGCAAAAATCGCAACGACGGCGACGAGTACGGCAAGCTTTTTCATGCCTCGACCTCCTGCTATTAAAGCTGCATTTTTTTATAGGGAAAGGCGGATAGTGTCAACTGAAAAGTAGACCCGTCCCCGGGAGACGAGATTTTGTTTGTCGTCCCGCACTCGCGTGATATGATTCTTCTCCACAAACCATCACACGTGAAAGGGGGGTAGGCATGAAGACGATCATCAGCACTCCGGATGCGCCCAAGGCGATCGGGCCTTATTCGCAGGGCCGTGAGATACGGGGATCTTCTGTTCGTGTCGGGGACGCTCGGCATGGACCCGAAAACGGGGGAATTGGCCGGTACCGGCATTGAGGCGCAGGCCGTCCAGGTTTTGGAAAACTTGAAGGGCATCGTCGAAGCGGCCGGGATGGGGCTGCAGAACGTCCTCAAGTCGACGGTATTCCTGAAAGACATGAACGATTTTGCGAAATTCAACGAAATCTACGGGCGCTATTTCCCGGATGCGCCCCCCGCCCGGGAGACCGTACAGGTGGCGAAGCTCCCCCGCGATGCGGCAATCGAGATATCCGTCATCTGCGGGAAGTAATGCCTCTTTCAAAAAAATGAAAAAGGCCCGTCCTGTTTTAACTCAGGGCGGGCCTTGTCATGATTAGAAGTGGTTAAGGGATCGGCTCCTGCACCCGCCTATTTGAAGATCACGGAAATGACGACGTGGCCTTTCGGGTCCAGGCCGACGTATCGTGCAAAGACGGTCGTGTTCGGCGCCGTGGGGGTGAGCTTCGTGATCGTGCCGAGAGAAAGCAAATCCCCTTTCTTCAGCGCGATGCCGTCGGCACTGAGAGAGTCCCTGATCCAGAGGACGACGTTGATCGGGTGCTCCAGGAGGCTCGATCCGGGAGCCTCAATTAAAAGGGTCCCCTTTTCATCGTAAATCTGGCATTTGAAGGTCTTCAGCCGCTCCATCCATTCGGCGGTTGCCTGAACGGGGATCGGCTCCCCCACGATCCCATATCGGGCGGCCACATTGACAGCGGCGAGCATTGGCCCGTTGATCTTGACGTCTTTCGCGTAGACCAGATCGGGAAGCTCGATGAAGGGGATGGCCGCATCGATTCCGCCAAGCGCCTCCATCGGGGTTTTCGCCGAATTGATCGCGTCACTTCCAACACGCAGGATCAAGTCACCCTCGTAAAGGGGTCGCGCCCCGAAGTTTGCCTCGATCGCCGTGCCCGATTTGAGGATCATCTTTTCCATTAGGGTTCCGCGGACAGGCGCCGTGACGCCGAAGACCTTCTGGACGCTGGGGTTCGTGAGCCCCGCCTTGTAGCCGACCACCTTGCCGAAAAAGGACGTGATGGCCGCGTTGAACTCTGCCTGGATCTTCATGGCCTGCTCCAGCGTCGGGGACGGGGTCAGGGCCGGTGCCGGCAGCTTCGTGAGATAAAAATCGGCAAGCTTCGTTCCCTCACCGGCCGCAAAGGCCTGACTGTAGTAGCTCAGGGCAATCAGAAGACTCAACAATGTCACGCAGAACAAACGGTTTCTCTTCATCACATTCCCCTCCTGTTTGGATTTGCAGCTTGCGATGGTTCGGTGCCCGCCGGTTCTCACCCGTCAGGACCAATAACGGATTTCGAAGTCGTGAAAAGCACCCGTGAAGGGTTCCTCAGACACCTCTATGTACTCGACTGCGGCCAGCCTGGGCCCGCAGCGGCACCAGCTGACAACTCGGTCCACGTCTACAGTTGCGCCCTCGAAGACGGCCTCGACGCGGCCGTCGGGAAGATTTCTCACCCAGCCCCGCACGTTGTTCCGGACGGCTTCACGACGGGTCATCTCCCGAAAGGAGACGCCCTGCACGATGCCGGTGATGGTAACGTTGATTCTTTTCATAAAGAAAGGAAAAAGGTAAAAGGCTAAAAAGGACAAAACACATGACATATAACACTGGAGCTTAGTCCGGCTGCTTCTCTTCCGCTTCCCGGATCAGCTTCAGGAATCCCTCCTCGGCGAGGATCGCGACACCCAGTGACTTGGCCTTGTCGAACTTCGAACCCGGGTCCTCGCCGGCGACGACGTAGTCCGTCTTTTTCGAGACGGTGGACGTGGCGGTCCCTCCGAGGGATACCACGGTCTCTTTTGCCTTTTCACGGGAGAGGCCCTTGAGAGAGCCCGTGAAGACGAAGGTCTTGCCCGCCAGTGCCGTTGATGTTGCCTGCTTCTCGAAGATGGGCCGAACGCCGGCCTGTTCCAGTTTCCTGAGGATCTTGAGGTTGTGCGGTTCGTGGGAGAACTTGAAGATACTCTCGGCGATGGTCGGGCCGATCCCGTCGATCGCCGTCAGTTCCTCCTGGCTTGCAGTCTCGATCTTTCCCACGTTCCCGAACTTCCTGGCCAGGATCTTTGCCACGTATTCGCCCACGTGGCGGATGCCGAGGGCGAAGAGCAGGCGCTCCAGCGGCGGGTGCTTCGAGCGGGCGATAGCGGCGATCAGGTTTTCCGCGGACTTGTCGGCAAAGCGCTCGAGCTCGAGGAGCTGCTCCTTCGTGATGGCGTACAGATCGGCAGGGTCCCGGATCAACCCTGCATCGAGGAGCTGGGAGACGATCTTGTCGCCGAGGCCTTCGATGTCCATCCCGCCGCGGGAGACGAAGTGCCTGATGTTCTCCCGGATCTGGGCGGGGCAGGCCAGATCGATGCAGCGGTGCGCCACTTCGCCCTCGAGCCTCACGACCTTCGAGCCGCAGACGGGGCATTTCTCGGGCATCCGGTAAGGCTTCTCACTGCCGGTCCGCCTGCCTTCGACGACCTTGACGACCTCGGGGATCACATCTCCCGCCCGCTGCACGATGATCGTGTCGCCGATGCGGACGTCCTTCTTGGCGATCTCGTCCTCGTTGTGCAGGGTTGCCCGGCTCACCGTGACGCCGCCCACCTGGACGGGCTTCATGACGGCAACGGGGGTCAGCACGCCCGTCCTGCCCACGCCGATGACGATGTCCTCGACAATCGTAGTGGCCTGCGTGGGCGCGAACTTGACGGCCACTGCCCAGCGGGGGCTCCGGGAGACCATCCCCAGGCGGTCCTGGAGGGAAAGCGAATTTACCTTGAGGACGATCCCGTCGATCTCGTAGGGGAGCTTCTCGCGGGCGGATTCGATGTGATGGTAGTATCCGACGCAATCCTGAACGTCGCGGGCAAGCCGGATGTCGGGGTTTGTCGGGAACCCCCAGTCGCCAAGCATCTTCAGGGTGTCCCAGTGGGTCGTAAAGCTCTTTCCCTCGACACTCCCCACGCCGTAGCAGAAGATCCTGAGGGGCCGTTTGGCCGTGATGCGGGGGTCGAGCTGACGCAGGGAGCCCGCGGCGGCGTTTCGCGGGTTGGCGAATGCACTCTCCCCCTGCTCGACCCTGCGTTCGTTCAATTTACGGAAGGCCTCCTTCTCGAGATAGACCTCCCCCCGGATTTCGATTCGCTCGGGAATGCCGTCACGGTCTCGGGGCCTCATCTTCAATGGCAGGATGCGGATCGTCCTGAGGTTCTGCGTCACATCCTCGCCGGTGAGCCCGTCGCCCCGTGTGGCGCCGACGAGGAAGACACCCTTTTCATAGATCAGGTTGACGGCGACGCCGTCGATCTTCGGCTCCGCCACGAAGTCGGGCTCCGCCTTGTCTCCGAGCAGGCGCTTGATGCGCTCAATGAACTCCGAGACCTCCTCCTCCGAGAAGGCATTGCCGAGGCTGAGCATGGGGGTGAGGTGGGTGACGGTGCCGAACTTCTCCAGCGGGGAGGCCCCTACGCGCTGGGTGGGCGAAGCGGTGCGGTCGATGTCCGGAAAGCGCTCCTCGAGATCCGCCAGCTCCCGCATGAGCTTGTCGTACTCGTAATCGGAGATATCCGGGTCGTCGAGCTGATAGTAGCGGCGATTGTGGTACTCGATGAGGTCCCGGAGTTCGGAGATTCTCTTGAGGGCCTGGGATCTGTTCATCTACTTGACGAGCTTGAGGTTCGGTCTTCCCTTTGGCGTTGGCTCCTCCGGCTTGGGTTCGCCGTGCTGCTGATGTTGAAGGATGCGCTCGTTGAAGATATGGTTCTTGACGCGGACGGAATTGATGATGAAGAAGACGATGACGGACCGTTCCCACTCCCTTGTGGGCTGGAACTTTTCCATCTTTTGCTTGTACTGCTCCCAGAGGGAGGCAAGCGATGCCTCATCGAGGGTCAGTATCTTTTCGGCGATCTTTTCGAGGGTGTTTTCAAGCATTTCCCGTTTCCTTTTTCGCCCTGTTCGATCTTAGTACCCCGCCCCGGAAAAGTCAAACCGAAAGCGTGGCGCAGCTTTGCAGATGCCAAAAAAGACTTGTCTTTTTACCCCCGGGCGATATAATCCCTTTCGTCCCGGGAGGGTTAGGGTTGAAGATCGGCGTCATCTCCGACACGCATCTCAGGGGGCCCGACGAGAGGCTCCTGGATATCGTCCGGAAGCACTTCCACGACGCCGAACTGATCCTCCATGCGGGCGACCTCGTCGATCTCAAGGTCCTGGACGTCTTCGGGGACAAGGAAGTGGTGGCCGTCTGCGGCAACATGGACCCTCCCCGCGTCGGGGACGAGATCCCTCAGAAGCGTGTTCTCGAGATCGGCCGCTTCCGAATCGGCCTCATTCACGGCTGGGGATCCCCTCGGGACCTCGAGGATCGGATCAGGAGGGAATTCGAGAACGTCGACTGCATCGTATACGGCCACAGCCACAACCCGGCAAACCACATCCGGGAGGGCATCCTCTTTTTCAACCCCGGGACGGCATGCGACCGGCGTCACGCCGTATCCAACACGATCGGGATCCTGGAGGTCGGAGAGGACAAGATCGCCGGCAGGATCATCGCCATCGATGAAGACTGATGAAGACTGATCAGGAAACGCCTGTTTTGAGGATTACATGAAAAGCCTCTACGCGCCATGGAGAATGGAATACATCAGGGGGGAGAAGGTGGACGGTTGCATTTTCTGCAGGGATTCCATCCGGGACAACGGGTTTGTGCTCCATGACGGCAGGCACGCCTTCATCATCATGAATCGCTACCCGTACATTACGGGCCACCTCATGGTGGCGCCGCACCGGCACGTCCACAACATCGAGGAGCTCCGTCTCGAGGAGCACTGCGAGATGTTCGATCTGACGGCACGGTGCGTGAAGGTGCTCAAGGAGGCCCTGAACCCTCAGGGGTTCAACCTCGGTATGAATCTCGGACGGGCCGCCGGCGCAGGCGTGGAGGACCACCTTCACATGCACATCGTCCCGCGCTGGATCGGGGACACCAATGCCCTTTCCGTCTTCGGGGAAGTGAGGATCATCTCCGAAGACCTCATGAAAACGAAGGATGCGCTCCTGCCGCATTTCCTGAAATACGAGGAGGGGGTCAGACCATGAGGTTCATCTATTTGATCGTCATTCTCGGCTTCGCCTTTTTCTTTGTCACGTTCGGCGTTCAGAACAGTGATCCCATCAAATTGCGGTACTTCGGCTACGCCTATGACGAAATTCCAATCTATTTATTCGTCTTCGCTTTCTTCGTGATCGGTTTTATCGTGGCGGCGCTGCTCGGCGCCATCGACAAGCTCAGGATGAGCCTGCGGATGAACAAGCTGTACCGGAAGATCGATGAGCTCGAGCAGAAGAACCTCACACTGATGCGCGGCTCCTCCTATCAGCCTCCTCCGCCCCAGTCCACGGGGATGATGTAATCTTTCCTTGTGTCTTTCTCTAGCAGGGCTGTGATGAAGTTCCTTGCCGACAGCTCCCTGGGGCGCCTGTCCAAGTGGCTGAGAATCCTCGGCCACGACACGGTCTACTGGCGCGGGGAGGCCGACCGGTCATTTCTCCGGAAAGCGGAGAAAGAGGGGAGGGCCGTCCTGACGAGGCGCAAGGACGTTCTTGCCAGACAACACCCCGGCATCGTTCTCTTTGTGGAAAACGACCGGGTGGAGGACCAGATCGTCGAGGTCCTCGGGAAGTTGGGCCTCAAGCCTGAACCGGAAAATCTATTCACCCTGTGCCTTCGCTGCAACGAATCCCTGAAGGAAGCCAAACCGGAAGAAGTGCGCCCACTCGTCCCCGACTATGTGTACAGGACACAAAGGGATTTCCGGGTGTGCTCGAAATGCCGTCGCGTGTACTGGCCCGGCACGCACCGCGAGCGGGCCATGAAAACCCTGGAGAAAATGTTTGGGGACAGGATTAAAGGATAACGGAAAGCTACAAGGGCCATAAAAAAGGATCGGAAATTCATTTTCCGATCCTTTTTTTTTCTGTCCTCGTTCCTCGATCCTCGAACCTCGTGCCTCACGACGCGCAGTCGCTCGGGTCTCCCTTGATCTTTTCGATGGCGTGCTTGAGCGCCGGCAGGATCACAGCGAGGTTTTCCCGGACGCCCTTCGGGCTGCCGGGCAGGTTGACGATGAGGGTCGTCTTGCGGATGCCGGCAACGGCGCGGGAGATCATGGCGTGAGGCGTCTTCAGCATGCTCTCGCGGCGCATGGCCTCGGCCATGCCGGGGAGCTCCCGGTCGATGACCTTCAGGGTGGCCTCCGGCGTCACGTCCCGGGGGCTCACGCCCGTCCCGCCCGTGGTGACGACGAGATCCAATTTGCGTTCGTCGACGAACTCGACGAGCTTTGCCGCAATGATCTCCGTCTCGTCGGGGACGATCTCGCAGCAATCGGTCTCGATCCCGATTTCCTTCAGCATCCGGATCACTTCCGGGCCGCTCAGGTCTACGCGCTCCCCGCGGGATCCCTTGTCGCTGAGTGTGAGGACTCCTGCCTTGATCAACCCTTCTCTTCCTTCTCTTTCCGTGCAGCGGCGATGACTTTTTCGGCGATCATGGGCGGCACTTCCTCATAGTGGGAGTGGCTGTGAGTGAAGGTCCCGCGGCCGCTCGTGATCGAGCGCAGATCCGGGGCGTATCTCAGGATTTCGGCCAGCGGCACCTGCCCCTTGATGATCTGGTTGTGGCCCTTGGGCTCCATGCCGATCACGCGGCCGCGCCGGGAGTTGAGGTCCCCGATGACATCGCCCATGTATTCGTCGGGGATCTCGATGTCGATGTTGACGATGGGCTCCAGAAGCGTCGGGTTGCACTGCTCGACGCCCTTCTTGAATCCCATGGAGCCGGCGATCTTGAAGGCCATTTCCGAGGAGTCGACCGTGTGGAAGGACCCGTCAAAGAGGGCAACCTTCACGTCCACAACGGGGTAACCTGCGAGAACACCTTCCACCATGGCCTCGACAATTCCCTTCTCGACGGCGGGGATGTAATTCCTGGGGATCGATCCGCCGACGATCTTGTCAGCGAATTCGAACCCGCCGCCTCTGGGCAAGGGCTCGATCTCGAGCCACGTGTCGCCGAACTGGCCGCGTCCGCCCGACTGCTTCTTGTAACGGCCCTGGACCGTCGTCTTGCCTTTGAGGGTTTCCTTGTAGGGAACCTTGGGGGTGTTCAGCGTGACCTCGACGCCGAACTTGCGCTTCATCTTTTCGATGGCGATTTCAATGTGGACCTGCCCCATGCCGGAAAGGATGATCTCGCGGGTCTGCTCGTCGCGACGGTAATTGAGCGTGGGATCTTCCTCGACGAGGCGGTTGAGCCCCGACATGATCTTCTCCTCGTCGCCCTTGGACTTGGGCTGGACGGCGAAAGAGATGATGGCGGGGATCGGCTGAACCTTCTCATACTGGATGGGGTTCTTCTCTTCCGTCATCGTGTCGCCCGTGAAGGTTTCCTTCAGCTTTGCCACGGCGGCAATATCTCCGGGGACGACCGATTCGGCCGGCTTCTGGCTTTTTCCGTCGAGATAGAAGATGTTGCCGAAGCGCTCGGTGGTCTTGCGGGTGGGGTTGAAGAAGTTGCCGTCGGAGCCGGCCGTGCCTGAGTAGACCTTGAAAAGAGTCAGCCGGCCCGCAAAGGGATCCGAGATGGTCTTGAAGACGTAGGCGGAGAAAGGGGCCTTTTCGTCGGGGCTTCGCTTCTCGGCGGCTCCCGTCGAGGGGTTCTTTCCCTCAGCGTCGCCGCGATCCAGCGGCGAGGGCATGGCGGCTGCAATGAGGTCCATGAGGGGGGCAATGCCGATATTGCGGTTGGCCACGCCGCAGACGACAGGGAAAAGGGATCCGCTGATGACGCCCTTGCGGAGCCCCGTCTTCAGTTCCTCCGGGGTGAGCTCGCCGCTCTCGAGGTATTTGTCCATGAGGGCCTCATCGCACTCGGCGATGTCTTCGGTCATGGTCTCGCGATACTTCTTCGCCTCTTCGGCAAGCTCCGCGGGGATGTCGCCGGCCTTCACCTTGCCCTTGGGGTCGTCGAAGAAGAGGGCCTTCATCTGCATGAGATCGATGATGCCCTTGAGCTTGTCCTCTGCGCCGATGGGGATGAACAGGGGGGTGGCCTTCTTTCCGAAGATCTTCTTCACGCCCTCGATGGCGCCCTCGAAGTTCGCCCGTTCGCGGTCCATCCTGTTGATAAAGATCAGGCGCGGCAGGGAGTACTCATCGGACGTCTCCCAGACTTTTTCCGTCTGGAATTCCACTCCACCCACGGCATCGATGACGACGACGGCCCCGTCGGCGACACGAAGGCAGCTCCGGGTGTCCATGGCAAAGTTGGCATCGCCCGGGGTGTCGAGGATGTTGATCCGGTGCTTGTCCCACTCGACGAAGGCCACAGCGGCGCTGATGGAGATGCGTCGCTTCTGCTCCTCGGGCTCCCAGTCCATGATCGACGTTCCGTCATCCGGGCGGCCCAGGCGGTCCGTTTTCCCGGAGACAAAGAGCATGGATTCGGCGATCGACGTCTTCCCGGTGCCGCCGTGCCCGACGATCGCGATGTTCCTGATGGACTTCGAATCATGCTTTGCCATAGATGCTCCTTTCCGAGCTGTGCGTATCAATTAATATCCGCACCGTTTAGCCCAAAGGAACTTTTAAAGTCAAGACAATTCTGGAGTCCCGGAAACAAAGCCCTTGACAGGTTTCAGGGTTGACCGTATAAGCAAACGTTCACAAAAAAATGGAACATGTCATGAGCCAGAAATCGGCTGAAGTGACGTGAAAAAGGGTTCCCATGGCAGCGCGGAAAACGAAGGAGAGACGGATCAGCAAAATCCTCATTGCAAACCGGGGGGAGATCGCATTGCGGATCATCCGCACGGCCATGGAAATGGGGCTCAAGACTGTGGCCGTTTATGAGAAACCCGATAGCGAGGCCTATTTCATCCGGCTAGCCGACGAGGCCATTCTCATCGGCAATGGGCCCCGCAGGGACTACCTGGACATCGAGAAGCATATCTGGGCGGCCAAGAAGAGCGGCGCCGACGCCATCCACCCGGGTTACGGCTTCCTCGCGGAAAACCCCGATTTCTCCGCCGCCTGCGAAAAGGCGGGCATCGCGTTTATCGGCCCCCCGCCCGAGGTGATCCGCGACCTGGGCAACAAGGTCGTGGCCCGGCAGATCATGGAGAAGACGAAAATCCCCTTCATCCCGGGGACGTCAACGCTGCAGCCCGGCGAAGCGGGCATCCAGCAGGCCATCGATTTCGGAAAGAAGGCGGGATACCCCATCATGCTGAAGGCCTCCCTAGGGGGAGGCGGCCGCGGGATCCGGAGGGTGGAGAGCGACTCGGATCTGCTCATGCAGCTTCCCATCGCCAGGACCGAGGCGAAGTCCGCTTTCAACGACGACAGCATCTACGTGGAGAAGTGCATCGAGGCGCCCCGGCACGTAGAGGTCCAGATCCTTGCCGACGAGCACGGCAATGTCATCCATCTGGGCACCCGGGACTGCTCGATCCAGCGACGGCACCAGAAGCTTCTCGAGATTGCACCGGCGGATCTGCCGAAGGATGTCCTCGAGAGGATGTACGAGGCGGCTATCGCCGCGGCCCGGGGTTCGAACTATGTCAACGCCGGGACGGTCGAGTTCCTCGTCGACTCGAAGACGAACGACTTCTGGTTCATGGAGGTGAACACACGCCTCCAGGTGGAGCATACCGTGACGGAGGAGCTCACGGGCGTAGATATCGTCCGCCAGCAGATCCAGATCGCCCAGGGACAGAAGATCGACATCCCCGCCGAGCGTGTCCACATGATGGGCAAGGCCATCCAGGTCCGGATCAACGCCGAGGACCCCAAGAACCACTTCATGCCCGAGGGCGGGAAGACCGTCGAGGTCTACCACTCACCCGGCGGACCGGGCATCCGCCTCGACGGGATCGTCTACCAGGGCTACAAGATCCCCACGGAGTATGACTCGCTCATGGTGAAACTCACCTGCCGCGGCTACGACTGGAACGAGACGATAGATCGGCTCAAACGGGCCCTGCTGGGTTTCAACATCGTGGGGCCGAAGACGACGATACCCTTCTACCTGAGCATTTGCGACGAGCCGGACTTCCGGGCGGGCCGCTTCGATACGAGCTACATCGAGACGCATCCGGAGATCTTCGGGTACCCCGAAACGGAGCGCGAAGTGGCAAAGCTCGCCAAGCTCATGGCGGAAATCCACGTGAAGAAGATCAACCCCTACGCCTACTGAGGAACCAACACCTCAGTCTCCCTCTCCCCCCGAGGGAGAGGGTTGGGGTGAGGGGGAATAATCCTCTTCAAACAAAAGACCAGGTGTCGGGAACGACAAGAACAAAAAAGAGAAGAGAGATGGCGAAAAAAACAGTGAACGCGAGCGATGTGCGAATTTCCCCCCGGGAGCTGAAAGAGCACGGGGTCAAATATGTCCTCGACAAGGTCCGAAGGTCGAAGGGCTTTTTTATGACGAACACCGAGAGGGACCTCTCCCAGTCGGACTTCAAGAACCGGGTCATGCCGCACACCCAGATGCTGGTCGCCGAGGAGAGAAACGCCTGCGGCTACTTCTCCGTCGAGATATCGGGTGGGGCTTCCATTCACGTTGACATGCTCCGCAAGCAGATCAACCCCTTCGAGAAGCTCCGGGTTCTGAAGTCCATGATGCCCGACACCCTGTTCCAGACGCTCTCCCGCGGGATCAACCTCTTCGGATATCGGCCCTACCCGGATAACGTCATCCGGCTCACGATGAAGCATTTCGCGGAAGTGATCGATGTGGTCCGCGTCTTCGACTTCCTCAATTATGTCCCGAACATGATCCCCGTCTTCGAGGAAGTGAAGAGGGCCAACCGGATCCTGGAGCCGTCCATCTGCTTCTCCACGGGCCCGGAGCATACCGATGCATACTACGTCAACAAGGTCAAAGAGATCCTGGATGTGACCGGAGACGATATCATTCTCTGCATCAAGAACCACGGCGGGCTGGGAACGCAGAGACGGATCGGCGATCTGGTGAAGGCCATTCTCGACAGGTTCCCCGACCTGATCCTCCATTACCACGGTCACAACACCGACGGCAATGATATCGGGCGCACCGTCGAGGCCGTCCGCCACGGCGCCAAAATCGTCAACGGGGGCGATCACGCCTTTACGGGATTCTATGGTCCGCCGCCGCTGCTGACGATCGTCGAGACCCTCGAGGATTACGGGTATCCCTGCGTCGGGATCGACAAGCAGGCCGTCATCGACACGTCGAACAAGCTCCGGCCGGAACGCGAATATTACAAGGACTTCGAGTCCCAGTTCCTGGGCTTCGACCCCACCGTGCAGATCCACAAGCTCCCGGGCGGGGCGACCGGCTCCAGTTTCGAGCAGGCCGTCAAGGGGAACTTCCTCCATCTCATGCCGGAGATCCTGCAAAAGGAGCTTCCGAAGGTCCAGGTCGAACTGGGCAACTGGTGGAGCGTTACGCCGGGGTCGCAGATCCTCTGGACGACGGCTGTGAACAATGTCCTGAAGCGGACCCGTTACAAGGATCCCACGGACGACCTGAAGAACCTCCTGCTCGGACGCTATGGCGAGCTGCCCTTCCACAAACCGGCAGACTGGATCTACGAGGCCGTTTTCGGGCCCAATTGGAGAACGGTCTGCGAGCGCGACTACGGCTACCAGAAGATCGAGGACGTGGACCTCACGATCGAAAAGCGCGTCCTGGAGAAGAGGCTCGAGCGAAAAGCCTCGGAAGAGGAGCTTGTCTTGTACCTCCAGCATCCCAACGACGCCGTGAGCTTCTTCAAGTTCGAGGAAAAATACGGCAAGGTCTGGGTCCTGCCGCCCAAAGTCTGGTTCAAGAAGGGCGGTTTCGACCTGGGCGAAACCTTCGAGTTCCCCGATGCCTACGGAAAGCTTCACTCCATCGTCATCGGGCCCCAGCGCAAGACCTCGAGCGGCGATGCCGTGACCTACCTCGTGATCGACCATCATCCCGAGCCGATCCTGACGGAGCTTGAGCAGGAAGGCGAAAAGGTGGCCAGGAAGGTGACCCTGACAGCCAAGGAGATCGAAGCCCTGGCCAAGGACGGAGACATCCGCTCACCCATCAAGGGCACCGTCAGCGAGGTGCCCGTCTCTGAGGGGGACGAGGTATCGGCCGGCCAGGTGCTGATCGTGCTGGAGGCGATGAAGATGCTCAGCAACATCGTATCGGGCATCAACGGGAAAATCATGGAGGTCCTGAAAAACCCCGGCGACCAGGTCGACGTGGGCGATCCGCTCATCATGGTCAAGAAAGCCCCCGAAGGTGAGGTGGGAAGCCATGGCGCCCGCCGGGGAAAGGGGTGAAACCGGCCCGGAAATTATCAACAAATAGTTGAATTTGTTGCAATATAGTTGAAAAGGCGATTTCGGCTTGACAGGATGTTCTTTTGCGGGTATTTAGTGCCCTGCCTCCGGAATCAGGCCGTTACAGGGCTCTGGTCAGGGGCGGGTTCTCGACGCGGTGATTTGGGGGATAGGAAATTTGTCCCTCGGCATCACGCGACTTCTTTCTTCCCGTACTTGTAGGGGAAAACTGAAAAATCCATTTCACGTTTTCGAGTACAAAGATAGGATGAGGATGAGCAATGCCGAAGCATTTTTATACCCTCCTGATCATTCCGCATAAGAAGAAAGATTCCGTCAAGAAGTTCCTCGCCACGCCGATCCATTTCCGTATCGTCTCCGCCGTTTCCGTGGTTCTGTTCTGTTTCTTCGGCTATTGCGCCGTCGACTATCTGACGATCAAACTGGAGCAGATGGAGCTGGCCAACCTGCGTCAGCTCGCATCGACTCAGCAGGATCAGATCGACACCCTCCAGAATAAAATATCCTTCTTCGACAGGCAACTGGCCGATTTGAAGCAGGTCGATGAAAAGATCCGGAACATGGCGAGCGAGCTGACAGGGAAATCCCGAAAGCCTTCCCGGAAGGAAGAAGCGAAATCGAGGGAGCAGGTCCTGGGGATCGGCGGGCCGATGCCGGCCGATGAGGCGGGGCCCGACAAGCTGACCGGCCTGAATCGGCGGATGGATCGGCTGCTCGAGGATGCCTCGGCCCGGGAGCGAAGCCTGGCGGAACTGCAGGAATATCTCCGTGCCCAGCGATCGATCGCGGCGGTGACGCCTTCGATTTTGCCGGTTGCGGGCTGGGTAACCTCCGAATTCGGGCGCAGGACAAACCCCTTCGGCGGGCGAGGGGAATTTCACACGGCCCTCGACATTGCAACGAAACTGGGCGCCCCCATCCAGGCCCCGGCCGACGGGATCGTGGCGAACGTGGAGAAACGGCCTGACATGGGTCTCATGATCCAGATCGAGCACGGAAGGGGCATCATGACCCTTTATGCCCATCTGTTCCGGAGCGCGGTCAGCAAGGGCCAGGTCGTCAAGAGGGGCGATGTTATCGGGTATGTCGGAAATTCAGGCCGCAGCACCGGCCCCCATCTCCATTACGCCGTGAGCCTGAACGGAGTTTATGTGAACCCCAGGAACTATCTCCGCTGATTCCCTTTTACGAAAAAATAGGGTATACTCTCAAATCCGGTAAGGACTTACCGGGTTTTTTTTAGGTTGGACTATGCTGAATATTATCCAAAAGATTTTCGGGACGAGGAATGAGCGGGAGCTGAAGCGCATTGCTCCTCTCGTTGACGAGATCAACCGATTCGAGCCTGTCGTCCAGAAGCTCTCCGACGAAGAGTTGAAGGCCAAGACGGCTTATTTCAAGGAGAAGCTCGCAAACGGGGCCTCCCTCGACGACATCCTGACGGAGGCCTTCGCCGTTGTCCGGGAGGCCGCACGGCGGACTGTGGAAATGCGGCCCTTCGACGCGCAGCTCGTCGGAGGCATTGTGCTCCACGAGGGCAAAATCGCCGAGATGAAGACGGGCGAAGGGAAAACTCTTGCCGCGACGATGCCCCTGTACCTGAATACCCTTACGGGCAAGGGGGCTCAGCTCGTCACCGTGAACGACTACCTGGCCAGGCGGGACGCCTCCTGGATGGGGCCGATCTACAATTTTCTGGGGCTCTCCGTCGGAATCATCGTCCATGGCCTTACCGACGAGGAGAGACGCAAGGCCTACCACTGCGACATCATCTACGGCACGAACAACGAATTCGGGTTTGACTACCTGCGGGACAACATGAAGTTCACCCTCGAGGATTACGTCCAGAGGGACTTTCACTATGCCATCGTCGACGAGGTCGACAGCATCCTCGTCGACGAGGCGAGAACCCCGCTGATCATCTCGGGCCCTTCCGAGGAATCGACGGACAAATACTATCGGATCAACCAGATCATCCCCGGGCTCAGGAAAGAGACGGATTACACGATCGATGAGAAAGCCCGGACCGTCGTCCTCACCGAGGAGGGGGTGGCGCGGGTCGAGAAGGCCCTGAAGGTCGAGAACCTCTTCGATGCGCGCAATATCGAATTGCTCCATCATGTGAACCAGGCCCTGAAAGCCCATACCCTATTCAGGCGCGACGTGGACTATGTCGTCAAGGACGGCGAGGTGCTCATCGTCGACGAATTCACGGGCCGTCTCATGCCCGGGCGGCGTTACAGCGAGGGGCTGCACCAGGCCCTGGAGGCAAAGGAGAACGTCAAGATCGAGCGGGAAAACCAGACGCTGGCCTCCGTCACCTTCCAGAACTACTTCCGGATGTACGAGAAGCTTGCCGGGATGACCGGCACGGCCGACACGGAAGCGGCCGAGTTCAAGGAGATCTACGGCCTCGAAGTCATGGTGATCCCCACGAACATGCCCATGGTCCGGACGGATCACTCCGACGTGATCTACCGGACGGAGAAGGAGAAGTACGATGCCGCCATCGAGGAAATCCAGGAGCTGCACAAGCAGGGGCGGCCCGTCCTCGTCGGCACCATCTCCATCGAGCATTCGGAGAAGCTGAGCACCATGCTCTCCCGGACGGGGGTCAAGCATCACGTTCTCAATGCAAAGCACCACGAGCGCGAGGCGGAGATCATCAGCCAGGCAGGGCAGCGTGCCGCCGTCACCATCTCGACGAACATGGCCGGCCGCGGCACCGACATCAAGCTGGGGGAAGGGGTCGCGCAGCTGGGCGGTCTGCACATCCTCGGCACGGAGCGCCACGAGAGCCGCCGGATCGACAACCAGCTCAGGGGGCGATCGGGGCGCCAGGGCGATGCGGGCTCTTCGCGGTTCTACCTTTCCCTGGACGACGATCTGCTGCGGATCTTCGGCGGCGAGCGCATCCAGTCCATCATGGAGCGCATCGGGATCGAGGAAGGCCAGCCGATCGAGGCCAACCTGCTGAGCAAGGCGATCGAGAACGCGCAGAGGCGGGTCGAAGCGCACAACTTCGACATCCGCAAACACCTCCTGGAATTCGACAACGTGATGAACGTTCAGCGCGAGGCCATCTACGAGCAGCGCAAGGACGTTCTCAAGGGCGAGGAACCCTGGGAGATGCTCGAGGAGATGCTCGACGAGGTTGTCGAAACCAAGGTCGGGGAATACGTAGACGAGAAGCAGAACCCCGAGGAGTGGAACCTCAAGGGCCTCGATGACATCCTGTATCAGCTCTTCTCCCTCAAGCTTCGTTACAGTGAGGCGGGCCGGGAACGAGCCAGCCTGGAACAGATGGTCGAAGAGATCCGCTCCGCCGTCCTGGCGCATCTGCGCCGAAAGGAAGAAAAATTCGGCAAGCCGCTGTGGGACTACCTGATGAAGGTCATCATGCTCCAGTCCATCGATACCTTCTGGAAAGACCATCTGTTGGGGATGGATTCCCTCCGGGAAGGCATCGGCCTTCGGGGCTATGCCCAGAAGGATCCGATCCGGGAGTATCAGAAGGAAGGCTACGAGATGTACCTGGACATGATGTACCATGTGAGGCAGGACACCCTGCAAAAACTCTCTCTCGTGCAGGTTCAGCGGGAGGAGGAGGTGGAAGCCCTGCGGGACCGGACGCAGCGAGATGTGGTGCTGACCCACGGCACGGCCGGAGCCCCGGTGAAGCAGGCCAAGAAGGAGGCCGGAAGGGTCGGGCGCAACGATCCCTGCCCCTGCGGGAGCGGGAAGAAGTACAAGAAGTGCTGCGGGAAATAGACGTGTGGCGAAAAAGAATTCTTCGTGCGAATAGACTTTTTCCGACCGCTCTAGATCTCGCTTCGCTGCGGACGCAAAAACTCGCCCTTCGGGCTCAGACAGTTTGCGCCGCGGTCGCTGCGCTTCGATCAGAGCGGTTAACGGAAAAACCCTAACCTCGCACTACAAAATCCTTTTCCACCACACGTCGGAAGGGGAGGGGAAAAAGCATGGCGGAAAACGGAAAATTCGAGGTTCCCGGGTTTCAGGCCGCGGGGATTGCGGCGGGGATCAAGGAGGACGGCAGGAAGGATCTGGCGCTTCTGTACTCCGAAGTGCCGGCGAAGGTGGCGGGAGTCTTCACGACGAACGTCTTCAAGGCAGCGCCGGTTCTTCTCGACATGGAGCGCATCAAGAGCGGCGCCTCGCGGGCCATCATCATCAACAGCGGCAATGCAAACGCCGCTACCGGCGACGAGGGCTACCAGGACGCCGTGAAGACGGCCCGGTTCTGCGCGGGGGCCCTCCAGGTCGACGAATCCCAGGTCCTCGTGGCCTCGACGGGCGTCATCGGCCGGAAGCTGCCCATCGACAAGGTGGCCGGCAGCGTGAGCCGTCTCGTCAAGGGGCTCTCCCCCGGTGGGATTCCCGAAGCCGCCCAAGCCATCATGACGACGGACCGGTATCCCAAAATGCAGTTCCGCGAGGGGCCCGTCGGCGGCAGCGAGAGCTGCATCTGCGGAATCGCGAAGGGTGCGGGCATGATTGAACCCAACATGGCGACGTTGCTGGCATTCATTCTGACCGATGCCGACATCGACGCCCAGGCCATGAAGAGGGCCTTGCGGGAGGCGGTTGACCGAAGCTTCAATGCCATCAGCGTCGATGGCTGCATGAGCACGAACGACACGGTGCTCATCCTGGCAAACGGCCTGGCTGGAAATCGTAAGATCCGGACGTCGACGCGGGATTATTCCGTTTTCACGGGGATGCTGACAGACGTGATGACGGAGCTCGCCAAGTCGATCGTGCGCGACGGCGAGGGAGCGACAAAGCTCATCGAGATCGTCGTCGAGGGGGCGAAGACGACGGGGGAAGCAAAAGCCGTTGCCTACCAGATCGCCCGGTCGAACCTTGTCAAGACGGCCTTCTACGGCGCCGACCCGAACTGGGGGCGGATCATCTCGGCAGTCGGGGCGGCCGGTGTGCCGGTCAACGGCGATACCGTGGAGCTTTACTTCGACGGGCTTCCGCTGTTCCAGCAGGGTCAGGGGGTGGCGAGCCACCTGAAGGAACTGGCCGAGGTGATGAAGAAGGATGAAGTCAAGGTCCTGGTGAAGCTCGGGCAGGGTTCGAAGGATATTCGGATCTACAGCTCGGATCTGACTCTCGATTACGTGAAGATCAACGCGCACTATACGACGTAAAGGACTGGCTAAAGGCTAAAGGCTAAAGGCTAAAGGCATAGCGGAATGGAAACAATGCGTTTTCTTCCTTTAGCCATTCGCCCTTGGCCCTTTGCCATTATTTTTATTTGCCAAATATGTTCGTTTGTGCTAACTAAACCCGTTCTATGTCTCACACCCTCGGATTGCCGGGCCTGTTGCTTTTCGCAAGAAAAGTTCCCCGGCAAGGTGAAGGGGTGGAGGAAACAAACAGAAAGAGGAGAATCCCATGTCTACCGTATCGATGAAATTGTTGCTCGAGTCGGGTGTCCACTTTGGTCATCAGACCAACAAGTGGAACCCCAAAATGAAACCCTATATTTTCGGCGCCCGCAACGGCATTTACATTATCGACCTGCAACAGACGGTTGAGATGTTCAAAGGTTCCTACAGCTTTGTCGTCAACACCGTAGCCAACGGCGGCGAGATCCTTTTCGTGGGCACCAAGAAGCAGGCCCAGGAATCCATCCGGGAGGAAGCCGAGCGCTGCGGAATGCCCTACGTCAACTACCGCTGGCTGGGCGGTATGCTCACCAACTTTTCGACGATCAAGAAGCGCATCGACCGATTGAACGAGCTCGACACGCTGTTTGGCAGCGAGTCCATTAACGTCTTCCCGAAAAAAGAGATCCTCCTTTACCAGAAGGAGAGAGAGAAGCTCGACAAGGTCCTGGGCGGGATTCGCCGGATGAAGGGCCACCCGGCCGCGATTTTTGTGGTCGACCCCAAGAAGGAGGATATCGCCGTTCACGAGGCACGGAAGCTGAGCGTTCCGGTGGTGGCCATTGTGGACACGAACTGCGATCCCGACGTGGTGGACTACATCATCCCCGGCAACGACGACGCCATCCGGGCGATCAAGCTGTTTGCGGCCAGGATCGCCGACGCGGTCCTCGATGGCAAGCGCAAGTTCGAGGAAAAGATCCAGGCGGAAAGCGACAAAATGCAGGCCCCCGAGATGAAGGAGGCCGAGGCCGGCGAGGCCGATGTGCCAGACAGCATCGAGACGAAGGGGACCGAGGCCGAAGCGGAGAAAACCGCGAACTAAATTGGAACAAGACACATCTCTGATGACGAGGAGGTACAAAACCATTGGAAATCTCGGCAGACAGCGTAAAGGAATTAAGAGTCAAAACGGGCGCCGGCATCATGGATTGCAAGGAAGCCCTGAAAGTATCGAGCGGCAATTTTGAAAAAGCACTCGACTTCCTGAGGGAAAAGGGACTTTCTGCGGCAACGAAAAAGTCATCCCGCGCCACGAAGGACGGCCTGGTGACCTCCTACATTCACATGGGCGGCAAGGTCGGTGTCATGATCGAAGTGAACTGCGAAACCGATTTCGTGGCCAAGACGGAAGAATTCAAGACCCTCACCCGGGACCTTGCCATGCATGTCGCCGCCATGAACCCCGTCTATGTGAAGCCCGAGGATGTTCCCGAGGCGGCCGTGCAGAGGGAAAAGGATATCTACCACAAGCAGGTCATCGCCGAAGGAAAGCCCGAGAAGATCGCCGACAAGATCGTCGAGGGGAAACTCAAAAAGTATTACGAGGAAGTCTGCCTCGTGAAGCAGAAGTTTATCAGGGACACGGCCGTGACGGTGGAGGACCTCATCAAGGCGTCCATCGCCAAGACGGGCGAAAACATCCTCGTGAGGCGCTTTGTGCGCTATCAGCTCGGCGGGGACGAAGCCTAGAAAAACGCACTGTAAGAAACCGCCGGGATTTCCCGGAAAGTTGCAGGTGAGATGACAGGCGCAAAAAGACCCGCCTACAGGCGTGTCCTCCTCAAGCTGAGCGGTGAGGCCCTGATGGGAGGCCGCTCCTTCGGCATAGACCCCGATATCGTACAGGCCATTGCCGCGGAAATCCGTGACGTGGTCAAGCTTGGCGTTCAGATCGGAGTCGTCGTCGGCGGGGGGAATATCTTTCGCGGTGTCGAGGGCAGCGCCCGGGGTATGGAGCGCACTCAGGCCGACAACATGGGCATGCTTGCAACGGTCATCAACTCTCTGGCCATCCAGAGCGTCCTCGAGAGGCTCGGGGTGCGATGCAGGGTCCAGACAGCCATCGAGATGCGTGAAGTGGCCGAGCCCTTCATCCGCAGAAGGGCCACCCGCCACCTGGAAAAGGGAAGGGTGGTCATCTTCGCGGCGGGAACCGGGAACCCGTACTTCACGACGGACACGGCGGCGGCCCTGCGCGCGGCAGAAATACAGGCCGATGTTATCCTCAAGGCCACCAAGGTCGACGGGGTCTATGACAAGGACCCCATGAAGCATGCTGACGCAACGATGTACAAAAAGATAAGCTACACTGAGACCTTGGCGAAAAACCTTAAAGTAATGGATGCAACCGCCATTTCCCTCTGTCGAGAAAATAACATCCCCATACGGGTGTTCAACATCGCAAAAAAGGGCAATATCAAGTCCGTCATATGCGGAAAAACCATTGGGACGATCGTGGGAGAGTGACATGAGCGAAATGACGGATCTGGTCTTTTCCGAGTTGAAGGACAACATGGATAAGAATATCAAGTCCCTCGAGAAGTCCTTCAGTAAGATCCGGACAGGCCGGGCCTCGCTGGCCCTGCTCGACGGCATCAAGGTGGAGTACTACGGGGTGCCCACGCCGCTGAACCAGGTGGCATCCCTTTCCGTTCCGGAGTCACGCCTGATCCAGATCTCTCCCTGGGACACCAGCGTCATCCCCAATATCGAGAAGGCCATCCAGAAGTCCGAGTTGGGTCTTAACCCGGCCAACGACGGCAAGATTGTCAGGATCAATATCCCGCAGCTCACGGAGGAACGACGCAAGGAGCTTGTCAAGGTCGTCAAAAAAATGGCCGAGGAAGGGAAGGTCAAGCTCAGAAATATCCGACGCGATGCCAATGAGGAGCTGAAGAAACTGAAAAAGGACAGCGACATCAACGAGGATGACATGTTCAAGTACCAGGCCGACGTCCAGAAGGTGACGGACGATTACATCGAGAAGACCGACAAGGTTCTCCAGGCCAAAGAAAAGGAAATCATGGAGATCTGATGCTTCTTTACTAACAACGTGTAGAGACACAAAGGAGCCCCTGAGGCTCCTTATTTTTTAGTCCATCGGCGGCAGGAGAAACATCCCTTGAAAATGTCGGCGGGCTGTGATAGTCAAACGAAAATTCATCATTGAAAATCGATAAGTAGACCCGGAATGGATCGTCTCGACAAAACCAATCTGCCCCGGCACATCGCCATCATCATGGACGGCAACGGCCGGTGGGCGCAGAAGCACTCCCTGGGGCGGATTGCCGGTCACCGGAAAGGGGCCGAATCGGTCCGAAACATCGTCGAGGCGTGCCGAAAAATCGGGATCTCCTATCTTACCCTTTACGCGTTCTCATCGGAAAACTGGAGCCGGCCGGAGAGAGAAGTCCGGGCCCTCATGACACTCCTGGAGCGCTACCTCAAGACCGAAGTCAAGGTCATGTTGAAGAACAATATCCGCCTGCTGGCGATCGGTGACACGGGGGCGCTTCCGCAGAAGGTGCGCGCAATCCTCCAGGACACGATCGAAAATACGGCGGGCAACACGGCCATGACGCTGATCCTGGCCCTGAACTACGGAAGCCATGACGAGATCCTGGGGGCGGTCAGGAAGCTGATCGACGAAGCCTGCCAGGGAAACATCCGTGCATCTGACGTTACGCTGGAGCGCTTCGCGGGCTGTCTATCCACGGGAGGCATCCCGGACCCGGATATGCTCATCCGGACCAGCGGGGAGTATCGCCTGAGCAATTTCCTCCTGTGGCAGATGGCCTACACGGAGTTTTACTTCACGGACATTCTGTGGCCCGATTTCAGGGAAGAGCAGCTGATCGAGGCCATCTCCGAGTATCAGAAGCGGGAGAGGCGTTTCGGGTTGACGAGCGATCAGGTGCAGAAGAAGGCATGATGAAAAGTTCCCACGCCAAGAGGTGGATCACGGGGATCATCGCCGTGCCCATCCTCTTCTCGATCATCTACTTCAGCCCGGAGGCGGTATTTGCAGGCTTCGTCCTCGTGGTGACCGTCGTCGCCGTCCTGGAGTACAGCCGCCTCGCATTGGGCGAAGAAAACATCGTTCTGAAGAAGGCGCTGCTGCTGTTCGGCCTCCTGGCGCCCCTGGCAGCCGCCCTGTCCGGTCAGGGCGCTATCCTCGCCGTTGCCGTCCTGTCGTCCCTCACGGTGTTTATTCTGTACCTTTTCAGCACGAAGGAGGGGGCACTCGATCTCAACCCGCTTGGCCGCTACGTCCTGGGCTATCTGTACCTGCCGGTGATGCTTTCGCATCTCATCCTCCTGCGAAGCGGCGACAAGGGGGTCCTGTGGATCTTCTTCGTCATCGTGCTGGCCTTCTCCGGTGACATTGCAGCTTTTTATGTGGGCAGGACCTTCGGGAAGCGCAAACTCATGCCGCACGTCAGCCCGGGCAAGACGGTGGAGGGGCTCCTGGGGCTTGCCGTGGGGAGTGTGGTCGGGTGTCTGGTCTATCGGCATTTCCTCCTGCCGGAGATCCCCGCCGGGCACATCGCGATCCTGGGGCTTGCGGGAGGGATCATCGGACAGCTGGGGGATCTTTTTGAATCCCTTATCAAGCGGGCCTCGGGGGCGAAAGATTCCGGTGAAATCCTGCCAGGTCACGGCGGGATCCTCGACCGGCTGGATTGCCTGCTGTTTATCGTACCGTTTGTCTACTATTACAGGACATACATACTCGCGTGAAGAAGATCGCCATTCTCGGCTCTACGGGATCGATCGGGGTAAACGCCCTCGACGTGGTGTCGAATCATCCCGGCTCGCTGGAGGTCGTTGCCCTGGCGGCGGGGAAGAATCTCGGTGTCCTGAAGGACCAGGTGGAGCGCTTTCGGCCGCAGATCGTCTCCGTTTTTGACCAGGATCACGCCCGCAGGCTGAAAGGCATGCTTGATCCCGCAGTCCGGACGGAGATCCTCTGGGGCGATGAAGGGTACCGGTGCGTCGCGACGGCAAACGCAGCCGATCTCGTGCTGTCCGCCATTGTCGGTGCGGCGGGACTCGTTCCCACGCTTGCAGCCATCGAGGCGGGAAAGGACGTGGCCCTGGCCAACAAGGAGACCCTCGTGACGGCGGGGGCCCTTGTCATGGAGAGAGCCAGGATGAAGGCAGTCCGCATCATTCCCGTCGACAGCGAGCACAGTGCCGTCTTCCAGTGCATCGAGGGGAACAGCCCGAAGAGTGTCGAGCGGGTCATCCTGACCGCATCGGGAGGACCCTTTCTGAGGGCCACCCGGACGGATCTGGAAAAGGTGAGAATATCCGACGCGCTCAATCACCCGAACTGGAAGATGGGAAAGAAGATCACCATCGATTCGGCGACCATGATGAACAAGGGGCTCGAGGTGATCGAGGCCCGGTGGCTTTTCGGGGTTGATTACGAACGGATCGATGTGGTGATCCACCCCCAGAGCATCATTCACTCCCTGGTGGAGTTTATCGACGGGTCCGTGATGGCGCAGCTGGGGCTTCCGGACATGAAAGGGCCCATATCCTATGCCCTGTTTTACCCCGTAAGGACACCGGGCGGGTTTCCCCCCCTCTCCCTGTCGAAGGTGGGCCGTCTGGAATTTCAGGCTCCGGATCTCGATAGGTTTCCCTGCCTGAGGCTGGGATACGAGGCGGGCAGGGCGGCAGGCACCATGCCGGCCGTGATGAACGCGGCCAACGAGGTGGCCGTAAATGCCTTTCTGGAGGAGAGAATCGCCTTCCAGTCGATCGCCCGGGTGATTGAAGAAGTCATGACCCGGCATGTTCCGGGGGCCGTGTCCTCTTTGGAGATGGTCCTCGAGGCCGACGCGTGGGCCCGGAGCCAAGCGGAAGAAATCTTAAAAAAAGGAATAGGGTGAGATTCGGATGGGTGTCGGTGTCAATATCGTTTCGGTAGTCATTCTGCTGGGAGTTCTGATCTTCGTTCACGAGCTGGGGCATTTCCTGCTTGCCAAAGCGATGGGGGTGGGGGTGCTCAAGTTCTCTCTGGGGTTCGGGCCCAGAATTCTCGGAAAAAAAGTCGGCGAGACCGATTACATGCTCTCGCTGGTGCCCCTCGGGGGATATGTCAAGCTGCTCGGCGAGTCCGATACCGATGACGTGCTTCCGCAGGATGAGAAGCGCTCCTTCGTGAAGCAGCACGTCCTGAAGAAGATCGCCATTGTCGTCGCGGGCCCGTTGTTCAACTTCCTGTTCGCCATCCTTGCCTTTGCCGTCATTTTCATGGTGGGGGTTCCGAGCCTCACAACGGACATCGGCAGTGTCCAGCCGAACTCCCCGGCGGAGGTGGCGGGCATACGGGCAGGGGACAACGTCCTGTCCATCGACGGCAAGAGCGTGGGACGCTGGAGCGATCTGGCCGAAATCATCACGATGAGCGGCGGACGGGAAATCACGCTGAAACTCAACCGGGAAGGGAACCTGCAGGATGTCCGCGTGAAACCCGAGACGGTCAAGGCGAAGAGCATATTCGGGGAGGACGTGGACAGCTGGAAGATCGGCGTGGGGGCCTCGAAGAACACCTTCATCGACCGTCAGAACCCCATCCTGGCGACCTGGTCGGGGATCGTGCAGACCTGGAACATCACGGAGCTCACCGTGATGAGCCTCGTCAAAATGGCCCAGGGGGTCGTGTCTCCGGACTCTCTCGGCGGGCCTATCCTGATTGCGCAAATGGCAGGCGCCCACGTCAAGAAAGGCATCATGAATTTCGTATTCTTCATGGCCCTGCTCAGCATCAACCTCGGCGTGCTGAATCTTTTCCCCATCCCCGTGCTGGACGGCGGACACCTGCTGTTCTTTCTGATCGAGCTCGTCACGGGCAAGGAAGTCAACATCAAGTGGCGGGAGCGGGCCCAGCAGGTGGGTTTCTTCATCCTCGCCATGCTCATGATCTTTGTGTTTTACAATGACATCATGAGGATCTTCGGTGAGTGACGGACTCCGTCAGGAACGAGGAGCGGGGCTCGAGGAGCGAGGAATTCCTCCCGAAACGATCAGCGGATTCTGGAGCTGAAATCCAGATGATGTCGCAGAGAGAGAAAAGACGTTTACAAAGATGATCACACTGGCCATCGACACAGCAACGAGAACGGCGGGGGTTGCCCTGCTTCACGATGAGACGGTCCTCGTCGAGTACTTCTTCAACGTGTCCGTAAACCACTCCGAAACGGTCCTGTCGGCCGTCCACCAGGGGCTTGCGCTGGCGGGGATCGGCATCGATGGCGTGGATCTCTTTGCATTGACTGTCGGACCCGGATCCTTCACGGGCCTGCGGATCGGCGCAAGCACCGTGAAGGGGCTTGCGCTCACGACGGGAAAGCCCGTCGTCGGCGTCTCCACGCTGGAGGCGCTTGCCTATAATGCCATCGAATGCCCGGCACTCATCTGTCCGATGCTCGATGCCCGCAAAGGGGAAGTCTACGCGGCACTCTATCGTGCCAACGGAGAAGGGCTTTTTGACGTGGTGTTGGAGGAGGAGGTCACGACGCCGGGGGAATTTATCGACCGGATCATGGGGGAAACCCTTTTTCTGGGGGATGGGTTCAGTGAACACGCCGAGCTTATCCGGGACAGGTTTCATGGACGCGCCCGGTTCGCCCCGCCCAACAGGCAGTGGGTGCGGGCATCCAGTGTGGCCCTGCTCGGCATGAAGAGATACGGCAAAGGCGACCGGGTCGATGTGGCGACCTTCGTACCCCGCTATCTGCGCCGGTCGGAGGCGGAGATCCGGTACGCGGAGAAGCCATGAGGCGAAGGGGTCCTGGGGCCTTCCGGCATGGAAAATTCTGTACATTGCGCCGGGCGTTTATGATATAAGCAAAGCTCTTTCCGCAGAGCCAGGAGGTGGGTATGGAGCGAACCGACGAGATGCTCATCGAACGATACATCCAGCTCGATGGCGAGTTGAAACAGTACGTGGAGGACCATCGGAAACTGGAGACCGCCCTGGAGGATTTCAACAAGCGGATTTACCTCACTCCCCAGGAAGAGATCGAGAAGAAAAAGCTGCAGAAGCTGAAGCTGGCGAGCAAAGACCGTATTTACGCAATTCTTGCGAAATACAGAAAGAGCGCCTGAGCATCGGCCGGGGTTCATTGTAGAGAGCATGGAGCAACACAACGGCTACATCGTGCGTGAAGGGGCCCCCTTCATCGTCGGACTGGGCATTCTGACGGTTGCCCTTTCGTGGATGGGTTTCAAGGCAATGGCGGTCGCGGCGTTTGCCGTTATGCTGTTCGTCATTTTCTTTTTCCGCAATCCCGAAAGGTCGATCCCCGCGGAAAAGGGGGTTTTGGTCTCTCCGGCTGACGGCAGGATCCTGAAAGTGGAAGAGGTGGAACTCGACGGACTGCTGAAGGGAAGGTTCAGGAAGGTCAGCATTTTCATGAACGTCTTCAACGTCCATGTCAACCGTGCCCCTTATCCCGGGCGCGTGGAGAAGATCGAGTATCACAGCGGCAAGTTCCTCTCGGCCGATCTGGACAAGGCCTCTGCGGACAATGAAAAAAACAGCGTCCTGATCCGTACGGAAGAGGGGAAATCGTTCCTGACCATCCAGATCGCGGGGCTCATTGCCCGCAGGATTGTCTGCTGGATCGGTGAGGGTATGGAGGTCGTCAGGGGTCAGCGGTTCGGGCTGATCTGTTTCGGCTCGCGGCTCGAGGTGGTCCTGCCGATGGAATCAAAGATTCTGGTTCAGGCGGGCCAGAAGGTGCGCGCCGGGGAAACACCCATAGGATACCTGTGATGAACAAAGAGTTCAAAAGAGAGCGATCCCTCAGGAGGGAGAAGTTTTTCCGCAAGGACCAGATGAAGAAGGGGATCTACATCCTGCCGAATCTCTTCACGACGGCCAGCCTCTTCGCAGGGATCTACGCGATTATCGCCTCCATCCAGGGGAATTACGTCTACGCAGCGATCGCGATCCCGATCTCGTTGATCCTCGACGGGCTTGACGGGCGGATTGCCCGCATGACCCACACGACGTCCAAGTTCGGCGTGGAGTACGATTCGCTGTCGGATCTGGTGGCCTTCGGCGTGGCGCCGGCCATTCTGGCCTATAGCTGGTCGCTCGCCGCTTTCGGGAAATGGGGGTGGCTCGCCGCGGCCATGTATGTGACCTGCGGGGCCCTGCGGCTGGCCCGGTTCAACGTGCAGGTCGGTGTGATCGACAGCCGGTACTTCAACGGACTGGCCATCCCGGCGGCGGCCATCGTGGCGTCCTCGACGGTGCTGCTCTATTTCTACCTGGGCTACGAAGGGACGTTCCCGCACCTCTCGATCCTGGTCGGGATGATGGCGCTCTCCCTTCTCATGGTGAGCAGCATCAAATTTTACAGCTTCAAGGACCTGCACTTCCTGAAGCGGGAACCCTTCATGACCGTTGTGCTTGCCGTCATTTTGCTTATCATCGTTCTGGCGGAGCCGCAGGTCATGATCTTCACCTTCGCTGTGAGCTACGCTATCTCCGGTCCCATCTGGGGGATTCTGAAGCTCGCCAGGCGCTTCTTCGGCTCGGAAAAAAAGCAGCAGCCGACAAGCGGCGGGGAGTTGAAAACAGAAACGAAACCCGGGGCAGCCCCGTGATCGCTCGCAAGCCCGGTCCGGGCGGGAACGCCGGGTTGTATCTGACTGTGAGTCGTTTAATAAGGAGCCTTATTTCATGAGAAAATACCGTGTAGCCGTCGTCGGCGCCACCGGCGCCGTCGGAAACGAAATGATCAGCATCCTGGAGGAACGAAATTTTCCGGTCGGCGAACTGACCTTGCTCGCCTCGGAGCGCTCCCTGGGGAAGGAACTCGAGTTCAAGGGCAAGTCCTATCCCGTTCAGGTGCTCAAGGAGGACTCCTTCGGGGGCATCGAGATCGGGCTTTTCTCCGCAGGGGGGAGCATCAGCCAGAAGTTTGCCCCCATCGCCGCGAAGGCGGGATGCGTGGTCATCGACAACACGGCAGCCTTCCGCTACGAGCCGGACATCCCGCTCGTCGTGCCCGAGGTGAACCCGGAGAAGATCGCCGATTACAAGAACCGCGGGATCATCGCGAACCCGAACTGCTCCACGATCCAGATGGTCGTCGCATTGAAACCCATCCATGACGCAGCCCGCATCAAGCGCATCGTCGTCTCCACCTACCAGGCCGTCTCCGGAACGGGCAAGATGGCCATGGAAGAGCTCATCGATCAGACGAGGGCCCTGCTGAGCTTCAAGGAGCCTGAGATCAAGGTATACCCCTACCAGATCGCCTTCAACTGTCTCCCCCAGATCGATGTCTTTCTCGAGAACGGTTACACGAAGGAAGAGATGAAGATGGTCTGGGAGACCAAGAAAATCTTTGGCGACGAGTCTATGGGCGTTACGGCGACGACGGTACGTGTGCCCGTACTTCGCTGCCACTCCGAGTCGGTGAACATCGAGACGGAGAAGAAGATCACGGCTGACGAGGTGAAGGCGTTGCTGAAGAAAGCTCCCGGCGTCATCGTCATCGACGAACCATCGAAGAAAGAGTACCCCTTGGCCATCAACGCCGCCGGTCAGGATGCCACCTACGTGGGCAGGATCCGGGAGGACGAGTCGATCGCCAACGGGATCAACCTGTGGGTCGTTTCGGACAATCTGCGCAAAGGTGCAGCCCTGAATGCGGTCCAGATCGCCGAGATCTACGTGAGGGACTATCTGAAATAAAGGCACAGGGCTACAGGCTACAGGGTCAGGAATACAGCGAAGCATCGCCTTGATATACCCTTGTCCTGTCGCCTTCAGCCTGTAGCCTGGAGCCTGTTCATCATGCGAATCATTGCGGGGAAGGCGAAGGGGAGGACGCTCATCGCGCCGAAGGTAAAGATCCTCAGACCGACGACGGACCGTGTCAAGGAATCCCTGTTCAACATCCTTCCCTTGGCCGGAAAACGGTTTTTGGATCTTTTTGCGGGGGCGGGCAGCGTGGGGCTCGAAGCCGTGAGCCGCGGGGCCTCCCGGGTGATCCTCGTGGAAAGCCATCGGGGCTGCGCCGAGGCCATCCGGATGAATATCGGACGCTGCGGGTTTATCAACATTCCCCCCGATGGGATCGATGGTGTACCCGGGCAGGAGATCGAAGTGCTCGAGGTTCCCGTCGATCGCGGCCTCAAGCTCCTGGGCCACAGGCAGGAGCGGTTCGACGTCATCTTTGCCGACCCGCCCTACGAGCGAAACCTGATCGGCGAGACACTGCGGCTCATCCGGGCTCAGGCGCTGATGTCGCAGGACGGGGTTCTCGTCGTCCAGCACTCCGCCCGGGAAGAGATCCCGGCGAGGCGTGAGGGGTATCAAATCGAAGACAGCCGTCGGTACGGGGAGACGGCGTTGAGCTTTCTCAGGCTGCAACAGCCTGATGCAAACGAACACAAACGGTCTGATGACCGTTCAGCATGGCCTGACGGATAGCGGGCGCCCTGGAGCAGACGTGGTTATCCGAGATCTCGCATGGGGAGGGGAGCATGGAGAGGTTGGCGGTCTATCCCGGGTCATTTGACCCGATCACAAACGGGCATCTCGATATCATCAAGCGAGGCCTTCGGTTCTTCGACAAACTCATCATTCTCATTGCGTACAACCCCAACAAGTCGGGGCTCTTCTCCGTGGAGGAGCGCATGGAGCTGATCCGGCAGGTCATCGGCGACGACCCCCGGATCCGGGTGGACAGCTTTTCGGGGCTGCTGGTCAACTACGTCCGCGACTCGGGGGCCACCGTCATCCTCCGCGGGCTGCGGGCCTTGTCGGATTTCGAGTACGAGTTCCAGATGGCCCTCATCAACCGGCGCCTCAACCGGGACATCGAGACGGTCTTCCTCATGACCGGGTACAAGTGGTTCTACACAAGCTCCAACCTGATCAAGGAGGCCGCCAGCCACGCCGGGTCCGTCCGGGGGCTTGTCCCCGAAATCGTCCTGCAGAGACTCCAGGAGAAATACGCCGACAGTTTCAAGAAAGGGTGAAAGAGATGAAGCTGGGACCTCTGACGAAAGTTCTCAGGCCGTCACCGACGCTCGCCGTCACGATGAAGGCCAAGGCCCTGCAAAAGGAGGGAAGGGACATCATCGGCTTCGGGGCCGGGGAGCCTGACTTCGACACGCCGGACAATATCAAGGCGGCGGCGATCCGCGCCATCCAGGAAGGCTTCACCAAGTACACCCCCGTGGGCGGCATCGATGAACTGAAGGATGCCGTCATCGAAAAGCTTCGCAAGGACAACCGTCTTGTCTACAAGCGCTCCCAGATCGTTGTCTCCACCGGGGCGAAGCACGCCCTTTTCAATATGGCCCAGGTCCTCTTCGGGCAGGGCGACGAGGTGATTATCCCGGCGCCATACTGGGTGTCCTACCCGGACATCGTGCTGCTGGCCGATGCCACCCCGGTGTTCGTCGATGGCGGCGAGCCGGAGGGATTCAAGCTCACGCCGGCAAAGCTCAAGAAAGCCATCACGGCAAGGACAAAGGCCATCATCATCAACAGCCCTTCGAACCCGACGGGTGCGGCCTACTCCTTTGACGAACTGAAGGCCCTGGCCGAAGTGTTGAAGGGGACGGAAATCCTTGTCATCAGCGACGACATCTACGAGAAGGTTCTCTACGACGATTTCCGGTTCTCCAACATGGCCAATGTCAGCGAGGAGATGAAGGAGAAGACGATCGTCGTCAACGGTCTGTCGAAGTCGCATGCCATGACGGGATGGCGGATGGGATACGCGGCGGGGCCCGATAACGTGATTGCGGCCATGACGGAGATCCAAAGCCAGAGCACGTCAAACCCCACCTCTATGGTCCAGAAGGCCGCGATCGAGGCGCTCCTGGGGGACCAGTCCTTCATTCCGAAGATGGTGGCGGAGTTCAAAAAGCGAAGGGATGTCATCGTCGGTGCGCTCAACGACATCCCGGGGATCACCTGTGCAATGCCGCCAGGATCCTTTTACGTCTTCCCGCGGGTTAGCGCCCTCTACGGCAGGAACTACCAGGGCAAGCCGATCGCCACCTCGAACGATTTCAGCGAGTATCTTTTGGAGGCGGCCAATGTGGCCGTCGTGCCCGGCGGGGCCTTCGGAAACGACGACTACATCCGGCTTTCCTATGCCACCTCGATGGAGCTCATCGTCGAGGGTGTGAAGCGGATTGCCGGGGCTGTCGCAAAACTCGATTAGAACGCAGGTCTAACGCGGTTCATCAACCACGACGAGGAAGGAAGAAGATATGGGGGGACTTTTTGGTGTCGTATCAAACCAGAACTGTTCGAAGGTCTTGTTCTACGGGACAGACTATCACTCCCACCTGGGGACCGAAAACGGCGGAATGGCCATTTTCGGAGATAAAGGCTTCTATCAGACCATCCACAGCATCAGCCAGGCCCAGTTCAAGTCGAAGTTCGTCAACGACTACAAGGAAATGAACGGGACCATGGGGATCGGCTCCATCAACAACGTGGCGCCCCAACCCCTGATCGTCCGCTCCAAGTTCGGAACGTACGCCATTGCGGCTAGCGGTCTCATCACCAACAAGGACTCCCTTGCCGAGGGGCTCCTGAGACAGGGAGTCTCGTTCAGCGAGATGGCCGGAGGCGGCGTGAGTCCCGTCGAGCTGGTGGCGCGGCTCATCAACCGGGGCGAGACCCTGATCGACGGCATCGTGAATATGCAGAAGCTCATCGAGGGGTCCCTGTGCCTTCTCATCATGAAGGACGACGGGATCTACGCGGCACGGGATCTTTACGGCCGCTTTCCTCTTGTGATCGGGGGCCGGGAGAAGAAGGGGGAATACGTCGTCGCCACCGAGGCCAGCTCCCTGCAGAATCTGGGTTACGACGTGATCAAGTACCTCGGGCCGGGAGAGATCGTGAGGCTCAGCCGCTCCGGGGTCCGCCAGCTGCGGCCGGCCATGCCCGAAAAGAAGGTCTGCGCCTTCCTCTGGATCTATACGGGGGAGCCTTCCTCGTCCTATGAGGGGAAATCAGTCGAGATCGCACGCGAGCGCTGCGGACGGGCGCTGGCCCGCAAGAACAGGCTCAAGGCGGACTTCGTCACGGGAATCCCGGATTCGGGGATCGGCCATGCCATCGGGTATGCCCAGGAATCGGGAATCCCCTACAAGCGGCCGCTCGTGAAGTACACGCCCGGCTACGGGCGAAGCTACACGCCTCCCTCCCAGGAGATCCGCGATCTCGTGGCCACGATGAAGATCATTGCGGTGCGCGAAGTGATCCGGGGAAACCGCATGGTCGTCTGCGACGACTCCATCGTCCGCGGCACACAGCTCAAGAATTTTACGATAAAGAAGCTCTGGGACAACGGGGCCAAGGAGATCCACCTGCGCGTGGCCTGCCCGCCGTTGATGTACCCCTGCATCTATGGCTCCTCGACCCGAACGAGGGGGGAGCTTGCGGCCAGGAGAGCCATCCGGACCATGCTCGGCAAGGACCCGGAGAGCCTGGCTGCCTATCTCAACCCGAAGTCGAAGCCCTACCGGGAAATGGTCGAATGGATCCGGACGGACCTGAACGTGACGTCGCTCAAGTATCTGACGATCGATGAGGTGATCGACGCCATCGGACTGCCGGAGAAGGAGTTGTGTTTATACTGCTGGCGGGGATGCTGAGCGGCTCTGCCGCCGAACAAGAGGGTGAGAGGGTAAGAGGGTGAGAAGGTTGGAATACTCATCGGTCGATGGCCCGCTTGCCGCCTTGGCAAGCTTCTTACCTTCTCAACTTCTTACCTTCTGATTATATTAAGGGCGGGGCGTACATGGCTCTGCCCTTTTTTTGTTTTTCGTGATATGGAGTAGTTGCGAAATAACGAGTTAACCCGATGAATTCATGAGCGAACCTGCGGCAATCACAAGGAAAAAAACGAGGCGGATCCGCGTGGGGAGCGTGCCCGTAGGCGGCGATGCCCCCGTGGCAGTCCAGTCCATGACGTCCACGGACACCCGGGACGTGGAGGCCACAGTCGGCCAGATTCGAAAGCTCGAAGAGGCCGGCTGCGAGATCATCCGGGTTGCCGTTCTCGACGACGATGCCGTCACAGCCATCAAGGCCATCCGGAAGACGATCCGGATCCCCTTGATTGCCGATATTCACTTCAACCACCGATTGGCCATCGCCGCCATGGAGAACGGCGCCGATGCCATCCGCGTCAACCCGGGAAACATGGGTCGGGAGAAGATCCGGGAAGTCGTCGCCGCCGCGAAAGCCTGTGGCGCCTCCATGCGGATCGGCGTGAACTCCGGGTCGGTCGAAAAAGAACTGCTGGCAAAGTACGGCGGACCCAGCCCGGAAGCCCTCGTCGAGAGCGCGCTGGGCAGCGTCAAATTTATCGAGGATCTCGGCTTTCACGAATTCAAGCTGTCGCTCAAATCCTCCGATGTGCCGACCATGATCCGGGCCTACCGGATGATCTCGGAGAAAACCGATACCCCCCTGCACCTCGGGGTGACCGAGGCGGGCAGCGTGCTTGCCTCGAGCATCAAGTCCTCCATCGGGATCGGCACTCTGCTCAGTGAGGGGATCGGGGACACCATTCGGGTCTCCGTCACGGGGGACCCCGTCGTGGAAGTGACCATCGCCTACGGCATCCTGAGAGCCCTCGGCATACGAAAGGTCGGTCCCGACATCATCGCCTGCCCGACCTGCGGCCGTTGTGAGATCGACCTCGCAGCCCTTGTCGGGGAGGTGGAAAAAAGATTGGCAGGGATGAAAGAGTATCTTAAGATCGCCATCATGGGATGTGTGGTCAACGGGCCCGGTGAGGCGGCCGAGGCGGATATCGGCATTGCCGGGGGCCGGGGGCTGGGCATCCTTTTCAAGCAGGGAAAGCCAGTGAAAAAAGTGAAAGAAGAAGAGCTTGTCGAAGTTCTTCTCCAGGAAATCGAAGAGATGAAATCGAAAAGGGGGACGCCATAATGCGGTATTCCGAGATGTTCTTGCCCACGGTGAGAGAGGTTCCATCGGATGCGGAGGTCATCAGCCACCAGCTCATGATCCGGGCGGGGATGATCCGGAAGCTGACCACGGGCATCTACTCCGTCCTTCCCCTGGGATACCGTACCGTGAAAAAAGTGGAGCAGATCATCCGCGAGGAGATGGATGCGGCGGGCGCACAGGAAGTCTACCTGCCAGCCGTCCAGCCCGCCGAGCTCTGGGAGGAATCGGGGCGCTGGAAGTTCTACGGCAAAGAGCTGCTGCGCTTCAAGGACCGCCACAACCGGGAGTGCTGCATCGGCCCCACCCACGAGGAGGTCATCACGGATCTCGTTCGCAACGAGATCAAGACCTACCGCCAGCTGCCCCGGAACCTTTACCAGATCCAGACGAAATTCCGCGACGAGGTACGCCCCCGGTTCGGCGTCATGCGCTGCAGGGAATTCGACATGAAAGACGCCTACAGCTTCGATGCCGACGAGCAGGGCGCCGACGTGAGCTACGAAAAGATGTTCAAGGCCTACACGCGGATCTTCTCGCGGGTCGGGCTCAATTTCCGGCCCGTCGAGGCCGACTCGGGAAACATCGGCGGGGCCTACTCCCACGAGTTCATGGTCATGGCTGACACGGGCGAGGATGCGCTTGCCTTCTGCTCGGCCTGCGAGTACGCGGCCAACCTGGAAAAGGCGGAAATCGCCAAACCGGCAACGTTGCAGATCGACCCCTCGCAGTTCAAGGCCCTCGAGACGATCCACACCCCCAACGTGCGGACCATCGAGGAGGTCTCAGCCTTCCTGGGCGTATCGCCGCAGGACATCGTGAAGACGCTGATCTTCGTGGCCGACGGCAAGCCCGTTGCCGTCCTCATCCGGGGCGACGAGGAAGTCAACGAGGCCAAGCTGCGGAACTTCCTGGGTGCAGACTCCGTGGAGCTGGCCACCGACGACATCGTCCTCGAGGCGACCAGATCCCCCAAGGGGTTTGCCGGAGCCATCGGGATCAAGGCCGACGTGTACGCCGATTATTCGCTCATGAACAGGATCAACGTCGTCATGGGGGCCAACCGCGAGGACTACCACGTGAAGAATGCCAACCTGGGGCGGGACTATGGGGTGAAGGCCTTTGCGGACCTCAGGATCATCAAGGAGTCCGACAGCTGCCCCCGCTGCGAAAAACCGGTGCGCTTTGCACGCGGGATCGAGGTGGGGCACGTCTTCAAGCTGGGCACGAAGTACAGCAAGGCCATGAAGGCCACCTTCCTGGACCGCGACGGCAAGGAGAAGTTCATGATCATGGGCTGCTACGGAATCGGCGTGGGCCGCACCGTGGCAGCCGCCATCGAGCAGCAGCACGACGCTCAGGGCATCCTCTGGCCCATGACCATCGCGCCGTTCCAGGTGATCATCATTCCCGTGAACGTCAAGGACCAGAACATTGCGAAGGCGGGCGAGGAACTCTACCGGGAGCTTGAAGAAGCCGGCCTCGAAGTGCTCCTCGACGACCGGGACGAACGGGCCGGCGTGAAATTCAATGACGCCGATCTCATCGGCATCCCCGTCCGGGTCACGATCGGCCCCAAGAGCCTTGCCGAGGGGAACCTGGAGATCCGGATGCGCAAAACGGGCGAGATGCGGACGATCCCCGTCAAAGAAGCGAAATCGCTTATCACAGAGCTCGTGAAGGGGGAGCTGAAATCTCTGAATGATCCGAATAACGGACATCCTCGATAAGGTCGGGAAGTACGCAACACCCGCGGATCTGGAGCTGATCGAGAAGGCTTACATCTTCTCGGCCACGGTCCACGCAGGACAGATGCGTCTTTCCGGCGAGCCCTACCTCACGCACCCCATGGAGGTGGCCAACATCCTTGCCGACATGAAGCTCGACGCGGCGTCGATCGTCACGGGGATCCTGCACGACACCGTCGAGGACACCCTGGCGACGCTCAAGCAGATCGAGGAAGGCTTCGGCAAGGAAGTGGCCGTCCTGGTCGACGGGCTGACCAAGCTGTCCAAGATCACCTTTGCAAGCCAGGAGGAGCGTCAGGCCGAGAACTTTCGCAAGATGATCCTGGCCATGTCCGCCGACATTCGGATCATCCTCGTGAGGCTTGTCGACCGGATCCACAACATGCGCACCCTCGAGTTCCAGTCACCCGACAGGCAGCAGTCGATCTCCATGGAGACCCTCGAGCTCTATGCCCCGCTGGCCAACCGCCTGGGGATCAACTGGATCCGGATGGAGCTCGAGGACCTCGCCTTCAAGTACCTCTACCCGGAGCCCTACAACAACCTCGTGCAGCGCATCGACAAGCGCAAGGAGGAAAGGGATAAATACACCCGGGAGGTGAAGGGGATCATCCAGCGGGAGTTCGAGAATTACGGGCTCAAGGGCGAGGTGGAAGGGCGGGCCAAGCACTACTTCAGCATCTACCGCAAGATGGAGACCCAGCACATCGATTTCGACGAGGTGTACGACCTTCTGGCCTTCCGCATCGTCCTGGACTCGAGCAAGGAAAAGGAATGCTACGAGGCCCTCAGTGTCGTCCACGCGCTCTGGAAGCCCGTACCGGGCCGCTTCAAAGATTACATCGCCATGCCCAAGGCGAACAACTACCGCTCGCTCCACACGACCGTCATCGGCCCCTACGGCGAACGGGTCGAGATCCAGATCCGCACCCGCGAGATGCACGAATGGGCCGAGGGGGGCATTGCCGCACACTGGCGCTACAAGGATCGAGGCGGGCTCAAGGGAAGCGACCAGGAGCAGATCCAGAAGCTTCGCGATCTCTTCGAAGTCCAGCAGGAACAAAAGGACCCCCGGGAGTTCATGAAGAACCTCAAGCTGGCCCTCTTTCCCGACGAGGTCTACGTATTCACGCCTCAGGGCGACGTGAAGGCCTTTCCGAAGGGAGCCACCCCCATCGATTTTGCTTACAGCATCCACACCGACGTGGGAAACCAGTGTGTGGGGGCGCGCGTGAACCGCAACATCGTCCCGCTGTCCTACCAGCTCCAGAACGGCGACACCCTCGAAATCATCACCCAGTCGGGCCGCCACCCCAGCAAGGACTGGCTCAAGCATGCCGTCACGTCCCGGGCCATCTCGAAGATCAAGGCGTGGATCAAGACGGAAGAACGCAGCAAGAGCATTGCGCTGGGGCGGGACATTCTTGAAAAAGAATTCCGCAAACACAAGATGAGTCTCGGACAGATCCTGAAGGCCGATGAACTCAAGAAGATCTGCGAGGAGTATTCCATCGAGGACACCGATGACCTCATGGCCGTCATCGGCTATGGGAAGATTTCCGCCAGGCAAATCGTCAACCGGTACCTTCCCGAGCAAGAGGAGAAAAAGGAAGAGTCGCTGCCGGAAAAATTATGGAAGAAGCTTCGCAAGCCCGAAACGACTGGCGTCTCCGTCACGGGGATCGACGACGTCATGGTCCGCTTCGGCAAGTGCTGCGACCCCCTGCCGGGCGACGAGATCGTGGGCTATATCTCCCGGGGCCGGGGGATGAGCGTTCACCGGGGCAATTGCCCTATGATCAACGATTTCGACCCCGAGAGGATGATCGACGTGCAGTGGAACGTCACGGAGAAGCACAACTATCCCGTGCACGTGAGGGTAACCTGCCGGGACAAGAAGGGGCTGCTTGCCGAGTTGAGCACGGCCATTTCTTCCAATGACGTCAACATCAGCCACGCCACCGTGGAAACCATACCCGGGGAACAGGCGATCTGCGAGTTTGACCTTGAGGTCACAGACCTGAAGCATTTCAACAATGTTGTTGCCGCCCTCAAACGCTTAAAAGCCGTCCAGGCCGTGGAGCGTGTGCGGGTATCCGACTTGAAGCCCGAGAAAAAGCCTGACAAGAAGCCGGACCGGAAAGGGCTGCACTGATCGCGCGAAGCGCGAGGGAAGAAGTGACGGAGTGCTTGAGTGTCTAAGTGTCTGAGTGAAGAGAAGAAACACCCCCTCATACCCTGTTTGCAATACCCAGTACCCAATTCCCCGTTCCCAATTCCTGTCCTTATGGTTGACACGTCAGACGCCTTCCGGTATAAATTCCTTTCTCACAAATAACTTGCAGAGCCTATTGCAGAATTCCGGTGTGGATGATGAAAATCAGAGTGTTGACGATTGCCGTCTCGTTTGTGCTGTTTTTCCTGTGGGTTGCGGTTCCGCCGAGCGTATCGGCAAAGGACCCGACGGGGAAGTATGTAGTGGTCATCGACCCTGCCCACGGGGGGAAGGACGAGGGAGTTCAGTTGTCCCGCAAGGTGTCGGAGAAAGACATCACCCTTGCTGTTGCAACCCTGATCAAGCGAAACCTCGAGGATTCAAAAACCCTGACGGTGAGATTCACGAGAATGGGCGACACGGACGTGCCGCTGGCTGACCGGGTGGGGGCGGCCATCAAGGCCAACGCCGATCTTTTCATCAGCCTCCATGTCAACGCGGGGTTTGAAAAGGAGTCGGCCGGATACGAGCTTTACTTTCCGGGTTTCAAGGGGCAGGAAGGCTCGAAGGGTGCCCCGAAGGGCGAGTCCGCCGCGATCGTCCGGGACATGGTCCGGACGAATTACCTCAACGAAAGCGTGCGATTCGCCCAGATCCTCCAGCGCAAGCTTGACTCGGTGTTTCCCCGCATGGACAGGGGCCTGCGCGACGCGCCCGTGCTGATCCTTCAAAACCTCAACATCCCCGCCGTCGTCCTGGAGATCGGGTTTGCGACCAACCCGAATGACCGCAAGAAGCTCCAGGATGAGTCGATCCAGGCGGCCGTGGCGAAGGCCGTGGCCGAGGGCGTCAGGGATTATTTGCAGTAAAAGGCACAGGTCGATGCGAAAAGACGGCAGAAACGCAAACGAGCTCCGGCCGGTCATCATCACGCGGGATTACCTTCGTCACCCCAAGGGCTCCGTCCTCATCGAGATGGGGGACACGAAGGTGATCTGCTCGGCGTCGGTCGAAGAAGGTGTGCCCCCCTTTCTGAAAAACACGGGCAGGGGCTGGCTCACGGCGGAGTACGCCATGATCCCGGCAGCGACTCATGAGAGAAGCGCCCGCGAGTCCTCCCGCGGGAAGGTCGGCGGCAGGACCCACGAGATCCAGCGGCTGATCGGTCGATCGCTTCGTGCCGTGACGGACCTGACGGCCTTCGGGGCGAGAACGATCCACATCGATTGCGACGTCATCCAGGCCGATGGCGGGACGCGAACGGCCTCGATCACGGGGGCCTTCGTGGCGCTGGTCGACGCCTTCCGGCAACTGCGCGGGGAGGGCCTCGTCGCTCAGATGCCCGTGAAGGACTTTGTGTCCGCCGTCAGCGTCGGGATCGTTGACGGCCGGATGCTTCTAGATCTGCAGTACGAGGAGGATTCCCGGGCGGAAGTGGACATGAATGTCGTGATGACCCGCGGGGGGCTTTTCATCGAAGTGCAGGGGACGGCCGAGGCTGCCCCGTTCTCGCGGGATCTTCTCAACGGGCTCACCGATCTTGCCGTAAGCGGGATTGCGATGCTCACGCGAAAGCAAATGGAAGTGCTCGGGGAAACGATCTGATCCGTCGAATTGTACTGGCCACGCGAAACGAGGGAAAGGTCCGGGAACTTCGGGACATGCTCCGCGACCTCGATATCGATGTCCTTTCCCTGCAATCCTTTCCCGGTGTCCCCGAAGTGGAGGAGGACGGCCTTACGTTCCACGAAAATGCCCTCAAGAAGGCAAGGGAGGTGTCCCGTCACACCTCGGAGGTGGTTCTGGCAGACGATTCGGGGCTCGGGGTGGACATACTCGGGGGAGAGCCCGGAATCCACTCGGCAAGGTATTCGGGCCCAACGGCTACCGACGAGACCAACAACCTGAAGCTGCTCAGAAAACTCGAAGGGGTGCCGGAAGGCAAACGGGGGGCCGCTTTCCGGTGCGTCCTCGTGCTCTTCAGTCCCGACGGCCGGAGCGAGTCCTTCGAGGGGTCCTGGCGCGGCGAGATCCTGTTCGAGCCGAGGGGTGCCCTGGGTTTCGGTTATGACCCGCTCTTTCTCGATCCCGGGCAGGGCCTCACGGCAGCGGAGCTGCCGCCCGAGATCAAGAACCGCATCAGCCACCGGGGAGGGGCATTTGCAAAGTTCAAGGAATGGCTCGAAAAACAGGGTGTCGGGGGTAGGGCGTAGGGTGTAGGGAAAAAAGGATCGAGGATTTGATGGAACCTAGGTCCTCGTCCCTCGGACCTCGAATCTTCTTAGACGGGGCGTGGCGCAGCCCGGTAGCGCGCATGCTTTGGGAGCATGATGTCGCAGGTTCAAATCCTGCCGCCCCGACCAGAGCACAACAGGGTTGCAGTCTTCTGCAGCCCTTTTTTTACACTTTGAGTTGTGGAGAATCCGCCGAGCGCCTGCCGGTGAACGTGTCCGATGCGTTTACCGGCTTGACGATCCCTTTTGCATTTTGTACATTTAATCACGGGCGTCTGAAAAACGGGACAAGATGAAAAACGTGAAAGGAGAAGTCCTGTTGCGGACGATCACGAGAGGTTCCCTCACGTTTCGAGCAAACCGGCCCGGCGCATTGCGGTACGCTGAAGATGTAGCTCCCAGCTAAAAGCTTTAAGCCAAAAGGAGTATCGGCCATGGCAAATCAAAAAACAGATCACAGAATTCCTGCAACACTGGCGACGATTCTCATCGTTTCAGCTGTTCTGCTCATGTCCGTTTGGGCATTTGCAGCAACCATGTTGAACTCCAGGCAGCTGCCGACCGAGCAGACACTGAAAGGGAGCACAGGAAGCGAGAAGTTCAATACCCTTCGGTTTGAAACGTATGGAGGACAGCCGGAGAATCGTCTTATCGGGTATTTTCTCTATAAGGAAGGTATCCGTGTCAGCGGTGACGGGCCACAGTTGGAGCCCATTGGAAAACTCTCTCTGAACGAGGTGTTTGCCGATCAGGAACGGGTCGCAAAGGCAAAATTTTACAACCCGTCCAAGCTCAACATCCGTGAAATCATACGGGATAACAGCTTGATCGGTTATGCGGTAAGCGATTCGAAAATGGAGATCACCCTGTGGGACAAGACAACGGACTCATCGAGCATCAGCCTCGAACTCCGCTTTAAGGATTTGCAAGCCAAGGGCGAACGATATTACGGCGGTCCAAGATAGAAAGAATACCGGTGCTGGACGATCGACCATGGTCGGTAAACGGTTAGCAGCCCACTTAATCGTTCATGACAATCAATAGTCAGGGGTCGGAACGGCAGGCTCGATTCTGCCGTCCCTGCCAGAGCGCAACAGGGTTGCAGTATTCTGCAGCCCTTTTTTTATTTTGGCAACGTTTCAAGGCGTGAAAACCTGTTCGATGTTGCGCAGAGTTCTTTTTTGTTGACTAAAAGGAAAATATTATGTAGTTATCCAGCGTTATTGATTCACGGCAGTCCGATAGATGTCGTTTCCTGTGTCTGAAACCTCGAGAGGCAGGGAACGACACAACGCGTCCTCTTCCCCACAAACGACAGAACCCCCGAAAAAAAGAACGAAATCACTGAGCAAGGCGATGACGTCTGTGACGGAATCGCAATCGATTTCCACCTGAGCGGTGGGTGCTGATGACTTCACAGGGAGGTGTTTTTTATGGCGAGTGATATGTCGGACAACATGAAGCCCGTGGCGGATTTTTATGCCAAGTGGTCCAAGGACTCCCTCGACATGATGTCAAAGGGTATGACGATGTACAACAAGATGAGCAGGGGCTGGACGGATGTGGCCGAGGGCTCGTCCGGGGAGAAGCCCGACGACATGCTCAAAAAGTGGGGGGATGCCTTCAGCGGCTCCTACAACGATCTTTTCGAGATGTACACGCAGCCCTTCAAAAAGTTCGGCGCGGGTCAGGCTCCCGGGAAAGAAGCCTGGGAGGAAGCCTTTGCAAAATGGCAGAAGATGTTTACCTCGATGCCGGCCGGATCCGCCCCAGCCGCAGCGCCTGATGAATTCGTGAATTTCTCGAAGAACTGGTTTGAGGGGTATGCGAAGGTCTGGCAGACCTGGCTGGAGAGCGTGCAGAAAATGGGCGATGCCTGCAAAACCGCCGCGGTGGAAGGAGAGAAGCCGGGGGCAGCTATGAGTGATGTCTCCGAGATATCCGATCGATTCATGAAGGAGTGGTCCGCCTTCGTGTCGGAGCAGGCTCAATCCTTCTTTGCGCTCTGGAAGTCACGACTGCCTGCAGAGAAAAAGGAGCCGAAGAAAGCCAAGAAGGAATAGAGAGATCCGGTGAACGGGATCCGGGTCTATCGTTTCAGTCAAAAATAAAGAAGGGGTTGCCGGCGATCGGCAGCCCCTTTTCTTTAATCATTTTGATGTCCAAGATTGGAAACTCGATTTTGTAAGTCCCTCGAAAGACGCAATCCAGAATGGAGATATTGATTTTCACCGGCCGAAGGTGACCCGGTCACCCGGCCGGATTCCGTGCCGCGAGAACCATCCCTGGTTCGTCTCGATCACGTACTTGGCCGACCCTGCCGAAGGGTACAGGACGCTTTCGTCCAGCGGTCTGGCGTGGTGGATGTTGAGGATGATGCCGTCGGCGCCCACGAATACGATATCCAGGGGGATGAAGGTGTTGCGCATCCAGAAGCTCATCTCCTGGGGTTCTTTATAAACAAAGAGCATGCCCTCGTTTTCCGGCATGGACTGTCGGAACATGAGGCCCCTCTCCTGTTTTTCCAATGTGTCGACCACCTCGACGCGAAGAGGCGTCTTGCCCACGATGATCTTCTTGAAAGATGGGGGTTTCGTACTCGCGGAAGGATCGGCCGCGATTGCAAGACCATGCAAAGGGATCAGGCAGGCCGCGATCAGGCAAAAGAGAACAGGGGTTGGGATTCGGTTGCCGGCTGGCCTATTCATGGCTCAAGTACTCTCGCGAGGTTCATGGGCGCGCCGTCAGGCTTTTGAGCGGTATCGGGAAACGACCCGGTTCAGTTCCCCTTCTGTAAGGGAACGGATCGCGGCAAGGCTTTCCGCCGTGGAGGATTCGAAGCGCAGCACCAGGACGGGCTGGGTGTTCGAGGCACGAACCAGGCCCCAGCCGTCGGGGAAGAGGATGCGCACGCCGTCGGTATCGATGATGCGGTAGTCCTTTCGGAAGATCTCCGTCACATCGCGTACCACGTCGAACTTGATCTCGTCGGGGCAGTCGATGCGGATCTCCGGCGTCGTGACCGTCCGCGGAACGTCGGCGAGGATGTCGCTCAGTTTCTTTCCCGTCACGGAGAGGATCTCGAGGAGGCGCGCCGCGGCGTAGATGGCGTCATCGTAGCCGAAGTAGCGGTCGGCAAAGAAGAGATGGCCGCTCATCTCTCCGGCGAGCACGGCCTTTTCCTCTTTCATTTTCCCCTTGATCAGCGAGTGGCCCGCTTTCCACATGATGGGCCTCCCGCCATGGGCGGCAATATCGTCATAGAGGCGCTGGGAGCACTTCACCTCGCCGATGATCGTCGCGCCGGGCTTTTCCTTCAGGATGAATCGCGAGAAGAGAAGCAGCAGGTCGTCGCCCCAGAGGATCTCTCCCTCGTCGGTGACCACCCCGATCCGGTCGGCGTCTCCGTCGAAGGCGATCCCGACATCGGCTTTCTTCTGTCTCACCTGGGTGATGAGATCGCGGAGGTTCTCGGGGACCGTCGGGTCCGGGTGGTGGTTGGGAAACCGGCCGTCCATTTCCTCGTAGAGGCAGGTCAGCTCACAGCCGAAGCGCTCGAAAAGGGGCCTGGCGAAGTGGCACCCCACGCCGTTTCCGCCATCGAGGACCACGCGGAGTCCGGGACGCACCTTCACATTCTCGTAGAGGTAGTCGAGATAGAACTTGGAAATGTCGTGGCTTTCAGCCCTGCCGCTCCCTGACCGGAACGCCCCGCACTCGATGATTTCCCGCAGCTTCTGGATCTCGCCGCCGTAGATCGTGTCGGGTCCCACGCAGATCTTGAATCCGTTGAACTCGGGCGGGTTGTGGCTTCCCGTCACCATGACACCGCCCCCCGTTTTGAGATGGCGCACGGAGAAATAGAGAATAGGAGTGGCACAGGTGCCGATATCGATGACATCCATCCCGGTGGAGAGCAGCCCCCTTTTCATCGCCTCGCCAAGGGCGTCGGAACTGAGGCGGCAGTCGCGGCCGAGAGTCATCGTCGTGACGCCGTGGCTTGCGGCATAGGTGCCTACGGCACAGCCGAGTTTTTCTACCAGCCCGGGCGCCAGGTCTGTTTCAACAAGGCCCCGGACATCGTATTCCCTGAAGATTGCACGGTTCATGATCCACTCCCAAATGATCGCTATCCCTATCACAGTTTGCGCTTTCAGGCAATCGCCGGCCCGCATCCGGGCAAGCAACAGCGAGGCTCGCGGCCGACGTTACCGGGGAGCTGAAAAAAATGGTTGACAGAAACTGTCCGGATCGGTTAGAGAATCAGGCACTGAGGTATAAACATGTACGGACATCAGAGCGTGGGCAGATATTTTGCGTTTTTTAGCTTTTTCGGCTTTTTTAGGGAGGTCTGCCCATAGCGCCCGATTGGATCTAAGCAACCAGGGCCGTGGGCAGACCTGAACTGCCCACGGCCTTTCTGTATCCGGAGGCCGTGACGATCACGGCCTTTTTTTTATTTAAAAGGAGGAAAGCACGATGTATCATTCCATTATGAAGGGGATCGCGGGGATTCTGACGATCGGGCTTCTGCTGCTGCCCGTGGCAGCCGGGGCGGCGGCGCCGATCAAGATCGGGGCCGCCATCAATCTGACGGGGCCCGCCTCCACGTGGGGGCAGTATCATGCCAAGGGAACGCAGGACTACATCCGGTACGTCAACGAGGTCAAGGGCGGCATCAAGGGCCGGACGATCGAGCTGATCCTCGTCGACACGGGCTACAAGGTGCCCGAGGCCATCGCCGCCGTCAAGAAATTCGCCATCCAGGACAAGGTCGACATGATCGCCACCTGGGGGGCAGGCGAGGGGCTTGCGGCAAAGCCCATCATCCAGGGCTACAAGATCCCCACGATCAATTACTCGACGAGCTGGGAGCTTTTGGAAAAGCCCGTGGCATACATGTATCTGCCCTTCGGGAGCTACCGACTGGACTGTGAAGCCGTCCTCGAATACATCAAGTCCATCCACAAGGGAAAAGAGCCCCCCAGGGTCGGTCTTCTCACCTACAACAACGCCTACGGGCGCTCCATCCACAAGCCGAGCCAGGAATACGCGAAGGCAAACAACGTCAACATCGTCGCCATCGAGGAATTCCCCCCGAAGACCGTGGATCTCACGACGGAGCTGCTTCGCCTGAAGAAGAGCGGTGCCGAGTATGTCTTCATGCAGATGCTCCCGGCGACGATCGTCACGGCCTTCAAAAGCGCCGACCGCATCCAGTATGACCCGCAATTTTTCGGTACCTGGACCTCCACGGACCCCGACTTCTTCAAGCTGGGAAAGGGAATCATCCGTGACCGCCTGAAAATGCAGTTTCCCGGCGGGCTGCCCGGTGACAAGGGCGCCGGCGTCGAGATGCTGAAGACGCTCTGGGCGAAATACAAGACCGTGAGCCGCTTCGACGCCGCCTACTGGGAAGGGGTTGTCGTGGCGATGATCATGGAGCGCGCAGCCCTGAGGGCGCAGGAGAAATACGGCAAGGTGGATCGAGAGACGATCAACATGGCCATGGAGTCTTTCGCGAACGAGGATTTCGGCGGGCTCGTTCCCCCCGTCACCTACACGAAGACCAGCCACGAAGGATCCTTCCGGGGCCGGATCGTCCAGGTCCGGGAGGACGGCACCTTCAGGCCGCTGACGGACTTCTACACGCCGGGAAAAGAAAAAATCCGCCACCTCAAGTAGGAGCTGCGACATGAAGGCCTATCGGGGGGAACCGTCCATCTTTGCCGGCAGGAAACCGCAAGACCGCAAAGCGGAGCTCGTCGTGGAGCGCCTGACGCTGCGCTTCGGGGGCATCACGGCAGTAGGAAACGTGGACCTGAAGGTTTCGACGGGCGAGCTCGTCTCCGTCATCGGTCCCAACGGTGCGGGGAAGACGAGCCTGCTGAACTGCATCACGGGGTACTACAAGGCCCAGGAGGGCAGGATCCTCTTCAACGGGAAGGATATCTCGAATCTCCCGGCGCACCGGCACATCGAGAACGGAATCGGAAGGACTTTCCAGAACATCGAGCTCTTTCCGGGGATGACGGTTTTGGCGAACCTGTTGCTGGCCCGTCACCTTCACTGCCGCTACGGTCTCGCCGCGGCGGCCCTCTTCTCGGAGAAGGCAAAAAGCGAAGAAATACGCCAGCGGCGGCTCATCGAGGAGATCATCGATTTTCTGGAGATCCAGTCGATCCGCAAAAAGCTCGTGGGCTCGCTTCCCTACGGAATGCGCAAGCGCGTCGAGCTGGGCCGGGCGCTTGCCCTGGAGCCGAAGCTTCTCGTCCTCGACGAACCCTTTGCCGGGATGAACCTGGAGGAGAAGGAGGACATGGTGCGGTTTCTCATGGAGCTCTCCGAGTCCTGGGGGCAGACGATGATCCTCGTGGAGCACGACATGTCGATCGTCATGAGTATCTCCAAACGGATCATGGTTCTCAACTTCGGTGAGAAGCTCGCCGAAGGCACCCCGGGGGAGATCCAGGGAAACCCCGATGTCGTCCGGGCCTATCTGGGCGATCAGGCGGAGGAGACCCCGGAAGCAGGCCGGTCAGGAGGTGGCCGATGACGGTCCCTCAGATCAGAGCGCGCGTGAGCGGCAGCGGCCGGCCGGCAAGACTCGATGACGAGACACTGGATGCCTACGGCAAGTACACCCTGCCGCAGATCCTGGGCGAACAGGCCAAGCGTTTGGGGGTCGGGAACACGGCGATCCGCGAGAAGGCTTACGGGATCTGGCAGACGCACAACTGGGAGGATTATTTCAGCTACGTCAGGCGCACGGCGCTGGGTCTTCTCAGCCTCGGATTCCGGCGCAGAGAAAACGTCGCCATCGTGACGAACAACAACCCCGAGTGGCTGTTTTGCGAACTGGGAGCCCAGGCCGTAGGTGGTGTCACGGTGAACCTCTTCACCTCATCCGTCGCCGACGAACTGGCCGAGGCCATGAAGCGCTTCCAGGCCACCGTGGTCGTTGCCCAGGACCAGGAGCAGGTCGACAAGCTGATCGAGACACGCTCGAGGCTGGGGTTCGTCAAATCCGTCGTCTACGTGGACCCCACGGGGATGCGCACGTACCGCAACGACCCCTGGCTCCTGAGCTTCCGGGAGCTTCTCGAACGGGGCGACGAGCTGGAGCGGGAAAAACCGCAGCTCTTTCCCTCGGAGCTCTGGCGGGGGCGCCCCGATGACGTGGCCGTCATGATCCAGACCTCGGGGACGACGGGGCTGCCAAAACTCGCCATGCTCACCCATCGCAATTTTACGGCCATGGCGCGCAAGTGGCTTGCCGAGGCGCCTGTCGGGATCGGCTCCAACTGGATCTCCATTACGCCGCCGGCCTGGATCGTCGATCAGGTCTGGGGCGCGGGCATCACGCTTACCGGCGGGCTCACGATGAATTTTCCCGAAACAGCGGAAACGATCGAAATGGACTTCCGGGAGATCGGGCCCGAGATCATCGTCTCCTCTTCGAGGTTCTGGGAAGACCTGGCCTCGAAGATACGGGTCAAGATGGCCGATTCGGGGTTGGTGAAGCGCAAGCTCTTCGGTCTGGCCGAGCGGATCGGGCAGAGGGCCGTGGACGGGGAGGCGAAGAAAGAACCGCCTTCGCTGGGGCTTCGCGCAATGAGACAGGCCGCCGAGACGATGGTATTTCGGCCCCTCATGGACCGTGTGGGCTGCCTGGGCATGAAGAGTGCCTACACGGGAGGGCACCCGATCAGCCCCGAGGTCATCCGCTTCTTCAGGGCCTGCGGTCTCAACCTCAAGCAGTGCTACGGTCTCACCGAGGCGGGCGGCATATTCCAGGTACAGCCCGACCAGGAGGTGAAGCCCGAGACGGTCGGGAAGGCCCTTCTGGAGACGGAGGTCAAGATCGCCGAGGACCAGGAGGTCCTCGTGAAAAGCCCTTCAAACTTTGCGGGCTATTACAACGACTACAAGGCCACCGAGGATGCCTTCCGGGACGGCTGGCTGCGAACGGGAGACGCCGGATACCTGGACCCCGACGGCCACCTCGTCATCATCGGCCGCAAGGAAGAGATCATCCGGAACAAGACCGGGGCTGCCTTCTCGCCCGATTTCATCGAGACGCGGCTCAAGTTCAGCCCCTATATCAAGGAAGCGGTCACCTTCGGCGAGGGGAGGCCCTACATCACGTCCTTCATCAACATCGACATGGGCAACGTAGGCAACTGGGCCGAGGAGAGGATGATCCCCTACACGACCTATACGGACCTCTCGCAGCAGCCGAAGGTGGAAGAGCTCGTCCTGGGGGAGATCCGTGCCGTGAACGAACGGCTTCCCGATTACATGAAGATCCGAAAGTTCATTCTCCTCTACAAGCTTCTCGACGCCGATGACGAGGAGCTGACGAGAACCGGGAAGGTCCGGCGGCGTTTCGTTTATGGCCTCTACCTCAACCTGATAGACGCCATGTACCGCAACCTCAAGGAGCTGGAGGTCAAGAGCACAGTCCGCTACCGCGACGGACAGGTGGGGAAAATAGAGACAACGGTTCGAATCATCGACGTGCAATAAGGAGACTCGCATGGATTTCTTCATACAGCTTCTCATCAACGGGATCAGCATCGGCTTTCTCTACGGCCTTTCCGCCATGGGCTTTGTCATGATCTTCAAGTCCTCGAGCGTGCTCAACTTTGCCCATGGCGAGGTCCTGGCCTTCGGCGCCTTCCTGTTTCTGGCGCTCGTGACCTGGGCGCAGCTTCCCATCTGGCTGGGATTTCTCGTGACCCTGGCGGGATCTTTCGTCCTGGGCTTTGTCATCGAGCGTATTTTCCTGCGGCCGCTCATCGGTGAGCCGCTGATTTACGTGATCATGCTCACCGTGGGACTTGCCGCCATGTTCAAGGGCGGGATGCTGCTCGTATGGGGCGGAAACCTTTACACTTACCCGGACTTCCTGCCCGAGGGCCTGGGCATCAGCTGGGGCATCGTCCAGGTGCCTCCCGTTTACGTGGCGGCCGTCATCATCGGGAGCCTGTTTCTGCTCATGTTCGGTCTCTTCTTCAAGTTCTCCTCCCAGGGCATCTACATGCGCTCCGTGGCGGATAATCAGACGGCGGCGCTTTCCCTGGGTGTGCACGTACGGCGGGTATTTGCGCTTTCCTGGGCCATCGCGGCGATGGTTGCGGGGATCAGTGGAATCGTGCTGGGGATCATCAACGGCATCACGGTACACGAGCTCTCCTCCGTGGGGCTGAAAGTCTTTCCTGTCGTAATCCTGGGGGGCCTTGACTCGATCGGCGGGGCCATCATCGGGGGACTCATCATCGGCTTGCTGGAGACGTTCACAGGCGGGTATATCTCGCCTTCGCTGCGCGACGTCGTACCGTATGTCGCTCTTGTGTTCATCCTGCTGGTGAAACCGTACGGGCTGTTCGGGCTTGCTGAAATTGAACGCGTTTGAAAAGGAATCGGTCGACATGAAAACCTTTCGGTTTCGTCCCTGCGGGAATTTCAAGGTTCAATACCGCGAGGAGCTGAACGTCTTCGAGACGGACTTCGGGAGACTCTGGGCTGCAGTGGGGATCGTCGTCCTCTTTGCCGTCGTACCGTGGGTCACTACCCCTTATCTGCTCTACGTAGTGAACCTCATCGGGATTTCGGCCATCGCAGCCATCGGGCTCAACATCCTCGTAGGCTCCACGGGACTGATCTCCCTGGGCCACGGCGCCTTCTTCGGGGTCGGCGCATACTCGGCGGGCATTCTCGCCGTGACGTACGGCATTCCTTTTCTTGCGGTGGTTCCTCTGGCGGGGCTCGTCACGGCCGTCGTCGGCATGATCTTCGGGATTCCCTCGGGACGCTTGAAGGGACTCTACCTGACCATTGCGACACTGGCCGGACAGTTCATCATTGAATACGTGCTCGTCCACTGGGAAAGTGTGACCGGCGGGACCATGGGGCTCACGCTTCCCGCCCCGTCGCTCTTCGGGGTTGCGATTGCGGGGGACCTGAGCTTCTTCTATGTGATCTATGCGACGGCTCTCGTCATGGTCTTCGGTGCCGTGAACCTCATGCGCACACGCTACGGGAGGGCCTTTGTGGCGATACGCGACAACGACCGGGCAGCCGAAGGGATGGGGATCCCCATCTTCCGGTACAAGCTCCTTTCCTTCGCCGTGAGTTCCTTTTATGCCGGCGTTGCCGGGGCTCTCTGGGGCTACTACATGATCAGCATCACGGCGGAGCCTTTCACGCTGGGGTTATCCGTAGAATATATCGCCATGATCATCATCGGGGGTCTGGGGAGCATCCCCGGGGCCATCTTTGGTACCGTTTTTATCACGCTGCTCAACGAGGGCCTCCGCTGGGTCACGGACACGATCATGAACATGGGGGGACTGGCCGGAGTGGAGCTGACGATGGCGCCGCTGAGGGAGTTTGTATTCGGTCTGGCCATTGTCCTCTTTATTTTATTCGAGCCCAGGGGGCTTGCAGAAGTGTGGAGAATTATACGCTCGAACTTCAAGCTGTGGCCGTTCTCGTACTAGGGGACGGGGTCAAGGGTACAGGGTAAAGGGTAAAGGGTTCAGGGAAATGAGTGAGAACAAGCTGCTTGTGATCAACAATATCAGCGTCATCTATTCCGACGTGATCCAGGTACTCAAGGGTGTATCGCTTACCGTGGAGCCCGGGCAGGTCGTCTCGCTGCTCGGGAGCAACGGCGCCGGAAAGACGACAACGCTGAAGGCCATATCGGGGCTTCTCAAACCGGAAAACGGCGAGGTCACCGAAGGGAGCGTCCTGTTCGACGGCAAACCGATCCACAACCATTCGCCCGAAACGATCACGAGGGCCGGGATCATTCAGGTCCTCGAAGGCCGTCAGCCCTTCAAGTACCTCACCATCGAGGAGAACCTCCGGGTGGGGACGGCAACGCGGTGGGGAAAGCCCTACAGGCAGGACCTGGATAAGGTCTATCACTACTTTCCGGCCCTCACGAAACGCCGAAAGACTCTTGCCGGGTACTGCAGCGGCGGTGAGATGCAGATGCTCGTCATCGGTCGAGCCCTCATGGCCCACCCGAAGCTTCTGCTGCTCGATGAGCCGTCACTGGGGCTTGCACCTCTCATCGTCCGGGAGATCTTCCAGATCATTGAGCGGATCAACCGGGAGGACGGCACGACGATCGTCCTCGTGGAGCAGAATGCCAATATGGCCCTGCAGATCGCTACATACGGCTACGTCATGGAGAACGGAAAGATCGTTATGGAGGGCCGTGCCGAGGAACTGCGTGAGAACCCTGACGTCAAGGAGTTCTACCTGGGCATGGGGGCTGCGGGGACGGCGAAGTCGTACAAGGATGTGAAAGCGTACAAACGTCGGAAGCGATGGCTGTGAGAACAGGGTATAGGGTATAGGGTCAAGGGTTCAGGCAAATAACAAATCCGATGGCGGGGGATGAAATGGCAGCGAAAAAACGGTCGCCGTATTTCGACAAGAAGGAAACGAGAACGATTGAGCAACGACAGGAGGGTCAGGCGGGGGAACTGGCGGCCATGATGCGGTTGGCCGTGAAGAAATCGCCGGTCCTTCGCAGGCAGCTTGAGTCGATCGGGCTCAAGCCGACAAAGAAAAATGCCTTCGATCTGTTGAAGCGGCTTCCCGTCATCTCGCGGGAAAAGCTCGTCCAGACGCAGATCGACGACCCGCCCTATGCCGGGCTGGGTAACCCCGATGCGGAAATCGACCGGATCTTCACTTCGCCGGGGCCTGTCTATGAGCCGCACCTCTCCGAGTCGGACCCTATCTGGGCCAGGGCCTATCGTGCGGCGGGGTTCGGTCCGGGGGACGTGGTCCTGAATGCATTCTCGTACCATCTCGTGGCGGCAGGGTTAACATTCCACAGCGGACTCAGGCGTGTCGGGGCGACAGTCGTCCCGTCGGGTGCGTCGGGCACGGCTATCCAGGTCCAACTCATCCGGGATCTCAAGGTGACGGGATACACGGGGACGCCGAGTTTCCTCAAGGCGATCATCGAGAAGGCCGCGGAGACGGGTCACGACTTCAAGAGGGATTTCGTTGTCCGGAGGGCTTCCTTTGCGGCGGAGCCCCTTCATCCGGCCCTGAGAGAGGAGTTCGAGAAAAAGTACGGGATCGACACCTACCAGATGTACGGGGCCACCGAGGTGGGCGACGTGGCCTACGAGTGCCGGGAGAAAAACGGCTGGCACATCTGCGAGGAGGTTGTCGTCGAGATCCTCGATCCCGAGACGGGTCTCGACGTGCCGCCGGGAGAGCTGGGTGAGGTCGTTGTCACGAGGCCGAACGGCATCTTTTTTCTATTCCGCTTCGGGACGGGCGATCTCTCCAGGCTGATCCTGGAGCGCTGCCCCTGCGGGAGGACATCGTTGCGGCTCGCCGGTGTTGCCGGAAGGGTAGGGGAAGCCGTCAAGGTGAGGGGCATGTTCGTGGCGCCCAGCCAGTTGAAAAAAATCGGCGAGCGCTTCCCCGATTGGAAGTTCCAGGTCGTCGTGAACCGGTCGGAAAACAGGGATGGCCTCACCGTCCGCATCGACGCCCCGGAAACGAAACGAGGCAAGGATCACCTTGCCTCGTTCGAGAAACATTTTGCCGAGATCTGTACGGTCCGCATCGACCGCATCGAGGAGGTCCCGCAGGGGACGCTCGGCGAGAGCTTCAAGCCGATCGTCGACGAACGGAGCTGGAAATAGCCGCCTATTTCTTCACGGCCGCCAGCACTTCCCGGATGTTGGGCAATTCCGCGATCGGGTAGACCTTGATCCAGGCAACCTTGCCTTTTTCGTCGATGAGGATGTTTGCCCGTTCCGAGGTGCCCCCTTTGCGAAACAGGCCGAGGGAGGCCGCGACCTTCCCGTGGGGCCAGAAGTCGGCTAGAAGCTGCGTTTTTTTGATCTTCAGCGATTTCGCCCAGGCGGCCTTGCAGGGGACGCTGTCGACGCTCAGGCCCACGGCAACCGTGCTCGTCTTTTCAAAGACCTTCAGGTTCTTCTCGAGGGCCTGCATCTGTTTTGCGCAGATCGATGTCCAGGCCAGGGGGTGGAAGGACAGAAGGACCTTTTTCCCCTTAAAGGCGGAAAGCTTGAATTCCTTCCCGTTCTGATCCTTGAGTGTGAAGTCCTTGACCTTGGTTCCTACCGACAGAGATTTTTCCGCCATGTGCACCTCCTTAGGCTCCGTCAACTCCGTGGTGTTCCTGCTTCCTGAACCAGCCTGCGGGGTCCACGAAGTAATCTTCCGTGTCTTTGAGTGAGAGGTAATGCTGCCGCTCCATCTTCGAAAGAATCTCGAAGAAGGCCTTCTCCTTCGGGTCCGCGGAGGCGTCACGCAGCTCGGCATAGAATTTCTCGCCCTTTGCTTCAAAGTCCAGGGCGGTCCGGACGGCCTTCAGGTCGTCGTCGTTTCCGGGGGCGGATGATTCCGCCTTCAGAAGGAAGTCCTTGAGGATGTCCTTCACGGCGGTTCCCTTGACTTTTACAGGAAGCGATTCAGGCCACTTCTTCTCCGATTTCCAGCGGGCGTGAATCTCCTTGAGCCGGTCGTAATGCTCGAGCTCGTCATCGGCAATCTGCTTGAACATCGATTTGCCGAGTTTGTTTCGGCAACGCTCGGCGCTCTTGAGGTAGAATTCCCGCTCTCTCTGCTCATTGGTCAGGGCTACCTCGAGGGCATTCAGGCGCTCTTCCTTTTTCATCGGTTCACTCCTTTTTAAAGCTTGAAGAGATTTTCTGACCGGTGGGTCGATGCGGGATTATAGCAGATCGGAAGGTTGCCGGAAACGGATTATTTCGGTTCCGTGACAATCATGACAGACGGCAGGGCGCCAGGCACCCGACGGGCTTGAAATAGCCGTTGGCCTGTGCGACAATGACGTGGCTGAAAACAAAGAGAAGGTCAGCCCATGAGAAGAAAGATGCTCTACGTCCTGCTCATCCTTGTGCTCGGAGTTGCCGCGGCGCTCGCTTACCCCGTCGTGAAAATCAAGATGTCCGCCTCGGTTATCCACCCGGAACCGCGCTTCATCCCCGCCTCGAGCGAGCAGGCCCTGTACGACCACGTGCATGCCCTGAGTGTTGTCATCGGGTCCAGGAGCGTTCGGGAATATGGAAAGATCCGTCAGGCTGAGCAATACATCCGGACGTTTCTCGACAAACAGGAAATCCCGTTCGAACTTCAAGGGTACGATCACGAGGGGAATCGGTTCAATAACATCGTCGTCACCCTCGAGGGAGGCCCGCGGAGGAAAGAGACGATCATTATCGGGGCGCATTATGACACCGCTTTCGGCACACCCGGCGCAGACGACAACGCCAGTGCCGTGGCCGTACTGCTCGAGCTGTGCCGCGCCCTGAAGGAATACAGGCCCGAAAGGACCCTGCGGCTGATCTTCTTCGTTCTCGAGGAACCGCCTGCCTTCATGACCTCCGCCATGGGCAGTTATGTCTATGCCGCGCAGGCCCGGGAGCGGGGCGAGAACATTGTCGGGATGATATCTCTCGAAATGGTAGGGTACTTCAATGAGGCCGCGGGAAGCCAGGCCTTTCCGGTACCCGGCTTGCATTGGATTTTCCCCGACCGGGGGACATTCATCGGGGTGGTGGGCAACGTGTCCTCCCGCGAGCTGACGCTTGCCGTGGCCGAGGCCCTGAAAGCCGGCTCCGGGCTTCCCGTCGAGCATCTCGTGGCGCTGCCCTTCATTCCCGGAATCGGCTCGTCTGATCACGGATCGTTCTGGAAAATGGGCTTTCGGGCCGTCATGGTGACCGACACGGCCTTCTACCGCAATCCCAATTATCACGGCGAGAAAGACACGATCGGGACGCTGCGGTTCGACAAGATGTCCGGGCTTGTCCGCGGCATGGTCCACGTCGTGGAGTTCCTGACGAAGGCTAAAGGCTAAAGGCGGGGATCACTCTCTCTGTCTTACGTCGAGGCGGCGGCGATGTCGCGGACTTTCAACTGGATGTTCGAGGAGCCGTTCCAGTAGTTGATCTGCGGGGTGAAAGCGATGTCCAGCCGCACGCCCTCGATATCCTGCGCATAATCCCCCTTGTTGAACCAGATGGAGTTGCAGGAGACGCCGTCGCCGTAGACCCGCATCTTGAGGTGCTTGTTGCCCACCACCGTGGGGTATGACACCTGGACGTTGCGGGCGCAGAAGATCGGCTCCGGGTTTCGGGTCCCGAAGGGGGCCAGACGGTCGAACTGGGAGACCAGTTCATGGGTGATCTGGTTCAGGCTGCACTGGGCGTCGATGTTCGTTTCGGCGATCAGTCCCTGTACGACAAGCCCCTCCTTGACGATGTCCCCGAGCACTTCGCTCAGCCTCTCGATGTTGCCCTCCTTGATGGAGATGCCCGCGGCGTATCGATGACCCCCGTAGGAAATGAGCAGGGAATCGCAGAGCTTGAGCCCTTCGTAGAGATTGAATTCGGCGATGCTTCTTCCCGAGCCCTTGCCGATGCCGTCCTTGAGGCTGATGAGGATCGTGGGTCGGTAGAAACGGTCCACGACCCGGGAGGCCACAATCCCGATCACGCCGGGATGCCATTCCGGCGAGGCCAGGACGAGGGCACCTTTGTCTTTCGTATTGCCCATGGAGTGGATCCGGGCGATGATATCGTCGAAAATCGTCTTTTCGAGACGCTGGCGTTCCCGGTTGCACGTCTCCAGGCGCGCGGCGAGGCGCTGCGCTTCGGCGGGGTCTTCCGTCAGCAGGAGCCGGACGGCGTCATCGGGCGTCCCGACGCGTCCGGCCGCATTGATCCGGGGAATGATCGAGAAGGAGGCCACCCCGGAGTCGATGGCCGTGTTTCCCAGTCCCGCCGTGTCCCTCAGGGCCTTCAGGCCCACGCGGCGGTCTTCATTGATGAGTTCGAGACCGATCCGGGAAAAAATCCGGTTTTCATCAACCAGGGGCGAAAGGTCGCCGATCGTGCCCAGGGCCACGAGGTCGAGATAATCCCTCAGGTTCGGGTAGGGACGGTTGGACCAGAAACCGATTGTGCGCAGGCCCCCGCGCAACGCAATCAGGAAATTGAAGACAATCCCGACACCGGCGAGTTGTTTGAAGGGGAACGGGCAGTCGCTGCGGTTGGGGTTGATGACGGCCGCCGCTTCGGGGAGCACAGGCGGGACCTCGTGATGATCGAGAACGATCGTGTCGATGCCGAGGGAGCGGGCGTAATCGATTTCCTCCCGGTCTGATACCCCGCAGTCAACGGTGATGATCAGGCTGACGCTCTGTGCCTTCAGCCGGTCAATGGCCGAACGGTTCAAGCTGTAGCCTTCGCTCACCCGGTCGGGGATGTAGTAGATTACGCTGTCGTGAATCCCCTGCAGAAAACGGTAGAGGCATGCCAGCGAGGTGATGCCGTCGGCATCGTAATCGCCGTAGATGGCTACCTTTTCCCTGCCCTGGATGGCCCGGATGAGCCGCTCCACGCCCTTATTCATGTCTTTCATGAGAAACGGACTGTGAAGGTCGTGAAGCGAGGAGTTCAGATAGCGGTTGGCCGACTCGAGATCGATGATCTGCCGGTTGATGAGGATCTGGGCTACGATCGGGCTGAGCTTGAATTCCCTTACGAAAAGAGACTGGAGTTCATCTTGCGTTTCAGACAGTTTCCATCGTGTGATCGGCAGCATAAAGACATGTTCTTCCTCGGGGCCTATTTGCCGGCCTTCGTTGTTTTGTCGGGCCAGTCGGGGCACTGGTTATATTAACAGCGTCGAGGTTTGTGTCAAGAGAAGAATTATTCGTCCTTGATCTTTGTCAATGCCGATGCTACGGATATCCCGGCTTTTCTGATGAGAACGTCCATGACAGGGTGCCGCAAACGTTATTTCCGGTTGCCGGCCCGTCACATCGCCCATTTCCAGTTCCTCGTCGAGGGCTATGACGGGATCGCCACGGTGACCACCGTCGACTCGAAGGCCGCCGTCGTGATGCTCTGCATTCCCGACGGTCTCGAGGGGGCTGTCGACCGCGTCCTGGATGCCATGGCGCGGGAGAACTCGATCCATTTTCTGGAAGACACCGATTGGAAGGAGCCCTTCGGGGAGGAGCCGTGAAGAGGGTTGCATTGCCTCTCTGAAACGGACGATCCTGCAGTGAGATGCTGCTCAACACGCACACATGGCTGCTGAGGGAGTATGCGGGCGCCCGACTGTGTCCGGATAACCTCGATATCCTCATCTACAACGTGATGCCCGATATTCTTCCCATCCACCGGGACATTACGCCTGAAATGACCCACCGGATTGAGCGCTTCGGGCCCGTTGCGCCCGAACACGCAAAGGCGCGTTTCATCCAGTTCCACCTCCTTGTGGACGATCTGTCCCACCACGGTCACATCACCCGGCGAGGCCACGACCGTTTCGAGAATGCCTCCGGAGGGTATGCCTACCTTAAGGGCGCAGCGCTTGCGCAGAACATGATCGAACTGCGCGGGCGGCACGACGGGAAGATCCCCATGGAAGAAGCGCTGTACCGATCGCACCTTCTCATCGAGATGGCTGTAGATCTGGTGCTCTTCGGGCGATACCCCGAGATCGTGGAGCTTTTTTCTCAAGCCGTGGAGTGGACCCTCGAAAACCGTCTCGAGGGCCTTGTCGGCACGCTGGCCTGGTCCTACTCGCTGCCGGAGGCGCTTGCGCGGGACGCCGTTGTGCAGGGCATGTCCGCGTACCGCAACGAAATCCTGCGCCGGTCGGTGAGCCTTGAGGGCCGAACCGAGCTTTTCCTCAACAAGTTCTACGGGGGAGTTGCCGGGGAGAAGGTGCGGAGCGGCATCCGGGATCTTCTGCAGAGGGGAATCGAAAGCGTTGCCGACTGTGAGGAGTTCCTGTCGGCAACGCTGCAGGAGATTGCGAAAGCGGGGTTTGACGGTGGCCTATAGGGCTTTGCGCACGAAGCCCGACCGCAGGCAGCGGGTGCAGACCTTCATCCGTTTCACGGAACCCTTATCATCAATGATCTGGAGTTTCTGAAGATTGGGGTACCAGACCCGTTTCGTTTTGTTGTTGGCGTGGCTGACATTGTTACCCACCACCGGGCCCTTGCCACAGACACCGCAGACTCTGGCCATAACAGACACCTCTCAAAAAGAAATCAGTCCGATTACTTAAACCAACCCGGAGAATATTGCAAGCGGTTTTTAGTTCTTCATGGAGAGGGGCTGCCCCGTTGACTCGAGGACGAGCATCCAGATGTTGCCCTTGGGGTCGATCATTTTCCTCTGGGCCGCGACGGCCAGGAAGGGCAGGTGGACGTAGGCATCGTTGACGAGGCCCACGAGCATGCCCGTCTTGCCGGCCATCCCGGCATGGACGGCATACTGGGCCAGGACCCCGCAGAGGATGCTGTCGCTGGCATTGGCCGGCACGCTCCGGACGATGTAGCTGGGGTCAATGTACTTCAAGTTGATCTCCATTTTCTTTTTTGCGAAAGTGCTCTTCGATCTTTTCCTTCAGGAATACGCCGATGTCGTTGAGGCGGATGTTCCCGGAGGCGTCGCGCTTCACCGGTCCTTTTCGGTCGAAGAGGTTCTGCCCTGCGCCCTCGGCCACAATGATGACGGCGTGATTTCGGGCTACGAGCCGTCTCTCGAGATGGCGCAGGAACCCGTTATCCCCGTCCAGAGCGAAAGGCTCTTCGGGGATCAGGACGAAATTCGCATCGCCCTGGGCCAGGGCTGCCGAGGCGGCGATGTGGCCGGACTGTCGCCCCATCAGTTTCACGAGGCCGATGCCCATGGGGGCCCCTTTGGCTTCCACGTGGGCGCACTGGATCGTCTTGACGGCCTCCGAGATGGCCGTGTCGAAACCGAAACTCTTCTGGATGAGAACCAGATCGTTGTCGATGGTCTTCGGGATGCCGATCACGCCGATCTTGAGCTTTCTGCGTGCAATCTCGTCGGTGATGAACTGGGCGGCCTGCATGGTGCCGTCCCCGCCGATGACGAAGAAGAGATTGATGTTCATCCTCTCCAGGGCGTCGACCATTTCGGTGATGTCCTGGTTGCCCCTGGACGAAGAGAGGATGCTGCCGCCGAGATCCTGGATGTCCTTGACGACATCCGTTGAGAGTTCGAGGAAGTCATGGCCGTATCGCGGGATCAGGCCCTGGAGGCCGTACTTGACGCCGACGATGTTCCGGACGCCGTAACGGTGATGGAGCTCCATGACGAGGGCGCGGATGACGTCGTTGATCCCGGGGCACAGGCCTCCGCATGAGACCACGGCCGCCTTGACCTTCTGCGGTTCGAAGAAGATCATATGCCGCGGCCCGGCGACTTCGAGGGACATGGACTTGAGAGGCCTGGACGGAAGTGCTTTGCGCAGACCGATGCTGATGTCACAGAGGACCCGCTCGTCATCGCTCTTGAAGTAGCCCACCGTAAGCGGGGACGGGATCCTCGGCTTGCCCAGGCTCTGGATCTCGAAATTATCTGCGATCTTGTTCATATCTCGGCCTCCCCTGCTGCGAGGTAACCTGCCTTCATGCCGGACAGGACCTCTCCCTCGAAGCCCAAACCTGCAAAGGTTATTCCACCGGTGATCCGGACGTTGCGCAGGGGGGACTTGAGCGGGAGTGTCGCCAGAGAGGGAAGAGACGGCCCCGGGAAGCGATAGCGGGGATTCACGACCTGCTGATACTGGCGGGAAACCTCGATGGAGCGATCCACATCGATGCAGTCCATGCTCTCCCGAAGAAACGGCAGGAATCTCTCGAGAGACCGGATCATATCCTCTGCCGTTGCCTTGAGCTCCCCGTCCTCCATGTGCAGCGGGGAACGGGACAGCAGCGCCGTTACCGTCAGCGTCCGTTTCCCGCGAGGAGCGAGTCCCGCGTCATCGGCGACACTCGACTCCAGGAAGAGAAAAGGGCCGGTTTCGCTTCCGGCGTCCCGAGAGTGTTCCGGGACGAAGATGACGTATTCGCTCATACGGTCCGGCAGCCCCCGGTTGTCGACGCCCATGTGCAGGGTGAAGGGATACTGAGCCGTTTCGACCCTGCGGAGTTTCCGCGCGAGCCTGGATAGTTTCTTTTCCCCCGACAGCAGGATCGCCAGAGCAGGGGATTTTACGCTGATGATCAGCTCCTGTCCCACGACGCTGATCGGCTTGCCTTTCGGCTTGACGTCCACCTCGATCTTGCCTCCGGCACGGATGGCCGTGATCGCGCAGTCCTTGAGGGTTTCGCCCCGGAGGTCCTCGAAGCGCTTCCGCAGCTGACCGAGCATGAGGTGCTTGCCGCCGAAATGATAGTAAAGCCCGCGCCAGGGCAGCGAAAGCAGGTAGGCCGACGAGAGCGGTTTGTCGTGGTTGACGTACTGGTTCGAAAACAGGGTGAGTCCCGAATCGAAAATCGCTTCCAGGGACGGCTGCCTCCCGAGGGACCGGAGCTTGTGCGAGAGTCGCCAGATATCCGCCATAAAAAAGGGCATGTCGAGCCAGTTCTTCATGAGGTTTTTGAAGGACCGGTCCTCCGATGTCAGAGACTCCCGGATCGCCTTGTCCAGGGTCTCGCAGACCCTGTTGACGGAATGGTAAAGGTTCTGGACCTGACTGTCTTCCCCGGGGTACTCCCGGCTGATGTCGTTGATGAGGGCCTCCCTGTCGATGCAGAAATCGATCCGATGCTCCGGCAGGACGACCTGGAAGGCAGGGTTCAGGGGGGAGATCTTTGCCGCGTCCGGCAGGGGGATGTTGAGCTCGGAGAACAGCTTTGTGAAGATCTGTCCTGCGCCGAAGCCGCTCCAGGGGAAAGGATCGATATTGAAGGTATAACCCGAGAGGGTGAGGCTGTCACCGAGACCGCATTCGGAAAGCAGGAGCGTCTTGCGGCCGTATCGGGCCGACAGCAGTGCTGCGATGAAGGAACTGAGGTCGCTGCCGATGACGATCACGTCGTACATGGTTTGCAATCCTTGGCCTCCTGACGGATGCCCTTCTATGATGACCTATTTTCCAAAAAGAAAGCCCTCTTGTCAAATGCGATCATGAGATGGCGGGACTCAAAAGTCAACGACGGGAGGGTTGTGCCGGGGGCTGTCTTCCGGCTGCGGGTGATCCTTGATGCGTACCTTGCGGCCCTCGACCTGCAGTTTGCCCTCGGCGTAAAGCTTGATCGCCTTCGGGTAGATCCGGTGCTCTTCCTTCAGGATGCGCCGGGAAAGAGTGTCCTCCGTATCCGAGTCGTAGACGGGGACGATGGCCTGGATGATGATGGGCCCTGTATCCACGCCTTCGTCGGCGAAGTGCACGGTGCAGCCGGAGAATTTTACGCCGTAGTCAAAGGCCTTCTTCTGGCCGTGCGTGCCGGGAAAAGACGGCAGGAGGGCCGGGTGGATGTTCATGATGCGCGTGGGGAATGCGCGCAGGAAAAAGGGTGAGAGAACCCTCATGAAACCGGCGAGCACCACCAGCTCAACGTCGTGGGTCTTCAGGGCATCCACGAGTCTCTGGTCGTATTGCTCCCGGCTGCCGGAGCCGCCGTGCTCGATCACGGCGCAGGCAATGCCGTGCTTTCGGGCCCGTTCAAGGGCGAAGGCCCCGGGGTTGTTGCTCAGGATGATACGGATACGGGCCGGCAGAATCCCCTTTTCGATGTGGTCGATGATGGACTGGAGATTGGAGCCGCTTCCCGAAACGAGGACGCCCAGGTTTACGATTCTCGACATGGATGGCTCCCGGAAAACCTCTTCATGAAATGATCACGGGCGGGGAATCCTTCTGGCGCTTCTCGATCGAGCCGATCAGGTAGGCCTTCTCACCCAGGGCGCCCAGCCGTTCGATGACCTCCGGCGCGGTTTCGCTGTCCACGATGATCATCATGCCGATCCCCATGTTGAATACCCGGAACATCTCCGCGTCTTCGATCTGTCCCTGCTTCCGGATGGCCTGGAAGACGGGCAGCTCGGGCCAGCTTCCCCGCTGGATCAAGGCCGAGCAGCGCTCGGGCAGGATGCGCGGGATATTGTCGTAGAAGCCGCCGCCCGTGATGTGGACGAGCCCCTTCACGCTGAAGTTCTTGATCAGGTTTAGGACGCTCCGGACGTAGATCCTCGTGGGCGTGAGAAGCTCCTCGCCGACGGGCAGAAGAAGGCCCTCCACGGGGTCGTTGGCCTGCAGGCCGCAGCGGTCGAAGAAGACCTTTCGCGCAAGCGACAGGCCGTTGCTGTGGATCCCGCTCGAGGCAAGTCCGATGATCTTGTCGCCGATGCCCACCCGGGAGCCGTCGATCAGCCTGTCCGCCTCGACGATGCCGACGCAGAAGCCCACCAGTTCGTAGTCCCCTTCGCCATAGAACCCGGGCATCTCGGCCGTTTCCCCGCCCAAAAGGGCGCATCCGGCATCCTTGCAGCCCTTCACGATGCCTTCGATGAGCTGCCTGCCCGTTTCGACGTCGAGGGCTCCGGAGGCGATGTAGTCGAGGAAGAAGAGGGGCTCCGCGCCCTGGACGATCACGTCGTTTACGGACATGGCAACGAGGTCGATCCCGATCGTGTTGTAGCGTTTCATCATCCGGGCGACGTTGAGCTTGGTCCCCACGCCGTCCGTCGAGGCGACGAGGATGGGGTCGCGGTATTTGACCTTGTCGAGGTGGAATAGGCCCCCGAAACCGCCGAGGCTGCCCATCACTTCTTTTCGGAAGGTCGTCTTGACGAGCGGCTTGATCACGTCGATGAAACGGTTGCCCTTTTCAATGTCAACTCCGGAGTCCTTGTATGAAATATTCCCCCCCATGAGCGCTCCTGTTGTGTGGAGATAGATGATAGAATGGATGGAAAAAGACCATTCGGTGGAAAACGGTTGCACATTATCCGAAAACGTCGAATAAGTCAATGCGATCCTGTGCCGCCAGGGCATGAATCTGCGCGCCGGGGACAACTCGGGCTTGAGAAAAGAGAGGAACTTTGATAACCATATCGGGAAGTTCCGCATGTGTCGGGATTGCTTTTCCGGCATGGGCGAAGTCGAAAAGCGACAGGACTGCTTCGAAGAGTCGATAGGGGACATCAGATCATGGAAACCCTGAAACAGGCCCTCGAGAAGATCGAAAACCCCCTGCGGTTCTCGGCCGGAAATGCCTACAGGAATCTGGCTATCGTCCGGGATCTGGAAGTGCCTCTGCGCAGGAAAATCGCAGACCTTCGGGACATGGTCCGGAAGAGGGTGAAACACCTTGGGGATGCCGCCCGCCTCGAGGAACTTCTGACGCAGATGGATGATCTCTTTTCCGGCTTTGAAAAGGTGTCTCTCGAGGAGAGGCAGGGGAGGGTCTCCGGGGGGCTTGCCCGGGTTGACTCGATGAAATCCCTTTTGGCCGAATGGTCGGAGCCCGGCTACCGACGTCCACCCGAGGGGGTCGAGCGAGAAGTGCGGGAATCCCTCGATGCGGCCATCGGGAAACTGACCCTGCAGGCCCAGTTCGTAAAAGGTGTGGGTCCCAAGATCGGAGTGCTTCTTGCGCGCAAGGGTCTCAAGACGGTCGAGGATTTGCTTTACTTCCTCCCCCGTAAATACGAAGACCGGCGTTTTGTCAAAACGATCACCAACGCCGAGGTCGGCAGGAAAGAAACCGTCATTGGCGATGTCGTCCGGGCCGAGATCCGCCCTTACAACAGAAGGAAAGTGTTCGAGGTCGTTCTCCAGGACGAATCGGGAATTCTCAAAGCGAAGTGGTTCAAGGGCAGCTTCACCTATCTGCGCAATACGTTCAAGCCGGGCATCCGGGTGATCCTCACGGGCGATGTCCGTCTCTACCAGTTCGAGCTCGAGATGATCCACCCCGACTTCGAGATTCTCGAAGAGGGCGAGGACTCTCGCCTGCATTTCAAGCGGATCGTCCCCATCTACTCCGAAACGGAGGGTCTCGGGCAGAAGCCCCTGCGCCGCATCCTCATGCACGCCGTCGAGGATTATGCGCGCTACGTCCCGGGGCCGATTCCCCGCGACATCTGCGAGAGACAGGGTCTCATCGACATCATCGAGGCCGTCCGCACCGTTCATTTCCCGGGGCAGGAAGAGGAGCTCGACCCGCTCAACGACATGCGCTCGACGGCGCACAAGAGACTCATCTTCGACGAGCTTTTCTATTTCGAACTGGCCATGGCCCTCAAGCACAAGGGGCACATTCTCGAACAGGGGATCGCTTTCCAGACGCGAGGGGAGCTTTCGGGCCGGTTCCTTTCCATCCTGCCCTTCGCTCTGACGGGGGCACAGCAGCGTGTGGTCGAAGAGATCCGCACCGACATGGCGAGGCCTTCGCCCATGCACCGTCTGCTGCAGGGGGACGTGGGGAGCGGCAAGACCGTCGTGTCCATGGCGGCGATGTTGACGGCCTGCGAAAATGGCTACCAGGCGGCTATCATGGCGCCGACGGAAATACTCGCGGAGCAGCACTACCGGAACATCGCGCGGTGGGTGGAATCCCTGGGGCTCAGGGCGGCGCTGCTTCTGGGGAGCACGCGCACCGCGGAGAAGAAGGAAGTCGCCCGCCAGATCGAAAACGGCGAGATCCAGTTCGTCGTAGGCACCCACGCCCTCATCCAGGAGGGCGTGGAATTCAGGAAACTGGGCCTTGTCGTCGTCGACGAGCAGCACCGTTTCGGCGTCGTGCAGCGAGCGGCCCTGAGGGCCAAGGGGGCAAATCCGGACGTGCTGGTCATGACGGCAACGCCGATCCCGCGGACGCTGGCCATGACCGTCTATGGGGACCTGGACATCTCGGTCCTCGACGAGATGCCCCCCGGCAAGAAGCCTGTCAAGACGAAGGTCTTCTTCGAGAAGGAACGGCCCCGGGTCTACGAAATCGTCCGGAAGGAGATCGTCAAGGGAAACCAGGTCTTCATCGTCTACCCCCTCGTCACGGAATCGGAGGCCCTTGATCTCAAGGATGCCACCCGGATGGCCGAGCACCTTCAAAAGGATGTCTTTCCGGAGCTTCGCATCGGTCTCGTCCACGGCAGGATGAAGGGCCCGGAGAAGGAAGAGATCATGAAGTCCTTCAACGACGGCAGGCTGGACATCCTTGTATCGACCACCGTGATCGAGGTCGGGATCGACATCCCCCAGGCCTCCCTCATGGTCATCGAACACGCCGAGCGCTTCGGCCTCGCCCAGCTTCACCAGCTCCGGGGTCGTGTCGGCCGCAGCGACATCCCCTCGTACTGTGTCCTGCTGACCGGTCACAAAGGGTCGGAAAATGCCCGCAAGCGCCTGCGGATCATGGAGCAGACGGCCGACGGCTTCCGGATCGCCGAGGCGGATCTCGAGATCCGCGGTCCCGGGGGAATTCATGGGGACCCGACAGTCCGGTTTCCCCGATTTCAGGGTGGCCGACATCCTTCGCGATGGAAGGCTCCTGAACGATGCCAGGACGGAGGCCTTCCAGTTGGTGGAGAGGGACCCGCGGCTTGAGCGGCCAGAGCACGCCGCGCTGAGGGAGGTCCTGCTGTGGAAGTGGGAAGGGCGGCTCGACCTGGCCCGAACGGGCTGATGACCGACGGAATTGCTTTGACAAAACAATCGTTTTCACTATAATCGAGTGCTTCGAAAGGCCTTTGACCCTTTGCCTTACGTCTTTTGCCATAAGCCATTAATTACGGGAGCGTGAGCGATGAAAACCATCTATGCCGGGTTGATCGGTTTCGGCAACATCGGTGCCGGCACCGTGAAGCTGCTCATGGAAAACGGAAGCCTCATCGAGCAGCGCCTGGGTGCGAAAATCGTCGTCAAAAAGATTGCCGACCTCGATTTGAAGACGCCCCGACCGGTGACGGTGGACCGCAAGCTCCTCACCAAGGACGCCAAAGCCATCCTGAACGATCCCGAGATCTCCATCGTCATCGAGCTTGTCGGAGGCTACGAGCCGGCGAAGGGCTTCATTCTCGAGGCCATCCGGCAGGGCAAGCACGTGGTGACGGCCAACAAGGCCCTGCTGGCCACCTACGGAAACGAGATCTTCAAGGCCGCCGAGCGCCACGGGGTCAATATCGGTTTCGAGGCGAGCGTCGGGGGCACCATCCCCGTCATCAAGACCCTCCGGGAGAGCCTTGCGGCCAACCGGATCCGGTCCATCTTCAGCATCTTGAACGGGACCACGAATTTCATCCTCACGAAAATGACCGACGAGGGGAAGAACTTCAAGACGGTGCTGCGCGAGGCCCAGGCCCTTGGTTTTGCCGAGGCGGACCCCACCTTCGACGTGGAGGGGATCGACACGGCCCACAAGCTGGGGATCGTGCTGGCCCTGTCCTACGGCAAGAAGGTGAACCTGGAGGAAATCTATCGAGAAGGCATTACGGGGGTGAGCCAGCAGGATATCGAGTTCGCCAAGGAACTGGGTTACAAGATCAAGCTGCTGGCCATCGCAATTGAGCGGGGCGGGGCCATCGAGGCGCGGATCCACCCGACCATGATCCCCTTCGATCACCTGCTGGCGAGCGTGAACGGCAACTACAACGCCCTGCACATCCGCGGCGACGCCTCGGGCCCCGTATTTCTCTACGGACAGGGCTCGGGCATGATGCCCACGGCAAGCGCCGTCGTCGCCGATCTGATCGACATCGCCCGGGACCTCCTGAAAGGGATATCGCGCCGTGTCCCTTCGCGGTCGCTCTCGGAGGACAGAATCGAGACCATCGAGCTGATGCCGATGGACGACATCGTGACCAATTACTACTTCCGTTTTTCGGCCCTGGACCGGCCCGGCGTGTTGTCGAAAATCTCCGGAATTCTCGGGAAGCACAACATCAGCATTTCCGCCGTCATCCAGAAGGGCAGGGCCCAGGACAAGGCGGGCTCGGTGCCCGTCGTCATGACGACCCACGAATCCCGGGAGAAGGATATGCGGGCGGCCCTGAAGGAAATCGACAGGCTGGCCGTTCTGAAAGGCAAAACGGTGCGCATCCGCATCGAGGACGACAGACTGAAATGAAATATGCAGTGCTTCTGGGCGACGGCATGGCTGACTGGGCCGTCGAGAGTCTGGGCGGGAAGACCCCGCTGGAATATGCAAAGATCCCCAACATGGACCGGATCGCCCGGGAGGGGACCCTCGGTCTCATCGACACGGTCCCGAAGGGTTTAAAGCCGGGCAGCGACGTGGCCATCCTTTCGGTACTCGGCTACGACCCTGAGGCGTGCTATACGGGGCGCGGGCCGCTGGAGGCCGCCAGCATGGGCGTCCATCTCGACCCGGGGGACCTGGCCTTCCGGTGCAACCTCGTCACCCTCGGAGACGGGCCGGACCCGATCATGGCGGACTTTACGGCCGGGCACATCAGTACGGACGAGGCGCGCCAGATCATTTTCGGGCTCGATCAGTCCATCGGCTCCGGGCGCCTGAAGTTCTACCCCGGCGTGGGCTACCGGCACCTGCTCGTCTGGAAGGGCGGCGGGCCGGTGGTGGAGACGACCCCTCCGCATGACATTACCGGGCAGGCGACGGCTCAGTACCTGCCGAAAGGTAAAGGCGCCGACGAGGTGCTTGATGTGATGCTGAAGTCCAGGGAGGTGCTCAGGGATCACCCTGTGAACCGCTCCCGCAGTGAAAAGGGAAAGAAGCAGGCAACCTCCATCTGGCTCTGGGGCCAGGGCGGCAAGCCTGCCATGGAGCCCCTCACGAAAAAATTCGGTCTTCGGGGGGGCATGATCTCCGCTGTCGATCTTCTGAACGGGCTCGGGGTCTATGCGGGGCTCGAGGTCCTGAAAGTGGAAGGGGCCACGGGCTACATCGACACGAACTACGTCGGAAAGGCCGAGAAAGCCCTCGAAGCCCTCCGGGAGAAAGACTTTGCCTTCGTCCACGTGGAAGCTCCCGACGAGATGGGCCACGAGGGGAACACGGAAGGCAAGGTGAAGGCCCTCGAGGATTTCGACGAGAAGGTCGTCGGGACCGTCCTGAAGGGAATCGCACATTTCGGCGATTTTCGGGTGCTCGTGCTGAGCGACCATCCTACGCCGGTGGCAAAAAAGACGCATGTCTCGGAACCGAGCCCCTTTGCCGTTCTGTCGTCCGTCCCGTCGGATAATCTGAAAAACGGCAAGGCCTACAGCGAGCCGGCGGCGCGTGAAAGCGGAATTCTCGTGTCCCCGGGCTGCCTGCTGATGGAGGGGTTCATTCGAGACTGGAGACGGTTTATTGAAGACAGGCGTCGTTAAGATCCGGGTCATTTACGCCGACACCGATGCGATGGGGATCGTCTACCACACGAACTACATCCGCTGGTTCGAGATCGGACGGACGGAATTGATGCGGGAGGCGGGCGTCGTCTACAACGAGATGGAGAAGGAAGGGTTCTTCCTGCCGCTCACACAGCTTGAGTGCCACTACCTTTTCCCGGCACGGTATGACGAAATCGTCAGCGTCGAGACCCGGATCGAGTATTTTCGGCGCGCCAGCGTAAAATTCGCCTACGAGATCTGGGACGAGAAGCGGGAAAAGCTCCTCGTGGAGGGTTTGACGGTTCATGCATTCCTGAACCGGGAGGGAAAAATCGTCCGGGCACCGGCCCGGGTGGGCGAGATTTTTACAGCCATGCAAAATACCTGAGAGAAGCTTGGGAGAGATAAAATATGGTTGCAGCAAAGATGGATAAAAAAGACCTGGAGCAGCCCGACGCCTTCCAGGAGATCGTCGGGAAGGTCATGACCTATGCCCGGGAGAACCGGCAGAAACTCTACGCGGCTGCCGGCGCACTCGCCCTCGTGATCGTACTGGGAGCGGGGTATTTCTTCTATTCCGCCCACACCGAGAGCGAGGCGGCCAGGCTCTATTTCGAGGCCCGGATGAAGCTCATGAGGGCCGACCCCATGGGGACGGGGCTTGCCGACCCCGAGGCCGCCAAGGCCTTCGAGAGCGTCGTGGAGAAGTACCCCTCGAGCGATGCCGCTCAGGGAGCCCGGTATGAGCTGGGAAACCTCTACTTCACGGCCGGCGAATTCGACAGGTCGATTCAGGTCTACCGGGTATTTATCGACAAGGCGCCCGGGAAAGACATCCGGACGGTCTACGCCTGGTTCGGGATCGGATACGACTACGAGGCAAAGAAGGAATATGACAAGGCCCTCGAGGCGTTCACCCGGGTCGTGGACTCGAAGCCGGGAAATGTCCACGAGGGGCTCAGCTACCGGAATATCGCGCGCATCTACGAAGAGATGAACGACAGCGGGAAGGCGCTGGAGTTTTACAAAAAGGCGCTGGAAAAGACCAAGGACCCCGCGGCCTCGTTGCTGCTCAAGCGCAAGATCGCGCAACTGGGATAAAGGGAGACGGAGAAGAACGATGCAGGTACTCATGTCGGGAAACGAGGCGATTGCCCGCGGCGCCTGGGAGTGCGGGGCCACCTTCGGATCGGGCTATCCGGGAACTCCGAGCACGGAAATCCTGGAGACGTTCGCACAGTACAAGGGCGTCTATGCCGAGTGGTCGCCCAATGAAAAAGTCGGACTCGAGGTGGCCATCGGGGCCGCTTTTGCAGGGGCCCGGTCCATGGCGGTGATGAAGCACGTGGGCGTCAACGTGGCGGCCGACCCTCTGTTCACGGTGAGCTACACCGGGACGAACGGGGCGCTCGTGATCATCACGGCCGACGACCCGTCGCTTCACAGCTCGCAGAACGAGCAGGACAACCGCAACTACGCGAAGTTCGCGAAGATCCCCATGCTGGAGCCGGCCGACAGCCAGGAGGCAAAGGACTTCATCAAGCTCGCCTTCGAGCTCTCCGAGAAGTTCGACACGCCGGTCTTCCTGAGGACGACGACCCGCGTTTCCCACTCCAAGAGCGTCGTCCGGATCGAGGAACCCGTGAAATCCGAGGACCGCACGGAGATCCGCCATCTCCCCCTCAAGTACGTCATGGTCCCGATGAACGCCCGGGCCAGACGTGTCGAGGTGGAGAAGCGCACACAGTCAATCCGGGAATGGGCGGAGACCTTCGCAGGAAACCGCATGGAGATGGGCAGCACCGAGGTGGGGATTATCACGGCAGGCATGCCCTACAACTACGCAAAGGACGCCTTCCCCGGCTACTCCTACCTCAAGCTGGGCCTGGTGCACCCCCTTCCCGAGCGGATGATCCGTGAGTTCGCCTCGAAGGTGAAGAAGCTCTACGTCGTCGAGGAACTGGACCCCTTCATCGAGGATCAGATCAAGGCCATGGGGATCGAGGTGACGGGGAAGGCCGTCTTTCCCTACACCAACGAGTTCGACCCCGGTGTCGTGGAGAAAGCCATCACCGGGACATCGTCGGCACCGGCCGTAACCCTGCAGACGATCCCGCCCCGGCCGCCCAACCTCTGTCCGGGCTGCCCCCACCGCGGGCTGTTCTACGCTCTGAACAAGACAAAGGCCTTCGTTTCGGGCGACATCGGATGCTACACCCTTTCGTACATGAAGCCCCTGTCCGGGATGGACAGCTGCATCTGCATGGGCGCAAGCATCGGCATCGCCCACGGAATGAGCAAGGCCCTGGGCCCGAAAGGGAAGGGGAAGGTCGTCGGCGTCATCGGCGATTCCACCTTCATCCACTCGGGGATCACGACGCTGCTGAATGCGGCCTACAACCGAAGCGATGCCGTCTTCATCATCGCCGACAACCGGACCACGGCCATGACGGGCATGCAGGAGCACCCGGCCACGGGCACCACCCTCCAGGGCGAAAAGGCGAAGGAACTTGATTTAGCGGCCCTGGGAAAGATCCTGGGAATCGACAGCGTCGAGGTGATCGATCCGCTGGAGTTCAAGAACACAACGGAAGTCCTGAAACGCGAGCTTCAGAAGGAAGGCCCCTCGCTGATTATTGCCCGGTCGCCCTGCGTGCTGCTGATGAGCAAGAAAGCCACCCAGGCGAAGCCTTTCAGCATCGATCCCGAGACATGCATCGGATGCAAGGTCTGCCTCAGCTGCGGCTGCCCCGCCATCTCGTGGAAGGATTTCGAGAAGACGGGACTGCCCGCGAGGCCGGACCGGAAGAAACAGAAAGGGATCGCCGTCATCGACGCGACCCTGTGCACGGGCTGTACGCTGTGCGCGCAGCTCTGCCGCCAGGAAGCGATTACTCGGGAGGACCAATAAAGCCATGGAAAACAGGGTAAAAAGCCTTCTGCTTGCCGGGGTCGGGGGACAGGGAATCCTGCTGGCAAGCGATATCATCTGCAAGGTCATGATGGACAAGGGCTACGATGTGAAGAAGAGCGAGGTCCACGGCATGGCCCAGCGCGGCGGCTGCGTCACGAGCCATGTCCGTTACGGGGAAAAGGTCTATTCGCCCCTGGCCAGGAAGGGTGACGTGGACATGATCGTCTCCTTCGAGAAGCTGGAATCTCTGCGATACCTGGATTACCTCAGAACGGGGGGGATGGTCCTCGTCAACGACGAGGAGATCTACCCGCCCTCCGTCAACCTGGGTGAGGCCGATTACCCGAAGGAAGTCTACGAAAGCATCCGCTCCCAGTTCGGCAAGGACAAGGTGAAGGTCATCGCCGGCCCGGAGCTGGCCGCCAAAGCCGGGAACCGGAGGGCCGTCAACACGGTCATGCTCGGCGCCATCTCCCGCTTTATCCCGGAGATCAGCCCCGAGGACTGGAAGAAGGTCCTGAGCGAGGTCCTGCCGGAGAAAAACGTGCAGGCCAATCTCAAGGCCTTCGATCTGGGCCGGGACGCATGATTCATCGGGACTCAACCCAACTGGTCGGTATCCATTGACGCAGAGTCACCTGCGCACCTATCTTACAATAGAAATCACGATCCGGGGGCTTAAGAAGACGTCATGGCAGACGATTATTACAAGGTACTCGGTGTCGACAAGGGCGCCAGTGTGGACGAGATCAAGAAAGTCTACAGAAAGCTTGCGCTCAAGCATCACCCCGACCGCAACCCCTCCGACAAAAAGCGTGCCGAGGAAAAATTCAAGGAGATCAGCGAGGCCTACGCCGTTCTGAGTGACCCGGAAAAGCGCAAGCAATACGATGAGTTCGGTACGGATGCCTTCCGTCAGAAGTTCACCCAGGAAGACATCTTCCGCAACTTCGATATCAATGACATCCTCAGGGGATTCGGCTTCGGGAACCTGGGCGGGGAATTCACCTGGCACGGCGCAAGAGGGGGCGGAGGCAGAAGACGTGCCTACACGACGCAGCGCAAAGCCGACCCTTACGGGGATCTGTTCGGCCAGCAGGCCTACGGTCAGCGCGAGGCTCCGTCCCCAAGCGAGCAGGACATCGAGTATAACCTCTCGATAACGCTGGAAGAATCAGTTCTGGGGGCCGAGAAGAAGCTGTCCCTGAAAAAGGGTGACAGGACAGAGGAAGTCAGTGTGAAGATCCCGGCCGGAATCTCGTCCGGGAAGAAGCTCCGTCTCGCCGGGAAGGGACTTACTGGTCCCTATGGTGGACCGGCAGGGGATCTCTATCTCATCATCCAGGTGCTCCCTCATCCTATCTTTTCGAGGGATGGGGATGATCTGTATGTCGAAAAGACCGTCAGTTACTCCCAGGCCTGCCTCGGCTCGACGATCGAGGTGCCGACGCTGAGTGGCGGGTCGAAACGGCTGAAAATTCCCGTTGGAACACAGAGCAACACGAAAATCCGCATGAAAGGGTTCGGAGCTCCCAACCTGAAGGGCGAGGGTCGCGGGGATCAGTTCGTTCGCATATTCGTCGATGTGCCCAAAAAACTCACGGTCAGACAATCCGATCTGATCAAGAAACTCTCCGAAGAAGGGCTTTAATTCCCCATCTGCGATTTCCGCTTCGCCTGTCCGGTTTCAGGATCATCCGTCAAAAAATAACAACCTATCAGAATGTAACAACTAATATAATGCAATATAAACAATGTGTTGACTGATATATGTAAACCATAATCTAGATATGATTAAAGTAATAAATTATAAAATATCTATAATTAATTATTAATAATACTATTATTTACTATGGAAGTGTTGACTCGCTCTCTTTTATAAAAAGAAGGAATTCGCACTTTGCGGTGTGACGGTATTTTACAAAAGCATAGGCATGGTATACGCGCGAGACATGGGGCTTTGCCTTAATGGCGTCAATGACAGCCTGTGATGCGTTGAGGCATGCGAGAATCGCACAATAAAGATTGTCTGATAAGATATGTTATGTAAACTTATTAGGTGATCTTCTCCGCTGTGGGTTTTGATTCTACGCCTTTTTGATTTCCATGGCCCCCTGTATGGCCAGCGTATTGCCGATTACGATCAGAACTCCCAGGACACCCTTTATGGCCATTGCCCTCTCGAGTCCTCTCTTTACGTCGGATTTGTTCTTGATGATATTCCCCACCGAAGTTGCAGCCGCATCGGCAAGCGTCGCCGAATGCGATTTGATGCAGACCGCGTCTGCGACCCCGAAGCTGAGCGAATGACCTACTGTCCCCGAAGATGTGCAAATTCCCAAGGGAGTTTCGTTTGCGGCAATATTCAAGACGATCTTCTCGCTCAAAGGCGAATCTCCAGCAAAGATTCCGATTGACACATCGTCCTTTACATTCAAATAGATATCACCGCCATTCTCAACAATTACATTAGCACTATTATTTGAGCAGATCTTTTCCGACAGACTCTGCGATTGCCCCGGCAACCGATGCCATAGGACCAACGCCGGCCATTTTCGAAGCGCGAAGCATATCCCTGACGATCTCGGGAGCCAGCTTGTCCTCCTGGACCGGTACGAGTGATGTTTTGAATTCCGGGTGAATCCGGATGTATTCCTCGATCTGGGCACGGTATCCCAGAGCTGAGCAGAATGCGGAGTCGCTCAGATCCGAATCGGCAAGGATATAGAGGTCCGTTTCGCTGATTTTTACTGTAAAACGCGAATAAATACGGTTAGATGTGCAGCTTCGGTAGGTCCTGTCTATATGGCCGGGCAAGCTCACTCCGATAGGATTAATGGGTAGCGCTTCAATGTCAGTGCAATGTTGTCGAACCCGGGCCGAGCAGGCGCTCGACCTCCTCTTTCAGGGGCTGCGAGATGTTGATCTTAAACTCGTTGCCCAGATACACGACCGTCTCACTCTGGTTCTGGAGGATGAGATGCAGGTAGCAGTCGTGCTTGCCGGGGTACTTCCGGCATATCTCCCGTAACAGGTTGAGGTGGCTTTCGTCCATACGGTTTGCGTCGAAGACGACATGGATGGAACTGAAGCTCACCCCGTTGTACTCCGTGAGACGGTGGATTTCCGAGATGACGAGGCGAGCGCTTTCCTCGGTGACATCGAGAGTTCCCTTGAAGAGAAGCGGCTCGTCAGAATCGATCAACACCCTGTAATCTCGATATGTATCGGAAAATACGATCCCTGTGTAGGATCCTTTAAGGTCTTCGATGGTCACATAGGCCATTGTGTCTTTTCTCTTTGTCGCAATCTCGCGTTTGTGACTGACAATGCCTGCCACGGTCACAGTGTCCTTGTCCCGCATCTCCGAGATGCGCTCCGAGTCGGCATCGGTGATGAGTTTCAGCTTGTCGGCATACCTCAGCAGCGGGTGCCCCGTAATGTAGAACCCGATGGTTTCCTTTTCGTATATCAGTACTTGTCCGTGCTCCCACTCTTCGGTTTCGGGAAGAAGGTCTTTTTCGGTGTGCTCCGGTCCCACCGATGCACTTTCGGGCCCGTCGAAGAGGCTTACCTGGTCGCTGAGCTTCTGGTCCTGGGCCCTCTGTCCGATGTCCATGACCCGTTCGAAATTCTCCATGAGCTGGCGCCTTCCGTAACCCAGGGAATCGAAGGCGCCGCACTTGATGAGACTCTCCACGACACGCTTATTGATTTTGCGGAGATCCACACGGGAGCAAAAATCGAGAAAAGACTTGAAGTATCCTTCGTTATCCCTCGATTCAATGATGGATTCTATGGCGCTCTCACCAACATTTTTCACGGCGGCAAGACCGAAACGGATGTTGCCCCCGTCAACGCCGAAGTCGAGGACCGACTGGTTGATGTCGGGAGGCAGGACGTTGATTCCCATATCCTTGCAGACGCTGATGTGCTTGATGACCTTGTCGCGGTTCCCTTTCTCGCTGGTCAGCAGCGCAGCCATGAACTCCACCGGGTAATGAGTTTTCAGGTAGGCCGTCTGGTAGGAAATCATCGCATAGGCTGCGCTGTGTGACTTGTTGAACCCGTAACCGGCAAAGGTTTCCATCTGGTCGAAAATCTTTCGGGCCTTCGCCTCGGGGATCTTGTTCTTGTGGGCCCCGGCTAGGAACTTGGGCTTTTCCTTCTCCATCTCGGAAGAGTTTTTCTTGCTCATGGCCTTGCGGAAGGTGTCGGCTTCGCCCATGGTGTAGCTCGCCAGGGCGCTGGCGATCTGCATGACCTGCTCCTGGTAGAGGATGACCCCATAGGTCTCCTTCAGGATGGGCTCGAGCGAGGGCACCTCGTAGGTGCTCTTCGTCTTGCCCTGTTTGCGGGAGATGAATTCCTGGACCATGCCGCTTTTCAGGGGGCCCGGGCGGTAGAGGGCGATGAGCGCGATGATGTCCTCGAAACAGTCCGGTTTCATGCCGACCAGGATCTCTTTCATGCCCCGGCTTTCCAGTTGAAACACCCCGTCGGTCTCTCCCTTGGAGAGGAGCTGGAAGGTCTTGCGGTCGTCCAGTGGGATGTCGGAGATATCCATCCTGACGCCCTTCCCTTCCTCGATGAACTTCAGGGCATCGCGGATGACCGTGAGTGTCTTGAGACCGAGGAAATCGAATTTCGTGAGCCCCGCGGCCGAGAGATCGTTCATGGAAAACTGGGTCACAATATCGCCATTGGGGCTCTTGCACAGGGGAACCCTCTCGACGAGAGGCTTGTCGGAGATGACCACCCCTGCGGCGTGGGTCGAGGAATGGCGGTTGAGGCCCTCCAGGGAGCGTGACAGAACGAGGAGCCTGCGGACCTTGTCGTTCTTCTTCTGCTCCTCCCGGAGCAGAGGTTCCTGCTTGATGGCGTCCTCCAGGGTGATGTTCAGGACGTTGGGGACGAGCTTGGCGATCCGGTCCACTTCGCCGTAGGGCATGTTCAGTGCGCGCCCCACATCGCGGATGACCGCTTTGGCCTGCATCTTCCCGAAGGTAATGATCTGGGCCACACGGTCGGTGCCGTATTTCTCGGAGACATACCGGATGACCTCGTCGCGGCCCTCCATGCAGAAATCGGTATCGATATCGGGCATGCTCTTGCGGTCCGGGTTCAGGAAACGCTCGAAAAAGAGGCCGTAACGAATCGGGTCGATCTCGGTGATCCCGATGGCGTAAGCCGCGAGACTTCCCGCCGCGGACCCGCGGCCGGGGCCGACGGGGATTTCCCGGCTCTTTGCGTAGTTGATGAAATCGGAGACAATGAGGAAGTAGCCGGCAAAACCCATGGACTTGATGATGTCCAGCTCCCGCACGAGGCGCTGATCGTACTTCTGTCTCAGTGAGGGGTCCTTGCCTTGAAGAATTTTGGGCATGAGCTTCTCGAGGCCTGCCTTTGCCATGACCTGCAGATGCTCGTCCAGCGAGCGACCCTGGCCGATTTCGAAGTGCGGCAGGAATATCTGGTTGAAGTCGAGCTTGAGATTGCACTTCTCCGCGATGGCAACCGTGTTCTCGATGGCTTCCGGGCAATACGCGAAAAGCTGTTTCATCTCGTCGGGCGATTTGAGATAGAAGGCGTCCGTTGCGAACCGCATGCGCCCCGTGTCGTCCATGTTCTTGCCCGTCTGGATGCACAGGAGCACCTCGTGGGCCTCGGAGTCGGTCCGCTCGAGGTAGTGGCAGTCGTTGGTCGCAACGAGGGGGATAGACAATTCCTTCGAGATTTCCATCAGTTTTTCATTGACGAGGGATTGCTCGGGAATTCCGTTCTCCATCATCTCGAGGTAGTAATTTCCCTCGCCGAAGATCTCACGATACTGCCTTGCCGATGCCTTGGCCCTCTCGAGGTCCCCTTTGAGGATCCCGTCGGCGACCTCTCCGTGCAGACAGGCACTCGTGGCGATGAGCCCCTCGCTGTGCTTTGTCAGGAGTTCCTTGTCGACGCGCGGGCGGTAGTAGAATCCCTCGAGAAATCCGGAAGAGGTGAGCTTGATCAAATTTCGGTAACCTTGCAGGTTTTTTGCCAGAACGATCAGGTGCCGCGCCGTCTCCCCCGGTCCCTCGGAGGCTTTGTCGAAGCGGCTCTTCGGCGCCACGTAAAGTTCGCAGCCGATGATGGGCTTGATCCCGGCCTTGTAAGCCTGCTGGTAGAAATCAACGGCCCCGTACAGGTTGCCGTGGTCCGTGATGGCCACGGCGGGCATTTTGTAGTCCCGGGCCTTCTTGAACAGGTCGGCAAGACGGATGGTGCCGTCCAGGAGGCTGTACTGGGTGTGAAGGTGGAGGTGAACAAAATCGACATGCTTCATGAAGTGTTAACCCATTGATTTAAAGGATATATATGTAAAGAAGTCGCCACGCTGTCCTGTCGATCATACACCGGCCGTGTAAGAAAAAGCAATCATTGAGCAACAAAAAAGCGGGGTTCCGAACCGGTAAACCCCGCCTCTTGATCCTGCCTGGAGACGCTGACGGATGAGCACTCAGTCCATCCGGTAATTCGGCGCTTCCTTCGTGATGATCACGTCGTGAACGTGGCTTTCGCGGAGTCCGGAAGTCGTGATCCGGACAAAACGGGCCTTCTTCCGAAGCTCCTCGATGCTCCCGCAGCCCACATAGCCCATGCCCGCTTTCACCCCCCCCATGATCTGGTAAATGCTGTTCGAAAGGGAACCGCGGAAGGGCACCCTGCCCTCGATGCCTTCCGGAACGAGTTTCAGGGAGCTTTCAATGTCATCTTGCATGTAGCGGTCCCGGCTTCCTTCTTTCATCGCCTCGAGGGATCCCATGCCCCGATAAACCTTGTAGCTTCTGCCCTGGAAGAGGACGGTCTCGCCGGGGCTCTCCTCGGTGCCCGCAAAGAGGCCGCCGATCATGACACAGTGGGCCCCGGCCCCGAGGGCCTTGGTGATGTCGCCGGAATACTTGATCCCCCCGTCGGCGATCATGGGGATCCCGTACTTTGCGGAGGCCCGGGCGCACTCCATGATGGCCGTCATCTGGGGTACCCCGATTCCGGCTACGATCCGAGTCGTGCAGATCGAGCCCGGACCGACACCGATCTTGACTGCGTCCGCCCCGGCCTTGATGAGGGCCTCGGCTCCTTCGAAGGTGGCCACATTCCCGGCGATGACCTCGCAGGCGGGAAAATTCGTTTTCGTGTTTCGGACGGCATCCAGCACTCCCTTGGAGTGTCCGTGGGAGGTATCGATGCAGATCACGTCACAGCCTGCGTTCAGGAGCGCCTGGACCCGGGCTTCCCGGTCCGTGATCCCCACGGCGCCGCCGACCCGGAGGCGTCCGAGCTGGTCTTTGCAGGCGTTGGGGTATTGCTGGATCTTCTCGATGTCCTTGATCGTGATGAGGCCTTTGAGGTTGAAATCCTCGTCGACGACGAGAAGTTTTTCGATCCGGTGCTTGTGGAGGAGTTTCTTCGAATCTTCGAGGCTGATGTTCTGGGACACCGTCACGAGCTTGTCTTTCGTCATCACATTGGAAACGCGCTGCTCGAGGTTGGTCTCGAACCGGAGGTCACGGTTCGTCAGGATTCCCACGAGCCTGCGGCCCTTCACGACGGGCACCCCCGAGATCTTGTAGCGGCTCATGAGCTCGAGGGCGTCCTTGACCTTCTGCTCCGGTTCGATCGTGATGGGGTCCACGATCATGCCGCTTTCCGATTTCTTGACTTTATCCACCTCGAGGGTCTGCCGCTCGATGCTCATGTTGCGGTGGATGAACCCGATTCCGCCCTCACGGGCCATGCAGATGGCAGTCTGGGACTCCGTCACGGTGTCCATGGCAGCACTGACGATGGGAATGTTCATGATGATGTTGTTCGTCAGGCTTGTCCTCGTGTCCACGTCCTTGGGAAGGATCGTGGACTCGGACGGGACGAGCAGCAGATCATCAAAGGTCAAGGCCATTTTTATTTCCAGGTCCATTAATAGGTTCCTCCAGAAACCGTTTCTATTCAGGCAAGGGATTTGCGCCACATTCCTGCCCGGGGGTCAGTGGCGGCCGTGATTCTTGATGGTATACCGCGTGCCGTTCAGGGGCAGGAAATAGCAATCCCCGGCATCGTCGTAGTCGAAATACTCTGCGATCTGGTAGTAGCTCGTCCGCAGGAACCGGGCTTCATGACCGTCGGATTTGACGGTGCAATACAGAATGTTATCTTTTCCGATCCGGAGGGACTTGCAATCCAGTTCCTCCAGGGTTTCGTCATTCAGCAGCACGGAAATCCGCTCGTTGCCCTCGACCGGGGACCCGAGTTTGTTGACAGCTGTTACGACATAAGCCGTGTCCTCCACTTCGAGGGACGCCAGGTCGTTCTCGAGCTCGATGTAGTAGCTCCCCGACCCGTCCCGCTTCAGATTCTGGTAAAAGAGCTTCACGATGTCCTTGCGAAACATCTCGTTGCCCTTGTAGTACCAGACCCCCTCCTTGTCGATACGGATAAAGCTGGGCGGAAGCTCATCAGCTTTGATTTTCATCGCACCCTTTTCCTTTATTTCCTGCTGTCCAAGAGGATTGTGACCGGCCCATGGTTGACGAGTTCCACTTTCATCATGGCCTGGAATTGTCCCTGCCCGACCTGGGTCACCTTCTTCCTCGCCTTTGACAGCATGTATTCATAAAGCTTTGTGGCCGCAGCCGGATCGGCTGCATCCGTGAAGGAGGGTCTCCTCCCTTTGCGGCAGTCCGCCAGCAGGGTAAACTGAGACACCACGAGGAGTTCGCCGGAGACATCGAGAAGGGAAAGATTCATCTTCCCCTCGTCATCCTCGAAAATGCGCAGGTGGATCATCTTGTCGAGGAGAAAATCGGCGTCCTTCTCGCCGTCACCTTTCTCGACCCCGAGCAGGACGAGAAGCCCCGCGCCAATGCGCGAGATCTCAATCCCGTCGATGCTTACCGATGCACTGTCGACTCTCTGGATGACGGCTTTCATAAGACCGCACGGCGGAAGGCTTCAGCCGTTCGGGACCCCCTGTCGGTCGTTGCGGCATGTTAGCAATTATCCTTTTTCCCTTCAAGCCTTTTCTGGAAAAAGTGTCGCTTCTTGCCGTGTTCGGGTTCCCCTGATATACTCCCGTATCCTGAAATCAGGGACGCAGGCGGATTGAACACGGATGCAGAAGAAAAAGATTTACCTCATTAACCCATGGATTCATGACTTTGCCGCTTATGATTTCTGGGTTCGGCCGCTGGGCCTTCTCACCCTGGCTGCACTCCTGCGACAGTCCGGTTTCAAGGTTCAGATGATCGATTGCCTGGATCCCTTTCCAACGGTTAGGACTCCAGGGGGTCAACCCGGGACCCGGAAGCGTCAAGATTGGGGTTGTGGAAAGTTTCCCGGCGAGGAGATTCCGAAGCCGGAGGCACTCCGGCCGATCCGCAGGCGGTACCGTCGGTACGGCCTGTCGCTAAATGCGTTCCAGCAGATTCTTGCAACCGCCGGCAGGCCTGACCTCGTCCTGGTCGGCTCCATGATGACCTACTGGTACCCAGGTGTCGTCGAAGCCATCGGGGAAGTACGGACGGTGTGGCCCGGTGTAACGGTCCTTCTGGGCGGGAACTATGCGACCCTTTGCCCGGATCACGCCCGGGCCTTCTCGGGGGCCGATGCCGTCATTGCCGGCGACGGGGAGTTTGCGCTGCCCCCCGTTCTCGGGGATCTGTTCGGCGCCCGAATCGATTTCGCCTTCGACGGAAGCGCTCTCGACAGCTACCCTTACCCTGCCCTGGATCTCATTCGCCAGTTGGATGCGGTCCCCATCCTGACATCCAGGGGCTGTCCTTATCGGTGCAGCTACTGCGCCTCAAACATCCTCAACCGGGGATTCCGGTTCCGGGACCCCTTTCGGGTCGTAGACGAAATCGAACACTGGAGCCGGACCCGTGGTGTCCGAAATTTTGCCTTCTATGATGACGCCCTGCTGGTGAACTCGACGGACAGGGCCGTCCCGATGCTCGAGGAGGTTCTTCGACGGGGCCTGGAGGTAAATTTCCACTGCCCCAACGGCCTGCACCTCCGGGAGATTACCCCCCGCCTGGCGAAGCTTCTCTTCGGGGCCGGGTTTCGGACGATACGTTTCGGCTTCGAGAGCGCTTCAGCGTCGAGGCAAGCGGCAACGGGGGGCAAGGTAACGACAGAAGAGCTGCGCCAGTCCGTTGCGTACCTGCAGGAAGCGGGCTATGGGCGGGCAGACATCGGCGTCTATTTGCTCTGCGGCCTTCCGGGGCAGCAAGCCCGGGAAATAGAGGCGGGCATCGACCTTGTGCGGGGAATCGGGGCAAAACCGATCCTCGCCGAGTATTCACCGATTCCCGGCACACCCCTGTGGGGCGAGGCTCTACGACAGGCCCGCTACGACATCGGGAAAGAGCCCCTGTTCCAAAACAACTCCCTGCTTCCCTGTTTGAGGCCAGACATCTCGACGGCGGACTTTCAGGCTTTAAAAAACCGCACGAGGCTTGGCTTGCAGGAAAAGGGGTCCCATTGAAAAAGATTGAATTTTTTCGCCCGCTTCGTCATAATGTCCGGAAAATTACCCTGCCCCGGCAGGGGGTTCCGGATTAACCGGGAAAGCCGGCGCAAACGTTTATGATGGTTATCCTGTGCATTAGAGACATCCTGATCGGCGCCCTTTCTTTGTTCGTTATGTTCTGGGGGATCACCCTTCTGCTTTCCGCCTACAGCCTGAAGAATCCTCAGGAGTTCATCATGCTCTTTTTCTCATCTAATTTTATCATCCTCGTCAGCGGCGCAGGCGTCCTTTATGCGGCCTTTCACCTCTGGAGAATCTGCAAGGAGAAAAACAGACCCTTATGAGTCTATCGAGCCAAGGCCCCAAGGCCGTTTCCCATCGCTTCGTCACCTTCCTTCTGCTGGGGGCGGTTCTTCTCACCGCATCACCCGGCGCGCTACATGCCTACAACCTGGAGGATCGCGTTCAGAGGGTCACCCTGGAAAATGGCATGCGTGTCCTGCTGGTGGAAAGGCACACCAGCCCCACCGTATCCTTATACATCCGCCACCTCGTGGGTGCTGTCGAAGATGGAGAGGGCAAGACGGGCGCCGCACACCTTCTCGAGCACATGCTCTTCAAGGGCACGTCGACCATCGGGACAAAGAACTTCAAGGAAGAACAGAGAGTCCTGAAAAAAATCCGCGAGACGGGGACGGCGCTTGACCGCGAACGGATGAAAGGGACCCGTGCCGACGAGGCCGAGGTCACGAGACTGGCGAAGGAGCTGAAGGAGCTCCAGAGCGAGGCCAAGGAGTGGATCGTCGAAAACGAGATCGATCGGCTCTACTCGGAAAACGGCGCCGTTGACCTCAATGCCTCGACAGGTCAGGATGTAACGACCTACAAGGTGAGCCTGCCGGCCAACAGGCTCGAACTCTGGGCCCGCATCGAGGCCGACCGGATGACGAATCCCGTCCTGAGGGAGTTCTACACGGAGCGCGATGTCGTGATGGAGGAGCGCCGCCAGACCTACGAGTCGGTCCCCTCCCGCAAGCTGACGGAGCTGTTTCTGGCTACGGCATTCACCGCAAGCCCCTACCGGCGACCTATCATCGGGTGGCCATCGGATATATCCTTTCTGACGCCGGAATATCTGGAGGCATTCTTCAAGCAGTACCACTCACCGAACAACACGGTCATTGCCATCGTTGGAGATATCAACACGGCGAAAACACTGGAGATTGTAAAAAAATATTTCGGCCTCATCCCTTCACACAAGCTCGAGGGTCATCATGTAACCGACGAGCCGACGCAGGGCGGGGAGAAACGGACGGAACTCGTCGCCGAGTCAAACCCGTATCTCATCATCGGTTGGCACAAGCCGACCCTGCCCTCCTTCGAGGACTATGTCTTCGAAGTCATCGAGGCCCTCCTTTCAAAGGGCCGAACCTCCCGCTTCCACCGATCCATCGTTCAGGGCAAGCAGCTCGCCGAAGATGTGAGTGCCGCCAACGGGATGCCGGCCAGCCGCTACCCGAATCTATTCATGGTTGCGGGGACACCCCGACACCCCCACACGGCGGAAGAGCTCGAAAAGACCGTATACGAAGAGATCGACAAGCTCAAGAAGGAACCGGTGAAGAAGCAGGAGCTGGAGAAGATCATCAACCAGCTTCGGGCGGAGTTCATCCGTGATCTCAGCTCCAATTCCGGCCTGGCGAGCCGGCTGTCCTACTACGAGATCATCACGGGCGATTATCGATACATGACTCGATACGTCGAGATGATCGAAAAGGTCACGCCGAAGGACATCATGGCCGCGGCCAAGAAATACTTCACTGAAGAAAACCGGACTGTCGCTGTCCTTATCAAGAAGGAGAAGCCGTGAAGAGAACCCTCGCCCTCAGTCTCGTCATCCTGCTGATTTCAACCGGTCTCGGTTTGGCCGAACCAGTTGAACAGCCGAAGCCCGCGTCCTGGGCGGACCCGGACCGGCTCAGCTACGAGGAAATCAAATTTTCTCCGACCAAACCGGAGAGGGTCGTTCTCGAGAACGGGCTTACCGTCTACTTTCTGGAGGACCGGGAGCTGCCCCTGGTCAACATTTCCGTCATCATCGGCGCCGGCTCCGTTTTCGAGCCCCCCGGAAAGGAGGGACTTGCCGAGATGACGGGCGACGTCATGCGCACCGGAGGTGCCGCAAAGCTCACCGGAGACAAGGTCGACGAAGAACTGGAATACCTTGCTGCCCCGATCTCCATCAGCCTCGGCATGGAATACGGCACGGGAAGCCTCTCTGTATTGAAAAAGGACCTGAGCAGGGCCTTCCAAATCTTTGCCGATATGATCCGGGTTCCCACTTTTGACGAGGCCAAACTCGACCAGGAGAAGAATCTCAAGATCGAGGAGCTTCGCAGGGTTTTCGACAAGCCCCAGAGACTGGCATTCCGGGAATTCAAGAAAGCCATTTACGCGGACAACCCCCGAGGGCGGCTCCCCGAGATCGCATCCATCGAGAAGATCGAACGGGATGATCTTGTGTCGTTCCACAAATCTTATTTCTTTCCCCGCAACCTTCGCATGGCCGTCACGGGCGACATCTCGAAGCAGGAAGCAGTCGACCTGGTCAGCCGTTATTTCGGGGATTGGGACGACGAGGGTGATTTCGGGACGGCGCCGCTCCCGAAGCCGCAGGAGAACGCACCTCTCTACTACTACGAGAAGAAAGTACCCCAGTCGACGGTGATCATCGGAGCGATCGGCCCTGGAAAGGAGTCGCCCGATTTCTATCCCTTTACGGTTCTGGATTACATCCTGGGCAGCGGCGGTTTCCGCTCCCGGATCTTCCAGGAGGTGCGGAGCAACCGTGGACTGGCCTACAGCGCGGGAAGTTTCTACGAAGGACGACAGGGCTACGGCTCCTTCGGGGCCTATGCGATGACGAAATCGGAGTCCACGGGCCAGGTCCTCACGCTGATGGAGGGGATACTGAAGGATGCCCGCGAATCCCGGGTCCCGGCTCAGGATTTGCACCTCGCGAAGCGATCCATCGTGAACAGCTACATCTTCTCCTTTACCTCGTCGCACATGATCGCCTTCCAGTACATGATGCTCGAGTTCCAGGGGCTCCCGACGAAATTTCTGTCTGAATACCCCGCCAAGATCGATGCGGTGAGCCGGGAAGATGTCCTGAAGGCGGCGGAGAGATATCTCGATCCAAACAAAAAAACGATCTTCGTCCTCGGGGACCAGGGGAAATTCGATGAGCCCCTGAAGTCTTTCGGCGAAGTGAAGCGGGTGAAGTGACGGTACACCATGATTGACGACAGGGTGTTTCAGCGGATTTCGAAGCGGATCGAAGGGTATGAGCAGGACATGATCCGTCTGCAGTTCGCCCTCACGGCCATTCCGGCCATGGCGCCGGAAAACGGCGGTGATGGAGAAATGGTGAAGGCGCTGTTTCTTGCCGGCATCCTGCGCGATGTGGGGTTTCCCGCGGTGGAGGGATGCGATGCGCCCGACGGACGGGTCTCCGCCGGCGTCAGGCCGAACCTGATCGCCCGGATCCCGGGGAGGAACCCGGAGCGAACGGTGTGGGTCATGACGCACACGGACATCGTGCCCCCGGGGGAGATGAGACTCTGGGAGAAAAACCCCTACGAGGGCTACGTGCAGGACGGCAAGGTCTATGGACGGGGCACCGAGGACAACCAGCAGGACCTTGTCGCCTCCCTGTTCGCCGCCAAGGCCTTTCTGGACGAGGGGATCGTGCCGGAGTCGTCCATCGGCATCCTGCTGGCCGCCGATGAGGAAACGGGGAGCGTCTACGGGCTGGATTATATTCTGGAGAATCGCCGCGAGTGGTTTCGCAAGACGGACCTCATCGTTGTGCCCGACGCGGGCAACGAGGAGGGGTCGATGATCGAGGTGGCGGAGAAAAGCGTGCTGTGGCTCCGGATCCAGGTTTCGGGCAAGCAGTGCCACGCCAGCCGTCCGGCCCTGGGCAGGAACGCCTTTCGTGCTGCGGCGTATCTCGTGGTCCGGCTCGACGATCTGGCTGGTATATACGGCATCCGGGACCCGCTCTATGAACCTCCCGAAAGCACCTTCGAGCCCACAAAAAAGGAAGCCAACGTCCCCAACGTGAACACGATCCCGGGCGAAGCCGTTTTTTACGTGGACTGCAGGATCCTGCCGGTCTACCCCGTCGACACGGTCCTGGCAACGATTCGGGGCATGGCCGACGATATCGAAAAGAAGTTCGACGTGGCCATCGATCTCACGCCGGTACAGAAGACCGATGCCCCACCGCCCACGGCTCACGACGCGCCGGTGGTGCTGGCCCTGGAGAAAGCGATCCGGGATGTCTACGGGGTCAATGCACAGCCGAAAGGCGTCGGAGGGGGCACCGTGGCCGCCGTTTTCCGGAAGCACGACTACCCGGCTGCCGTCTGGTCACGATACTGCCACATGGCCCACCAGCCCAACGAGTACTGCCTGATCGAAAACATGATGGGCAACGCCAAAGTCTACGCTCACCTGTTCCTCCAGAAATGAGGACAATGGATTGAAGGAAGAAACCACCAAACAGATCACCTTCCCGGATCAGAACGCCTTCAAGACCCTTCTCGGGGACGGGGACAAGAATCTCCGGCTCATCGAAAAGCTGGAGGGGATCCGGATCACGGCACGCGGGGACAAGATCACGCTCACCGGCGAAGCTCATTCCGTCGAACTCGTGGAAAATCTCCTCGGGCAGATCTGCCGCCTGATCCAGAAAGGATTTCCCGTCTACTCCACGGACATCGGTTTTGCCCATCGCATCCTCTCGGAGAACCGTTCCGTCCGGCTCGAGGAGATCTTCCTCGACAAGGTCTACATCTCTTCGAAGAAAAGGGTCATCACGCCCAAGAGCATTGCCCAGAAGCAATACATCGACGCCATCCGGAAACACGACATGGTTTTCGGGATCGGACCGGCGGGAACGGGGAAAACCTACCTGGCCATGGCCATGGCCGTTTCGTATCTCATGGAGCGCCGGGTGAACCGGATCGTCCTCACGAGGCCCGCCGTCGAGGCCGGTGAGCGGCTGGGCTTTCTTCCAGGCGATCTCGTGGAGAAAGTAAACCCCTACCTGCGGCCCGTTTACGACGCGCTCTACGACATGATGGAATTCGACAAGGCCCAGGCCCTGATGGAACAGGGGATCATCGAGGTGGCGCCGCTCGCCTTCATGCGGGGGCGAACCCTGAACGACTCCTTTATTATTCTGGACGAGGCGCAGAACACGACGTCGGAGCAGATGAAGATGTTCGTCACGCGGCTCGGATGGGGTGCCAAGGCCGTCGTCACGGGCGATGTGACCCAGATCGACCTTCCCTCCGGCAAGACCTCCGGGCTCGTGGAAGTAGAGCAGATCCTGGGCAGCACGGAGGGAATCCAGTTCGTCTATTTCTCCGAGATCGACGTGGTGCGACACCCCCTCGTCTCGGCGATCATCAAGGCCTACAATCACCTGAGCCGGAAGAAGACGAACGGCAGGGAAGAATGAGGCAGGGACAAGGGGCTAGGGTATAGGGTTCAGGGGATGAACAATCCATGAAATCAGCGTCGAAACCAACAAAAGGGAATGTCCTGATCACCAGCAACCAGAAAGGTGTGAAGCTGGATCGCACGGGGCTGCGCCGGGATGTCCGGAAAATCCTCGCTCTTCTGGGAACCGGGCCGCGGGAGCTGAGCCTCATGATCGTCGACGACGAGGGGATACAAACGATCAACCGGGACTATCTCCGGCGGAATCGGCCGACAAACGTGATTGCCTTTTCACTTACGGAGGGGGATTTCGGCGATGTCAACCCCGGAGTGCTGGGGGATGTGGTCGTCTCCGTGGAGACGGCGGCCAGGGAGGCGCGCACAGCGGGAATCCCCATCGAGGATGCCATCCTCTATCTCATCATTCACGGCATCCTGCATCTTGCAGGGTATGACCACGAGGGGCCCAAAGGGATCGCCAGGGCCCGCATCATGTCTGCCGTACAGCAAGCCGTCTTCTTCGAGATCCGGGGCTACCGGCTGGACTTCAGGCTCTAGCCCTCTTGGATCAGCCCCCGGTTTCCGCGTTCGGGTTCTTGATCTTCAGGACCTGCCCGCTCTTGAGCTGTCCCCCCTGGAGATGATTCAATTTCATGATCTCTGCCGTGGTCGTACTGTAGCGCTTTGCGATCTGGGTCAGGGTCTCCCCCTTCTTGACCGTGTACTTGATCACGGTCGGCTCTGCGGCGGCTGTTTTCTTGGATTTGCCCTTTTTGCCCGATGCCACCTGGGTTCCCTTCTCTTGTTGCTTTACGGGGATCTTGAGGATCTTTCCTTCCGTCACCTGGGCTTCGCTCTTCATGCCGTTGGCGGAGAGAAGGGACTTCGACGACGTGCCGAACTTCTTCGAAATCGATGCGAGCGTGTCGCCACGCTTCACTTTGTATTTGACAACCTTGGTCTTGCGCTCGCGCTCCGGCGGTGCCGGCGGCCTCGACTCCTTGATCTGGTCTGCGACGAGCGCGTATTGTTGACCCATCCCCTGGGGGATTTTGAGCTCGTAAGGCCTGTCCGGGGTCATCTGGTGCCGAAGCTCGGGGTTGAGCATGACCAGCGTGTCCGTCGAGATGCCTATCTGGCAGGCGATGTCGAAGAGCTTCATGGACTTGTGGGTCTTGACCGTCTCGTAGGCGATCGGCTTTGCATAGGGCTCGGGAAGGTTCATTCCGTATTTCTTCGGATTCTTCACGATATGCAGGGTGGCCAGGAACCGCGGCACGTAACGGGCCGTTTCGTTGGGAAGCTGGCGGTAGAGATCCCAGAAGTGATCGAGGTAGTTGATCTGCTGGCGCGAGATGACCTTGAGGACCCGCCCTTCCCCGCAGTTGTAGGCGGCAAGAGCCGTGAGCCAGTCGCCGAATAGTCCGTGAAGATCCGTCAGGTAGGCAATGGCGGCCTGCGTTGATTTCTCCACGCTCATGCGCTCGTCGATGAAGAGATCCCGGTTGAGACCGTATTTATAGCCCGTCGACGGGATGAACTGCCAGGGTCCGAGAGCCCGCGCCTTGGAAAGGGCATGGACCTGGAAGCCGCTTTCCACGAGGGGAAGCCATGCCAGCTCCTCCGGAAGCCCAGCCTGCCTCAACTGCTGCTTGATGAGGGGCATATAATAGCCGGACCGTTCGTAGGAGCGCTCGAAAAAGTTCCTCTCGATCGTCTGGAAGCTCCGAATCTCCTTTTCCACGTCGGCGTTCAGGTTGAGGGGGATTTCGCTGGCTTTTCCGATCGTCGCCGTTCGCCTTCCCGTATAGATTTCGAGGATTTTCCGGGCGATGATCAGACGCAGATCGTCCTTCTGCCGGACGATGTCGGAGTTGTCATCCTCCTCGGCCAGCAGGATGCCGTAGGCCTTGTCCAGGGATTTCAGGGCATTATCCATATCGCCCTTGTCCCGGTAGGCCTGGGACAGCCTGAGGAGGTCCACGACCTCATCGACGTCTTCTTCGATCGCGGAGTCGCCGTTGTCCTGTCCATTGTTTCCGTTAGGCTTCACCGGCTGCCCCGTCGTGAGGACTCGGGACTCCGTTCCGGGCGTGCGATCGTCGGGAGCCTTCCCCGAGGGATCCATGCCGGAAAATCCCGGGCCGAGTCCCTGCGCTTTTTCGGGCGTCTTGCCGTTGGCGTTTCGTGCGACCGTCGCCGATGAGCCGTTTGACTTGCCGTTTTTTACATTCTTCTTGGCCGCCTGCTTGTCGGACACATCGGCCGTGCCGACTTTTCCCTGGGGATCGGAGCTGATCTGCGCCGTTGTCGAGCAGGCACACAGGAAAAGGAGGACGAGAAGACAGCAGCCCCACTTTAATGACGACATTTGAATTGTTCCTTTCATGGCTGAAGCCTTGCCGGGTACAGGATCACTTTGGCTTCTATAGACATTGTTTCAAACTGTCAACGGGTAATTCCCGGTGTACCCGCCTGCCCGTATCCCATGCAAAATTCGGTGCATCGGTCACGAGGAGGGCTGCGAGGCGCTGATCAGGTAGGCCTCGATGAGCTCGTCGAGATCCCCGTCGAGAATCTTCTGGACATTTCCGACTTCGAGGTTCGTCCGGTGGTCCTTGATCATCTTGTAGGGGTGGAGCACGTAGGACCGGATTTGGCTGCCCCAGGCGATGTCTTTTTTCGTTTTGTGCAGCTCGTCCATCTTGGCGCTCTGCTCCTGGAGTTTCATCTCGTAGAGCCTGGAGCGGAGCACTTTCATCGCCATGGCCTTGTTCTTGTGCTGGGAGCGCTCGTTCTGGCACTGCACGACGATGCCCGTGGGCAGGTGGGTGATCCGGACGGCCGAGTCCGTCTTGTTCACGTGCTGCCCGCCCTTCCCCGATGAACGGTACGTGTCGATCCTCAGGTCCTTCTCGTCGATGTCGATGACGATTTCGTCTCCGACCTCGGGATAGACAAAGACCGAAGCAAAGGAGGTGTGACGCCGCGCGGCGGCATCGAAGGGCGATATCCGGACGAGACGATGAATCCCCGATTCGGCCCTGGCGTAGCCGAAGGCATATTCCCCTTCCACTTCGACGGTTGTGCTCTTGATCCCGGCCTCTTCACCGGGCTGAAAGTCCAGGATCTGTGTCCTGTAGCTTCTTTTTTCCGCCCATCGCAGGTACATGCGCAGAAGGATCTCCGCCCAGTCCTGGGCTTCCGTGCCGCCGGCGCCGGCATGGATGGTGAGGATGGCGTTGAGCCGGTCTTCCTCTCTTCCCAGCATGCGGCGGATTTCCTCGCCCCGCAAGGTCGATGCAAGGTGGTCGAGACTTTCCTTGACCTCTTCGAAGGTCTTCTCGTCCTGTGCCTCCAGGGCCAGCTCGAACAAGACATCCAGGTCCTTCAACTCATGGTCCATCCCTGACCAGGTCTGTAGGGTAGACTCGAGCTTGTTTTTCTCCCTCAGGACGTCCTTTGCCCGCTCCGGGTCGTCCCAGAGGTTCACCTTGGCCGTCTCCCTTTCGAGTTCGGCAAGACGCTGCGTCAGTCCACCGATGTCAAAGGCAACCTCGCAGGGTTTCCACCCGCTTCTTGATGTCCGTCATCATTTCCTGAATTTCTTCGACCATGGCCTTCTCCCTCCCGGTTTGTAAAATATCACAAGCAGCGCGATCATGCAGAAAAAGACGAAAAGATCGCCGTATTTTGTATAGAATGTCTGAACCCGATGGATCTGCACGGGGCCCATCAGAAATGTTCGCACGAACAAATCGGTCTGTGCCGTAATCAGCCCCGTTGCATCGATGATGGCGCTCACCCCCGTGTTGGCTGCCCGCACCACGTAAAGCCTGTTTTCCACGGCCCTGAAAGCCGTCATCGAGAGGTGCTGAAATGGTGCAGAAGTTGTGCCAAACCATGCGTCATTCGTGACGTTCACGAGGAGCGACGCAGCGCTGCGTCCCCAGGCGCGGCCGATCTCCGGAAAGATCCCCTCGTAGCAGATGAGAAACCCCACCGGATTGCCTGCAACCGTTATCGGGTCAAACTCCGTCCCGGCCAAAAAGTCTCCCACCCCTACGGCAAGTTTTTCGATGAAGGGGAAAAGTGGCCTCAGCGGTACATATTCCCCGTAGGGGACCAGATGGACCTTGTTGTACTTGCCGACGATCTCACCGTCGGGCGAAAGGACGAAGGCGCTGTTCTGGAACCGGAGCTCCCCTTCGTGGCGCGTGTAACTGGGAGAGCCGAAGATCAGCCAGGCGCCGGTGCTCTTTGCCGTGTCCACGACGGCGTCGTGGAGCTCATCGCGGTTCTGGAACATGAAGGGGGTTGCCGTCTCGGGCCAGATGATCAGTTGCGGGCTCTCCTTTGCGGCCTGCAGGGAAAGCTCCCGGTAGATCCTCAGGGTCTCCTTCTGGAAGGCCGGGTCCCACTTGATGCTCTGGTCGATGTTGCCCTGGATGAGGGCCACCGTCTGGCGTGGAACCGCTTCGAACCGGGTGGTGATATCCCCGATGCGCCAGAATCCGTAGCCCGCGGTCAGGGTGACGAGCAGCACCGCGACCGCGGCGCCGGTCAGGGCCTTCCTGCGGCCCCTGTCGTCCGTGCCGATGAATGCGCAGATCGCCGCATTGACCAGGACGATCAGAAAGCTCACCCCGTAGCTGCCCGTGATGTCCGCCAGCTGGATGAGCGGGAGGTTCAGATACTGGGAGTGAGCCAGGTTTTCCCAGGGAAAGCCCGTGAACAGCATCGACTTGGCAAACTCGAGGCATGTCCAGAGAAGCGGGGCGGCTGCGGCGGCCGGAATCCCGCGGTTGCGGAAGAAGACCACCCCGCCAGCGAAAATCCCCGTGTAGAGGCTCAGGTACAGGGCCAGCAGCATCATCACGGGGACGCCCAGCACCAGGGGCAGCTTGCCGTAGTGGACGACGACGTGGGTCACCCAGTACATAAGCCCCACATGCTGCACGAAACCGGCGAGAATCCCCGCGAGCACCGCCTGCGGGAATGTAATGCGCCTCAATGCATGCAGCAGCGGGATCAACGCCACCCAGGCGACACTCCAGTGCCCGAACTTGGGAAAAGAGAGCACAAGGAGAATCCCGGACAGAACGGCCAGGCTCGCTGTTTTCACGTCGCGCCCCACCCTTCCGGGGGCTTGCAGCCGCAACGGGGGTGTCTTTAGAGCTTTAATGGCGCCGTCTCTCCCATTTTTCGTATCTTGACCTTCTTGATGCTTCTTTCGTCTGCCGAGGCGATGATCATTTCCAGCTCGTCGTGGCGGATGACATCCCCCGTGAGGGGAATTTTGCGGATGAGGGACAGAATGAAACCCGCCAGGGTTTCGTATTTTCCTTCCGGGATGGCGATGCCGAAGCGCGCCTCGAGCTTTTCGATCTCGACACGGCTGTCCACGAGCACCGAACCGTCCGGCAACTCCATGAAGCCGGTCTCATCGGTATCGTGCTCGTCTCGGATTTCGCCGACGATCTCCTCGATGAGGTCATCCAGGGTGACAAGGCCAGCCGTTCCGCCATACTCGTCGATGACGATGGCCATGTGCTGCCGCGCCCCTTTGAGCTCGTGGAGCAGCAGGTGGATGTTCTTCGTCTCGGGGATGAAGTAGGGCTTGCGCAGAAGCGGCTTGAGGTCCGCCTCCCCGACGGGCATGGACCAGAGGCGGAGCAGGTCCTTGACGTTCAGGACGCCGATGATATTGTCCACGCTTCCGTCGTAAACGGGCATCCGGGTGTAGCCGTGCCGGGTCACCTGGTCGATGATTTCGCCGATGGGGGCATCGCTCGGGATGGCCACGATGTCCGTGCGGGGGATCATCACCTCCCGGGCCACCGTGTCCCGAAACTCAAGGATGCTCTGGATCATCTCACCCGATTTCTCGTCGATGAGCCCCTTTTCTTCCCCTTCGTCGATGATGGACTGGATCTCCTCCTCGAGTCGCGACTGTTCGCGCTCCTTCCCGCTGCCGAAGAAGGACTTCAAACGCTCCATGGCATGGCTGAACATCGTGGGACGGCTCATTCAAAGGCCCCGCATGGATTCGGGTCTGAGCATCGAGGCGTCGCCGCGCCGGATGACCTCGTCGATGAGGCGGACCATCTTCTCTTGATCCCGGGGCATCCGGCCGCGGATGGACAAGTAGTTGGAGGCGTGATTGGCGGTGAAGAAGCAGTTGCTGAAACGCGAGTTCGATACGATGACGCCCAGCTCTTTCAGGAGATCGAAGGTTTCCGGCAGCACGAAGGTCCCGGCCCGTGCTTCTTCATGGAGGGGTGTGCCCGGGGCGATCATGACGGTCAGAACACCGGCGAAATCAGGGTCCACGTCCGTGAGAATGCGGGCCGTGTCCCGGGCATGCTCCATACTCTTCTCGACACCGCCGATGCCGAGAAGCACCGTTACGGAAAGCGTGATCCCCGCTTCCTTCACCCGTTTCGCTGCTTCTACGATCTGCTCGCAGGTGGCGCCCTTGCGGATTTTCTGCAGAAGCTCCGCGTTGCCCGTCTCGATCCCCAGGTAGACGATACCGAGTCCCCGTTCCTTCAGCTCGCGGAGCTCCTCGACGGACTTTTTCAGGAGGCTCTTCGCGTTGGCGTAAGTCCCGATGCGGCGGATTCCAGGCAGGTGCTTCCGGATGGCATCGAAGATGTCGATGAGTCGCTTCTGCGGGATGATGAGGGCGTCGCCGTCGCAGAGGAAGAGCGTGTCGACCTGACGGATCCTCCTGGCTGCATATTCCAGATCTTCTTCGATCTCCTCGAGGCTCTTGATGCGGAAACGCTTGTCCTTGAAGCTCGGGCAGAAGGTGCACCGGTTGTGAGAGCAGCCGACGGTGACTTGCAGCAGCAGGCTGGTTGCCTCGCTGGGAGGCCGGATGATGTCTCCTTCGTACTTCATGGCTCCCCGTGGTTTCCTCCGTAGGGGTTCACAGTCGGATTCTCGTAGCAGCTCGTGCAAAAAGCTTTCGTGTCGACATGCCCGCACCCGTAGCCCCAGAGGTCCCAGCGGCGACAGTCGCCGCAGAGATGAATGGAGCAGCCGTCGCAGAGTACGATGGAAAGTTTTGTCTTGCAGACCTGGCAGAATTCTTTGCTGTCCGTGACGATCATGGGTAACGTTTTCCCTCGTGTGTCAAATTTTCTTCGATAATTTATATGATGAAGGCCGAAAAGGCAAGTACGTTGCCCCGATCGGGCCGGAAGCAGCATGAAAAATAAGTTCCTTGAAACCTGCGTCAGGAAAGAGTTTCACGGCATTGTCTCGTGGATCGTCAGAAAAAATAACCGATCCCTGAGGGGGGTGCCTTGAAACAACGTCGTGGCAAGCATCTTGCACAGCCGATTGATGTACGCGGAATTCCATCGAAAAAATATTTCGAAAAGTGCACAAAAATTGCAGAAAACGCTTGACAAAAAATATTTCTCGCTTACAAAGGAAACAAGTGAAACTTCTTTATGGAGGCCGTTTTTCAGCCAACTCGACGATGAAATAGCGGTGACGCGACTCAGGCTACGGGAACACTATTGAAAGCGCGACAGAGAACAGTTCATCGTCAAGAACGTACGTCAGGAGGACAACGGATGGAAGAAAACGTCTGTCTGAGCCAGGAGGCGGAGCCTCCAGGTCCGCACGCCGGCATGACCGGTTTAGCTCTGGATGAGCTAATTCAAAACACTCTCCCCTCTTCCCCCGTGGCGCCTGCCACGGCCGGGATCACCAGTCGCGTTTTCTTCATGCCCTCCCGGGGGGCTTCCACCTGCAAGCCGAGTCCCCGCTCCCAGGCATTCCGCAAACAGTTTTTCCCCGAGGCTACTGCGGCGGAGTGGAACGACTGGCGCTGGCAGGTCCGCAACCGGATCACCGGCGTCGAGATGCTCTCGCGAATCCTCTGGCTCTCGGCCGACGAGGAAATGGCCATCCACGCGAGGGGGGGAGCCATGCCGCTCAACATCACACCCTACTATGCGAGCCTGCTGGATCCCATGGATGCCGATCAGCCCTTGAGAAGGATGGTGGTTCCGGTGACGGCGGAGTTTGAGCGCTCCCGGGACGAATCGGACGATCCACTCGTAGAGGATCATCATACCCCTGTGCCGGGGCTTGTTCACCGGTATCCCGACAGGGTTCTCTTTCTCGTCACGGGGTTCTGCTCCACCCACTGCCGTTACTGCACCCGCTCGCGGATGGTCGGCAGACACGAAGAGATCCATGCGGACCGCGAGAGATGGGAGCGCGCGATTGCCTACATCGAGAACACACCGGCGGTGCGTGACATTCTGCTCTCCGGCGGAGACCCGCTGACCCTTCCCGACGAAACGCTGGATTGGCTGTTGTCGCGGCTCCGGGCCATTCCGCACGTCGAACTGATCCGCATCGGGACGAAGGTCCCCGTCGTGCTTCCGCAGAGGGTCACCGCGAACCTCTGCCATGTCCTGAAGCGCCACCATCCGCTCTGGATGAGTATCCACTTCGCCCATCCCGAGGAACTGACCTTCGAGGTGAGCCAGGCCTGCAACCGACTGGCCGATGCCGGCATCCCGCTCGGGAGCCAAACGGTGCTGCTTGCCGGAGTCAACGACAACGTCGACACGATGAAACGGTTGGTCCACGACCTCGTCATGAATCGTGTGAAGCCCTACTACCTCTACCAGTGCGACCCGATCACCGGCTCGTCCCATTTCCGGACGCCCGTTTCGAGGGGGCTGGAGATCATCGAGGGCCTGCGGGGACACACGACGGGATATGCCGTGCCGACCTACGTCATCGATGCACCGGGCGGCGGCGGGAAGATCCCGCTTCTGCCCGGGTATGTCGTCGGTCATGATGAGCACCACATTTTACTCCGGAATTACCAGGGGCGCACCTTCCAGTACCCGGACCCGGCCACAACCGCCGAGTGCGAAGGCAGGGTTTGATTCCGCCCCGATGATCGGATAGACCCAACGAGGAGCCCCGCCGACAAAACGGCGGGGTTCTTAAATTCAAAAGAATACGGTGCCCCCTATGCTACGGGTCGGGATGACCTATGACCTTCGGACGGACTATCTCGAGGAAGGATACTCGGAGGAACAGACCGCCGAGTTCGACCAGCCCGCCACGATCGACGCCATCGAGGAGACGCTAGGCTCCCTGGGATACCGGACTGACCGGATCGGCCACGTCCGGGCCCTGGCGAAGCGCCTTGTCGCCGGAGACCGCTGGGATCTCGTGTTCAACATCGCCGAGGGTCTGAAAGGATTCGGGCGGGAGTCCCAGGTTCCCTGTCTGCTCGATGCCTACGACATCCCCTACGTCTTCTCCGATCCGCTGGTGCTCTCTCTCACCCTCCACAAGGCCATGGCGAAGCGGGTGGTCCGCGACCTGGGCATCCCCACGCCCGATTTCGCCGTCGTCGAAGACACGGGGGACATCGCCGCCGTCAGCCTTCCCTACCCCCTCTTCGTCAAGCCCTTGTCGGAAGGAACCGGAAAGGGGATCAACGAGAAATCGATCGTCCGCGATGCCGGTGAACTCGACGCCCGCTGCCGGTCCCTCCTCGAGGCCTTCTCGCAACCGGTTCTCGTCGAGACTTACCTCTCCGGCAGAGAGTTCACCGTTGGGATTGTGGGCACCGGCCGCAAAGCACGCACGATTGCGGTCATGGAAGTCATTCTGCGGGAGAATGCTGAGAAGGGTGTCTATTCCCTCGTCAATAAGGAATACTGCGAACAATTCGTGGATTATGCTCTCGTCACAGGATCGGAGGCAGACCGGGTATCGGCGGTCGCCCTGGCTGCATGGCGAGGGCTCGAGTGCAGGGACGGGGGCCGGCTCGACATCCGGGACGATGCCTCCGGGGTGCCGCATTTTCTGGAAGTCAATCCCCTGGCGGGTCTTCATCCGACCCATTCCGATCTTCCCATCCTGTCCACCCTCGCAGGCGTGTCCTATCGAGATCTTCTCGGGATGATCATGGCGTCTGCCGAGGAAAGAATCCGATCCGGGCGTTGAGGGTTCCATGAGGGTTGTCATACTCCACAGTGACGTCCGTTCCTGCGCCTCAGCCGATGAGCGGGACGTCCTGACACAAGTCGAGGCCGTCTCGGGCGCCCTGAATGAGCTCGGCCATGAAGCGCTGCCCATGCCGTTCTGCCTCGATCTGGAGGCAGCGGCACAGCGGCTTCGGGAAACGGCCTGCGATCTGGTATTCAACCTCGTCGAGACCGTGCACGGGCAGGGACGGCTCATTCACCTGGCGCCTGTGCTCCTCGATTTCATGAGGATCCCATACACGGGGGCATCAGCGGAGGCGACCTTCCTGAGCTCGAACAAGCTCGCCGCAAAGAAACTCCTTCACGCCCATCGTCTCCGCACGCCTCAGTGGTGCACCCTCCGGAAATCCTCCGAGACGGGTCCCTGTCCAACGGGGTCGCTCTTCATTGTCAAATCGGTTTGGGAGCATGCCTCCGTCGGGCTCGACGAAGATTCCGTGGTGTGCCCACGGAATGACCATGAGCTACGAGAGGAAATCCGGAAGCGCCTCGGGCGGCTGGGCGCAGAAGGTTTTGCAGAACGATACATCGACGGACGCGAATTCAACTTGTCCATTCTTGCCGGCAGCGATGGCCCCGAGGTCCTCCCGCCGGCGGAAATCGAATTCATCGGCTACGAAAAAGACAGGCTTCGCCTCATCGGCTACAGGGCCAAGTGGGACGAAGAGGCCTATGAATATCATCACACGCCTCGGCGCTTCGACTTCGAGCGGCAGGATCGGTCCCTGCTTCGATCCCTGAAGCGAACGGCCCTGAGCTGCTGGCGTCTCTTCGAACTGACGGGCTACGCCCGCGTCGATTATCGGGTCGATCGAGATGGAATCCCCTGGATCCTGGAGATCAATTCCAACCCCTGCCTGTCGCCTGACAGCGGTTTTACGGCTGCAACCCGGCAGGCCGGCCTCAGGTACGAGGAGGTGATCGGCAGGATCGTGGAAGACGCGCTCAGGACGGATTGAACCGCATGGCAGAAAAAAGGGGCAGACCGGTGTCACCGGCATCTCGCACGGCGATGACCCTTCGGGCAACCGTTCGGCGCGAAGACAGTGAGATCGTCAGGGACATCGCCACGTCGACGGGCTTTTTCCGGCCCGACGAGATCGGCATCGCCGTGGAACTCGTGGAAGAGAGACTCCGGGTCGGGCTTGCCAGCGGGTATCACTTCATCTTTGCCGAGAAAAGCGGCCGGGTGCTGGGGTACAGCTGCTACGGTCCGGTTCCCCTGACGCTGCACAGCTACGATATTTACTGGATGGCCGTCCGGAAGGAGGAGCAGGGAGCAGGTATCGGGAAAATGCTCCTGGAGCGCTCCGAGGCGGCCATCGGAGAGCTTGGCGGCCTAAGAATCTACATCGAAACCTCTTCAAAAGAGATGTACAACAGGACACGGCGCTTCTACGAGCGTTGCGGCTACCGGGAAGAGGCCACACTCAGGGAATTCTATTCCCCCGGCGACGACAAGGTCATCTACGTCAAAGCAAGATGACGGGTTGAACGGTTTCTTCCCCTAAGGGTTCACACCTCTGGAAAACCGCAGGACTCCTCGCCCCTCGTCGTAATAGAGACGAAGCTCCTTCCCCTCTGTCGTGAACGTGGAGACACGGCTCAGCTCTTCCAGATAACGGTATTCCTGGGTCATGATCGGCACTTCACAGGCCATCTTGGTCGACCCGGTACGCCAGATGCGGATGGCGTCCTTTGTGCCCTCCAGGAATCCCCAGCCTCCGAAATACCGGTTGCACCCGCCGGAGCCGCTGATTTTCCCGTCGCTGGTAAAGTCGATAAAAACCTGCCTGTCGGTCAAGACCGTGGCTTCCGAACCCACGGGGCCGTAACGTACGAGATCCCACCGTCCTTCCAGGCCCGGGGATGCCGGCTCTTGGACGAGAACATGTTGGGTCTTCGTGCAACCGGCGAGGACCATGATGATCACGAAGAGCCCGAGAGCCATCCGTCCCATCATTCGTTTACCTGTCTTTGCCGTCTTCATATTCCCTCCAGTCTGGATTGATCTTTGATCGCAGTGTAGCGCATTCGGTGACTCGACTCCATCGCGAAATCCTGACGGCTTCCGGCAGGATCGGGTGGAGCTGTCGTGCCGCAACTGCGCAAAAAGGGGGCTAACCGCTTCCGGTTAACCCCCTTTGTTTACTGGCGGGGTCGATGGGATTTGAACCCACGCCCTCCGACGTGACAGGCCGGCGTTATAACCAAACTTAACTACGACCCCGCAATGCTTGCTTTATGGTAGGCGGAACAGGACTTGAACCTGTGACATCCACGGTGTAAGCGTGGCGCTCTCCCGACTGAGCTATCCGCCCGTTTCGTCGGGTCGTTAATGTACGATAACACCCTCTCCGTTGTCAAGGGCGAATATCACGTTTTTGCGGTGATATTGTGCCCTTTGGAGTCCTGTCATGCGTGGATGCGGCGTTCCGTTTCCACCGGTTTCTCGATCGGGAGGATCTTCTCGTTGATCTCCAGGGGAAGATCCTGTTCCGGTCTCGGCGCAAAAGCCGCCTCGAGCACCTCGTCGATACGCTCCACAAGCACGATCTGAATATCCTTGAGGACGTTCGACGGAATATCCACGAGATCCTTTTCGTTCTCCTTGGGGATGATCACCGTTTTGATCCCGCCGCGGTGGGCCGCCAGGAGTTTTTCCTTGAGACCGCCGATGGGGAGCACCCTGCCCCGGAGCGTGATCTCGCCGGTCATGGCCAGATTGCCCCGGACCGGACGCTTCGTAAAGGCCGATGCGATGGATGTCACCATCGCGATCCCTGCCGATGGCCCATCCTTCGGGATGGCGCCCTCGGGCACGTGGACGTGGATGTCCGTGTCCTTGTAGAAGTTCTTGTCGATCCCCAGGGCGTCGGCTTTCGAGCGGACGATCGTGAGAGCCGCCTGGGCGGACTCCTGCATGACGTCACCCAGTTTGCCCGTCAGCATCGTCTTCCCCGTGCCGGGAAGGATTGTTGCCTCGATGGTCAGCAACTCGCCGCCCACCTCGGTCCACGCCAACCCCTGGGTGAGCCCCACGGAATCCTTCCCCTCGGACTCACCGAAGCGGAACTTTGCGAGGCCGAGGTATTTCTCGATGGATTTCACGTTGATCCGTAGCTGCTTTTTATGCCCGTTGGTCACGATCTCGCGGACCACTTTGCGGCAGATGGAGGCGATTTCGCGCTCGAGATTCCGGACGCCCGCCTCACGCGTGTACTTGCGGATGATCTCCAGGATCGCCCCGTCTGTGAACAGGATGTTCTTGTCCGTGAGCCCGTTGGCCTCGATATCCTTCTTCACGAGGAACCGCTTTGCGATGTTGAGTTTCTCGGGTTCCGTGTACCCGGCAATCCGGATCACTTCCATACGGTCCTGCAGCGGCGCCGGGATTGTCTGCAGAACGTTTGCCGTCGTGATGAACATCACGTCGGAAAGATCGTAGTCCACCTCCAGGTAATTGTCGCTGAAGGCGCCGTTCTGCTCCGGGTCGAGAACCTCGAGCAGCGCCGAGCTGGGATCTCCCCGGAAGTCGGAGCTGAGCTTGTCGATCTCGTCGAGGCACAGCACGGGGTTATTGGACCCCGCTTTTTTGATGAGCTGGATGATCTTTCCGGGCAGCGCCCCGATGTAGGTCCGGCGATGTCCCCGTATCTCCGCCTCGTCGCGAAGCCCGCCGAGGGAAAGACGGACAAACTTGCGGTTGGTGGCCCGGGCGATCGATTTGGCGACCGAGGTCTTGCCGACACCGGGGGGACCCACGAGGCAGAGGATGGAACCCTTGTTCTTCTTCACGAGGGTCTGCACGGCCAGGTACTCGAGAATTCGCTCCTTTACTTTCTTGAGCCCGTGATGATCCTCTTCGAGGATGGCCTCGGACTCCTTCATGGTGTGCTTGTTTTCCGTCTTTTCGCTCCAGGGCATGTCGAGCAGCCAGTCGATGTAGTTGCGCACGACGGTGGCCTCCGCCGACATGGGGGACATCATCTTGAGCTTCTTGATCTCGTGCTTGACCTTCTTCTGGGCCTCCTCGGAGAGCTTTTTCCCTTTCAGGCGTTTTTCGAGTTCCTCGATCTCGCTCGAAAAGTCGTCCTTGTCGCCCATCTCCTTCTGGATGGCGCGCATCTGCTCGTTGAGGTAGTAGTCCTTCTGGGTCTTCTCCATCTGCTTCTTGACCCGGCGCTTGATCTTTTCCTCCAGCTCGAGGATTTCGATCTCGCCTACGATCATGGAGTAGAGCTTCTCAAGCCGCTCCCCGCCATCGGTGATCTCCAGGAGCGCCTGCTTCTTTTCAAGCTTTACGCCCAGGTGCGAGGCGATTACGTCGGAGAGCTTCGCCGCGTTGTCGATGGCGACGATGGTTTCCACGAGTTCCGGCTGGATCTTGCGGGAAAGCTTCGCGTAGTTCTTAAATGCCTCCACAAGAACGCGGCCTACCGCCTGGACGGAGCCTGCGCTTTCCGAGCCGGTTTCCGGCACCTCTTCGATTTCGACGACGAAGTGATCGGGGTTGGGGATGTACTCACGGACCGTCGCGCGTCTCTTTCCCTCCACGAGGGCCTTCACGGTCCCGTCGGGCAGTCTCAGCAGCTGGATGATGACCCCGAGAGTCCCGATTTTGTAGATATCGTTTTCGGTGGGCTCGTCCTTCTGGGCGCTTTTCTGGGCCACGAGGAAAATCTCGTTTTCCTGCTTCATGGCCGACTCCAACGCATTGATCGATTTCTCCCTGCCCACGAAGAGGGGCACGATCATATAGGGGAAGACCACCACGTCCCGCAGCGGCAACAGGGGGACGATGATTTTCGAGTCATCTTTTTTTGTGTAATCAAACATGGCCATTCTGAAACGTGTCTCCTTTACGCCGTCTCCGTCTTCGATTCGAAGAGCAGGATGGGCTTTTCGCCTTCCTTGACGACGTCTTCATTGATGATGACCTCCTTCACGTCGCTGCGCGAGGGGATGTCATACATGATGTCGAGCATGGTGTTCTCGAGGATCGCCCGAAGTCCCCGGGCGCCTGCCTTGCGGTTTACGGCAAGCCTCGAGACGGCCCGGAGGGCTCCGTCGGTGAACTTGAGCTTCACGTTCTCCATCTCGAGGATCTTCTGGTACTGCTTGCTGATGGAGTCCTTCGGCTCCACGAGGACCCGCATGAGGTCGTTCTCGTCCAGTTCATCGAGGGTTGCGATTACGGGAAGCCGGCCGATGAACTCGGGGATAAGGCCGTATTTCAGCAAGTCTTCGGGCTGGACCTCGGCCAGGAGCTCCCCGAGCTTTCGCTCTTTCTTTCCCTTGATGTCCGCGCCGAAGCCAAGCGAACTGGCGCCGATGCGTTTCTGGATGATGTCCTCGAGACCGACGAACGCACCGCCGCAGATGAAGAGGATGTTCGTCGTGTCGACCTGGATGAATTCCTGCTGGGGGTGTTTACGGCCGCCCTTGGGCGGGATGTTCGCCAGCGTCCCCTCGATGATCTTGAGCAGCGCCTGCTGTACCCCTTCCCCGGAGACGTCCCGGGTGATGGAGGGGCTGCCGGACTTGCGGGAGATCTTGTCGATCTCATCGATGTAGACGATCCCCTTCGAGGCCCGCTCCACGTCGTAGTCGGCATTCTGGAGCAGGCTCAGGATGATGTTCTCCACGTCCTCGCCCACGTAGCCCGCCTCGGTAAGGGAGGTGGCATCTGCGATGGCAAAGGGAACGTTGAGCATTTTGGCCAAGGTCCGCGCCAGGAGCGTCTTTCCGGAACCGGTGGGCCCGATGAGCAGAATGTTGCTCTTCTGGAGCTCGACGCCGCCCAGGTCCGCCTCGGAAAAGAGACGTTTATAGTGGTTGTATACCGCCACGGAGAGGATTTTCTTCGGCCGGTTCTGCCCGATGACGTAGGTGTCCAGGAACTTCTTGATGTCCTTGGGCTCGGGGATCTTCTTGCGGCTCTCATCGATGCTCTGGACCTCGGCCTCTTCCTGGATGATGCACCGGCACAGTTCGATGCACTCGTCGCAAATATAGGCTGAAGGGCCGGCCACGAGCTTCTTGACCTCGTTCTGGGTCTTCCCGCAGAATGAGCAGAACAGGATGCCTTCACCGCCCTCGTTTTCTCTTTGTCTTCTTGGCATGTTTCCCTCTTTATTTCTTGACGGCCGTGGGCCGCTTCTGGATCACCGCGTCGATGAGCCCGTACTCGTTCGCCTGCTCACCGGACATGTAGTAATCGCGGTCGGTGTCTCGCTCGATCCTCTCGATCGGCTGATTCGTGTGCTGGGTCAGGATCTCATTGAGCTCTTGTTTCAGGCGCAGAATTTCCCGGGCCTGGATTTCCACGTCCGTCGCCTGGCCCGAGAACCCCCCCATCGGCTGGTGGATCAGGATCCGGGCATGCGGAAGCGCATATCGCTTTCCCTTCTGCCCCGCAGCCAGTAGGATGGCAGCCATGCTGGCAGCCTGCCCCATGCAGTAGGTCGAAACCGGCGACTTGATGTACTGCATGGTGTCGTAGATCGCAAGCCCCGCACTCACAAGCCCCCCCGGGGAGTTGATGTAGAAATGGATCTCCTTGTCGGGGTCCTCCGATTCCAGGTACAACAGCTGGGCGACGACGAGATTCGCCACGTTGTCGTCGATGGCGACCCCCAGAAAGACGATCCGGTCTCTAAGGAGCCTGGAGTAGATGTCGAAGGCTCTTTCGCCTCGTCCATCCTGTTCAATGACTATCGGGATCAGTGGCATGTTCTATCCTTCATCGGGGTGCTGCATTTTCCTTAATATTAGCCCTGGACTCGATAAAATCAAGGGTTTTTTCTTCAAGTATTTGATCTCTCAGGCGATCTATCATGTTATCCTTCTCATAGGAGAGCTTCATGGACTCGAAATCGTGGCCGTAGCGCGCGGCCGTCTCGCGAATCCTGTCGTCGATTTCCTTTTCGTCGACGGCGATGGACTCCTTTTCGGCGATCCTCTGCAGAAGAAATCCCGTTCGCACCATGCGGGCGGCTTCGTCCCGGAACTTGTCGTGCAAATTCGCTGCCACTTTGGCCGCATTGTCCGAATCCATCCCGTTCATAACCATGCGGCGCTGATATTCTGCCATCATGTTGAAGATCTGGCGCTCCACATAGGCCTCGGGCACCTCGAAGGGATTCTTCTCGAGGAGCTGCTCATTGATGGCCTTCTGCAGGTTCGCTTTTACCCGGGCGCTCTTTTCCTCCTCGAGGGATTTGAGAAGTTCGGTCCGTAGGGCCTCCATGGTTTCAAACTTCTCAAAATTTTTAACGAAATTTTCGTCAAGCTCCGGCAAAACCTTCACCTTGATATCCTTCACGGTTGCATGAAATATGATGTCTTTCCCTGCGAATTCCTTTACAGGATAGTCGTCTGGAAACTTGACCGTGAACTCTTTCGACTCCCCCTGCTTGAGGCCGATCAGGGCATCCTCGAAGCCGGGGACGAGCCGTTTGGAGCCCACCTCGACCCGGAAGCCCGTCTCGGTCAGCTCTTTTCTCGTTTCGCCGCCAAGTTTCCCCTCGAAGTCGATAAGCAGAAAGTCCCCTTCTTGAACGGGCCGGCCCGCCTCCACGTCCTTGAGGCTGCTGTACATGTTGCGGAGTTCCTCAAGCCTGACGTCCACGTCCCGGTCGGTCACAGCCGTATCTTCCTTCTGCAACTCCAGCCCTGTGTATCCCTGGGGCTCGATGACGGGCTCCACCTCCACCGTGGCGCTGTAGGTGAAGCTCTTATCGGTCTGGATCCCGTTCTGCTCGATCTGAGGCCTGGCAACAGGCATGAGGTTGTTCGCCTCTATGGCCTCCTCGAAGGAGCGCTGGACCAGGTTCGAGACGGCCTCCCCTTCGGCATCCTCCCTGTAATAAGTCTCCAGGATGTGCCGTGGCGTCTTGCCGGGCCTGAACCCCTTGATCCTGGCCTTCTTCCCCACCGTCCGGTATGCGGCGTCGATTTCCTTCTTCACCTCTTCCCAGGGGATCTCGAAGGAGATTTTTTTCTTGATGGGACTGATCTCTTCGACCTTGATGGCTGCACCTGTTCCGCTTGTCACGCTCAAACTCCTTTTCCTAGAGAATAAAGATGGTGCGAGAGAGGGGAGTCGAACCCCTATCCGCAGTGCGGGCTGGATCCTAAGTCCAGTGCGTCTTCCAGTTCCGCCACTCTCGCATCCCTGAAAAACGATTTCTTTATATATTCACTGCTTTTCCGATTGTCAACACCTCAAAATCACGCCGGGACATTCTTTTCCAGCCGCCTGCGGTACCCTTCATCGGGCCCGGATGCAGGGCCGGGAGGTCATCGCGTCCGCTGCGCACGACGTGCATCCCCGCGCGGCCTCAACCAGGCGAGACGCCATCGTTGGTATCGATGAGGCCCGTTACGACGACTGCAGCGGTTTCATGGGTGCTGTCAACGATGACCATCACGGGTTTAAAAAGAAGGCGGTCAATCGTCTCTGTCGACTGACCGCCCGCTTGCGTGAAATGAAAACGGGATGTCAGGACATCCGTTTTCGCACCCCCCTCCGTCCCCGGGGAGCTTTTTTTCATGGTCGGGGCGAGAGGATTTGAACCTCCGACCCTCTGAACCCCATTCAGATACGCTACCAGACTGCGCCACGCCCCGACACTTGTTTCAGGCTGTGTTTTTTACCATCAGATCCATGACGTGTCAAGCGTTATCCGCCCTGAAAAGGGGCATCGGAAGCATCTTTGTACGAATAGGGTATCGGGTTCAGGCTGCCGGGTGCAGGTTCGGATTGGATCATTTTTGGGACCCGGGTCCCTGGACCCTGACTCCCTTGTTAGAGGTAATCGCCTCGTCGGAATTTGATCGTCTCAACGGAGGCCGTGATGACAAGCCGGTTGAGGAAATCGCGGAAATCATCGCCTTCTGGAAGATTTTCAATATAGGGGGTGAGCTCGTCGGCCCGGTCCTCGATAGCCTTCATGGAGATGTAGGCGTCCTGTAGCGGCAGGCCGGTGCCCGAAATTTTTTTCTGGTAGCTCTCCATGAGATCCAGAAGCTGATTGGCCCGCCCGATGAGGTCCTTTTTGTCTACTGCCGGGATGAACCCTGCTATGCCCCCGGCCGGAGGCAGGCTCTGGAGTGGGCCGGGCAGTGACGTAGACAAGGATCGGGAGATGGTATTTTCTAAAATATCCCCGAAACGCTCGCCAGTCGGGTCTGCGTTTTTCTTTTTACCGCCAGGCTGAGGGTGTTGAAGGCTCTCCGTGCGCTCGATCTTCATGATTCCATCCCCCGATTGGTCTTCTCAATCTACCTTATCGTCAGATCGCCCCTGCCGGTTTAGCCTTTCTTCGTGCAACCGCTCTTTTTCCCGCATGCATTCCCTGCACCAGGGTGTGGTTCCGCACTGTCCCTTGCAGTTTTCCCAGGGCTCGTCCGCCCCCTGTTGTTTTTCCTTAGTCGCTCTCGGTTCCGGCAGCGCCGGGTCCGCCGTCTTTTCTTCGATAGTCATGCAAGTTCCTGTCCAGAAATAAGCAGCACACGGATCGGAATTCAAATAATCATTTCAATTCGATGCGATGTTCTGGTATGGTGGAAAAGATGTCTGATTAGGCAAATTATCATGGAAATGCAGAAAATCCGAAAAAATATTTTCCTGGCGATCCTGATAATCGGGACGGTGGCCTTTCTTTACCTGTTGAAGCCCTTTGCCTACCCTATCTTCTGGGCCGCCGTCATCGCAGGCATTTTCGGCCCGATGTACAAAGGTCTCAACCGCAGGCTCAGGCACCCGAACCTGAGCACTGCGATCATGTTAATCGTGGTTCTCTTCGTCATCATCCTGCCGCTTGCCGTGATTGCCAGCGTTCTTCTGGCGCAGGCCATCGATATGTATTCCGCCTTGAAGGATACGGCGGATATTCAGCAGAAGGCCCAGGGGATCATCAATCTCCTGAAAGGGAATCCCTATCTTCAAAAGCTCGACCTGGATGAAAAGGCACTGACCGAGAAGTTTTACGATGTTTCCGGAAGCATTTCAAAATATATCGTGGGCTATCTCACCGATCTCACTCAGAACACTCTTCTTCTGATCATCAATTTCGTCGTCATGCTCTACTGCCTCTTTTTCTTCATCCGAGACGGGGACAAACTCCTGCGGGGTTCCTTCTATATCTTCGAGTTGAAGGACGAGATCGGGAACCGACTCTACGAACGTTTCACGTCGACGGCCCTGGCGATCATCAAGGGAACGCTTATTGCCGGCGCGATCCAGGGGACAATGGGGGGAATTCTCTTCTGGGCCGTCGGGGTCAACAGTGCCATCGTCTGGGGGGTGATGATGGTCCTGGCGGCGGCGATCCCCGGGATCGGGTGTGCTATCGTCTGGGTACCGGCGGCTCTCATTATGCTTGCGACGAGCCACATCTGGGAGGGCATTGTCATCATCGCCGTGGGCTCCATGGTGATCAGCTCGATCGACAATATCCTGAGGCCCTTGCTGGTCGGCAAAGACACGCAGATGCACCCGCTGCTCATCTTTCTTTCCACCCTCGGCGGCATTGCCGTTTTCGGGGTCTCGGGGTTCGTCATCGGGCCGATCATCACGGCGTTGCTGTCTACCCTCTGGGAGATCTACGAGAAACATTACCAATAAAAGGGTCTAGGGTATCGGGTATAGGGTCTAGGCATAAAAAAGGATCGGGGATGCATTCTCCCGATCCTTTTTCCTTTGCCTGTGGCCTTTAGCCTGTTGCCTGTCCTACTTCAGGTCGCCGTGGTAGCTCTGGAGCGAACGGGCACGGCCGTGGCCCTGACGGAAGGCGGTGATGCCCTTCGCGGCTGCGGCCGATGCGGCCATCGTGGTGATGTAGGGCACTTTGTAGCGGATCGCGGACTTGCGGATGTAGGAGTCGTCGTGCTTGCTGAGCTTCCCGCTCGGCGTGTTGATGATGAGGTCGATCTCCTTGTTTTTGATGGCATCGACGATGTGGGGCCTCCCCTCGTGCATCTTGAGGATCACCTCGGCCTCAATGCCGTTTTCCGTCAGGAACTTGTGGGTCCCCTTCGTAGCCCTGATCTTGAAGCCGAGCTTCTTGAACTCACGGGCCATCTCCACCGCGGCGTGCTTGTCACGCTCCGAGACGGTGATGAGCACCGTCCCTTCGGCGGGAAGGACCTGGTCCGCTGCCTCCTCCGCCTTGTAGAAGGCAAGCCCGAAAGAATCGGCTAGACCGAGGACTTCGCCTGTCGAGCGCATCTCGGGGCCGAGCAGCGGGTCGACCTCGGGGTACATCTTGAAGGGGAAAACGGCCTCCTTCACTCCGAAGTGCGGCACCGCCCGGTGTTTGAGATTGAGGTCCTTGAGCTTTCGACCCATCATCAGCTGGGTGGCGATCCTCGCCATGGAAATGTTGCACACCTTGGAAACCAGCGGAACGGTCCGGGAAGCCCGCGGGTTTGCCTCGAGGACGTAGACAACGTCGTTGGCGATGGCGTATTGCATGTTCATCAGCCCCACAACCTTCAACTCCCGGGCGATTTTGCTGGTGTACTCGACGATGGTGTCGATGTGACGTGCAGGGATGCTGATCGGCGGGATCACGCAGGCCGAATCGCCCGAGTGGACACCCGCCAGTTCGATGTGCTCCATGACGGCGGGGACAAAGGTGTCCTCTCCGTCGCAGATCGCATCGGCCTCGCACTCGATGGCGTTGTCGAGGAACTTGTCGATGAGAATCGGTCGGTCCGGGGTCACGCCGACGGCGTTTTTCACATAGCGCCGGATCATCTCCTCGTCGTGAACCACTTCCATGCCTCTGCCGCCCAGTACGTAGGACGGCCTCAACATGAGGGGATAGCCCAGCTTTTTTGCGATGGCCAAGGCGTCATCGAGGTTGCTGGCCATCCCCGAGGCCGGCATGGGGATGCCGAGTGTGTCCATCATCTTGCGGAACCGGTCGCGGTCCTCGGCCAGATCGATCGCGTCCACGGAAGTCCCGATAATCTTAACCCCTGCCTTGGCGAGTTCGCCGGCGATGTTGAGCGGCGTCTGGCCGCCGAACTGGACGATGACCCCTTCGGGTTTCTCCTTTTCGTAGATGGATAGCACGTCCTCCACCGTCAGAGGCTCGAAGTAGAGCTTGTCGGAGGTGTCATAGTCCGTGGAGACCGTTTCGGGGTTGCAGTTCACCATGACGGATTCGAAGCCTTCGTCACGCAGCGTGAAGGCGGCGTGGACGCAGCAGTAATCGAACTCGATCCCCTGCCCGATCCGGTTCGGGCCTCCGCCGAGGATCATCACCTTTTTGCGGTCCGTTGTCGTGACCTTGTCGGGGGCGTTGTAGGTAGAGTAATAGTAAGCTGCGTTCTCGACTCCGGAGACGGGAACGGCGTCCCAGCACTCGACAACACCCAGGTCGGTGCGGCGCTTTCGGATCTTTTCCTCGGGTATGCCCAGAATCTGGGAGAGGTAGCGGTCGGCAAAACCGTCCTTCTTGGCCTGGATGAGTAGCTTGTCGGGCAGTTCTTTGCTTTTGGTTTTCAGAATCTTTTCCTCGAGTTCGACGAGTTCCTTCATCTGTTCGATGAACCAGTGCTTGATGTAGGTCTTCCGGGAGAGTGCATCCACGCTGGCTCCTTTTCTCAGGGCCTCATACAGGATGAACTGGCGCTCGCTCGAGGGCTCAACGAGGAGATCCATCAACTCTTCCAGGCTTTTCTGGTGATAATCCCGGGCAAACCCGAGGCCGTACCGGCCCTTTTCCAATGAACGGATCGCCTTCTGAAGGGCCTCTTTATAGTTCTTGCCGATGCTCATCACCTCGCCCACGGCGCGCATCTGGGTGCCCAGCTTGTCCTCGGCGCCCGGGAACTTCTCAAAGTCCCACCGGGCGAACTTCACGACCACGTAGTCACCCGAGGGGGTGTACTTTTCGAGGGTCCCTTCCCGCCAGTACGGGATCTCGTCCAGGGTGAGTCCCCCCGCCAGGATGGCTGAGATGAGGGCGATGGGAAACCCCGTTGCCTTGGAGGCCAGGGCCGACGAGCGTGATGTGCGGGGATTGATCTCGATGACGACAACGCGGCCCGTCTTCGGGTCGTGGGCGAACTGGACGTTGGTCCCGCCGATGACCTGGATCGCTTCGACGATATCGTAGGAGTATTTCTGGAGCCTCTTCTGGAGCTCCGGGGAAATGGTGAGCATGGGCGCCGTGCAGTACGAGTCGCCCGTGTGGACCCCCATGGCATCGACGTTCTCGATGAAGCAGACGGTGATCATCTGGTTCTTGGCGTCGCGCACGACCTCAAGCTCCAACTCCTCCCAGCCGAGTACGGATTCCTCCACGAGGACCTGGCCCACCATGCTCGCCGCCAGACCCCTGGCCGCCACGACCCGAAGCTCCTCGGGGTTGTAGACAAGCCCTCCGCCCGTGCCTCCCATGGTATAGGCGGGACGGATCACGACGGGATAGCCGAGTTTTGCCGCCACGGCCTCAGCCTCTTCGATACGGTATGCGATTTCGCTTTCAGGCATCTCGATGCCGAGGCGGTTCATGGTCTCCTTGAACGCCATACGGTCCTCGCCGCGTTCAATGGCGTCGACCTGCACGCCGATGACCTTCACCCCGTATTTTTCGAGGATGCCCTTTTTGTGCAGCTCCGAGGTCAGGTTGAGGCCCGTCTGGCCGCCGAGGTTCGGCAAGATGGCGTCTGGACGCTCGTTTTCGATGATCTCGATCATGCTCTGGACATTCAGAGGCTCGATGTAGGTCACATCGGCCATGCCGGGATCCGTCATGATCGTGGCCGGGTTCGAGTTCACGAGAACGACTTCGTAACCGAGCTTCCTCAACGCCTTGCAGGCCTGAGTGCCGGAATAATCGAATTCGCAGGCCTGTCCGATGACGATCGGGCCCGATCCGATGATCATCACCTTCTTGATGTCTGTGCGTTTTGGCATGTTGTGATCCCCCTCGTTTTCTATGGTGAAACGGAAGCCAGGGTCGTCCGTAAGTTCCCTTTAACACTGGATATTAAGGCGCAGGAACTATAAAGGGAGACGCCCGTTAGTGTCAAGGCAAAACTCAGCGCGAGAGGGAAATAATGAAGAAGGGAACAGATATCGAAAGGTTGCATAGCCGTAACGGAGGCTCAGCACCCGATGCAGAGATATCTCCGGAGCCTCTCGAGGCGTTTTTCCTTGATCCCCTTGACCCGCATGAGCTCCTCGAGCTTGCCGAACGTCCCGTTGAGTCGGCGCTCCTCCACGATCTTCTCGGCGGTTTTTTCCCCGATCCCGGGAACGAGGACGAGATCCTCGAGAGATGAACGGTTGAGGTCGATGGGAATGCCGAGGGCCAGGCGCTTGTCTGCTGCCATGGGCTCAACGGAAATTCCGGGGGGCTCGACATCAGGGTAACCGTCGTCGCCGACCGGAGCGTGGAGGCTCGTTTGGCATTCCCGTTAAGGCCTGCAGCCGTGATGCCGGCCATGTCCAGGAACCCGGCCAACGGGGTCTCCTTCGGGATGAAGTAGACGCCATTGCGGCCTGATTCGCCGGCGATCTCCACGGCGATCGTTCCGGGCTTCTCGATGGTGAAGGGGATGTCCGGGGCGACCGGTTCGCGCGGGATCCGTGAAGGGAGGGTGATAAAAATGAGAAAGGCCGTTATGGCGAGAAGGGCGAAGCTTCCAAAAACCTTCTCCCTGCCTGCTTTCATGATCCCCTGCCCTCATGGTGAAAGACCGGACGGATCTGTGCACACAGATCGGCCGGCCCCGGTTTCAGAAGGCGATCGATTTCACTTCCGGTCCAGCCCGAAGGTTTCGTGGAGGACCATGACGGCCAGTTCCGTGTACTTGGACTCGATGACGCAGGAGATCTTGATCTCCGAGGTGCTGATCATGAGGATGTTGATGCCTTCCTTGGCGAGGGCCGCAAACATCTTGGAGGCGACACCGGCGTGGCTGCGCATGCCCACCCCGATGATGGATACCTTGGAGATGTTCTGGTCATACTGGACCCCCTGAGCCCCGATCTCCGTGGCAACGGGTCCGATCAAGCGTTCCACCTCTTTCATGTCCTTCTTGGAGACGGTGAAGGAGAGATCCGTGAAAGCCTCCACACTGGCATTCTGGATGATCATGTCGACGGGAATATTGCGATCCGACAACGTCGTGAAAAGGCGGGCCGCGATGCCAGGCCGGTCCGGCACATGGACGACGGTAACCTTTGCCTGATCCCTGTCATAGGTGACTCCCGACACAACGACTGCTTCCATTTCCTCATCCTCCTTCGTGACCAGAGTGCCTTCGTCATCGGTGAACGATGACCTTACGTAAACGGGGACATCGTATTTCTTTGCGAGTTCGACCGAGCGGGGATGGAGGACCTTGGCCCCTGCGCTCGCCATCTCCAGCATCTCGTCGTAGGAGACCTTGGCCAGTTTGCGGGCCGACCGGCAGAGGTTCGGGTCCGTCGTGTAGACCCCGTCCACGTCGGTGTAGATCTCGCACGCATCGGCCTTCAGGGAGGCCGCCAGCGCCACGGCACTCGTGTCGGAACCGCCTCGGCCCAGCGTCGTGACATGATTTTCCGTATCAACACCCTGGAAACCGGCCACCACGACGATGTGCCCCTTCTTCAGCTCCTTTTCGATTTCCCGGGTATCCACCTTGAGGATCCGCGCTTTCGTGTGGGCACGGTCCGTGTGAATCTTGACCTGATGGGCCAGGAAGGATCGTGCCTTGTGCCCCATCCGGTTGAGGGTGAGGGCAAGCAGCGTCACCGTGACCTGTTCTCCCGTGGCGATAAGGGCATCGTACTCCCGCTCGTCAGGCTTGCTCTCCGATGCCTGGTTGGCGAGCCCGATAAGGCGGTCCGTCTCACCCGCCATGGCCGACAGCACTACGACCAGGTTGTTACCCCCTTCTTTTGCGCGGATGACGCGCTCAGCCACATTCCGGATCTTGTCCAGGTTGGCGACGGACGTCCCGCCGTATTTCTGCACGATCAACGCCATGAAATCGATCCTCCTGAAAACGATTGCACGCGCAGTCCCCGCAGCGCCTGACGTGAGCCAGTCGAACGTTGCTGCGGGGTAAGCGAGCATGATAACAGATACGCCTCTTCCTTAAGTTTCCAAATTCCTTGCGCCCTGGTGCGAGGAATTTAAATCCAGAAGCTCCTCAAGCTTCCTGATCTTCTCCCCGGGTCCCTCCAGGATCATTTCCCGGGTGTTTTCGTCGATGTATCGCATGCTGACAAAAAGGGTCTTTGCCGGCAGGATGTCCCGGATCTTCTCGGCCCACTCGATCACGATGATCCCGCCGCCGTAGAAATACTCCTCGTAGCCCATGTCCTCCAGATCCCGGGGCCCCGAAAGCCGGTAGACATCGAGGTGAATGAGAGGAATCTTCCCCGGGTACTCGTTGATCAGGGTGAACGTGGGACTCACCACGGGTACGTTTTCCGCGACACCTATCCCCTTCGCCATGCCCTGGGTGAGGCAGGTCTTCCCGGAGCCCAGCTCCCCGATAAGGGCCACGATGTCCCCTCTCTCGAGGATCGCTCCGATGAGCCGGCCCATCTCCAAAGTCTTCTCCCGACTATCAGAAATCAGCTTCAAAATCAAATCCTCTCTGCCGGCTTTTCGCCTTCGTCCCGTCCCGTCTCGAAGACGACGAACGCCACGGCGTATTCGGCCGTGTGGGAGATGCTGACATGGACTTTATGGATTTTTTTGTCGTCCAGTATTTTCCGGATGCTCTCGGAAAACCGGAATAGCGGTTTTCCCTTTTGGTCGTTGAGCAGTTCGATCTCATGCCAGCGGATGCCCCGGGCGGAGCCCATGCACTTGATGAAGGCTTCCTTGGCGGCAAAGCGGGCGGCAAAGCGCAGCGCCTCGTCGCGGTGCCGCCGGCAGTACTGGGCTTCGCGGGAGGAAAAGATCCTCGTCACGAACCGCTCCCCCCAGCGATCGAGAGAGGCTTTTATCCGTTTCACATCGGCGATGTCAACTCCGACGGCATCGATCATCGGACCCTCCTGATGGCGTCGGCCATGGCTGCCACCCGCTTCATGGCCCCGACGTCGTGCACCCGGATGATGTTCGCGCCGTTCAGGATGGCCGCGGTCACCGCTGCGGCAGTTCCCTCGATCCTCTCTGCCGGATGTGTGACTCCCGTGATCTTGCCCGTGAAGTGTTTGCGGGAAACCCCGACGCAGATCGGCCTGCCCAGGGCCTTGAACTCCCCGAGATGACGCAGAAGCCGGAGGTTGTCGTCGACGTTCTTGCCGAAACCGATCCCCGGATCGATGACCAGGTTGTCGGTTTGAATTCCGGAAGAAGAGGCCTTTTCGATCCGGTCCTCGAGGAAATCGCGAATCTCCCCGATGAGCGACCCATAGGCGAGATCCTCTTTCTGCATGGTCGAGGGGGTCCCCCTCATGTGCATGAGGATCACCGGCACGCCCGCCGAGGCGGCAACCCGGGCCATTCTGCCGTCCCCCCGGAGCGCCGTGATGTCGTTGATGATCTCGGCCCCCGCATCGATGGCCTGCCGCGCCACCTCGGCCTTGGTTGTGTCGATGGATACGGGGATACCTGTCTCCCGGGCGATCCGACGGATCAGCGGCACCACCCTTCGGAGCTCTTCCCGGAGCGGGACCGGTTCTGCGCCGGGACGGGAGGATTCCCCGCCCACGTCGAGGATATCCGCCCCCTCGCCGAGCAATTTCATGGCCTGCCGCAACCCTTCTTCCTCGCTGTTGATCGTGCCGCCGTCTGAGAAGGAATCGGGCGTTGCGTTGATCACCCCCATGATAAGGGTCCGTCTCGCCAGCTCGATTGCGCGCCGGGGTGTTTTCAGCTGAAAGGACTCCTTCGAGAGGTTGCGTAGAAGCTCCCGGAGATCGGAGGCGATGGCCTTCAACCCGAAGGGCTGGAGAGCGACCTTTTCGATGAAGCGCAGGACCTGCTTCCCGGTGCCCATGATGAGCACGTCCGTCTTCTCGATGCTGCAGTCGACGGAGCCGCGCGACACGGCGGCATCGCCTCCCAGCGAGAGCATTTCCTGCTTGATGATGTTGGCCACCTTCGGCTTCAGTCCCTCGATGAGCAGGTTCAAATGGCTCAGCTTGGTCCCCATCGACGCAATCCCGTAGGGCTCGACACCGATCTTTTTCAGGCAATCCTCGGCCTCGGGAAGCGAGGTCACAGCAAGGGGGCGGATGCGGTTTTTCAAGGGTTGCCTCTAAAAAAAGGGTGCGCTCCCAATCTGAAGGAAACGCACCTTGTCGGGCTCTGCACCGGGTGCCTGCTGACAGGGCCGGCAGGCCACCGATGCTTGACTCATCCTAATGGATCGTTTCTGAGCCTTCTGTCTTTTCCTGTTCCGGGAGAGCGCGACCGCTGATGATGGCGTCGAGGTCCTCGGCGTTCAGAACCTCCCGCTTGATCAACTCCTCGGAGAGGTTGTGAAGGATCTGGAGGTTTTCGGACAGAATTCTCTTTGCCGTGTCGTAAGATGCCGAGACGATCTGGCCGATCTCCGCGTCGATCCTCTTGGCCGTTTCCTCACTGTAGTCTTTGTGCATGCCAAATTCCCGCCCCAGGAAGATCTGCTCCTCTTTCTTCCCGAAGCTCATAGGCCCCATGGGGCTCATGCCCCAGTCGCAGACCATGTGCCTGGCCAGATCTGTGGCCCGCTCGATGTCGTTGCCGGCCCCGGTCGTGAAGTCCTCCAGGACGAGCTCCTCGGCGGCCCGGCCGCCAAGCAGAATCGCGATGCTGTTGAGCAGGTAGCGCCTGGGATAGGTGTGCTTCTCATCGACGGGAAGCTGCTGGGTGAGCCCCAGGGCCCTGCCGCGGGGGATGATGGTGATCTTGTGGATCGGGTCCGTGCCGGGAAGCATCCTCGCTACGAGGGCGTGGCCCGCCTCGTGATAGGCGGTGATCCGCTTCTCCTGCTCGCTGATGACCATGCTCTTGCGCTCGGCACCCATCATGACCTTGTCCTTGGCGTACTCGAAGTCCACCATGGTGACCTTTTCCTTGCCCAGGCGGGCCGCATAGAGCGCCGCCTCGTTGACGAGGTTTTCGATATCGGCCCCGGAAAATCCCGGGGTCCCGCGGGCAATCACTTTCCCGTCGACGTCCTCGGAAACGATGGTCTTGCGCATGTGCACCTCGAGGATCTTTTCCCTTCCCTTCACGTCGGGAAGGGGCACGATGACCTGCCGGTCGAAACGGCCCGGACGCAGAAGCGCCGGGTCGAGGACGTCAGGGCGGTTCGTGGCCGAAACGAGGATGACACCCTCGTTGGATTCGAAGCCGTCCATCTCGACCAGAAGCGCGTTCAGGGTCTGCTCGCGCTCGTCGTGGCCGCCTCCCAGCCCTGCACCGCGATGGCGTCCGACGGCGTCGATCTCGTCGATGAAGATGATGCAGGGGGCGTTCTTCTTTCCCTGGGTGAAAAGGTCCCTCACGCGGGAGGCCCCGACGCCGACGAACATCTCGACGAAGTCCGATCCGCTGATGGTGAAAAAAGGCACATCGGCTTCACCGGCGATGGCGCGGGCAAGAAGCGTTTTCCCCGTACCCGGTGACCCCACGAGAAGAACCCCCTTGGGGATACGGGCGCCGAGACGGGTGAACTTTTTGGGATCCCGCAAAATGTCGATGATCTCCTGCAGCTCGGCCTTGGCCTCGTCGATTCCGGCCACGTCGCTAAAGGTCACCTTCTTGGACCGGTCCGTCATCAGCCGGGCGCGACTCTTTCCGAACGACATGGCCTTCCCGCCCCCGGACTGCATCTGCCGCATGAAGAAAATCCAGATGGCGATGAGCAGGATGGTTGGGAACCAGGAGATGAGCACCGTCATGTACCACGGCGAATCCTCGGCTGGTTTGGCGGCAATCTTCACCCCCTTTTCCTTGAGCAGCGGCACGACGCCTGCTTCCTTGGGGACGTAAGTCTTGAAGGTCTTGCCGTTGAGGAACTTTCCCGAAATGTTCTCTCCCTGGATGCTGACCTCGATCACCTGGCCCTGTTCGACAGCGGCGATGAAGTCGCTGAAGATGACGCTTTCCTGGGAGTTCTTCGGCTGGTTGAAGAGGTTGTAGAGCAGCACAAAGATGAGGCTGATGATCAGCCAGAGAGCGATATTTTTCTGTAAAGGATTCAATCCTCGATTTCCTCCATGAGCGGGGTTGTGAACCTGGAAGCCAAAACCGGATCACAGGATAGTGTAGCAGAAAAAAGGGCTCTCAAGATGCCAAATTCCTGTCACCCGGGAGTAAGGAGTCTTAATTATACCAACATCGCTAAATTTTCAAACGATTTCTGCACTCAGGACGCGTTTCGTCCCCTTTCCGACGCGGACCCTTTCAGAAAGACGCACGCCCGGAATCCAGAGGACGGAAATGCCATCGGCCAGCACGGGGGTCGCGCGCCTTTGTTCCCTCGGGATTTTCTCGTCGATGAAAACCGATTTGAGCTTCCGGGTCCCTTTCATTCCCAGGGGCTGAATCCGGTCTCCCGCCGACACGCTGCGGACAACGAGCGGTAGGGCAATCCGGTCCAGATCCAGGTATGCCTTCCGCTGGGCCGACAAAACCGAGGGCACCCGCCTGAGCTCCCGGAACCGGATGCTTATCCCAAGGCTAGCGATTCGAACCGTGCCCGGGATGGAGACTTCGTGGCTGAATGCTTCTGTCGCGTTTCCCGGTGCCATGCCTTTACGGGGCCGCCCTCCGGGCCGCGCGACCTGGCGGAATTCAAGCAACCCGTACTTTCTCCGGACCAGGATCCCTCCCGGCAGATCCAGCGAGCCTCCGGGGTTTGTGCCGCCCGCCAGAGCCAGCACGGCCTGGACATGTTCGAACCCGATGGCGGCATCCTCGGCGGAGACCTCCCGGGCAATTTCCAGAATCGCCCTGCGCTGCAGGGCCGGATGGAGGACTTTGAGCTCTGCGATGGGCACCTCCAGGGGATTCTCCTGCACCCGGCCGTCCCTCCAACGTGCCAGTCGAAGCTGAGCTTCACGGGTCATATAATCATTTTCGGTACGAAACACACTGGCAAGCCGGCAGAGCGTTTCATGGATGGCCGGGTTGTAGCTCTTCTGCAGCTCCGGCATCAGGTGCGCGCGGATACGGTTGCGCAGGAAGCGCTCGTCGGTATTGGAACTGTCGTCGACGAAGGACAGCCCGACGGCTGCAAGGTAATCGACGATCTCGCGTCGCGCGCAGTCGATGAGCGGGCGGATGATGGTGCCTGCGTTGCGCACGGGGGGCATACCCGAAATCCCGGCAAGTCCCGCGCCCCGGATGAGGTTCATGAGGACCGTCTCAGCCTGGTCGCCCTGATGGTGGCCCAGTGCAATCCGGTTGGCCCCCGCTTTCCGCCGCATTTTCTCGAAGAAGCCATAGCGGCACCGCCTGAGGAAATCCTCGATGGAGAGACCGCGGGGCCTCGTCCCCTTTTTGAGCGAGCCGCAGACAACGGCGATCCCGATGGATTGGCAGAGGGTCCGAACGAAGGCCTCGTCCCGATCGGATTCGGCGGCCCTGGTTTTGTGGTTGAAATGGGCTGCCGTGAGGGTGAGCCCCCAGGCGGGACGCAGATGGTTCAGCACCGCAAGAAGGGCCACCGAGTCGGCACCGCCCGACACCCCGACAAGGACGTGATCCCCCTTTCGGAGCATGTCGTGCTTTTTGATCGTTTTCCGGACCTTGGTGAGCATGTCTTGGGTTAGTATATCCTGGGTCTGCATAACTTTGTTGCGTCTAACAGGCGATTTCTTTGAGATCGATCATTTTTTCGATGGTGAAATCCGGACCCAGGCGCAGCAGCTTTTCGCGGTTTCCGAGACCGTTCAGGAATGCACAGCTCCGGGCGCCCGTGTTTCTGGCAAGCAGGATGTCGTTCACTCCGTCGCCAATGACAAGGGTTTCAGCGGGTCCGGCCCCGAATTTCTCCAAAAGCGGCAGCAGCAGCCGGGGGTCCGGTTTCATGAACTCATGCGAATCCCCGGCGATGATTTCTTTGAAAAATCCGGCGATTCCCAGTCCGCAGCAGATGGCCAGGGTGAAATCCAGGGTCTTGTTCGTGATAAGTACCTTTTCCTTTATTCCGAAGTGGCGAAGGACATCCAGCACTCCGGGGTAAAGGGTTGTATGATCGAGAAGGTGTTCGGCATAGATTTCTTCGAATCGCTTCAGCGCCTCATCGAAACGCTCCCCGTACGCATCCCCCAGAGACCGTTCCATGAGCTTGCGGACGCCATCCCCGACAAAGCCAAGGATCTCCGGATCGGGGCGTGTCGGGATTCCCAGGGACTGGAGGGTCCGATTCACGGAACCGGCCAGGTCGGCCCCCGTATCGGCCAGTGTGCCGTCGAGATCGAAGACCATCAGCTTCACAGGGATCATTTCGTGTTCCTTCATTCGATTTGAGATCACTATAGGAAATCATGACCCCGTTGACAAGCAATTTAGACCGCAGCTCATGGCCGGATGTCCTCGATGCCGTCGGAAGCGGTGCTTGACAGCAGGCCACGGCCGTGCTAACAGGGCTCAACCGCTTGGATCCACTTGCAGGACTGGGACGGGGACGGACAGCCATCAACTACGGATGAGGCGTGTACAAGCCTTCCCTGCGCAGCCGGGAAGGCTTTTTTCGTTTGGGGGGAACGATGATCAACACGTCGGAAAAGGAGCGGATTGCCATTATCGGGTCCGGCAAAGTCGGGACGGCCGTGGGCTGTCTGCTGAAACGCGCCGGCCATGACATCGTGTTCGTCGCTGACCTTATTTTGGAAGAGGCGCAGCGGGCCGTCGCCTACACGGGGGGCGAGCCAACGACGGATTTGGTCCGTGCGGCACGCGGAGCCAACTGCATACTGATCACAACCAATGACGACGCGATATCAGCTGCCTGCGAGGCCGTCGCTGAAGGCGGCGGTTTAGGAAAGGGAGACAAGGTGGTTCACACAAGCGGGGCCGGGGGGCTCGAGTTGCTCCGGGCGGCAAGTTTTCGAGGGGCCCTGACCGCTTGCATCCACCCTCTTCAGACGTTCGCCGATGTGGAGAGCGCCATCGGGAAGATCCCGGGCAGCACCTTTGGGATCACGGCCGATGAGGAGATTGAGCCCTGGGCCTTCCGGATCGTCGAAGATCTGGGCGGCAGGCCTTTTCGCGTCCTGGATGAGGATAAAGCCCTCTACCACGCGGCGGCGTGCATGGCATCTAATTACCTCGTGACGCTCATGGTTCTTGTGGAGGAGATCTACGGACGGGTGGGGCTCAACCGTGAGGAGGCCATCCGCGCCTTCTGGCCCCTGGTCAAAGGAACGATCGGAAATATAGAGAGCAAGGGCACGATTGCGTCGCTGACAGGACCGATCGCGAGGGGCGACGGGGGAACCATCCGAAAGCATGTCCGTGGATTCCGGACGCGCTTTCCCGCACTGCTGAAGCTCTACCGCGAGATGGGGCTCTTAACGGTGGACGTGGCTGCCCGTCAAGGGGCCTTGAAGGAGGAACAACTGGCGGAAATCCGCTCGATACTGAAGGGAGGCAAGTGAGAATGAGCACACAGGTGAAGATTACGCGGGTCACCACGGCGACGGTTCGGGACATGAAAAAGAAGGGAGAAAAGATCTCCATGCTGACGGCCTATGACTATCCGACGGCGGCGGTCATGGACGAGGCCGGGATCGATGTCATCCTCGTGGGGGATTCACTGGGGATGGTGGTCCTGGGTTACGACAGCACACTGCCCGTGACGATGGAGGACATGATCCATCACACGAAGGCCGTCACACGGGCCGTGAACCGGGCCATGGTGATCGGCGACATGCCGTTCATGTCCTATCAGGTTTCCGTCGAGGAAGCCGTCCGCAATGCAGGACGCTTCATGCAGGAGGCAGGCGCTCACGGGGTGAAGCTCGAAGGCGGCCGCGAGGTCGCAGAGGTGACCCGCAGGATCGCCCGGGCCGGAATCCCCGTCATGGGCCACATCGGACTCACGCCGCAGTCCGTGCATCAGCTCGGCGGTTACAAGGTCCAGGGAAAGGATCACCCCTCGGCCACGAAGCTCCTGGAGGATGCCAAGATCCTCGAGGATGCCGGCGCGTTCTCCATTGTACTGGAATGTGTCCCTGCTCAGCTCGCGGAAAAGATCACGGCTTCGCTCTCCATGTCCACGATCGGGATCGGCGGCGGGCTGCACTGCGACGGCCAGGTGCTGGTGGTTCATGACATGCTGGGGCTCTTCGAACGTTTCACGCCGAAGTTCGTCAAGAAGTACACAAACCTGAACGTGCAGATCAAAGGCGCCGTCACGCAGTACATCGACGAGGTGAAGAAGGGGAGCTTCCCCGGACCGGAACACTCTTTTTAGCGGCCTCAAGGCCGCAGGCATCCGGCTGCAGGCTTCAGGCATCAGGAAATAGAAAAGCCCCATCCCAAGGACTACCGTTTCGGCAGAGGGATGGGGCTTTTCTATTGAGACAAATCAGAGCTTCTCTTCCAGTTTGCCGTTCTTGAATGCCTCGATGGCGGATTTCACCGGTCCGGACGCTCCAAGGAAGATTCTCACCCCTGCCCCTTGGAGCAAAGCAGTCGCTTTCCGCCCGATGTGCCCCGTGACGACGCAGTCTATGTTTTCTCCGGCTACGATATGCCCGGTAGCCGTCCCGCGAGTGATTCAATGCATCCCGGCGGTATTTTCTTTTGACGCGTGCAAGCCCGTGCTGACGTCGTAGAAGATGTAATAACGGCAGCGGCTAAAACGGGGGTCCACGAGGTCGTGCAACTCGGGTCCCGTCGAGGAAACGGCGATTTTCATGGGATTTCCTTTCTTTCTGAACTATCGTCAACCTTTTCATTGACCGACCGGAGTCGGTTGGACATCTCCTTGAGAAATGAGACCACGATCGTTGGATTCTCCCTCAGGATGGTTTCGAGATTGGACTCCGAGATGGCCACCAGTCGCGTGTCCGTTGCCGCTGCCACGGCCTGTGCAGTTCTCGGGGCCTGGATCAGCATGGCCATCTCCCCGAAATAGTCTCCGGCGACCATCTCCTTGAGCAGGTGCCCCTTCTTGAAAATGCGAACCGATCCGGACACGATGTAAAACATTTCCCGACCCTGGCTGCCTTCCTCGAAAATCACTTCGCCGGGCTCGTGGGACCGGATGAAGCGGGAAGGCACGACGGGAAACGGGGCCTCATCGGATTTTCTGTCCTCGAAAAACCGCGACAGCAAAAGGGACTCCCTGCGGCGGATATTGGCCAGGAGCTCCGTTCCGAACAGGATCACGGCAAAGGTATAGTAGACCCAGGCGATCAGGACGAAGATCGCCTTGAGAGAGCCGAACGTGAGACCGTAGTCGGGATTGTACTGCAAGAATGCCACGAAAAGCGGGCGCACGACGGACAAGAGCCCTGCGGTGAAAATCGCGCTCACGAGGAGATTCCACCACTCGAGCCGCACGGGCGAAAAGACCAGGAAAAAAAAGGCGAGAAACAGGGCCGCTGCCAGCGGAGAGACCGCATCGTTCAGGGCGTCCGTAAGTCCGCTACTCTGGGCCAGATAGTCGCCCAAGGCCGTGGCGTAGAGGATCTGTCCGCCCACGAGCCCGATGAACAGCAACAGGAAGAGAAGGACGGAACCGAAGTCGATGAGCTTTTCCCGGACAAACCCTGCCGTGCGTTCCGTCTTGAAGACGTTGATGAAACCGGTCCTGATCGTGCTGACCAGGGGGACGATGGACCATAGCAGCAGGATAAAGCCGATAAAGCCGAAGGTTTTCGTTTCAGCCAGGATGAAGACCTCCCGGAGGATGATCTCGTAGTACTGAGGCACGATCTGGATGATCAGGTGCTCGATCCCCCGGCTTACCCGTTGTGAGGAAACGAAAAACTGGCTGAGAAGAAACATGACGGCCAGGCACAGCGGGATCAGGGCGAACACGCCATAGAAAGCCAGCGTGGCGGCTGTGTGAAGATCCCGGTTTCGCAGGAATGACAGGACGGAGAATCGCACCACCACGATGGGGGTGATCCACCGGTCCCGATGTCTCTGGAAAGGACTCGTCGAAAGAAAGGTCACGGCGGCTTCTCCTGCCCTGGACGCGGAAAAACATCAACCGAGGCGGGTCCCGATTATAAAGGGCCGCAGGGGAAAAATCAATGGAAGAGTCCGCCTCTTGCCGAACCGTGATCCGCGCTGCGACGTTGACAGGCGGCCTCCTTTGATGCTAAGGGTGAGGCCGGCAGGACGCAGGGGCCCCAACCCCCGGGTCCTACCCGTTGACCGGATCATCAACCAGGAGGATGACGGATTCAGAAGGATGTTCAAGACCTTTTTCCTCAACCTGTCCCTCACCAAGAAGCTCATCAGCATGATGCTCTTCCTGACCGCGATCCTGCTGGTCACCCTGATCACCATCTACTGGCAGTCCGAAAAGAACATGATGGCCCAGATCGAAAGCCAGACGGCCGAACTGGCCCAAGCCGTACAGGTGGGCGTCGAGGAGGTGACCGGGGGGGCAACAAGCGAGACGCGCCTGGAGCAGTATCTGACTTCGCTCAAGACCAAGGGGATCAAGGAGATCTCCATCATCAGCAACGCCGACGAGATCATCGCCAGCACGAACCCCAACAAGGTCGGCACACCGGTGAGCCAGAAAAAGAAGGAACTCATCATCAAGGCCGAACTGGGGGAACCCGCCGTAGACCAGGAGGGCAAGGCATACAACGTCATCATCCCCGTCATCGCCGGACAGGCCCATTACGGCTACATCCATCTGCAGATCAACGTCGAGAGCCTCCAGGAGACCATGAGACGGAACACGACCATGCGAATCGTAGCGGCCCTGTGCGTTTTCGCCATCGGCATCGTGATCTCGACGTTCCTGTCCTTGTGGTACACAGGGCCCATTCACAATGTCGTAGCGGCAGCCCGCAAGGTGGCGGCCGGCGATCTCGACCAGAACCTGCCGGTGGATCGTAAAGATGAGATCGGGGATCTGACCCGGAGCTTCAACGACATGGTCCAAAAGCTCCGGGAGCAGCGGCGTCTCGAGGAGCGGCTCCGGGAAGCGGAGCACCTCTCCGCCGTGGGGCAGCTCGCACGGGGGATCGCTCACGAAATCCGTAACCCGCTGAACTTCATCAGCCTCAGCATCGATCACATCAAGACGAAATACCGTCCCCTGGACGGTGCCCAGGCCGAGGGGTTTGTAAAGCTCGTGGAGAGCATGAAAGGGGAGATCCATCGGCTCGACCGGCTCGTCCGTGATTTCCTCGACTACGGAAAGCCTCTGAAACTCGATCTTCAGCCCGTTCAGACGCAGGAGTTGCTCGCCGATGTCGTCGAGATCGTGAAGGCAAAGGCGGAATCCGACCATATCCAGATCATTGAGCGATATGATGCCCTGCCGCAGCTCCGGATGGATGCGGAACTCATGAAAAGCTGCCTCTTCAACGTGGTCAACAACGCCTTCCAGGCCATGCCGGGCGGTGGATCGCTGACGATCGCGACGGAAGGACAGAACGGCTGGTTTGTACTTCACCTGAGCGACACGGGAATCGGTGTGTCGAAGGAAAACCTCACGCGGATCTTTGAGCCTTTCTTCACGACCAAGAGCCAGGGGCTCGGCCTGGGCCTTGCCATGACGAAGCGGGTCATCGAGGAGCACGGCGGAAAGATCGAATTCGTGAGCGCCGAGGGTCAGGGCAGCGAGGTGACGATCAGCCTCCCCCTTTCTGAAACGGACACGGATCGGACAACGGTAGTTTAAGGAGACGACAATTCATGGCGGTCATCCTGATCGTAGACGACGAACCCCTCCAGCGCGACATCCTCAAGACCATCCTTTCCGATGAGGGATATGAGACCTACTCGGCCGCTTCCGGCGAGGAAGCCTTGAAGCTGGCCAGGACATACGAGCCGGACGTGGTGCTCTCGGACCTCAAGATGGGGAAGATGGACGGCATCGATCTCCTCGAAAAGCTCAAGGGGTTAAAGCAGGCCCCGACGGTGCTGATCATGACCGCCTTCGGGACCATCGACTCGGCAGTCGATGCCATGAAGAAAGGCGCCTTCGACTACCTGACGAAGCCGCTCGACAAGGAGGTCGTGCTCCTTGCCATCCGGCGTGCCACGGAGCGCAAGGAGCTGATGCAGCGCAACCTCGAACTGCGCAAGGCCCTGAACGATATGTTCAGCATCCAGGGGATCATCGGCCACTCCAAGGCGATCAAGGACGTCATCCACATCATCCGGAAAGTGGCCGACAGCCCCGCCACGGTTCTCATCCTGGGCGAAAGCGGCACGGGCAAGGAGCTGATCGCCAAGGCCATCCACTACAACAGCGGACGCCGCGAGAAGGCCTTCATGGCCATCAACTGCGCCGCAATCCCGGAGACTCTTCTCGAGAGCGAGCTCTTCGGTTACGAGCCCGGCGCCTTTACCGGCGCCACCCAGCGCAAGAAAGGGCTCTTCGAGGCGGCGAACAGCGGCACGATCTTCCTCGATGAAGTCGGCGATCTCCCCATGATGACCCAGGCCAAGATCCTCAGGGTCCTGCAGGAACGTGAGATCATGCGTGTCGGGGGCCGAGAGTCCATCAAGGTCGACGTCCGGATCCTCTCCGCCACGAACAAGGATCTCCAGGTAGAGATGAAAAACGGTCACTTCAGGGAAGATCTGTTTTATCGCCTGAAGGTTGTAACCATCCAGATGCCCCCGCTCCGGGATCGCAGGGAAGATATCCCCGAGCTCGTAAACTTCTTTCTGCAGAAGTTCAATCACAATGTCGCTAAAAATATTTTGAAAATCGATGACGGGGCGATGAAAGCGATCATTCATTACAACTGGCCGGGCAATGTCCGCGAGCTCCAGTCCGTCCTGGAAAAGGCCGTTTTGATGTGTGAGTCCGACACGATCGGCCTCGGTGACATCCGGGGGGAACTGAGAACGGCGCCAAGGCCTGCCATGGGCATCGAGATCCCTGACGAGGGGATAGACCTCGAGGAGCTGGAAAAGGAGCTTCTCGTGAAGGCCATGGCGAAGTCCAGCAATGTGCTGGCAAAAGCCGCACGGCTGTTGGATATGAACTATGACGCCTTCTGGTACAGCTGGAAAAAGTATGAACTGGAGGACCCGGCAAAAAGGGATTCCCTCAAGAGCATCCTCAAGGAGAGCCTTCCCGATGGAGGGATCAGCTATGAGGAGCTCGAGCGGGATCTGCTCAAAAAGGCGATGGAAAAGGCAAACAACGTCGGAGCCCGGGCCGCCCGTCTCCTGAACATGAGTTACCGGGCCTTTGCATATCGCTGGGATAAATATGGCATGAACCGGCCGGCCCATGACTAACCTTTCTGTTTTTCAAAAATGTAACCCGCCTTCCAAATAATGTAACATCTTTCCCAAATTAGTTTTCACTTTCCGGAAATGGTAAGGTTGTTCCTGTAATTGTAAATTCCACTCGAAGTCCAACCAGTGCGTCATTTCCAACTATTTGTTATTATTGCAGATATGTATTATCAGGCTTCTGGCACGGTCCTTGTAAAGTGTCTGCTTCAAATCAAACGAAAGGGAGGTGACAACAAATGAAGAAGGTTCTCGCAATCCTGTTTGCCATGATGTTCATGGTGGCGACGACGGGTCTGTGCTTCGCCCAGGCCGCTCCTGCAAAGGCCCCTGAGAAGGCGGCTGCCGATAAGGTGGCTGTCGATAAGAAGGACGCTGCCGATAAGAAGGCTGACGACAAGAAGGCCGCTGCCGATAAGAAGGCCGCAGACAAGAAGAAAGCCGCCGACAAGAAGGCCGCAGACAAGAAGAAAGCCGCCGACAAGAAGGCTGACGACAAGAAGGCCGCTGCCGACAAGAAGGCCGACGAGAAGAAGGCCGCCGACAAGAAGGTCGCCGACGAGAAGAAGGCCCCCGAGAAGAAGTAAGTAACTGGCTTTATCCAAATATGAGTCAGTGTCGAAAAAGGGTACCGGTAAGCCGGTACCCTTTTTTATCGCGCTAAGTGACCATCGATTTTTCATGCCCCCCTATTCACATCCCTTACCTTGCTTTTCTTAAATATTCATTTCGGTAACTTGATTAACTGTTTATACAAATAACGTAATGAGGCGTCAACGGATCACATAAGCAATTCCGAAAAACGTAACTAATATCGAAAAATCGAATACCTCTTCTAAATAACGTAAAAATATTATTATCTGTTTTGCAGTCATATTATATATGTATTTGTTATTATTGAATAATATGATTATACACAGGGTGGCATGTTCCTTGATATAGGTTCAGACAAGTCCAACAGAAAGGAGGTGAAAACAAATGAAGAAGGTTCTCGCAATCCTGTTTGCCATGATTTTCGCGTTGGCGACGACGGGTCTGTGCTTCGCCCAGGCCGCTCCGGCAGCAAAGCCGGCTCAGGAAAAGGCGGCGGCTCCCGCAGACAAGGCTGCTGACAAGAAGGTTGACGATAAGGCTAAGAAGGCCGAGCCCAAGAAGGACGCCAAGAAGGCTGAAAAGAAGAAGGCCGAAAAGAAGGCCCCCAAGAAGGAGGCTGCTCCGGAGAAGAAGGCCGAAGAGAAGAAGGCCCCCGAAAAGAAGTAAGCTACCCGATCTACCACCTCAAGACAGGCTTCCCGGAGGGGTATCGAGAAATCGATGCCCCTCGGGTAGCTTAATATTTCCGCGAAGAAGACCAGACTGCTCGCTTCAGGATCGAAATAATCCTGCCGGACTGACGCGTAACATTTTTCATCCAAGGAGAGCCGGTGAAAATCCGATTCCTAATCCTGTCAGCCCTGATCTCGATCGGCCTGCTTTATGTGGCTTGCGGGAAGCCTACGGAAAAGGCACCCGGCAAGGCAGGCACCGCGAGCGATAATAAAACTGCAGAGAGAAAGAAATCGATACGTGTCAGGCACCTGTCAGGCGAGGTTCTAGCTGTCAATTCAAAAACGAAGACGATCACCGTGAGATTCAGGGACGAGGACATGGAGGTTCAATTCGATGACAACACCGTTGTCAAGATAGACCTCGATACCGTGAAGCCCTCCGAAATCGCGGTGGGTACCCGGGCAACCGTAAAATATGTCGAGAGGAAAGGCCATCTTGTTGCCAAGGGGATCTTTATCTCGACGGAGACAGCCGAGAAGAAAGAGGGTGCTCCACAGTCCTCCTATCGTAATTCCGCAAAGCAGGATCACCAGCCCACGGGGGGGGTTCTCCCCTTCCGTGCATGAACGTCCGGTTGCCGTCCATCCCTCGTTGTGCCTCTTTCGTTTCCAGGGCTTTTGTATTACACTGAAGATATAATCCTGAATGGACAGGGAGGTGTTGTCATGAGAGCATCGCCGCGCAAGCCGATCCGGCTTTTCCGCCATCCCGCCATCCTGTTTTGCCTTTTGCTTTTTCTTTCTTCCTGCGCCACCGCCCCCGAGTCCCTGATCCCCGAGGCCATGCAGGTTTACAAGGCCCGGTGATGAGGGCCGCTCCTGCCGAATCGTAAAAAAAGGGGCCGAGAGAAATCTCGGCCCCTTTTGCTTTCTGGTAGCGGGGGATGGATTCGAACCACCGACCTTTGGGTTATGAGCCCAACGAGCTACCTGACTGCTCCACCCCGCGTCGTATCTTGTTAAATTATGCGTTAAGGATCTATAAGTCAAGACCTTTTTGCAAAAACCCGCAATGGATGAGGTTTTTGATCTCGGCTAGAAGACAAATACCGCGGCGGCAACGACGGTCGTCCACCCGCCCTTTCTCGGGACGATGGCGGACTGGGTCACGTTTCGCGTCCGAACGATCTTGCCGCTGATCTTGAAGATCTCCTTGTTCTCATCCCAGCTTTTGTCGACGTCGAAATCGATACCCAGCGTCGAGGCCAGCATGGCGGCGGCCAGATCCTCCGCGTAGTCACCGGCCGGTTTTTCAGGCTGTCCGTAGGCGTGATGCTCGCTGATGTAGCCGTACTGCGAGGTGTCGGCCGGCATGGCGCAACCGACGGAGGCGGCCAGCATACGGTAGGGCTCGTTACTGGAGCAGCGGCTCATGACGCAGTAGGTGATCTCCCCGGGGTGTTTTTCCTGCAGCCCCTTGGCCTTGGAGATCATCCTGCAGCCCGGAGGAAAGATGCTCGACACGTAAACCAGGTTGAATTTCTCGATCCCCGCGTTCCGGAGGGCCAGCTCGAAAGAGTGAAGCTCTTCCTTGTGGTTCCCGACGCCCTTGGTGAAGAAGATCTTTTTGGGTACCCAGATATTCACGCATCCTCTCCTTTATCAGGATTTTTTCGACAAATAGCCCATCATTCTGTAAGCAAGCCTGGCCGCCAGGAAGTCCGGGGCCACCATACCGGGGATGGGCGCCAGTTCGACAATGTCGAACCCGACGATGCGCCGCTTCCGACAGACCTCCCGGATCACATCGAGAACGTCATGCCACAGCATTCCCCCTGGCTCGGGGGTGCCTGTTGCCGGCATCACCGAGGGGTCGAAGGCGTCCAGATCGACACTGATGTAGACATCCCTCGAGAGGTGGCGAAGTACCTTGCTGACCCAGACCCTGTCCTTTCGTATCGCCGCAGCTGTGAAAACGGGGATGCGTCCCTTCCGGATATAGGCGGCCTCTTCGACACTCATGCTACGGATACCGACCTGCACCACCGGGCAGAGTTCCTTCATCCTTCTGCCGATACAGGCATGGCTGAATGGAGTCCCCTGATAAGCGGCCCGCATGTCGGCATGGGCGTCCAGGTGGAGCACCGAGAGCTTCGGATAACGCTTCTTTGCTGCCCTTACGGCCCCAAGCGTGATGCTGTGCTCGCCGCCCAGCATGACGGGAATCTTTCCCGTCTCGAGAACGTCTGCTACGGCTTCCTCGACACGATCGAGCATGCCTTCCGGCCCTGCTGCGACAGCCTCCAGAGGCGCCAGGGTGTGGATTCCCGCCCTGTAGGTCTCCGCATCGAGCTCCTCGTCATAGAGCTCCATATTGCAGGAGGCCTCGAGGATGGCTGAAGGCCCCTTGCGGGCCCCTCCCTGGTAAGTTGTCGTCAGATCATACGGCACAGGGACAACGACAAAGGCCGCCTTTTCGAGTGCTTCGTATTCTGGATCGATCCCGCCGAAATTCATGGACCTTTTCCCCAAAATTTAAAGAGCACTTGCTAACACATTCCGGACCCGCTGTCCATATTTTTTGTATTTGCCCGGCAGGTGCACGAACAGTGGAAGAGGGACTAAAGGGGCCTGCCGTCGTAGTGGCTGAGCACGAATTGCCCATCTTCCAGGATGACATAAGACCGGTGCACGAGCCAGTCGCCCAGCAGGATGAATTGGTGCTGCCTGCCCCGGATCTCATGTGTCTTTACGACGGGCAGGTGACAGTGACCGAGGATGACTGTGTCGATCCCTTCCTCGAATTTATCCCGGGCAAAAGCCTCCATCTTTTCGGACAGCCCCGCCTGGGGTTTAGCGAGGTACTCCTTGCTCGCCTCCGAGCTCCGCAGCGCGATTCTCCAAAGCCACGGCAGCGGCAGTCTCTTCTGGAGTCCGTAAAAAACGGGACTCCTCAGCACCCTCCGGAGGATCCGGTAGCCCCGGTCCGTCTCGTCCACCAGATCGCCATGGGCAATAAAGATGGTTTTGCCGTCCAGCGGTATCTGCGCCGTGTCCGGGAAGACCTCGATGCCGTGGAACCGGGTGAAATAGTCGGCCAGGTAGAAGTCGTGGTTCCCCTCGAAGAGATGAACCTGAACGCCCCTGCCCTGAATCGCCGCCAGTTCCTCGATGACGGGCTGAAAGCCGGGGTAAACGACTTCGCCCTTCGAGAACCAGAAATCGAACAGGTCGCCCACGATAAACAGGTGGTCCAGTTTTCGCGACGCATCCCGGAGAAAGCTCAGCAGCAGGCCGCAACCCTCGTCGTCGGCTCCTCGGAGGTGAGCATCGGAAAAAAAGACGGCCCTCATCCCCTCTTCCGCGGCTTGCCGGCTTTTGCAGGCGTCGAGGTGACCCTGCGAACGATCTCCTCCGAATTCCTGAATGCTTTTGACGTCTCCGCCTCCGTCAGCCCGGCGCCGCGTGCAACCCGGCTGGCAAACTCGCGGCTCACGAGATCGGCCGGAGAATGGGTGTCCGTGTTGATTACCAGGGATGCGCCATGCTTGCGCGCCAAGACCGCCACGTGACCGTTGCCGAGGCTGTGCCCCTTACGGGTGGAGATCTCCAGACAGATGCCCGCTTTGGCTGCAAGCCTCACGGAGTCTTCATCGATGAGGCCCGGGTGGGCCAGGATGTCGATGTCCGACTGGACGGCGGCGAGGTTCGTTCCTTCCGCGACGGGTTCCACCAGGGTTTCCCCGTGCACGACGATGATCTTTGCTCCGGCCTTTCTCGCTTCTTTCGCCAGGGCAGAAATCCAGCGGGGCGGGACGTGGGTGATCTCGATCCCCGGGAGGACAAAGAGGCCATAGGACGCGGAAAGCTTTCCGCAGACCTTGGAAACCCTCGAGAGGATGAAATCGAAATTGGAGTGATCGGCATGATCCGTGATGGCCATGGCGCGGTACCCCGCCACGGCCGCACGCCTGGCCAGTTCCGACGGGATCAGCTCCCCGTCGCTGAAAAGGGAATGCATGTGCAGATCGATCATGGCTCTTCTCCTGCCGGACAGTCTGTCCGGAGATGGATTCCACAACGGGCACAAAAGTAATCGTTGATTTACAGGATTATGTTGGTTTAATAAAGAAAAAACTGATACTTGAACAGATTCGATCCGCGGGATTCCAGCCCGCCGGGTCGGGCTCATCGCCCGGGACGGCATGAAGGCATGTTCAGCATTCTGAACCGTTACATATTCAAAGAGGTCCTCTACCCCTTTCTCATGACCCTCTTTGTCTTTACCTTCGTGCTGATCATGGGGCGCATCCTCAGCCTCGTCGACCTCATGATCAACAAGGGGGTCGATTTTACGGACATCCTGAAGCTGATCCTCTACCTCATGCCTGCGCTTTTGCTCTTCACGATTCCGCTCGCCCTCATCATCGCCATTCTGATCGGGATCGGTCGTCTGTCGCGGGACAACGAGTACACCGTTCTCAAGGCCTGCGGGTTGAGCCTCCACCAGATCGCCGCCCCCGTTCTGGCGGCGGCCCTGATCGCCTTCTGCTTGGCGGCCCTGACGAGCTTTTTTCTCATCCCGAAAGGCAACCTGGAGGCCAAGAACCTCCTCTTCCGGGTCGTGAAGCAGAAGGCCAGCGTGGGGATCAAGGAAAAGGTCTTCAACGACGATTTCCGGGGCATCGTCATCTACGCAGACCGGATCCCCATGAACGGCGATTCCATGGAGGGGGTATTGCTCTACGAGGAGACGACGGTCGACGAACCCAGCACGATCATCGCCACGAAGGGCACGCTCGTCTCGAACCCCCAATCGCTGACGGTCACGCTGCGTCTGGAGAACGGCAGCATCCACACCGTCGATGCCGGGTTCAGAAACTACAAGAAAGTGGACTTCAGCACTTATGACGTGCGTCTCGACTTCAGGGGATCTGCCGCCGACGAAAAGCGCATCAAGTTCAGCAAAATCGACGAAATGACCCTGTGGGATCTCCGGGATCAGATCGACCGCCCCGATCCCCAGGGCCCATCGAGGCGCGAGTTGATCATCGAGTTCAACCAGCGCTTGGCAAGCCCCTTCACCTGCCTTATCTTCGCGATTCTCGGCATCCCGCTGGGGATCCAGTCGAGCCGTTCGGGAAAGATGATGGGTTTCACCATCGGCCTTGCGCTGGTCATGGTGTATTACGTATTTTTGCTCTACGGGAAGGCTCTCGGAGAAACCGGGAGCATCCCGCCCGTCATCGGGGTCTGGACGCCCAATGTGCTGTTCATGGCGGCGGGGCTCTACGTTTACTTCATGAGGGCCCGGGAGCGCGAGATCACCCCGAAGTGGCTGCCCGTCGGAAAGCGGGAGAGGTGACGCCATGACGGTCCTCGATCGCTACATCTCGCGTGAATTTTTCCTGACGTTTCTCTTCGTCCTCCTGGCGTTTCTGTGTCTGTACATGGTGGTCGACTTCTTCGAGCGGATCCGCATGTTCCTCAGCAATAACGCCACCCTTGCCCAGATCGTCTCCTACCACCTCTACACGGTGCCTTCCGTCGTGGCCACGATGATGCCGGCATGCGTCCTGCTGGCCGCCCTCATCACCTTCGGGCTCTTCTCGCGCAACCACGAGATCGTCGCCATGAAGGCCAACGGGATCAGTCTTACCCGCATCGCCCGTCCCGTCCTTGCCTTCGGCCTCGTCGTCTGCGGGCTGAATTTCCTGCTCAACGAATTCGTGACCCCGGCGGCCAATTGGCAGGCCGAATACATCAAGTACGTCGAAGTCCAGAAGAAGAAGGAATGGGGGGCCTTCAAGGAGAACCAGATCTGGTACAAGAGTCAGAATGCCATCTACAACTTCAAGCTCTTCGACCCGGCAGAGAACCGGCTGAAGGGGGTCACGATCAGCTACCTCGACGCCCGGTTCAGCCTGCTTTCTAGAATCGACGCGCGCGAGGCCCTCTGGAAAGGCGATCGTTGGGAACTGAGGGATGTCCTGCGGACGACCTTTGCCGGCAAGGACTTTCCGGTTATCGAACGCCTGCCGACACTCGCCGTCGATATCGCCGAGAAGCCCGAAGATTTCCTGGTCGTTCAGAAAAGCGCGGACCAGATGGGCTTCCGGGAGTTGAGAAAATACATCCGAAAGCTCCGACAGGAGGGCTACGACGCAACGCGATATGAGACGGATTTGCACGGGAAAATCGCTTTTGTCTTCGTGAGCTTGATCCTGGCGCTGATCGGGGTGGTCTTCCCGATGCGCTCGGAGCGAAGCGGCGGAATCGCTCAAGGGATCGGGATCGGGGTCATCATCGGGTTTTCCTACTGGATCGTCTTTGCCTTCACCCTTTCTTTGGGCCGTTCCGGCACGATCCCGCCCGTCGTGGCGGCGTGGGCGACCAATGTCATCCTGGGTGTGGTGGCCGTTGTCATGTTCCGGCGTGTCAATACATAGGGCCGGAGGCCCTGCAGACAGGGGTCAGGGTACAGGGTTCAGGGAAGAAAAAAGAAAAGGACCAGGGGACTTCCCTGATCCTTTTTTTCTGTCTGTTTTTCCCTGTACCCTGGACCCTGAACCCTGTTACGTGCCCATCTCCCACGAGTGCAGGTATTTCTCCTGCTCCGGGGTCAGGGTGTCGATCCGGACGCCCATCGCGGCCAGTTTCAGGCGGGCGATGTCACTGTCAATATCCTGGGGAACGGCATAAACCTGTTTTTTCAGCGATTTGACGTTCTTGGCCAGGTATTCCGCCGAAAGGGCCTGGTTGGCGAAGCTCATGTCCATGACGCTTGAGGGGTGACCCTCGGCGGCGGCCAGGTTGATGAGACGCCCCTCGCCGAGAATGTAGACCCGCCTGCCGCTCTTCAGGGTGAATTCCTCGACGAACTCGCGGAGCTTTCTCGTCTTCTTTGTGACCCCCTTGAGCCCCTCCAGATCCAACTCCACGTTGAAGTGGCCCGAGTTGGACACGATGGCGCCGTCCTTCATCCGGACGAAATGCTCCCGGCGGATCACGTTGATATCGCCGGTCAGTGTGCAGAAGAAGTCGCCGATCACGGCGGCCTCGGCGATGGGCATGACGCGGTATCCGTCCATGACCGCCTCAAGGGCCTTTAGCGGGTCCACCTCCGTCACGACCACGCTGGCCCCCATCCCGTGAGCCCTCATCGCCAGTCCCCGGGAGCACCAGCCGTAACCGCAGATGACGAAGACCGAGCCTGCCACCAGCCGGTTCGTGGCGCGGATGATCCCGTCGAGTGTGCTCTGGCCCGTACCGTAGCGGTTGTCGAACATGTATTTTGTCTGGGCGTCGTTGACCGCGATGATGGGGAACCGCAGAACCCCGCTTTTCGCCATGGCCCGGAGCCGGATGACGCCCGTCGTCGTCTCTTCCGTCCCCCCGAGAATGCCCTTGATGAGATCCTTGCGCTTCGAGTGGATCATCGAGACGAGGTCCGCGCCGTCGTCCATCGTCATGTGCGGTTTCATGTCGAGAACCGATGCGATGTGCCGGTAATAGGTCTCCGTGTCCTCGCCCTTGATGGCAAAGACGGGGATAGTCGTGATACTTGACAAGATAGGCGGACACGTAATCCTGCGTGCTCAGGGGGTTCGATGCACAGAGGCTAACCTCGGCTCCGCCCGCCTTGAGGGTTTCCATGAGGCTCGCCGTCTCCGTGGTGACATGGAGGCATGCGCCCAGCCTAAGACCCTTGAGGGGTTTCTCTTTCGCAAAACGTTTACGGATCAGGGCCAGAACGGGCATGCTCTTGTACGCCCACTCCACGCTCAATTTCCCCTGCTCCGCGAGCTTGATGTCCTTGATGTCGTAATTCATGTGTTTCCTTTCACGTTTAACGGTGCTTTCCTCGGCGCCCGGCTTGTCTTTCGGTGACCGGGTCCTTCCGTCAGGCCTTGATGAGCTGCCGAAGCTCCTTGACCTTGTCCGTTTTCTCCCAGGCGAATTTGTCCATGAAAAAGGTCCTCGGGAGCTTGCGGTAGACGTTTCCGTCCAGCAGGCTGAACTGCTTGATCATGCCGGCCGGGGTGAAATCGAAGACCTTCGTGATGATCTGTTCGAGCTTGCGATCCGTCAGTTTACCCGTGCCGAACGTGTTGACATAGATCGAGAAGGGCCGCGCCACACCGATGGCGTAGGAGAGCTGGATCGAACACTTCTCGGCCAGCCCCGAGGCGACGACGTTTTTGGCCGCGTAGCGCGCGCCGAAGGCGGCGGAGCAGTCGACTTTCTCGGGGGATTTGTTCATGACGGACCCGCCCCCGAGCTGGGCGCCCGGGAAACCGCCGTAGAACTGGACAACGAGCTTGCGTCCCGTGACACCGGAATCGGCAGCGCTGCAGGAATGGATGGCCTGCCACTCGCCCGTGGGGTTGAAGAGGAACTCCGTCTTCTTGTCGACCCAGTCGCCGAGGACGTCAAAGCACATTTTCCTCGCAACCGTCTCGACGTCTTTCTTCTTGCCCTTTCCCACATGACGGTAGTCGACGGCATTGGACATGAGGACTTTGACCACCCGCAGCGGCCGGCCGGTCTTGTCGTCGTACTCGACGCTGACCTGGCCCTTGCCGTCCGGTGCAAAGTAGGGGTGTTTCGTATCCTCGAATACGCGCATCATGCGATTGCACAGAACGTAGGGCAGCGGCAGCAGCTCGGGGGTGTCCGAGCAGGCATACCCGTACATGATCCCCTGGTCGCCCGCTCCGATCTCTTTGTGTTTCCCGAGGTGGGCCCTCGTGCCGATGTTGATGTCCGGAGACTGCGGAATGATGGCGTTGAGCACGCCCATGGAACCTCCGTCGAGACCGAGGCAGAAGTCGTTGTAGCCGATCCCGAGGACCGTGTCCCGGACGATCTTTTCCACGTCCACGTAGGCACGGGTTGCCACTTCTCCCCCGACCACGCAGAATCCCTTGCCGAGAAAAACCTCGATCCCGCAATGCGGCATGTTGTATACGGTCAGGCCGAGTTTCTTCTCCTCGTCGAGAATGGCGGCGATGATATTGGCGGCGATGGCGTCGGCAACGATATCCGGGTGACCGACCTTGATGCTTTCCGATGTGATCTGCATGTACCCTCCATGATTTATGGGGTTTCGTTCGGCTTTCCTGCCGGCTCTGTTTTCAATAAAAAACGTATCTATTTAACAGAGTTTGATCCGTTTCTCAACTGCTTATTGTTTTCCGTCGGCGCAATCATGCCGCCCGAGATGATGAGCTTGAAGGCCTCCTCGACGGACATCTCGAGGCTGGTGACGCTGTCTTCCGGGGCCATCATGTAGTACCCCGACGTGGGGTTCGGGGTGGTGGGGATGAAGATGTTGATACAGCGTCCGCCGGTCTTGTCCCGGAGCTCGCCGGTTGTGGCTCCCGTCACGAAGGCCACCGTGTAGAGCCCCTCACGGGGAAACTCGACGAGGACAACCCTCTTGAAGCCCTGCCCTTCCTTGCTCACCATGGTCTGAACGATCTGCTTGATGGCCTGATAGATCCCGCGGACCAGCGGAATCCGGTCAACGAGTGACTCGGCCAGACGAAAGAGCTTCGCGCCCGCGTAGCTCGTCGCGAGCAGGCCGGCGATGAAGATCAGGATGAGTGTTGCGATGACGCCCAGCCCGGGGATGCGAAACCCCAGGAGCGTCTCGGGATGGATCGCCGCCGGGATGACCCGTAGCAGGCCATCCATGAGGTCGATCAGGAAGATCAGGATGTAGATCGTCAGTCCGACGGGCACCGTGACGGCGAGTCCGGCGAGAAAGACGTTTTTAAGTTTCGGCTTCACGGGATGGCAGCCCTTGAATAAAAAAAGGCAAAGGTTCGTCACACTTTGCCCGGATGCGCGTCGGAATCTCCCCGACGCTATTTTTTCATTTTGTTCTTTCCGTCCACGTGGACGCATTTCGGGGCCCACTTTTTCGACTCGGCATCGCCCACCATGACGTAGCTCGCAATGATGATGAGATCGCCCTTCGAGACTTTCCGGGCCGCCGCGCCGTTGAGGCAGATGACGCCGGAGCCCTTTTTCCCCTTGATCGCGTAGGTCGAAAAGCGCTCGCCGTTGGAGACGTTGTAGATCGCCACCTTTTCAAAGGGAACGAGATCGGCCGATTTCATGAGGCCCTCGTCGATGGTGATGCTCCCCTCGTAGTTCAGGTTGGCGTCCGTCACCGTTGCGCGGTGGATCTTGGATTTGAGCATGATGCGCTGCATGGCCGTTCCCCCATTCTCTCCCTTTTGTTCTTCCTTCACCCCGATCGTCTAAACGTTCAACGTCTCCCCGAAGACGTAGTTGTCGATAAGCCTGGCAGCACCAACCCGCACGGCCAGCGCCATGACGGATTCCCCGTCGAGCCGGGCCACATCCTTCATCGTCGTCGTATCACAGATTTTCACGTAGTCGATCTTCGCGTGGGGATGCCCGCTGATGAATCGGCTGACCGCACCGACGATCGCCGTCGCATCCCTCTCGCCTTTGTCGTACATCCCTTTGGCCATCTTCAGGCTCCGGCTGAGGCTCAGGGCCGATTCACGCTCCTCGGGCTTCAGGTAAATGTTCCGGGAGCTCATGGCGAGCCCGTCGCCTTCCCGGACCGTGTCCAGGCCGATGATCTCCAGGTCCATGTTCAGGTCGGTGACCATCCGTTTGATGACGACGAGTTGCTGGAAGTCCTTTTTGCCGAAGACCGCCACGTGGGGTTTCACCAGGTTGAAGAGCTTGGCGCATACGGTGGCCACTCCGCGGAAGTGGCCGGGCCTGGAGAGCCCGCAGAGGTTTTGCGTCACCTCCTGCAGATCCACGCAGGTCTGGTAATGCGGGGGGTACATCTCGTCGTTGGACGGAAAGTAGATCACGTCTACGCCCACCCCTTCGCAGAGTTTGGAATCCATGTCGAAATCCCGGGGGTACTTGGCCAGGTCCTCTGTCGGCCCGAACTGGGTCGGGTTGACGTAGATACTTGTCACGAGGCAATCCCCGAGCTTGCGGCCCTCTTCCATGAGACGGAGGTGACCCTGGTGAAGATAACCCATCGTAGGGACGAAGGCGATTTTTTTGCCCCGGTTCCTCAGGGATTCAGAATACTGCTGCATGTCTTTCGCTTTTTCGATGACGATCATGTCCCCTGCCCCTAAAATAAAAAAACAGCCTCATCGCACGGGGCGGGAGGCTGTTGGCAGCCGTACACTTCTTGAGTGTTTACCCCCGTCCCAGTCCCCAAATGGGGGATCCAAGCGGTTCGGCCCCCACATAACAGAAGACCGGGGGGCTGTCAAGAATTTTATGCCTTGCCGAGAAAGTTGCTCAAGGCGGCAAACTCATGAACGGTAAGCGTTTCGGCGCGACGGACCCCGTCGATGCCGAGGGCGGACAGGGCGGAGCTGATCTGATCCCCCGTGACGGGAAGTTCTGAGGTCTTGAGATTGTTCAGGAGGGTCTTTCGTCTCTTCGAGAAGGAGGTTCGCACGAGGCGCTGGAAAAAAGCGACGTCGTCGACCCTGCAGAGGGGCTCTCTCCGGACGTCCAGCCGGATGACCCGGGACTCCACGTCGGGCCGGGGGTAAAAACAGCCTGCGGGGACCTTCATCTCCAGTGACGCCTCCGTGTAGAGGGCAACATAGACGGACAGGGGCCCGTAATCCTTCGTGCCGGGGTGGGCCGCAAGCCTTTCGGCCACTTCTCGCTGGAGCATCAGCACGACCCGGTCGAGACAGTCGCGGTATCCGAGCAGCCTCAGCACGATCTGGCTCGAAATGTTGTACGGGACATTCCCGATGACCTGGATTCTCTCCCTCTGGCCTCCCGGCCCCGCGCCCGGGCACACCGACGAAAAGTCGAACTGGAGCACGTCGGTCTGCACGATCTCGACATTCGTGAAATCCCCGAGTTCTTTTTGGAGGACCTCCACGAGGAAGCGATCCACCTCCACTGCAACGACTCGGTGTGCCCGACGGGCGATCATGGCCGTGAGGACCCCGATGCCTGAACCGATCTCGACGACGGTGTCCGTTTCCTGCACCTCGGCGATCCGGACAATCTTTTCCAGGATATTCGGATCGCAAAGGAAACACTGACCGAGTCGCTTGCGCGGCCGAATCCCGTATTTACGGAGCAGGTTCAGAGGGCTCGACATTGCGGTTTCTCATCTTGGCAATGAAATGACAGGTGATGAAGTAGGATGGGACGGTAAAGAGAACGGCCAGGATCACGCCCCCCACCATCAGCGGGTAAAGGATGTGCCAGCCGATCTCCAGGATCGATCGGACATCGTAATCCGCCATGACAAAAGGATTTGCGCCCAGGCCCAGCACGAGGACGCCGAGTTCGTATTCCGCCAGGTAGAGAAAGGGGATCGTGAGGGGGTTGGAGATGATCGTGGCTCCCAGCATGGCCGCCGTGATATTCTGGCGAAAGATCAGACAGCTGACCATGACCAGGGCGGTGTGGAGCGGAATGGTGGGTGTCACCCCGATGAAGACGCCAAGGGTCACGGCACGGGCGATCTCCTCCGGTTTCCCGTTCAGGCTCAGGAACCGGTTGTAGAAATCGTTGATCCTGTCCCGTATTGTCATGAATGCTCGACGGTCCTGATGACCCCTGTGCGGCGTTCGGCGTGTACCGTGTAGAGGATGCCCCCCCTTGACCTTTCGTCCTTGTCTTTCACCCTTTCGCCTGTTTCTATTGTGCGTCGATCGGCCAGCGGGAAAGGGCATTCAGATCGAAGGGGTCTTTCCTGCCGCGGGTGAGGAAATGATGACCCACGACGGCGATCATGGCGGCATTGTCCGTGCAGAATACGGGCGGCGGGATGGTGACCTGGATCCCCTTCTTTTCGGCATCCTCGCGAAATCGAGTTCTCAAGCGGCTGTTGGCGGCCACTCCGCCAACGACGGCCACCCGCCCGATGGAGAGCATTTCGGCGGCACGCAGCGTCTTCTCGACAAGGACGTCCACGATGGCTTCCTGGTAGCTTGCCACGACATCCGGGATTTCGCCCTCGGCCAGCGGCCTGCCGAGCTTTTTCGTGAACGTCAGCAGCGCCGTCTTGACGCCGCTGAAACTGAACTCCAGGCTGTCCTTCATCGATCTAGGGAAAATCACGGCCGAGGGGTTCCCGGTTTTTGCCAGGCGGTCGATGACGACGCCTCCGGGATAACCGATGTCCAGAAGCTTTGCCGCCTTGTCGAAGGCCTCGCCTGCCGCGTCGTCGCGCGTCTGCCCGACGAGGCGCATCCGGTCGAAATCCTCGACGACATAGATGTTCGTGTGGCCGCCGGAGACGACGAGGGCGACAAAGGGAAATGCAGGCTTGTCCTCGGCCAGGAAGGCCGAGGCGACATGACCCTCCAAGTGGTTGACGCCGACGAAGGGGATGCCTCGAGCCATGGCCAGAGCCTTGGCCATGGACAGCCCGACCAGCAGGGAGCCCACCAGGCCCGGCCCCCTCGTGACGGAAATGCCTTCGATCGCGTCGAGGGTGACCCCCGCTCGCTCGAGGGCTTCCAGGACGACGGGAACGATCACCTCGACATGCTTGCGCGACGCGATCTCGGGGACGACACCGCCGTACTTTTCATGGATCCGGATCTGTGAGGCAATGACGTTCGACAATAATTGATTGCCATCCTGCAAAACGGCCGCCGCCGTCTCGTCGCAGGAGGATTCTATGCCCAGTACCAACATGGACAGTCGTCTAGCACATTTCCGCTTTTATTTAAAGCCCGAAACGCGTATATAGTTGGCACGAAAGGCAGAAAAGACGATGGAGATCAGAACGGACTTTCTCGTCATCGGAAGCGGCCTAGCCGGTCTGAGCTTTGCCATCAAGGCATCCCGCTTCGGCTCCGTGGCCATCATCACGAAGAAAAATACCACGGAGTCGTCGACGAACTATGCCCAGGGCGGCATAGCGGCCGTAATGGATGCCGAGGACAGCTTCGATCTCCACATGGAAGACACCCTGAAGGCAGGCGCAGGACTTTGCCGCGAAGACGTGGTCCGTTTCGTCGTCAGCGAGGGGCCTGAGCGGATCGCCGAACTCATCGATTGGGGTGTCGAATTCTCCCGGAAGGCGGGGACGCAGGCGAGCTTCGATCTCGGAAAAGAGGGAGGCCATTCCATGCGGAGGGTCCTTCACGCAGCCGATTCGACCGGAAAAGAAATCGAGCGGGCCCTCATCGACAAGGTGCAATCCATCGAGAATATCCGGATCTACGAGAACTTCCTCGCCATAGACCTCATCCGCGAATCCAAGGTTCTGGATAGCAAATCGCTTCCCCGGGAAGAACAGGATCGTTGCCTGGGTGCCTACGTTTTTGACATCGAGAACGACCGGATCTATACGTTCCGGTCGCGGTTCACGATTTTGGCCACGGGAGGGGCGGGCAAAGTCTACCTCATCACGACAAACCCCGACATCGCCACGGGTGACGGCATCGCCATGGCCTGGCGTGCAGGCGCACACATCGCCAACATGGAATTCATCCAGTTTCACCCCACCTGCCTCTTCCACCCCGAGGCCAAAGCCTTCCTGATCAGCGAGGCCGTCCGCGGAGAAGGCGGAATTCTGAAGCTCAAGAGCGGCGCCCCCTTCATGGAGAAATACCACCCCCTCGCAAGCCTTGCGCCCAGAGACGTCGTGGCGAGAGCCATCGACATCGAACTGAAGAAATCCGGCGACGACTGCGTGGTTCTCGACATCAGCCATCGGGACCGCGGTTATCTGATGGATCGATTCCCCACCATCTACAACCGCTGTCTCCGTTTTGGCATCGACATGGCCAAAGAGCCCATCCCCGTAGTACCTGCCGCTCATTATCTCTGCGGTGGAGTGGTGGTGAACGGCAGCGGCGAGACCAGCATCGACCGGCTCTTTGCGGCCGGAGAAGTGGCCTGCACGGGTCTGCACGGGGCCAACCGCCTGGCCAGCAACTCCCTTCTGGAATGCGTCGTCTTTGCGCACCGGGTGTGTGAGAGGATCCGGGAGCGGTTGAGCGAGCCAATCGGAGAGGAACTGCCGATTCCACCCTGGCAGTCGGGACAGGCCACGGAGAGCGACGAATCCATTGTCATCGAGCACAACTGGGACGAGATCCGGCGCTGCATGTGGAACTACGTGGGGATCGTGAGATCCAACAAACGGCTGGAACGGGCAAAAAAAAGGATGGAGCTCATCAGCCAGGAAATCCAGGATTACTACTGGAGCTTCAAGATCACCCGGGATCTGCTCGAACTTCGCAATCTCTCCGTCGTGGCGAACCTCATCGTCACCTGCGCCATGATGCGCAAGGAGAGCCGCGGACTTCACTACAACCTGGACTATCCCGATCGGGACGACCGGTACTGGCACCGGGACACGATTGTCAGACGCTGAAAAGGAAGGAACCGAGGAAGATCGGAAGCGAGGAAGAGCGGACTGCCAAACCGGAGAGGATGCGGACTATTTCGCAAGTGCTCCGCGCTTCCTAGCCTCTGCTCTTCCGCTCTTCATGACCCCGCTTGCCCCGGAAGGTTCTCTTGAAGATGTAGTCCACATTCCCGAGGAAATTTTCCAGCCGGAATACCCCTTCGATTTCCCTGGGGTCGAGATAAGAGTTCACCCGCTTGTCGGAAAGCAGCAGGTCCTTGAACTCGATCCCCTCCAGCCAGGCTCGCATGGCGTTATCCTGTACCACGGCATAGGCCTGCTCTCTCGTCATCCCCTTTTCCACCATCTTCAGGAGAACCATCTGCGAGAAGATGACACCGCGTGTGAGGTTGAGGTTTTCCAGCATGCGTTCGGGGTAAACAACGAGTTCGTCGACAAGCCGCGTGAAGCGGCTCAGCATGAAGTCCAGGAGGATCGTTGCGTCGGGGCCGATGACCCGCTCGACGGAGGAGTGGCTGATGTCGCGCTCGTGCCAGAGGGCCACGTTTTCCATGGCTGCCAAAGCATACCCCCGCATCAGCCGCGCGAGCCCCGAGATATTTTCGGACAGGATGGGGTTGCGCTTGTGAGGCATCGCCGAGGAGCCTTTCTGACCCGGGGAAAAATATTCCTCGGCCTCGCGCACCTCGGTGCGCTGGAGGTGGCGGATCTCGGTGGCGAACTTTTCCAGGGATGAGGCGATGAGGGCAAGAACCGAGAAATACTCTGCATGGCGGTCTCGCTGGACGATCTGTGTGGCCACCGGTTCCGGCTTGAGCCCCAACTTTCGGCAGACGTACTCCTCCACAGAGGGGTCGATGAAGGCAAAGGTCCCCACGGCCCCCGATATCTTGCCGCAGGCGATCGCATCGCGCGCCCGGATGAGCCGCTCGCGGTTTCTCTCCATTTCCTGATGCCACAGGGCCATCTTGAGGCCGAAGGTGATCGGTTCGGCATGGATGCCGTGGGTCCGGCCGATCATAAGGGTCTTCTTGTACCGGGAGGCCTTTTTTTTCAGGACGGACAGCAGCTTGTCGATATCGGCCAGGAGGATGTCCGTGGACTCTTTCAAAAGCAGGGCAAGGGAGGTGTCGAGGATATCCGAGGACGTAAGCCCCATGTGAATGAAGCGCGAAGCGGGCCCTACGAATTCAGACACGCTGGTGAGGAAGGCGATTACGTCGTGCTTGACGGTCCGCTCGATCTCGTCGATGCGGTCGACGTCGAAGCGCGCCTTCTCCTTGATCGTCCTGAGCGCCTTTCGGGGGATGTCCCCCTTTTGCGCCATGGCCTCACAGGCGAGGATTTCGATGTCCAGCCACTTCTGGAATCGGTTCTGAGGGCTCCAGATGGCCTCCATTTCCTTGCGCGAATATCTCGGGATCATGATGCCTCTTTGATGGGTTGATCGATGCTGAAATCGTGGGGGAATACTACCATGCCCGTACGAAAGGAATCCAGATTTTTCTCCCGGCTCACCGGTTGATGGATGAAGCGGGAAGCTTGGGAGACAGATGCCCGGACAATTCCTGCAGGAAGCCGTGCAGATCCCTGTACAGGATGACCTTCCAGCCCCTTTCGACCGCACGGCCGACATGACCGGCATTGTCGTCGATAAAAAGTACCTCCTGCCCCTTCCGGTTCAACAGTCTCAGAATGTCGTCGAAATGGCTGTCGTCGTTCTTGCTTTTTCCCATGTGAAAGCTGTTGAAGATGTAGTCAAAGCTGCCGTAGAAGCCGAACCGGTCGTCGAGTTCGTCCAGCCAGTTCGTCTGGTCGCTCAGGATGCCTAAGGTGAACCCCCGGTTGTTGAGTTGTTCCACCAGGCCAAACATCTCTGGGCGCAAGGTGAAACGCTCGAGGATCTCGAGCCGCAGGGCCTCATCCGTTCCGCGCACATGCACCTCGCCGCGAAGGGTATCCCACCAGTGCCCCTCCCCCGCCCTTCCCGTGACATAACCTGTCCTGAGAACCAGCTCGTGCCCCTTCAGAATGACGTCCTCTTCAACCAAACCGCTCATCCGGCCAATGGCGGCCAGGCCGTTCCGAAACCCCTCGTCGGCAAGGACTCCCCCAAAATCGAAGAGAACCGTGTTGACTGTCTTGATTTTCAAGTCAGAAGGCATGTCTTTCCTTTCCTGTCTCACCCGTATCGAAGTGCCGGGGTGCACGGCATTCTAAAAAAAAGCCCGGCAGATGGCCGGGCCTTTTGTTTCTGGTGGCGGCGCAGGGACTTGAACCCCGGACACTGCGGATATGAGCCGCATGCTCTAACCGACTGAGCTACGCCGCCTTGAAAAATAAGGGATTTTCTCTATCCCACTTTTTATGAAATGTCAAGCTTCTCTACCCCGTACCAAAGCACCGCCAAGACTCCGTATCCGGCCCCGCCCCCGAGGAAGTAGCACCCATCAAATACTTATTGCGACGGGGTGTTCAGCTTGTAGGCCACGAGGCAGCTGTTCGTCTTGATGGTCGGACCGACGGAGAGCACCAGGGCCATCACGATTTCATCCTGGCCGTCGTTGTCGATGTCCCGGATCTGGTAATCGGCCACGTAGCCGCTGATCTTCTTCGTGCGCCACACCTCGGCCAGCCCGATTCCGTCCCACTCGAGGTTGTAGACCTCCGACGACGTGAAGAGGGGCATGTTCTTCAAGACCCTCCCTATGGCGGAGATATTCTTGACCACGATGACCTCTTTCTTGCCGTCCTTGTTGAGATCATAGGTCAGAATCCTGAGGTTCATGTAAATCGAGTCCGGGTTATCCGTCATGCTCCGTGTGCCTGCGGCAAAGGCGGGCGTGAAGGTACTGTTGCTGCCCCCATACACCTCATCGCTCCTCCAAAGCAGTTCAGGGGAGCCCATGACCGTCTGGAGATGGATCAGCAGCTTGTTCGTCTTCTCATAGATGCGGAGATAGTCATTCGAGTCGAACGTGATCACCCGCTCGATACCCGTCCCATCCACGGCATCCATTGTGACTCCATAAACGGACAATCCTTGCGGGATCTGCAATTTCTCACCCAGGACATACTTCCCGTTTTCCCAGGTTATGGTATGGATCGGATTGATGAAAACGTTCTGCGGGTCACTGGACAGGATCTGTCCCAGCAGCCTCGAGGTCCCTTTCGTGTTGATCGCCCGCATCATGTAGTTAAGACCCTTTGCGATCACCTCGTAGTTTCCGTTGCGGTATTCGAGAACGAACGAATCGATCGTCTGGCGGTTGATGCTGGTCACGAAGATCTCGGGGATCCCGTTGCCGTTGACATCGGCGATGTCAACCCCCAGGTATTTATCGTAGGTTCCCCCCGTGATCTTCTTCAACAGCTTGAATTCGTTTTCTTTTCTCTGATAAATGTAAACATTGGTGTTGTCGATGACCACCACTTCGTTGAGGCCGTCACCGTCGACATCGCCGATATCCAAGCCCTTGAACTCGGTCCCGTATTTGGGGCTCATCCAGAACCCTTTCTTGCCGGGGGACTCAGGGGTCGTAATGAAATCCGGGTTGATGATCCCCGTGTAGGTCGTCTTTCCTTTCCTCATGCCGGTGACGAGTTCCGTTTCCTGGGATTTTCCGGTCGCTGCCGCCGCTCCTGCCCCTGCCGCTGCGCCGGCTGTCGCCACGGCCGCAGGCGACGGCGCGGTCGGGGCCGGGGCCGACGGTGCCGCCAGGGCCTCCCCCGTGGCGTGGGAGCGGATCCTCTGGGAGAAATCGTTGATTTTGGGAATCACCTCGTTCATCCCACGGGTCTGCTCGAACAGGGTGACCGGCGACTGGCTCGAGGCCACATCGAGAAGTTTCCCGTCCAGGCTCAGGCTGTCGCCGATCTTGGTGATGCTCCCCCAGACGACGTAGTCGGCCTTGAGCCGTTTGCCGATGGCGGAAGCATCGGCCTCCGAGAGATCCTTCTTCTGATTCTTGTCCATGGCCTCCAGGACGCTTGACTTGCTCAGCACGTTCGTCTTTCCTCCCACTGTTACGCGGGAGATGAGCATGTCCCAGATGCCGTCGCGGATGTAGCTGATATTTTCGCTGCTGTTGACGGAAAAAGGCAGAATGGCGATCTTTTTCTGCTGTTGAGCCTCCGGGGTGGAAAATGCCGCGGTCAAAATCAGAATCCCCAGGGCAATCAGAATCGTTTTTTTCATCAGGTCTCTCCTTGCCGTCTTGCTCATTGGCCCTGATTCTTTAGCATCGAATGCCCTATGATTCAAGGCCCTTTATTAGTAACGCGCGACGCCCGTCAGGGTTGACCGAATCGTCTTTTCAGGGATGCTTTCATCTCGGCGGCCTTTTCGAAGACGGCGGGAACCCTCTTTTTCAGCGCTTCGATCACTCGCCCGAAAAGGGGGATTTCGGGGGCCAGCAGGGTCAGTGCGACCACAATGAAGAGGATTCCCTGGAGGAAAGGGAGCGCGAGGCCCACAATTCCCAGAATCAGAAGGGGCCACCCCACAATATGCCGCCAGTAGGGTCTGCCCGGCTTGCCGTCACCGCTCATGGTTCATCCCTTCAGTCCTGTTTCGATTTTCACTATATCATGAAATAATGATTTTAAACGTTCTCCATATTTGTTATCCATTCTGCCATGAGATCATTTGATTACCCGCTCCTCCCGGCGCCGTTCAGACCGGGATTTCCACTGAAAAATCCGCACCTGCAGACGATTCTTGCAAGTCTGAAGATCCGGGCCCTGGGGGCAAACCCCCTGAGGGAACGGTCCGAGGAAACCATCGTCGACGCAGGCTCAGGAGTTCGGCTCCTGGGCTACCGAACCTTTCAGCCCAGCGGTCGGAGCCTGGGTCTTGTCATCCTGCTTCACGGCTGGGAGGGCAGCTCGGAGTCCACCTACATGCTGACGACGGGGCGCCGGCTCTACCGCAGCGGCTATGACGTTTTCCGCCTCAACCTTCGAGACCACGGCAAGAGCCATCACCTCAATGAAGGGGTCTTTCACAGCGCCCGGATCGAGGAGGTATTTTCGGCCGTCATGAACATCGTTTCCGAAGTCGGCGGCAAGCCCTGCCATCTCGTCGGGTTTTCGCTGGGGGGTAATTTCGGCCTCCGGATTGCACTTCGGTTGACTGCCGCAACGGCAGGAAACCTCAGGAACATCATCGCCATCAGTCCGGTTCTGGATCCCGTGAAGGCCACCTACGCCATTGACGGGGGGTTGTTCGTCTACCGCGACTACTTCGTGAGGAAATGGAAGCGCTCCCTGAGCCTCAAGCAGCAGCTCTTTCCCGATCAATACGATTTCTCCGATGTCATGGCGCTCAAGAGCTGCATGGCGATCACCCAACGGGCGATCCCCCGCTACACCCCGTACGAGGACGTCTTCGAATATTTCCGCACCTATACGCTGACCGGAGCCGACTTCTCCCGCCTCGCCGTGCCGGTCACCATCCTCGCCGCCGAGGACGACCCCGTCATCCCTGTTGACGATTTCCGTTTCCTCAAAGGGGAGGGTCGACTGCGCCTGGTCATCGAACGCTTCGGCGGCCACTGCGGTTTCCTCCAGGACCTCCGCCTCCGGGTGTGGTTCGAGGACCTCATTGAGAGGATAATCCACGATGGTACGCGCGATGCCTGACGCTTTTGTTTGACCGTTTTAGCCTTCCGGCCGATGAACACCTTGATGCCGCGTCCGAAATGGGTATAATGGTCAAACGATTGGAGAATGGAATGCAGTTACCCGATCTTTCGGTCCCCAATGGGGTCATCGAACAAATCATCGAGCGCCTGGGCAGCGTTTCCATCGACTACGAGGAACGGGTCGAGTTCATCCGAAGTAAGAACGGTAGTGCCGAGCGCTGGCTCGCTGCCGGCGTGATCCTCCTGCTGCACTATCACGAGGGAACCGGACAGGAGGGCGGGTTCGTCCTGCAGCTCATCAAGCGCTCCTCCGTGGTTCCCCAGCCCGGGGATATCAGCTGCCCCGGTGGCATGCTCCACCCCGTGGCGGATCGCCTGCTGAGACACCTGATCTCGTCGGGGCTCACACCGATTATGCAAGGCAAAGCCCGATCGCTGGCAAGAGCGAAAGGGGTGAAGACCCTGGAGCACATCTCCCTGTTTCTGACGAATGCCCTGAGAGAGGCCTGGGAGGAGATCCGGGTCAACCCGCTCAACGTCCAATTCCTGGGAGCCCTGCCCTCACGGGAGCTTTACGTCTTTTCACGCATCATCTTTCCCGTCGTGGGACTTGTCAGGCGGGACTGGACGTTTCAGCCCAACCGTGAGGTGGAGCGGGTCATCGAAATCCCGCTGAAGGCCCTTTTCGACCGGAACCGTTACGGTACTCTGACCGTAGAGATCGAGTCGACCCTCCCGTTCCGCCACGAGGTGGAGCCGGTGCGAAACTTCCCCTGTTTCCTCTACGCGCCGCCAGGAGGTCGTGAGGAGGTCCTCTGGGGTGCCACGATGTCCATCGTCATGAACTTCCTGGAGATCGTCTTCGGGTTCACCCTGCCCGAGGAGAACTCGAATCGCGTGGTTCGCAAATCCCTTCGTCCCGACTACGCGACGGGCAACCATGGACCGACCTCCCCGTGAGGCAAGGCAGCCGTCATGAATAACCACCCTCTGAACCTCAACGCCGTTGTCTTCGACTTTGACGGCACGCTGGCCCTCCTGAACATCGATTTCAAGGAGATGCGCAGGGATATCCTCGATCTTGCGGCAACCTACGGGATCTCGGAAGACGGCATGGAGCGGCTGTTTGTACTCGAGATGATCGCAGAGATTCGGGACCGGATCGGCCGAAGAAGTCCCGGGCATGAGGGGGCTTTTTCCGGTCGCGCCCTGAGGCTGGTGAGCGAGCGGGAGCTGGCGGGTGCCGTCAACAGCCACCTGTTTCCGGGTGTGAAGGAGATGCTTGTGGAGTTGAGGCGTCGCGGGATCAAAACGGGAATCCTCACCCGCAATTGCCTCGAGGCGGTTACGGCGATCTTTCCCGACATCGGGGACTACAGTGATGCCGTCGTGACCCGGGACGACACGGAGCGGGTGAAGCCCCACCCCGATCACATCCGTGCCGTGCTGCGGATCCTGAACGAGGAGCCTGCGCACTCCGCCATGGTCGGCGATCACACCATGGACATTCTCGTGGGGAAAGAGGTCGGCGCACTGTCCATCGGGGTGCTGACGGGTTACTCCGGCATCGCCGAATTAAAGGGCGCCGGGGCCGACCTGATCCTGGAGCGGGCGTCGGATATCACGGCCTGCCTGCGTTGATTTGAAGGAAGGTTCGAGGTCCGAGGTACGAGGACCTGGGAAGAAAACCCCGAACCTCGCGCCTCGATCCTCGAACCTGCGGCCCACCGGGCCGCTTAATGGTAGACCTTCCGCGTCGGCGCCGGAGCCAGGCGCAGACAGATCCCGCTGACCCGCTGCGAGAGAGTCTGGGCCTCCTGCCACAGTTCCTCCGCCGTCCGGTTCAGCTTGTCCAGTTCCTCCGTCATGCGTTTCATGTTTTCGTGGGCTGCCCGTGAATATTCCCTGATCTGGGCTTCCCGGGTCAGGCACTCCTTGATGAGCTCCCGATGCCGTTTGAGCTCATCCGGTGACAGATTCTTCTCCCGTATCAAATCGTCGATGGTCTTGTCCGGTTTCACGTTTCCCCTCCTTCGTCAAACCGATTCGATGGTACTCTCTTGGGTAGAACCTTACCCCGCAACTGCGAAAATGACAATACGACGAAGAGATGATTTTTTCGCGACTTCGCCTAAGAAGGATTCATGAGAACCTCTACCAAAATATTCGTAGTTGATCCGGCCGGGTTCGCTTCACCGGCTCGGACAGGACGAGGGGCGCCCTGCCCAACTTTTGCCCATCGCGATTGAAAAGTATGATATATTTTGAGCATTGAAAACGGAGTCGTTGCAGGGAGCAGACATGTTCAGAGTGACCGTCACCAAAAGCTTTTCAGCCGCCCATGCCTTGAAGATCGGCGGCAAGTGCGAGAACCTCCACGGCCACAACTTCAAGGTGGACGTTACCGTGGAGGGCCGGGAACTTGGCCCGGAGGATATCCTCATCGATTTTCGGGACCTCAAGAAGTGGACGGACGAGGTGCTCGACGAGCTGGATCACAAGTACCTGAACGAACTGGTCTCCTTTTCCGGGGATTGCGCGACCTCGGAGCGCGTGGCGCGTTTCATCTTCGAGAAGGTATCCGCAAAGATGCAGGGGCTCACCGCCCGCCTCGCCGAGGTGACGGTCTGGGAATCCGACAATGCCCGCGTGAGCTACACGGGAGAGGGCCGATGATCGACGTTCAGAGCCGGAGGGACCGCCGGAAGATCGACATCAAGAAGGTGGGCGTCAAGGGCATCCAGTACCCGATCATCGTGCAGGACCGCGCAAACGGGGTCCAGCATGTGAATGCCGCCATCAACATGTACGTGAACCTGCCCCACCGTTTCAAGGGCACCCACATGAGCCGGTTCATCGAGATCCTCAACGAATACCGGGGACAGATCAACATCCGCAGCTTCGAGAAGATCCTCCTCAAGATGCGCGAAAAGCTCAACGCCCGTTCGGCGCACATGGAGATCGAGTTTCCTTACTTCATTGAGAAGCGCGCCCCCGTCTCGGGGGCGAAGAGCCTGATGGATTACCGATGCTGGTTCACGGGAGAAAATGACGGCGAGAGGTCGGACTTCCTGGTGGGCGTCTCGGTGCCCGTGACAACTGTCTGTCCCTGTTCCAAGGAGATGAGCTGCATCGGGGCCCACAACCAGCGCAGCATCGTGCGGGTCCAGGTCCGGTTCAGGAAGTTCTTCTGGATCGAGGATGTCATCAGCCTCGTGGAGGGCTCGGCAAGCGGCGAGGTCTACTCCCTGCTCAAGCGGGTCGACGAAAAGTATGTGACGGAGACAGCCCACGCAAACCCCATGTTCGTCGAGGACGTGGTGCGCTCTGTGGCCGTGAAATTGAACCGCGACAGCAACTTCACCTGGTACAGCGTGGAGGCCGAGAACATCGAGAGCATCCACAACCACAGCGCCTACGCCTGGGTGGAAAAGGAATGACCGGAATCGCCAGGCATCGATCCCCGCGAGGCAGATCATGAGCGGACAGCCCCCCGGAGGCGCTTTTCTACTGGTCCCTGAACCATTCGGGCGAATTCGGCAGGGGCTGGGAAATCCCCATGGCCACCGACATCGCTTTCTGCGTTAGCACCCTGGTGCTGCTGGGCCGTCGCATCCCCCAGGCTTTGACCATCTTTCTCGTCAGCCTGGCCATCGTCGACGACATCGGGGCCGTCATCGTCATCGCCGTCTTTTACACCCAGTCGATTCACCTGCCCTCGCTGGGGTTGGCCGCCGCCGTCTTCGCCGCGCTTGTCGCATTCAACCTCAGCGGAGTCCGACGAAGTCTTCCCTACGCTCTGGCCGGCGTGGTGCTGTGGCTGCTCATGTTCAATTCCGGCGTTCATGCCACGATCACGGGGATTCTCGTTGCCTTCTGCATTCCGGCCCGTGCCCGGTACAGCCCCGAGTATTTCCGCGCAAACCTCGAGGAGCTGATCGCCCGTTACCGCGCAAGCTGCGGCAAGGATGCGAACGTGCTCACGAATATGGAAATGCAGTCCGTCCTGAACCGGCTCGACGATGAGGTCCGGCTTGCCGATGCGCCCCTGCGGCGTATGGAGGATCGGATGCACCTGCCCGTTGCGCTGCTGGTCATCCCGATCTTCGCGCTGACCAATGCCGGGATCGAGATGGAATGGGGAAGCATCGAGGCAACGCTGCGCCACCCGGTGACGCTCGGGGTGGTCTCCGGGTTATTCCTGGGCAAGATGTCGGGGATCTTTCTCTTTTCCTGGATTGGGATCCGGCTGGGAATGGTGTCGCTGCCTTCGGGCGTGACCTTGCGTCACCTGCTGGGGGTCGGTTTCCTGGGCGGGATCGGGTTCACGATGTCGATATTCATCGCAGAGCTTTCCTTCCCGGAGAGCCGGGAAGCGCTCCTGATGGCCAAATCGGGGATTATGCTGGCCCCCCTTCTCTCCGCGCTTGTCGGTTATCTATGGCTCCGGTTCCTCTGCCCCAAGCCCGTCCCTGCCCGCAAGATTGAATAGGCCGATCTCAGACGCTCTCCTCCATGGGCAGGATGAAGCCTTTGACGCCTGAGCGGGGGTGTTCCCTTCGAATGACCCGGATGGCGTCCTTGATGCCATCGACTTCCCCGTCTTCGGCGGCGATAAACAGGGCGTTGTTCTTCCCCGGCCAGCAGTGAGTGCCGAGCTTCGGCACCGTGTCCGTCCCCTCTCCCCTGGCCTGGCTCATCTTCGTGTAGGCCCGGACGCCGCTCTTCTTGAAGGCCTCGATCACATCCTCATCGGCGGCATCACAGTAGACGATCAGAAACATCTTCATGGCCCCCTCCTTCAGATCATGTGGAGCCCTCCCCTGCATCCGGCGGGCTCCCGCTTCGCTTTCTCTTGATCAGGCTCGAGATCTTCCGCCCCAGAGTCGCTGCGGCCTGAGGCGCCTGTTTCGTTTTCGACCACAGGGACATCAAGGCTCCCGGGGCCTGACGGATTTTCCCCAGAAGAGCCGGAACCTGCCTGATCCTCATCTTCCAGTAATCCGGGGTGACAAGCTTTCTGAATTCCCCCCGCCTCAGCCAATCCTGTCCGTCGTCGAAAAGGTCGTAGGCTGCAGGGACCACGGCAAGGGTCAGGAACAGTGACGTCAGAAGACCGCCGATGACGGATACGCCCATGGGCGAACGGGTCTCGGCGCCCTCTCCGACGCCGAAGGCGACGGGAAGCATGCCGAAAATCATGGCAACGGTCGTCATGAGGATGGGCCTGAGCCGCACGGGGCCCGCCTCCAGGATGGCGCTTCTTCGGTCAACCCCCCGGGCCCTCAGGGTATTTGTGTAATCCACGAGAAGAATAGCGTTCTTTTTCACGAGCCCCATCAGGAGGATGAGGCCGATATAGCTGAATACGTTGAGGGTCTTCCCCGTGATCAGAAGCGCGCCAAATGCCCCGATGAACGACAGGGGAAGGGAGAGCAGAACCGTGAACGGGTGGATGAAGCTCTCGAACTGAGCCGCCAGGACCATGTAGGCCATGATGACGCCGAGCAGGATTGCAAAGAGCAGGTAACGAAAGGACTCCTGCATGATGTTGGCCTGGCCCTTGTAGCTCGCCGTGAAATCGGAGGGTAGCACGCCGGCCGTGATCCCGTCGAGCTCCGCCATGGCTTGTCCCATCGGCTTCTTCTCCAGGTTGGCAAAGACGGTCACAGCCCGCTGCCGGTCAACCCGGTTGATGATGCTGGGGCCGCCTCCTTCTTGAATCTGCACGACATTCGACAGCTCCACGAGACGTCCGTCCTTTGAGCGCACGTAGATACGCCCGATATCGGAGGGGCTCGACCTGTCGCCCGGATCGAGTCTGGCCCTCACGTCATAGCGTCTCCCCCGCGCCTCGTCCTTGTACTTGGTCACGTCGACCTCTCCGCCGATCAGGAAGTTGACCGCCTCGGCGATCGTAGCGATGTTGACCCCCAGGTCGGCGGCCTTGTCCCGGTCGATGTAGACCTTGACCTCCGGCTTGCCCGATTCCAGGGAGGTGTCCACGTCGACAATTCCGGGGAGGCGGGCGAATTCTGTGGTGATCTGTTTTGCGTACTTCTGGAGGGCGTCCAGGTCTGTTCCCCGGATCGAGTACTGGATGGGCACGTTTCGCTGCCCGCCTCCGATCAGGGATATGTTTTCAGCGCTTGCCTTGAGGCCAGGGATCTGGGCCAGGTCTTTACGGATCACTGCCTGGATATCCTGCTGGCTTCTTTTCCGTTCCTTCTTCGGCGTCAGGGTGACCATGAAAACGGCCTTGTTGACCTCCCGGAATCTGCCTCCTCCCTGGGAATAGTACAATCTCGTGATCTCGGGGATCTCCTTTACGATGGCCTCGGCCTGCCGAAAGAGCTGATCCGTGGAATCGACGGAATAATCGATGGGCGCCTCGAGCCGCACGATGAACTGGCTCTGGTCCTCCGCCGGCACGAATTCCTTGCCGATGAACCGCGTCATCATCAGGCTCAGAACGAAAATAACAAGGGCAAGCACAAGAACGGTTTTTCTCCGGTTCAGGCACAGTTCGAGGAACAGGCGGTAGACCCGCTCCATCTCGTCATAGCGTCTCTCCAGCCAGTCACCCATCCTCTGCATCCGTTGATAAACCATGCGCAGAGGCTTTGATCGAGGACCGGGAGTCTCCTGCCCGTGTGGCTTCAGATAGCGGGAAGACATCATGGGTGTCAGGGTGAAGGAAATGATGAGCGACACGAGAACGGCAAAGACAACGGTGAGGGCAAACTGCAGGAAGAATCGGCCGATGATCCCCTTCATGAACGCCACGGGGAGAAAAATGGCCACGATGGCCATCGTGGTCGCCATGACGGCGAGCCCGATCTCGGCCGTGGCGAAGGATGCCGCCTCCCGGGGTTTCATCCCCTGCTCGATATTCCGGTAGATGTTTTCGATGACGATGATGGCATCATCGATGAGCAGCCCGATGGACAGGGTCAGGCCCAGCATCGTCATATTGTTGAAGGTGAAGCCGAAAGCCTGGATGAGGGTAAACGTGGCAATGACGGAGATCGGAAGCGCCAGGGCGCTGATGAGCGTAGTCCTGACGTTTTTCAGAAAGAGGAAGACGGCGAAAACGGCAAGCAACCCGCCGATGATCAGGTGGTGCTGCACCTCGTTGATGGAGGTCTTGATGAACCTGGACTGGTCGAAAGAGATGCTGAGGTTCATCCCCGGCGGCAGGGTCTTCTGGACCTTCGCCAGCTCTTTTTTCACCAGGTCAACGACCTCGACGGTGTTGGTTCCCGACTGCTTCTGGATTCCGAGGCCGACGGCTGTCTCCCCGTTGAGGCGTGCAATGGATCGCCTCTCCTCGAGGCCGTCTTCCGCGCGGCCGATGTCTCTGATGCGTACGGGGGCTCCCTTGGAATAGGCCACGATGAGATCGTTGAAATCGGAAACCCGGGGGAATTCTCCCTTGACCTTGATGGAGTACTCCTTGGAGAGGCTCTCGATCCTCCCCCCGGGGATCTCTACGTTCTCCCGTGCCAGGGCCTGTGCAACGTCGCTGGACGTGATCTGATAGGCTTGGAGCTTGTCCCGGCTCAGCCAGATGCGCACCTGCCGGAGCCTCAGGCCCGTGACGTTGACGGCCCCCACCCCCGAAACCTTCTGCAGTTTCTCCTGGAGGACCTCATCGGCATAGGTGGACAGCTCGCCGATCGAGCGGCTGCCCGAGAGGCTCAGCCACAGGACAGGGGTGGCATCGGGGTCCACCTTCTGAATGATGGGCTCTTCGATGTCGGTGGGGAGCTTCGAGCGGATGATGGAGATTTTCTCCCGCACATCCTGCACGGCAAGATCGATGTTTTTCTCGAGCTCGAATTCCACGGTGACGACGGACACCCCCTCGACACTCTGGGAGCTGATCGTCTTGACGCCGTTGATCGTGTTGATCGACTCCTCGATCTTGTCCGTCACGTCGATGTCCATGATTTCGGGACTTGCCCCGATCAGACGCGTCGTGACGTTGACAATGGGGAAATCGACCTTGGGGTAGAGATCGACGCCGATACTGGGGTAGCTCACGATGCCCAGGACGACGAGGGCCATGAGGAACATCGTCGCCGTGACGGGCCGTTTGATGGAGGTGTCAGCGAGCCACATTGACCTTCACCCCTTCCGCGAGGTTCTGCTGGCCCACGACGACGAGGGTCTCGCCGCTCTTGAGGCCCTCGACGACTTCCATCGTATCGTCGTACTTGTTCCCCACTTTAACGATCCGTTCCTTGGCCCGGTCTCCTTCCACGACAAAGACCTTGACGTTTTTTCCTTCGTAGAGCATCGACGTCACGGGGATGATAACCGTATCCCTCGCTTCGGTCGTGTAGAGCATGACCTTGGCGAAAAGCCCCGGTTTCAGAAGGCGCTCCGGGTTTGCGGCCCTCGCCTCGACCATGAGGCTCCGGGTCCTCTCGTCGATCGTCGGGTAGAGGATCGTGACCCGCGCCTTGAACTCTCTGTCGGGGTAGGCGTCCACCTTGAACTGGACGTCCTGGTTGACTTTGATCCGGCCGATGTCCTTCTCCGATACGGTAAAGAGAATCTTCATGGGGTCGATCTGGACCAAAACATACAGGGGGGTGCCGTTGCGGACGTATTCCCCCTGGGAGATCTTCTTTTCGCTGATGTATCCCGCCATGGGGGCGAGGATGCGTGTCTTGGCGAAGCGTTCCCGCGCAATAGCCAGGGCGGCTCTGGAGCGCTCGAGCTCGGCATCGGCGACGGCCATCCTCATGGCCACATCGTCAAACTGCTGCTTGGTGACGAGTTCTTCCTTATACAGGGTTTCTTTTCGGCCGAACTCCGCCTTCATGTTGACAAGGGTCGCTTCGGCCTGCTTCAGGGCGTATTCGACACGCCTCAGTTCACTGGCATAGTCCCTGTCCTCCACCGTGGCCAGCAGCGCCCCCTTGGACACGAAAGCGCCCTCTTCGACGTTCGTTGTGCGCAGAATTCCCTCAATTTCGCTCGATGCGACCACCTGCTCGAAGGCCTTCATCGAACCGATGGTTTCGATAAATGGCCTCAGGGATTTTGTCTCCACGGTCTTGACCTGAATGTTGATCGTTTTCTCCTCCGCCACCTTGGCATCCTTCTTCCCGCATGCACCGAAGAGCAGGAACGGGAGAAGAAAGAGTGTCGCCGCCGCTGCCCGGAATCGCCTGGTCGCAGTCAATGAGTTCGCGTCTCGGTTGAGCATCAGATTTGCTTCCTCCGGTTACCCTAGGGTTTTCTCTCTTCGCCCGTCCTGCCGGCGACAAATTCCATCAGGGGAAAACCCGTCACTCGCTGCAGGCGGAGGATGAAGAACTGGTAGTTGTAAGTGGCATCGGCCATGAGCTTCTGGGCCGAGATGAGCAGGTTGTTGGCGTCGATGACATCGAGACTGCTGGCCAGCCCGAACTCAAACTGTTTCGCCACCGCCCGGATGTTGTCCTCGGCATAGGCCATCTGGTCCTGGGCGGATTTGTAGATGCCCTTCTGGGCGATGAGGTCGAGGTAGGTGTTCTCCACCTCCACGTTGACGGACTTCACAAAGTCCTGGTACTGGAACTCGGCCTGGCGGTACTTCGACTGCGATTCTTGCACCTCCGCCCGCCTCAGTCCGCCTTCGAAAAGCGGGAAATTGAGGGTGAGGGCACCATAGGTACTGTCCCGGTTGAGCGTCGGCGTGGCCGGATTCTGGTCCGTTCCGGCGTAGACCCCCGAGAGCGACACGCTGGGCCAGTACGCCCCCCTGGTGACATCAACCTGTTTTTCGGCAATCTGGACCTGCGTCTCGATGCTCTTCACATCGGGACGGTTTTTGAGCGCTTTTTCCTTCAAGACATCGAGTGAGACCGTTTCCCGCTCCGTGACGGGAATCTCCCGGATCTGGAAATCCCGTTCGATCCCCACGAGTCGTGCCAGGTTCACCCGCGAGCTTTCGTAGAAGTTTCTTGCCTTGATCTGATCCGAGAGGGCCCCGGAGAGTTCGCCTTCCGCTCGCAGGACCGTGGTCTTCGTGATCTCGCCCGCCTTCAACCGGGTTTTGGCGGCCTCCCTGTATTTCGTCAGTCGCTCCACGTTGGAGTCGGCGATCTCGAGGCCCTTCCTGGCCTTCAGGAATTCGAAATAGGCCAGGGACAGGGTGAGAAGAAAATCCTCCCGAAACGTCCGGTTATCAAACCGGCTTTTCTCCACGTTATCCTTGGACTGAGAATAAGACATGAATTCCCGCCCGCTCAGCGACAAGGTCTCGTCGACGCGAACCCCCCAGTTCCCCTGAGTGTGGGGCTGGATGATGGCTCCGGTGGCAGTCGTTCTTTCCCCCGAGAATTGCGTACCTGCCCCGAATGCTGTTGCTCTCGGCAAAAGCGCCGACAGGGCCTTGTACTTTCCGGAGTCAGCGATCTCCACGTTTTCGCCGGAGATCTTCACCTTCTCGGATTTCTGCATCCCGATCAGGTAAAGCTCCTCCAGTGTGTATTCCCCGGCCTGAGCGGGCCCGCATCCGAGAACGATCAGCATTCCAAGGGGGACCACCCACTTCATGCAGATTTTCATCCTGCCTCCTGAGTCCTGTTTTTCCGGTCGCAAACTAATGTTTCCGCCTGCCCGAATTCTTGTCCCGCGGCGGCGCCCCGGAGAAACACGTCCAAGACGTCATCCACCTTTCCCATCAGGGATGCCCCGGAGGGGCTCATGATCCAGGCAAACTTGGAGTACGCGATGATCCCCACGAGGGCATTGGCCAGGGACTTCGTGTCGAGAGCCCTGAGGACCTGTTGCCGGATTCCTTCGCGCAGGAGATCCTCGATCCCTCCGACATGCTTGCGGTGCTCGTCAAGAATGTTGTCCCGCAACTTTTTCAGCCCCTCCGATCGAAGTCCGCTTTCATGACCGACCAGCAGACGGTAGAAGTCAATATGGTGCTCCACGTAAGCGAAGTGGGACATCACGAGGGCATTGATCTTGCCCAGGAAGGCCGGCTCACGGCTCACGGCTCCCATGATTTCGTCGTACATCATCCGGACCTTCTCCATCACCATGACGGAGTAGAGCTCCTCTTTCCCGCGGAAGACATGATAAAGACTCCCGATCGAAAAGCCGGAGGCTTCCGCGATCTGCGCCATCGTTGTCTCATGGAACCCCTTCGCGGAAAAGATCTTCACCGCCTGATCGAGAATCTCGGCGCGGCGAAACAGAAATTCCTTTTCCTTCCTCTGCAATTTTCCGGTCATGCCCATACGCTTCCTGAACGAACGTTCATTATTATGAATCGGCGTTCGATCTTGCGTGAGGCATGGATGATTGTCAAGGTCTTTTTCACGGAAGGCAGGTATCTCTTATCGAGGACAAAGTGACCGGAGATGCTTCTCAAATCGTCACGACGAAGCCGATCTGATCCTTCAGCATGGGCAGCATGAGATTCAGCGCGCGGCGCCCCGCTTCGATGACCTCGTCGGCCCGGTTGAACTCGAGCGGCCCGACATGGGAGACATGGGGCAGGATCAGGACGTCGGGCGGGTCGCCTGCAAGGCGCTGGCGGGCGATCCGATCGCCCATCAGGTTGATGGAGGCTGTAAGCACCTCGAAGAGCGAAGGTTCCCGGAACGCGCCGTCCTGGCTGATCTGCCCCAGGGCCAGGGACTTTCCTTGCTTCATCGTGGCGTTGATGTAGTCAGAGAGATAATCGATCATGTGATCCTTCAGACCTCTGTTCTCTGAATCGGTACTTTTCGCGCCGGTTGGCCCTTTCATGACAGATTTGCCGCGGTGAATCCGCTCCGACACATAGAGCGTGAGGCCTGCAAAAAAGAGATCCCGGAGGCGAAGCCCCTGCTCCTGCTCCTCCGGCTCCGTCTTCGGGGGTCCGCCGAGGATGGGTTCACTGGTGATCTCATACTGGATCTTGATGTCCGTGTTGGGGTTTACGGCAATGACGGTATTGGCGCCAAGGGAACGGCAAAGCGAAACGGGAACGGGATTGATGAGCCCCCCGTCGACGAGGAGCTTGCCGTCCCGGAAGCAGGGTGTAAACATTCCCGGCATGGAGAGGCTTGCCCGTATGGCCTCGATGAGGGAACCTTTGCGGATCCAGACCTCCTGCCCCGATGTCAGATCCGTCGCCACGGCTGCGAAGGGTATGGGGAGATCCTCGATGTTCGGGTCCCCGAGCCTTTCCCGAAGGTAATCGGCGATCTTCCCGCTGTCGATGAGACCGGATCGGGGTACGGGTACTTCCATGAACCCCAGCACATCCGACCAGGCGAGTCCGCGGATCAGCGTTTCCGCTTCATCGAGCTTTCCCGCCGCGTAGGCCCCCCCCACGAGGGCGCCGACAGAGGAGCCGCAGACGATATCGATGGCGATATCCGCTTCCTGCAGTCCCCGGATAACCCCGATGTGGGACCAGCCGCGTGCAGAGCCGCTGCCGAGGGCAAGACCGATTTTTCTCATTTTATCCGGCATGGTTGGTCCTCCTGCACTCGAGAGACATCCCTTCACCTGGGAAGGCAGACGACGAGAAATCGGGACACGACCGCAGCCACCATGGATCACCCGATGACTCTTTTTAGCGAAAATTCAAGAAAAATTCAAGGAGTATAACGACGCGACGATCTGTTTCGATCGGAGCGGCGGTCTTTGACAGAAGCAGCAAAGGCCGAAAGGACTGGCTCGCATCACGGGCGATCGTATTCACTTTGCCCTGAGCGGGAAGATGTGCTACCTTAAGCAATCACCGGCCGGGGTTTGCATCGGAGGATGGATTCGTGCAATACCCGGCTCATCGATTGCACAGTTCCATCACCGGGGTTTGTTCCGCGTGGAAAGATCCTTTGCCAGGGTTCTCTTTGTCCCGCTGGCCGTTGCCATCGGGATTTTTCTCATTCTGCACTTCAACGTCCATTCCTTCTTCATGGACCGGGAGCGCCTGTCCCAGTTTCTGACTTCCCACGGTCCCCTTTCGGTTCTCCTGTTCGTCGCACTTCAGATTGCCCAGGTGATCATTTCCCCCCTGCCGGGCGACGTGACGGGGCTCATGGGCGGGTATCTCTACGGACCCGTTCTCGGAACGATTTACTCCACGATCGGCCTCACCATCGGCTCCTGGCTTGCTTTTGTTCTTGCCCGCTACCTGGGGCTTCCCTTCGTCGAGAGGTTCATCCGTCCGTCGACGATCCGTAAATACGACTACTTCATGGATCACCAGGGGCTGGTGATCTCTTTCATTTTCTTCCTGATCCCCGGCTTTCCCAAGGACACACTTTGCTACATCCTGGGGCTCTCCCACATGCGGAAGCGGCATTTCCTGGTCATCTCCACGACAGGCCGGCTGCTCGGCACAACCCTTCTGTCGCTCCAGGGAAGCTCTCTTCGCAACGATCATGATGTGCTTTTTTTCATCCTGCTCGGAGTGACCGCGCTGATCATCCTGGGGGGGTATTTCCACGTGGGATGGTGGTTGAGATCGCTTTACAAGAAAAGGAAGGGATCACGCCCTGCCCTTCCCCCTCCGCAACCATCGCCTGAAAGGGTGGCGCAGCCCCCGGAGGGCGGCACCGAAGGCAAAAAGGGTTGACACCCCTTTCACGGTCTTGAGGACCGGAGCGATCAGGCTCGTCTCGAGGGATTGTGCTGCGGCGTGGACGTCGCCGGCGACTCTCTCGAATCCCCTGCCCGTTTCGGCAGCCCTGTCCGAAAGGGCCTGAATGGCGGACTTCAAGGCTTTGGCATGGCGGTTGATTTCGTCGAGGTTTTGAAGAATGGCGGGCAGGTGCCGGTCCAGGGCTGCGGTGAGTTCCGTGACATTTCTGCCCGCTCTTCGCATCTCAACCAATGTCATGGCCGCGACAACGGCAAGCGCCAGCAGGGCAGCTGCAGCCAGTGCAACGCTGATCTCCCACGGCATGGACAAAGGCCTCCTCTTTGGGATCCGCCGATTCGCCTGGATCGACCAAGGTCTAGGATTTTAATTTGGCGGCCAGTTCGTCGGCCTTCTTGCGCGCGGTCTCCTCGATCTCCTGGAGACGGTGGATCAGGTTATCCTGGGTGCGCCTCGCCTTGTCATAAAACGAATCATACTCATCCTGGACCTTGTCGGAAAAATCCCTGGCCTTCCCGGCAAGCTCTTGTCTTGTCTCCGAACCGCTCTTCGGCGCAATCAGGATCCCGACCACGAGGCCGATCAGCCCCCCGATCAGGGCTCCTGTAAGTATTCCTTTTGCAAAATCGTCTTTCTCGCTCATCTGGTCCTCCCGGGATCATGATGGTTTTTTAAGAAAATGGGCCGCGCATGTCGGCCATTCGGACAGGCTCCCCGGGTCAGGCCCGTCAGGGCCTGACGGATTCCAGGGCAGTCCGGACGCGTTTCACCAAGCCGGCAAAGGTTGTGAGGGTATGAGACATCCGGCTGCGGGTCGAGTCCTTGAGGCGGTCGTCGATGTGTGCGATGCCGCCGCGGAATCGCTCGACACCGAGTGAGATGTCTTCCACACGGGTTCTCACCATTTCGACGGACTTGCCGACGGTCGATGTGAGTCGGTCCACATTTTCCAGAATCGAAGGCAGGGAGCGGTTGATCGTCTCTTCCACCGTTGCCCGCACGGCATGGACGCTCTGCCGGATGTTATCCGTGATGTAATCGACATTTTTCAGAATCTGGGGCAGATCCTGGTTCAGCGTCGTGATCGTCACGTCGAGATTCCGCACCGTGCGCCTCAGCTGCAGCAGAACGGGAATCGTGAACACCACGAGGACCACCACGGCCAGGCAAAGGATGATCAGGCTTGTTTCCCAGTTCATGGGCTTCACTCTCCTTCCTTAGGACTGCGATGCCGACCCTCCGCCCATTTCCTGTGCCTTCTTCTCCGCCTTGGCTTCCACTTCTTTCAATTTCTTGAGCAGGTTTTCGTAGGCGCTTTTGCTCTTCTCGAGGGCGACATCGTAGTCATCCTTGAGCTTTGACGCAACGTCCTTCGCCTTGTCCGAGAGCTCGTCACGAGTTTCCTTTCCGCTCTTGGGCGCATAGAGCAACCCGATGATCACACCGACGAGTCCCCCGATGAGAAGGCCCTTGGCCCAATCGCCGCATTTGTGTTCGGACATGATGACACCTCCTTTACAGAAATGGTTTTTACTGGCAAGATACGCATTGAGAATTATAGGAGCAACGAGCTGCGGAGTCAACGTCGAAAACGGGGTTGGCAGATGCTTCACGCCTTCTAATGAGGATGCCCATGGCAAAAGAACGGGTCACGAGACGCCAGAAAGACATCTCGCGCCTGCTGCGGGAACAGAAAAAAACGGGAAAGCCGAAGCCTCGGCGCCCCGAAAAGAAGAAATGAGGAAAGGAAGATGTTCACGATGAAGCGATTGAGCCTGCTTGTCCTCCTTGCGGCGATGTCCCTGCTGTATAGCGGCTGTGCCTACGTCAACCTTGCACTCCTGCCTGAGCCCGGTCCCCTTCAGGAAAAGGTGGTCGATGGCGAAGGCGACCGGAAAATCCTGCTCGTGGACGTCACGGGGATCATCTCCGAGGAAAAGAGGCGCAAACTGGGGCTTCGCGAGGAAATCTCCATGGTCGATGAGTTCAGGGAGTCCCTGAAGAAGGCCAGCGGGGATAAGAAAATTGCGGCTCTCGTCATCCGGATCAACTCGCCCGGCGGCACTGTGACGGCGAGCGATATCCTCCATCACGAAATCCTCGAGTATAAGAAGAAAACAGGCGTCAGGGTGGTCGCGTGCATGATGGATGTGGCGGCTTCCGGCGGTTACTACGTGGCAACGGCCGCCGACGAGATCGTGGCCCACCCCACGACGATCACGGGGAGCATCGGCGTCATTGCCATGAGATTCAACGTCCAGGGGCTGCTTCGATAAGATCGGCGTCGAGTCCCGAGCCATCAAATCCGGAGATATGAAAGACATCATGTCCCCGTTCCGGCCCTCCACACCGGAAGAGATCAAGATCATGCAGACGATTATCGATCAGATGAACGGCCGTTTCATTGACGTCATCGTCGAAGGGCGAAAGCCCCTTTCCCGGGAAGCCGTCGTGAGGCTGGCCGACGGCCGCATCTACACGGCCGGCCAGGCGCTCGGGCTTAAGCTCATCGACCGCGTGGGATACCTGGACAACGCGATCGAAGGGGTCAAGACTTCGCTCAATCTCCAAAAGGCTTCCGTCGTAGTTTACCATCGCGCCGGGTCCTACAAGGGGACCATCTACTCGGAGGCGGGCGGAAACACCACGGTCGTAAACATCCTGCCCCAGGATTTGGAGAGTTTGATGCCGAGGGGTATGCAGTTCATGTACCTGTGGGCACCGTGAAGAGATAGAAGGTAAGAAGTTGGGAAGGTAAGAAGGTAAGAAAATAATTTGATAGAATCATTAATATCCCCCGATGGGAGATCCTGTCATGATGAACCTCAGCCGTGTCGGTTGTCCCAAGCTCGACGGACCCGAAATCAGCCAGTACCTCTTCTACCCCCGGGCCTCCTGGAACAACCCGGTGTCCCAGGAAGGCGTGCGCGACGTCCTGATCCCCGCAGAGCCCGGCGTATCCATCGGGGCGAGATACCACATCGTGAACAAGGAAGGCCCCTCCATCCTCTTTTTCCACGGAAACGGGGAGATCGTCGAAGACTACGAGGATATCGCTTTCCTGTACTCCCGACTCAGCCTCAATTTCCTCCCCGTCGATTACAGGGGATACGGCCACTCGACGGGTCAGCCAACCGTGAGTGCCATGCTGCGGGATGCCCACGTCGTTTTCGATTACACGAGGAAATGGCTGAACCTCAACGGCTGCTCAGGACCCTTTATCGTCATGGGACGCTCCCTGGGCAGCGCCTCGGCCCTCGAACTGGCTGAAAATTACCCGGACCACGTCGCGGGCCTCATCATCGAGAGCGGGTTTGCACACTCCCAGACGATCCTGAATCTCGTCGGCGTTGACATGCAACGGGCGGGCATCTTGGAAAGCGAGGCCTTCCGGCACATCGAGAAAATCGGTAATTTCCGAAAGCCAACGCTGATCATCCACGCGGAGCTCGATCAAATCCTCCCCTTCAAAGACGGCGAAGACCTTTACGAGGCGTCGGGTGCCGTCCGGAAGAGACTCCTCAAGATCCCCGGCGCGGATCACAACAACATCTTCATGGTCGGATTCTCCGACTACATGAATGCCATCGCAGGCTTTGTCGAGGGGCTTCGCTGATTTGAAAAATCCGTCCGTCCGCCTGTCCGGGTCGCCTTACGATTCATGCCACCTGCGAATTCATGCCTCGAAATCTGGTCTTCTTCCGCGTTTTTGCATGAGATTTGCATTGACGTCTCTGGCAACAGCCCTGAGCGGCAAAAAAAAGCCGTACGGGGCGGGATTCAGACCTCAACCAGGGACAGGGTGATGAAAAAATCTATTGATCTCTCGAACGAATTGAACGTTCTCGGCATGCTGGACAAGGCGCGCGAGATTTATTCCGAGCTCGGCGATGCACCGGCCATTTCCTATGTCAGGTCCAATTACAGGCTTTTGTCAAAAATCTATCATCCGGACCTGAACCCGAACAACAGGGAAAAAGCCGAGAAGATGCAGCAGAAGATCAATGAAGTGGCGCATATCATCAATGCGCTGCCTGACAAGGAGCTCATCGAAGTCATCAAAAACGGTGCCCTCAAAAAACCGAAAGAAAAGTGGAAAGTCCTCGTCGTCGAAGACGAATTCGGCTATCAGGACACCCTTCGCAACATCTTCACCATGGAGGGGTTCGAAGTCCGGGTGGCCATCGATGGGGATACGGGGTACGAGGTTTACAAGGACTTCAAGCCGGATTTGGTCCTCACCGACGTCCTCATGCCCAACGTGAACGGCATCGAACTCGTTCGACGGATCCGCAACGACGAATCCGCTGTCAAGATCATTTACATGAGCGGCTTTTTCGGCGTTAAGCGCCTCAAGAAGGAGCTCGACGACGAGGTGGCCCATTACCAATACCCCACCCTGTCAAAGCCTTTCAAGGTGAGTTACCTGCTGGAAACCGTCAGGGAGTATCTGGGAATCAACTGAGTCTGATCCAGGACAATTAGAAAACCCCGCTTTGAGGCGGGGTTTTTTGTTTTCCATCAAGTTTTTCTTTCATCCATGAACTGCTGGATCCGGTTGATGTAAACCCGCGTTTCCTGTGGCAGCTTTTCTGGACGCCGCTCCACATTCCCCATCCCCCAGTTGTAGGCTGCAAGTGCCGTCGGCACATCGCCCCGATACCGGTCCAACAGGCCTTTCAGGTAGCGTGTCCCGCCCATGATGTTCTCTTGCGCATCATAGGCATCCCGAATCCCCAGGTCCTTTGCCGTTTCGGGCATGATCTGCATCAGGCCCATGGCCCCTTTCGGTGAGGTGCTCTCATTGCGGAAATTGCTTTCGGCGCGGATGACTGCACGGATGAGGCCCGCATCGACGCCGTATGTCTCCGATGCCTGACGGATGATGGGCTCGTACTGTCGTGCCCTGTCCGATGCATTGCGGACCCTTACAACGGAAGGCACCTCTTCGACGGCCATCGGGGCTGGATTTTGTGCTCCGGGCTTTGCCTGCTCGGCAGGAGGGGAAACGGCGTTGAGCCCGCCCAGTTGCCAGCGGGAAAATCGCTGATAGAGGGACTGATCGTCCCCTTTATCCCGCATGGATTGCAGCAGATGCTCGTCCAGCATCATCCGGAGCCTTACGATTTCAATGAGTTGGGTGATTTTCTTTTCATCGCCGATTCCGGAGGCCGCCCCCCGGAACACATTTTCGCCTGAGGCGGCCATCTGCGTTTCCAAGATTTTTTTGAAGTTCCCCGCCCCGTCGGTCCCATTCAAAGCGGCACGGCCTGTTTCATGAGGCTCCCTCTTTCCGGCCCGACGTACGATTTCATCCAAGACAGCAGGTATTTTCATAAACCGCTCCTGTCCCGGAATAGATCAATTTCCATGCCAGCGGGCTTGGAGCCCGCAAGATCGACGCATATTGCACTCGCCGTCTTTCCGGTTGATTTCGTTTTAGAAAAGAGTCGGAATGTCCGATTGAATAGATTGGTGCGCCACATTGAGGAAGGAAGGAAAATGGTTCGCAGGATTTTGAATAAGCAAATGGAAAAATACAAAGACCTGATCTATTCCGAAGCCGAAACGATGAAGGGCTTCATGGTCCTGATCATGAAGCCGAGGAACACGGGCCTGCCATGGACCCACGAGGAAATCAGGGCCATCAAGACCTGCATTCGGCACCTTGCCCACTACGTACCGTTTCTGGTTATCTTCCTGCTGCCCTTCGGCTCTTTGCTCCTGCCCGTGATGGCCGAAGTACTCGACCGCCGCCGCGAACGAAGACGACCATAAAGTGTTTTGTGGCTTGTGGTTAGTGGCTAGTCCCTCGTCACTATTTCGTCAGTGCTCCGCCCATCTGCATCATCAGCCACACATAGAAATTCACCGGCGTCCCCTCGATCCTGGACTTTGCCCCGCCTCCCCAGTCTGAGAGATACATGCCCATAAGCGGACTCTCGGCCATGATGACACCGATCGGGGCCACTTCCTCGCTGACCAGGGCCCCCAGGGTGCTACCCTTGGCGTCGACGGCTTCCACGTCCCAGGCATTGACGTTCCGGCCACCGAGCGGGATCACCCGCCTGGCGATCCGTTTTGCGATCGCTGCGCCCTGGAAATTGCCTACGTCCCTGTCCTCCCCCTCGCCTTTGTAAAAACTCTCAGGGACCGTGAACGGCGCATATCCCTGCACCTGGACGATTACGTCAAGCATTTCGCCGGGGCCTTTTGGGGTCTCCTCGACGAGGAACCGGGTCACAACGGAGGGGTCCTTCTCCGGGGTCACTCCGACCTCCATCCAGGAACAGGGCTTTCCGTCCCGGGTCAGCCTCTCCAGTGTGGCAATGTACATTCTATAGTATTCCTTCTTCGCGCGGTCATGGACGTAATAGCTCGACCAGGCCCCGGGAGTGAACTGAAAAGCATCTCCCACAATCATCATGGGGCGCTGTCCCTGGACCTCGGCCGTCTGACCCTGCGGCACAAACACCCCCGCCCCGAAAACGACCGCTGCAAGCCAGACGACGATCCATCGATTGTGATTCTTCATGCAACGCATCCCCGCCCTTTACTTCTTCTTCGGCTGCTCCGGCTCGAACCGGGGTTTCCACTCCTTGACACGCGCCGACGCGAGGCGCCCGACATCGTTGTCGGAGGCCGCCTGTACCTGTAGTTTATAATGCCCGTAGGCGGATTTTTGATCGTTGATGCTCTCGTAGCACTGGCCGAGGATGCCGTGGATCGTCTTGTTTTTCGGACTGGCCTGTGCAACGGTTTCCAGCGGCATGATGGCAGCCCGGTAATTTCCTGTCCTGTAGTAGCTCAAGCCCAAAAGCCGCTGAGCCGTCACATCCCCCGGGAATATCTGAACCGCCTGTCTCATATAATCGATGCTCCCGGCGTAGTTCTGCTTGCGGTAGTTCATCATCCCGAGGCCACGAACGGCGGGCTGGTAGTTTCCCTGCAGGGAAAGGGCCGCCCGGAAGTATCGCTCCGCATCGGCTTGATTGTTCTGCTTGAGGTAGATAAATCCCGCAAGTGCGTAAAACGGCGGCTGGTAGCGGTCCTCGGCGATGGCCCTGCTGATGTAATTGTTGGCCTCGGCGATGCGATTCTTCTCGAAGGCCCTCGCAGCCTTGTCGTAGTATTCCGTGTAAACCTTGTGCGTCCTTCGCATGCTTGCCGTCATGGACTGGTAGTTTGACCGGTTCGACCCGTCTCCGGTCGTGGCGGATCGCGGTGTCGAACTGATCATCTGTTGCATCTCGTCGATCCGCACGGAGGTGCGGGGGTGTGTCGACAGAAGCTCTTCGAAGAAGTTCCGTTCGCCTGGCTCCTGCCCCACGGACCGGGCATACTCCTTAAACACCTTGTCCAGGTTGCGGTGAGCGCTCAAGGCGTTGTTCGGATCGTAGCCCTGGCGGCTCATGTAGGCAACACCGAGACGGTCCGCCTCGAGCTCGTCATCGCGGCTGTATTTGAGCAGCAGGAGCTGTCCACCCAGGGCGCCCAGCCCTACCACGGCCTCACCGTAGTCATCACCGCCGACGGCAGCGGCCGCGATGCCCAGGGCCAGACCCAGCATCATTTTCTGCGACATCTGCTTCGCAGAGTGTTTCGCCGAGATGTGGCCGATTTCGTGCCCCATGACGTAGGCAAACTCCCCCTCGTTTTCCAGCCCGTTGATCAGCCCCCGCGTCATGACCACATGACCCGGAATGGCCCATGCATTGGGGACGGAGCTGTTCTGAACACTGAAGGTCAGCGGCAGGTTCGGCCTGTGGGATGTCTTGTGCAGCCTCATGACGATCCCCTCGAGATAACGCTTGAGCTGGGCATCCTGGTATTCTCCGCCGCCTCCCTCGGCGCTCCAGAGGGCATCGCGGTAGACCGAGTTGCCGATCTTGATCTCCTCCTCCTCGGAGACCAGCATCAATTCGTCCTTGCCGGTTACGGGGTTCGCGGCACAGGAGGCGAGAAACGCGCACAGCAGGGTCAGCAGCAACAGTTGCAAGGCCACCCGTAAGGGTCCGATTTGCCCTGCACGTGCTATCCATCGGGATTCCATCATCGGCATTTTCCTTTTCAACTTCTCAACTCATCAACGGATCGACTTCTTCCTTACTTGAGCCCCGTCATCACGAAAAGCCTGTCCTGAAGATTGTCGTCATAAAGAAGAGTCGGCACGACCATCTCTGAGGCGGCGTTGCCCTGCCAGGTCTTGGACACAAGGGTTTGGCTGTTCCGTACGGCCAGGAAAGTCACTTCCCCGTTCGGCTCGAGTTGGACGGGCCTCAGGAGAATTTCCCCGGCCCTCACCAGGGTACCCGCATCGGCTGATTCGCCGCGTGTCAGAATGGTCACGTCGAGGGTCGAACGGTTGCGGATCGTGGCCATGACCATTCCCGCTTTTTTCACCGCTTTTGGCGAACCCGCCTGCACGGTTGCGCCCTGTTCCGTTTCCGGACGGTACTGGCTCGCGGTGAATCCCGCCTTGCTCTCCAGCGGCACAACATAGGATTCAAGGCCGACATCGGGCCACCAGACCAGGCTTTGGCGATAGCGGATGACGGCGTCGCGAAGCTGGCCTTTTTGCTGGAGGGCATAACCCTCATCCCTGAGGCTGGTGGCGACGGCGCGGCGAATGACGATTTTTCTGCGCTCCGTCTCCAGGCCGATGGTGGAATCCGAAACGACCGCTGCGTCCGCCGCGGCTTTTCCCTCGGCGGCCGAAAGGCCGGGCGTGGTGGCTGCAACGACCTGTTTCGGTGCGGCCGTATGGCCGGTTGAAGGGGCGGCTGCTGCCGTCCAACGCCCCGTTCCCGCCAGCTCGTCAACCCGATTTTCCAGGATTTGGAGTATCTTCGGCGCCTTGAAATCACCCAGGTAATGCCTCACCTGCTTCTTTTTCCCGTCCGCTGCGACGTAGAGGACCGCCGAAGGGGCATCGGTAATGCTGACCTGGGTATAGGCGTCGTTCAGGGAGTAGAAACCGCTGCGATCGATCTCCTCGACGAGCGATTTCACCGCATCGGGTGCAATGACGGCCGTCTGGCTCCCCCTGATGCGGACGTGATCCTTTCCGTCGTAGCGCACCGTCCCGTCACCGTAGAGTGTCACCCCGTAGACTGGACAACTCCCGTAGCAGGGACCCCTCTCGAGGCGAATGACGACCGATTGGGGATCGTAAGCGCCGCAGGGAACGGAGAGGCTCAGCAGGATTAAAGAAATAAGGGCAATCCGTCGGAACATGGCGGCCACTCCCTTGGGGTGAGGTAAAAAAATGCCCTGCCCGAGAGTTTCTTCGGGCAAGGCATTCCGTCAGTCAAGATGTGCAGGCAGAAACATTTCCCGATTCACCGTTTGAACCGATCCTCGGATAAATTAAAATTCCTCGCTCCAAGGCACTAGGAATTTAGAAACTTAAGGAAATGGGTTAGTTGTTATTATGCTCGCTTACCCCGCAGCAAGCTGCGGGAATGCGCGTGCAATCGTTTTCAAACCCCTCTCTAGTTGAGGAACACCTTGTACTTCTCCAGGGTCTTCCTCCAGTCCGGGTGCTTCCTCAGGTTGGCGATGTCGGGGTCCTTCCGGAGCGAGTCGTAGTCGTTGAACCCGTTGGCCAGGGCGGCGTCGAGCTCGACAAAGCCCAGATCGACGTTGCCCATGAGGGAATGGCACGAGGCCAGGTTGTACCGGATGGCCGGGTCGTTCGGCTTCAGTTCTTTTGCTTTCTTGAGGTCGTCGAGGGCGAGGTTGTACTTCTTCTGCATCATATAGGCGACGGAGCGGTTCGAATAGGCCGTGGCGTAACCCGGGTCTTTCTTGATGGCGTTCGAGAACTCGTTGATCGCGTTGTTGATGTTCTCGTTGAAGATGCCCGGGGAGTTGGCGTTCTTGGCCGTGCTGACGTAGGCCATGCCCTGCTTCAGGTGCTGTGTGACTTCGAGGGAAGGCTGTCCGGGTGCTGCCGTAGCAGGTGCTGCCGCAGCAGGCGCTGCCGGGGCCGGTGCCTGTGCCTGGGGAGGCGGGGGCGGGGGCGGCGGTGAGGACTGCTGCCCGCACCCGATGAGGGCAAGGGCGATGAAGCCGGTGACGGCCAGTGACGCAATGATCGTTCTCTTCATGTATCTATCTCCTCCTTGGGATGATTTTGCTATCGTTTTACGCGCATATTCCAGTTGTCATTGGTGGCCATGGCCTGGGGGGTCTGGGTGATGTCGGCCCCCTTCTCCTGCTGAACCCGCTGAGTGGTCCTGGGTTTTGAGTAATCGAAGGCGTCCTTCACCGAACCGTCATAGCGCTTCATCCCGTCCACGAAATAGTAGGTAAAGACGCTGTTGTGAAGTTGATCCGATTCCCAGGATTTCTCGCCTGCGCTGCTTGCGCTGATGAGGACCTTGCCGTAGGACTCCTGGCTGCCGCCGATGCTTTTCCCAGATGATGCGGCCTGTCTGGGCTGATCCTCGAGAACGATGTCCTTGGCCCCGAAGAGCCGCTTTCCCTGGGCCGCGGAAACACCATAGCCTTCGTTTTCACCCCCCACACCAAGAGACTTCCCGCCCGGCGGGAGGAACCCGGGGATCGCCCGATAGGCCCCGTTGCTGTAACAGGTATCCAGGACCATGACGAGCCGGCGCGCCCGGAGGTTTTCCACGAAATCCTTGAGGGCCGTCTCCGCCACCGCCGTGTGCCAGACCCGCTCCCGGGGATTGACCTCCGTGTCGTAGGTCACGATGTAGACGCCGCCGAACTTGTCGGGCGGCGTTCCGTGGCTGCTCATGTAGACGACGACCAGATCGTCCTCCTGCGCCGTATTCCGGATGCCGTTGAGGTACTTGACAATGCTCGACGAGGTGGCGTTCTGGTCCGCCAGGAAGTAGGTGTTGTTCTTCGTGAAGCCCGCCTGTTCGAGGAGGAACCGGTAAAAGAGGTTGGCATCCCTCACGGAGTACTGAAGAGGCGTGATGCCGTTTTTGAATTTCCCGACGCCGACAACGAGCGCATAGCGGTTCCGGACGGGACCCACGGGGGCATCGCCCCGCACCTGAGGCTTCAGAACGGCAGCCCGGCTGAAGAGCGATCCGAGTCTTCTTTCCCACTCCTTGACCTTGATGTTCTCCGGCGTGACGGGCGATACCCACTTCACGCCCACGACACTCTGGGCGATCGAGAAGGCCCGGTCAACCTGCATCTCGTCCTCGTAGTCCCCCTTGAGTTCCAGCCGCCCGTAGGAATCGAGGGCGACAAACCCGTTGGGGACACCTTTTTGTGCAAACTGCTGGTTGATCTGCTGGATGTGGGCGTCGGTGACGGATGTGGACTGTGCCGTGACGGCGCCCGGGCCGAGCGCCATCACGATAAAAATGAGACCGATCAGGATTGATGAAACCCGTTTCGTCATGATTTGCTCCATGGGTTATGTCGCTGAATGATCGTCTAGCGGTGATCGACCCATGCCACGTGGATGTCGAGCGAGGCCGTTCCCTTCTTCACGGTCAGGTCCTTTTCCAAGACATCCTCTTTGCCCGCCGCGGCCACCTTGAAGCCGATACGGTACTTGCCGTCGGGGACGTCCTTGGGGATGTCGAATTTGCCGTCGGCCTTCCTCGAGCCAGGTGCTGCAGTGATCTCCTGGTCAACTCCGCCGAGGAGAGTCCATTCGTTTTTCGAGGGATCGAAAAACTTCACGTAGCGAGTCTCGGTGACCTTCAGCTCCTTGGAGCCTTCGGGAGCCATCACATAGTAGGAGCCTCCCAGGGTGATAGTCTGACCGGGAACGATTGTCGTCGGGGCCACGTTGAAGCTCTGGATCTTGACGACATCTCCCTGGGACGGATTGTATCCTACCTGTCGGGCCGTCTGCTGGTATCCCGCCACGGGCTGGCTCTGCAGGGTCGAGTAGAGGCTCAGGCAGTGACCCCAGGCGGCGAGGAACGCGAAACCGCCGCCCACCAAAGCGCCCACACCCGCCGATTTCCAGCTGCCGCCTATCAGGGCGCCTACGAGTGCGCCTGCCGCAGCACCGCCTACCGTGTACATGGCGATGCACTTGTTGCGGGCATCGATCCGCTCATCCTCCGTCCGGATCTGCGAGGGATCGGGCAGCACGGATGCGCAGGAGGACAGAAGAAATACGCAAACCAGAAGGACACTGAGCGATTTGATGCGAAAGACCTTCATGAATCCCTCCTGTTAGCGGTGTGTCAGCTTGAGATCGAGTGTGAGGATGCCGCCCTCGTCGATCGCCGAGGCCGGGACAACCCCGTAGTTGCTGCCGTCCCTCGCGTCGTTCTCCAGAACGATGTCCTTCGTCCCCTTCGCCGAGGGCTTCCAGCCCGCCTTGGGAGAAATCACGGCGTATCCTGTTTTGTTGTGGTCTTCCACAACGATGTCCTTCGAGCCCTGCATGCTGCTGGCAATCATCACGGGCGGGGGCGGAGGCAGGCTGCTGCCGGCGTCTGCCATGGGTCCGGGAGGAGGCGGAGGCATGCTGGGGGGTGCCGAGCCCATCGAACCGCCATAGGGCGGAGTCGCGGCGGGAGGCGCTGACGGGGGCGGGGGAACGGTGCCGGGCCCGCCGGCCACGGTCGTGGACTGGCCGCCCCCGATCGGGTTCGGGCTGCCGGACAGCATGATCATGACCTTCTCGGTGCCGGGTGCGCCGGCAAACTTCAGGGCTGTCGACTTGGGAATCTCGTAGAGCTGCTTTGCTTCGACGTATTCATTAAACAGGACGGTGGTGTTTCCGGTGGGACCGATGTTCATGATCGTGAGGTACCCGGGCCGGTTCGTCCGGACGAGCATCTTGATCCTCTCGCCCGATTTGAAGGTCCTCGTCTTGGGGACAATGGAGAAATCCCCGTTGGGCTTGAGCAGGGCAAGCTTGTAAGAAATTCCCACGTATTTCTCCGGCGCGGCTGGCGTGCTCGGGGCCGGGCCGCCGGAAGACATCCGTACGGACGCGCCGTCGCCGCTGTCGAAGATCGCCTTGGCACCCTTGGGGGATTTCTGGGCGTCCGCAGATAAGGGCATGAAGACCATTGCACAGACGAGCGCCATAACCGCTGTAACCACCGCTTTCTTCCTGTTCATACAACAACCTCCCTTTTTCTGGTTCTTCCTCTGTTTTCGAGAATCCGGGTACGGTCATCGCGGTACCCGTCGCGACAGACGCCTGCAACGCGTTTTTCGACAATCCCCGTTGCGCAGCGCCGAGTATAAAAAAACTTCCGATTGCTGTCAACCTGTATCCGGCACTGGACGGACTTTGCACCGTGCTGGATAGCTGGTTACGCAGGTTGCAGTCCGTCCCTGCTGCCGGAGATTTGGCGGTCCGCTGGCTAACCGTTGACGGTGCAACTTCAGATCCCGAACCAAACTCGACTGACTCCGACCGCAGACACAGGGCATCCCGGGCAAAAGCTATATTGAAATTGATTATTTGCGAAAAATCCTTTATGTGATCTTCACGTCCCGGGTGGACTTGGAATCGCGATCTCTGCCTGGGGCATGCAAGATGCGTGAAAACGGAGAGGTCAAACGAGGGGTTTCCGCACTTCTTTCGCGGAAAAGTTTGATGGTGCCTGGGGCGGGAATCGAACCCGCACAGCCCTAGGGACCGAGGGATTTTAAGTCCCTTGCGTCTACCAGTTCCGCCACCCAGGCAATGAGGCAAGTAGGGGCATGTATATTATCTTTGCCGTTGGCTGTCAAGAAGCGAGGCGGCAGCCGCGGTGCAAACCGGGCAAAGAAAACCCTGAATATCGGCACGGGGAGGCATCATGCAGGAAGTCGACATCATCCTTGTAGGCGGCACGATCCTGACCCTGGACGACGCCGACACGGTCATCCCGTCGGGCGCCGTCGCCATCCGTAAGGACACGATTGTCGCCGTGGGGCCCCAAAGCGATGTCGCGGGCCGCTACCGAGGCCGGACGGTCATCGAGGCGACAAACCATGTCATCATGCCCGGTTTGGTCAATGCCCACACCCACGCGGCCATGACCTGTTTCCGGGGTATCGCCGATGATCTGGAACTGATGGAATGGCTCAACAAATACATCTTTCCCGCCGAGGCGAAAAACGTGGATCCGGAACTCGCCTACTGGGGAAGCCTGCTGGCTTGCGTCGAGATGATCCGCTCCGGAACGACAACCTTCTGCGACATGTACATCTTCGAGGACGAGACGGCGAAAGCGGCAAGCCTCGCCGGGATGCGCTGCCTTCTCGGAGAGGTGCTTTTCGATTTCCCCTCCCCCAATTTCAAGACGCCCGATGAAGGTCTTGCCTACACGAAGGACCTCATCGAAAAATGGGCCAACGACCCGCTCGTGCGGATCACCGTGGAACCTCATGCCCTCTACACCTGCTCGGAAGATCTGCTGAAGAAATCCAAGGCTCTGGCCGATCGCTGCGGGGTTCCCCTGGCCCTTCACCTGCTGGAGACGAAATCGGAGCGCGAGGGCCTGGTCGCAAAGCTCGGGTGCAGCCCCGTTCAATACCTTCAAAACACAGGCCTCCTGGATGACAACCTGGTGGCGTTCCACGGCGTCTGGCTCGACGCCGCGGATATCGGAATGTTTGCCCGGGCGGGTGCGAAGGTTGTGCACAACCCCGAGAGCAACATGAAACTGGCATCGGGTGTCGCCCCCGTGCCGGATTTGCAGGCGGCAGGCGTAACCGTGGCCCTGGGCACGGACGGCTGCGCCAGCAACAACAATCTGGACATGTTCCAGGAGATGGACACTGCGGCCAAGCTTCACAAGGCCTTCAGGCTGGACCCCACGGTGATGAGCGCAGGGACCGTCCTGAAAATGGCTACCCGCGACGGCGCCCGGGCCCTCGGATTGGAAAACGAGGTCGGGGCGCTGCGGCCCGGGATGAAGGCCGATGTGATCACCGTCGATTTCAACAGCCCTCATCTCACGCCGGTCTACAGTGAGCACTCCCACCTCGTCTATTGCGCCTCGGGCTCCGACGTCGACACGGTCGTGATCAACGGGCGCATCGTCATGAGAAACCGCAAGCTCCTCACCGTCGACGAGGAGGAGGTCATGGACCGCGTCAACCGTATCGCCCGGCGGATCCGGGCAAGCCTCGGGATGTGAGGTCCCCCGTATGAACCACGCTGAAAAGATCGACATCCTCATCACGGGCGGCACCCTTCTCACCCTGTCCGGGCGCATGGACGTCATCGAGGACGCCGCCGTCGGCATCTCCGGGGGAAAGATCCGCTTTGCCTGCGCCAGGGCCGATGCCCCGGCCGTATGCCCTGTCGAAACGATCGATGCCACGGGCTGTGCCGTCATGCCGGGCCTTGTGAACACGCACACCCACCTGCCGATGACCTGCTTCCGGGGGCTTGCAGACGATCTGCCGCTGATGGAGTGGCTCCACGAACACATGTTCCCCGCCGAGGCAAAGCACGTAAACCGCGAGATGATCTACCGCGGCGCCCTTCTCGGCATGGCCGAGATGATCCGCTCGGGGACGACGACCTGCTGCGACAGCTACTTCTACGAGAGCCATGTCGTGCAGGCAGCCGTCGATGCCGGCGTGCGAATCGTGGCGGGCCAGGGGTTCATCGACTTCAGCCCGCCCGATGCGGATGAGATCAAGAAGAAAGCCGCCGCAGCCGAAAAATTCATCTTGAAATGGCAGCCCCTCTCCCCGATGGTTACGCCGTCTCTTTTCTGTCATTCCGCCTACACCTGCGCGACTCAGACCCTGCAGACCGTGAAACGCGTCGCCGACGAGGCAGCGGTCCCCTTCATGATGCACCTGTCCGAGACGAAGGAGGAAGTGGACATCATCCGGTCACGTTACGGTCTGAGGCCCGTACACTACCTCGAGAAGATCGGGGTCCTCGGCGGCAAGTCGGCGGCCGTGCACTGCGTGTGGCTCGACGACACCGAAATGGACGTGCTTGCGGCAAGCGGCACCGGAGTCTGTCACTGCCCCGAGAGCAACATGAAGCTCGCCTCGGGCATCGCCCGGATCCCGGAGCTCATGAAGCGCGGGGTTGCCGTGGGACTCGGGACGGACGGCTGCGCAAGCAACAACGACCTGGACATGCTGCTCGAACTCGACACGATGGCGAAGCTCCACAAGGTCTCGACGATGAACCCGACGGTGATGGATGCCGCATCGGCGCTTCAGATTGCCACGACCGGAGGCGCCCGGGTGCTGGGCCTTCAGCACCTCATCGGGTCCGTCGAGCCGGGAAAATGCGCCGATCTCATCGTGCTCGACATGAAGCAGGCACACCTCACCCCCCTGTACCATCTGTACTCCCAGATCGTCTATGCCTGCAGGGGAAGCGATGCGAGGGATGTGATCATTGACGGGAAGGTCGTGATGCGCAACCGGAGACTTTTGACCCTCGATATACAGAAGGTCATGGACGACGTGCGAGAAATAGCCGAGCGGGTGCGCATGAAAAATCGAAGTTGAGAAAGTAAGAAGGTTAAAAGGGGGATTCACCCATCCGTATCGGCTTCCGTGGAGACATTTAGAATTGACACATTATGCGGATTTTGCTATAGAGCATTGCTCTAAAGGGGAGTAGTTAGTAAGGCAAGGTCAACATACTGACGGGATACTGTCTGGCCTTGCCATTGGCAGATGCCAATTAGCGAGACCTTTAGTGTGACAAATCGTCATACTGAAGTCTCGCTTTTTTTCGGTTAGTGCTCCAGGCTATTCCGAAACCCGTCCTTCTGATAGAGGCGGGCTCTTCATCAGAGAGGGAATATAATTACGTAATATTGAATACGTGCATGGTGAATCGGTAAAGGATCGGAGACACTTGGAAGCTTTATTATTCTCAACCCTGATTGTCGCATTAGCCGAGATGGGTGACAAGACCCAATTGTTGTCGTTTGTATTGGCAGCAAAGCTCAAACTGAAGGGACCGATCATTCTGGGTATTTTCTTTGCTACCCTCGCCAATCATTTCGCTGCAGGTTACGTTGGAGTCTGGCTGGCCAGCCTCGTATCCCCTCAAACATTGAAGTGGATCATTGCTCTATCCTTCTTCGCTTTCGGTGCTTGGGCGTTGATACCGGACAAACTGGAGGATAACCGCACGTTAAGGGGTCCCGGTGTTTTCCTGACCACCTTGATCGCATTTTTTCTGGTGGAGATGGGTGATAAGACTCAACTTGCCACCATTGCACTGGCGGCCCGCTACGATTCTCTGGTCGCAGTAGTTATGGGAACTACTCTGGGCATGATGATCGCAAATGTCCCGGCTGTTTGGATAGGCGAAGCCCTGGCTCACCGAATCAACATGAAGGCGATGCGTTGGGTGGCAGCGGCACTGTTCGTCATCCTCGGCATCTTGTCACTGTTTGCGCCGATTTCAAAAGTGTAGTACTTGACGCAATCGGAGAAAATCCACTTCGCCATCGAAATCTGAGGTGGATTAGAAATCACAAGGTTGGCTGTTCATTTTATGGTTAAGGCAGATTCTTCCATGATGAAAAAATTCGGGATCATTCTGAAGGCGGCGGCCGTCGTGGCCATTTTTATGTTGATTAAATTCGCAATCCATGCCGGCGGCGGCGAGTTTATCGTCGCAAACCCTGTGCTGACGGCACTGGTGGCAGGCGTTATCTTCACCATCGCTATCATCTTCAGCGGCATTCTCTCGGATTACAAGGAAAGCGAGAAAATACCGGGAGAACTGGCCGCATCGCTGAGAAGCCTATACAACGATGTCAATTTCATCCAGGCAAAAGACAAAAAGAAAACGGATGATCTGCGGACTCACATCAAGGATCTCTTGCAGGTCATGCTTGCCAATTTTGAAGACAACTGCTGGAGACTCAGCAAGGTCATTCCGTCCCTGAACCACATCGCCGATGATGTCAATGACCTTGCCAAGGATGGGGTCGCGCCGCCGTTTATCATAAAGATGCGCAACGAACTGACGACCATTGACCGAATCTCCTATCGCATCGAGATTATTATGGAGACGAGTTTCATCCCCGCTGCTTACCAGATTGCCATGATCGCCACCGCCGCTGTGCTAGCCGTTTTGCTCTTCACGAAAACGGACCACTGGTATGACGCCTCGCTGCTTCTCGGCTCCGTCACATTTGTCCTGATCAGCCTGCTTCTGCTGATCAGAGATATGGACAATCCATTTGAATACGGGGGAGGAAGCAGCGCAGATGTCGATTTAAGCATTCTTTTTAAATTGAAGAATGAGCTTGAAATCGATCATCGATATGATTCTCATCTATTGAATCGGGATAATTGATTTCCACCAGAAGTCGTTGATCGAGACTTGATATGACAATGACCGTCCATTCAAGTATTGTTCAGGACAAATAAGTTGATGGGTTGATTCGTTGAAAGGTTCTATCGCGAATTTGGCCTCGTCCCTGCCCCCTCGTCCCGGGTCCCTTCTCTTTCTTCACTCAGACACTCAGACACTTCTTCACTGCGCGCGTCGCGTGCGTCACCAGTCTTTTCTTAACGGCTTGTCAAAAATGATCGAATGCGAGGCCCCCGAAGTCCTGAGGAGGGAGGCGTACTGGTCGTACGTTGACCGACGAAGGACGAGGGAAACGAAGCAGGCGGTCATTTTTCACAAGCCGTTACCAGTCGATGCCTTTTGATTTCAAGAACGCCCGCATCTCCCTCACCCCCAGCTGCGCCGCCTTTTTCATATCCTCGATGGCCTGTTTCGTTTCTCCCTGGCTCCAGAGCAGGGATGCGCGGTTGCAAAATGCTTTACCATACTGCGGGTCGACCGACACGGCGTTTGTGTAGTCCTCGATGGCTTTGATGAATTTGCCCGCCTTCTCGTGCGTGATCGCTCGATTGTAGTAAATCTCAGGCGATCTCGGCGAGTGCTCAATGGCTCTCGAGTAATCGCTGATCGCGCGTCCGTAATTCTTCACGGCAAAATAGGCATTGGCCCTGCGAAAACCGCTGATGGCCTCCTCCTGAATGATGCCCCGGCTCTGCTCGATGCGGGCTTCCGTTTCCGGGCCGAATACCGGGGGATTGATCTGGATCTCTGCAATGCTCGCCGGAGAAGGGTCAAGGGTGGACCAGCCGTTTCCCGTTTCCCGTTTCACACCGGCGGGCTTTGCCATGAGTCCGAGGAGTTCCGACAGTCTGTCTTTCATGGGATAAACCATGGCAAACGGCTTATGGCTTAGGGCGAATGGTAAAGACAAATTTCTTTTCTAAACCCCTCAGCCTTTAGCCTTTAGCCCTTCCTTATAAAAATGTCACCGTAAACAGATCCCGAACGACCTCTTCCTCGCGATACATGCTCTCGCCGTCATAACGGACATCGACGAGCAGGCGCTCCTGGAGTCCGAGGTTCGAAAGATCGAGAAACGCGCATTCCAGCTTTCCGGCGATGAACTCCCCGTCGATATCCAGCTCGAAGGCGTAACGCCCCTCGCCGATCGTCCCGGCCGTCACGGCGACATGATCCTTGCGCGTAGCGGGCTTCGAGCCGGACTCTGTCCGGGTTGTCTTGATCTTCCTGGTGTTGAGATCTTCCACGGCTTCGCCATCCACCGTGACGATGATGGAAAACGAGGAAGCCGTCCGCCCCAGGAGACCTGTCTCGTGGAAAAAATCATCCACATCGTACCATGCGGTCCAGGTCGGGCCCACGAACCGGGTCATGGCCTCGTCTTCCCAGTACCAGATGTCGCTGATGGCAAGCCCGCTTTGGCGGCAGTGCTCCTCGATGCGGTCTTTCGCCTTCGTTCGGATTTGTCCGCAGACGATCTCGCAGTCATCCCCACGAATCTCCACACGGAGGATGTTCCGGGCGCGGAGTTCCTCCTCGGCGGGCGGCGTCTCCCGGTCCGTTTCCAGAACGGGGCGCGGGGTCACCTCTTCATCCTCGTATCGCCCGAGCTTCCGGATCATCTCGTCGAGATCGTCCCCTGACCGGCCGCCGAGCCCTTTTTCGAACTGGACGATATTGCCGTCAAGGATCTCCTCGACGTCCCTTGTCTTTTTCTTTTTCGGCATGGGTCCCTCCTTCATCAAGAGGGCTCTGGGAGGGGAACGTGGAATGGAATCCCTGCCCGTGGGACGGTCCTCCGCGAAGAGAAAGACCGGTGCCGGCAGACACCCCGACGCTGCCGACCAGGTGGACATGCGAACGCAATCCCTGGCCAACTCGCTGGCTTGACTGAATCTTCGTTGACTTCCCAGATGCGCCTTCCCCTCCGTCGGCTGCATCATTGTCAATATCATAGCTTGATCCGTTCGATCCGTAAAGAGGAAAGAATAGGGTTGGGATTGCCAACTAAGACGTTTTCCGGTAGAGGATATCCATCACGAATCCTGGAGGCAGGAGGATATCCATGGCGATTGTCACGTACCGGTCCGAGTCCGTTCTCAAGAATGGTCTTTCCGTCGAAAACCGGGCGGGGAAATTCACGGTGCTGATGGATGAGCCGGAGACGCTCCGCGGGACCGACACGGGCATGAACCCCGTCGAGATGCTTCTGTGCTGCCTGGGGGCCTGCCAGTGCATCGTGGCACGTCTGTTTGCCAGGGCAAGGAAGATCGAGTTTCAGGATCTCCGGGTCGAACTGGAAGGGGATCTGGACACCGACGGCTTTTTGAGAGGCAAGGACGGCGTGAGGGCGGGGCTCCATGAGATCCGCTATACGTTTCACATCAAAACCGACGCCGATGAAGAGAAGGTCCAGGAATTCGTCGATTTCGTGAAAAGCCGCTGTCCCGTCAACGATTCACTTCTCGGCCACGTTCCGGTCATTCAAAAAGAGATCGTCATTTCGAGGTGACCGATCCGCGTTCGGCCGGCGGGTCACGAAAGGCTGCGTTCGGGTTCACCATCGGGTCCCAGGCGCATTTCGGGCAGTAGTAGGCCGGCCAGACGCAGCCGCAGCCCGACCCGATGAGCTCGAACAGGGCGCAGGATTCGCAGACGCCTGCACCGCAACCCAGGCATGGGGCGAAAACGACTTTCGCACGGCAAATTTCACAGGTCCTGATTTCGGCCTCCATGCCGGATGCTCCTTCTTCAGATCGGGCATACCCGCACGGCCTCACGATCGCTTCCCTGCAGGCCGCCCTCATGGATCGCCGCTTTTTTCCCTCGTTCAGACCGCCTTGGCCTTCTTGAGTTTGCCGGGCTTTTTGCCTTCGTAGATCTTCGTCCAGTCGCCGAATGCGATGAGGATCGTGTCCACGGATCCTTCAATCCCCACTTTCTCCGTGTTGATCACGAGGTCGTAATTCAGCGGGTCCATCGCGTCGGTCTGGAAATACTTCCGCACGAAGGCGATCCGGTCGGCATCGCGCTTTTCGATGTACTTCTGCGCCTCGTCGCGCGAGAGGTTGCGGATCTTCATCATGCTCTCGATCCGGTAGTCGAGGGGCGCGACGACCTTCACACGGAAGGTCGTCTCCCGGGGCAGGATGTATCCGGCCCCGCGGCCCACGATGATCGCGTTGCCGTGCTTGCCGATGGTTCCCATCACGCGGGTGAGGTGTTTCAGGTAATCGCTCGGCCAGAGATGCCGGGAGACAAACATCGAGTTGATCCAGCTCTCCATGGTCGTGACGGCCTTCTCATCCAGTGTCTCGACGACTTTCGAGCTCATCTTGGAGCTCTCGGCCACCCGCTCGATGATTTGCCCTGCCATGAGGTCCATGCTGGTCTTCTTGGCCAGAATACGGGCAATCTCGCTTCCGCCGGCTCCGGCCTGCCGGGATATCGTGATGGTGAATTCGCTCACCGGGGCCTTTTCCCGCTGCCACTTGTCCAGCTGTTCCTGGACGATCCTCGCTTCGACCTCGCTGTCCCTGATCTTCACGTCGCGCGTGTAGTCGGGACAATTGACATTGAAGATCGCGTCGGTCTTGACGCTGAAGCGTTTCTGACACTGCTCGCGCCAGGCACAGATGGAACATACTTTCCTGTCTATACTCATGGTAACTCACCCCCTTCGTTTCGATAGAGGCTCTTTCCTGCTTATGCTTTTCATCGAATGCCTAAACCCTACGCCTTTAGCCTTTAGCCTCTTCCGCCGGCCTGTTTCGCCCCGCCCATGGCCTCGAACCCGCACACGATGTCGAGAAGCTCTTCCGTGATCGTGCTCTGGCGCTGGCGGTGAAACTGGCCGAAGAGTTCCTCGAGCCGCTCCTCGATGTTCTTCTCGGCGCTCTGCATGGCCGCCAGCCTGCTGGCATTCTCGCTGGCCAGCGAATCGGCGAAAGCCCGGTAGAGCGAGACAAACAGATATTCCCGGATGAGGGACCGGAACATCGTCTCCCAGTCCTCGGTGAACATGGGGATCGTCCTCGACTCCCATTTCCGCTTTTCAAGGCTCTTGAGCCACTCCTTGTCGACGGGAAGGAGCTTGAGGGTCTTCGGGCGGTAATTCGCCCCGGAAATATACTCGTTGTAATAAAGGTACATGTTTTCGATCTGTCTTTTAAAGCGCCAGTCCTCGAGCACCGAGGTGATGTCCTGCACCATGGGGGTGATGCCGGCCGTCGAGCCGGGAGTGCTGAGGATTTCCAGGACCTTCTGTCCCGAATCCTCGAGGATGTCGGCCGTCCGCAGACCTACGGAAATGACGATGCGATTCTCTTTCGCGATCCCCAGGGCGTTCATCTCCCCGAGGGCATGGGCGGTGACGATGTTGTTGAACTGCCCGCAGAGCCCCTGGTCGGTGCCGAAGACGATGGCCCCCATCCGTTTCGCCGACGACGATCGCATCGGTGCAAAACTGCCCCGGCTTCGCTTGAGAACAATCTGGAGCCCCATCTCGACGGTCCGATTGTATTCCGACAGGGACTCGACGGCTTTCTGATACTGCCGGATGCTCACGGCCGCCAGGGCCTTCATGGTCTTCACGACGCCGAGGAGATCCTGGGCGCTCTGTATATTGCGCTTCAGCGACTCAATCGTTTGCATGGCTCTTCTCTTCCTTCATGGATTCCGTAGCCTTGCCGGTCGTGTCGAGGAGCACCTTGCGATCATCCAGGCTCAGCTTGTCCCCCGACTCGATCCGCCCGCAGAGATCGGCATCCTGCGCAACGGCCGCCTCCCGCAGTGCCGTTTCGGCTTCACCGATTTTGCCGATCGGGATTTGATCCAGTGCCCCCCCTGTGATGGCCAGAAGCGCCGCAATCTGCTCGGCCACCCGGATGGGCTTGTACTGGGGCTGCTTCAGGATCTCGCGGACGCGCCAGCCGCGCTCCAGGACCCGTCGGGTTGCCTCGTCGAGGCGTGTCCCGAAGCGCGAGAAGGTTTCCAGTTCCTCGAACTGGGAGTAGGAGATGCGCAGATCCCCCGCCACGGCCCGGT